>NZ_JAUEPL010000040.1 GCF_030406405.1 Streptomyces ficellus
GGTCGTCCGCTTCTTGATCCAGTGCCCGAAGTGGTCCAGCGAGGGGCCGGACATCGAGGTGAAGGACGCGATGCGGCCCTCGGTGCGCTTGACCGTGACGAACTCCCAGGACTGCACGGAGCCCCAGATCGGCCGGGTCGGAGCGGCCCGGGTCGGCCGGGTCGGCTCCTCAGGGGGCACGTACCGCGTTCGCGCTGCCGCCCGCCGAGGCGGACCGGCGCCCCGACGGCGGCGGCCGCCACGATGCCGTACGTACGGAGCCGGACGCCGACCACACGCCGCCGCAGCCGCACCCCGTGCGGCCGCCGCAGCCCCAGCTCGCGCGCCCTCAGCCCGTGCCGCCGCAGGCCGTACAGCCGCAGCCCGTGCCGCCGCAGCCCGTGCCACCTCAGCCGGTGCCGCCGCAGCCGGTGCAGGCCCCGACCGGTCGTCGGCGGGCGGCCCAGGAGACCACCGCGGGCACCGGCTCCGTACCGATGCCGCCTGAAGTGCCGGCCGGGCCGGTGCCGCCGTCCGGGCCGGTGCCGCCGTCCGGGCCGGTGCCGCCCGGAGACGAGGGCGGGGCGGCGGACTCGACGCAGGGGCGGGCGTTCAGCGTGCGCACCCTGGGCCAGGGCGTGCCGTTCGCCCAGCAGGTCGCCCAGCAGCAGAACTCCGGCTCCGGGCGCCGCCGCAAGCTGGCCACGCCTCCCGCCGAGACCGAGCGTCCGGCCGCCCCCGAAACGGCCGCCCGGCCGCATCCCCTGCCCCAGCAGCGGCTGTCCGCCCCGACGGAGGGGCGGGCGTACGAGATAGGGGCACCGGACGAGGGCGCGGCCGAGGGGCCGGAGCCGTTGGACGGACCGGGCGGCGCGGTCGAGGTGGCCAATGAGCCCGCGCCACGGCCGGTCGACGACGAGCTGCCGCCGGAGCCGCTGGACAACCCGCGCCGGCTGCTGGTCTGGCCCGCGCCGGACGTCTCCACTCAACAGGCCCTGAGCGACCGGGGCTACCGGCCGGTGATCGTGCACTCGCGCGAAGAGGTCGACGCGCAGATCGCCGCGTTCCCGGCGGCGCTGTTCGTCGACCCGCTGACCGGCCCGATCACACGTACGGCCCTGCAGTCGCTGCGTCAGGCGGCGGTGGCGGCCGAGGTGCCGGTGCTGCTCGCGGCCGGCCTCGGCCAGGCCACGCGTGAGGCGGCGTACGGCGCCGATCCCGCCGTACTCCTGAAGGCCCTGGCCCCGCGCGACAGTGAGCAGCATCCGTCGCGGGTGCTGCTCATCGAGGAGCAGGAGGAGATCGCCCTCGCGCTGACGGCGACGCTGGAGCGGCGCGGGATGCAGGTCGCGCGGGCGGCGACGGACAGCGAGGCGGTCACCCTGGCCGCGCAGATGCGGCCGAACCTGGTGGTGATGGACCTGATGCAGGTACGCCGCCGCCGTGCCGGGATCATCGACTGGCTGCGGGCGAACGGGCAGTTGAACCGGACGCCGCTCGTCGTCTACACGTCGGCGAGCCTCCAGCAGGCGGAGCTGCCGAAGCTTTCGTCGGGGGAGACGGTGCTGTTCCTGGCGGAACGCTCGACGAGCAGCGAGGTCCAGTCACGGATCGTGGACCTGCTGGCGAAGATCGGTACGAACTGACGGCGAAGGGGCGCCCCTACGGCGCCCCCTCGCCCCCGGCCCCGGCCCCGGCCCCGGCCACCCAGCGTGTCGGACGTCGGACGTCAGAGGTCGGACGTCAGAGGTGCGTGACGTCCAGTTCCCCGTCCGCGTACTGCTTGCGGATGACCTTCTTGTCGAACTTCCCCACGCTCGTCTTCGGGACCGCCGGGACGAGGGCCCAGCGCTCGGGGAGCTGCCACTTGGCGATCGACTCCGCGAGGAACGCCCGCAGCGTCTCGAAGTCCGCCTTCGCGCCCTCCCTCAGGACGACCGTGGCCAGCGGGCGTTCGCCCCACTTGTCGTCCGGGACGGCGACGACCGCCGCCTCCGCGACCTCCGGGTGGGCCATCAGGGCGTTTTCGAGCTCGACGGACGAGATCCATTCGCCACCCGACTTGATGACGTCCTTCGCCCGGTCGGTGAGGGTCAGGAAGCCGTCCGGGCTGATCACGCCGACGTCGCCGGTCTTCAGCCAGCCGTCCGCGGTGAACTTGTCCTCGGGCCTGAAGGGCTCGCCGGACGCGCCCCCGTAGTACGCGCCCGCGATCCACGGGCCGCGTACCTCCAGCTCGCCCGCCGATTCGCCGTCCCAGGGCAGGAAGTCGCCGCCGGGGCCGGCCAGCCGGGCCTCGACACCCGCCGGGAAGCGGCCCTGGGTGAGGCGGTACGGCCACTCCTCCTCGGCCGACAGACCGGCGGGCGGGTTGGACATGGTGCCCAGCGGTGACGTCTCGGTCATCCCCCAGGCGTGGCAGAGGCGGACGCCCAGCTTGTCGTACGCCTCCATCAGCGAGGGCGGGCAGGCGGAGCCGCCGATGGTGACGCTGGCCATGGAGGACAGGTCGCGCGGGTGGGCGGTGACCTCGGCGAGCAGGCCCTGCCAGATGGTGGGGACGGCCGCCGCGTGCGTGGGCCTCTCGCGCTCGATCATCTCGGCGAGCGGGCCGGGCTGGAGGAAGCGGTCGGGCATCAGCATGTTGACGCCGGTCATGAAGGTGGCGTGCGGCAGACCCCAGGCATTGACGTGGAATTGGGGCACTACCACCAGGGTGGTGTCCTTCTCGGTCAGACCCATGGATTCCGCCATGTTGACCTGCATGGAGTGCAGGTAGATGGAGCGGTGGGAGTAGACGACGCCCTTGGGGTCGCCGGTGGTGCCGGAGGTGTAGCACATGGCGGCGGCGGTGCGTTCGTCCAGCTCGGGCCAGTCGAAGGTGGTGGGCCGGCCGGCGATGAGCTCCTCGTACTCGTGCACCTGGGGCGCGGCGCCGTCGAGGAGGGAGCGGTCGCCGGGGCCGGCCACGACGATGTGCTCGACGGTCGGCAGGTGCGGGAGGAGCGGGGCGAGGAGCGGGAGGAGGCTGCCGTTGACGAGGACGACGCGGTCGGCGGCGTGGTTGACGATCCAGACCAGCTGCTCGGCGGGGAGGCGGAGGTTCAGGGTGTGCAGGACGGCGCCCATGGAGGGGATCGCGAGGTACGCCTCGACGTGCTCGGCGTTGTTCCACATGAGGGTGGCCACCGCGTCCGACCGGTTCACCCCCAGCTCGTCGCGCAAGGCGTTGGCCAGCTGCGTCGCGCGTGCGCCCGCCTCGGCGAAACTGCGGCGGTGCGGCTCCGCCTCGCCGGTCCAGGTGGTGATCCGTGACCTGCCGTGGATGGTCATCCCGTGGTGCAGGATGCGGGTGACTGTCAGCGGTACGTCCTGCATGGTGCTCAGCACGGCGTCCTCCCGTGGGCGCTACGTGGAGTAGAGGGTGTGCAGATTCTGCTCACGTACCGCGCGGTATGTCACTACCCGGGAGTAGACCGACCGGTGAGGATCGGGGCACGGTGCCGACCGATCAGCGCACCGGCGTCAGCTCGGGGTCGTCGCGGAGCTTGCCGAGCGCCCGGGAGACGGCGCTCTTGACGGTGCCGACGGAGACCCCGAGGACCTCCGCCGTCTGGGCCTCGCTGAGGTCCTCGTAATAGCGGAGGACGACCATGGCCCGCTGGCGGTCGGGCAGCTTCATCACCGCACGCCACATCGCGTCGCGCAGCCCCTGCTCCTCGGCCGGGTCGGGTTCGGGCAGCCCGGCGGGCTCTGGCAGCTCCTCGCAGGCGAACTCGTCCACCCGCCGCTTGCGCCACTGCGAGGTGCGGGTGTTCACCAGGGCCCGGCGTACGTAGCCGTCGAGCGCCCGATGGTCCTCGATGCGCTCCCAGGCGACGTAGGTCTTGGCCAGGGCGGTCTGGAGCAGGTCCTCGGCGTCGCACGGGTTGGCGGTCAGCGACCGGGCGGTGCGCAGCAGCACGGGACCTCTCGCCCGTACGTACGACGAGAACGACGGGTAGGAGGCGTGCCCGGTGGCGGCCGTGGAGGCGCCGGTGCAGACGGGCCCAGTAGTCGCGGTCATAGGTTCCACGCTATGAGCGGGCGCCGCGCCTGGGGATCGCCCACAGGTGCCGAACCCGGATCCGCCTCAGGTTGTAGGGAGGCGCCCGGCCGTACCCCCTGGAGGTGGAGGGCCGGAGTTCCGGGGCTCAGGGTCCGGCGCCGGGGGGCGCCCGGGGTCGGGGAGCCGCGTCAGTTCCCATACGGCGAACGGCCCGTACGCCAGTACCGGAAGTACCGCCGCACGGGCCGTCGTTCACCCTTCACCCCATGAACCCCACAGCCCACAGCCCCACCGGGCCGGACCGGCCTACCAGAGGCCGGTGACGTGGACGGTGGGGTTCTCCTGGTTGATCGCCGTGAGGCCGGAGCCGTTCGCGCTCGCGGTGTTGTTCTGGTTGGAGGCGCCACCGCCGGTGGCGACCTGCTGCCCGATGGTCGAGTTGCCGTCGTCGTCATCACCTCCGGCACCGCCGATAACGCTGCCGCCGCTGCCACCGCCGCCGCCGGCGATCACGGCAGCGGACGCGTTCGATCCGTCGTCCGCGACGCCACCGTTGTCGGCGTGCGCCACACCGGCGAAGAGACCTGCGGCGAGGGGCAGGGCGGCGACAGCGGCGATGACGCGAGCGGTACGGATGCTTGCCATGTCATGTCCTCCAGGAACACATGCGGAACTACGGCTGGTTCCAGGGCAGTTGGCCGACCGCCCCGGGCTGTTCTCGACGTCGCGGTTCAAGAGCTGCCCACCGAATCCCCGGCGAACCGTCCCGGAGTGCGCATTTCCCCCGCAAGCGTGAGGACAAGTCGATAAACCCCTTCACGCTGCCAAAGCACCACTCGCCCCCTTCCCACACCCGAACTGTCGTACGAAAATGGGTGCATGGCCGCCACAGACAGGCACACCGCCACCCTGGCCCTGGCCCACGCGCTGTCCGCCGCCGAGCGCGGGCTCGCCGTCATTCCCCTGTCGCCCACCAAACTCCCCGCCCTGCGCTCCCCCCACCGGGACGCCCCCGAGCCGGTCCGCTGCCGCGGCGAGTGCGGCCTGCCCGGGCACGGCGTCCACGACGCCACCGCCGACCCCGCCGCCGTACGCGCCCTCTTCGCCGCCGCGCCCTGGGCGACCGGATACGGCATAGCCTGCGGGCGCCCGCCCCACCACCTCATCGGTATCGACTTCGACACCTCGCCGGACACGCTCCACCAGCTCGCCGCCCGGCACCGCTTCACGATCCCGGCGACGGTCACGGTCCTCACGCCCAGCGGCGGCCGGCACCTCTGGCTGACCGGCCCGTCCGGCGTCGTCGTCCCGAACTCCGCGAGCCGCCTCGCCCCCGGCATCGACATCCGGGGCGCCGGCGGCTACCTGGTCGGCCCCGGCTCGGTCACCGCCCGCGGCGCGTACCGCCTTGCCCCCGGCACGGCGCGTCTGACCCCGGCGCCCTGCCCGCCCGCGCTGCTGCGCCTCCTCGCGCCCCCGCCACGCCACCCGCGCCCCGCCCGAGGGTCAACGCCACGGCGCGGCGAGGCCCTGATCCACTTCGTCCGCACGGCCGAGCGGGGCCAGCGCAACACCCGCCTGTTCTGGGCGGCCTGCCGTGCGTACGAGAACGGCATCGGCGACGCCCTCGCGGACGCCCTCACCGACGCGGCCGTACGCACCGGCCTCCCCGAACACGAGGCCCGCGCCACCATCGCCTCGGCCGCCCGCCTCACCACCGGGCCGTAACCATCAGGTGGACGGCGAGCGCGCTGATGAGGGCACTGGACACCATGGCGGTGACGAGCCGTCCCCGGCTCCCGGTCAGCGCCTTGCCCAGCAGCGCGCCACCACCGGCGAGCAGCAGCTGCCAGCTTGCCGAGGCGACGAACGCGGCGACGACGAACACGGCCTGCGCCAGTGTGCCCGGGGCGTCCATGGCTCCGCCGCCGAGGACCAGGGCCGTGAAGTAGATCACCGTCATGGGGTTCAGCAACGTGATACCGAGCAGCGACACATACGCCCGCGCCGGACCGACCGGCGCCTCATCGCCCCTCACCGCCCGCCGCCCCTCGCGGTACTCCCCGATCGCCGCGACCCCGCCCCGTACCGCGAGCGCGATGAGCACCAGGGCCGACACCCACCGCAGGGGAACCATGACCGGCTCCAGCACCCGGGCGAGCGCGGAGCCCCCGACGACGGCGATCAGTGCGTACACCCCATCGGCGGTCGCGACCCCCAGCGCCGCACACGCCCCGGTCCTCAACGACGTCCGAGCCGTCAACGCCACCAGATACGCCCCGACCGCCCCCACCGGCATGGCGATGCCATACCCGGCAAGGAGCCCCGCGACCAGCGCGCCGGTCACGCGTGCACAGAAATCGGCCTCCGCCACCGCCCGCCGGTCCGCTGCTGTCCCGGCACCGCCCGGCCGGCGACGGACAGCGGCGGTACGTGGCTGAAAAAGGTCATCCCCACACGCTGCCGCAGCCCCCCGCACCCCGGCAACGCCTTTTCCGCCCCACCGGTTTGGCGCCCACCCGCCCACGAAGAAGGCCCGCCCACCAAGAAGAGCCCGGTTACGAAGAAGGGGTGCCCCTGCACCGGAGCACCCCTTGCGGCCGGCGCCGACGCCGACCAATGCGCGGTGGGTGTGGGATTTGAACCCACGGTGGCTCGCGCCACGACGGTTTTCAAGAGGGTGCTGTCAGTGGCGTCTTCGGTGAAGATGACCCGCATGTTCCCGAATCTGTGGGTCACTCAGGGCCGCCTGCGGTTCACACCTGGTCCACAGGGCCCAGTCAGTGCATCGCATCAACGAATCGGTCGATACCCCGCTCACGGAGCCGCTGATTGAAGGCTTCGACGGTTGCTTGATCACCGCCCACGTAGTGAGCCGGTGCTCCGTTGGCAAAGTGCCGAGTCACCTGAGCGACCCGCAACGCAGCGATCGCAGCACTGAAAGCGTCCCGGCGCGCACGCCGCCACGCGAGATGCGACGTCATCCAAGGTGCCAGAGAAGCACCAATAAATGCGCCGACCAAGCCCAGCACCGGAGCCGCCCACACTGTCATCCCTGCCCCGCACCTGTCTCTCCACCGAATGTCTGCTCTGGTATTCACATGATGCAGGGAACGCCGGCTCGTCATCCTGGAGATCAGAATCGTCTTCTGCCCCCCTCGTGAACCATCTCGTCACCCTGACGTGAATTGCTCTGAAGTTCGGCCTCTCCCCGGAGGACTCTGCGATGCTGGTGGCCGATCGAGAGGGGCCGCCGCGATGCAGTGGAAGATCCACGGGGAACGTCCGATCTACGAGAACAGCTGGGTGAACCTGTGGCTCACCGACGTCGAGACGCCGGACGGGAACCGCTGGGAGCACCACGTCGTCAGGCTGCGGCACCTGGCGGTGGCCGCCGTGGTCAACGAGCGGCGCGAGGTGCTGATGATGTGGCGGCACCGCTTCATCACGAACGCCTGGGCGTGGGAACTGCCCATGGGCTTGGTCGAGGAGGGCGAGACGCCGGCCGATGCGGCTGCCCGTGAGGTTCTGGAGGAGACCGGCTGGCGGCCCGGTCCGATCAAGTCGCTGATCTACGCCGAGCCGGCCAACGGCATCACCGACTCCCAGCACCACATTTTTCGGGCCGACGGAGCGACGTACGAGGGGCCGCCGACCGAGAAGAACGAGTCGGACCGGATCGAGTGGATCCCGCTGGGCGACGTGCGGGGCATGATCGACCGCCGCGAGATCGTCAGCAGCGGCTCCCTCGTCGGGCTGCTCTACGTGCTTATGGACGAGGCGATCCGCTGATCTGGCGGCGCAGCACTTCCCTGAGCCGGGACTCGAACGCCACCGCGGCCGGTTCTCGGCGGAAGGGCTCCAGCTGCTCGTAGAACTCCCGCAGGTGGCCGGCGACTCGTTGCGAGCTGACGGCCGCCGCAGGGGCCAGGGCATCCATGGCCGTGTGGCACGCCTCGTCGAGTTTGCCGCGCTGGAGTTGGGTGCGGGCGAGCCAGCAGGCGTGGAACGCGCGGCCTCGGTGGTTCGATGCGTGTTCACGGCGGAGGGCGTCCGCGATGAGGGGTTCGGCGAGGGCGGCTTCGCCCAGACGGCCGTGTGCGATGCCGGTGTCCACGATCAGCTTCGGCTCGTCGAAGTAGGCGACCCATGCCGGGTCCGGATCGCTGATGCTGATACGTCCGAAGTGGGTGTGGGCTTCCGAGATCGCGGTGTGGGTGGCGCTGCGGTTGCCGAGAGTGGCGTGGGCGAAGGCTTCACGCATCGCGAGCATGGCCAATACGCGCGGTGTCGTTCCCGCCGCTGCTCGGGCCTGGTCCTGGGCGGCCGTGACGAGCGCGAGGGCGTCGCCGGGCTTGTCCTGGTACGTGGCCTGGAGGCTCATGCAGGCAAGGACGTTGGCCATGAACTGACGGTCCTCAATGGCCTTTGCCAAGCCAAGGGATTCGGTGAAGTAGGCGCGTGCCTGGTTGTACTGGCGGGCGTCGAAGTAGGTCCACCCGGTGAGCCGGGCCAGCTCGGCCGCGATGCTGTGCAGTCCGTCCCGAAGGGGGGCGGGGCGGTGTTCCTTGAGGAGATCCACGACGTAGCGGAGCTGGCCGACGACCGCCGGCCGTAAGGTCTCGCCGCCGTGCTCGTCATCCCGGCGCCAGTAGTCCGCGATCGACGAGTGCAGCGCGTCCAGCGTCGACGGGCTGAGGTCTCGCTCGGCAGCAAGGGCGAGGATGCTGTCGACGTCCGCCCCCGGTAGTCCGACGGCCACCGGCTCGACGGCTGAGACCGGCACCTCGGCCGGTTCGCGGGGCGTGATCGTCAGGCCGGGCGGCGTCTCCCAGGAACGGCGGGCAAGGCCAAGCATGTGCCCGGGGATGCGTAGTCCGTCCGAAATCCGTTCGATCACGTCCATGTGCAGCAACTGCCGCCGTCCGGCGATCACCTCGCCCACGCGGCTCGGGGTGAGGTCGCAGCGGCGCGCGATCATCGATGGGTAGATGCCTGCTCGTGCCTTGACCAACTGAAAGATGCGACCGAAGTCCCTGGTCTGGCACGCCTCGATCATCACCGGGTCCGTGAGCAGGCTGACCGGGAGTTCCTTCGAGCGAGGTGGCTCGGGCATCGGGCACGCTCCGGCATGAGAACTACGGATCGCTGCACTTGGTCAACCGAGGGTGATGTTACCCAAGTTGGGTAATCCGCTTGGCCTTTCTGGCCGAGCCCGCGGATCGCGATGCTCCTGACCATGGCGAACGGACAGGACGACGTACGGATGACGTTGCGGGTCTCCCGCGACTCCGGCCAGACGTGGGGGCCTCCTACGGAGGTACGCGTGGGCGACGACCCGGTGGTCCCGGACAACCCGGGCCGCTTCCCGCCGTGCGTCTGTCCCCGGTGCGCGAAGCAGGAGCGGAACGCCGTCCCATCCTTCCGGATGGTGTCGTGATGCGGTGCGCGCACTGGCGCCGGGTGCCCCTCGACCTGGCACGGGAAGCGCGGGAGAAGTCGGCCGCCACGTACATCGACAGGGCGGTGCAGTGCCAACTGTCCGCGCACCACGACGGTGAACACTCCGGCCTCCTCACCGACGCCGGCGCGTACGGGACCGCAGTGTGGCTCCGCTGGCACGGGACGACCGAGGGACAGCTCGTCGTACTGCCGGACTGCCCGGTGTCCGCCCCGGGGCCCGACGGTGAGGGCTGCTGTCTCTTCGCCGACCACGCCAAGCGGCACACCTGGGAAGGCGCCCTGGAGGAGGTCTCGTGCACCAGCTGATCGCATGCCCGTACAACGGTACGTTTCTGATCGCCCGCCCCGGCTGCAAGGGCGGTATGCGCATCCCCCGGACGCTGTACGAAGAGCTGACCTCGACCGCCGAGAGCAGCAGCCCTCTGCCGGTCTGGCTCCTCGACCACGCCCGCACCGCCTGGGACGTGGACCTGGCGGGTGCGGTGATGCGGGACGCCGTTCTCGTACGCCCCGAGACCCGCCTCGGCTACGGCCGGGCCACGTACGAGATCAACAAGGGCTGCAACTTCAACTGCGAGCACTGCTACCTCGCGGAACGGAAGTTCGAAGGGCTGCCCTGGCCGGACAAGGTCCGGCTCCTGCGCCTGCTGCGGGATGCCGGGGTGCTGTGGCTCCAATTCACCGGCGGCGAGCCGCTGATCGACCGCGACTTCGTGGACGCGTACGCGCTCGCTCACCGCTCCGGGATGCTGATCGAGATCCTGACCAACGGCTCCCGGCTCCACCGCCCCGAGATCATCGACCTGCTGCACGACCTGCCACCGCACAAGGTGACCATCTCCCTCTACGGGGCGACCCCGGACAGCTTCGACTCGCTCACCCGCAGGCCGGGAGCGTTCAAGCTGGTCGAGAAGGGGCTCGTCGCGGCGCGCGAGGCCGGCATCGCGCTGGAACTGGCGCTGATCATCACCCGGCACAACGCCCACGAGCTGGACGCCATGCGGGCCCTCGTCGAGCGGTACGGGGCGGGCCGCCAGGAGTACGGCACGATCTCCCGCACATACACGGGCACGCCCGAACCCCTGGCCGCGCAGGCGCCCGGCTTCCTGGACAAGACCAGCGTCTTCAAGGGCTGCCCCGCCGGCCACACCTTCTTCCATGTCGACCCGCACGGCCTCGCGACCATGTGCAAGGTCGGCCGCGAGAACCCCATCGACCTCATGACCGAGGGCTTGGACGGACTCGTCCGTCTGCCCGGCATCGCCGATGCCCAGATGCTTCGCACCGGTGGCTGCGGCGGCTGTCGACTCTCCGGAACCTGCCGGGTCTGCCGACCGCTCGCCAAGGCGTACCAGGAGGCGAAGGCACCACTGAACACCTACTGCCAACACGGAAGCGAGGAAACGCAATGACCGCTGTCATGGTGGAGATCAGCCCCCGACCGCCCGCGCCGGAGGAGCCCGAGGGGGTGGTCCTCCTGGAGGACCTGGAGGTGCTGACCGAAGGCGCGGTCCCGGGATGCAACGACGACAACCCGTACCGGTAGACACCCGGCCGCACAGAACCGCGGGGGTTTCGGGACGTTCTTCCGTCCGAAGCCCCCGCACCACTACACCCATGGAAGAGTGATGTCCCATGGCGACCACCCGCCTCGGCCTCGGCCGACTGCCGCCCGCCGCCCGCGGCGCCATCGAAGAGCACACCGG
This sequence comes from Streptomyces ficellus, assembly GCF_030406405.1. Taxonomy (GTDB): domain Bacteria; phylum Actinomycetota; class Actinomycetes; order Streptomycetales; family Streptomycetaceae; genus Streptomyces; species Streptomyces ficellus_B. Next base: position 11,197 of record NZ_JAUEPL010000040.1, read on the forward strand.
CCCCCTCCTCACGGTCGAGGAGGCAGCCGAGGGGTTCAACAGCGAGATCGCGGCCCGCGTCACCTCCGCCACGGGCACCTGGCACATCAAGGGCCTGCGCACCGACCACCCCCGCGCCTGGACCCAGCACCGGGAGGCCGCCGTCGCACCCTTCCTCACCGGCCTGGCCCCCGCCCTCCGCTGGCGTGTCGAGACCGCCGGATGGGACCTCCTCGGCTTCGAAGCCCTCGAAGGCCACCACGCCGACTACGCCCCCGGCTCCCCCGACCTCCCCGAAGTCGCCGCCCTCCTGCGCCGCCTCGGCGAGACCCCCTGCCCCAGCATCGAACTACGCCACGCCGAACAGCGCCTGGAGCACTACGCCGCCCACCCCGACGACCTCCGCTTCTTCGCCGGGACCCACCTCCTCCACACCGACCTGAACAACGCCAACGTCCTCACCGACGACCACGCCCCCCAGGGCAATCGAGCCCGCCTGGTCGACTGGGCGTGGGCGACCCGCGGAGCGGCCTGGCTCGACGCCGGCTACTGGATCATCTGGCTCATCGCCTGCGGCCACACCCCCGCATCGGCCGAAGGGTGGGCCGCCGAGATCCCCGCCTGGCACACCGCCCCCGCCGAGGGCATCACCGCCTTCGCCACCGCCAACGCCAACGTCTGGTCCGAGATCAGCACCGCCGACCCCGACCCGTGGACCCTGCGCCTCGCAACTGCCGCCACTGCCTGGCACGCACACCGCAGGGCTGGTTGAACCCAACCTCCACTCGGTTGGCCGAACGAGCGGCAGCCGGAGCGGCTTCGGCCGGTGTCCTGTTCGGGTTGGGGTCGGGCATGTTCGGGGGGCCGTACGCTGGCCCGGCAACTCGGCAGGCTTTGCCCCAGCCCGGAATTTGAACGAGTGGTTTCGACCAGCACCCCGCGCGTGGGCTCGGGCTGGACGGATACAGGCAAGTCCTTCGACACCCGGGGTCTCAAGAAGCGAGCCCGCAAGGCACCCGCTCCGTTCCATGTCCCCCTCGCCGTGCACCGTACAGAGTGGTCGGCAGAGCCAACTTGGCCGGGGTGACGCCGGGGCGCTCTCAGCTTGGGAGTCACCGGCCGAACGGGATTGGGTGGAATCCTGAGCTGCGGAGAAAGCCGTCCGGCACTGTACGGGGGGCTGCCTTCCTGCCCGCTGTTGACCGCGGTTCTCTCCTGGTTCTGGCATGCATGTGGCACGGACCGTAGATCTGGCTTGGGTCTTCCGAACGGCTGGTCACCGTCGCATAGTTCGGTGATGAAGCTGACCATAACCGTTCTGACTTTGGCTGGCGGTTTGCTGCCAGCGCTCGGGGTGCTGCGGCTCTGGCGAGACGTAGACGGTCGACGAAAGCGGCTCCGAGCCCTGTTCGCGCGGGTGGAAGAGATCAGGACCGACCCCACGCTGTCGCCCGATGAGCGGTCGCGCCGGCTTGAACAGGAAGCTCCGACCGCGAGCACCTGGACTGATGTTCTCCACATCAGGGAACGCATCGAGCTGGCCAGCTTGGAGCAAGCGCCGGAGGTCACTGTCCCTGCTCTGTTGGCTAGCGCTGGGCTCGCCTGCGCGACCGTTGCAGGGCTGCTGTCCACGTGGTTCGACTGACCGACGAGGTCGTTGCGGCCAATTATCGGGCAACACTTAGGCCGCCCAGGAGCGTGGTCAGCAGCACTCCAACAACCTGATCGCCCGCGCGCTCGACGAGGGGGATCAGCCCTGGCCCACAGATGGCCCATACGCACTGGTCAAGGCCGGGATGCGGGCGAGGAAGGGTGAAACACGCTGCAGGCAAAAGGGGTGCTCCGAGGACGGGGCACCCCTTCTGACCAGCACCTAAGCTGACCTGCATGCGGTGGGTGTGGGATTTGAACCCACGGTGGCTCGCGCCACGACGGTTTTCAAGACCGGCCGTGCGTGATCCTCCATCTATCCCCCCACCAGGAAGTTCATTGAAGGGGCCGAGCCTGCCTGCGCCTGTCTGGCCAGAGGATGGCCAAGGCGCTCTGTCAGTAGGACGTAGGACTGCCCCTCTCGGTCGGCGCCGTCGTGAGCCCTCTGTCCCTAGCGATGGAGGGCTCACGGTCGTCTAGGCGTCGACCGTAGCCAACATCAGAGGCACAGATGAGCTGTGCTTCGAACCTAAACAGAGGGACGTGGGATCATCGTCACCATGCCAGACCTAGACGCCGCCCCTCGACCGCTGACCGTTGCTGGGCTCTTCGCCGGCATCGGAGGTGTCGAGCTCGGTCTGAAGGCAGCGGGCATGCAAACGAAGCTTCTTTGCGAGTGGTGGGAACCCGCGCAAGCGGTACTAGAGCATCACTTTCCGGGCGTTCCGCTGCACGACGACATCCAGACGCTCAAGGCCCTGCCCGATGTGGACGTGGTAACCGCTGGGTTCCCATGCACTGACCTTTCACAGGCAGGGCGTACAGCAGGAATCCACGGCGAAGCATCAGGGATGGTCAAGCATCTCTTCGAGCTTCTTGAGGACGCTTCACCGCGCTGGGTCGTCATCGAGAACGTGCGCAACATGTTGGCGCTCGATCGCGGCACAGCCATGGAGTACCTGGTCAGCGAATTTGAGCGCCTGGGCTACCGCTGGGCCTATCGGCTCGTGGACTCCCGATTCACTGGCGTGCCGCAACGACGCCAGAGGGTGATCTTCGTGGCGTCGCGAACAGAAGATCCGCGCGGCGTGCTGTTCGCAGATGATGCCGGCGAACGCCCTGAGAGTGACTACCGCGAGGACGCCTTCGGGTTCTACTGGACAGAGGGCAACACCGGTCTTGGGTGGGCTCAGGACGCGCTGCCCACACTGAAGGGGGGGTCCGGACTCGGCATCCCTTCCTCACCCGCTATGTGGATTCGAGACGCCGAGCCTGGCCGGGCCATCGTCACACCTCGCATCGAAGATGCTGAGGTCCTCCAAGGGTTCCCCCGCGGCTGGACCGAGCCAGCCTTGAAGAGAGCGAAGCCTGGAGTCCGGTGGAAGCTCGTGGGAAACGCCGTGACTGTCGGCGTCTCGCGGTGGGTAGGGCGGCGGCTGCTTACGCCCGGGGAGTACGACGAGACTGGCCAGATAATCCTCCCAAAGGGCATGCGCTGGCCCACGGCTGCTTGGGGCACGCCGGATGAACGCTGGGCCGCCGCAGTGTCTTTGTGGCCGGAGCGCAGCTCCTATCAACACCTGCTCGACGTCGTGGACACCAACGAGGCGCCGCCACTGAGCCTACGCGCGACCGCGGGATTCCATGGGCGGCTACTCAGAAGCCGATTGCGCTACCCGCAGGCGTTCTCGGACGCGCTGAAGCTACATGCGGAGCGTATGGCTGAGCCGGCACCAGTCGCCTAGTCATCTGCTCCTGCGGTGGGGCCCGCCAGGGCCCCACCGCAGGAGCAGAGACGTTGGTTTTCCCATCCCCCGGCAACGAGCAGGGGCCTGATCTGAGCAACTAAATCACTGCGGGTGCGGACGCGAAGTGCCTAGACTTCACAGCATGTCTTCTGCGCAGAATCTCGCAAACCTTTGGAAACTACTGGATAAGGATCACGAAGCCCCGAACTCCCACAAATACACCGAAGCGCAGAAGTTTGTTGGCCAATTGGCCAACATTCCGTACAAAAGGGTTTATTTCACCCACATCAGCAAGGCGGGTAATTTAAGCGTTCGCGCCACCCAATCGACAGGCGCCCTGAAGTCCGACGTCGTGATCGCTCTGATCAAGCTCCGCAGCGAAGATGCAGCAACCCACAGGGCGGCAAGGAAGTTTGTCGAGAAAACCGGCAAACCGGTTTTTATGCTGCAAAGGGAAAGCCTTGATAGCAACAAGTGGCACCCCATCGGCGGCTACGTTTTGTCTGTAGACCCGCGAGGGCAATCCCTCTTGGCAGAACTCGCGGATCTTTTTGGCGGCCCCGCTCATGAGGTAATCTCAGTGAGCCAGGAGTTCGCGACATTCAATGCCATTCAATATCTGGAAAGTCTCGGCATCACCGGTTCAGTGATGGGTTCGATCCTGGCCAATTGGCATGACCTGCCCACGCTGCTCGCGAGCGCGACACAGAGCGCATCAGGCCTGTCCGCCGCCGAAGCTGCGATTATCGCGCGCAGACGGGATCTGATCGCGGATCTTCGGTCCATGATTGCGGATGAAAAAACCACCGAGACAGATCTGCATAAGGCGGTCAAAGGTCACTACTGGATTTTCGGGGGTCGATACACGGGTGTATCCGAACGGAATACCTTGATTCCTATGGATGAGTTTGACATCCCCCTCTTCTGTACCGATGGTTCAATTCACATCGTGGAGCTAAAGGGTTCTTATATCACGTCGCTTGTGAAGCGTCAGCGTGCTCACCTTATTCCCGGGCCGCAGGTACATGAGGCCGTCGGTCAAGCCATGAACTATCTTCGCGACTTGGACGAGGCTGGCACTGCGATGGAGACCTACTACAAGAGGAACGGGCTCGAATATGATCTCTGCCGCGCCCGCGCTACGGTCGTGATTGGCAACCCTGACCACGTGCGTGTAACCGAGGACCCGAAACGCAAGTACGCGGCAGCCACAAGACAGATGATTGACCAAGCCATCCGAACCTATAACGGCATGATCAACCGCATTGAGGTTGTCACCTGGCCTGACTTGCTGGATGCCGCCGACAGGACGTTGAAGTTCGAGGAAGAGACAATGGACCTCTTCCGACCGAGCCAGCAGAATCTTCCCAAACAGAACTCGGGTGACCGTGTAAGCCACACGGCAAGTGAGGATGGCAGAACTATCTTCTAGCGTGTGCGTTCAATGTATGCCTCAGGAGCGAGAGGCTTCGATGATGGCGATCACGGCCGCCGGGTCACCGTCATACAAAAGGTGCGGTTCGTCTGCCTGAGGAGGGATGAACCGGGTTCGGTACCGCTGAAGGTCGCTCTCTGAGAAGTAGATCGAGTTTGGATCGTCTGCGTGGAACTCGTTGCGCTTGCTGATTCTCGCCCAGAGTTCATCATGGCTTGCTGCGAGATAGACCAATACGGGGGTGGCGCCGGCGTCGGTGGCAATCGCCCGCCATTTCGCCCGGTCCTCTGGAGTCCAGAAGCCGTGGTCAACGACGACATCGTGCCCGGCCTTAAGCTGCTCCCGCAGGTCAAGGGCCACGTCTTCGAGGACAGGCCGCTCGAGGGTGGGGAAGACGCCGCGAGGGAAGTCAACGCCGTAGACGCCGTGCCGGCGGAACATCTCTTCGTCGGGGCACAGTCGTATGAACCCGCAGGCGGTAAGGGCACGGGAAAGCGTCGTTTTGCCGGAGCCAGGAAGTCCAGCCATAAGGACACAGAACGGCGGGCGTGGGGGCATCGATCTCGTCAAGGTTCGGGAGATGGCGGCCACCTCCGCTTCGGCTTCGGCTTCGGGCGTGATTCTGCCAGTCCGGCGGACCGCAAGCAGTGCATCTAGGCGGTCTTCGAGCACGCTCACGAGCGTGTCGTCCATGACCGTCACGGTGAGACCTCCGATTCTGTGCGCCATGTGCGGCCAGGACCCCCGAGGTCCACGCCGTATTCCACAATGTTGCCCTCGCTGTCCACGAACTTGGCTGTCATCACGACCACCGGGTCCGTCGGCAGGTTGTCAGGGTCCAGTTCCAGGAGTCGGGCGTACTCCGGTGTCACCAGGCGCGCGGAAGCGGTGTCGATGCGGTGGCTGATCGGGTGACCGGTCGCCTGGGCAATGAGTTGAAGCGAGGTTCCACCCGTCAGGCGCTCGCTCACTGCTAGCTGGGGGATCAGCTTCCCGTACCGAGCAGGAATCCATGACGTGCTGTGAGCGACGATGCCGTGCCGATCGCGGTATACGCGACTGCGGCGCACAACGTCGGAGCCTGGCTGAATGTCCAGGGCTTGCGCCACGTCCTCGGGCGCGGGCACCACGGCCGCCTGGTGCGAGTCGGATCGCTCGCCTGCCCCCCAGCTAGACCCAGTACGACGTCCCCGGTCCTGCCGCTGAGCCCCGGACGACATCGGAGCTGGCTGGTCCAGCACTTCGGTACCGATGCCGTGGATGCCACGGACAAGCCCCTCGTTGCGCAACTTGCGAAGGGCTTTCTCGGCTGTCGCCGTGCTCACCTTCCACTCATCCGAGAGGTTCTTGATGCTCGGCAGGAGCGTGCCTGGCTGTAGCTGACCAGACGTAATTAGCTCCGCGTAGTGGGCGGCGATCTTCGCGTACGGGGCCCGATTGTCGGCCTGGCCTGCCATGTCGTCCCGCTCCTTGTCGTCACTTCCCTGAGGTTCCCTAGCCTACTGCTGGACACCGCAGGGAACCCTAGGGAACCTTAGGGATGTGCCCGCCGGTCGGTTCGTCCGGCAAGCGGGTGCCGGACCTCAATGCGCCCTAATTCAGGGCCGGATCGGGGGTCAAGGGGCCCGGGACAGAGCGGGCCGAGGGCGCACCCGACCCTGGTCATTCGGGAGGGCTTAGACCGAAAGGTCACGTCTCCACACGCCTACAACGGGGTCATGCCGCACTACCTGATACGGGTACGGCACCCCCGAAGGAGACATGCACGTCGCCCCGGCATTCAGCCGTGAGGGTGCGAGATCGAATCTCGCCCGGGGCACTCCGGCCGCTCTACGCGGCCGTGCCACGCCTTTGACGTGGCTGATTCCCCAACGGCGCGCACCCCCGGAGCGGCTACTCCGGGGGTGCTGTTCGGGCCGTTTCACCTGCTAGGGAGACCACGACCCATGAGCCACATCGTGACTGTTCAGGACGCTGTTACCGCGTTCGCCGACTTCATGGAACCGACGGCCGCGGAGCTGGACGCGATTGAGCTGGAGATGCCCGTGATCCTCGCGGACGTCGACCTGCTGGACGCGCACATCATCACCCTCGACCGCACGCCGACCGAGCTGGACGCGCGGCGTATCCGCCGGGCCCGCCGACGGGCGCTGGCCGCCCGGGTCGAGCTGGCCAACCGCACCGCCGGCGCGAGCCTGCCCGGGAGTGCCGCGTGAGCAGGCTGACCGCGCAGATGTCGGGTGACGGCGGACAGTGGCGCTTGTACGTCGTCTTGTACGGCGAGAGCGAGTGGCCCACCGTCCGGTTCGAGTCCGGCCCGGTGCCCACCGGTGCGGACCGCCGGGAGGCCCTGGCATACCTCGGCTACGAGGTGGTGCCCGGTGCCGAGTGGGCGTGGATCGAGGACAGCCAGAAGCCCTTCGACGACAGCACCCCGGTCGTCCTGATCGCGAGCGTGGACGTGCGCGAGCAGGAAGGAGCGACCGCGTGAAGGGCAAGACCGTTCTTCCCGCCGTCGCGATGACGGCGGTGTCCATGGTCCTCACCCTGGCCGTGGTCGTGATGTGGCTCGGCACCGCAGTGCCGTGGCCCGTCGCCGTGGTTGTCGGTCTGGGGATCGACGGCGGATGGTTGGCCACTCTCGCCTACGAGCGGCGTCTCGCCGCGCAGGGCGACCGCAACCGCACGGTGACTGCGGTGGGTTGGTCGTTCGGTCTGCTCGCCACCGGCGTTCTGGTGGCGCACGCGCTCACCGCGGAGCACTCCGCTGGCGCATGGCTGGCCGTCGCCTGGCTGCCGATCGCCGCGAAGGCTTTGTGGCTGGTGCACGGGCTGTGGGAGCGCACCGCGCTGACCCCGGCCGCCCTCGGCGCGATCCGCGGCATTCAGCAGGAAGCGCGCGATGAGGCGGCCGTGGCCCGTGCCCGGCTGCGGGCTGAAGCGGCGACCGAGGAGACGCGGTTGACGGCCGTGACCGAGGCCGGCGCGCGTGTCGCTCGCGTCCAGGCCAAGACCGCCGACACCCTGGCCGGCGCGTGGTCGACGCTGGAGAAGGCCCGTGCCGGTGAGGAGACCGGGCGGGCGCTGACCAGCGTGACGCACCGCGTCACGCCCGATGTCACGCCCCGCTGGGAACTGCCCGTATGGGGGCCCGTCGAGCCGGTGCCGGCGTTGGAGTCGGGGCCCGCGCTCACGGATGACGCACTCGATGTGCTGGTCGACCAGATCCGGCACAGTGAGGACCCGGCGCTGTCCTACCGGGAGATGGCCAGCCGCTTCCGCGCGGCTGGCCACGCCGCATCTGAGGTCCGCCTCCGGGCAGCGTGGAAGCGGGTCGTGTGATGGGGGCGCTGCCGGTGTTCCGGTGGCGCCTCGCCCCGGACGGCTACGCCACCCGCCGCCAACTCCGTGCCCGCGGCTTGCGCCCCGGTGGTCAAGAGGTGGCCGCGCAGCTCAAACGTTCCCGCCGGCGGCGCGAACCACTGGTCGCCTACCTCTACATGGTCGACCTGGCCAAGCCCGTACGGCCCATGACCCCGGCCCGGTGGGCGGCTCTGGCCAAGGCCAATTCCGCCCGCCGTACCTGCCCTGCGTGCCGGCGGGATGCCGGCTACGTCATCCCCGCCTCGCTCGGCATGTGCGTGCCCTGCGCCTACCCCGACCCCGACCTGTCCGCGCCCGGCAGTACCGGAACGGAGACTCCGTGAAGACCACCACGTCGACGCACAAGATCCCCGGATACGGCTCGACCCTGCGCACCGCGAAGCGGCTGACCGAGCAGGCCGCACGGCTGGTGAACCGGTCGGTACCCGGCACCATGTGCGACGTCGAGGTCATCCTGACCAACGAACGCGGCATGGCCGACCTGATGACCGCCGCCGACATCGCGCTCGCCGGCAGCGCCGACCGCCGCGCCCTGACGCGAGCGCAGCGCGACGCCAAGCGCACCGCCCGCCAGGTGCAGGGCGCTGCGATCCCGCGCCCGGACGGCACCGCGCTGGTCCTGATCAATGCCGACCGGCATCCGACGCCGGCGGAGTTCGCCGTGACGCTCGTACATGAGCTGGTGCACGTCATGCAGTTCAGCCGCAAGGACGTTCGCGAGCGGATCGTGGCTGACCTGCGTGACCGCCTCGGTATCGAGTGCCAGTCACGCCGTCACGGCGCGACTTTAAGCGGGCGCTGGAGCAGGACGAGCGCGAGGCCTACGGCCGCGAACACCTCGCCGCCCACCTCGTCCCCTCCGCCGCCGCCGCGTGAGCCAGCACCCCTCGCCTTCCTTCCCTGCTTTCCGCCCCCGGTCCGGGGGCAGTTCTGGAGATTCCCGCATGAGTGACAACGTCGTGCCCCTGCACAAGCACCCCACACAGCCAGCCACCATGACGGGCGCGGATGCGCCGACCGTGCTCACCGTGGTGTCGGACGCCCCGCCCGCCCGGCCGGTGGGGCTGTGGGTGCGCTCCGGCCGCGCCATCAAGAACGGCGTCACCCACGAGAACACCAAGACCACCGTCCGCCTGGTCGTCCGCCACGGCGCCTACGTCGTCGGCGGTGCGAGGATCGCCGGCCGCCGCACCTGGGACGGCCGGACCGGCGCCCGCTACGAGCGGATGCTCCGGGCTGCCGAAGCGGCCGGGAACTTCGAGCTGGCACAGGAGTGGGAGGAGCGGTTGCAGCGCTTCCGCGAGGCGCGCCACCGCCGCCGCATGGACCTGCTCACCTCGCCCGTGGACGCGGCGAAGGGTGTGCTGGTCGGGACCGGTATGGGCATCGGTGGGCTGGTCGCCCTCGGGGTGGTCATGGCCATCGCCAACGAGGACGTCGGCGACGTCGTCACCCCGCTGACCGCGGTCATCGAGTTCATCGCCCTGATGGTCAGGATCGTTCAGGTGGTGTGGGGGCCGCTGATCAGCGTCGGCCCGTTCCTCGCCCTGCTCGCCCTGTGGTCGGTCGGCCGCAAGCAGCAGGCCGCACCGAACTGGGCCCTGCCCGCCAACGTCCGCTCCGGTGAGGGTGAGCCGATCACCCCGTCCATCGTGGTCAAGGCCCTGCGCGACCTCGGGGTTGCCCCGCTGCGGGCAGCCATCAAGGAGATGGGCGACGCCGGCGCGTCGATGCTGTCACCGATCGTGATCGCCGGATGCGGCGTCGAGGTGGACGTCACCCTGCCGTCGGGAGTGTCGACGGTCGACGTGCAAAAGCGGCGGCGCAAGCTCGCGGAGAACCTGAGCAGGCACGAGCACGAAGTGTTCATCACGATCCCGCAGGCCGCCCGCACGGTCCGGCTGTGGATCGCCGACTCCGGCGCACTCGATGAGCCGATTGGGCCGTCGCCGCTGGTCACCGACGAAGCGATGACCGCCGACTACGCCAAGGGCAAGGCACCGTGGGGTCAGGACCTGCGCGGCGATGCCGCGAGGCTGAGCCTGTATCAGCGTCACCTGCTCATCACTGGCCTGTCCAACCAGGGCAAGACCGCCGCCCTGCGCTCGCTCGCCCTGTGGCTGGCGCTGGACCGGTCGGTGGAGTTTTGGCTCGGTGATCTCAAGGGCGCCGGCGACTGGGCCATGTTCGACGGGGTCGCCACCCGACTGATCCAGGGCCCGACCGACGACCACGTCATCCAGGTCACGGAGATGGCGGAAGACGCCGTGACCGAGATGAACCGCCGTCTCCAGGCCCCGCCGGGCACGCAGTTCCCGCCGCTCATCGTCATCGTGGACGAGGCACAGGTGGCGTTCATGTGCCCGGTCAAGGACGAGGAAAAGCGCCCCTACGGCGGCTCGTCGTCCACATCCCGGTACTTCATGGCCGCCCGCAAAATCCACAACCAGGGGCGGGCGGTGAACGTGCTGCTGTGGCAGGGCACCCAGGACCCCACCGACCAGAACCTTCCCAAGCTGGTCCGCGAGGGTGCGCACACGCGCGCCTCGCTCGCGCTGGGCACCGAGTCTCAGGCCCGTATGGCGCTGGGGGACAAGGCGGTTGACGGCGGCGCCGCGCCGAACCTGCTGCGTCAAGGGCTGGACCGGGGAACCCTCGTCGTCGCCTCGGACGGCATCGAGATCCCCAAGGGTCAGTCGTCCATCACGGTGCGCACGCACTACATCAGCACCGACGACGCAAAGGTGATCGCCAACCGGGCCAAGGCACTGCGCGACGGCGTCACCACCCTGCACACCATCGAACGGGGCGAACAGCGTGACCCGCTCGCCGACATCGCGGCCGTGCTCGGCAGCGCCCCGCGCGTGCTGACCCAGGACGTGCTCCAGCGGCTCGCCACGCTCTCCGAGGACGCCTACGGCGGCTGGACCCCCGGCGACCTCAAGCGGGTGCTGGAGGCGGCCGGCGCTGAGCCGTACAAGTCCGACGGCCGCATGGTCGTCGGCCGTGACCGCGTCTACCGCGCCCTCGCCAACCGCGACGAGAACGGTTCCGCTTCCGCCGCCGAATGACAGGGAACCAGCCGCGCCCGGGGCAGGGAGGCAGGGAGAAGTCCCTGACCGCCTCCCTGCCCCGCCTTCCTCGCCCTGACCTGCACGAATGATCCACCAGGGAGTCAGGGAGGCCACGCAGGTCAGCGCCCCCGCACCCCCTCCACAGCACCCCCGGCAGGGGGTGCCTCCACCTCCCTGGCCACGCGCCGGAAGGGATTCCGCATGCACCCCAGCCACCGCCCCAACGCGCCCGCCGAACGAACCGTGACCGCCTACCAGCCGACCCCGATCACGCCCGCGGCCGTCGTGCAGCCGACGCCGATCGTGCCCGTCCAGCCGGGCGCCATCCCGGCGGTGGCGAGCGTGGTCCTGCCCGACGGTCGGGTGGTCACCGGCTACGCCATGCACCCCGTGCAGTCGGAACCGATCGCCGCGAAGCCGGCCGTCTCCCGCGCGGCGGTGAACGTCGCCCTCGGGGGCGTCGGGTTCCTCGCCGTGTGCGGCGGACTGCTGCTCCTCACCACGTTCATCACCGCACTCACCGCGCTGATCACCCAGCTCATCACCCTCGCCGCCGTCATCTTCGGCGGCTGGATCGCCGTACAGGTCTTCAGCGCCAACCGCCACGGCAGCGGGACCACGGTCAACATCCGCAAGGCCGTCATTAAGCGCAACCACTTCTACCAGTAGCTACGCCAAGGGCGGCCCCTACCTCTCGCCAAAGAACGCGGGGCCGCCCTTGCCAACCAGTCGAGATCAGACCTGTTGGAGGTCTCCCAGCATGACCCAACCCACCACGATTCGGCGAGTGCCCGGATCGCCGCCGACGATCGTCGCCCTGTGCGCCGGCTACGGCGGACTGGAAGCCGCGATCCGAGCCCACATCGGCGGCCAGGTCGCCGCCTACGCCGAGAACGACGGGCACGCCGCGACCGTGTTCACCGCCCGCCACCCGGGCGTGCCCAACCTCGGGGACATCCGCAACGTCGACTGGGACCAGGTCCGGCACGTGTTCCGGCCGGACGTGATCGGCGCCGGTTTCCCCTGCCGCAACACCTCCAACGCCGGACGAAGGGACGGGATCAATGGCCAGTGGTCACGGGTCTGGAAAAACGTCGCTCAGGCTGTGGGCGTCGTTCGACCGCGCCTCGTCTTCCTGGAAAACGTGGCGGCGCTCCGCTCGCGGGGGCTGGACGTCGTCGCCGCGGACCTGGCCGCGATCGGGTATGACCTGCGGTGGACATGCGTACGCGCTGGTGACTCCGAAACCGGGGCGCCGCACGAGCGCGACCGCTGGTTCGCAGTTGCCCATCCCGCTGATGCCGACCCCCACCAGCTCGGACGGCACTGGCGGCCCCGGAACGTCACCGAAGCGCAAGGGTGGGATGAACCTGCGCACCGCCGTGACGAAGCTGCCACCGCCCCCGCAGGAGCAGTGAGCCTGCTGCCCACCCCGGCGGCCCGCGACTGGAAGTCCGGGGCGTCGAACCTGCTCGACCGCAACGCCCGGCCGCTGAACGAGGTGGCCGTGAACCTGCTCGCCGGCGTGGACACCACACCGTCCGGGCCGGTCCGGCTGGACGAGCGGTGGGTGGCGAGCGATGGCACGGACTACGGGCCCGCGATCCGGCGTTGGGAGCGCATCACCGGACGTCCGGCGCCGTGCCCGACCGAACCGGGCACGCGTGGGAACCGGCGGCTGTCGCCGCTGTTCACCGAGTGGATGATGGGCCTGCCTGAAGGATGGGTCACCGCCGTGCCCGGCATCTCCCGCAAGGAACAGCTCAAGATCCTCGGCAACGGCGTCGTGCCCCGCCAGGCCCACCACGCCTATGGCCTGCTGCTGGGCGCCTCCGCGACCAAGCCGGCGTGGGGGGTGGCCGCGTGAGCGAGCACCTGTTGCGTGCCGCCCTGGACGCGGCCGAACGCGGCTGGCACGTCTTCCCGTTGCGTCCCGGAGGCAAGCCGCCCGCCCTGCACGGCGAGCGCTCGTGCACCGGCACCGGCGAGTGCGCCAGCGGCCACCGGAAGTGGGAGCAGCGCGCCACCACCGACCCCGACCGCATCCGCGCCGCGTGGTCGCGGGCGCCGTTCAACGTCGGCATCGCCACCGGCCCCTCCGGGCTGGTCGTGGTCGACCTGGACACGCCAGAGCACAAGGGCAGTTCGGACGCGCCTGACGGCGCGACAACCTTTCGAGCGCTCTGCGAGCGCGCCGGGCACGCCGTCCCCACCACCTACCGCGTGCGGACCACCACCGGCGGAACGCACCTGTACTTCACCGCCCCGCCCGGCGTACGGCTCGCCAACACGGCTGGCACGGTGGCCACTTCGGTCGACACCCGCGCGTGGGGCGGCTACGTCGTCGCCGCCGGCAGCATCCTCCCCACCGGACGGTACGAGGCTCTGAACGCCCCTGAGACGGCCGCACTGCCTCCGTGGCTCCAAACCATCCTGCAACCCGCCCCCAAGCCGTCTGAGGCGCCCTCGGTGGCCGTAGCGGGGCAATCCCGCCGATATGCGGAGGTAGCACTCGCCGCTGAGACGCGGAACGTCGCCATAGCCCAACACGGCTCGCGGGAAGCCGCGTTGTTCCGGGCCGCGCGCGCCCTGGGACGGTTCGTCGCGTGGGGCGACCTCCCCCGGCACGTGGTCGAGCAGGCTCTTCAGGAGGCAGGCGAGGCGGCCGGACTCACCGTCTCCGAGTGCCGCTCGACCCTGCGCAGCGCCCTCAACTGGTCCATCACCCACAACAGCCGCAGGCGGGATGCGGCATGAGCGCCCCCTCCCGCCCCCACCTGAAGAGCCTCCCCACCACCCCGGACGGCCCGCAGGCCGCTCCACAGCCTGTGGACGCGGCGGCCGTAGGCGAGCCGAAAGGCGCCGCCCGCAAGGGCGTCCGAACAAGCCCTGACCCGCACACGACCGATGTCAGCGACCCCACGCCGGAACGGCCCGGCATCCGCATCTACGCCCCGCCCGTCTACCGCCACCACACCGACGGCGCCCGCTGGTCCAAGCGCTACAGCGACACCCCCACCGCCGCCTACGCCTGCCCCTGCGGACAGACCGACACCGCCACCGGCCCCAACTCCGTAGCCGCCCTGATCGCGAAGTACGAGGCGCACAAGCACTTCTGCACCGAAGCGCCCGCCGCGCTCACCGAAGGGAGGACCGCCGCATGACCACCATCGACGGCGCCGCGCTACTCAACGAGGTCGAAGCCTTCCACCGCCGCTTCAACGTCTTCCCCCACGAGGCCGCCTACGTCGCCGTGGCGCTGTGGGACGCACATGCCCACCTGCTCGACTGCTTCGACTCCACGCCCCGCCTCGCCTTCCTGTCCCCCGAGCCGGGATCGGGGAAGTCGCGGGCGCTGGAGATCGTAGAAACCCTCGTGCCGCAGCCCATGACGGCGGTCAACGCGTCGGCCGCCGCGCTGTTCCGCTCCGTGTCCAACCCCAACGGCCGGCCCACGATCCTGTTCGACGAGATCGACACGATCTTCGGCCCCAAGGCGGGGGACAACGAGGAGTTGCGCGGATTCCTCAACGCAGGTCACCGCCGAACCGGTGTCACCTACCGGTGCATCGGCGACGGCGGCAACCAGACCGTGCAGGCCTTCCCGTCGTACTGCGGGGTCGCGGTCGCCGGACTCGGCTCCCTGCCCGACACGATCATGACCCGGTCGGTCGTGATCCGGATGCGGCGGCGGGCGCGCAACGAACGGGTGGAAGCCTTCCGCGCCCGGATCCACGAGGCGGAGGGACACGCGCTGCGGGATCGGCTCGCCGCGTGGGCGGAACACGCCCGCGGGTTCGTCATGGGCGCCTGGCCGGACATGCCCGACGGCGTCAGCGACCGCCCGGCGGACGTGTGGGAACCCCTGCTCGCCGTCGCCGACGCGGCCGGCGGCGACTGGCCCGAGCGGGCCCGTGCCGCTTGCGTGACGCTGGTGACCGCGTCCAAGGCCAACGACAAAGGCAGCCTCGGAGTGCGGCTGCTCACCGACCTACGGGACCACGTCATGGTCGGTATCGACCGCCTGCCCACCGTCGCCATCCTCGACCGGCTCAACGCCCTGGACGACGCGCCGTGGGCGGACCTGCACGGCAAGCCCCTCGACAACCGGCGCCTGTCGCGGATGCTCGCGGAGTACATGACGGCGGACAACGAGCCGATCGCCTCCCGCAACATCAAGACCGCCGGGAGCGTGCTGAAGGGCTACTACGCCGCCGATCTGTGGGACGCGTGGGCCCGCTACTGCCCCCCACCCCCGGAAAGTCCGCTACCTCCGCTACCCGGCACCGAAAACACGGCCTGACCAGCCACAACGCGGTAGCGGCAAGCACCCAAATTTGCCGCTACCGCGCCGCTACCCATCCGCTACCGCTACCCCTTCCCGCTACCTCAAACAGGCCCCTGACCTGCGCGGTAGCGGCGGTAGCGGAAGTAGCGCCCCTCAGGGGGACCCCCAAGACGCCTCGCTCCGAGAAGGAGTCACCACCTTGGCTAGCACCGAGAAGCTCAAGCTGTCCGAAGTCCTCGAAGAGATCGAGATGAGCCGCGCCGCCTTCTACCGAATGCGCGCCCGCGGTGAGGCGCCGAAGCTCATCAAGTTGCCGAACGGGCAGCTTCGTTGCCGCCGCAGCGACCTGGACGCGTGGTGGGCCAAGCACGAG
Organism: Streptomyces ficellus; assembly: GCF_030406405.1. Taxonomy (GTDB): domain Bacteria; phylum Actinomycetota; class Actinomycetes; order Streptomycetales; family Streptomycetaceae; genus Streptomyces; species Streptomyces ficellus_B. The sequence continues at coordinate 27,128 of NZ_JAUEPL010000040.1, forward strand.
ATCGCAGCCTGACCGTTGACCAACCGAAGGGACCCCGCCGCAGTGCGGGGTCCCTTCCCCTTAGGGAGCAAGATGCACAGCTATGACGTGCGCATTTGGAGCGTACGGAAGCGTCCGAGCAAGGCCGCTCCGTTCCAACTCCGTTGGCAGGTAGACGGGACAGAGCATCAGGAAAAGTTCAGCACCAAGACGCTTGCCGACGCCCGCCGCGCGGAGCTACTGACCGCGACCCGCAAGGGCGAGCCCTTCGACACGGAAACCGGGCTGCCTGTCTCCGAGGTGCGCGAACGGAACCGCACGAGCTGGTACGCCCATGCTCGCGCGCACGCCGCGCGAAAGTGGCCGACTGCGGCAGCGAAGCACCGCGCGAGCATCGCTGAAAGCCTGACCATCGCCACGATGGCTCTGTGCCCAGCGGGGAAGGGGCGCCCGGCGAACGACCTCTTGCGCCGTGCCCTCTACCAATGGGGATTCAACGCGGGCCGCCACGACCAGGATCCACCCGAGGCCGAGGCCAAGGCGTTGGCATGGGTGGAACGCAATGCGCCGGCCGTGGTCGACCTGGACAACGCCAAGCGCGTGCGCACGGTGCTTGAGCACCTAGCCATGCGACAGGACGGCAAGGCTGCCGCCGCCAACACGTTCCGCCGCCGCCGCGCCGTGCTGAGCAACTGCCTGCGCCTGGCTGTGGAACACGAACTACTGCCTGGCAACCCCCTGCACCGTGTGCACTGGGAGACACCCAAGGCGGTAGAGGAGCTGGACGTACGCAGCGTAGCCACGCCCGCCCAAGCGCGGGCCCTGCTCGACGCGGTCCGCGCGCAAGGTCCCCGCGGCGCCCACCTGGTCGCATTCTTCGCGTGCATCTACTACGCCGCGATGCGACCCGAAGAGGTGTCCATGCTGAGCGCCGACCAGTGCGACCTTCCGGCGGAAGGGTGGGGGCGGCTCATGCTCGCCGGCGCCCGACCGCAGGTGGGATCAGCCTGGACCGACGACGGAAAGCCGTACGAGGAACGGCAGCTCAAGCACCGGGCTCACCGCGCGGTCCGCCCCGTGCCCATCCCTCCCGTGCTGGTCGCCATCCTCCGCGCGCACCTCGAAGCGTTCGGCACCACGACCGAGGGCCGTCTGTTCAGCGCCGTGCGAGGTGGCCCGGTCCGGTCACAGGAGTACGGCGCGGTCTGGAAAGAGGCGCGCAGGAAGGCTTTGACAGCCGCGCAGGTGGCTTCCCCACTGGCCGCCATCCCGTACGACCTGCGGCACGCGTGCGTATCGTTCTGGCTCCGCTCCGGGGTGAGCCTGGCCGAGACGGCCCGGCGTGCTGGCCAAAGCGTCGCGGTACTCCAGCGCTACTACGCCAAGGTGCTGGACGGCGAGGAATCAAGGATGAACGCGCTAATCGAGCAGGGACTGGCAGAGAGCCAGAGCGGGACCGACTGGCCGTGAATCCTGGCCGCAGGTTGGCCGCACACCCTGGTCAGAGCTGGGAGACCGGTGAGTCAGGGTGAGACAAGGTCATGCAGAAGGGGTGCCGCTCCGGAGGATGGCACCCCTTCTGACCTGCAAGCTTCTGACCTGCTACGCGGTGGGTGTGGGATTTGAACCCACGGTGGCTCGCGCCACGACGGTTTTCAAGACCGTTCCCTTAGGCCGCTCGGGCAACCCACCTTCGCCCCGCTTCACCTGCCGCGGGGCGGGCTACAGCCTACCGGCTGGTGGCTCTGGCCTCATGTTCTCCGCAGGACATGGAAGCGCCCGACCGCTGGCGACGGGGGATGCACCAGCGATCGGGCTGTGGCCAAGACTAACAAGGCTGCTTGTGCGGTGGGAGCCGATCGCTCAGCCGCAACGACCTGTGATGAGCATCACGTACCCGGTCCGCTGACCGGAGGCACCCCGTCTGACGACCGGGGAGAGGCCGTTGGTCGTGCGGAGGCTCCGTTACTGGTCGCACGGAGGCTCGTACGAGAGGCGGGGCAGATACTCGCGCCATTTCTCCGGGGTCAGCACGCCGCGAGTGGTCGAGCAAATACGACGAATGGCCTCGTCGACGTCCAGATCCCACAGCCGCACGGTATCGGTCCCGCTCGACACTCCGAGCATGTGGTTGTTGGGGCTGAAGGACAAGAAGTTGCCTGTCTTGGCGTTGGGGCTCATCGATTGACCGATCGGAGCGGCCTTGGACGGGACGGTGACGTTCCAGAGTCGGACCGTGTTGTCGTTGCCGCCGCTCGCCAGGGTGCTGCCGTCCGGGCTGAACGTCAGCGACACGACCGCTTCCGTGTGGCCGGTGAGGGGAGAGCCCAACCGGGTCGCCTCGCGGGAGTCGGTGACGTTCCAGAGCCGGACCGTGTTGTCGTCGCTGCCGCTGGCCAAGGTATGGCCGTCCGGACGGTAGGCGAGCGCGTTGATGGGGCCGAGGTGTCCGGTGAGCGGCGCGCCGAGCTGGGCGGCATGACGGGGGTCGGCCACGTTCCAGAGCCGGATGGTGTCGTCCGCGCTGCCGCTGGCGAGCGTGCGGCTGTCCGGGCTGAAGACGAGGGCGTTGACGTAGCCCTTGTGGCCGGTGAGCGGAGCGCCAAGTGGGAGGAGATGGGACGGATCGCTGACGTTCCACAACTGTATGGTGCGGTCGTCATGGGCGGTTGCCAGCAGGCGGCCATCCTGGCTGAACGCCAGCGCGCCGGGGCCGGCGAACCGTGTGTGCAGCGCGACGGGCGGCCCATGAGGGACGGGCCGAGTCGGCACGGTGACATTCCACAGCTGCACCGCGCGGCTCCCCGTCAACACCGCGAGTGTGCGGCCGTCGGGGGAGACCGCCAGCGAACGCACGTCACCCTCCGCAGGCCTGAACGGCTTGCCCAGCGACACGGGCCGCTTGGGGTTCGCCACGTTCCACAGCCGAACCCTTCCGTCGCGCGCTGCTGTGGCGAGCACCCGCCCATCCGGGCGGAACGCTCCGATCCGGCCGATCATGTCCGACGTCGGGATCGACCACAGGCGGACCTTGTTGTCGCCGTTCCCGGTGGCGAGGGTTCGGCCATCGGGGCTGAAGCCCACGGCGTACATCTCGCCGCTGCTGCCTGCGAGTGGCTCGCCGACCTGGGACGGGTATGCCGGATCGCTGACGTTCCACAAGGTTGCCGTGCTGTCCGCGCTGCCGGCGGCGAGCATGGTTCCGTCCGGGCTGAAGGCCACGGACCATACGCGACCGGTGTGACCGGTGAGCGGCGCGCCGAGCGGTACGGCGTGACGTGGGTCGGCCACGTTCCAGAGCCGGATGGTGTCGTCCCCGCTGCCGCTGGCGAGCGTGCGGCCATCGGGGCTGAAGGCCACGGAGTGCACCGTGCCCGTGTGGCCGGTCAGCACCGTGCCGATCGGCGCCGGGCGACGCGGATCGGCCATGCCCCACAGCCTGATCGTGTCGTCGTCGCCACCGGCTGCCAGCGTCCGCCCGTCGGGGCTGAACGCCACGGAGCGCACGGCGTCGGTGTGACCGGTCAAGGCGCCGAGCGCCCCCGGACGGCGCGGGTCGGCCACGTCCCACAGCCGAACGGTGCGATCTTCACTGGCGGAGGCCAGAGTCTGCCCGTCCGGGCTGAACGCGAGCAGATAGATCGTGCCGTCGTGGCCGGTCAAGGGCGCACCGAGCGGCTGCGGGTGGCTGGGATCGCGCACGTCCCACAGCCGCACCGTGCCGTCGTCCGAAGCGCTCGCGAGGGTGCGGCCGTCCGGGCTGAATACCGCGCTGCTCACCCAACTCGTGTGGCCGGCCAGGGGCTTGCCCAGCGGTTCCGGGCGAGACGGATCGGTCACGTCCCACAGTCGAACGGTCCGGTCGTAGCCGGCGGTGGCCAGGACCCGCCCGTTCGGGCTGAAGGAGGTGAGGTAGACGGCGCCGGTGTGGCCGAGAAGCGGCGTGGCCAGCGGCGAGTTCACGATCGAGATCAATCGGTTGTTCGTGCCTTCGTCGTCCGGCCGCAAGCGGTGTGCCACCAGGTCGAGCTGAGCGGACAACGACGGGTCCGTGTACTGGACGCGATCGGCTTCGGCGACCACCTGCTCGAAGACGGCATCGTCCCGCTGCTGCCACGCGACCACCGCCGAACCGGCAGCCAGCATCGCCAGGACGACCAGCGCCGACACCGCACCACGGCTGAGCCAGACGGTGCGCCTGCGCAGCCTGACCGAAGCAGCCAGGAATTCCACCGCGCTCCGGGTCAGAGTGGCGTCACCGGCAGATGTCGCCCAGCTGTGGGCCTGCTCCAGACGAGAACCGCGGTAGAGCAGTGACGTGTCGCGGTTCGCGCCTTCCCAGGCCCTGCCGTCCTCCTCCAGTCGCTGGCGCAGCAGGTTTCCGTTCCTGTCCTCGTCGATCCAGTCGCGCAGGCGTGGCCAGGCGTGGAGCAGCGCTTCATGGGTGATCTCCACGGTGTCGGCGTCGAGTGTCACCAACCGGGCGTGAACCAGCGCTTCGAGTGACTCCTCCGTCTTGTCGGGGTCCGTCGACTCCTCCGCCAGTTGGCGCCGTATGCCGCGCCTGCGGGTGGCCTGGGTGTCTTCGCCCAGCCTGACCAGCCTGAGGAGGAGCAGTCTCGCGGCTGTGCGTGCTCCCGGGTCGAGGCTCGACCAGGCCCGCTCGGCGGTCGCCGCCACCGCTCCCTGGATTCCGCCCGCCGCGCGGTAGCCGGCCAGCGTCAGCCTCCCCGCCTTCCGTCGCTGCCAGGTGGCGAGCAGGGCGTGGGAGAGGAGCGGCAGCGCCCCCGCGCCGTGCCCTCCGCGGGGGCCGTCGGCGGTCACTTCCCGGACGATCAGCTCCGCAAGCCCCGGTTCGAGTTCCATCCCCACGGCTCTGGCCGGGCCGGTCACCGCTTCACGTAGCTCCGTGGTGGTCAGTGGCCCGAGCACCATGTGCCGGTGTTGCAGCGCGTCGGCCAGTTCGGGATAGCCGAGGCATTGCTCGTAGAAGTCGGCGCGTATGCCGAGGACGACGAGCACGGGGGCTGGGTCACCCGTGCCGGCGGGAGCGCACGCGGCGTGGAGGAACTGGATGAAGGTACGCCTCTTCGCCTCGCTGGAGCAGAGGGTGAACACCTCCTCGAACTGATCCACGATGACGACGGGACGGGCGGCGGAGGACGTCCGGCGTCGCGCCCATGCGGTGAAGGCCTCCCTCGCCACGCGCTCGACGTGCGGACTACCGCGCTCCTCCCCTGCGGACACGACGGGTGCGAGCTCAGGGATCCGGTGGGTCAGCTCCGCGAGAGGATCACCTCCCGGCACGAACTGGAGCACTTCCCTCGCCCGGCTGCTGTCGTCGCCCAGTGCGTCGCTCCGCAATGCGGGCACCAAGCCCGCGTTCAGCAGGGAGGACTTTCCCGCTCCTGAGGCGCCCACGAGCATGACCAGGCCACCCGTCCTCTCCGCTGCACGGAGCTGAGCGACCAGGGCGTCCGTGCTGCGCTGTCGGCCGAAGAACCACGGGGCGTCCTGCTGACGGTACGGAGCCAGCCCCCGGTAGGGGCACACACCACCGGGGACGGCCGGGGATTCGACCTGGGGTCGTTCCTCCTGTCCCGCGGATGCCGGGGCGCGGTCACCGACCGGGTCGGCGACCGCGCGCTCCCACAGGCGCTGCCACTGGGCCAAGTCGTACAGGCCCGTGGAAACGGGCTCGGGCCGCGAGCGCCGCGCTTCGGGAATCAGGACGTGCAGCACCGCCGCGAGGGCGGCGAACTGGGCGGGCACGTTCTTGGCCCGTCGCCAGTCGCTGATCCGCTGAGCGGACACCCGCACGGGCCGGCCACGTTCGTCGACCCGCTGAAGCCGGACGACCGCCTCGGCCACGCGCTTGAGGGGAGGGTTACCGGCCTCCTTGTACAGCAGCGCGAGACGTTCCGCGAAGGCTGTGCGTGCCCCTGAGTCGGAACTCAAGGCCTCCACTCCTTACTTCCCCCGCACCTGGACATCCGGACCGGAAAACTCACCCTATCTGGCTGACCTGCGGTTAAGTCGTTGGTTCGGTGCCGGAGCCTCCTCGGTGGGAGCCACGGCTGGCAGGATCTCGACGCAGCAGCGCGTCTCCGGGCGTCGCCCAGCAGACCCCGGGGCCCGCCCTTACGCGATCCGCGCCGGTACGGCGCGGATCGACGCCGCCGTCTGGTTCGGCACCGGTCCGCACGTGGGGAGGGACCGGTGCCGAACGACACGGCCCTGGAGGCGCGTAGGTCGGTACGGGGCTGTCCGGCCTGGGTGCGATCGCATGCCGTTCGCACCCAGCCAACGCTCCCGACCAGGACACAGCTCTGAGCGCTACGGTTCCGGTGAATCCCTGCGGAGAGGCGAGCGGATGCACACCCCCGTGTCAGAGCTCCTGGTCACCCTCGGCCGTGGGTACGTACGCGGTGCGCCCGGCTCGGTCGGCAAGGCGCTGCTCGCCGGCCGGTTCCTCAACCCGCGTCTGCGTGCACATCCCCGCCGACGCGTCGCCCGTACCACGTCCGGGGCGCGGATCGCCGTTGACACCCAGGACCTCATCCAGCGGTACCTCTACCTGTTCGGCGTCTGGGAGCCGCACATGACGGGCTGGCTGCGGCGGCGGTTGCGCCCTGGGGACACGTTCATCGACGTCGGTGCGAACATCGGCTACTACAGCCTCCTCGCAGCGCAGCTCGTCCGCGAGGAAGGCCAGGTCACCGCCATCGAGGCGTCCCCGGGGTTCCACCGGCGAGTCCTCCGGAACATCGCGCTCAATGAGTACGGCAACATCCGTGCGGTCAACGCCGCCGTGTCGGACACCGACGAAGCCCTGACGTTCGTGCTCGCCAGCTCCGCCAACCTGGGCGCGAACAGCATCGTTCCCTATGAGGGGCCGGCCGAGTCGTCCTTCGAGATCGAGGCCCACCCGCTGCCGGATCTCCTGAGTCCACGGGAGATCACCCAAGCGCGCGTGATCAAGGTGGATGTCGAAGGCGCGGAGGGAAGCGTCGTGCGGGGGATGGTGCCGATGCTGCCCCTCCTCCGTCCTGACGCGGAGATCACGGTGGAGGTGACGCCGGAGCGGATGGCGCTGCTCGACGACTCCCCCGACGAGCTCCTGGCGACCATGCGGGACCACGGCTTCCATCCGTACCGTCTCGTCAACGACTACACGCCGGAGAGCTACGTGACGGCGCTCCACGGGGGTTCGTCCGTGCCGGAGCGCCTTGTCGGGCCCCTCACGGGCGAGACGGACCTGATCTTCTCCAGGGTCGACGCGGACACCCTGCCCTGACGCACCGTCGCTCGCCGGCAGAAGCAGCCTCAGCGCTCAGCGGGGTAGCGCCACTGAAAGCCGGCGAGCGTCCGTGCCCGGGCCTCCACGACCGCCATACGAGCGTCGCGCTCGGCCGCGTCGGTGTGGGAGGCCTGGCTCGTGGCCTGGCCTGGCCACTTGCGGTACAGGAGGCCCACCTCCGAGGAGAACCAGCCACGGCTCGTGGCGTTCAACGCCATCAGCAGTCCGGTGTCCTCGGACGCCGGGAGGGCCATCCAGCCGCCCACCGCGAGGAGCAGGTCCCGGCGGATGAAGAGCGTCGCGGGGTGAACCTGGGCGCGGAAACCGTTCGCCTTCCAGTACTCCAGGACGGCGCCGCGCTCGACCGGGCCGGGCTCCGGGTCGCCGGGGAAGCCGGCGGTGGAGCCGTCTGGCAACAGGTCGAGCACACGGGAGGTCGCCCAGCCGATCGACGCGTCCGCTTCGAGCGCGGCCAGGTCGCGGGCAAGCACCCCGGGGACCAGCTGGTCGTCGGCATCCAGGACCTTGACGTACTCGCCGTCCGCGTGGGCCATCGCCATCATGCGCGCGACACCCGGACCGCCCGGCCGGCCCTGATGGAAGGTCACCCGCTCGTCGTCAGGGACGTGAGGAGCGACCTCCTCGCTCTTGCCGTCCTCCTGGATCACCCAGTGCCACTCCCAGCCGTCGGGGAGTTCCTGCTCACAGATCGACCGGTACGCGTCCGGCAGAAACCGGGCAGACGGCGCGTGGACAGCGGTGACGATGATGACGCGCCGGCTCACGGCAGCATTCACCACCTTTCCAGGTGAGTGGTGAAGAGCATCTCCGTACGGTCGCCAGGCAGCGTCACGTCGGAGATCTCCACCGCGCGGTTGTCCGTGTCGTAGGAGATCTTGCGGAGGACGATGACCGACGTCCCCGGCGGAAGCTCCAGTTCCTCGGCCTCTTCAGGGGTGGGTGGGTGGGCGGTGACGCGTTCCTCGATACGGTCCAGCTCGATGCCCAGCGTGAGGAGCTGGCTCTGGGTACCCCCCGGCCACGGCTCCTTCGTCTCGTCGAGGAGATCCGGGTTCTCGGCGACCATGTCGCGGATGAGGTAGGAACTCACCAGGGCGAAGGGGGCGGTCTCCACCGCGTACCGCGTCCGGTAGACCCGCTCGACCAACGTCGTGCCCTCGGCGACTCCGAACGCCTCGGCCAGGGACTTGTCGGCCTTGGCCTCGCCGTACGAGGCATGGAAGACGAGATCGTTCACCTGAAGCCCGGTGGCATGCTCCGTGGCACCCGTCCGCAGGCGCTCCTGCTCGGGCTCGCGCGCGCGGTTCTTCTCCCATTGGTGGCGCAGGTTCGTGCGGAGCACGCGAGTCCGCGGCTTCCGGACGAAGGTGCCGCGGCCGTGCTGCTTCTCGATCAGCCCTTCGTCCTGGAGAAGACGGAGCGCTTCCCGCACGGTCGGCACGCTCCGCCTGTGTCGCGCGGCCAGGTCCGTCTCGGCGGGAAGCCGATCTCCCGGCCCCAGCTGACCTGCGCGGATGGCGTCTCTCAGCTCGTCGGCGATCCGCTCGTACGCCTTGGCCATGTGGTGCTCACCGCTCCGGTAGGGGACGACGCCAGCATACGAGTCCTCATGAGGTCTTGATGACTTGCGAGCCTTCAGGGAAAGGCGGGAAGGGAGAAAGGGGAAAGGGGGAAAAGAGGGAAGAGGCGGGACACGGTCGGAGAGCCGGGCATGCCGGAGGGGCTGCCGACGTCCTCGGCAGCCCCTCTCACGTGCAGCGTCAGCCTTCAGCGCTCAGCGTTCCCCACCGCGGGAAGTCCCTGTCATGGGCCCCGAATGCCCAGAGGAAGTTGCTCGCGGATTTCCCGACCCTTCCCTTAGGCCGCTCGGGCAACCCACCTCGCCGCTGCCGCCCGGAGGACTGCGCGGGGACAGCCTGGCCGGTCAGCTGTCGCCCTTGCGCTGGCCCAGGGTGACTTCGGCCGTTGACTGCTTTCCGTCGCGTTCGTAGGTGAGAGTCACCTTGTCGCCCGGCTGGTGGGTCCAGATTTCGCTGATCAGGGTGGGGCCGCTGTCGATGGCCTTGTCGCCGAACTTGGTGATCACATCGCCCGCCCTCAGGCCGGCCTTCGCCGCCGGGCCGTTCGGGACGACCGCCGGGGTGCCGCCTTCGCCCTGGTCGGCGATTCGGGCGCCCTCGCCCTCGTCCGTCATGTTCACGGTGGCGCCGATCACCGGGTAGACCGGCTCACCGGTTTTGATCAGCTGTTCGGCGACGTTCTTGGCCTGGTTGATCGGGATCGCGAAGCCGAGGCCGATGGAGCCCGCCTGGGACTGGCCCAGGCCGCCGCTGCCGGCCGACTGGATCGCGGAGTTGATGCCGATCACCGCGCCGCGGGCGTCCAGCAGGGGGCCGCCGGAGTTGCCCGGGTTGATGGAGGCGTCGGTCTGCAGGGCGCTCATATACGAGTTGCTGCCGCTGCCACTGCCGTCACCCGAGGCGACCGGGCGGTTCTTGGCGCTGATGATGCCGGTGGTGACGGTGTTGGACAGGCCGAACGGCGCGCCGATCGCGATCGTCGAATCGCCGACCGCCACCCGGTCGGAGTTGCCCAGGGGGAGCGGCGCGAGGCCGGAAGGGGCGTTCTTGAGCTTCAGTACGGCGACGTCGTAGCCCTCGGCGCGGCCGACGACCTGGGCGTCGTACTTCTTGCCGTCGGAGAGGGTCACGGAGAGGTTGCCGCCCTCCGCAGCGGAGGCCACCACGTGGTTGTTGGTGAGGATGTGGCCTTCCTTGTCGTACACGAAGCCGGTGCCCGTGCCGCCCTCCCCGGCCGAGCCGCCCGACTTGGCCTCGATGGTGACGACGCTCGGCAGGGCCTTGTTCGCCACCGCGGCGACGGTTCCCGGCTCCCGCTTGAAGTCGGCGGGCGCCTCGCCCGCGGCGACGGTGGTGGAGCTGGTGCCGTCATTGCGCTCGGCCGCCCAGTAGCCCACACCGCCGCCGATGCCGCCCGCGACGAGCGCGGCGGCCAGGACGGCGGCGACCAGTCCACCGCCGCCGGAACGTTTACCCCGGGACTCGGCGGCGGGCGGGAAGCCGGCGCCCCAGGTCGACGCGGCGTGCGGGGGCGGGGGCGGCGGCGGCCAGCCCCCTGCGGCGGGGAGCTGCTGGGTCTGGGGGTGGGGTTGGGTCCGAGGAGCGGCGGCGTGCGGCTCCGGGTGCGGTGCGGCCTGCGGGTACGGGGGCGCGGCGGCGTGCGGCTCCGGGTGCGGTGCGGCCTGCGGGTGCGGGGGCGCGTCGCGGTGCGGCGCGGCATGCGGGGGCGTGAGGGGGCGCTCGGGCAGCGGTGCCGTGGTGTCCGGCGCCGGGGCCGGGGCCGGGGCCGGTTCGTGCGCGGACGGCGAGGGCGGCGCGGGAGGTGTGGACGGGGCGGACGGAACCGCGTTGCCGTCGTTCTCGGTGCTCACAGCTCGTTCTCCTCGGGGTTCCACGTCATCTTTCGGCAAGAGTCCGCTGTGCAGGTGTCTGCGGTCAGCTTTTCCCACAGGCTGTCAGGCCACTGTAAGCCGGAGCTGTGCATATCCGGGCGAATCTTTATTTCCGACAAAACGGATGCCAGTCGAAGAGGGCGGAACAGCGGTGGCACCATGACGCGGTGACCCACGCACCGCAGCACACGATCGAGGTCGTCGCCCACCGAGGCGCCTCCGAGGACGCGCCCGAGCACACCCTCGCCGCGTACATGAAGGCCATCGAGGACGGCGCGGACGCCCTGGAGTGCGATGTGCGGCTCACCGCCGACGGCCACCTCGTCTGCGTCCACGACCGCCGCGTCAACCGCGTCTCCAACGGCCGCGGCGCCGTCTCCGCCCTGGAGCTGGCCGACCTCGCCGCGCTCGACTTCGGGACGTGGAAGGGCCGGGAGGAATCCAACGAGAGCCCCGACCGCGGTGACCCCGCCCTCACCTCCGTACTCACCCTGGAACGCCTGCTGGAGCTCGTCGCCGACGCGGGCCGGCCGGTCGGCCTCGCGATCGAGACCAAGCACCCCACCCGCTGGGCCGGCCAGGTCGAGGAGCGGCTCCTGCAACTGCTGAAGCGGTTCGGGCTGACCGATCCGCGGCCCGGCTCCCCCTCCCCCGTACGGATCATGAGCTTCTCCGCCCGCTCGCTGCACCGGGTCGCGGCGGCCGCGCCCGCGATCCCGACCGTGTACCTGATGCAGTTCGTCACGCCCCGCGTGCGCGACGGGCGGCTGCCCGCCGGCTCCCGGATCGCCGGCCCGTCCATCCGCATCGTCCGCAACCATCCCGCCTACATCGCCCGCCTGCGCCGGGCCGGTCACCACGTCCACGTCTGGACCGTCGACGAACCCGAGGACGTGGAGCTGTGTGCCCGGCTGGGCGTGGAAGCAATCATCACCAACCGCCCTAAGCAGGTCCTGTCCCAACTGGGCCGCTTTTAACACCAGTTACAAGGAGTGCTCCGGCGCGTTCGCTCCGTGTCCGACCGTGTCGAGTGCGTCACCACACACCGGTTGGCCGGTTTCCGGTCCAGTCCATTGGGGCATCCACACCGTGGCGTGGGGCAAAGGAGGTCTCGGGGGTGGCGTTGGTGGTGGCACAGGAGGTGCCCACGTCGTCGAGCATGGCCGTTCCCCATGGCCCTGCGGGCGTGGGTGTGGCGCGAAACCGTATGCGCGAGGAACTCAACCGCAGCGGTATGGCCGAATCGGTCGTCGACGATGCCGTACTGGTCCTTTCCGAACTGCTCAGCAATTCCTGCCGACACGGCAGGCCGCTGGGCCGGGCGGAGGTCGGTGACGGTGACATCCGCGCCGCCTGGCGCGTCGACAAGCGCGGCGCGCTGACCGTCGAGGTGACGGACGGCGGTGGTCCGACCCGCCCGGTTCCGGCCACGCCCTCGGTCACCGCACGGGGCGGCCGGGGGCTGAACATCATCAACGCGCTCGCCCAGGACTGGGGCGTACGCGACGGCGCGTCCGGCGAAGTGACCGTGTGGGTGGTTCTCACGGGAGGCCATCGGCGCGACGACTTCGCTACGCGCGTCACTGCGCCCGGCTTCGATTTCCTGGACGCGTACGAGGCGTACGAGGCCTACGACGCGGACTGACGCGCAGCGACGCCGACCGACGCAGACCGGCGCGGAGCGACGCCGACCGACACCGACCGACGCGGACGCCGCTCATCACGCGCTGGGCACGGACCGACCCGTACGACACGGACCGACCCCGGCGGTACGGCCTGACGGCGGCTTCCGTACGGCTAGGCTCGCGGCCGACACAGCACTGCCGCACAGCCGTTACGGGAGAAGCCACACCATGGGCAAGAAGCGACCCCAGACCAAGGCCGGAAAGCCGCAGCCGACGGACGCCGGAATTCCGGTCGTCGGGGCCCGCGAGCCCTGCCCCTGCGGTTCCGGCCGCCGCTACAAGGCCTGCCACGGCCGGGCGGCCGCGCAGGCGGTGACCGAGCTGGTCCAGCGCCCGTTCGAGGGCCTGCCCGGCGAGTGCGACTGGGTCGCCCTGCGCGAGCTGGTCCCCGCCGCGACCGCGACGCTCCACCTCAAGGGCGGTCTGCCCGACGACGTACCGTCCGTGACGCTGGCGACCGTCCTGCCGATGGCCTGGCCCGCGCTGCGCCGCGACGACGGCTCCGTGCTGCTCGCCCTGCAGAACGACACCTCGTCGGGCGACCTGAGCCGGGACCTCGCCGACACCCTCCAGCGCGCGCTGACCGCCAAGCCGGGTACACCGGTTGCCGCCCAGCGGGTGCCGGCCGATGGGCCGCGCCTCCAGGACCTGATCGACCCGGACGCCGGTTTCGAGCCGGTCGTCCACTCGGGCTTCGAGTTCTGGGTGCCGGACTCCGAGAACGCCGCCCCGGAGGTGGCCGCGTCCCTGGAGCGCGCCAACGCCGCGGCCATCCCGACCGTCAGGCTGGCCGGCGTGGAGGCCGCCTACTGGTGCGAGACCCCCGAGAAGAACCACCTGCGCTGGGTCATGCCGCACCCCGAGGAGCAGTTGCTCGACGCGCTGGCCCGGCTGCACGCCGCCGGCCGGTCGTCGCTCGGCGAGGGCACCCGGCTGGTCGGCTCGTTCCGCGCGCACGGCCTGGTGGTGCCGGTGTGGGACCTGCCGAGCGCGATGGGCGCCAAGGAGTGCGAGCAGCCGGCCGCCGAGTTCGCGGAGCGGCTCGCGGACGCGCTCGCCACCGACGCGCCGCTGACGGCGGAGGAGCGCCGGGCACGCGGCGGGCTCACCAACCGCCAGGTGACGCTGAGCTGATGCCGGGGGGCGGAGGCGGTGGCGGTGGCGGGGGCCGGACCGGGCCCGTGATCGACATCCCGACCGGTTGGTGACCTCCGCCACAAACCCCGCGCCGAAAGCCAAATCCCTGTCCGAATAACCGAGATCGAATTTGCGAATAGCCGATCTCTTGTTACGGTGCTTGAAGCCCGGTCGCTGGTGCATCCCCCGTCGCCAGCGACCGGGCGCTTCCATTTCCGCGGAAGCCGAGGTTCCGGTACAGCCCTCAACTGGCCGCCGGTACCGGCGAGTTGCTCCCCGATCGCAGCAGCAGCGGGCTCTCTTCCCCCGCACCGTTCTCCGCGAACTCCGCCACCGCCGAATATTCGCCCGGCTTACCGCGCGACGGCTCCCGTGGCGTCTCACAAGCACCCGGCTCATCGTCCGCCGGTACGGCGCAATGCGTTTGTACGGTGCGGCCGCCGGGGGCCATCAGGGTGAGTACGGAGTCCAGCTCCTCGCCCGTCGCGTTGCGGTAGTAGGTGCGCGCCCAGGTGTCGCGGCCCTCGGTCAGTACGCACGTCTGTGCCTCGACCCCCTCCGGCGAGGCCACCTCCGGCCCACAGCCGGCGGTGGCCCCCGTGGAGGAGTGCGTGGCGGGGGCGCCGGTTCCGGCCGCAAGCTCCGGCGCGGACGCCCGAGGCGCCGCCGCGGCCACTGCCGGAGCCGGAGCCGCCGCCGGAGCCGGTTCGGACGACGCGGCGTCAACGGCGGCGCCGGGGCTGCCGGTGGGTCCGGCGGACGCCGCCAGCGGCAGGAGCGCGGTCGACACCACGACCGCCCCGAGCCCGATCACGCGGAGATTCATGGTGGACCCCACCTGCCAACTGCCCGGGAATTCTTGACGACGCGGCGACGATATCGACGCACGACCGGCGCCCGGGATGCCGTGCGCCCGTTTCCCGTACAACTCGGCCCCGCTCACACCCGTACGAGTGACGTACGCACGTCGCCGGGCGGACGGGACTTTGCGGACCGACCTAGTAGCGCAGTCGGCTCCCGCCGTCCGGTGCGCTCGTGCTCGCCTCGACCAGCGCGTCCACGACCGCCTCGACGTCCGGCAGCCAGGGCGACGCCGAGCCGTTGAGCGGCGCGCGCTCCCAGCGCACCTGGCCCGTAGCGGTGTCCGAGGGCGGCAGCACGAGATAGCCGCCCTCGCCGTGGAAGCGCAGCGAGCTGGGCACGCAGTCCTTGGCGTACAGCAGCTCGCCGAGCTGTTCGAGGGTGTACGGAGCCACCAGCAGCGACCAGCGGGTGGGCGTCGCCACCACCGGGCCCAGCCGCATCTCCATCGCGTCGAGCGCGGTCAGCGCCCGCGCCCCCGCCACCGCGGGCAGGCTCACCGCGCACGGCGCGTGGCCTCCGGTGGCCAGCACCACCGGGGCGTCCGGGCGGTTGCCCCACCACCAGCGCACCATGCGCTCGTCAGCGGTGGCCGCGAGCAGCCCGGGGTCGAAGGGGTGTGCGCCGGGTACGACGCACTCGGGGTCCGGACAGGCACAGCCGCGCTCCCGGTCGCCGCGGCTCCCGGCGGCCGTGAGTCCCACACCGGGGAGTACGGGCCAGTGCCACTCGGCGGCGTACAGGAGCGCCGCGTCCAGATGGGCAGGCCTCCTCTTGCGCCGGAACCGGAGCCTGCGTCGCCTTCCGAGGATCTCGCGCATGAGCGCTCGTTCCTTTCCGTTGAACGCCGAGGTCATCCACATCACACAATGTGTGCGTCACTTCTCTGTGCGTACGAGCCGGCGCGTCACCGCCCCTTGCCGGGTGGCAGGACCGACCCCCTTCGCCTGCGGCAGGGAACACCGCCGGGGGCCGCCGAGCATGGGTTCCATTAAACGCGTGGCGAGGGGTGGCGCGCCCATGGCGCGCACTGGCTGTCCCGCTGTACTTGTCCCCGCCACTCGGGGATGGGGCGCGGCCTTCGGCGGTTAGGACGCCAGCGCTCCCCGCCGGGTTCCGGGCTCGCCCCAACTGCCCCTGGCCATCACCGTGTACGTACCCAGCATGCTCGGGATGACGCCACCCTCGGACCGCGTCTGCCGACGCCGCCTCCGGGAGGTGCCCCCGTTCGAACGGGCCTCAGTCGACCGCAAATCCTGTTCATAGGGGCCATTTTTGAGCCAAGTTAGGGCTCTCGTAAATACCGCGCGTCCTGCCGTGACAATGCTGGACATGCCCTTACTTCTGCGTGTAGATGTGGTTGCAGTGACAGCTGCGCAGATTGACAGGGGGTTTGCGATGCTATTGAGCGAAACGCACCCGTCGAAGAGCCGGCTGCCATGACCGCCCCTCACCTGCCGAAAGTGGCTGGAATCGATCCCGCGGTTCCGGCGCCCGCCCACACTGCGGCACCCCTCCCGGGCATCCCGACCCCGCCCGCCGCACCCGGCGCGATGATCCAGGACAAGCTGGCCGGCTGGGTCTCGGACCTCACCACGCTGCACGAACTCACCGAACGCCTCACCCGCACCGGCACCCTGGACGACGCCCTCCAGGAACTGCTGCGCGCCGGGGCCGCCCTCGTCGGCGCCCGCCGTGGCATGGCCGTCCTCGAACCGGCCGACGGGCTCGGCCCCACCACCACGATCGGCCTCGGGCTCGCCCACGCCGACCTCGGCACCATCGAGACGGTGCCGCGCAGCGCCACGTCCTACGGCCGCATCCTGGAGGGCCTGGGCGAGGGACCGCCGCCGGACGCACGGCCCGCGCAGGGGGCGACGGCCGAGGGGCCCGTCGCCGTACCCGACCTGTTCGCCGACGAGGCCCTCGACCCCCGCCACCGGGAGGTCGCCGCCCGCCTCGGCTACGCCGCCAGTTACGCCGTGCCGCTCGCCACCGAGTCGGCCGGGAAGCTGGGCGCCGCCGTCTGGCTGTACGACGAGCCGGCCGAACCGGCCGAGGGGCGGCGCCATCTCGTCGGCCTCTACGGCCAGTACGCCTCCCAGCACCTGGCCCGCCTCCTGGAACTGGAGCGTGGCCGCGCCAGGATGGCCACCATCGCCGAGGAGCTGCTGCCCAGCCGGCTGCCGCGCGTCTCGGGCATCCAGCTCGCCGCCCGGCACCGCACCGGACCCAAGGGCGGCGGCGACTGGTACGACGCGCTGCCGCTGCCCGAAGGCGCGCTGGGCATGGCGGTCGGGTCGGTCTCCGGGGCCGGGGCGAGCGCTCTGGCCGCGATGGGCCGGCTGCGCGCGTCCCTGCGGGCGTACGCCGTGATGGAGGGTGAGGACCCCGTCGCCGTACTGTCCGATCTGGAGCTGCTGCTGCGGCTGACCGAGCCCGCGCGGTCCGCCACCGCCCTCTTCGCGTACGCGGAGCCCGCCGGGGCGCCCCATGCCGGAGGACAGGGGAGGAAGGTCACCCTGGCAGGGGCGGGGCACACGCCGCCGCTGATCGTGGGCGAGCGGCGCACCGAGTACGTCGAGACGTCGCTGTCGGCGCCCCTGGGGATGCTGGCCTGCTGGGAGGCGCCGAGCGTCGAGATCACCCCCGAGCCCGGGGAGACGGTGCTCCTGTATACGGACGGGTTGCTGCGGCGTACCGGGGAGTCCATGGACCGGGCCTTCGCGCGGCTGCACGCGGCGGCGGCGACCGTGCCGGCGGCCGACCGGGCCGATCCGGGCGCCATCGCCGACCATGTGCTGAGGACGCTGCTGCCGGACGACTCCGGGGACGAGGACGTGGTGATGCTGGCGGTCCGCTTCGAGTGACCTGAGCCGACACGTCCTGAGGGGCGGTCTTCCGCACGACCGTACGATGGTGAAGGTTCAGTGTCGTACCAGAGGAGGCGGACCGTGGCCGAAGAGCTCCCCCCGGAGACCCCGGAAGCTCTGCCAGACCATGCTGCTGACGCAGCGGGCGACGAGCCCATCAAGCAGCGCAAGAACGGCCTGTACCTGGGCGTGTCCGATGAGCTCGCGGAGAACATGAAGTCCGGCTGGGCCGACACGGAGCTGCGCGACCTCACTCCCATCCCCCAGGCCGACCGCACCGCCGCCCGGCGCGCCGCGCTGTCCGCGCGCTTCCCCGGCGAGCGCCTGGTCATTCCCTCGGGGAACCTGAAGACGCGCGCGAACGACACGGAGTACGCCTTCCGGCCGTCGACCGAGTACGCCTACCTCACCGGCGACGACACGCACGACAGCGTCCTGGTGCTGGAGCCGAACGGCAGGGAGGGCGGCCACCGGGCGACGATCTACCTGCTGCCGCGCTCCGACCGCGAGAACGGTGAGTTCTGGCTGGACGGCCAGGGCGAGCTGTGGGTCGGCCGCCGGTACGCGCTCGGCGAGGCCGAGCAGCGGCTCGGCATCCCGGCGAAGGACGTGCGCGAGCTGCCGGCGCGGCTGCGCGAGGCCACGGGGCCGGTGCGCAACGTGCGCGGGCACGACGCGGGCGTCGAGGCCGCGCTCACCGACAAGGTCACCGCCGAGCGCGACGAGGAACTGCGGGTGTACCTCTCCGAGGCGCGCCTGGTGAAGGACGCCTTCGAGATCGGCGAGCTGGAGCGGGCGTGCGCGTCCACCGCGCGCGGCTTCGAGGACGTCGTACGCGTCCTGGACAAGGCCGAGGCGACCAGCGAGCGCTACATCGAGGGCACCTTCTTCCTGCGCGCCCGCGTCGAGGGCAACGACATCGGATACGGCTCGATCTGCGCGGCCGGGCCGCACGCCACCACGCTGCACTGGGTACGCAACGACGGCCCCGTGCGCGCGGGTGAGCTGCTGCTGCTCGACGCCGGTGTGGAGACCACCACCTTCTACACGGCGGACGTGACGCGGACGCTGCCCATCAACGGCCGCTTCACCGACCTCCAGCGCAAGATCTACGACGCGGTGTACGACGCGCAGGAGGCGGGCATCGCGGCGGTGAAGCCGGGCGCCAAGTTCCGCGACTTCCACGATGCCGCGCAGCGCGTGCTCGCCGAGCGGCTCGTCGAGTGGGGCCTGATCGACGGCCCCGTGGAGCGCGTCCTGGAACTGGGCCTCCAGCGCCGCTGGACCCTGCACGGCACCGGCCACATGCTCGGCATGGACGTCCACGACTGCGCGGCCGCGCGGACCGAGACGTACGTGGACGGGACCCTGGAGCCGGGCATGTGCCTGACCGTCGAGCCGGGTCTGTACTTCCAGGCGGACGACCTGACCGTGCCGGAGGAGTACCGGGGCATCGGCGTCCGGATCGAGGACGACATCCTCGTCACCGAGGACGGCAACCGGAACCTGTCGGCCGCGCTGCCGCGCCGGTCGGACGAGGTCGAGGCGTGGATGGCGGGCCTGAAGGGCTGACGCGCGCACGGGTGTGTACGGGAAGGTCCCCCGCCGTCATGTCGGTGGGGGACCTTCCGCGTCACAGGCATGAGGCCGCGCTCGGCGCGCGGCCGTGCGGGAACTGCGGCCGGCCGTACGGTTGTTGGCGCGGCGGGCCGTGTGCCGGGAACGACAGACCCGGGACGGTGGTTCAGGACGCGACGAGCGGGGCGTCCGTACGCCACTTGACGATCTTGTCGAAGCTCACCACCGCGCCGCCCCGTCCCGATCTGTTGCCGATGTGCACATGGTCGGCCAGCTCTTCGATCAGGCGCAGGCCGCGCCCGCTCTCCGCCTCAGGGGCGGGTCTGCGGACCGTCGGTGGGGGGCCGGCGGGAAATCCCGGGCCTGAGTCCGCCACTTCGATGCGGCACTTCTCGCCGTCCAGATACGCGGTCACCCTGAATTCCGCGGAGGGTTCCCCGGCCGCCGTCCGCCCGCCGTGCTCCACCGCGTTCGCACACGCTTCGGTGAGGGCGAGCGACAGATCGTAGGAGATGTCCGGGTCGACTCCCGCGGTCTCCATGGTGCCGAGCAGGAGGCGACGGGCGAGCGGAACGCTCGCAGCCTCGCGCCGCAAATGGAGAGACCACCAGATGCTCATGCTCCAGCCTCCTGGCCGCGGCTCGACATACCGTTACGTATTGCCCCCACTTCTCGGCGGTAAGCGCGGGGTTGACGCGCTGGCCCTCGTTCGGCGGATATGCGTAGCCCGTACGCCCGTGTATGTCGGCGCCTGTCGCACTCTGTCCGGACCTCTCGGACTCCGGCGGCCAAGGCGGACCTTTGGGACCTGCCGTGTGGAGGCGAAGGGGGCAGTGCGATGATGGCCGGGCCATGTTTGCCCCGTCCGCTGGTCCGCGGCTGCTGAGGGCCGCGGTGTTCACCGCGGTCTGCCTCGTGCTGTCCGCGCTGGGGCATGTGCTCGCCGCCTGCGAGACCGTCCCCTGGTGGACGCTGCTCCTCGGCTTCCTGTGCGTCTTCGCCATCACCGTGCCGTTCGCGGCGCGCGAACGGTCCCTTCCGGTGATCGCCACGGCGCTGGCGGGCGGGCAGCTGGCGCTGCACACGCTCTTCGGGCTCGGTGAGCGGCAGCAGCTGGCGGTGGGCATCGGTGACCAGGCGGACGACGCCCTGATCCGGATGGCCGCCAAGCTGGTGTGCGGGGCGGGCGCGGCGTCGCTCACCCCCGCCGACGCCCACCGGATCATCACCACCGCCGGCCTCGACCCCGCCCTGGCGCACGCCGGGCACATGGCCGAGCCCGGCGCCGGGCTGTGGCCCAGCCTCCCCATGCTCCTCGGGCACCTGCTGGCCGCCGTCGTGACCGGCTGGCTGCTGCGGCGCGGTGACCTCGCGCTGATGGCGATGGCCGACCTCTCCACGCGTGGCGCCGACGGAGCGCTCGTACGCTCGCTGCGCGCCGCCCTCGTCCTCGTACGCGCCCTGGTGGCCGGGCTGCCCGTGCTGCCCGCGGGCGGGCCGCGACCGCCGCGTACCGATGACTACGCCGCGCCGCCCGCAGCGGCGGACGCGCTCCAGCACACGGTGATCAGGCGCGGCCCGCCGGCCGTATCCCTCTGCGTCCTCGCAGCCTGACACGGCCCGCTCAAGGGGAGTGGTGCCGTGGTGCGCCCGTGTGCGCACGCCTGTCGCCACCATTCACGTGGAGTGTGTTGTCGTCATGAACGTTTCCCGTATCGCCCTCGCCGCCGGCGTCGCCGTCTCCTCCGTCGTCCTGCTCTCCGGGACCGCCTTCGCGCACATCAGCGTGCAGCCGCAGGGCGAGGCCGCCAAGGGCGGATACGCGACCGTCCACTTCAAGGTCCCCAACGAGCGCGACAACGCCTCGACCGTGAAGGTCGAGGTCGCCCTCCCCGCCGAGCACCCCCTCGCGTCCGTCTCGACGCAGCCCGTCCCGGGCTGGAAGGCCCAGGTCACCAAGGCGAAGCTGGCCAAGCCGCTGGAGGTGCACGGCAAGCGGATCACCGAGGCGGCCACCAAGATCACCTGGACCGCGGCCGGTTCGAAGATCGCGCCCGGCGAGTTCCAGCAGTTCACCGTCTCGCTCGGGCAGCTCCCCGAGAACGCCGACAAGCTCGTCT
This sequence comes from Streptomyces ficellus, assembly GCF_030406405.1. Taxonomy (GTDB): domain Bacteria; phylum Actinomycetota; class Actinomycetes; order Streptomycetales; family Streptomycetaceae; genus Streptomyces; species Streptomyces ficellus_B. The sequence goes on from NZ_JAUEPL010000040.1 coordinate 48,154, forward strand.
TCAAGGCCCTCCAGACGTACGACAACAAGGAGGTCGTGCGCTGGATCGAGGAGCCGAAGAAGGGTGCTCCCGAGCCGGAGACCCCCGCGCCCGTCCTGGCGCTGTCCGCCGCCACGGACGACCACCACGGTGGCGGCGCGGCCGCGAAGAACGACGGTGCCGACGAGGCCGAGGACGCCGGCAAGGGCGACGGCCACGGTACGGAGGAGACCGCCGCGGCGGCCTCCGACTCCACTGACACCACCGCCCGCGTCCTCGGCACGGTCGGCATCCTGGTCGGTGCCGCCGGTGTCGCCTTCGGCGTCCTCGCCGGGCGCCGCCGCTCCGCCTGACGGCCGCCGTCACCCAACCCCGCGAGAAAGAACACCATGCACATCGACAAGACCGACGAGCAGTCCCGGCCACGGCGGCGTGGCGCCCTCATCGCGCTGACCGCCGCCGTGGCCGCGGCCGCCGTCGCCGCCGGCCTCGCCCTCACCGGGGGCGAGGCCGGCTCGACCGGCTCCGGCAGTTCCGTCGCCCAGGTGTCCGCGAACGCGCCCGCCAAGGCCGCGACCGTACTCGACCGGCCCTTCACCAAGCCCGACCTCGTACTGACGGACACCAAGGGCCAGAAGTACGACCTCCGTGAGCGGACCAAGGGCAAGCCGACGCTGATCTTCTTCGGCTACACCCACTGCCCCGACGTCTGCCCGCTGACGATGAGCAACATCGGCATCGCCAAGAAGAAGCTCCCCAAGGCGGACCAGGACAAGCTCCAGGTCATCTTCATCACCACCGATCCGGACCGGGACACCCCCGCCGAGCTCGCCACATGGCTGCCCTCGGCCGGTGACCCGTCCTTCACCGGCCTCACCGGCGACTTCTCGGCCATCCAGGCGGGCGCGCGACAGCTCGGCATCGGCATCGAGCCGCCGACGAAGGAGAAGGACGGCACGGTCGTCTCCATGCACGGGGCGCGGGTGATCGCGTTCTCCCCGAAGACCGACGAGGGTTACGTCGTGTACGGCGAGGACACCACCTGGAAGGACTACGCCAAGGACCTCCCGAAGATCATCAAGGGGCAGAACCCGTGAGCCGCCCCCGCACCGCCGGCACCTCCCTGGCCGCCACCATGGCCCTCGCGGGGGCCCTGGCGCTCGGCGGGTGCTCCTCCGGGGCCTCCGCCGGTTCCTCCGGCTCCGCCTCCGCCGACGAACCGGAGCTCACGGTCAGCGGCGCCTTCATGCCGCAGCCGGTGGGCGACATGGCCGGCGGGTTCCTCACCGTCACCAACAAGGGCGGCGCGGCGGACACGCTCACGTCCGTCACCAGTCCGCTCTCCGACGACATCGGGCTCCACGAGTCGAAGAACCAGAAGATGCGGCAGGTCGCGTCCTTCGGCATCCCCGCCAACGGCGAACTGAAGCTCGAACGCGGCGGCAGCCACATCATGTTCATGAACATCAAGCGGAAGCCGAAGCAGGGCGACACGGTCGAGATCGAGCTGCACTTCCGGAAGTCGGACCCGGTGAAGGTGCGGCTCCCGGTCGAAGCGGCCACCCACAACCCGGCCACCGAAGATCCGGCCACTGAAGATCCGGCCCACCACTAGCCAGTTGGGGGACTGACACACCATGACGGCCACCACCGCCCCACGCTTCGGGCCCGCCCTCGCCCGGCTGCTGCTCGTCGCCGCGGCACTGCTCGGCGCGCTGTTCAGCAGCGCCGCGCCCGCGTCCGCGCACGCCGCGCTGACCGGGAGCGACCCGAAGGACGGGGCGGTGGTCGCCACCGCGCCCAAGGGCGTCACGCTCACGTTCTCCGAGCAGGTCGCCATGGGCGACGACTCGATCCGCGTCCTGGAACCGAGCGGCAAGCGCGCCGACACAGGAGAGCTGCGCGACCTGGGCGCCGGGTCGGTCGTCAGGTACGGCGTGACCCTGCACGCCGGGCTGCCGGACGGCACGTACACCGTCGCGTGGCGCGCCATCTCCGCCGACAGCCACCCCATCTCCGGGGCGTTCACCTTCTCCATCGGCGCGCCGTCGGAGACGACCGTCGCGCTGCCGAAGCAGGAGGCGGGCGGCGGAGTCGTCGGGGTGCTGTACGGGATCGGGCGCTATGTCTCGTACGCCGGTTTCATCCTGCTGGTGGGTGGGGCGGCCTTCATCCTCGCCTGCTGGCCGCGCGGGGCGACCGTACGGCCGCTGCAACGGCTCGTCGTGCGCGGGTGGGTGGCGCTGACGGCGGCCACGCTGGCGCTGTTGCTGCTGCGCGCTCCGTACACCGCCGGTTCCGGGTCGCTCGGTGACGCCTTCGACCTCGGCGCGCTGGGCGAGGTGCTGGAGACCAAGACGGGCGCGGCGCTGGTCTCGCGGCTGCTGCTGCTCGGCGCGGCGGCGCTGTTCGTGGCCGTGCTCTTCGGCGCGTACACCAGGCGCGAGGGCGAAGGGGAGGGGGAGGCGGAGAAGAAGGACCTGACCTTCGGGCTCGCGATCGGCGGGACCGTCGTCGCAGCCGGGATCGCCGGTACGTGGGCGCTCTCCGAGCACGCCTCGGCCGGGCTCCAGCCGGGCATCGCGATGCCGGTCGACGTCCTGCACCTGCTGGCGATGGCCGCCTGGCTGGGCGGGCTGGCCGCGCTGCTGGTCGCCCTCCACCGGGAGCCGTCGATCGAGGCCACGGCGGTACGCCGGTTCTCGCGGCTCGCGTTCGGCTCCGTGGTGGTGCTGGCCGCGACCGGGATCTACCAGTCGTGGCGGCAGGTCGGCTCCTGGTCGGCGCTGACCGGCACGGAGTACGGGCGGCTGCTGCTGCTCAAGGTCGGGCTGGTGGTCGTGCTCGTCGGCGTGGCGTGGATCTCGCGGCGCTGGACGGAGCGGCTGGCGGAGACGGCCGCCGTGCCGGATGAGAAGGACGAGGACGAGCACGAGGACGCCGACGAGCCGGTCACCGTGCCCGACGACGTACCGCGGGAGCGCGCCGCCCAGCTCGCCCGCCAGCAGGCCGCCCTCGCCACCGCCCGCGCCCGGCGCGTCCGCGACGCCGACCCGGGGCGGGCCGGACTGCGCCGTTCCGTGCTCGCCGAGGCGGGCGTCGCGGTGGTGCTGCTCGCCGTGACGACCGTACTGACGACGACCGAGCCGGGCCGTACGGTCGAGGAGGCAGGCCGCGCGCAGGCCTCGTCGTCCTCGCCCGCCGTACCGGACCGGCCCATCGACCTCACGCTGCCCTTCGACACGGGCGGCGCCGCGAACGGCAAGGGGACGGTACGGCTCAGCCTCGCCCCGGGCCGCTCCGGCGCGAACGCGATGCATGTGTGGGTGAACGGTGCCAACGGGCGGCCCCTGGACGTACCCGAACTGAAGGTGTCCTTCACGCTCCAGGACAAGCAGATCGGGCCACTGCCCGTCACGCCGGACCGCGTCGCGGCCGGGCACTGGAGCTCGGAGGGCGTACAGATCCCGATGCCCGGCGAGTGGACGATCCGGGTGACCGTCCGCACCTCCGACATCGACCAGACCACCATCGACAAGAACGTGAAGATCGGCTGACCGTGAACGACCACGTGGACATCTCCCGGCGACGGCTGCTGGGCACCATGGGCGCGGCCGGCGCGACCGGGCTGGTGCTCGGCGCGGCCGGTGGCGCCACGACGTACGCCGCCACCGCCGCAGGCCCCGGTACGGCCCTGTCGACGGTCGGCTCGACCGGCGTGCCCTTCCACGGCCCGCACCAGGCGGGGATCACCCAGCCGTTGCAGGCGCGCGGCCACCTGGTCGCCTTCGACCTGGCCCCGGGGGCCGGGCGCAAGGAGGCCGCCGCGCTGATGCGCCGCTGGTCGGCGGCTGCCGAGCTGCTGATGGCCGGGAAGCCGGTGGGCGAGGCGGACAGCGGGGTGGCCCTGGACGCGGGCCCGTGCTCGCTGACCGTCACCTTCGGCTTCGGCGCGTCCTTCTTCGGCCGTACGGGGCTGGAGGCGCGGCGGCCGGTGGAGCTGGACCCGCTGCCCGCCTTCTCCTCCGACCGGCTCGACCCCGCCCGCTCGAACGGCGACCTGTGGGTGCAGATCGGCGCGGACGACGCGCTGGTCGCCTTCCACGCCCTGCGCACGATCCAGAAGGAAGCGGGCCTGGCTGCGAAGGTGCGCTGGCAGATGAACGGCTTCAACCGTTCGCCGGGCGCCACCGCACACCCGATGACCGCCCGCAACCTGATGGGCCAGGTCGACGGCACCGGCAACCCGAAGCCGTCCGACCCGGACTTCGACCAGCGGATCTTCGTCCCGGCGGGCGGGACGCAGCCGTGGATGGCGGGCGGCTCGTACGCCGTCGTCCGTCGTATCCGGATGCTGCTGGACGACTGGGAGAAGCTGCCGCCGGCCCGGCAGGAGCAGGTCATCGGGCGGCGGAAGGCCGATGGCGCACCGCTGACGGGCGGGACGGAGACCACGGAGATGGACCTGGACAAGACCGGTCCAAATGGGCGGCTGGTCATCCCCGACAACGCGCACGCCCGCATCTCGGCGCCCGAGCAGAACGGCGGGGCGGCGATGCTGCGGCGCCCGTTCTCCTTCCACGACGGGATCGGCCCGGACGGGACGCCGGACGCGGGGCTGCTGTTCATCGCCTGGCAGGCCGATCCGCTCACGGGCTTCGTCCCGGTGCAGCGGAAGCTGGACCGGGGGGACGCGCTGTCGCCGTTCATCCGGCACGAGGCGAGCGGCCTGTTCGCCGTGCCGGGCGGACCGGCGGAGGGCGAATACGTGGGCCAGCGGCTTCTGGAGTCATAACGTCCCGAGCCGCGACCTCCCGAGGAGCATTAGGGTGACCGGTATGTCGGCCACGCGCTATACGTATCTCGGTCCCGAAGGCACCTTCACCGAAGCCGCCCTCCGTACGCTCCCGGAAGCGGCCACGCGGGAACTCGTGCCGATGGTGTCCGTGCCGGCGGCTCTGGACGCCGTACGCAACGGGGAGGCCGCCGCCGCTCTCGTACCGATCGAGAACTCGGTGGAGGGCGGTGTCACCGCGACCCTCGACGAGCTGGCGTCCGGCCGGCCGCTGATGATCTACCGCGAGGTGCTGCTGCCCATCGCGTTCGCGCTGCTGGTGCGGCCCGGCACGAAACTGTCGGACATCAAGACCGTCACCGGGCACCCGGTCGCCCAGCCGCAGGTGCGCAACTGGCTGCGGGCGCATCTGCCCGAGGCGGTGTGGGAGTCGGCCGCGTCGAACGCGGACGGCGCGCGGCTGGTGCAGGAGGGGCGGTTCGACGCGGCTTTCGCGGGCGAGTTCGCGGCGGCGACGTACGGCCTGGAGGCGCTGGTCACCGACATCCACGACGCCGAGAACGCCGAGACCCGCTTCGTGCTGGTCGGCCGCCCGGCCCGGCCCGCCGCCCCGACGGGTGCGGACAAGACGTCGGTCGTCATCTGGCAGCGCGAGGACCATCCGGGTGCGCTGCTGGAGCTGCTCCAGGAGTTCGCCGCCCGGGGCGTGAACCTGATGCTGCTCCAGTCGCGGCCGACCGGTGCGGGGATCGGCAACTACTGCTTCGCCATCGACGCCGAGGGCCATATCTCCGACCGGCGGGTGGGCGAGGCCCTGATGGGCCTGAAGCGGATCTGCGCGAACGTGCGCTTCCTCGGGTCCTACCCCCGCGCGGGTGTGGCGGCCGAGGACGTGCGGCCGGTGCGGCCCGGGACGTCGGACGCGGACTTCACGGCGGCATCGGACTGGCTGGCGCGCTGCCAGGACGGCCGGGCCTGACGGGTCCGTTGCCGCTCGCCGGTCCGCTGCACCGCTGCACCGCTGCACCCGCTGCACCCGCTGCCCACAGAAGTTATCCACAGGGAGGCTTCTCGACCTGGGGACAAGTCGACAACACAAGCAGGCGAGGTCGAGACGAAGTCGACAAATCGCCGCAGGCACCCCAGCGGGGCGCACAGTGCGGCACGTCGGCCGCGTCACCTCAATTCCATTGATCACCACTTTAGAGCAGGAATTCCCACCCAAATGAGTGCTCGGGCAGGGTTTGATCACGGAATCCAGGGCATCCGGAAGGGCTTTTGGGGAGTTTCCGGATGATCAATTCCGCAGTCCACAGATCTTCCGCACAGCCTGTGGATAACACAGGAGACCTGTCGATATCTGTGGACAACCCTCTGGCGGCCGGGGCATTTGATCAATTTGTCCCGACCCAAGAATTCCCACTGATTCCGACAATTCGGTCAAAGTGACACGCGTGACATATCGGCTGGGTCGGCGTCGGCACGCACCGGTAGCCTGGTGGGGTGATTGACCTTCGCCTGCTCCGTGAGGACCCCGACCGTGTTCGCGCCTCCCAGCGCGCCCGTGGAGAGGACGTCGCCCTCGTCGACGCCCTGCTCTCCGCCGACGAACGGCGCAGGTCGTCCGGCGTCCGCTTCGACGAACTCCGCTCCGAGCAGAAGGCGCTCGGCAAGCTGATCCCCAAGGCCTCGCCCGAGGAGCGCGCCGAGCTCCTGCAGAAGGCCGAGCAGCTCAAGACCGACGTCAAGGCGGCGGAGGCCGAGCAGAACGAGGCCGACGAGGAGACCCGGCGGCTGCTGCTCCAGCTCGGCAACCTCGTCCACCCCGACGTCCCGGTCGGCGGCGAGGAGGACTTCGTCGTCCTGGAGACGCACGGCACCATCCGCGACTTCGGCGCCGAGGGCTTCCAGCCCAAGGACCACCTGGAGCTCGGCGAGGCGCTGGGCGCCATCGACGTCGAGCGCGGCGCCAAGGTCTCCGGCTCGCGCTTCTACTACCTGACGGGCGTCGGCGCGCTGCTGGAGCTCGCGCTCGTCAACGCGGCCATCGCACAGGCCACGGAGGCCGGGTTCATCCCGATGCTCACGCCCGCGCTGGTCCGGCCGCGCGCCATGGAGGGCACCGGCTTCCTCGGCCAGGCCGCCGAGAACGTGTACCACCTGGAGAAGGACGACTACTACCTCGTCGGTACGTCCGAGGTGCCGCTGGCCGCTTACCACATGGACGAGATCCTCGACGCGGACAAGCTGCCGCTGCGGTACGCGGGCTTCTCGCCGTGCTTCCGCCGCGAGGCCGGCACGTACGGCAAGGACACGCGCGGCATCTTCCGCGTCCACCAGTTCGACAAGGTGGAGATGTTCTCGTACGTCGCCCCCGAGGACGCCGAGGCCGAGCACAAGCGGCTCCTGGAGTGGGAGAAGCAGTGGCTGACGTCGCTGGAGCTGCCGTTCCAGGTGATCGACGTGGCGACCGGTGACCTGGGCGCCTCGGCGTCGCGGAAGTACGACTGCGAGGCGTGGATCCCGACGCAGGGCAAGTACCGCGAGCTGACGTCCGCCTCCAACTGCGACAGCTTCCAGGCGCGGCGGCTGGCCGTGCGCATGCGCGAGGGCAAGAAGGTACAGCCGCTCGCCACGCTGAACGGCACGCTGTGCGCCGTGCCGCGCACGATCGTCGCCCTGCTGGAGAACCACCAGCTCGCGGACGGCTCGGTGCGGGTCCCGGAGATCCTCCGCCCGTACCTCGGCGGCCGCGAGGTGCTGGAGCCGGTCTCCACGTGACCTCGTTCCCCTACAAGCTGATCGCGACCGACCTGGACGGGACGCTGCTGCGCTCCGACGAGACGGTCTCGCAGCGCACGCGTGACGCGCTCGCCGCCGCGACGGCGGCGGGCGCCGCGCACATCGTGGTCACCGGCCGCGCCGTCCCCTGGACCCGCCACATCCTCGACGACCTCGGGTACGACGGCCTCGCCGTCTGCGGGCAGGGCGCGCAGGTCTACCACGCGGGCGAGCACCGGCTGCTGACGTCCGTGACGCTGGACCGGCAACTGGCCGGGCTGGCCCTGTCGAAGATCGAGGCGGAGGTGGGCCCGCTGGCCATCGCCGCGAGCCGCGACGGCCTCGACGGTGACGTCCTGGTCGGCCCCGGTTACCACGTCCAGGAGGGCCCGCTGCCGTTCCTGCCCTTCGAGAACCCGGCCGACCTGTGGTCCGCCCCGCTCAACAAGGTCTACATCCAGCACCCGGACCTGGACGACGACACCCTGGCGCGCGTCGCTCGCGAGACGGTCGGCAACCTGGTGGACGTGGTCATGGCCGGCGCGGGCGTCGTCGAGATCCTCCCGCTGGGCCTGAGCAAGGCGACGGGCCTGTCGCTGGCGGCCCGCCGGCTGGGCGTCAGGTCGACGGAGACGATCGCGTTCGGCGACATGCCGAACGACATCCCGATGTTCGCCTGGGCGGCGCACGGCGTGGCGATGGCCAACGCCCATGAGGCCCTGAAGGCCGTCGCCCACGAGATCACGGCCTCCAACGAGTCGGACGGCATCGCGGTGGTCCTGGAGCAGTTGCTGAGCGCCTGATCCCACGGCCCCGTCGTCGGCACCCGGGGCGGCCCGCGCGTAGGGAAACGCGCGCTCGAAGCGGCCGTCCCCGGGCACCTGGCCCCCGTGTGTGCGCTGCCCGACCAATGTGCCCGGCACGCACGGCGCGGCGCCACCGAATTAACCGTGACGCCGCGCCATCGACTCCGTACCGCTGTACCGCTGTACCGCTGTACCGCTCAGAAGTTGATCATGTGGCCCGCGAGCCCGTGCACGGCCTCCTTCACGGCTTCGCCCAGCGTCGGGTGCGCGTGCACGTTCCGCGCCACCTCGTGGACCGTCAGATCCCACTGCTGCGCCAAAGTCAGCTCGGGCAGCAGCTCCGTGACGTCCGGCCCGATCAGGTGGGCGCCGATGAGCTCGCCGTACTTCGCATCGCTGATCAGCTTCACGAAACCGGTCGTGTCACCGAACCCGTGCGCCTTGCCGTTCGCCGTGAACGGGAACTTCGCGACCTTGACGTCGAAGCCCTGCTCGCGCGCCTGCTCCTCCGTCCAGCCGAAGCTGGCGATCTGCGGCTGGCAGTAGGTCGCGCGCGGAACCATGACGTAGTCCAGCTCCATCGTCTCGGCGTCCGCGATCGTCTCGGCGGCGATCACACCCATGGCCTCGGCCGCGTGCGCGAGCATCAGCTTGGCGGTCACGTCACCGATCGCGTAGATGTGCGGCACCGACGTACGCGCCCGCCCGTCCACGTCGATCGCGCCGCGCTCGGTGAGCCGTACGCCGGTCGCCTCCAGCCCGTACCCCTCGACGTTCGGCGCGAAGCCGATCGCCTGGAGCACCTTGTCGGCCTCCAGGACCTGCTGCGTCCCGTCCTTCCCCGTGACGGTCACCCGTACCCGCGGCCCGGACTCGTCGATCGCGTCGACCCGCGTGGACGTCAGCACGTCGATCCCCAGCTTGCGGTACTGCTTCGCGAGCTCGGCCGAGACGTCCTTGTCCTCCAGCGGCGTCACCCGGTCCAGGAACTCGACGATGGTGACCTTCACGCCGTAGTTGTGCAGGACGTACGCGAACTCGATCCCGATCGCGCCCGCGCCCGCGATCACGATCGACTGCGGCAGGTCCTCCGTGAGGATCAGCTCCTCGTACGTCACCACGCGCTCGCTGCGCCGCGTACCGGGCAGCAGCCGGGGCGTGGCGCCGGTCGCGATGATGCAGTGGTCGAACGAGATCGTGGTGGTGCCACCGTCCGGCTGCGCCACCCGCAGGGTGTTGGCGTCGAGGAAGGTACCCCGGCCGGTGAACTCGGTGATGCCGTTCTTCTTCATCAGGTAGTGGACGCCCTTGACGCGGCCGTCCGCGACCCGCCGGCTGCGCCGGAACGCCTCGCCGTAGTCGAAGGAGACCTCGCCGTCGACCTTGATGCCGTACGCCTTGGCCTCGTGGGTGAAGAGGTGGGCGAGTTCGGCGTTGCGCAGCAGGGCCTTGGTGGGGATGCAGCCGACGTTCAGGCAGACACCGCCCCAGTACTTCTCCTCGACCACCGCGACCCGCTTGCCGAGCTGGGCGGCGCGGATGGCGGCGACGTATCCGCCGGGGCCTGCTCCGAGTACGACGACGTCGAAGCGGTCTGACATGGCGTGCTCCCCAGTGTGTGAGTGCGGTGAGTGCGGGTGGTGCGGACGTCCGTGCCCACAGTAATCCGGCGGGCAAGTTGTAGGATGACCGGGCAAGTGGCGAACGGAGTAACGATGATGGCGCTGAAGGCAGCGGGCCGGACCTCCCTGGTGGACGCCGTCGTCGAGCAGCTGCGCGGCCAGCTCACCGGTGGTGAGTGGATGGTCGGGGACCGCATCCCCACCGAGCACGAGCTCGCCGAGCAGCTCGGTGTCGGCCGCAACACCGTCCGCGAAGCGGTCCGCGTCCTCGTCCACGCCGGCCTCCTGGAGTCCCGGCAGGGCAACGGCACGTTCGTCCGCTCCACCGCCGACCCCGCCGCCGTGCTGCGCACCGTGCGGGCCGCCGGCGCGCTGGACGTACTGGAACTGCGCGCGGCCCTGGAGACGGAGGCCGCGCGGCTGGCGGCGGTACGGCGGGACACCCACGACCTGCTGCGGCTGCGCGCCGCGATGACCACGCTGCGCGAGGAGGGCGACCGGTCGGCCGACGCGGACCTGGCCTTCCACCGGGCGGTGGTCGAGGCCACGCACAACGCCGCCTTCGCCGAGGTGTACCGGTTCTTCTCGGCGCAGGTGCACGAGAGCCTCGTCGAGGCGCTGGGCGACCACCGGATGCCGGCGATCGACCTGGACCTGCACCAGGCGCTGGTCGTAGCCATCGAGGCGGGCGACGCGAACGCGGCCGTAGACGCGGCGCGGGAGTTGCTGCGCGCTCCGATGGAGACGGTCAGGGCGATCGTCGGCCGCTGAATCCCCCTCCTCTGTACAGAGGTCTCCCTCTCCAGAGAGCTTCTACGTTGACGTTGAGAAAGGTGCTTGTCTTGCCACGCCCGGACGCCGGTGCCCCTGCCCAAGCCGATCAGTTGTTGCCGGACGCGGAGGCCGATGTCCGGCCCTCTGCCCAAGGCGCTGCCGCGCGGCGGGCTCTCCTGGCGCATCCGGTACTGCTGCTCGTCGGGATCGTGCTGGCCTCGCTGAACATGCGGGCGGCGCTGGCGAGCGTGTCGCCGCTGGTGGGTGAGATCAGTGGGAGCTTCGGGCTGTCCTCGACGGCGAGTTCGCTGGTGACGTCCGTACCGGTGCTCTTCCTCGGCGTGGGCGCCCTGGCCGCCCCCTGGCCGGCGCGGCGCTTCGGTACCGAACCGGTGCTGCTGGGCGCGCTGTTGCTGCTGGGCGCGGGCGTCCTCGTCCGCGTCCTGCCCTCCCCGTACGCGCTGTACGGCGGCGGTGTCCTGGTCGGCACGGCCATCGCGCTGCTCAACGTGCTGATGCCGGGCCTGATCAAGCGCGACTTCCCGGACCGGGCCGCGTCCATGACGTCCCTCTACACGGGCGCGATGATCGCGGGCGCGACGGTGGCGGCCGCCGCGTCCGTGCCGCTGGAGCGGGCGTTCGGGGGCAGTTGGGAAGCGTCGCTGGCGTTCTGGTCCCTGCTGGCGGCGGTGGCGGCGGTGGCGTGGCTGCCGCAGGTGCTGATCGCCCGGGGCCGTACGGGCCATGAGGTGCGCGTCGCGGCCGCCTCCGCCGGTTCCGGCCGCGGTGTCTGGCGCTCGGCGCTGGCCTGGCAGGTCACGCTCTTCATGGGACTGCAGTCCCTGTGGACGTACGTCCTGATCGCCTGGATGCCGACGATCTTCACCGATCACGGGATGAGCGCCTCGACGGCCGGTGTCCTCTTCGCGTTCAACAACCTCATCCAGGTCGCGGGCGCGTTCCTGGTGCCGCTGCTGGCCGGGCGGATGCGGGGCCAGCGCCCGCTGGTCGTCCTGGTGACCTCGCTGGTCGGGGCCGGGTACGTGGGTCTGATGCTCGCCCCGGTGGCGGGCGCCTGGCTCTGGTCCGCCGTACTGGGCGTCGGGCAGGGCGGCGCGGTGGGCCTGGCTCTGACGCTGATCGTGCTGCGCAGTGGGGACGCGCCGACCGCGGCACGGCTGTCGGGCATGGCGCAGACGGTCGGGTACCTGCTGGCGGCGGCGGGGCCGCTCGCGGCGGGCGCGGTCCATGAGGCGACGGGCGGCTGGACCGTACCGATCGCCCTGGTGCTGTGCGTCTGCGCGGCGGCGCTGGTGGTGGGCCTGCTGGCGGCCCGCGACCGGAAGGTCTAATCAGCGCCCTTACGGCGCCGCCATCTGCGCCGGTGCTCGCGGCGGGCCCGGCTGAAGAACCAGCCCGCCGGGGGCTCGTCGGAGCGCCAGGGCTGCGGCTCGGGGGGCCGGTTGCGCCAGCGGGCGGCGAGCATCCGGGCGCGGGCGGACGGCTCGGCGGTCTCGGCGGAGCGTATGAAGTCGTTGTCCAGTTCGACGTCGTCCCACGGGTCGTCGGGGTCAGCGGCCATGGTTGCCTCCTCCGTACGCCAAGTGTGCCCACCGGATTGTCAGAACGGTGTGAGGAGGCGTAAGGGCCCTCCACGCGCGCGTGAAGGGCCCTTACGTACGAGCGACTACTCGTCGCCCGCCAGCGTCAGCGTCCGCAGCTTCTGCCCCGCGTACCAGGTCGCCGCCACCGTCACCCCCGCCAGCAGCACCACCGCGACCGGCAGGCCGACGTCCGAGGCGACCAGCCCCTCGCCGCTCCCCTTCTCCGCGACGGCCAGCGCCCACTGCTGCACGCTCAGGGTCTTGGCGCCCTCGATGAGGCTGCCGAACAGGGCCTCCCACACCAGCGCGTAGACCAGGCCGATGACGACCGCGTGCCGGCTGACCGTACCCAGGAGCAGGAAAAGCGCGCTGTACGCGATCGAGGCGACCAGCGCGGCGACCGTGTACGCGACCGCGACCTGCTGGCCGTTGCCGTTCAGGATCAGCCCCGCCAGGAAGGTCGGGACGGCAGAGAAGACCATGGTCACGGCGATCGCGACGATCAGCTTGGTGAAGATGATCGTCGGCCGTTTCACCGGCTTGGCGAGCAGATAGACGATCGAACCGTCGTCGATCTCCGGCCCGATCGCGCCGGTACCGGCGATGACGCCGATCAGCGGCGTCATCGTGGCGAGCGCGAACCCGCCCAGTACGTCGGCGGCGATCTGGTCGTCGGCGCCGTTGAAGCCCCGGACGGCCGCCGCGATGAGCAGCAGCAGGGCGGGCAGGACGAAGAGGATCGCGGCCCGTCGGCGGCCGAGCAGGGCCCGGTAGGTGAGCCGGGCGACTGTGGGGTTGTACATGGTGGAGAGGTCCCTTCAGAGCGCTCAGGCCGCGACGAGGTACGAGAAGACCGACTCCAGGGACTCGTCCGAGGGCGAGACCGTGAGCAGCCGGATGGAGTGCGCGCGGGCGACCCGTGGCAGCAGTTCCGTGAAGCGCCCGAAGTCCACCGCCTGGATGCGCAGGGCGCCTTCGGCGACGTCCACGTCGATGCCGGCCGTCGACGGGTCGGCGATCAGTGCGGCGGCCAGGGCGCGGTCGTCGCTGGAGCGGACCAGGTAGCGGTGCGGCCGGTCGGTCATCAGCCGGCGGATGCGCCGGAAGTCGCCGCTCGCCGCGTGCCGCCCGGCGACGATCACCTCGATGTGGGAGGCGAGCTGCTCGACCTCCTCCAGGATGTGGGACGAGAACAGGACCGTACGGCCCTGCGCGCCCATCCGCCGCAGCAGCTCCATCAGCTGCATGCGCTGGCGCGGGTCCATGCCGTTGAACGGCTCGTCCAGCAGCAGCACGGAGGGGTCGTGGACAAGCGCCGAGGCCATCTTCACGCGCTGCCGCATGCCCTTGCTGTACGTCGCGATCTTCCGGTCCTGCGCGTACTCCATCTCGACCGTCGCCAGGGCCCTTTGGGCCTCGGTCGCGCCCAGTCCATGCAACTCGGCGTTGGCGACGACGAATTCGCGGCCGGTGAGGAAGTCGTACATCGCCTCGCGCTCCGGCACGACGCCGATCTGCCGGTAGACGGACTCGTTGCGCCAGATCGGCTGCCCGTCGAGGGTGACCGTGCCGGTGGAGGGGGCGAGGAAGCCGCCCATCATATTGATCAGGGTGGATTTTCCGGCCCCATTGGGGCCGAGCAGTCCGGTCACGCCCGGGCCGACGCCCATCGTGACGTCGTTGACGGCGACGACGTTCCCGAACCACCGTGAGACGTGGTCGATGTGAAGAGTGCTCATGGGCGCAGCCCATTCCTTGGCAGGGTGGTGGCGGGCGACGGGAGGGAGGTCACAGACCGACCTTTCGGTAGCGGCGCATGAGGACGGCGTACGAGCCCACCACGAGCGCGAGGACGACCAGCAGGTAGACCACGCCGACACCGGCGCCGGGTCCGGCTTGGCCGGGGAAGGACGACGTGGCGCCGAGGAAGGCGGTCTGTACGCCGTCGATGAGGGTGATCGGGGAGAACAGGCCCAGCCACTTCACGGCGCCCAGGGAGTCGGTGCTCCAGGCGATGGCCTGGAGGGTGGAGACGGCCCCGTACGAGATGGTGAGGGCGGCGATGACGGCGGCGACGCCGAAGCCGCGGCGCGGCGTCAGCGCGGCCATGACGAGGCCGATTCCGCCGAAGAGGAGGGAGAGCAGAGCCACGGAGACCAGTCCCTGTGCGAAGCCCTTCGTCTGCTCGGCGAAGTCCATCTTCGCCAGCAGCGACCCGATGTAGAGGATGAGCAGCGGCGAGGCGGTCAGGACGAACAGCGCCGATGCCATCGCGCCGTATTTCGCCAGGACGTAGTCGACGCGCTCGATGGGGCGGGAGAAGTACAGCGGAACGGTCTTGAAGCGCAGATCACGGGAGACGGACTGCGGGGCCTGCGCGGCGAGGTACAGCCCGATGAGGGCCTGCGTGAAGATCGCATACCGCGTGTAGTCCAGCGGCAGGTCCTTCACCTTGGTGGCCACGGCCACGGCCACGACGACCAGCGCGGGGATGCACATCACCGCGAACAGGATCATCGGCAGCACCTTGGACTTGGCGCTGCGGCCCAGTCCGTAGGCGCCGCGCAGCGACTGCGAGAACAGCGAGCGGCGCGCGTACGCGCGGCCGAGGCGCGGTCCGTCGTAGTCGCGGTAGCCGATGTTGTGGATCTGGGTCTCGGCGCGAGTGGTGGGGGTGCTCATCGGGCCTGCGCCTCCTGGGGCTGGGCCGCGGCCGCCTCCGGTCGGAAGACCTCGGCGATGTGGTGGCGGCGCTGTTCCATCCGTACGAGGCCGAGCCCCAGGTCGGCGACGGTGTCGCGCACGATGTCGTACGTCTCCTCGCCCGTCGCCTCCAGCAGCAGGACGTGGCCGGCGCCCGGCAGACCGTCCGCTGTTCCTTCGGGAGCCCCGTGGATCGCGATGCCGGCCGCCGTGAGCGCCTTGCGGAGGGCGGCCGTGCCGTCGGGGTGCGTGTCGGTGTCGGTGACCTCGACGGCGAGGGTGGCGGTGAGCTGGGTGAAGTCGCTGGTGGAGCTGGAGCGCAGCAGCCGGCCGCCGTCGATGACGACGACATGGTCGCAGGTGCGTTCGAGCTCGCCGAGCAGGTGGGAGGTGACCAGGACGGAGATGCCGAAATCGGTGTGGACGCGGCGGATCAGGCCGAGCATCTCGTCGCGGCCCACCGGGTCCAGGCCGTTGGTCGGCTCGTCGAGGAGGACCAGCTTGGGATCGTGGACCAGGGCTTGCGCGAGCTTCACACGCTGCTTCATGCCGGTCGAGTAGCCGCCGATGGGGCGGTAGCGCTCCTCGTACAGGCCGACGTGGCGCAGCGTGTCGGCGGTCCGCTCGCGCGCGGCGGTGGGCGGCAGCCCCGACATGCGCGCCATGTGGACGACGAACTCGGTGGCGGAGACGTCCGGCGGCAGGCAGTCGTGCTCCGGCATGTAGCCGACCCGCTCGCGGATGGCGGTGCCGCTGGTGGCGACGTCGAGGCCGAGGACTTCGGCCCGGCCTTCGGTGGCAGGGGACAGGCCGAGCAGGATCTTGATCATGGTGGACTTGCCGGCTCCGTTGGCACCCACCAGTCCGGTCACACCGGGCCCGATGTCCAGGGAGAGCCGGTCGAGAGCGGTCACTCCCCCTCGCTTCGCTGGGGGGACCCCCGTGGGGAACCGCTTGCTGAGGCTTTCGGTCGCGATCACAGTCACGCCTTCGACGGTAGTGGCGCGGGCCACAGTCAGGCGTCAGACCAGGCGGCTGGATCGGTGTCCGACTCCAGGCGTACGGGCCCGTAGGGGGACCCGCCCACGGTGGGGGCTCCGGGCGGGGTTTTCCACAGGGCGCGCACGACTCTTGACGCAGCCGCCGAGCATTGTCACATTCATCAGTGTCACGTTACGGACGCGTAGCGCTCCTACCGCACACGGGACGGACTGGTGGCATGGGCTCTGTTGGGACAGCGGAACGCACCACGGAAGAGCTGCGCGGCTTCAGGGAAGTCCAGCGCCTCGCGTACGCATGCGCGGAGGCGGTCGCCGCGCAGCTGAAGCCGGGGGTGACCGAACGCGAGGCGGCGCGGATGCAGCGCGAGTGGCTGCGCGAGCGCGGAGTGCGGGACTGGTTCCACCTGCCGTTCGCGTGGTTCGGCGACCGCACGGCGTTCGTGAACTTCCGGATACCGCTCCAGTTCTTCCCCACGAACCGGCGGCTGGAGGCGGGGATGCCGTTCATCCTCGACATGGCCCCGGTGTACCAGGGCTTCACCGCCGACATCGGGTACTCGGGCTGCCTGGGGCCGAACCCGTTGCACGACAAGCTGCTCGCCGATCTCCGGGCGCACCGCGAGCTGATCCTGCGCGAGGTGCGCGAGCGGCGCCCGCTGCGGGAGATATACGAGGACGTGGACCGGCTGATGGTGCGGCAGGGGTACGCCAACCGGCACCGCGCGTATCCCTTCGGCGTGATCGCGCACAAGGTCGGCCGGGTCGGCGAGCGCCGCTGGTCGCCGACGCTCTTCGGGTTCGGTACGCAGGCGCTGAAGGGGCTCGCGAGCGACGCCCTCCACGGCCACCGGGACGGCTGGTCACCGCTGTGGTCCCCGTACAGGTTCTCCGACCATCCCCCGCGGCCGGGGCTGTGGGCGGTCGAGCCGCACCTCGGCTTCCGGGGTACGGGCGCGAAGTTCGAGGAGCTCCTCGTGGTCACCGACTCCAGGGACCCCGAGCAGAGCGCTTTCTGGCTGGACGACGATCTGCCGCATGTGCGGCGCTGGGAGGCGAACTGATGGCGCTGCGGGGCGCGCGGGAGCGCTGGGTGCGTACGGGAGGGGTCGAGCTGTGCGTCGCCGAACTGGGTGACGGCTCACGGCCGACGGTCGTGCTCGTGCACGGCTACCCGGACTCGAAGGAGGTGTGGTCAGAGGTCGCCGAGCGGCTCGCCGAGCGGTTCCATGTGGTGCTGTACGACGTGCGCGGCCACGGCCGCTCGAGCGCGCCGAAGCCGCTGCGCGGTGGCTTCACGCTGGAGAAGCTGACCGACGACTTCCTGGCCGTGGTGGACGCGGTGAGTCCGGACCGGCCCGTCCACCTGGTGGGACATGACTGGGGCTCCGTGCAGTCCTGGGAGTTCGTCACGGTCAAGCGCACCGAGGGCCGCATCGCGTCCTTCACCTCGATGTCCGGCCCCTCGCTGGACCACTTCGGGCACTGGATCAAGAAGCGGACGACC
>NZ_JAUEPL010000041.1 GCF_030406405.1 Streptomyces ficellus
GCTGTCGCTGTTTCCGCTGGTGTGGACGGCGATCGCGGCGTCCGGCACCAACGGCCGGCTCGCGCGGACCCCACCGCCCTTCTGGTTCGGCGGGAACCTGCCGAAGAACCTGGGGATCGCCTGGACCTCCGCGTCGCACCCCACGGACGACCCCGCCGGCGCCGCACCCGGCCCGGCCGGCGCCGAACCCCACCGGCCGGACGACCCCGCCGTCCCCAACGGCGCCACACCCCGCCCCACACACGACCCCGCCCACTCGGCTCACCCCGCCCACCCGGCTCACCCCGCCCCCCGCCCCCACGGCGGCCGGTCGTGAGGGGGGTCGACGTCGCGCGGCTGGTAGCCGTCCGTGCGCGGCGGCCCGAGGCCGTCGCCGAGGCAGCCGCCCGGCGGCGGCGACGGCCGCTGCTGGGCGACTCCGGGCGGCTGATGATCGTCGCCGCCGACCACCCCGCCCGGGGCGCACTGGGCGTCGGTGACCGGCCGTTCGCCATGGCCAACCGCCTCGACCTGCTCGAACGGCTCTGCCTCGCCCTCTCCCGCCCCGGCGTCGACGGCGTCCTCGCCACCGCCGACATCCTCGACGACCTGCTCCTCCTCGGCGCCCTGGAGGACAAGGTGGTCATGGGCTCCATGAACCGCGGCGGACTCGCCGGCGCCGCCTTCGAGCTGGACGACCGCTTCACCGGCCACCGCCCCGAGGACCTCGCCCGCCTCGGCTTCGACGCCGGCAAGGTGCTGCTGCGCATCGACCCGGCCGACCCCGGCTCCCTCAGCACCCTCCACTCCGCCGCCCGCGCCATAGACGCGATGGCCGAGCAGCGGCTCCCCGTCTTCGTGGAACCCTTCCTCTCCCGCCGCGACCCGGTGGACGGCCGGGTCCGCAACGACCTGAGCGCCGACGCGGTGACCACGTCGCTCGCCATCGCCTCCGGGCTCGCCGGCACCTCCGCGTACACCTGGCTCAAAGTGCCCGTCACCGACGACCCCGACGACATGGCACGGGTGATGGAGACCACCACCCTGCCCGCGGTCCTGCTCGGCGGGGACGTCGGACCCGACCAGGACACGGCGTACGAGAAGTGGCGCAAAGCCCTGCGGCTGCCCACCGTCCAGGGCCTGGTGGCCGGCCGCTCGCTGCTCTACCCGGCCGACGGTGACGTGGCCGCCGCGGTCGACACGGCCGTCGGCCTGCTCTGAGGCCGTTTCCGACAGGGTACGGAGAGATCATGAACCCGCAGCTGCACCTACCGCGCGGTGAGGCGGCCCACGGGCCCTACGCCGTGCACATCGATCCCCGGCGCGCCGGCTGGGGTTACTCCTCCTTGCGCGTCCTCGACCTCGCCCCCGGCGCGTCCCACCCCTTCGCCACCGGCGACAGCGAGTGGATCGTGCTTCCCCTCACCGGCGGTTGTACGGTGCGGGTGGACGGCGAGGCGATGCAACTGCTCGGCCGGGAAAGCGTGTTCGGCGGCGTCACGGACTTCGCGTACGTACCGCGTGACGCCCACGCCCAGATCGCCTCCGGCGCGGGGGGCCGCTTCGCCCTGGCAGGAGCGAGGTGCGAGCGACGACTCCCCGCTCGCTACGGCCCCGCGCCGGAGGTTCCGGTCGAAGCGCGCGGCAGCGGGACGTGCGCCCGCGAGGTGCGCAACTTCGCCGCCGCCGACGCCTTCGACTGCGACCGGCTCATCGCCGTCGAGGTCATCACCCCCGGCGGCAACTGGTCCTCCTACCCGCCCCACAAACACGACGAGCACCTGCCCGGCCAGGAGGCGGAACTCGAAGAGATCTACTACTTCGAGATCGAGCGCGACGGGCTCGGCTACCACCGGGTGTCACCCTCCCGCCCCGGCGGTGCGGACGTCCTCGCCGAGGTCCGCGGCGGCGACGCCGTGCTCGTACCGGACGGCTGGCACGGCCCGTCCATCGCCGCGCCCGGCCACACCATGTACTACCTCAACGTCATGGCCGGACCCGGCGACGAACGGGAGTGGAAGATCCGCTTCCACCCCGACCACCGCACGGAGGGATACCGATGAGCACGCGCCGACTCACCACCGCCCAGGCGCTCGTCGCCTTCCTGGCCCGCCAGTACACCGAACGCGACGGGCAGCGCCACCGGATCGTCAACGCCACCTGGGGCATCTTCGGCCACGGCAATGTGGCGGGCATCGGCCAGGCCCTCGTCGAGTACGGGGACGAGATGTCCTACCTCCAGGGCCGCAACGAACAGGCCATGGTCCACGCGGCGGTCGGCTACGCCCGCCAGTCCAACCGGCTGTCCACCCACGCGGTCACCACCTCCATCGGCCCCGGCGCCACCAACCTCGTCACCGGCGCCGCCCTCGCCACCATCAACCGCCTCCCGGTGCTGCTGCTGCCCGGCGACACCTTCGCCACCCGCCCCGCCGACCCGGTCCTCCAGCAGCTCGAAGTCCCGTACGCGGGTGACGTGTCCGTCAACGACACGCTGCGGCCCGTGTCCGTGTACTTCGACCGGATCACCCGTCCCGAGGCCCTCATCCCCGCCGAGCTCCAGGCCATGCGCGTCCTCGCCGACCCGGCCGCGACCGGGGCGGTGACCCTCGCGCTGCCGCAGGACGTGCAGGCGGAAGGGTTCGACTGGCCGGAGGAGTTCTTCGCGGAGCGGGTCTGGCACGTGCGCCGCCCGCAGCCCGATCCGTACGAGCTCCACGCGGCGGTACGGGCGGTACGCGAAGCCCGCAGGCCACTGATCGTCGCGGGCGGCGGCGTCCACCACAGCGAGGCCGAAGCCGCGCTGAGGGCGCTCGCCGACGCCACCGGCATCCCGGTGGCGTCCACCCAGGCCGGCAAGGGCTCACTGCGCCACGACCACCCGGCGGACGTCGGCGGCATCGGCCACACCGGCACCGCCACCGCCGACCACCTGGCCCGCACCGCCGACCTGGTCATCGGCGTCGGCACCCGCTACTCGGACTTCACCACCGCGTCCTCCACCCTCTTCGCCCACCCCGGCGTCCGCTTCGTGAACCTCAACATCACCGGCTTCGACGCCCACAAGCTGGCCGCGCTGCCGCTGGTCGCCGACGCCCGCGCCGCCCTCGAAGCGCTCACCGGGCACCTGGCGGGCCACCGCGTCGACCCGGCGTACGAGAGCGAGTACGCGGAGCGCAAGACAGCCTGGGAGGCGCGCGTCACCGCCGCGTACACGGCGCACAGCGACGACGCGCGCCCCACCCAGCCGCAGGTCCTCGGCGCACTCGACACCCTGATCGGCGGCGACGACATCCTGATCAACGCCGCCGGCTCGCTCCCGGGCGACCTGCACAAGCTCTGGCGGGCCCGCTCCCGGGACCAGTACCACGTCGAGTACGGGTACTCCTGCATGGGCTACGAGATCCCCGCCGCCATCGGCGTGGCCCTCGCCGCGCCCGGCCGCCCCGTGTGGGCCCTCGTCGGCGACGGGACGTACCTGATGAATCCCACCGAAATCGTCACCGCGGTCCAGGAGCGCGTCCCCATCAAGGTCGTCATCCTCCAGAACCACGGCTACGCCTCGATCGGCGGCCTCTCGGAATCCGTGGGCGCCGAGCGGTACGGCACCGCCTACCGCTACCGCGCGCCCGACACCACGTACACCGGCGATCCGCTCCCCGTGGACCTCGCCGCCAACGCCGCCTCGCTCGGCATGCGCGTCCTGCGCGCCCGCACCGTGCGTGACCTGCGAGAAGCCCTCGCCGAAGCGCGGGCGTCGACCGTGCCCACATGTGTCTACGTGGAGACGGAAACGGCAGACACAGTGTCGGGCGCGCCCCCCGCCGAGGCATGGTGGGATGTGCCCGTGGCCGAGACCGCGACCCGCGCGTCGGCGGTCAAGGCCCGGGAGGAGTACGACCGGCAACGCGCAGCCCGGCGCCGCCACCTGTAGAGGTCTGAAGAGGAGTACGTACGTCATGACGAAGACCGTTCACCACTGGATCGGTGGCAAGCCCGCTGAGCGAGCTGAGGGCACGTCGGGCAACTGGGGCCCGGTCACCGACCCGGCGACCGGCGCCGTCACCACGCGGGTCGCCCTCGCCTCGCCCCAGGAGGTCGACGCCGCCGTCGCCGCCGCCAAGGCCGCGTACGCGACGTGGGGCACCTCGTCGCTCGCCCAGCGCACGGCCGTCCTGTTCACGTACCGCGCCCTGCTCGACGCCCACCGCGACGAGATCGCCGCCCTGATCACCGCCGAGCACGGCAAGGTCCACTCCGACGCGCTGGGCGAGGTGGCGCGCGGCCTGGAGATCGTCGAGCTGGCGTGCGGCATCACCGTCCAGCTCAAGGGCGAGCTGTCCACCCAGGTCTCCAACCGGGTGGACGTCGCCGCCATCCGCCAGCCGCTCGGCGTCGTCGCCGGCATCACGCCGTTCAACTTCCCGGCGATGGTGCCGATGTGGATGTTCCCGCTGGCCATCGCCTGCGGCAACACCTTCGTGCTCAAGCCCAGCGAGAAGGACCCGTCCGCCGCCAACCTCCTCGCCGAGCTGGCTTCCCAGGCCGGTCTGCCCGACGGCGTGCTCAATGTCGTCCACGGCGACAAGGTCGCGGTCGACGCCCTCCTGGAGCACCCGGACGTGGCCGCCGTCTCCTTCGTCGGCTCGACCCCGATCGCCAGGTACATCCACACCACGGCCTCGGCGAACGGCAAGCGCGTCCAGGCCCTCGGCGGCGCCAAGAACCACATGCTGGTCCTGCCCGACGCCGACCTCGACGCGGCCGCCGACGCGGCGGTCTCGGCGGCCTACGGCTCGGCGGGCGAGCGGTGCATGGCGATCTCGGCGGTCGTCGCGGTCGGCGCCATCGGCGACGAACTCGTACAGAAGATCCGCGAGCGCGCCGAAAAGATCAAGATCGGCCCCGGTGACGACCCGGCGTCCGAGATGGGCCCGCTGATCACCGCCGCCCACCGCGACAAGGTCGCCTCGTACGTCACGGGCGCCGCGGCCCAGGGCGCGGAGGTCGTCCTCGACGGCACGGGGTACACGGTCGACGGGTACGAGAACGGCCACTGGATCGGCCTGTCCCTGCTCGACAAGGTGTCGACCGACTCCGACGCGTACCGCGACGAGATCTTCGGCCCGGTGCTGTGCGTGCTGCGCGCCGACACCTACGAGGAGGGCGTCCGCCTCATCAACGACTCGCCGTTCGGCAACGGCACCGCCATCTTCACCCGCGACGGCGGCGCCGCCCGCCGCTTCCAGCTGGAGGTCCAGGCGGGCATGGTCGGCGTCAACGTCCCGATCCCGGTGCCCGTGGGCTACCACTCCTTCGGCGGCTGGAAGGACTCCCTCTTCGGCGACCATCACATCTACGGCAACGACGGCGTGCACTTCTACACCCGCGGCAAGGTCGTCACCACCCGCTGGCCCGACCCCGCCGAGGCTCCGGCGGGCGTGGACCTGGGCTTCCCGCGCAACCACTGACCCGGCACTGACGACACTGATACGGCACTGACACGGCACAGGGCAGGGGAAGGGGAAGGGCGGGTGACCCGTGGGGAGCCACCCGCCCTTTGCGCGATCCGCGACGTCGACGTCGACGTCGTCATCCACAACTCCTAGAACAGCGAGTACAGCAGCTTGTTCGGGGAGCCGATCAGGGCGTTCTGGACCTTGCCGCTCGTCGCGTTGGCGACCAGGGCGTCACGCACCTGCGCCGGGGAGGCGGTCGGGTGCTTGGACAGATGGAGCGCCGCCGCTCCCGCCGCGTGCGGAGCCGCCATCGACGTACCGGAGATGGTGTGGGTCGCCGTGTCGCCGGTCCGCCAGGCGGAGGTGATGCCGACGCCCGGGGCGAACAGGTCCAGGCAGGTGCCGTAGTTGGAGAACGAGGCGCGCTTGTCCGCCTTGTCCGTCGCGCCGACCGTGATCGCCTCGGGGACGCGGGCGGGGGAGGTGTTGCACGCGTTCTCCGGCAGCCCGAGGATGTTGCCGTTGCCCGCCGCGATGGCGTACGAGACGCCCGACGCGATGGAGCGCTTGACCGCGTTGTCGAGGGTCGTACTCGCGCCGCCGCCCAGACTCATGTTGGCGACCGCCGGCTTCACGGCGTTCGCCGTCACCCAGTCCACGCCCGCGATGACCCCGGCCGTCGTACCGGAGCCGTTGCAGTCCAGGACGCGGACGGCGACGAGCTTGGCGGCCTTGGCGACACCGTAGGTCCTGCCGCCGACCGTGCCCGCGACGTGCGTGCCGTGGCCCTGGCAGTCCTGGCCGTTCTGGCCACCGCCGACGGTGTCCGTGCCGACCACCGCGCGGCCGCCGAACTCGCCGTGCGAGGTGCGGATGCCGGTGTCGATGATGTACGCGTGCACGTTCGCCGCGGAGGTGGTGTAGGTGTACGTCGTCGACAGCGGCAGGTTCCGCTGGTCGACCCGGTCCAGGCCCCAGGTGGCGTCGGTCTGCGTGGCGTTGAGGCGGACGGTCGCGTTCTGCTCGACGTAGGCGACCCTCGGGTCGGTGGCGAGCGCGGCGGCCCTCGCCTTCGGCATCGTGGTCGAGAAGCCCTTGAGGGCGCTGCGGAATACGAGGTCGGGCGTGGCGCCGAGGTCGGCGGCGCGCGTCGAGCCGTCCTTGAGGACGACGATCCAGCTGTTGGCGACGGCGGCGTCCGCCGGGGCGAGACGGAGATCGCCGAGGGGCGCGCTCTGTGCCGTGGGGGAGGCGGCGAACTGGAGGCCGGCCGCGAGGCCGACCACGGATATCAGCGCGCCGATGCGACGGGATGCGGCTCTCATCTCGGGGCACCTGCTCTTTCATGGTCCGGAGGGGGCCTCCACAGCGTCCCGTCCAGTCATGTACAGCACAAGATGATTACCGCGCTTCGTCGCCGAACCCCCACGTGAGCATGGCGAATTCTCCATCGTCGCCGGCACCGGCCGAGCGATACGTCGCCAATGCCGGACCGTTGCCGGTGTCCACCCCGACGGATGGTGTACGGCGACGGTAGTGCGTACGCCTCAGGACGGCCCCCGAGTTCCGCCGTACGGCAGCCCGGCCGTGGCCGCACTCCGCTTAGGGTGCTAAGCATGCAGATCCGAATTCCCCGCCTTCCTCGGCGCGGGCTTTCCCGACGCGAGCTTCCCCGGCGCGGGGTGGCCGCTTCCGCCACCGCCCTGGCGCTGCTTGCGGGCGCCGGCACCTGGACGGCCGTCGCGTCGGACGGCGAGCCCGCCGTGCACCGGGAGGACACGGTGATGGAGATGCCGGGAGCGAGGATCGACACGTCGTTCTTCACCTCCGGCACCGATGACGTCCGCCGGCCGGCCGTGCTGCTCGGGCACGGATTCGGCGGCAGCAAGCACGATGTGAAGGCCCAGGCCGAGAAGCTGGCACGGGACGGGTACGCCGTGCTGACCTGGTCCGCGCGCGGCTTCGGCGCCTCGACGGGACGGATCGGGATCAACGACCCCGACTTCGAGGTCAAGGACGTGTCACGGCTGATCGACTGGCTGGCCCGGCGCCCCGAGGTCCGGCTGGACCGGGCGGGCGACCCGAGGGTGGGCATGTCGGGCGCGTCGTACGGCGGGGCGATCGCGCTGCTGGTGGCCGGGTACGACAAGCGGGTGGACGCGATCGCCCCGGCGATCACGTACTGGAACCTGGCGGACGCGCTGTTCCCGGACGGGGTCTTCAAGAAACTGTGGGCGGGGATCTTCTTCACGACGGGCACGGCGGCGTCGTCGCCCCAGCCGCGGACCCCGCCCCGGCCCGACCAGCGCCCGACCCAGGCCCCGGGCCAGGGCGAGGCCCCAGCGGGCGCGGGTGCGGGAGGGGGCGCGGCTCCGGGTGCCGGTGCGGCGGAGGCCACACCCGCGCCGGGCGCGGCGGGTGCCGCGCAGCGGGAACCCTCGGCCGGGTCCGCCGCGGCCGCGCGTTCCGCCGCCGGTGTGGGCGCCGCGGCCTGCGGGCGGTTCCAGGAGGTGCTGTGCGCGATGTACGAGCGGGTCGCCGTCGCCGGGAAGCCCGACGCCGCCGCCCGTGCGCTGCTCGAAGCGCGCAGCCCGTCCGCCGTGGGTGACCGCGTCAAGGTGCCCGCGCTGATCGTGCAGGGCCAGTCCGACTCGCTCTTCCCGCTCTCCCACGCCGATGCCATGGCCAAGGCCATCCGCGCCAACGGCGCCCCCGTCGCGGTCGACTGGATCGCCGGCGGGCACGACGGCGGCGACCGCGAGACAGCCCGCGTCGAGGCGCGGATCGGCGCCTGGTTCGACCGGTACCTCAAGGGGGACACCGACACCGACACCGGGCCCGCCTTCCGGGTCAGCCGCGCCGGCGGCGTCGACTCGACGGACGGACAGGCCCAGCTGCGCGGCGCGACCGGGGACCGCTACCCCGGTCTGCGCGGCGGCGGCCGCACCCTCGCGCTCACCGGCCCGCAGCAGACGTTCCGCAACCCCGCCGGGGCCACCCCGCCCGCCATCTCCGCCGTCCCGGGCGTCGGCGGAGGGCTGTCCCAGCTGTCCTCACTCGGCGTCGGCCTGTCGCTGGACTTCCCCGGCCAGCACGCGCGGTTCGAGTCGGCGCCCCTCCCCGAGACGCTGCGCATCACCGGCTCGCCGGCCGTCCGCGTCAAGGTCACCTCCGACAGCGGCGAGGCGGTCCTCTTCGGCAAGGTGTACGACGTCGGGCCGGACGGGCGGCAACAGGTGCTGCCCGCCCAGCTCGTCGCGCCCGTCCGCGTCGAGGACGCGCGGGGCGGCAAGGACGTGGACCTCACCCTGCCCGCCATCGACCACGAGGTCGAGGCCGGTCACCGGCTCCGCCTCGTCCTCGCCGCCACCGACCTCGGCTACGCCTCCCCGGTGGCCCCGGCGACGTACACCGTCAGCGCGACCGGCGGCCTGTCCGTACCGACCGCGCCCGCCGTGCGCACCCAGACCGCCGGCCTTCCGTGGTGGGTGTGGGGCCTCCCGGCCGCCGGCGCCCTGATCGCCGCCGCGCTGCTGCTGACCGCCCGCCGCCGCACCGCCGCGCCCGCGCCCGACTCGCAGCTCGCCGAGGTGCCGCTCACCATCAGCGGCCTGACCAAGCGGTACGCCAAGTCCGCCGGCAGGTACGCCGTCCAGGACCTGTCCTTCCGTGTCGAGAAGGGCCAGGTTCTCGGGCTCCTCGGCCCGAACGGCGCCGGAAAGACCACCACCCTGCGCATGCTGATGGGCCTGATCACCCCCGACGAGGGGGAGATCCGGGTCTTCGGGCACGCCATCCGGCCGGGCGCGCCGGTGCTGTCCCGCGTGGGCGCGTTCGTGGAGGGCGCGGGCTTCCTGCCGCACCTGTCCGGACGCGAGAACCTGGAGCTGTACTGGCGGGCCACCGGCCGCCCCGCCGAGGACGCCCACATGGACGAGGCCCTGGAGATCGCCGGTCTCGGCGACGCGCTGGCACGTGCCGTGCGGACGTACTCCCAAGGCATGCGGCAGCGGCTCGCCATCGCCCAGGCCATGCTGGGTCTGCCGGACCTCCTCATCCTCGACGAACCGACCAACGGACTGGACCCGCCGCAGATCCGTGAGATGCGGGACGTGATGATCCGGTACGCGGCCGGGGGCCGGACCGTCATCGTCTCCTCCCACCTCCTCTCCGAGGTCGAGCAGTCCTGCACGCACCTGGTGGTCATGGACCGCGGCCGGCTCGTCCAGGCGGGCCCGGTCGCGGAGATCACCGGCTCGGGCGACACACTGCTCGTCACCACGGACGGCGAGGTGCCGGAGCCGCTGGTCGGGAAGGTCGTCGCCCTGCCCGGCGTCGGCTCCGCGACGCGCACGGAAGGCGGCCTGCTGGTACGGCTGGACGGCATGAGCGCCACCACCCTGATCGCCGAACTCGTCCGTCTGGACGTGCCGTTGACCGGGGTGGGCCCGCACCGCCGCCTGGAGGACGCGTTCCTCACCCTGATCGGAGGAGGAACCGCATGACCAGCACCGTCAGCGTGGCGCACGGCTACCGTCCCGGACACACCCTGCCGTTGCGCGTCGAAGCCGTACGCCAGCTCAAGCGCCGCCGGACGCTCGTCATGGGCGCGATCCTGGCCGCCCTGCCGTTCGTGCTGATCACCGCCTTCGCGATCGGCGGCACCCCGGACGGGCGGGACAACGACCGGATCACCCTGATGGACACCGCCACCGCGTCGGGCGCCAACTTCGCCGCGACGTGCCTGTTCGTCTCGGCCGGCTTTCTGCTGGTGGTGCCGGTGGCGCTGTTCTGCGGCGACACGGTGGCGTCGGAGGCCAGTTGGTCCTCCCTGCGCTATCTGCTGGCCGCGCCCGTGCCGCGCGCCCGGCTGCTGTGGTCGAAGCTGGCCGTGGCGCTCGGGTTCAGCGCGGCCGCGATGCTGCTGCTGCCGCTGGTGGCGCTGGCGGTGGGCACCGCGGCGTACGGGTGGGGGCCGCTGGAGCTGCCCACGGGCGGTTCCCTGGCCACGGGCGACACGGTGCCCCGGCTCGCGCTGGTGGTCGCGTTCATCTTCGTCTCGCAGTTGGTCACGGCGGGCCTCGCCTTCTGGCTGTCGACCAAGACCGACGCACCGCTCGGCGCGGTCGGCGGCGCGATGGGCCTGACGATCATCGGCAATGTGCTGGACGCGGTCACGGCACTCGGCGACTGGCGGGAGTTCCTGCCCGCGCACTGGCAGTTCGCCTGGGCCGACGCCCTCCAGCCGCAGCTGGAATGGGGCGGCATGGTGAAGGGCGCGGCGGTGTCGGTGACCTACGCCCTGGTCCTGTTCGCCCTGGCCTTCCGGGGTTTCGCCCGCAAGGACATCGTGTCCTAGCCGGTCGCGCCGTGGCGGTCATGTCCGGCCGGCCGCGCGGTGGACGGGCCGCTCACAGCCAGCCGCGCCGAGCCGCTTCCGCTCCCGCCCGGAAGCGGCTCGTCGTACCGAGCGCCGCGAGCAGCTCGCCCACGCGACGGCTGTACGTACGCCCCGATATCCCCAGCCGCGCGGCGGCCGTCTCGTCGGTGAGCCCGGCCAGCAGGGCTTCGAGGACCGGGCGCAGATGCGCCGGCAGGTTTTGTGGCCCCGCACCGGGCGGCTCCGGCCTCGCCAGGGCGTCCTCGCCCGACTCCCACCAGGCATGGTGCGCCCGGACGAGGGCGTGCACCACCACCGGGTCGCGAATCAGCAGCAGCCCGTTGTAGAGCAGTTCGAGATCGAGGGGGACGGCGGCGACCGTACGGTCCACCACGATCATCTTGAACGGGATCGACTCCGTCAGCCTGGCCCGGCCCGACAGCGCCGCCGCCCCGGCGACCTCGGCGGCCACGACCCTGGCCAGCGCGTGCCGGGGCACGATCTGGCGTACCGTACGCACCTTCTCCCTCGCCAGGCGCACGCAACTGCCCGCGAGCTCCAGAAAGGGTTCCGGGAGCGACAGGCCCAGGCAGGCGGCCGGATCGTCGAAGGTCAGCACTTCATGGCGGGCCGACTCGGTCAGCGCCGCGAGCGTGGCGCAGACCTGTCTCGTACCGCACACCGGTTGCCCGGCCGGTCGCGGCGCCCGCCACGGCGCCGCCCGCGCCGGTGTCCCATCCCTCGACGCCGCCCGGCCGAGCACGGAGCCCGGAACGTTCGCCACGGCTGACCACCCCCGTCATCCCTCTGGACGTACGCCACTCCATGTACGCACGCGATTCCACACGGTGACAAGAGCGGGATCATCGGTTGGCGAGTCCCAGCCAATCGCCGCATCACGCCCCCATCACCTGACCGGGTGTGCGCTGTTTGCAGTACCGCGAGTGGCGCCCCGCGCACGATCGTGTCCGGATGGTCATCGTGGCCCATGAAACCTGAGGGCCGCGACCGACCGACGAGAAACGGACAACCAACCGTGACCCGCACTCACCGCTGGGCCGCTACGGCCTTCACCTGCCTCGCCCTGACCGGCATAGCCGCCGGACCCGCCTTCGCCGGCGGCACCGACACCGCCACCGACAGCGCGTTCCTGCGCGCCGCCCACCAGGGCAACCTGGCCGAGATCGCCGCCGGCCAGGACGCCCAGAAGAACGCCACCACCGCCTGTGTGAAGAAGGTCGGAGCCGTACTGGTCCGCGACCACACCAAGCTCGACGCGGACACCAAGGCGCTCGCCAACAAGCTCGGCGTCGACCTGCCCGTGGCACCCACCAAGGAGCAGCAGGAGAAGCTCGCGGAGGTCATGGCCAAGGCCGGTACGAAGGCCTACGACGCCGCTTGGCTGCGCGTCCAGGCGGCAGCCCACGAGAAGACCCTCGCGCGCATCGACAACCAGATCGCCCACGGCAAGAACGCCCAGATCACGGCCGCCGCCAAGGCCGCCCGCCCGGTCGTCGCCATGCACCTGGACATGGTGCGCGGCGGTGAGTGCCGTGCGGGCCACGCGCCCAAGGCCATCCACGCCGGCAACGGCGGCCAGGCGGCGCTGGCGGCCGAGGTACCGGTCGCCCTCGCCGTGCCCGCGGTCGCGGTCGGCGGTGTCATCGTCGCCGCCGGAGCCTTCTGGGCCGCGGCCCGCATGCGCCGCAACGACAACCGCTGACACCCATGGGCGCCTGGCCGCGTACCGGGCCTGGCCCGGACCGTCTCCTGGTCCGGGCCGGGCTCGCGGTGTCCGCCGCGACGCTCCTGGTCTGTCTGCTGCCGCTCCTCGCCACGCCGACCCCCGCCCGGCCGCCGGACGCCGGCAGCCTCCCGGCCGCGGCGGCGCCGACCGCGACGGCCGCCCCGGTGCACTCCCCGCCGGTCACCCTCAGCATCCCCGGCCGTCTCGACAAGGTCCCGGTCGACCCGGTCACCAGCGACGCCACCGGTGCCATGACCGTCCCGGAATCCCCTCGCCGCCTGGGCTGGTGGGCCCTCGGCGCGGCTCCCGGCGCCCCGCACGGCACCGTCCTCCTGGCCGGTCACCTCGACTCTGCCGCCGAGGGCGTGGGCCCCTTCGAGACCCTCCACGACGTGCCTATCGGCACCCTCGCCCACGTCACGGCGGCCGACGGCAGGCGCCACACGTACCGGATCGTCGCCCGCCGCACCCACCGCAAGTCGGCCCTGCCCCGGGACCTGTTCGCCCCCGGCGGCACCCCGCGCCTGGCCCTGGTCACCTGCGCCGGCACCTTCGACCCGGAGGCGCACGCGTACGCCGACAACCTCGTCCTCTACGGCGAGCCGGCCGTATAGCACCGGCACCACACGTGTGTCCACCACCACTCGCGGGGTTCGCCAGCCGTGTTCGCCGTCCGCTACTTTCCCTCTGCCGGCTGATCAAGCCCCACAGCCATGTGTCTGTCCAACAAGGAGAGTTGTGGAACGCAGTGCTGCTGTCGCCGCCATCGCCGCCATCGCCACCGCCATGGCCGCAGTCGCGCTGTACTTCGGCATCACCGTGCCGGCCCTCGGCACGGAGCCGGCGGAACAGGTCGTGCTGGCGAGCGTGGTGAAGGACCAGCTGATGTGGTGACGCCCGCTCAGGAGCCGGTCACCCCGTGGTCCACCAGGAGGCGGCGCAGGCTCTCGGCCTCCGCGTCGGCCTCAAGGCTCACGTACAGGGCGACCGCCTGCCGGCCGTAGTGGCGGGCCGGTTCGATGCTGTGCGAGGACAGCGCGGTCCGGGCCAGCCCCGCGAGCGCATGGGCGGAACCGAGCGGAGAGCCGATCTCCCGCGCGACCTGGAGAGCCTGCTCGTACACCTCCATCGCGGCGCCGAGCCGGCCCGACTCGCGCTGGACGCCGGCCACGCCGATCAGGGCGCGCTGGCGCTCGTAGGAGTTGCCGATGCTGTGGGCGACCCGTTCCGCCAGGTTGAAGTGGAGCAGGGCCTCGCCGCGGCGGCCGGTTTCCGCGTACGCCGCGCCCATGCTGATCAGTACGTTCGCCTCGCCGAGGCAGTCCCCGCCGGCCCGGTGGCTGTCGAGGGCCCGGCGGAAGCAGGCCAGTGCCAGTTCTGTCCGGCCGGTCGCCTGGTGGACGCCGCCGAGGTTGGTGTCGAGGATGGCGAGTTCCTGCCGGCCGCCGCACCGCCGTACGAGGGTGAGGGACCGCTCGTAGTAGTGGCGGGCCTCCTCGTACCGGCCCTGGAGGCGGTGCAGCTCGCCCATGTTGTTCAGGGCCTTGGCCTGGGCCAGCGGATCGTCCAGCTCCTGGTTGATCTCCAGGATCTCGCGGAAGGTGCGGAGCGCCTCGCCGTACCGCCCCGCGAAATACAGCACCGCGCCCTGCACGTTGAGGCACGCGCTCTCGCCGTACCGGTCACCGGCCCGCCGGTACAGCGGCAGCGACCGGTCCAGGAGCGCCATGGCCGTGCCGCCGTTGCCCGCCGCCAAGTGGGCGCGGCCCGACTGGTACAGGGCGTCGGCGCAGCCGTGTGGGTCGCCGAGGTCCTCGTAGAGCGCCAGGGCCTCGGTCGCGCAGCGGAGCGCTTCGGCGTGGCCCTTCTGGGCCAGTACGTCCGCGCGTTCGGTCAGCGTCCGGGCGAGGACCGCCCGGTCTCCCTGTGCGCGCAGGGCGGGTACGGCGGCGGCGTACAGCTCGGCCGCGATGTCCCACGTACCCCACAGCTTCAGCGACGTGGCCAGGACGAGCGGGAACAGCGCGGCGTACCGGGGGACGTGGGTGGCGGCGGCGCGCGCGACGGCCAGGAGGTTCGCGCGTTCCACGGTGAGCCACACCGACGCCTCGTCCGCGTCGGCGAACTCGGGCACAGGGGTGGACGGTGATGCCGGCGGGGGCAGGGGCAGGGGCAGGGGCAGAGGCAGAGGCAGGGGGCGGCTATGGGGGTGCGCGAGGCGGCCGGCGCGGTGAGCGGCGGTGAGATAGACGCCGAGGAGCCGTTCGACCGCGGCCCGGCGGGCGGACTGCGGGTCGGTGCGGGAGCAGACCTGGAGGCCGAAGGCGCGGGCGAGGTCGTGGAGCTGGTAGCGGTCGCGTACGGGCTCTTCGAGCAGGTGGCAGTCCAGCAGCTCCTCCACGCTCCGGCGCACCCCCGCGGCACTCGCCGACCGTTCCGCCGGGTCGGAATCCGGGCCGGGCGCGGGGTCCGGGCCGGGCGCCGGGTCCGGGTCCGGATCGGGCGCCGGGTCAGGGCCGGCGAGCGCGGTCGCCGCGAGAAGGGTGATGTCGGGGCCGCTGTGCAGCGCCAGGCGGCGAAACAGCCGCTGCGCCGGGGCGCTGAGGGCCGCGTACGAGAGCCGGAACGCCGAGGCGACGGCGTCGTCCAGCTCGTCGAGCGGGTCGGCGGCCTGGGCGAGCCGGTCCAGGAGGTGGGGCAGGTCCCATGAGTCGCGGTGCCGGAAGTGGCCGGCCAGGAGCTGGACGGCCAGCGGATGGCAGCCGCACGCGGCCACGACCCGCCCCAGAGCCGTGGCGTCCTTGGCCACCCGGGCGGCTCCGGCGATCCGCGTGAACAGCGTGGCCGCCTCCGCCCCGGACAGCACGTCCACGAACAGGGACGTGGCGCCGCCCAGTCCGGCGAGCCGGTTGCGGCTGGTCACGATCGCCCGGCAGGAGGCGGCTCCGGGCAGCAGGGGCCGGACCTGATCGGCGTCCCTGGCGTTGTCCAGCACCACGAGCACCCGGTGGCGCGCGGTCCACTGCCGCCACCTCGCCGCCCGCTCGTCGAGGGAGGGCGGCAGGTCCCCGGGCACCCCCGCCGCGTGCAGCAGGACCGCGAGCGCTTCGGTGGGCTCGAAGGGCGGCCGGCCGCTGTAGGCGTGCAAGTCCACATAGAACTGGCCGTCGGGGTAGGAGCCGCGCAGCCGGTGCGCGGCGTGCACGGCCAAGGCGGTCTTGCCGACGCCCGGCATGCCGTGGACCACGGTCACCGGTAACGCGGTGCTGCCGCCACCACCACCGGCGGTGTCGCGCCCGCGCCCGCGCCCGGACTCGGACTCGGACTCGGACTCGGACTCGGACTCGGACATGGACTCGGACTCGGTGAGCAGGATGCGCAGTTCGGCGGTACGGCCGGTGAAGTCCGGGGTGTCCCGGGGAAGGTTGTCGCAGGGTGCCGGCGGCACCACCGGAACGCGCCCGGGGCCGGGGCCGGGGCTGGAGATGGCGTCGGAGCCGCGCCCGGAGCCGGGGTCGGGCTGCGACAGTGACCGGTCCTGGTCGAGGATGCGCCGGTGGAGGTCCCGCAGTTCGGCGCCGGGCTCGATGCCCTGGCGCTCCTGGAGGCGCCGGTGGGTGGTCCGGTAGACGGCGAGGGCCTCGTCGTGGCGTCCGCAGCGGTACAGCGCCAGCATCAGCGAGGCGATCACCTTCTGCGCGAGCGGGTGCTGCGAGGCCAGCTCGTGCAGTTCGCCGATGAGGTCGGCGTGCCGCCCCGACTCCAGCTCCAGGCGGATGCGTTCCTCCCGTACGCGACGGTGGTCCTCGACCAGCCGGGCACGCGCCGACGCGGCCCACGACCCGGTGAACTCCATCAACGGCTCTCCCCGCCACAGGGCTTCGGCGGTGTGCAGCAGGCCGACGGCGAGGTCCCTCTCGCCCCGCCCGGCGGCCGCGGCCGCGTCCGTACGCAGCCGCTGGAACCGCAGCAGGTCGACGTCGTTCGGATCGGCGACGCGCAGCTGGTACAGCCGCGAGGAGGGCCGATCCAGCTTCGCCAGATCGCCGACCGACCGGCGTAACCGCCCGCGCAGCCGGGAGAGGTAACTGTGCAGGGTGTCCAGGGCCGTACGGGGCGGGTCACCGTCCCAGATCCGCGCCATCAGCGTGTCCGCGGACACCGGCTCGCCCCGGGCGTGCACCAGCACGGCCAGTACGCAGCGCTCCTTCAGCGAACCGAGCTCGTACTGCCGCTGGTGCTCCCACAGTTCAAGGGGTCCCAGAGCAAGAAGTTCCACCATCGCCCCCGACGGGTGTGCTTCTTTCCACCGCATCCGGCAACGCGCGCACATTTTTCGTACGGCGCTCAACTTACTGTTTCCCGCGCCGCGAGGGTCATGGCCAGAGGCGCACGGAAGCGCGACCGGCGCGCAACAGCTCCCCGCCACCTCGTACTTGGAGTGCAGGATTCCTGCAAGCCGGCCATCCACCCGGCCGGGCACAGCGGTAGCAGTGGCCGCGAACCGTCGCGGCCTGCCGGACCGGCGACGGTCCGAGGGGGAAAGACCGGGGGATCGATTTCGATGAGCGTGACAGTGCCGGAACCGCACTGGCGGCACGTGCCGGTGCGTCTGGACGTCGAACGCTGGGCCACCCGACAGATCCGCAGGAGGGTCCTGGCCGTGGTGCACACGGTGACAGCCGGGCAGCGGCTGCTGGAGGCGGTGCGGCTGCTGGAGGGAGACTCCAGGGTGCAGGTGTTCTTCACGTCCGCGCCGGATGTGTTCAGCAACGGGGTGGCCGACTTCCTGGAGCAGCTCAGAGGGCTGGTACTGCCGTGGAACCAGGCGGTGCAGACCCGGTTCGACCTGGCCCTGGCCGCGAGCCACGGCAGTCTCCACGAACTGCACGCCCCCGTCATCGTGCTGCCGCACGGTGCCGGGCACAACAAGCTCACCCCGGGCGGGCGGCGCGGACGCGCCGTCGCGGAACGGGGTGTGTACGGCCTGAGCCGGCAGCGGCTGATCCGCGACGGCACGGTGGTGCCCGAGGTCATCGTCCTGGCGCACCAGGAGGAACTGGCCCGCCTCGGCCGTGAGTGTCCCGAAGCCCTGCCCGCCGCCGAGGTCGTCGGTGACCCCTGCTACGACCGGATCAGCGCCAGCCTGCCCTCACGGGCGCTGTACCGGGAGGCGCTGCGCACCGGCGCCCGGCAGCGGCTGGTCCTGGTCTGCTCCACCTGGGGGCCCGACTCGCTGCTGGGGCGGGGCTGGGAGCTCCTGGAGCGGCTGGTCACCGAGCTGCCCCGGGACGAGTACCGGGTGGCCGCGCTGCTGCACCCCAACGTGTGGAACGCCCACGGCGAATGGCAGATCCGCAGCTGGCTGGCCGGGCTGGCACGCTCGGGGCTCACCCTGATCAGCCAGTACAGCGACTGGACCGGGGCGCTCGTCGCCGCGGACTACATCGTGGGTGACCACGGCTCCGTGTCCCTGTACGGGGTGATGACCGGCGCGCCCGTCCTCATGGCCGACACCCACGAGCCGGAGGTGGACCCCGGCTCGCCGCTGGCCGACCTGCGGTCCTTCGCGCACCGGCTGCGCGGGGACCGGCCGCTGCGCCGCCAGCTCAGCCGCAGTTCCGCCACGTACCGTCCACAGCACTACGAGCGGGTCGCGGCCCGGATCACCTCCGAACCGGGGCGGTTCGCCCACAAGATGCGCGCGCTGATCTACCGCAAGCTGCGCCTGCGGGCCCCTTCGCCGCGCCCGACCACGGAACCGGCACGGCTGCCGGTGATGGTGCGCTACGACGAGCCGGGCAGCGTGACGTCGTGACGGGCGAGATGACCGGCCCGGCGACCGGCGTGGTGACGGGCGCGGTGACCGGCATGACCGGTGTGGTGACCCTCACCGGCACGGTCACCGGCGCAGGCACGGTCGGCGGCACCGGCACGGTCACCCTGGCTTGTGGGCCGGCCGGCTGCCGTACCCGCGTGGCGCTGGTGCGTCCCGGCACCGGCCGCCTCGTCGTGGACGAGCACCTGCGCGTACGGCTGCCCGCCGCCCACCCCTGGCCGTCGCTCGCCGATGTGCTGTACGGAGCGGGGCAAGGACCGGGCGACGCCGCCGAGCTGGCCGCCCGCCATCCCGGCGCCCTGGTGGTGGCGGTGCACCGCGGCCGGGACTGCTGGCTGCGGCTCGGCCCGGAGGGCGTCGTACTGCGGCTGACGTCCCGGCGAACCGACCCCGGAGCACCGTGGGGCGGCTGGGGGCTGCGGGCGTCACTCGCGCACGCCTGGCTGGTGGCCGGGCTCCCCGCCGAGGCCCTGCGGTCGGCGCGGGTACGGCCGCCGCGGGGTCAGTCGGGGGCCGCGCGCTCCAGCCGCTCCACCCGGGTCCGCACCGCACGTGCGTCGGCCGAATCCGCCCGGCCCGCCGCCGCGTACAGATCCAGGGCCTCGCGGTAACGGCCGAGGGCGAGGCCCGGCTGCCCGCGCCGCTCGGCGAGCCGTGCCAGGCTCTCCAGGGCGCGGGCGGTCTCGTACCCGGCCGCCATACCGCGCAGGGTGGCGAGCGCCCCGGACAGCCGGCTCTCCGCCTCGTCGAGCAGCCCGCGGTCGAGGTGCGCGCGGCCCAGCAGGGTGGCCGCGCGTGCGGCGTTGTACGTGTCGCCCGCCTCCAGCAGCGCCGTGTACGCCGCGTCGGCGTCGCCCGCCGCCTCCTCGGGCAGCCCCCGGCCGAGGGCGACGTCGGCCAGGTTGAGCCGGGCCAGCGCGCCGGCCCGCCGGTCGCCGCACGCCGGTAACGCCTCGGCGGCGCGGGCGTACAGCTCCGCCGCCCCGTCCAGCCGGCCGAGCCGCTGGTGCGCCAGGCCCCGGTAGTTGAGCGTGCGGGCGTACCCGAGCGCGTCGCCGCGGGCCTCGAAGATCCCGGCCGCCCGCTCGAACATCTCCAGGGCGCGTTCATGGCTCCCCAGGCCCAGCTCGCCCATCCCGCCGGAGGTGAGCATCCGGCACGCGGCCCGCTCGTCGCCCAGCTCCTCGGCCGCCGCGAGCCCCTCCGCGTGCGCCGCGCGCCACTGCTCGTAGAACTTGCGGCGCAGGAACAGCGGCCACAGGGCATCGGCGAGCTGCCACGCCACCTCCGGGAAGCCCGCCGGGCGTGCGCGGCGGATGACGGCCATCAGGTTGGGCAGCTCCCGTTCCAGCCAGTCCAGCGCGCCTTCGGGGGTCTCCGGGAACTCGGCCGTCACCACGGGGCCGTAGTCGCGGGGCATGGTCCGGTGCTGGGGGTCGACGATCTCCTCGGCGCGGGTGGCGGTCGCGAGGTAATGGTCGGCGATACGGCGCAGGGCCGTGGCACGGTCCGCGGCGGACTCGTCCGCCTCCGCCTTGGCGGCGGCGTGCAGCCTTACCAGATCGTGGAAGCGGTAACGGTCCTCTCCGGCGTCGATGAGGAGGTTCGCGTCGTGCAGTGTCTCCAGCAGTTCCGTCGCGTCCGCCGCCAGCGCCGCGGAGGCGACGGCGGCGCCGAACTCCCGCCCCGGATGCAGCCCCAGCAGCCGGTAGAGCCGCGCGACGCCGGACGGCAGGCCCTGGTACGACAGGTCCAGGGCCGCCCCCACGTTGTGGTCACCGTCGATGGCCAACGCCTCCAGCCGGTCGTGTTCCTCACTGAGCGCGCGCACCATCGTGGTGAGCCGCCGCCGGGGCCGCGCCGCGAGCCGCGCCCCGGCGACCCGCACCGCCAGGGGCAGCCCGGCACACAGCTCGACCAGCGCGCGGGCCTCGCGGGGCTGCGTGGCGACCCGGTCGTCGGCGAGCACGGCGGCCAGCAGCTCGACCGCCGCCTCGGGGCCGAGGGGTTCCAGGTGCAGCGCGTAGCAGCCGTCGACCGTCAGCCCCGGCATCCGCCAGCGGCTGGTCACCGCCGTCACGCTCCGCCCGCCCGGCAGCAGCGGCCGGACCTGCGCGGCGGTGGCGGCGTCGTCGAGCAGCACCACGAGCCGCCGCTCGGCGGTCAACGACCGGTACAGCGCCGCCCGTTCCGCGATCGTCGCGGGCACCTGCGCGGCCGGCACGCCCAGCGCCCGTAGGAACCGGCTCAGCACCTCGTCCGGGCCGGCCGGACCGGCGGGCGACTGGGCGCCCAGATCCGCGTACAGCTGGCCTCCCGGAAACCGGGGCCGTAACGAATGCAGCCAGGCCAGCGTGACGGCCGTCTTTCCCACCCCGCCCAGCCCGCTGACCGCCACCAGCGCCGCATGCCCTTCCCGCTCGGCCCGCTCCCGGTGCCGCTCCAGCGCGCCCTGCTCCGCCTCCCGGTCGGTGATCGGCACCGACGGCGGCAACTGCCACGGCGCCCGCCCATCACCGGGCCCCGCCGCGCCCTCGATGTGGATGCCGCCGTACACGGCCCCCGCCTGCACGGCGGGCCCATGCACCGTCCCGCTCACGTCGTTGCGACCACTCCGCTCGTCCCCCCGCACCCGTCCCCCTCCCACCCGCGATGACCGGCTTCGGCGCACCCATCCTTTCCGTACACGTAATCGATACCCGATGCCCCGCCGGCGAACTGCCCCCTGGCCCCAACCCGCCACAACGGCCGGAAGTGTTGGGCACGCCCGGCGTCGGCGGGCCGACCCGCCACGGTGGCCGGAACAAGCAGTACCGGGGCGTACCAGTGCCGACGGTACGGAACGCGACTCCCGACGCGGAGACCATCAGCCGACCGTCTTTGACACGGAAAGATGAATGCGAGGCACAGTCGCGGCCGAACGGGTGAACAAGCTCGGGAAGGCCCCCAGAAGCGCCTCTAACATCCGGCACCATGACCTCTTCAACCGACGTACCCGCGAGGCAAGAAGGTTCCGTTCTGGGAACCCTCACCATTGTGCCTTGGACCAGTGAGCCTTCCTCCAACACTCCGCGGCTACCGTTTCTCACGGTGTACTCGCTGGGTGACGGTCGTGACGGGCCCGAGGCCGGTGAGAAGGCGATGCGGGCCAATCTGGAGAAGCTCGGCCTGCCGGTGTCCGGCCGGCCGGTCGAACTGCCCCGAGAGGCCAAGTCGGCCGTCACTCTGCTGGTGGAGGCCCAACAGGCCGTACTCACCACGCCGTTTCTGAAGGTGCAATGCCCCGTACCGCCGAAGTGGCAGGACGCCGCGCACAAGAACGGCACAGTCCATCTCATCTGCCTGACCCGCCCGTGGCCGCACGCCGCTCCGGGGCAGGAGATCAGCCCCGACCAGCTGCGTAGCTTCCTCGACGACGATGAACTCCGGTCGGCCAGCGCCCACTGCGTGGTTCCCGTCCTGCGGTTGCGCCGCTGAGACCGTCGCTCCAGCGCGGTTCGGTGGTGCGCACAGTGCGCGCACAGTGCCTCTGGACCAGGGATACGAGCCGGCCTCCCCCTCGGCCCGCCTCCGATCGATGGCGGCGGCCGAGGGGGAGGCCATCAGCTTTGCCCCACTCGGACTGAAGAGGATAGGTCAGTGACTACACCCTGATTGCCTCGTTGTTGGGTACGCAGAAACGAGCGCAGACAGGGGCCTGACCCTCGTGGGGCGGGCCGTAAAGTTTATCCTTTTAAGGACTCCTCATGCGACGATCCCTTACGGTATGTGTTATGGCGGTAGCGGCCTTGGCGACCGGAACCGCGGGAACCGCGCACGCTGTAGACGTTGCCGACGCATCCAGCCTTGATGGTATTCCGGCCGTTGCCCCTGATGGTATGAGTGCCGCGATCGACGGGGCGGCACAGCAACCGACGAGCCTGGCGGCAGACGCGGGCGGCAAAGGCGTCCACAAGGTACTGCCGGAGGCAGGCAGGCTGGTACGCGCAGTCTGATCGGATGAGCGCAGTGAGCGCCGGGGAACACTTCGCCGAAAATCAACGGCGTTGGTCAGGCGCAGGCGCTACTGGTGATGCCTGCGGCGGAAGCCGACACGGTACGTGCGCGGCTACGCCGGCCGGCACGGTCGAGTATGGTTCCGCCGGACCGGCATATCACTGAGCGGGTGTGTTCATCGGACCCCGGCTTGGGTGCCGGATTAAAAAGCTCGTCGTGAAGTCGCACGAATCCGGTGTCTGGGTGATTGTCAAAGCCCCGGGGAAACGTCCGCTCGGGGGAGCCGGTTAGAGAGGGTGCTGCCGTTTCATCGGGAGACGTCGCCCAAGCGCTAGGAAGGTAAACGCCATGGATGTGAAGAAGATTGTCGCGGGGTCCGTCCTGACATTGACTGCTACTGGAGTGGCTGTCACGCCCGCGATGGCCGACGAAGAGGTCCGCGGCCACTACTCGCAGAGCGTCGAGATCATCCGTGACATCTGCCCCACCATTCAGGACATCGACGTCATCACCGTCGAGGTGCTGGATGAGGCCCGCACGTTCCAGTGCAATGAGATTCGTCAGGGTTCGAAGGTGAGCGACAGCTCTTCCGCCCCGGCGCTGCCCATCCTCGGGCATGTAATCAACTGAATCGGGACACCGTTTGTTCGGTGTCGTGAACGCCCTTTCACCAGGGGAAACGGGCCCCGGTCCTGCGCGATCAGCCGCACAGGCCCGGGGCTTTGTGCTGAATACCGCGCGTTTGCGAACGATGGTGGGCCGCGCCGAGGCCGAGTGGATCCTCATACGTAGTGCTCATCCTCAAAAACAACCGCATTGCCCGGCTGGCCGGTTGCTGCAAGTGGATGAATCGGCATGACAGTCCGGAACTCCAAGGGTGTGAAGTCGGTTAGTAGTCCGTCGGCACTCACCAGTAAGTGGGGCCGCTATCACGCACAAGGAAGGCAACGCAAATGAACGCCAAGAAGGTCCTCGCTGGTTCGATGCTGACGCTGGCTGCGACGGGCGCGGCAGTCACGCCGGCCATGGCCGACGAAGAGGTGCACGGCCACTACTCGCAGAACATCGAGATCATCCGTGACATCTGCCCCACCATCCAGGACATCGACGTCATCACCGTCGAGGTGCTGGATGAGGCCCGCACGTTCCAGTGCAATGAGATCCGCCAGGGCTCGAAGGTGAGCGACAGCTCTTCCGCCCCGGCGCTGCCCATCCTCGGGCAGGTCCTCAACTAAATCGTTGGACACCGTTTATCTGGTGTCCTGTGAGCCCTCTCGCCGAGGGAGAGTGTGCCCCGAACTGTGCGACCAACGCACGGGTCGGGGCCTATTTTTATGGCGAGTTCCCGCTCCACCGGTCAGCAAGAGCGCGTGAGATTATGTGACACGCTCACTTATTGCTGCAAGTGGATGAATGGGGATGACGGTCCGGAACTGCAAGGGCCTGAAGTCGGTTATCAGGCTGTCGGCACTCACCACTAAGTGCTGTAGCTACCACGCACAAGGAAGGCAACGCAAATGAACGCCAAGAAGGTCCTCGCTGGTTCGATGCTGACGCTGGCTGCGACCGGCGCGGCAGTCACGCCGGCCATGGCCGACGAAGAGGTGCACGGCCACTACTCGCAGAACATCGAGATCATTCGCGACATCTGCCCCACCATCCAGGACATCGACGTCATCACCGTCGAGGTGCTGGATGAGGCCCGCACCTTCCAGTGCAACGAGATCCGCCAGAAGTCGTCGGTCAAGGACGACTCCGCTGCGCCGGCCCTTCCCATCCTCGGGGCTGTCATCGACTGAACGAAGTAGATGAGGCAGGCTCTACTGCAACGTCGGGGCCGCTATATCCGCTGCGGCCCCGACGTAGTGCGTTACAGCTCGCCACGCC
The DNA here is from genome assembly GCF_030406405.1 of Streptomyces ficellus. Lineage (GTDB taxonomy): Bacteria > Actinomycetota > Actinomycetes > Streptomycetales > Streptomycetaceae > Streptomyces > Streptomyces ficellus_B. Next base: position 24,288 of record NZ_JAUEPL010000041.1, read on the forward strand.
CGATCCGGCAGCCGCCGAGTGACCTGCACAGCCGTGTGACCATACACGTGAACAAGCGATATGCGAGGATCCGCATAATCGCACCCGGCGCACCAGTCGGGCGGTAACACCGAGGCCCATGCGTGCGAAAAGCCTGTGGCTCCTGATCTTCTGATCGAGGAGCCACAGGCTTTTCTTGGTATTACACTCGCCTTGCCGCGGACGTGGCTGTTAGTCCGCCACGCTTACGAAGGCGCCGTAGTGCTTCGATCCGCTGAAGATCCCGGTGTTGGAGGAGGTCTTGAGGGCTTCGAAGCTGCCCCCGCCCCATTCAGCGGCGACAATGCGGTCGCGGTGGTCGTCTCCGCTCTCGTGCGCGGCGGCGGACCCGGCCCCCAGTGCCACGGCGGCCGCAGCGACAGCTGCGCAAGTCAGAACCTTCTTAATCATGGTTTCTCTCCGAGTTGAACGGTCGGTCCGTCCCGTACTTGGGACAGGATTCCGCAGTGATGCTAGCCCCGACACCCAGCAGGTAAGCAGGCCGAGCATTTAGCTCACTCTTTCGAGACGGCGTTAAGTCCATTTGGCTGAAACGGCAACGCCGCATTCGTTTCTTATGCGTCACCGTTAATTCAGGCGCGATGTGCGTACCCGGCATGAGAAGGTGCCGGCCGATCCGTCGCGCCCTGCGGTGCTACGGGGGCCGATGACCGCGGCGGCGGTAGTGACTGAGCCGGGCTGGTGTCGGCGGCGCCGTCGCCGCGCGACCAGCACCAGAGATGTTCGGCTTCCTGCCGGACGGCGGGACGCCCAGTGCCCTGCCCGCCGGTCCACCGCCGTCATCCGCAGCGGCGGGGGCGTCCCACCAGGGCGTCGTCGCGCCATTGACGGCGCCGAGCGTGGCTGGTGACCAGCCATCTGTCTTCTCCGGACCACGGCAGACGGGGACCTTCACCCCCCTGTTCGAGGCGGGGGAAGGCGGGATACCGGCGCCCCGCCCAGCGCCTTCCGCACGACAGGCGACTGCCCTGGGCTGGACCACTGCCCGGTCGGTCGGGTAGGGAAAATTAGCCGTCAGGTGACGGCGGGCGGACCACAGCCATCTGACCTGGGAGACGAACCGAGCAGCGCCTGCACGCCGGCGTCAACAGCTCGGCATTGGTCAGCCTCGGCGGACAGCCCCAACACCGCGATCTCATAGCTGCAGACCGGCGACGGAGCGCGAGTCCTGACTTTGCCTGGAGGTACGTGACCCACCCGCCGACCGATCGGGGCCCGCGAACCTGCGGCTCGCCGCACACAGCCCGATTTTCCTCACTCAATGGCTGTGACCTGTGCGTTCTCCTCAGCGCGAGAGGATTCGCATGGGTCGACGGCACGTTTGTCTGCCGGCGGAGCCCAACCGCTCATGTCAGCGACAGAAACCAAACACGCGGCTGACCTGCGGTCATCTCATCTCCAGGCCGGACCGACCGCAGGGTTTGCGCCCCCGGCAGGACTCGAACCTGCGGCCAAGCGCTTATCAAAGCGCTTGCTGTCATTTCCGGGGGCCTTTGGCTGATGACCGCCCCTCGTGCCTTCGCCCTGGCTCATGGGGACAGGGCGAAGGCACGTTCGCGGCCACTCAGTCGATGCAGAACTCGTTGCCCTCGATGTCCAGCATCGGGATGCACGAATCATTGCCGTCGTACAGCGTGCGCACGTGCACCGCACCGAGCGGGACCAGTCGTGCGCATTCCGCCTCAAGGGCGGCGAGGCGCTCTTCCCCCACGAGTCCGGTGCCGACCCGCACATCAAGATGCAGCCGGTTCTTGGCGGCCTTCCCCTCGGGGACACGCTGGAAGTACAGCCGCGGGCCCACCCCTGAGGGGTCGACGCAGGCGAACCAGGAATCCCGCTGCTCAGGTGGCTGCGAGCGCTTGAAATCGTCCCAAGTGGCAAACCCCGCCGGTGGCGGCGGTATGACGTACCCCAGCACCTCGCACCAGAAACGAGCGAGCCGCTCGGGTTCTGCGCAGTCGAAGGTCACTTGGAACTTCTTGATCGGCGTCATCGGGTAACTGTACGGGCGCGTGCCGGCACCGAGGCTCCGGGCGCCATCTCCGCGCAGATCGAGGTCTCGCGTGCCGTGAGTTGGCGAAGGGCAGTGATGTCCGCGACCGGGAGTGGAACCACCCTGGCTTCCGGCGCAGGGCGGGACCGACGCGGTACTACCGGTCGTGCAGGATCTCGGGCCGGGTGACGGGCACGATGGTGACCAAGCCGTCGAGGCCCTTGAAGTCGTCGGGGTTGGTGGTGAACAGGGGGAGTCCCTCGGCGACCGCGACGGCGGCGATCATCAGGTCGGCCGCACGGCGACGGGGCTTGCCGCCTGTGGAGACGACGGCGGCGCAGATTCTGCCGTAGATGCGGGCCGCCTCCACGTCGAAGGGGATGGGGTCGAATTCGTTCTCCGCGCGCTGTAGAACGTCCATGCGGCGGGCCCGCTCGGCGTGTTCGTCGTAGTCGCTCTGCTCGCCGCCGCGCACCTGGTGAGGGCCTGCAGAGAGTTCTGCGAGGGTGATGGCGCTGATGGCCATCTCGGCAGGTAGCTCGTCGGCGTCGATCCACTTGCGCAGGATCATGATGTTGGTGTCGAGCAGGCCTTGCTCGTGCTCAACGGGCATACGGGTCGTCCAACTCCTGCTCGACGACCGCGTCCTGGTCGTCGCGGAAGGCGTCCAGCGAGATGTCAGGGGCGGTACGTGACATGGCCGCGAACTCGGCGCGGGGAACGAAGCGGCGACGGCGGCGGAGCGGGATCAGCTCGCCGACACGATGCCCGTCGCGGGTGACGGTGAACGCCTGTCCTCCCTGGACGGCGTCCATGATCTCTTTGGAGCGGGTGCGCAGATCGCGCTGAGTGATCTCCGGCTGCGCTGTCATGCCGTCCACGATAGCGAAGGTGTGCTACCGGGTGCTACACGGTTACCCGCGATGGCGGCAGGCGAAGGCGCCTGCTCCAGAGCGATGTGCATCCGGACACGAAAAAGCCCCTCACGCGTTTCCACAGGTGAGAGGTTGTATGCGCCCCCGGCAGGACTCGAACCTGCGGCCAAGCGCTTAGAAGGCGCCTGCTCTATCCACTGAGCTACGGGGGCCGGTGGTGGCCTTGTGGCCTGGAGCCCCTGGTGGGTGGTCCGTGACCTTGCCGGGGACAAGGATAGGGCTCCGATCGCCTTGACCCGGTCGCTTCACCTGCGTGGCACGATGTGGAGGTTCGGTGAAGCGAACCGATAATCGCAGGCAGGTGCGATTTCCGCAGCGTTTTTCGCGTCTCGCGCCTCGGGTGTTGTGCACTCGTTATGCCTGTGTCCCACTCGTCCCGTCTGTCCCGAGTGCCTGATCGGCGCGCAGGGACACCTATACGCTTCAAAAAGGTCACGAAATTGGGCATTCTTCGCATGTGGTGACCTTGGACGTACGGCCTCAGCTCATCGACGCACTCTCCGCCCTGCGCGACCGTGTCGCCGCCGTGCGTCTTCCACTGCCCCTGCCGGGGGCGCCACGGGCGCGGCAGACGCGGGCGGAGTTGCTCGCGCAGCTCGATGACTATCTGGTGCCCCGCCTCAAGGAGCCCGACGCGCCGCTGCTCGCCGTCATCGGGGGATCCACCGGGGCCGGAAAGTCGACGCTGGTGAACTCCCTGGTGGGGCGGCGCGTCAGTGAGGCGGGGGTGCTCCGGCCCACCACGCGTACCCCCGTCCTCGTATGCCATCCCGACGATCACCACTGGTTCGCCGGTATGCGGGTGCTGCCGCAGCTCACCCGCGTATGGACACCGCAGGACGCGGACGGCGACGGGGACGGCGTCGAGGAGCGCACACTGCGGGTCGTCACCGCGGACACCCTGCCGCCCGGACTGGCGGTGCTCGACGCGCCCGACATCGACTCCCTCGTCGTCGAGAGCCGCGAGCTCGCCGCCGAACTGATCTGCGCCGCCGACGTGTGGGTGATGGTGACCACCGCCTCGCGATACGCCGACGCCGTGCCGTGGCATCTGCTGCGGACCGCCAAGGAGTACGACGCCACGCTCGTCACCGTGCTCGACCGGGTGCCGCACCAGGTGATCAACGAGGTGTCGCGGCAGTACGAGGCGCTGCTCGTCCGAGCGGGTCTGGGCGACGTGCCCCGGTTCACCATCCCCGAGCTGCCCGAGTCGACCGGTGGCGGAAGCGGCCTGCTGCCCGACACCGCCGTGGCGCCGCTGCGGGCCTGGCTCGCCCACCGGGCCCTGGACCCGGCCGCCCGGCAGCAGGCCGTCGGGCGCACGGCCGCCGGGGTCATCGACTCGCTGAACGCACGGATGCCGGAGCTGGCCGCCGCGGTCGCCGCCCAGTACGCCGCCGCCGTACGGCTCACCGGCGCCGTCCAGGCGGCCTACGAGCAGGAGGGCGAACGGGTGCGCCGGGAGCTGGGGCGCGGCGCCGTGCTCGCCGGCGACGCCCGCACCCGCTGGCGCGGCTACCCCCGCGACTGCTCGGCCACCGAACTGCTCGACTCCCTCGTCGAGTCCCTGACCGCGCTGCTCCAGTGCGCCGTCGCCGCCGCCGACGAGCACGTACGGGAGGCGTGGCGGCGCGAACCGGCCGCCGGCGCGCTGATGGGCGAGGGCGACGGCGGCGGCAGCGGCGCCCGGACCTCCGCCCCCGACCGGGAGACCGGCGAGCGCATCGGCATGGCCGTACGGCGCTGGCGGCGCGTCCTGGAGGAGCTGGCCGAGGACGAGGTACGGCGCGCCGACCGGGCCGCCGCCCCCGACGCCGAGACCGCGGCGGCGCTCCTCGCGGCCGCGCTGCTCGGCGGGCGCAGGACGCGCAGCGCGGGCGAGCGGCTCGCCGAGCTGCTCGGCGCGCAGGGCGCCCTGCGGCTGCGCGACCGGGGCGGCGAGCTGGTCACCACGTACATCGACCGCGTCCTGCAGGAGGAGAGGACGCGGCGGCTCGCGCCCCTCCGAGCGCTCGATGTGACACCGGAGCCGCAGGCCGAACTCATCGCCGCGCTGTCGCTATTGCAGAAGGAGAGGTGACGGCGGTGAGCGCCGTTGACGAACGCTGGGACGACGGACTGATCGCCCGCCGCGTACAGGAGCAGCTGGAGGCCGGCGAGCTCGGGCCCGGTGACCCGGACGCGCCGGGCGATCCGCACACCCCCATCGGCGAGGCGTACGCCGGGACCCTGCGCGCCCGCCTCGACGCCCTGCGCGAACTGATGGGGCTGTCCAGCACCCGGCTGGACGGCAAGACGCTCGCCGAGGCCGGGCGGGTACTGGACGAGGCGGCGGCGCGTCAGCGGCTCTCCTCGCGCCACACCGTCGTCGCCATCGCCGGAGCCACCGGAAGCGGCAAGTCCACTCTGATCAACGCGCTGGCCGGGGTGCCGATTTCCGAAACCGGCCTCCGCAGGCCCACGACGGCCGCGCCCATCGCCTGCACCTGGTCCGAGGGCGCGGCCGGGCTGCTGGACCGGCTCGCCATCCCGGGGCGGCTGCGGCGCCGGCCACTGGCGGGCGGCGTCGGCGACGAGGACTTGCAGGGGCTGGTCCTGGTCGACCTGCCCGACCACGACTCGGCGGTCACCGCGCACCGCAAGCAGGTCGACCGGGTGCTGGCCCTGGTGGACGCGGTGATCTGGGTGGTCGACCCGGAGAAGTACGCCGACGCGGCGCTGCACGAGCGGTACCTGCGTCCGCTCGCCGGGCACGCGGAGGTGACGTTCGTGGTCCTCAACCAGGTCGACCGGCTGCCCGGCGACGCCGCCCACCAGGTGCTGGACGATCTGCGGCGCCTGCTGGACGAGGACGGGATCGCCCTCGGCGAGCACGGCGAACCCGGCGCCACGGTGCTGGCGGTATCGGCGCTCACGGGGGAGGGCGTGGGCGAACTGCGCGAGACGCTCGGCGCGTTCGTGCAGCGGCGCAACGCCGCCGAGCGGCGGCTGTCGGCGGACGTGGACGCGGCCGCCGCGCGGCTCCGCCCGGTGTACGTGGCGGACGGCAGGCCCGGCCTCGGCGAGCGGTCCCGCGAGGACTTCGGCGCCCGGCTCGCGGTCGCCGTCGGGGCGCGAGCGGCCGGCGAGGCGGCGGAACGCGAGTGGCGGCGCAACGCGGGACGGGCGTGCGGGACGCCGTGGCTGCGGCTGTGGCGCTGGTACGAGCGGCTGCGTACCGGCGGTGGCCCGGCGGGCGGCGCGTCGGGGAGCGGTACGCGGGAGGGCGCCGAGCAGGAGGCCACCGCGCCGGCGGAGGACGAGCTGACGGCACGCCAGCGCGTCGAGCAGGCCGTGCGGATCGTGGCGGACGAGGCGGCGCGCGGGCTGCCGCTGCCGTGGGCGCAGGCGGTGCGCGAGGCGGCGGTGCGCGGGGCGCAGGGGCTCCCGGAAGCGCTGGACGAGCTGGCGGTGACGCTGGGGGCGGCGCCGGCGGGGGGACGGCCGCCCCGGCCCGCCTGGTGGCCGGCCGCGGTGCTGGCGCAGGCCGCGATGACGCTGCTGCAGTTCTACGGTGCCCTGTGGCTCGTCGGCCAGATCGTCGGCGTGCTGGAACCCGGGCTGTTCCCGCCGGTCCTGATCATGCTGGCGGGCATCCTCGGCGGGCCGCTGGTCGAGTGGGCGTGCGCGGCGGCCGCCCGGGGGCCGGCCCGGCGGTACGGGGAGGAGACCGAACGCCGGCTGCGGGAGGCGGCGGCGGGGTGCGGGCGGGCGAGGGTGCTCGATCCGATCGCCGCCGAGCTGATGCGCTACCGCGAGGTGCGGGAGCAGTACGCCAACGTGTCCGGGCGCCGTAGCGCTGTGGCCACCGGGGTCGGAATGGTGGCCCTGACGGGTGGTCCACCCGACGGGTGACGCAGTTGTGCACAGGCGGGGTGCTCGTCCACAGGCCGAGCGGGATTTTCGCGGACGGGCCAGCATGAACTCCGTCGGCAAGCTTCGTCGGCAAGCTTCGTCAGCAGAGGCAGACCGCGCCGCAAGGCCGGACGGGGAGGGATGGGCATCATGAACGACACCATGGTGACGGTCGTGGGCAATGTGGCGACCAACGTCGAGTACCGCGAGACCGTGTCGGGAGGCATGGCGAAATTCCGGTTCGCGGCGACCGCGCGCCGCTGGGACCGGGAGAAGGCGGCCTGGGTCGACGGGCACACCAGTTTCTACACGGTGTGCGCGTGGCGGGCGCTCGGCATGAATCTGGCCGCGTCGGTCTCGGTTGGTGACCCGTTGGTGGTGCACGGGCGGCTGAGGGTGCGGGAGGAGGACTGGGACGGTCAGCGCAGAACGTTCGTGGACATCGACGCGTCGGCGGTGGGACACGACCTGACGCGTGGGACCTCGGCTTTCAGGAGGGTGATGAGGGGAGACCCACGATCGGCTGAACGCGGCGAGCGCGGCGAGCGCGGCGAACGCGGTGAACGCGGCGAACGCGTGGAGCCCGTGGAGCGGGTCGACCGTGAGGAACGGGCGGTGCGGGAGCCCGGGAAGAGCGGCAAAAGCGCCGCCGAACGGCCAGCGGAGCTCGTGTCATGACGGCTCGGTGTCATGACGGTACGTCAGGAAAGGAGTACCCTCCGGCGCGCGGATGTGGAGATTTGGCGAGCGCCCACCCTGCGCCGCCCATGCGCGATAACGATTCCGAGTCGGAATGGTTGTCTGACGGTATGACAGGGCATTGGGCAGGGCCGCCTCTCTAGGATTCCCCGGTACCCACGGGGCACTTGAGTCGGCAGGCGAGGCACTCCCCCCACGCATCACACGCGAAAGAGTCTCGCCCGGAGGGGAATTCGGTGTTTGCTGCGTTTTCTGTACGAAGGCGGAGAAGGCGTCCCGCCCGTCTCGTCGCCGCGGTCGTGACCTCCGGGCTGGTCGCCACCGGATTCATAGCCGGCGCGTCCGCCGCCGCGGCCGACGAGGCTCCACAGCACCAGGGCGGTGCCGCCGCCACCCTCAACGGGCTGACCACCTACGACCGCGCCGTACTCCGTGTCGACGGTGAGAAGCGGGAGATCCCCGCCGGACTGTTCGAGATGACCGTCGACGGCGGCGGGACTCTGAAGACCTACTGCGTCGATCTCCACAACCCCACCCAGGAGAAGGCCCGGTACCTGGAGACCTCCTGGGACCAGACCTCCCTCGGCGGGAACAAGGACGCGGGCAGGATCCGCTGGATCCTCCAGCACTCCTACCCGCAGGTCGACGATCTGGTGGGACTGGCTCATGATGCCGGGGCGGGGCCGCTCACCAGGGAGACCGCGGCCGCCGGCACCCAGGTCGCCATCTGGCGGTACTCCGACGACGCGCAGGTCCAGGCGCTGGACCCGGCGGCCGAGAAGCTGGCCGACTGGCTGGAGAAGGCGGCCGAGAACGTCGCGGAGCCCAAGGCGTCACTGAGCCTGGAGCCGAGCGCCGTCTCCGGACCGGCCGGAACCCGGATCGGCCCGGTCACCGTACGCACCGACGCCGACCGGGTCACGGTCGCCCCGCCCGCCGACGCGGCCACCAGTGGCATCAAGGTCACCGGCGAGGACGGCAAGCCGGTCACCTCGGCGGCTGACGGCAGTCGGCTGTACGTCGAGGTGCCCGCCAAGGCCGCCGACGGCTCCGCCGCCCTCACCGTGCAGGCCACCACCTCCGTGCCGGTGGGCCGGGCCTTCGCCGGGGTCACCAAGAGCCAGACGCAGATCCTCGCCGGGTCCAGCGAGTCGACCGTCTCCGCGACGGCCACCGCCACCTGGGCCACCACGGGCGCCATACCGGCGCTCTCCGCGAAGAAGAACTGCGCCAAGAGCGGCGTGGACGTCACCGCCACCAACCAGGGCGACGCCGCGTTCAGCTTCGAGCTCACGGGCTTGCGGCACGCCATCCGGGCCGGCGAGACGCGGACGGTGACCATCCCGGTCGCCGAAGACCAGGCATACGACTTCACCATCACCGGGCCCGGCGGCTTCCGGAAGACCTTCAAGGGCATCCTCGACTGCAAGACCACCGGCAGCACGGCCACCACCGTGACCGGGCAGCAGGGCTCGCAGCCCAGCCCCCTCTCGGCCGGCGGCGCCTCGGCCGGTACGGGCGCGCTCGACGGCGCGCTCGACGGCGGCGAAGACCTCGCCGAGACCGGCGCGTCCGGCGCCACACCCATGATCGCGGGCATAGCCCTGACGATGGTGGTGCTCGGCGGGGCGGCCGTCTTCCTCCTCCGCAAGAAGGAGTCACCCGGCGCCGGAGAGTGACCGCACCGCGGCGGTGCGCACACGATTCAGGCCCCGGCAGGCGCGCGGACGCGCGGCCGGGGCCGCTGCCTTAGCAGGCCCCGCGGTACTGGTTTCCATCGGGGGATGGACGTCAGGCAAGATGGGGTGTATCTGCCCACTCTCGGATTGCCGGACGGTTTCTCTTGGCTGAGTACATCTACACGATGCGCAAGACGCGCAAGGCGCACGGCGACAAGGTCATCCTCGATGACGTGACGCTGAGCTTCCTGCCCGGCGCGAAGATCGGTGTGGTCGGCCCGAACGGCGCCGGTAAGTCCACCGTCCTGAAGATCATGGCCGGTCTGGAGCAGCCGTCCAACGGTGACGCGTTCCTGTCTCCCGGGTACACGGTCGGCATCCTGCTCCAGGAGCCGCCGCTGAACGAGGAGAAGACGGTCCTGGAGAACGTCCAGGAGGGCGTCGCCGAGATCAAGGGGAAGCTCGACCGGTTCAACGCGATCGCCGAGGAGATGGCGACCAACTACACCGACGAGCTCATGGAGGAGATGGGCAAGCTCCAGGAGCAGCTGGACCACGCCAACGCGTGGGACCTGGACGCCCAGCTCGAGCAGGCCATGGACGCGCTCGGCTGCCCGCCCGGCGACTGGCCGGTCACCAACCTCTCGGGTGGCGAGAAGCGCCGCGTCGCGCTCTGCAAGCTGCTGCTGGAGGCCCCCGACCTGCTGCTGCTGGACGAGCCCACCAACCACCTGGACGCCGAGTCCGTGCAGTGGCTGGAGCAGCACCTCGCCAAGTACGCCGGCACCGTCGTCGCCATCACCCACGACCGGTACTTCCTCGACAACGTCGCCGAGTGGATCCTCGAACTCGACCGCGGCCGCGCCTACCCCTACGAGGGCAACTACTCCAAGTACCTGGAGACCAAGCAGGCCCGTCTCAAGGTCGAGGGCCAGAAGGACGCCAAGCGCGCCAAGCGGCTCAAGGAAGAGCTGGAGTGGGTCCGCTCCAACGCCAAGGGACGGCAGGCCAAGTCCAAGGCCCGTCTCGCCCGGTACGAGGAGATGGCCGCCGAGGCCGACAAGATGCGGAAGCTGGACTTCGAGGAGATCCAGATCCCGCCGGGCCCGCGCCTGGGCAGCGTCGTGGTGGAGGTCGAGAACCTCCACAAGGCGTTCGGCGAGAAGGTCCTCATCGAGGACCTGAGCTTCTCGCTGCCGCGCAACGGCATCGTCGGTGTCATCGGCCCGAACGGCGCCGGCAAGACCACGCTGTTCAAGATGATCCAGGGGCTGGAGGAGCCCGACTCCGGCACGATCAAGGTCGGCGAGACCGTCAAGATCAGCTACGTCGACCAGAGCCGCGCCAACATCGACCCGAAGAAGACGCTGTGGGCCGTCGTCTCCGACGAGCTGGACTACATCAACGTCGGCCAGGTCGAGATGCCGTCGCGGGCGTACGTCTCCGCGTTCGGCTTCAAGGGCCCGGACCAGCAGAAGCCGGCCGGCGTGCTGTCCGGCGGTGAGCGCAACCGCCTCAACCTGGCGCTCACCCTCAAGCAGGGCGGCAACCTGCTGCTCCTCGACGAGCCGACCAACGACCTCGACGTCGAGACGCTGTCCTCGCTGGAGAACGCGCTGCTGGAGTTCCCCGGCGCGGCCGTGGTCGTCTCCCACGACCGCTGGTTCCTCGACCGGGTCGCCACGCACATCCTGGCGTACGAGGGTGACTCCAAGTGGTTCTGGTTCGAGGGCAACTTCGAGGCGTACGAGAAGAACAAGGTCGAGCGCCTCGGCCCGGACGCGGCCCGTCCGCACCGCGCCACGTACAAGAAGCTGACGCGGGGCTGAGGCAACGGCAGTGGCTCGTCACATCTACAGCTGTCCCCTGCGCTGGTCGGACATGGACGCCTTCGGGCACGTCAACAACGTCGTCTTCCTCCGCTATCTGGAGGAGGCGCGGATCGACTTCATGTTCCGGCTGGCGCCGGGGAACGGCTCACCGTCGTTCTCCGGCGGGTCGGTCGTGGCCCGGCACGAGATCGACTACGTACGGCCGCTGGTCCACCGGCACGAGCCGGTGACCATCGAGTCGTGGGTCACCAAGATCGGCGCGGCGTCGCTGACGATCGCGTACGAGATCAAGGACCCCGATCAGGTCTACGTGCGCGCCTCGACGGTCGTCGTGCCCTTCGACCTGGAGGCGCAGCGGCCGCGCCGCATCACCGCGGAGGAGCGGTCGTTCCTGGAGGAGTACGTGGACGACGGCATGCACGGTGAGCCGACGGCCGCATGACGCCGCCGCTGCACTTCGCCGACGCCAGGGAGGCGGCCGACCTCGCCGCCTTCCTGGCCCGGCTCATCCACTACGACCGGGCCGCCGCCGTCCGCCTCCAGGCGGGTGGCGGGGCCCTGGCCGTTTTCGGGCGGCCACCGTCCTTCGAGGTGCTGGCCATCCGCACGGCCGCGCTGCTGGACGACGCGCCGCTGGACGTCACCGTCTCGGCCGGTCAACTCCTGGACGGTATCGAGGAGTCGGCGGGCAAGGCGATCGTGCCCGCCCCCGTCACCGGGCCGCCCTGGGCCGGCGTCCTGCCCCCGCGCGGCGGCTGGCACGAGGTCCCCGGGCTCCCCGACGCGGCGGGGCTGCGCGGGGCGGTGGCCGCGGCGGTGGCCGAATTCCGGGAGCGGGACGCGCGGTTGCCGGCCGAGCACCGCACGCGCGCGGAGCGCGACCGGATCGGCCGCGAGATCTGGTCCCGGACGGTCGGCTCCACCGGCCTGCCGCTGCGTGCCGTCCACGCCGCGCAGTCCCTGGGCTTCCTGCCCTCCCACGACGTGCCGGTGGCGCTGCTCGGCGCAGGCTCGTGGCTGCGGCTGCGCACGCCGTACGGGTCGATCGCCGTCCGGGTGCGGGGTCTCGGCGGCCTGACCGTCACCCCGGTCCGGCACGCGGACCCGGGCTAAGGTCAGTCCGGGGTGTTGACCATCGACGCGGCGGCGTACGTCAGGTAGTTCCAGAGCGTCCGCTCGTGCTCCTCGGACAGGCCCAGCTCGTCGACCGCTGCCCGCATGTGCTTCAGCCAGGCGTCGTGCGCCGCCCTGTCGACGGTGAAGGGCGCGTGGCGCATGCGGAGCCGGGGGTGGCCCCGGTTGTCGCTGTAGGTGCGCGGGCCGCCCCAGTACTGCATCAGGAACAGCACCAGCCGCTCCTCGGCCGGGCCCAGGTCCTCCTCGGGATACATGGGCCGCAGGAGCGGGTCCTCGGCTACCCCCTCGTAGAAACGGTGGACGAGGCGCCGGAAGGTAGCCTCGCCGCCGACCTGCTCGTAGAAGGTCTGCTCCTGAAGCGTGCCACGCGGGATCTCATTCACGACTCCATCGTCTCAGACGCACCGGCCGAGGACCCGGGGCCTAGGCCACGCCCTGGGTCACGCTCCAGGACTCGGCCTTGGCAGCCCGCCGTGCTACTCGCCACCCGGCCCCGTTGGGCAGCACAGTGGAGGCATGCGCACACACCACGAGGATCCGTTCGCCGGACCCGCCGCCGAGGCGCGGCGCGCGCTGGTGCGGCAGATCGCCGCGGCCGGGGATCTGGCGGACCCGGCCTGGCGGGCGGCGTTCGAGGAAGTGCCGCGGCACCTGTTCGTGCCGTACTACTACATCGGCGTCATCGGCGGATACGAGCGGCTGTGGTGCGAGGACCCCGATCCGGACCGGCGGCGGCGCTGGCTGGAGGGCGCGTACCTGGACCGGCCGCTCGCCACGCGCGTACGGGACGGGGAACTCGTCTCGTCGGCGAGCCAGCCGTCCCTGATGGCCGCGATGCTGCACGCGCTGGAGCTCAGGGACGGGGACACCGTGCTGGAGATCGGTGCCGGCACCGGGTACAACGCGGCGCTCCTGGCACACCGGCTGGGCGACGAGCGGGTGACGACCGTCGACCTCGACGAGGACATCACGGAGGCGGCCAGGGCCCATCTGGCGGCGGCCGGTTACCACCCCGTCGTGATCACCGGCGACGGGGCGCGCGGCTGCCCGCAGCGGGCGCCGTTCGACGCGATCATCGCGACGTGCGCCGTGCCGTCCGTACCGCCCGCGTGGCTGTCGCAGTGCCGGCCGGGCGCACGCGTCCTGGCCCCGCTGTCCACCGGACTGATCCGGCTACGGGTACGGGACGCCGACCACGCCGAGGGACGGTTCCTGCACACCTCCGCCTACTTCGTGCCGCTGCGTGGCGGCAGCGCGTCCCCGCCCGCGGTGCACACGGGCGGACTGCCCCGCCGCGCGGCCGAGAACGACCTGTTCCGCTTCCTGCTGACGCTCACCGCGGGCCGCCTGGACCCGCAGGAGGCGTACTCGCTCTGGCAACGGGAAGGGCAGCCGGACCGGGAGAGGTTCGGCGTGACGGTCAGCGGCGGACACCAGTGGGCCTGGCTGGACGACCCCGAGGGGCCCTACAGCTGGCCCCTCGGTACGCCGGGCTAGCCGCGGCGGATCGTGATCGTCGTCCAGGCGCCCACGTGGACCCGGTCGCCGTCCTTGAGCGGCACGGGGACGTAGGGCTGGATCGGGTCCTCGGCGCCGTTGAGCGTGGTGCCGTTGGTGGAGTTCTGGTCGACGACGGCCCACGAGCCGTCCGGCTGCTGGACCAGGACGGCGTGCTGGTGCGAGACGCCCGGGTCCTCCGGCGGTACGGACAGGTCGATGTCGGGCGACTCCCCCGTGGAGTGCCGCCGGCGCCCGATGCTGACCTGGCTGCCGGACAGCGACAGGCGCTGCTCGGGGGAGTACGCGGGCAGGTTCAGGCCCGCGGCCTCGGGACCGCTGCGCTGCATCATCGCCATGAAGTACTCACGGTCGGGCGCGATGACGGCCGTCCAGCCCGCGGGCGGCTGGTACTGCGGCGGCTGGGAGGCGTGCGGTGGCTGCGGCTGCGGCGGCTGGGGCTGCGGCTGGTGGCCCTGGCCATGCGCCTGGTGGGGCTGGGGCTGGGGCTGGTGGGGCTGCGGCTGGTGAGGTGCCTGCGGTCCCGGTCCCTCGGGCGGCGCGGGGGGCGCCGGCCGCTGAGGGCCGGGAGTCTGCGGAGCCTGCGGGGCCTGCGGCGGCGAGGGCGGCGGCAGCACCCAGTCGTCACCGTCGTCGGCCGGCCGGGACCGCGGCGGGGGTGGCGGACCCGGCTGCTGGAACGCCTGCGGAACCGGCGGCGGAGGCGGCGGTCCCTGTGGCGGTCCCTGTGGCGGTCCCTGGGACGCGGGCCGCTCGGGGGCGAACGGCTCGGGGGCGAACGGCTCGGCCGGGCGGTTCACCTGCGACGGCCGGGAGCCCTGGTACTCGTACGGGTCCGGAGGGGCCGGCTGGGACCGGAAGCCGGGCGGCAGGTTCAGCCCGGGCGGCGGACCGGCGGGACCACCGGGGCCGCCGGGACCGCCACCGGGACGGGCCGGGGGCGGCGCGACCGGGGTGTACGAGGTCGCCGTGTTGGTGAGGAAGTTCCACCGGCACTCCTCGCAGAACGGCGCCATCGCCTCGCGCGGGGTGCGGCACTGCGGGCACAGCTCCGCCTGGGCGGTGGCGTTCGGATCGCCACCGGGGCCCGGGCCCGGGTAGCCGTACGCGGACGGCGGCGGGGGCGGCGGTGGGGGAGGGGGCGGCGGAACGGCACCCGCAGGCGCGCCCGCCCCGGCCATGCGATGGCCGCAGACCTCGCACCAGTCGTCGGAACCCGACTGGTGTCCGTTCGGGCAGGTCGGCATGTCGGCGCTTCCCCCTCTCCTCATCCGGCCCGCGGGCCGAGCAAGTCGTGTCTCGTGACCTATTTCTTCACGCGAACGGTCTTGGTGGAGCGCGTCTCAAGCGTCATCTCATCCGCCTCCGCGACCTTCGCCTTCAGTCGCACAGTACCGGTCGCCGCGTCGACGACATCCACCACCTTCGAAAGCAGTTTCGCCGTATCCGCGTTCCCGGAGGCGGCCGCGAGCTGGACCGCGCGGCCCAGTTTCGCGGTCGCGCCATCGAAGTCGCCCGACTTGCGGGCATCGAGCCCCTGTTGGATGACGTGTGCCAGTTCGGCCTGTCCCGTGTAGTGCGCGACCTGCGGGTTGATGGACGTGGAGGCCGCCATGTCCTCGGTCCACACCGCCCGTACCAGACCCTGCGCCGGCGGCCCGGCCGTGCCGCCCGCCGGGTCCGGCAGGATCAGCGAGACCCGCGCCGCCAGCATCTCCTGCCCGATGCCGGCCTGCGGCACCCGTACGCACACGTGGTAGTCGCGGGACTCGTCGCCCCAGGAGCCGGTCGGGTAGTCCCCGGCGCGCGGCCCCGCCTCCGTACGCCGGTCCGTCAGCTCCTCCACCGCCGGCGCCACCTGCTTGACGAAGACGATCTCCGCCCCGACCGGCGTCCACAGCCGCAGCGCGACGTCTGCGACCTCCTTGCCCATCGCGTTCTCCATCATCCGCGTGAAGTCCGCGGCCAGGCCGGCCGGATCGGCGACGATGTCGGCCGTACCGAGCAGTGCCGAGGCGACAGCGGTGACCTCCTTGACCTCCCAGTCGGTGCCCACCCCGCGGGCGTCGCAGGTGAAACGGCCCGCGCAGGCGTCGAGCGCGGCCCGCAGGTCCTCCGGCGCCTCGTGCTCGTTGCGGCCGTCGGTGAGCAGGATGCCGTGCCGGATCGGTACACCGGCGGAGTTCAGCAGCCGGTCGGTGAGCCTCAGCCACGTACCGATCGCGGTGCCGCCGCCCGCGCTCAGCCGGCGCAGCGCGTCCTTGGCCTGCGCGCGGGTCCGCGCGTCGGCGATGGCCAGCCGGCCGCCTCCCGGATACACCTCGGCCGCGACGTGCGTGCCGGCCACCACCGCGAAGGCGACGCCGTCGCGCAGGGTGTCGATCGCGGCGGCCGTGGCGTCACGCGCGTTGCGCATCTTCGTCGGCGGATAGTCCATCGAGCCGGAGCAGTCCACCATGATCACAACGGCGGCGGTGGGTGCCCGGCCCGGTATGGACGAAGGGGAGAGGGACGCTCCGGCGAGCGGCACTCCTCCGGTGGTGCCCCCGCCCGTCGACGTGACCGTGACGATGGCGTTGACCTCGCGCCCGCCCTCCGGCAGGTACTCGTTCTGGTACACCTCCACCGAGAACCGCGGCACGTTCGACTTGGAGAAGTTCGCCATCTCACACTCCGTACGTCGCGGGCGAAACGGTCAGGCCGATACTGCCCCTTCGGGCGCCATGGCGAACGGGAGCACGGCCACTGTTACGTTGTCGTGGCCGCCACCGTCGAGGGCGTGTCCGACCAGGACCTGGGCACTGTGCAGGGGCCGGTCGGCGGCGTCGGGCGGCACGACCCGCGCCATGTCCCGTGCGCCCTCCGCGTAGTTCCACAGCCCGTCCGTGCACACCACGACGACACCGGGCCGGTCCGGCTTGAACGCGGCGGTGTGCGGGTCCAGTTCGTACGCGTCGGCTCCCAGCCAGCCCGTGATCGCGTGCGCGCGCTCGTCCGCGTACGCCTCGGCCTCGTTCATCAGGCCCGCCGCCACCATCTGCGCGGCCCACGAGTCGTCCTCGGTGAGCCGGGCCGGCGGGGCGCCGCGGTCGTCGGGCACCCAGTAGGCGCGGCTGTCGCCGACCCAGCCGACGACCAGCAGGCCACCGGCGACGACCGCGCCGACCAGCGTGCAGGCCGGGGCGTTGCGGTGAGGCTGGTGGTGCGGGTCGTGGTCCGTCGCGCCCTGGCCGTCGTCGTCCGCGAGGGCGTTGACCGCCGCGGCGGCCGCGACGATCGCCTCGTGCATCGCCGCCTGCGGGTGCGTACCGCGCGGCAGCGCGCGCAGCAGCGACTCGTTGGCGGCGGCCGCGGCGGCCGCCGACGCCTCGTCGGGGCGGGTCGCCGACGACACCCCGTCGCACACGATCGCGACGACGGCCGGCGAACCGTCCGGGAGGGCGGTCGAGGACACCGCGAACGCGTCCTCGTTACGGTGGTGGCGCAGCCCGCGGTCGCTGACGGCCGCGACGGAACCGAGCTCCTCCTCCATGTGGTCGCGCTCGCGCGGCTGGGCGTGCCCGCAGTTCTCGCAGTACCCGTCCGGGTCCACCCGCCCGGCCCGGCACGCCACGCACAGCCGGGTACCGGCGGGCGGAGCCGGCGTGAGACCCCCGGCACGGGGATCCGGCGCGCTTCCGCCCAGGGGCGCCTGCCCGGCCGGCTCCGGGGACGCGGGTACGGGCCCGGGACCGGACGCGGGCCCGGGACCGGACGCGGGTACGGGACCGGACGCGGGTACGGGACCGGACGCGGGTACGGGATCAGGCTCGGGTACGGGCTCGGGCGCCGGGGCCGGCGCGGGGAGTTCGAAGTCGCCGCTGTCCGTGGCCGGGGTGTCGAACCGAATGGCCGGGGGCTCACCCATGGGCGGTCGCCCGCCGCCCGCCGCGGGCCATGCCGTACCGCCCGCCGGGGAGCCCACGGCGATGGTGGGCCGGTCCTGCGGCGGAGGCGGTACGGCCGACAGGTCGTACCCGCACACACCACAGAACAGGTCACCCGACTCCAGCGGCTCCTCGCAGCCGGGACAGGCGGACAGCTGGTGCATCTGCGACATCAATCACACCCATGTCCGGGGGCGGAAGCGGTTCGCCCGCTCCACCATGTCGATCCTCTCCTCGCCGCGCTGAGCGAGCCGGGCGAGCATCCGGTAGGAGCGTTCCAGTCCGAGGCGCAGGCCGCGCTCGTCCGGTTCGCTGTCCAGCAGCGGGGTCCGTGTGGTCCCCGCCCCGGGACTACCGGAGAGTACCCAGTCGAGCGCCTTGCCCAGCACCTCGGTGGTCAGCCGCTCGCGGCGTACCGCGTCCAGCCCCGACTGCCGCAGCGCGGCCACCTGACCGGCCGCCGCCGTGAGGTCGGCGAGCAGCGGGTCCCGCGGGGAGCGGCGGCGCAGCCGGGCCCGTACGGCCGCGACCCGCGCGGCCGTGTAGTGGGCGGACGCCTCGGGTACCGACTCCAGCGTGCGGACCGCGCCGGTCCGGTCGCCGGCGGCGAGCTGGACCCGCGCGAGGCCGAACGCGGCGCTCACATAGCCCGGGTCGGTCGTCCACACCAGGCGGTAGTACTCGGCGGCGTTGTCCAGCTGGCCCAGCACCTCGGCGCACACCCCCAGCGCCAGCTTGGGTGCCGGCTCGCCGGGGAACGCGTCGTAGACCGCGTCGAACGACAGCGCGGCGTTCTCGTTGTCGCCGCTCGCCAGGGCGGTGATCCCCCGGTACCAGACCACCCGCCAGTCGTCAGGGTGCTGGGCCTCCAGGGTGTCCAGCGCGCGGGCCGCCGAGGCGAGTTCGCCCATGTCGAGGCGGGCGCGCAGCTCGCGCAGCCGCAGCTCGACGGAGCTCGCGGGCGCGGAGCGCAGGGCGGCGATCAGCTCGGCGGGCGCGGAGGCCAGGAGCCCGGCCAGGAACCCGGCGTTCGGGTCGCCGGGATCCACGTGCGGCACGGGCAGCGCCAGCGCGGTGGCCCGGGCGTCGAGCACCGCGAGCAGCGGCGGCGTGAGGGCGCCGGGGACCACGGCCTCGCTACGCGGACCGGGGACGGCGCCCTGCGCGGGTGCGTAAGCCCCGGGGTCAGCCCCACCGGCCGCGTACGCCCCGGGCGCGGCCACGCCGGCCCCGTACGCCCCGGGGTCGGCCCCACCGGCCGCGTAAGCCCCTGGAACGGCCACGCCGGCTGCGTACGCCCCGGGCGCGGGCCCACCGCCCCGGGCCGTCCCACCGGCCCGCGTCGACCCGCCACCCTGCCCGCCGGTTCCCGTCCGGGCGCGCCGTCGGCCGAACAGCCCCGCGCCCTTCGGGATGGCGCGGGGGCCCAGCGTTGACACATCGCCGTCCGGCTCGGCGAACAACTCCGTGTCCGTCACGCGCGATTCGGGGCCGAACAGCGTCGACAGGGCTGGGCGTGGCCGTCCCGTCCGGAGCGCCACCACCTCGCGCAGCACGCCCGTCAGTTGCTCGGCCATCTCCTGCGCGGAGGCGAACCGCCGCGCAGGATCCGGGTCCGTCGCCCGCACCAGCAGCCGGTAGAACGACTCGTAGGTCCGGAACACCTCGATGTTGTCCGGGTCCGGCAGCGAGTCCACGAACACGTTGGTGTAGCCCTGGAAGTCGAACGTCAGCACCGCCAGCGTCCGGGCCACCGTGTACAGGTCGGAGGCGACCGACGGGCCGGCCTCCGCGACCTCCGGCGCCTGGTAGCCGACCGTGCCGTAGATGGCCGACTCGTCGTCGTCCATCCGGCGCACCGCGCCCATGTCGATCAGCTTCAGCTGGTCCTCGGTCTGGATCGCGTTGTCGACCTTGAAGTCGCAGTACAGCAGGTTCCGGCTGTGCAGGTGCCCGAGCGCCTCCAGCGCCTCGATGCCGTACGCGCACGCCTGCTCGACCGGCAGCGGATCGCGCCGGCCGTCCGGGCCCCGCCGCTCGTTGGCCAGCTCCTTGAGGGACTTGCCGCCGACGTACTCCATCACGATGTACCCGTCCAGCGAACCGGTGCGCTGGTCGAGGTGTTCGACGAAGTTGTAGATGCGGACGATGTTGGCGTGCTCGATCTCCGCGAGGAACCGCCGCTCGGAGATCGCCGCGGCCATCGCGTCCTGGTCCCCGGTGTCCAGCAGGCCCTTGAGGACCACCCACCGGTCGGAGACCGCCCGGTCCACGGCGAGGTAGACCCAGCCCAGCCCGCCGTGCGCCAGGCACCCGGCCACCTCGTACTGGCCGTGCACGATGTCACCCGCGCGCAGCTTCGGCACGAAGGAGTACGGGTGACCGCACTTGGTGCAGAAGCCCTCCGTACGCCCCGGCCGGTCTCCGCGCGCCCGCCCCACCGGCGCCCCGCAGTCCGACCGGGAGCAGAATCGCTTCCGCTCCGGAACCTCCGGCCTCTCCATCACCACCGAGCGCGGATCGGGCCGCGGCACGGCCGGGATCGACACGAGCCCCGCACCCAGCCTGCCCCGCCCCGACGGGCCGGTGGACGTGCCGGAACTGCGCACCGACACCGACCGGGACGCGCCCGTGCCGCCCGGCAGCGAGCGCGACAGCCGCCCGGAGACGGAGCGCCGCGACGAACGGGAGGACCGGGACGACGAGCGGGACGAGCGCGAACTGCTCCCCGAGCCGCCCTTGCCGCCGCCCGCGATGCCCGTCGGCGGCGACGACACCATCCCCGACGGCGAGACGACCGGCGCCAGGCCGCACGTGTCGCAGTACAGCTCCCCGCCGCCCATGTCCTCGTACGAGCCCCCACAACCGGGCCGCTGGCACAGCTTCACCGACTCCCCCTACCGTCCACGGGCCCCGCCCCCGACAGAGCCTCCGCGGCCGCCTGCTGGTAGCGCAGCACCGCCTGCTCCGCCACGCGCAGGTCGCACGGCGCGCTCCACAGCATCCGGCGCGCCGCGTCGTACCGCTCGATCAGCAGCGGGTCCTCCGCCATGCCGTGCCGGGCGACCTTGGCCTTGTACGCGTCGAGCCGGCCGCGCAGTTCGGCCCGCACCGCGAGCGGCGCGGTGACCGCCGTCAACTGCTCGCGCGCCCGCAGGAGTTCGTCCTCGGCCTCCCGCTCCAGCGACTCCAGCAGCGGCGACAGCCGGTGCCACTGGGCGTGCCGCCGGTACTCCGCGGCCAGCGCCAGCCGCTCCTGGAGGGCGGTCGGCGGACCGCTCACCACCGGCACCTCGGACGCGGCGATCTTCGCCAGTACCTCGCCCCGGGCCGCGCGCGCCTCGGCGAGCGTCCGGTCGGCGCGCGACAGGACGTCCCGCAGCCGCAGCAGCCGGGCCTCCGAGTCCTGCCGGACCTGGAGCACCGCCTCGATCTCCCGGCGTACGTCCTCCAGGGCGCGGGCCGCCCGGTCGTACCGGTCGGTGTCGGGCCGCCCGCCGCCGGGCGCCGAACTGCCCATGGCGGGCCGCCAGAACGCCAGCGGGTCGGTCACCACCTGCGCCCGCAGCGCCGTCAGCTCGTGCGTGATGGACTCCAGGTCGTCACCGGCCGGGTGCTCCCCGGGCCGTACACCGACCGAGTGCGCCAGCGAGCGGGTGCGGTTCAGCTCGGCCGCCAGCAGGTCTATCCGCGCGGGCAGCGCGGACCACACCGCGTCCGCCGTCACCACCATGTCGAGGGAGCTCGCGTACAGCTCGTTCATCCGGTCCACCAGCTGCCGCAGCGTGAACCGCTCGGCCAGCTGGGACGAGGACGTGCCCGAGACGGTGACGCTCTCGCCGCGCAGCCGCTCGGTCAGCTCCACCAGTTCCTCGCGGCCCGGCCAGCGCCGCCGCCCGCGCACCTCACGGGCCTCGTTCAGCGCCTGGGTGTACGCGTCGAAGTACGTCCACAGCAGGGTGATCGTGTGCTCCGTGGCGGCCCAGCGGTCCTTGGTCGTGCCGGTCAGCTCGGCGCCTTCGAGGAGTCTGCGGCCCGCGTGGTCCTGCAGAGCGAGCAGCGAGTCCTCGACCGCCTTGTGCTCCGCCCCGAGCCGCGCCAGCGCACGGTCCACCTCGTCCCGGTCCATCACCGGCCCAGGGGGTCCCGTGACGCCCATCGATCACCTCTCCACTCGTACGCGCAAGGTCACAAGCTCAGCCGGTCCACGCTCAGCCGGTCCGGTACTTCGGAGCCGGCGGCCCGGTTATCCCGGGCAGTACGGGGCGCAGCCAGGTGTCGTACGCCCTCATCCAGGCGCCCGCGCGGTACTCGACGAGCACCTGGTTGACCCGCCGCACCAGGTCGTCGTTGCCGAGCTTGGCGGCGACGCCGTAGAACTCGGTGGTGAACGGCTTGCCCTTCAGCTCGACCGCCGGGTCCTGGGCCGCCTGGCCGGCCGCCAGGGCATTGTCCGTCACCACCGCGTCCACCTCGCCCATCTGGAGCCGCACCAGGCAGTCCAGCTGATTGGGCACGGTGTGGATGTCCTCGTCGCCGTCCTCGCCGTCGTGCTCGTCCTTGAACGTGGCGCCGAAGGAGTTCTTCTCCAGCGCCTCGTACGCCGTCGAGCCCTCCGCCGAGCAGACCCGCTTGCCCTTGAGGGAGGCGTCGTACCCCTTGACGGGGGAGTCCTCCGGTGCCAGCACCTGCTGCCCGGCCTGGAAGTAAGCGGTGGAGAAAGCGACTTGTGCGGCCCGCGCGCAGTTGATGGTCATCGTCCGGACCACCAGGTCGACGGTCCCGTTCTCCAGCGCGGCGATCCGCTGGTTGGTGGGGACGGCGCGGAAGATGATCGCGTCCCGGCTGCCCAGGATGTCCTCGGCGATGGCCCGGGCGAGGTCGATGTCGAAACCTTCCAGCCTGCCGGTCGCGGGGTCGCGGTATCCCCACCGGTAGCTGTTCTGGTCGACACCGACGACGAGCTTGCCGCGCGCCTTGATGGCGTCGATCGACGGCCCGTCGCCGCTGGAGGGCGGCAGGGACGCCTCCGGGTCCTGGCACGTGCCGGCCGTGGCGCCCAGGGCGCTGCCCGCGCCGGACATCGCGGAGGAGCCCAGGTCCGCCCGGGACAGCGGCACCAGGGTCAGCGCGGCGGTCAGCCCGCAGGCGGCGGCCATCGCCGCCACCCCGCCCCACCCGCGCAGCCGCCCGGCACCCCGCATAGCCCCGCGGCGGGCCCGGCCGGCTTGGCCGGGAGCAGGGCCCGCGTGCGTGTCGTCGTCGCCCTTCATCGTGCCTCCCCTCGCCCTCACCGGTACTCCGACAGTCTGCGGTTGATGCCCATGATGGCCCCGGCCGCCCCCACCACGGCCAGGGCGCCCGCTCCCACGGGCAGCCCGGTCAGTGCGCCGCGCCCGTCCTCGGCGGCCCGGGTGAACTCGCCCTGCTCATGCGCCAGGGCCTTCTTCAGCGCCGCGTCCACCTGGTCGAAGGACTCACCGGTGGAGTCCTCGACGCCGATGACCTTGGCCAGTGCGCCTTCGTAGTCGCCCGCGTCGTCCGTGTCGCGGGCGTCCTCGTGCCGCTTCTTCCACTCCTCGACGCGCTGTACGGCGTCCGCGACCGGCCCGCCGCCCGCGCTGTCGTCGGCGAGCCTGCCCGCCTCCGCCAGTGCCGCGCTCAGCTTGCCCATGCCCGTGCCGTACTCGGTCTCGTACTTGTCCCTCTTGCCGTCCGCGGTCAGCACCGCACCCCGGGCGACCACCGTCAGGTTCTCGTTCGCGCGGGCCTTCAGGGAGTTGATCCGGGCCTCATTCAGCACCTTGAGCGAATCCTGACCGTGCGCGCGGGCCTCGTTCAGCCCGGCGCGGGCCAGCGTGTGGCCGGCCGCCAGCCACAGCAGCATCACCGTGGACGCGACGGTGGCTGCCAGCAGGCCCCGGTTGAACACCCGGTTCGTCCGCAGGTACGTGCGGCGCTGCGCCCGGAGCAGGGCGGCGACGACCACGACGCCCAGCGCGAGTGACAGGAACGGCCACCCACGGGCGCTCCGGTCGTCCTGGTCGAGCCGTGCCGTCTCCGCCTCGTACAGCCGCTCGGCGGCGGGCAGCAGATGGGTGCTCATCTGCTGGTTGGCGTACCGCAGATACGCGCCGCCCAGCGGCAGGCCCTGCCGGTTGGCGGCGCGGGCCCGCTCCACCAGGCCCGTGTAGCGGGGCAGATGCTCATTGAGGGTCGCGATGTCACGGGCCGACCGCGACGAACCGTCCGTGTTCGCCGCCGCCTTGATCAGCAGGCGGGACGCGGTGGTGATGTCCCGCTCGTAGCGCTCCCGCACATCGGCGGGCTCCTGAGCGCCGGCCAGGAAGCCGCCGGCCGCCGCCGTGTCGGCGTCCGCCAGCGAGCGGTAGATGTCGGCCGCGTCGGCGCTCAGCGGCTGGCTGCGGCTCACCACGTCGTCGGCGGCGGCCGCCCGGTCGGACACCTCGTACGCCGTGACCGCGCCGAACACCACGACCAGCGCGGCCAGGACGGCGCCCAGGATCAGCAGCCGTCCCGGCTCGGTCGTCGCCTCGGCCCGCAGCCGCGACCAGCCCCCGGCCCATGCCCCCCGCGCCGCGGGCGGCGTCGCCGGCGGCGGTCCCGGCACACCCGGTGCGACCGGCGCACTCCGCGCGGCCGGCACAGCGGCCGGCGCATCCGGTGCGTACGTCACGTGACCTCCCCCTCGGTCGCTCACCGCAGTATGGCCACAGCGGCCGGTACGCACACCAGACTTGACGCGATCTTGTTCTTATCGTGCCCGGCGCCCCACTCGCACCGCCATTCGAACTCCCCACCCTGTATACGCCGCCCGGCCCTGATCGGTTCCCCGCCCGGCGGGCCTAGGCGTAGTGCGCCCGCAGCCGCGCCCGGACCTCGGCCGGCGCCCCCACATGGTCCAGACCCAGCAGCGCGGCGCCCAGCACCGGCGGCTCGCTCACCACGCGGACGGCGGCCTTCGGCGCCCGCAGCGCCAGCAGTTCGCGGATGCGGCCGTCCAGCTGCGGGTGCCGGGCCGCCAGCACACTGCCGCCCAGCAGCACCGGAGCCTCCTCCTCCAGCAGGCCCAGCCGGCCCAGGGCGACCGCCGACAGGGCGACGATCTCCTCCGCCTGCCGGTCCACCACCGACCGCGCCACCGCGTCCCCGGCCGCGCTCGTCGCGAACAGCACCGGCGTCAGCTCGTGCCGCCGCTCCCAGGGGATCCGCCCCAGGTGCAGCGCCTCGATCAGCGCGTACACCGTCTCCAGGCCGAAGTGCGCGGGCAGCGTCCGCGCCAGCCGGGTCGGCTCACCGCGCCCGTCCTCCGCCCGGGCCGCGAACCACATCGCCTCCTCCGCGAGCCACGACCCCCCGCCCCAGTCACCGGAAATCCGCCCGATCGAGGGAAAGCGGGCCGTCCGCCCGTCCGGCAGCATGCCCACGCAGTTGATGCCCGCACCGCACACCACCGCGACCCCCCGGGGCTCCTCCGCACCCGCCCGCAGGATGGCGAACGTGTCGTTGCGGACCTCCACCGTGCCGCCCCACGCACGCGCGCGCAGACCGGCCGCCAACTCCGCCTCCTCGGCAGGGAAGTCGGCGTTGGCGAGGCACGCCGACACATGCCGTACGCCGTCGATGGACAGGTCCGTGGCCGCCAGCGCCTCCGCGACCGTCGAGGCCAGCACGTCGAGCGCCGCCCGCGCGCCCACCCTGTGCGGCTGGAAGCCCGGTCCGCGCGACGCGGCGAGCACCGAGCCGTCCTCGCCGACGAACGCCACGTCCGACTTGCTGTTGCCCGCGTCGATGGCGAGCACCAAAGCCCTCACGCCCACGCCAGGTGCTCCCGGTTGTGCGCGATCAGCCGGTCGGTCAGCCCGTCGGCCGTCGCGTACTGCCCCACCAGCGGATGCGCCAGCAGCGCCTTGAACACCCGGTCGCGCCCGCCGCGCAGCGCGGCCTCCAGCGCCAGGTCCTCGTACGCCGAGACATGGCTGATCAGCCCCGCGTGCAGCGGGTCCAACTCGGGGATCGCCAGGGGCGAGGCACCGGAGGAGTCCACCGCCGCCTGCGCCTCGATCACCGCGTCGTCCGGCAGGAAGGGCAGCGTCCCGTCGTTGTACGTGTTGACGACCTGTGGGCGCGGCCCGGACCCGGAACCCAGCAGCGAGGCCGCCAGGTCCACCGCCGCCTCCGAATAGAAGGCCCCGCCCCGTCCGGCGAGCAGTTCCGGCTTCTCGTCCAGTGCCGGGTCGGCGTACATCTCCAGCAGCCGCCGTTCCATCTCCGCCACCTCCGCGGCCCGTGGCGGCCTGGTCGCCGACTCCCGCACGACCTCGTCGTGCGCGTAGAAGTACCGCAGGTAGTAGGACGGCACCACACCGAGCCGGTCGAGCACCGCGCGCGGCAGCCGCAGGTCGTCGGCGATGGCGTCACCGTGTTCGGCGAGCAGCCTGGGCAGGACGTCCTCGCCGTCCGGCCCGCCGAGCCGCACCCCGCGCTCCCACGTCAGGTGGTTGAGGCCCACATGGTCCAGGTGCACCGCGCCCGGGTCGGCGCCCAGCAGTTTGGCGAACTTCCGCTGGAAACCGATGGCCACATTGCACAGCCCGACCGCCCGGTGGCCGGCCTGGAGCAACGCCCGGGTCACGATCCCGACCGGATTGGTGAAGTCGATGATCCAGGCGCGCGGACTGGACCGCCGTACGCGCTCGGCGATGTCCAGCACCACCGGGACCGTCCGCAGCGCCTTGGCGAGCCCGCCCGCGCCGGTCGTCTCCTGGCCGACGCAGCCGCACTCCAGCGGCCAGGTCTCGTCCCGCTGCCGGGCCGCCTGCCCGCCCACCCGCAGTTGCAGCAGCACGGCGTCGGCGCCGTCGACGCCCGCGTCCAGGTCGGAGGTGGTGGTCACCAGGCCAGGGTGCCCCTGCTTGGCGAAGATCCGCCGGGCCAGCCCGCCGACCAGCTCCAGGCGCTCGGTGTCCGGGTCGACCAGCGCGAGCTCGGTGACCGGCAGGGTGTCGCGCAGCCGCGCGAACCCGTCGATCAGTTCGGGCGTGTACGTCGAACCGCCCCCCACCACAGTCAGCTTCATGCTCAGCCCTTCACTCCGGTCAGCGTGACGCCCTCGATGACAGCCTTCCGGGCGAGGAAGGAGACGAGGATCACGGGGGCCACGACCAGCGCGGTCGCGGCCATGGTCAGGTTCCAGTCGGTGTGGTGCGCGCCCTTGACGGACTCCAGGCCATAGCTCAGGGTCCACGCGGCAGGGTGGGCCTCCTCGAACCGTTCGATGGTGGCGTTGACCCGACCCGGCCGAGCCCTGCAGGCGGAGGTGAGCAGCGCTGGGGCGGCGGCAGCGGCGAGCGCGCCGGCGGCTGTGCGGTTCACGGCGGTCTCCCGAGGTGTGGTCAGCGAGAGGTGTCGAAGACGTCGTCCCGGGTGGCGGTGAGCGCGCTCTCCAGGGCGCCGCGCAGCACGGGGTGCTGCCGTACGCCGCCGATGACGAGCCGTGGCCGGGACGCGGCCAGCTCGCCCAGCTCGGCCTGGACGCGCTCACGCAGCGCCTCGCCCCCGGCGGCGATCACCTCGCCGGACAGCACCACCAGTTCGGGGTCGAGGACCGCGACCAGCGAGGCCAGACCGGTGGCGAGGCCGGTCGCGAAGGCGTCCAGGAGCCTTGCGTACGGCGGCGAGCCGGCCCGCGCCGCCGCCCGCCCGAGCAGCGCGACGGCGACCTCCACGTGGTCCCCGCGCGGCATGTCCTCGATGCCGTACGCCCGGGCCAGCCGGGGCAGCACCTGGGCCCCGGCCAGCTCCTGGAACCCGCCGCTGTTCGCCTTGGTCACCTGCCGCACCAGCGGCGCGCCGGGCACGGGGAGGAAGCCGACCTCGCCCGCGCCCCCGGTGAACCCGCGGTGCAGCCGCCCGCCGAGCACGAGCGCGGCACCGAGGCCCTCCTCGTTCCACAGCAGGACGAAGTCCTCGTGGCCCCGGGCCGCCCCGAGCCGCTGCTCGGCCACCGCCACCAGGTTGACGTCGTTCTCGTACTCGACCGGCATCGGCAGTGCGGCCGCCAGCTCGTCCAGCAGCGTGGGGGAGTGCCAGCCCGGCAGGTGGGAGGCGTACCGCAGCCGCCCGGTCGACGGGTCGAACGCGCCGGGCGTCCCGATCACCAGCCGGTGCACCTCGTCCCCGGTGACCCCGGCGGCCTTCACGGCCCCGTCCAGGGCCTCGGTCACCTGCCGTACGACGCCCCCGGCCGGCCTTCTCGGGGTGGCGAGCTCGAACTCGCCGACCACCGCCCCGGTCAGGTCAGCGACGGCCGCGCGGACGCGCCGGGGGTTGACGTCCAGCCCGGCGGCGTACGCGGCGCGCGCGTTGACCGCGTACAGCTGGGCGTTCGGCCCCGGCCGCCCCTCGGTCGTCCCGGTGGCCACCACCAGCCCGGCCGCCTCCAGCCGCGCGAGCAGCTGCGACGCGGTGGGCTTGGACAGCCCGGTGAGCTTCCCGATCCGGGTCCGGGACAGGGGCCCGTGCTCCAGCAGCAGATCGAGCGCGGCCCGGTCGTTCATCGCCCGCAGCACACGTGGTGTGCCGGGCGTGGTTCCGGGGGTTGCGGTCACGGCGGGTGCACCTGCCCTCCGACTTCCACTGACTTCTACTGTTAGGAAACTTTCCTGTTCGCGTGGGCAGAAAATATGGGCCAGGTCAGGGACGCGTCAAGAGCGCGGAGGCAGGTTCCCGGAGCGACGAAGGGCGCCCCCGCCGTCACGGCGGGGGCGCCCTTGGTGTCGTACCGGCGTTACTTCGCCAGGTTCGGCGGCGGGGTGAGCGGAGTCGCCGCGACCGACTGGGGGGAGGTCGCCGAGGCGTAGGCGGACGGGGGCGCGACGGACGCGGCCGGGTCGGCGGCGGGCTCCTCGGGGGCCGGCGGAAGGCCGCCCACGATGCGGATGCCCAGCTCGTCGAAGGCCCGCTTGACGCGCCAGCGCAGCTCGCGCTCCACGCCCAGCGCCTTGCCCGGCATCGTCTTCGCGGAGACCCGGACCGTCATCGAGTCCAGCAGCACCTCGGTCAGGCCCAGGACCTCCACCGGGCCCCACAGGCGCTCGTTCCAGGGCTCCTCCTTGGCCATGGCCTCGCCCACCTCGGTGATCACCGTGCGGACGTGGTCCAGGTCCTCGGTCGGGCGGACCGTGACGTCGACCGTGGCCGTGGACCAGCCCTGGCTCAGGTTGCCGATGCGCTTTATCTCGCCATTGCGGACGTACCAGATCTCGCCGTTGTCGCCGCGCAGCTTCGTCACGCGCAGGCCGACCTCGATCACCTCGCCGGAGGCCACGCCCGCGTCGACCGAGTCGCCGACGCCGTACTGGTCCTCAAGGATCATGAAAACGCCGGAGAGAAAGTCCGTGACGAGGTTGCGCGCGCCGAAACCGATCGCGACACCCGCCACACCCGCCGAGGCGAGCAGCGGTGCCAGATTGACGTTGAAGGCGCCGAGGACCATCAGGCCGGCGGTGCCCAGGATGAGGAACGAGGCGACCGAGCGCAGCACGGAGCCGATGGCCTCGGAGCGCTGCCGCCGGCGCTCGGCGTTCACGAGCAGACCGCCCAGGGCGGAGCCCTCGACCGCCTGGGCGCTGCGGTTCATGCGCTCTATCAGCTTGCTCAGCGCCCTGCGGACGAGGTGCCGCAGCACGACCGCCACCACCAGGATCAGCAGGATGCGCAGGCCGGTGCTCAGCCAGGTGGACCAGTTCTGTTCCACCCAGCCGGCGGCCTCACCGGCCTGCTTGGCGGCCTCGTCGAGCGACACCGGCGCGGGTGTGGGGTCGGCAGCCGAAACGGCGGACCAGAGCACGGCGGGAACCTCCAGGATGGACAAGCGGACCAATTACATTTAACGGCGCATCGGGGGTGGTTCGTTGCCCTGTTCGAGGGAGAGCTGCGTCTCACCTGGGGAGGATCCGGGTGTGGTCGAAAACACTTCGGGCCCGTTACCGGTACGTGGTGGCGCTTCGACCTGGCATGAGGAGAGACTAAGAGCAGATCGTCCCGGCGCGAGCCACGCGCCGCCGGCGTACAAGGAGGCATCCGTGCCGCATGTCCTGGTCCTCAACGCGTCGTACGAGCCCCTCGGTGTCGTACCGCTCCGCCGCGCGCTCGTCCTCGTCCTGGAGAACAAGGCGATC
The DNA here is from genome assembly GCF_030406405.1 of Streptomyces ficellus. GTDB lineage: Bacteria > Actinomycetota > Actinomycetes > Streptomycetales > Streptomycetaceae > Streptomyces > Streptomyces ficellus_B. Next base: position 54,143 of record NZ_JAUEPL010000041.1, read on the forward strand.
TGCCTCGAGGAATCCGGCGCCTTCATGCACAGCGCGACCCGTGTCCTGGCCGCACCCAGCGTGGTCCGCCTCAAACGGTTCGTGCGGGTCCCCTACCGGGGGCCCGTTCCTCTGACCCGTAAAGCACTCTTCGCCCGCGACGGCGGGCGCTGCATGTACTGCGGTGGCGTCGCAACCAGCGTCGACCACGTCGTCCCGCGCAGCCGCGGCGGACAGCACGCCTGGGAGAACGTGGTGGCGGCCTGCCGCCGCTGCAACCACGTGAAGGCCGACCGGCACCTGAGGGAGCTGGGCTGGCGGCTCCACCAGCAGCCCGCCCCGCCCACCGGCCTGGCCTGGCGCATCATCGGGACCGGGCACCGGGACCCGCGCTGGCTGCCCTACCTCCAACCGTACGGGGCGGATGACGCCATGGCCCGGATCGACCGTGTTTCCTAGGGCTCGGTCCGGCTCCGGGGCGCCTCGGCGTGCGTCGACCGCGCGCCCCTTCGCCTCACTCGCCTCACTCGTCTAGGGCGCCGCGACCGCGTACGCCTCGACCGTGAACAGTGAGTAGCCGTACTCGGTCGCCCGCGCGTCGCCCTGGACGCGGAGGAAACGGGTGCCCGGGGCGTCCATCCGGATCGCCTCGCGGCCCCCCTTGCCGTCCTTCACGGTCGCCGCCGTGCGCCAGGTCCGGCCGTCCGCCGACACCTGGACGCGGTACCTGCTCGCGTACGCGTCCTGCCAGTGCAGGACGACCTGGCCGACCCGGGCCGGCCGCGCCAGCTCCGCCTGCCACCAGGCGCCGTCCTCGGCCGGGGACGACCAGCGGGTGCGCGGGTCGCCGTCGATCGCGGCCGACGCGGGGAAGTCGGCGGTCTCGTCCCCCGACGAGGACGCCTTCGCCGTACGCGCCAGGTCGGGGCCGCCCGTCGGCGGGTACGCCCGGACGGTGAGCGTGCGCTCCTGGCCCGCGAACGACAGCGGCACCCGGTAGTCGCCCGCCGGGGTGCCCGCCGGGACGGTGATGTCGACCGGCACGGTGGCCGCCGTGCCGCGCGGGACGGTGGTCTGCCGGGGGGCCGCCACCCGGATGCCCGCCGGGGCCTTCGCGGTGATCGTGCCGCGCACCTCGCCGGGGCGCTGGGCGGCCAGCACCGCGCTCACCCGGCGCGGGGCGCCGCCGATCACCGCGTCCGTCTCGGCGCGCGGCAGGTCGAGGCGGGCCTGCGGGTCGTCGGCGAACCACGGCACGAGGGCCTTCACGGCCGGTGCCGCCGAACCGGGCCAGGTGATGCGTACGGCGTCCGCGCGCACGCCACGGGGGGCCGTCTGCGTCCAGCCGCTCGGCGACAGCGCGCCCAGCCTCCGCCAGCCCTCACCCGGTACGTGCGCCTCGACACCGCCGCCGGCCGCGCCACCGGCCGCGTCGGGCACCGTCATCACGGTGATCGTGTCGAGGAGCCTGGGCCGGTCCAGGCGTACGGTGTACGCGCCGGCGCTCCGGGTCACCTCGCCGGCCTGCCTCGACGCGCCCGTCCACGCCGCCGCCTCCTTGACGGCCCGGGACAGGAACGGGTCCAGCACGCCCTGGCCCACCGTGACCGGGCTGGACGCCAGCGACCGGCGCAGCGGCTCCAGAGCCAGCGAGGCGCGCCAGGCGGCCGCCCCGTCGCCCCGCGCCTGCGCCTGGAGCATGTCGACGGCGGCCTCGCCGGCCCGGCCGTAGCGCGCCAGCTGGTCCAGCCACGGCCGCACCTCGTCGTCCAGCCGGCCGTCCGCCGCGCCCGCCAGCCGCCGAGGGGCCTCACGCATCACGGTGAACGCCGCCCGCAGCTGCTTCGCCGCCCGCTCGCGGGCCGCCGCGTCCGTGGCCGCGCGGGTGCGCCAGAAGGCGGCCAGCAGCGGCCGCAGATACGCCGACTCGGTGCGGCTGAGGATCGAGGAGGCGTCGTTGCCGGCCAGCGCGTGCAGCGCCTCACGGGCCTGCGGATCGCCGCCCGCCAGGTCGTTCACCGCGGCCCGCCAGGACTCCTGGGGGCGGTAGCCCTTGGGGTTCCAGGCGTAGTCGGCGGCGGTGAACAGCGGCACCCGGGAGGCGGCCGCCTGCTCCATCGCGTTGGCCAGCAGCGCGGCGGAACCGGCCGCGACGGCCGGCTCGCGGCCCGTGTACGGGCCCATGAAGATACGGTCCTGCGCGTAGTCGTTGACCGGGTAGTTGTCCATGGTGACCAGCGGGTGGCGGAACGCGTCCCGCGCCCCGGCCAGTTCACGGCCGGTGATCGTACGCGGTACGACGCCGACACCCGTCCACGCCACCTGCACCCGCTCGTCCAGCTCCTCGGCGAGCGCCGTGCGGTAGTCGGTCGCGCCGTCCTGGTAGAACTCGGTCGGCATCAGCGTCAGCGGGGCCGCGTCCGGATACCGCCCGGCCAGGTGCCGCGCCAGTTCCGTCGCCACGCGCGCGTGGGCCCTGGCGGCCGCGACCGGCCCGGAGCCGAAGGTGTCCGCGTCCCTGGAGCAGTGCCATTCGTCGTAGGCCGCGTCCTGGAACTGGAGCTGGAAGGCGCGCACCCCCAGCGCGTACATCGCGTCGACCTTGCGGGTGAGGGCCGTGACGTCGTCCTCGGAGGCCAGGCACATCGACTGGGCGGGCGCCACGGCCCAGGCGAGCGTCACATGGTTGCGCCGGGCCCGCTCGGCCAGCTCCCGGAACTCGGCCCGCTGGGCGGCCGGGTACGCCTCACGCCACTGCGTCTGGCGGTACGGGTCGTCACCGGGCGCGTAGAGGTACCGGTTCTGCTTGGTGCGGCCCATGAAGTCGACCTGGGCGAGCCGCTGTTGGTGGCTCCAGGGGTGGCCGTAGAAACCCTCCGTCACACCGCGCACGGCGGTCCCCGGCCAGTCGCGTACGACAACGCCGGGCACCGTCCGGTCCGTTATGAGCTGGCGCAGCGTCTGCACGGCGTGGAACAGGCCGTCCTCACCGACCCCGTCGACGGCGACCGTGTCGCGGCCGTCGAACCGGCCGGTGGCGAGGCGGTACCCGCCGGAGGGCAGGTCGCCCCGCTCGGGCACCCGCAGGGCGCGCAGCGCGTTCTGCGCGCCGTCGCCGCCCACCAGCACAACCGGCCCGCGTCCGCCCGGGCCGGTGTGCACGTCGCGTACGCCCGCCTCGCGCAGGACGCCTTCCAGCGCGCTCACGGCGTAGGGGTCGGCGCCCTCGCCCGCGAGGACCGTCACCTCGTCGCCGAGCGGCACGGCCGCGCCGGGCACGGCCCGGGCGGACTGCGGGCGCGGCCACACCGGGGGCAGGGCGGAGCCGTCCCGATCGGGCACGGTGGCGGTGGGAGCGCCGGGGCCGCCGGGCGCGGCCAGCGCGCCGGGAGCGCCGCCCAGCAGGCCGCCGATCACGGCGACGGCGACGGCCGTCGCGGTCCGCTTTCCGCGACCGAAGCGCCCGAACTGCACGCGCGTCTCCCCTCGTCTTTCGTTGTTCTGCGAGTAGCTTTGCCGGTGGCCGGAGCAGTGGCTGAACCGGTCGGTTTCGAGCCCACCACCCACTCGCCGAAGGTGTCAATGTGCGTGGCCGTTGTGTCGTATTTGCCTATGGGGGTACGGGGTGCTGTTCAACTCCCGCCACGGGCAAGCCGTGTGACCAACGCCACGTTGGACGGATGTGTCGCCGTCCGCTGGGTAGGGCTGCTGTGTCCCACCGTCACCTTCACCGGGAGGCCACCATGGCCGCGTCCGCCCAGCTTCTGCTCTCCGCCCTCTCCAAACAGGTCCCGGGCCAGGTGCCGAACCAGGCCCCTGGCCGCCTCCTCGGGCCCGCGCCCGTGTCCGGCCCGCCGGCCGCCGGCACGCCGCTGACGAGCGAGCCCCCGCTCGCCGGCGCCACCCCGCTCACCAGCGAACCCGCACTCACCGACTTCACCCCCCTGACCAGCGAGCCGACCGCGCACCGCACGGCCGGCGGACCGGAGTCCCCAGGAGCCTGAATGACCCTTGCCCGGCTCGCCGCGCTGCACGGTGTCGCCACCGCGTACTCCCCTTCCGCGGGCGTCACCGTCCCGGTCCCCGACGCCACGGTGGTCGAGGTGCTCACCGCCCTGGACGTCGACGCCGCCACGCCCGAGGCGGTCCGCGCGTCCCTGACGGCCACCGAGGCCGCCCGGGCGCGGCGGCTGCTCCCGCCGACGCTGGTCCTGTGGCAGAACGGCCCGGAGGAGGGCTCCCCGCCCCAGGGCCGCCCGCCCGGGCTGCCGCGCCCGCTCGCGACGCTCCCGCCCGGCACCGAGCTGCGGATCGTCACCGAGCACGGCGACGCGATCTCCGGAACGCCCCGGTGGGAGCGGCTCCCGCTGGGCGTGCACCGGCTGGAGGCCCGCGCGCGCGACGGGCGCACCTCGCTCAGCGCGCTCGTCGTCGCCCCCGCGCGCGTGCCGCAGCCCTCCGCGCCCGGGTACGGCATCCTCGTGCAGCTCTACTCGCTGCTGTCGGCGCGGTCGTGGGGCATGGGCGACCTGGGAGACCTGCGGGAGCTGGCCGGCTGGGCGGGGCGGGCGCTCGGGGCGGGGTTCGTGCAGGTCAACCCGTTGCACGCGGCCGTGCCGGGAACGCCCACCGATCCCTCCCCGTACCGCCCCTCCTCACGGCGCTTCCCCGACCCGGTCCATCTGCGCGTCGAGGACATCCCCGAGTACGCGTACGCACGCGGCCACCTGACCGGCGAGGAGCGCGCCGAGCTCGACGCCCTGACCGGGCGCGCCGCCGAGCTGCGCGAAGGGGTGCTGCGCAAGGGCGAGCTGATCGACCGGGACGCGGTGTGGGTGCTCAAGCGCCGCGCCCTGGAGCTGCTGGCGCGCGTGCCGCTCGGGCCCGGCCGCGAGGCCGCCCTGCGGGACTTCCGCGCCGAGCGGGGCCGCGCCCTGGAGGACCACGCCACCTGGTGCGCGCTCGTCGAGCGGTACGGCTCCGACCGCGCCCAGTGGCCGGAGGCCCTGCGCGACCCGAGGTCGGCCGCCACCGCGCGCGTGCGGCAGGAGCTGGCGGACCGGGTCGACTTCCACGCCCGCCTCGCCTGGCTCACCGACGAGCAGCTCGCCGCCGCCGCGCGGGCCGCCCGGGAGGCGGGCATGGCCGTCGGGATCGTCCACGACCTCGCGGTGGGGGTGCACCCGGACGGCGCCGACGCGTGGGCGCAGAGCGACGCGTTCGCCGCCAGGATGTCGGTCGGCGCCCCGCCGGACGCCTTCAACGGCCGCGGCCAGGACTGGGGCCTGCCGCCCTGGCGCCCCGACGCGCTCGCCGCCTCCGGCTACGCCCCCTACCGGGACCTGCTGCGCGGGCTGCTGCGGCACGCGGGCGCGCTGCGCATCGACCATGTGATGGGACTGTTCCGCCTCTGGTGGGTGCCCGAGGGCCGGGAACCCACGGAGGGCACGTACGTCCGGTACGACGCCGACGCCATGCTCGCGGTCCTCACCCTGGAGGCCCACCGCGCGGGCGCCGTCGTGATCGGCGAGGATCTCGGCACGGTCGAACCCGGCGTGCGGGAATCCCTCCAGCGGCGCGGCGTGCTGGGCACCTCCGTGCTGTGGTTCGAGCGGGACTGGGAGGGCACGCGGCGGCCGCTGCCCCCCGAGACCTGGCGCGCGGACTGCGTGGCCACCGCCACGACACACGACCTGCCCTCCACCGCCGCCCGGCTCACCGGCGAGCACGTCGAGCTGCGCCACCGGCTCGGCCTGCTCACCCGCTCCCTGGAGGAGGAGCGGGCCGAGGACGCCCAAGAGGTCGCCGAGTGGCTGGCGTACCTGCGCGAACTGGGCCTGCTGGAGGAGGGCGGCGCGCGGGACGAGGAGGCCGGCATCCGCGCGTTCTACCGCTTCCTGCGCCGCACCCCCGCCCGGATGACCGGGGTGTGGCTGCCGGACGCGGTGGGCGACCGCCGCCCGCAGAACCTGCCCGGCACCTGGGACCAGTACCCGAACTGGCGGCTGCCGATCGCCGACGCGGAGGGCCGCCCCGTCACCCTGGAGGAGCTGGTCGCCTCGCCCCGGCTGCACGCGCTGATGGACGTGCTCCGGCCGGCTACGGCACCCCCGGACGCGCGGGGCCTTTAGGCGTTCGCTACGTTTGCACCGTGGACAAGAAGAACGCCCTGCGCGCCGGCGCCGTCGCGGCCGGTACGACGCTGATGATGCTGCTCATGTCGTCCCCCGCGCTCGCGCTCACCCGCGACGACGGTGACGACCCGGGTACCGGCCTGAGCGTGGCCGAGACCCTCGGCCTGTACGTCGTCGCCCCGATCGTGCTGTTCGCGGTGATCGCGGGCCTCGTCATGGTGCTCGACAAGTCCAAGAAGGTCTGAGGCCCTCTCCTCTTTCCGGCCCTTTACACCTTTCCGAAGGCGCTGCCCGGCGGGACACCCCGCCAGGCAGCGCCTTCGTGCGCTCACGCGCCGCCGGACCGGAGCGGCACTCGGCGGGCAGCGGACGCCCCGGCGATCTTTCAGCATTGCTGAAAGGAAGCGTCGAAAAGATTCGATCGACCTAAGCACTCGCGCGGTGCGACGGTAGCTCCCATAACCAAGATCCCCGCAGCGGGGAGAGGGGCAAGGGATAACCGTGGCAGTCCTGGACCGCGTCCGTACCGCAGGACAGGCGACCGCCAGAAGGAGGGTGGGGCGGGCTTCCGGCCTCGGCGTTCTCCTCGCCGCCGTCGCGACGGTCGTCTGGTCCGGCAGCTTCGTGACCTCGCGCGCCCTCCACGACTCCGTCCCGCCCGTCCAGGCCGCCTTCTGGCGCTGGATCGTCGCGATCCTCGTCGTCGCGCCGTTCGCGGCGCGCCAGGCCTGGTGCCAACGCGCCCTCATCCGGCGCCATTTCGGCTTCGTCGCCCTCGCCGCGCTGCTCGGTGTCGCGGTCTACAACACCCTCGTCAACCAGGCCGGCCTCACCACCTCCGCCGGCACCATGGGCATGGTCATGGCCGCCTCCCCGGTGTTCATGGCCGGGTACGCGAGGCTCGGCGGGGCCCGGCTCGGGCCGCGGCGGGTGGCCGGTCTGGTGATCGCCTGCGCCGGGGTGCTGCTCCTCGTCGGCGAGGGCTCCCTCGTGCCCGACCTGGCGGCCGGTGACCTGTGGATCGTGGCCGCCGCGGTCGCTTTCGCCTCGTACAGCGCCCTCCTCAAGGGGCGGCCCGCCGGACTCGGCGGTCCGGCCTTCCTCCTCGCCATCTTCGTACTCGGTGCGCTGATGCTGCTGCCCGTGTACGGGATCAGCCTCACCGTGCAGGGCGGATTCGAGCCCACGGCCGCGACCGTCGGACCGCTGGTCTATGTCGGGGTCTTCTCCTCCGCCGTCGCCTTCTTCGCGTGGAACAAGGCGATCGCGCTGATCGGCGCGGCCCGCGCGGGAGTGGTGTACTACCTCCAGCCGGTGTGCGTGGCACTGCTGTCCTGGGCGCTGCTCGGCGAGGCGATGGGCCCGCCGCAGTTCCTGTGCATGGCGCTGATCCTGGGTGGTGTCGTCCTCGGGACAGCGACCAGGCCGTAGGTTGCGGGCATGGCCGAGTGGGACATCAAGAAGCTCCAGATCCTCCGCACGCTGCGCGACCGGGGAACGGTGACCGCGACCGCGGAGGCGTTGCTGATGACCCCTTCGGCCGTGTCGCAGCAGCTGACCAATCTGTCCAAACAGCTCGGGGTGCGGCTGCTGGAGGCGCAGGGGCGGCGGGTGCGGCTCACCGACGCCGCGCAGCTCGTGCTGCGCCACGCCGAGGTGGTGTTCGCGCAACTGGAGCGCGCGGACGCCGAGTTGACCGGGTACCTCCGGGGCGAGGCCGGCGAGGTGCGGGTGGGCGCGTTCTCCACCGCCGTCCCGGCGCTGGTCGTGCCCGCGGTGCTGCGGCTGCGCGCGGCGCACCCGGGCCTGGAGGTATGGGTGCGGGAGGCGGAGGCCGCCGAGGCGTACGAGCTGCTGTCGGCCGGGCAGGTGGACCTGGCGCTGTCGCTGGCGGCGCACGCGCCGACCGCCCGGGACGCCAGGTACAGCCGCGTACCGCTGCTGGCCGACCCCCTGGACGTGGCCCTTCCGGTCGGGCATCCGCTGGCGGGGGCACCGGGGCTGCGGCTGGCCGACCTGTCGGCGGAGCGGTGGATCTTCGGGGGCAGCGGGCCCTGGTCGGAGATCACCACGGCGGCGTGCGAGGCGGCCGGGTTCCTGCCGGAGCAGGCGCACTCGGCCGCCGGGTGGACGGCGATCCTCGCGATGGTGGAGGCCGGGATGGGCATCGCGCTCGTGCCGCGCATGGCGGCCGCCGAGCGCGCGTCGGGAGTGGTGATGCGGGTGCTCGATGCCGACCAGCCGCGCCGCCATGTCGTGGCCGCGGTGCGCCGTGGCGCGGAGTCCGCCCCCGCGGTGGCCCGGCTGCTGGCGGCGCTGCGGGAGGTGGCGGCGCGGCGATAGCGCTCCTTTCAGCGGCCGGCTGAGCTGAGCGGCCGCCCGCCCGCCCAGCGCCAACTCGCCCCGAATGCGGTCATTTTCTGAGTGACTTTGTTAAAAGTCCAAGCGAATGAGGAGTTTTTTTCTTCACTTGTGGGCAGGGTGGGGCGGCTGATGCACAACCCCCGCCATGACCGCAGGACCGGAGAACCGATGGACACACGTCTCGTCACCGAACCCCCAACCCAGGGCCAGGAATTCGATGAGCGTCAAGTTCCGCTCTACTACAGCCGCAAGACGGCGGACATTCTCCACAAGTACGGGCCCGGGCCCCGCGTCCACTTCCACGTGGGGCTCTTCGCCCCGGGCGCCGCACCGAACACCACCGTCGCCCAGCGGGTGCTCAAGCGCCGCATAGTCGAGTCCCAGGAGGCGATCATCGCGCACGCGGCCCGCAGCTGGGGCGCGTACACCACCCCGCCCGGCAAGGTGCTCGACATCGGCTGCGGCGTCGGCGGCGGTTCGCTGTACTGGGCGCAGGAGCACGGTGCGAACGTCACCGGCATCACCGTCACCGGCGAACACATCCCCCTCATCGAGGAGTTCGCCCGCCAGGCCGGCGTATCGAGCCGCGTCACCCCCGTCCTCGGCGACATCCACGACTTCACCACGGAGCGCACGTACGACGCCGCGTACGCCAACGAGAGCTCCGGCTACATGGACCGCGAGCGGCTGTTCCAGGTGGTCGCCAAGGCCCTGAAGCCGGGCGGCTGGTTCGGCCTCCAGGAACACTTCATCTGCCGCCCCGAGTGGACCGGGTTCATCGACGGCTACTACAAGACGCGCCTAGGCACGCTGACCGAGTACATCGCCGCCGCCGAAGCGGCCGGCTTCGAGCTGGAACAGGACGAGGACGTCACCGACCGGGTCGCCGAGTTCTGGGTGCAGTCCATGGCGTGGAACACCGCCGAGCTCGACCGCGTCGAGCGCGCGCCCCTCGGCTCCGCCCGCGCCACCGCCTGGTCCCGGGAGCGGCTCCAGGAGTCCACGATCACGCACGGCAAGCTGTTCCGCATCTGGCGGGACCACGCCATGGAGACCCGGCTGCTGCTGTTCCGGCTCGGCGGAGGCGGCTGACCGATGCCACCTGTGTACGCCGAGGACGGGCATCCCTCGCGGATCGGCTGGGAACTGCCGCCGGTCTACTGCCCGTTCGACATGGGCCTCATCCACCCCAAGGCCGACGAGATCGAAGCACAGGCCATCGCCTGGCTCGACGCCTACGAGCTGTACCCGGACGCCACCGAGCGCGCCTGGGGGCTGGCCACCCACGGCGCCGACTTCACCAGCCGGATCATCCCCTACGGCGACGTCGAGCCGATGGTGCTGTTCGCGCAGTGGAACTACTGGGCCTTCGCCATGGACGACTGGCAGGACTCCGGCGGCCCAGCGGGCCGTACGGCGGCCATGGCCGACCACGGCGCCCGGTTCGTCCGCGCCGTGGAGGCACCCGGTTCCGGCATGCTCCCGCCGGGGCCGCGCACCGCGGCCCTGGAGGATCTGGTCGTCCGCACCCGCGCGATGCTCACCCCCTTCCAGCTGCGCCGGTTCACCGAGGGCATCAGGGACTGGCTGTTCGGCGAGGCGTGGCAGAGCGCCAACACCGAGCGTGGCGTCATGCCGGGGCTCAATGACTTCGCCGCCATGCGGACCTCGGTCAACGGCACCCGCTTCACCCTCACCTGGTGCGAGGTGGCCAACGGCATCGACCTGCCGGCCGACGTGCTGTACTCGCCGCCCGTGCAGGCCCTGACCGACGCCGCCGGCTTCATTGTCAGCTGCGACAACGACGTCTTCTCGTACAACAAGGACGACCACCAGGAGCCCTGGGAGCAGAACCTGATCAACGTCCTCGCCCACCACCACGGCTGTACGCCCCGCGAGGCGCTGCCCGCCGCGAGCGCGCTGCGGGACCGGGTGGTGACGCTGTTCGTCCGGCTGCGTGACCGGCTCGCGCGCGACGCGGACGAGCAACTGCACCGGTACATGGGCTGCCTGGAGCACTGGATCGCGGGCGACGCCGAGTACCACAACCGGGCGCCGCGCTACGCCAGCCCCCGCAACCGCAACCACCTGCCGGTCGAGGGCGCCTCGTACGACGTCGCCTGGAGCGACACGCCCAGTGACCCGGGCGTCGAGCCGCCGCCGATCCCGGCCCTGGCCTGGTGGTGGCGGCAGCTCGACACGTGAGATGCACGAGGTTCAGGAGCGGCGGCCCAGCAGGCGCGCCCACCAGGGCACCCGGGCCGGGCCGGCCGGCCGCTGTTCCCCGCCCGGAGCGGCGGCCGGCGGCGCCGGCACCGCGCCCG
>NZ_JAUEPL010000042.1 GCF_030406405.1 Streptomyces ficellus
TGATGACCGGCACGTCGTCGGACGTGGCGTTCGCCGACGCGTACGTCAAGGGCGTCGACTTCGACGCGGAGGCGGCGTACGAGGCGGCGCTGAAGAACGCGACGGTGGTGCCGCCCTCGTCGGGCGGGCCGTCAGGGGCGTGCACGCCGCCGCCGGCGCCGTCGCCGGGGCGGGGCTCGGGTGGACCCTGTGGCACGGGGTCGCCCAGCCCGGGACCGCCCTCGCCTTCGGGCTCCTCGTCACCGTCGGGGAACTCGCCCGCTGGGGCGCCGGGCCCGGCGCCCGGGAGCCCGCGCCCCTGGCGGCCGCCGGGGCACTGGCGTACGCCCTGCTCGGCGAGTGCGCCGGGCGGCCCACCGACCACGGCGTCGCGCAGATCGTCGCCGTCGTCGTCGCGGGCGCCCTCGTCGGAGCCGTACCGCAGGTGGCCCGGGGGCGGGCGGCCGCGCTCGACCACGTGGCGCGGCGGGTGCTCACGGCCGGCTTCGCGGCGGTGTGCTTCCAGCCCCTGTACAACTCGGGCGAACTCCTCCAGGCCCTCGGGCGCGGCCCGTACTATGCGCTGTTCCTGCTGGTCCTGCTCCTGCTGACCGCCCTGTGCGACGCCGTGCTCGCCGCCCTGATGCTGCGCGCCCGCACCTGCCCGGCACCCGGCCCGTACGGGCCCTTCCTCCGCGACGAGCTGCGCGCGCTGATGGGTGTCGGTTCCGCCGTGTGCGCGACCGGCGCCGTGATGGCCCTGGCCGTGGCCGTCGCCGGACTGTGGGCCCTGCCCGTCTTCTGCGTACCGCTGCTGCTCACCCAGCTCTCCCTGCGCCGGTACGCCGCCGTCCGCGACACCTACCGCCAGACCATCGCCTCCCTCGCGCGTGCCACCGAGGTCGCCGGGTACACGTCCCCCGGACACGCTCACCGGGTGGCGGCCCTCAGCCGTGCCGTGGGGCGCGAGCTGGGGCTGTCGGGGCCCGACCTGACCGTTCTGGAGTACGCCGCACTCATGCACGACATCGGACAGCTCTCCCTGGTCGACCCGGTACCGGAGGGTGCCACCGCCCTCCTCCCGGAGGCCGAACAGCGCCGTATCGCGCTGCTCGGCGGCGCCGTGGTGCGCCAGACCGGTGTCCCCGAGGCCGTCGCGGTCGTCGTGGAGCGGCAGGCCGACCCGTACCGCGAACAGCCGCTGCCCGCCCGCATCGTCCGCGCCGTCAACGCATACGACGACCTGTCCCGGGAAAGCGCCGACGGGGCGCTGTGCGCGCTGGAACGGCTGCGGCTGGGCACGGCCCGGGACTATCACCCGAAGGTGGTGGAGTCACTCGCCAGAGTCCTCGCCCGGGGCGGCGTCGCGGGCCCGGCGCCTGGGTAACCCATGGGTAATGAGCGGGCCCGCGACCGGGCATGGTTGGATGCGAACAAGAGGGTGTCCGGGGGCAGTGACCTTCAGCGACCGGCAGGCGGGAATCGTGAGGATCTTCGGGAAGGTACGGCATCGGCCCTCCGCCTCGTGGCGGCAGGCCACCGACCGCGCGTTCACGCTGATCGGGGACGGGCGGTACGAGGACGCGGGCGCGCTGCTGACGCGGGCGGCGGACCTGGAGCCCTGGCTCTCGGAGTCGTGGTTCAACCTGGCGCTCCTGCACAAGTTCCGGCACGACTGGGAGCAGGCGCGCACCGCGGGGCTGCGGGCCGTCGCCCTGCTCGACAAGGACACCGGGGCCCCCGACTGGTGGAACGTCGGCATCGCCGCCACCGCGCTCCAGGACTGGCCGCTGGCCCGCCGCGCCTGGCAGGCGTACGGGCTGAAGGTCCCCGGGGCCGCCGCGGGCGGCGGGGAGCCCGCCGGGATGGAGCTGGGCAGCGCCGCCGTGCGGCTGTCGCCCGAGGGCGAGGCCGAGGTGGTGTGGGGCCGCAGGCTGGACCCGGCCAGGATCGAGGTCCTGTCCATCCCGCTGCCGTCCTCGGGCCGGCGCTGGGGCGAGGTCGTCCTGCACGACGGCGTCCCGCACGGCGAGCGGACCACATCGGCCGGGCACAGCTTCCCCGTGTTCGACGAGATCGAACTGTGGGCGCCTTCTCCCGTACCGACCTGGGTGGTGCTCCTGGAGGCGGCCACCGAGGACGACCGGGACGCCCTGGAGCGGCTCGCGGCCGACGCGGGGTTCGCCGCCGAGGACTGGTCGTCGTCGGTACGGCTGCTGTGCCGGGCGTGCTCGGAGTCGCGGATGCCCAGCGCCGAGGGCGAGGGCGAGCACCTGGACCCGCACGACCACAGCGAGCCGGGGCACCCGGGGCCGCTCGGGCACCGCTCGCCGGGCGAGCTGTGGGTGCCGGAGCGCGAGTGCGGCATCGCGGCGCCCGCCGGCCTGGTGCGGGGGCTGCTGGACGGCTGGGTGGCGGACAGCCCGGACAGCCGTGAGTGGCGGGATCTCGAAGAAGTCTGCTGACCCCTGCCCGTAGGCTGTACTCGCTCACATCGGCACATCGTGACATCGGGTACTCAGGAAGGCGCAGAGGCGGACATGGCGCAGCAGGAGACGGACCAGCAGCTGAACGACGGGTTCGTCGTGGACACGGAGGACTGCGAGGAGCGGGAGCGCGCGTACCGCGAGCGCGGCACCTCCCGCCCGATCACGGTCGTCGGCAACCCGGTGCTGCACAAGGAGTGCAAGGACGTCACCGAGTTCGGCGACGAGCTGGCGCGGCTCATCGACGACATGTTCGCCAGCCAGCGGACGGCGGAGGGCGTGGGCCTGGCCGCCAACCAGATCGGTGTCGACCTGAAGGTCTTCGTCTACGACTGCATGGACGACGAGGGCGTACGGCACGTGGGCGTCGTCTGCAACCCGGTCCTGGAGGAGCTGGCGCCCGAGCAGCGCGTCCTGGACGACTCCAACGAGGGCTGCCTGTCCGTGCCCGGCGCGTACGCCTCGCTGCCGCGGCCGGACTACGCCGTGGTGCGCGGCCAGGACGCGAAGGGCAACCCCATCAAGGTGCGCGGCACCGGGTACTTCGCCCGCTGCCTCCAGCACGAGACGGACCACCTGTACGGGTACCTGTACATCGACCGGCTCTCGAAGCGGGACCGCAAGGACGCCCTGCGGCAGATGGCCGAGGGCACCCCGCGCTACCCGGTCGTCCCGAACGACTGATCCCTACCGCACGCGCAAGGGCCCCGCTCGCATCGAGCGGGGCCCTTCGGCGTACGCGAACGGGATCAGAAGTCCTCGTCCAGGTCGACGGACCCCTCCACCGCCACCTGGTACGCGGACGGGCGGCGCTCGAAGAAGTTGGTCAGCTCCTGGACGCCCTGGAGTTCCATGAAGGAGAAGGGGTTCTCCGAGCCGTACACCGGGGCGAAGCCCAGGCGCGTCAGGCGCTGGTCGGCCACGCACTCCAGGTACTGGCGCATCGACTCGGTGTTCATGCCCGGCAGGCCGTCACCGCACAGGTCGCGGCCGAACTGGAGCTCCGCCTCGACGGCCTCCTTCAGCATGTCGGTGACCTGCTGCTGGAGTTCGTCGTCGAAGAGCTCCGGCTCCTCCTTGCGGACGGTGTCCACGACCTCGAACGCGAAGTTCATGTGCATCGTCTCGTCGCGGAACACCCAGTTGGTGCCGGTCGCCAGGCCGTGCAGCAGACCGCGCGAGCGGAACCAGTACACGTACGCGAAGGCGCCGTAGAAGAACAGGCCCTCGATGCAGGCGGCGAAGCAGATCAGGTTGAGCAGGAAGCGGCGCCGGTCGGCCTTCGTCTCCAGCCGCTCGATCTTCTCCACGGAGTCCATCCAGCGGAAGCAGAACTGCGCCTTCTCGCGGATGGAGGGGATGTTCTCGACGGCGGCGAACGCCGCCGTGCGGTCCTCCGGGTCGGGCAGGTAGGTGTCGAGCAGCGTCAGATAGAACTGGACGTGCACGGCCTCCTCGAACAGCTGCCGCGACAGGTACAGCCGCGCCTCGGGGGAGTTGATGTGCTTGTAGAGCGTCAGCACCAGGTTGTTCGCGACGATCGAGTCGCCGGTCGCGAAGAACGCGACCAGCCGGCCGATCAGGTGCTGCTCGCCCGGCGTGAGCCTGGCGAGGTCGGCGACGTCGGAGTGGAGGTCGACCTCCTCCACGGTCCAGGTGTTCTTGATGGCGTCCCGGTAGCGCTCGTAGAAGTCGGGGTAGCGCATCGGGCGCAGGGTCAGCTCGAACCCCGGGTCCAGCAGGTTCTTCTCGGTGTCACTCATTACTGGCAGGCCTCGCAGGACTCGGGGTTTTCCAGGGAGCAGGCGACGGCGTCGGGCTCGGCGGCCTGCTGGACGGGGATGGGGGTCGCGGACGCCGCGCGGGCGATCCTGGTCGCCGGGCGTGAGCGCAGGTAGTACGTCGTCTTCAGCCCCTGCTTCCAGGCGTACGCGTACATCGACGACAGCTTGCCGATGGTCGGCGTCTCCAGGAACAGGTTCAGCGACTGCGACTGGTCCAGGAACGGGGTGCGGGCGGCCGCCATGTCGATCAGGCCGCGCTGCGGGATCTCCCACGCCGTCCGGTACAGCTCGCGCACCTCGGCCGGGATCCAGGTGAAGCCCTGCACCGAGCCGCTGGACTCGCGCAGCGCCTCACGGGTCTGCGCGTCCCACACCCCCAGTCGCTTCAGCTCGGCCACCAGGTAGGAGTTGACCTGGAGGAACTCACCCGACAGCGTCTCGCGCTTGAACAGGTTCGACACCTGCGGCTCGACGCACTCGTACACGCCCGCGATCGAGGCGATCGTCGCGGTCGGCGCGATGGCGAGGAGCAGCGAGTTGCGCATGCCGACGGCGGCGATGCGCTCGCGCAGGGCCGCCCACCGCTCCGGCCAGGTCAGCTCCACGTCGTAGTGGTCGGGGTGCAGGACACCGCGCGCGGTGCGGGTCTTCTCCCAGGCGGGCAGCGGGCCATTGCGCTCGGCGAGGTCGGCCGACGCCTCGTACGCCGCCAGCATGATCCGCTCGGCGATACGGGTCGACAGGGCACGCGCCTCGGGCGAGTCGAACGGCAGCTTCAGCTGGAAGAAGACGTCCTGGAGGCCCATCGCGCCCAGGCCCACCGGACGCCACTTGGCGTTGGAGCGCCCGGCCTGCTCGGTGGGGTAGAAGTTGATGTCGACGACCCGGTCGAGGAACGTGACGGCGGTACGGACGGTCTCGTCGAGCCGCTCCCAGTCGATGTCCCCACCGGCCACGAACGCGCCCAGGTTGACCGAGCCCAGGTTGCAGACCGCGGTCTCTCCGTCGTCCGTGACCTCCAGGATCTCGGTGCACAGGTTGGAGGAGTGGACGGTGTGGCCCGGCTCGGCGGTCTGGTTGGCCGTACGGTTCGAGGCGTCCTTGAAGGTCATCCAGCCGTTGCCGGTCTGGGCGAGGGTCCGCATCATCCGCCCGTACAGGTCACGTGCCGGCATCGTCTTGCGGGCCAGGCCCGCCGCCTCCGCCTCGCGGTACGCCGCGTCGAACTCCTCGCCCCACAGGTCGACCAGCTCGGGCACGTCCGCGGGCGAGAACAGCGACCACTCGGCGTCGGCGTTGACCCGGCGCATGAACTCGTCCGGGATCCAGTGCGCCAGGTTCAGGTTGTGCGTACGCCGCGCGTCCTCGCCCGTGTTGTCGCGCAGCTCCAGGAACTCCTCGATGTCCGCGTGCCAGGTCTCCAGGTAGACGGCGGCCGCGCCCTTGCGGCGCCCGCCCTGGTTCACGGCCGCGACCGAGGCGTCCAGCGTCTTCAGGAACGGCACGATGCCGTTGGAGTGGCCGTTGGTGCCGCGGATCAGCGAACCCCGGGCGCGGATGCGGGAGTAGGACAGGCCGATGCCGCCCGCGTGCTTGGACAGCCGCGCGACCTGGTGGTACCGGTCATAGATCGAGTCCAGTTCGTCCAGCGGCGAGTCCAGCAGGTAGCAGGAGGACATCTGCGGGTGCCTGGTGCCGGAGTTGAACAGCGTGGGCGATGAGGGCAGGTAGTCCAGCCGGCTCATCAGCCGGTACAGCGCCGCGACCTCCTCCAGCGCCCGTACGGAGTCGTCCTCCGCCAGCCCGGCGGCGACGCGCAGCATGAAGTGCTGCGGTGTCTCGATCACCTTGCGGGTGATCGGGTGCCGGAGCAGGTAGCGCGAGTACAGCGTGCGCAGCCCGAAGTAGCCGAAGCGGTCATCGGCGGCCGGGTCGACGAGCGCGTCCAGCCGGTCCGTGTGCGTCGTGACGAACGCGGCCGTACGGTCCGCGATCAGGCCCTCCCGGTGCCCGACGGCCACCGACGCCGAGAAGGAGACCGCGCCCTGGCCCGCCGCCTCGTCGGCGATCGTCCGGGTCAGCAGCCGGGCCGCGAGCCGCGAGTACGCCGGGTCCTCGGCGATCAGACCGGCGGCCGCCTCGGTGGCCAGCTCCCGCAACTCCGCCTCGTCCGACCCGGCGTGCCGGCCGCGCAGCGCGGCGGCGGCGACCCGGCCCGGGTCGGTGTCGGGCAGATCGGCGGTGAGGTCGGTCAGGGTCCGCAGCAGTACGGTCCCGGGTCCGTCGCTTCCGTCGTTTCCGTCGCTCTCGATCGCGATCGCTGAGGCCGGATCGGCTGGCGCGATGGTCACGTGGGGGCTCTCCCTCGCTCGGCTCGGGGCCGCGCGGCCGCGGGCAGGGGAGCGGGCGCGCCCGGGCACAGGGGCGCATGCACCGCGTCCACCGGCCCACTCCGCGAGGCCCGGACGTCTTGGCACCCGGGCCGGACGGTCCGGGCGCGCTGTCGGCAGGTCCTCGGACTCGCACGCACCCAAAGGCACACCAACACACCGTTGCGGGACAGTTCCGGATTCGCACCGGATTCCCCTGCGGCGACAGCGAGGTCGAGCATACATGTGGGGGGCGCCCATTGAGGCACCCCCCACATGTTGTGTCTCGCCGCACAACTGGCGGTCGGTCAGCACTCCAGCGCGTACGTACGGAGGGTGACGCCCGGGACCGGCCGCCAGTCCCGCTCGGGGGTCCGTACGAACCCCAGCCGCTCATAGATCCGGTGCGCCGCGCCCATGGACTGCCGGGCCGACAGCACCAGCCGCGCGCATCCGTCCGCCGCACGCGCCCGCTCCACACACGCCCGTACGAGAGCCTCGCCCGCGCCCCGCCCCCGGGCCTCCGGCGCCACCGCGAGCATCCGCAGCTCCGCCTCGCCGTCCCGGGCGAGCTCGGCCCACGGCCCGCCGCCCGTCACGAAGGTGACCCCGCCCACCACCCGCTCGTCCTCGCCGACCGCGACCAGCACCTCGGCCTCGGCGGCCCGCCGGGTCACGTCCCGCAGCTCGATCAGGTACTCGTCGCTCTCCCCGAAGTCCAGCAGCCCGTCGCCCAGATACGCCTGGGCGGTGACCTCGCCGAGCGTCCCGTGTTCCTCCGGCCGTACCGCCCTGATGGTGATGTCCATGGTCCGAGTGTGGACGCGCACGGCGACGGGCCGCCGCATTTCCGTCTCCGGAATCGCGGCGGCCCGTCGCCGTGCGTCGTGCGGTCACCCGCTCAGCAGCAGCGGAACCCGTCCCGTGGATCGGCCTCCCGCGCGTCGGTGCGCCGCCGCTCGAACTCCCGCCGGGTCATGACCTCGGCGTCCGGGTCGCAGGCCCGGGCGTGGGCGACGTACTTGTCGTACACCGCCTCGCCGGACACCTCGCGGACGTACCAGCGGACCCAGCCCGCCGCGCGCCGCAGCCTGCCGCCCGGTCCCGTGGCCACCGCGCGGCTCACTTGGCGCCGCTGCCGGTCGGCACCGCCTCACCCGTGCCGCCGTCCTCGCCGCGGCCGTTCCTGCGCATGCCGCCCTCCGGGCCGAGCCCGGCGGCCACCAGTTCGGCCTTCTCCTCCGCCGTGGGGAACAGCCCGGCGGGCGCGACAAGCTTCGACTCGGTGTAGGGCGCCTCCGAGAGCTTCACTCCGGCGGGGTTGGTGACGGCCTTGAAGCAGACCCGTCCCGCGTCCGCGATCACCACGATGATGAGGAGGGCGAAGAGGGCGGAAAGGACGCCGTCGACCGTGGAGTTGGTGACGACGGTGTGCATGTCGTCCATCGACTTGGCGGGCGGCAGCACCTGCCCGGAGTCGATGCCCGCCTGGTACTTGTCCCGCTGGGCGAAGAAACCCACCCGCGGGTCCGCCGAGAAGATCTTCTGCCAGCTGGCGGTGAGCGTCACGGCCACGTCCCAGGCGAGCGGGACAGCGGTGACCCAGGCCCACTTGAGGCGGCCGGACTTGACCAGCAGCGTCGTGCAGACGGCCAGTGCCACGGCGGCCAGCAGCTGGTTGGCGATGCCGAACAGCGGGAAGAGCTGGTTGATGCCGCCCAGCGGGTCGTGCACGCCGACCCAGAGGAAGTAGCCCCAGCCGCCGACGACCACCGCGCTGGCGAACCAGACGCCCGGCTTCCAGCTGACCTGCTTGAAGGGCTTGTAGACGTTGCCCAGCATGTCCTGGAGCATGAACCGGCCCACGCGGGTGCCGGCGTCCACCGTCGTCAGGATGAACAGCGCCTCGAACATGATGGCGAAGTGGTACCAGAACGCCTTCATGGCAGTGCCGCCGACGACCGCGGAGAAGATCTCCGCCATGCCGAGCGCGAAGGTCGGCGCGCCGCCGGTCCGCGACAGCAGCGAGGCCTCCTCGACGTCCGCCGCGGCCTTCGCCAGCGCGTCGGGCGAGATGGTGAAGCCGAAGTTCGTCACCGCCTCGGAGGCGGACTGCACCGTCGTCCCGACCACGCCCGCGGGGGAGTTGATCGCGAAGTACAGCCCGGGGTCGATGATGCAGGCCGCGATCATCGCCATGACGGCGACGAACGACTCGGTGAGCATGGCCCCGTACCCGATCATCCGGATCTGGGTCTCCTTCTGGACCATCTTCGGGGTGGTGCCCGAGGAGACCAGGGAGTGGAAGCCGGAGAGCGCGCCGCACGCGATGGTGATGAAGACGAACGGGAACATCGAGCCGGCGAAGACCGGGCCGTCGCCACGGCTCGCGAAATCGGTGAACGCCGGCATCTTCAGCGTCGGCAGGGCGACGAAGACGCCGATCGCGAGCAGCGCGATCGTGCCGACCTTCATGAAGGTCGAAAGGTAGTCGCGCGGCGCGAGCAGCATCCACACCGGCAGTACGGAGGCGAGGAAGCCGTACACGATCATCCAGATGACCAGCGTGCCGGGTTCCAGCGTGAAGGTGTCGGCGAGGGAGGACTCGGCGACCCAGCCGCCCGCGACGATGGCGAGCAGCAGCAGCGCGACACCGATGAGCGAGACCTCGGTGACCCTGCCGGGCCGCAGCACCCGCAGGTAGACGCCCATGAAGAGGGCGATCGGGATGGTCATGCCGATGGAGAAGACGCCCCACGGCGAGTGCGCCAGGGCGTTGACGATGACCAGGGCCAGCACGGCCAGCAGAATGATCATGATGGCGAAGACCGCGATCAGCGCGGCGGCCCCGCCGAAGGGGCCGATCTCGTCACGGGCCATCTGGCCGAGCGAACGGCCGTTGCGGCGGGTGGAGAAGAACAGCGTCACCATGTCCTGGACGGCGCCGGCGAATATCACGCCGACGATGATCCAGATCGTGCCCGGCAGGTAGCCCATCTGCGCGGCGAGCACGGGGCCCACGAGCGGGCCCGCGCCGGCGACGGCCGCGAAGTGGTGCCCGAAGAGAACCCTGCGGTCGGTGGGGTGGAAGTCGACACCGTTGTCGAGCCGTTCGGCGGGCGTGGCGCGGGTCTTGTCGACCTTGAGCACCCGGTTCGCGATGAAGCGGGAGTAGAAGCGGTAGGCGATCGCGTACGAGCCGAGGGCGGCCGCGAGCATCCAGGCGGCCGAGATCTCCTCGCCCCGGGAGAGCGCGAGCACGCCCCAGCCTGCGGCGCCCACCAGGGCCACGAGCGACCAGATGACGACCGACCGCGGAGTGAGGCCGGTCCGTGAGGCTTTCGGTGGTGCTGACGGCTCTGGCATGGTGCGTGTCCCCTCGCTGATCACCTGTAATGCGCAGGAAATCTAGGGGAGCGCCTCGCGCAGCGTCACCCCCCGTCCGCATATCGGTACGGCAACGCTTTGGCGCCCAGCCGCCTCAGGGGCGGCACTCTCAGCCGTTCGGCCGCTTGAGCCTCGCCACGAACTTGTAGCGGTCGCCCCGGTAGACCGAGCGGACCCACTCCACCGGCTCGCCGTTCTCGTCCAGCGAGTGGCGCGAGAGCATCAGCATCGGCAGGCCCACGTCCGTGCCGAGCAGGCCGGCCTCCCTCGGTGTGGCCAGCGAGGTCTCGATGGTCTCCTCCGCCTCGGCGAGGCGGACGTCGTACACCTCCGCCAGCGCCGTGTACAGCGACGTGTACTTGACCAGCGACCTGCGCAGCGCCGGGAAGCGCTTGGCGCTCAGGTGCGTCGTCTCGATGGCCATCGGCTCGCCGCTCGCCAGCCGCAGCCGCTCGATGCGCAGGACGCGCCCGCCAGGCGCGATGTCGAGCAGCCCCGCGAGCGTGTCGTCGGCCGTCACGTACCCGATGTCGAGGAGCTGCGAGGTGGGCTCCAGGCCCTGGGCGCGCATGTCCTCGGTGTACGAGGTGAGCTGGAGCGCCTGCGAGACCTTCGGCTTGGCGACGAACGTGCCCTTGCCCTGGATGCGCTCCAGCCGCCCCTCGACGACCAGTTCCTGGAGCGCCTGGCGCACGGTCGTGCGGGACGTGTCGAACTCGGCGGCGAGCGTGCGCTCGGGCGGCACCGGCGTACCCGGGGGCATGGTCTCCGTCATGTCCAGCAAGTGCCGCTTGAGCCGGTAGTACTTGGGCACCCGAGCGGTGCGGGTGGCTGCCCCGCTCTCGGCCTGGGTGCCGCCCCCGTCCGTGGCCATGGCCCGCCTTCCCGACTGCTGCGCTGGTGCCGTCACCGGCTCCTCCGTCCCTTGCGGCTCACATGGTGGCACGGACCGGTCACGGGTCGTCGCCCTCCCTCAGGTGTCGGTCCGGTAACGGAGCCGACTGCCCTTCTTATACACCCTTGACACCCCTAAAGGTCTAGGCCAAGCTCCGGGTTACTGGTCTAAACCATTAAAGACCACGTCCCAGTCCCACGAGCGCTACTCGTCGTATGGCTTCGCGGTGGGGGCAGGGGTTGCAGGCATCCCTGAGGAGGGTGGCGTGAAGCGCAAGCTCGTCGCGGCGATAGGTGCCGCGGGCATGATGGTCGGCGTTGCCGCGTGTGGCTCGGACGACGGCAAGGGGGGCGGCACCGGCGCCGGGGGCGACAAGACCCTGACCGTCTGGGTCATGGACGGCTCGGCTCCCGACGCCTGGATCAAGGACGTCAACAAGCAGTTCGAGGCCACGCACAAGGGCGTCAAGGTCAAGGTCGAGGAACAGCAGTGGAACGGCATCCAGGAGAAGGTCACCACGGCCCTCTCCGAGGACACCCCGCCGGACGTCCTGGAGCTGGGTAACACCCAGACGGCCGGGTACGCCGCCACCGGCGGCCTCGCCGACCTCACCGAGGACAAGGCCGCGCTCGGCTACGACGGCTGGAACAAGGGCATGCTCGCCTCCAACGAGCTGGACGGAAAGCTCTACTCCGCCCCCTGGTACGCCGCCAACCGCGTTGTCGTCTACGACAAGGCCGCCTTCAAGAAGGCCGGCGTGACCCCGCCGAAGACCCGGGCCGAGTGGATCGAGGGCCTGAAGAAGATCAAGGCGTCCGACCCCAAGACGCAGCCCATCTACCTGCCCGGCCAGAGCTGGTACGTCTACGCCGGCTTCGTGTGGGACGAGGGCGGCGACCTCGCCGTCAAGGACGGCGACACGTGGAAGGGCAACCTGTCCTCCCCCCAGGCCGTGGCCGCCATGAACTTCTACAAGGAGCTCCAGTCGTACTCGACCGCTCCGAAGGACAAGGACGAGGCCACCCCGCAGCAGTCCACCGACATCGTCCCCAAGGGCGGCGTCGCGTCCTGGATCGGCCTCGGCTGGGAGGCCGGCGGCGCGATCGAGGCGATGAAGAAGGCCGGCAAGACCGCCGACTTCGGCTACTTCCCGATCCCGGGCAAGACCGCGGACAAGCCGGGCTCCGTCTTCTTCGGCGGCTCGAACCTCGCGGTGTCCGAGCGCTCGCGGAACAAGGACCTGGCCAAGGAGTGGCTGGCCCTGGCCGCCGGCAAGGAGCAGATGGCCAAGTACGCCGCGGCCACCCAGGGCGCGCTGCTCCCCAACAACGACGCCGCGCAGTTCACCCCGGCCGCCGGTTCGTTCGCCGAGGCGATGGCCAAGGCCGCGCCCGTCGGCAGGATCACCCCGGTCACGCCGGGCTGGGCGAACGTCGAGACCGCGCCCAACCCGATCAAGGACTACATGACCAAGGTGCTCAAGGGTGAGGACGCCAAGAAGGCCGGCGAGGCGGCCGACAAGGTGATCACCGAGCGCATCAACCAGCAGTAGCGGCAAGCAGGACCAGCGCCGGTACCAGCAGCCCCGGTACCAGTAGTGCCGGTAGCGGCAAGCGCCGCCAGCAGTACGCCGTAGCAGTAGCCGTAGCCGCCCGGTGGCGCGACCGGTGACCACGCCGGTCGCCCCACCGGGTCATCGCAGTGGCCGGCGGGCGCGGACCGCCCCCGAGCGGCGAGCCCAGAACCGCGAGGAAGAACACCATGACCGTGGACTCCCAGGGAGCGCCGACCGCCGCTCCTCAGGACGCGTCCGGGAGGGCGCCGGGAACGTCGAAGACCCTGCTGCCCCCGTCCGGCTCGAAACCCGTCCCGCGGCCCGCTCGCGGCAGACGCTCCCTGCCCGGCGGAGCGCTGCCGTACCTGCTGATCGCCCCCGCCATCCTCTCCATGGCGGTGCTGCTGCTCTATCCGCTGGTCCGCAATGTGATCCTCTCCTTCCAGCAGGTCAACCGGAAGGAGTTCATCACCCGCCGCCCCGAGTGGATCGGCGTCGACAACTACACGCAGCTGCTGGGCGATGCGGACTTCTGGACCGTCGTGGTCCGCAGCGTCGCGTTCACCGCCGCCAATGTCGTCCTCATCATGGGCATCGGCACCCTGATCGGTCTGCTGCTCAACCGGCTCGGCAAGGCGATGCGCCTGGTCCTCTCGCTGGCGCTGATGATGGCCTGGGCCATGCCGATCGTCGCCTCCGTCACCGTCTTCCGGTGGCTGTTCGACGAACAGTTCGGCGTCGTCAACTGGCTGATGCGCACGCTCGGTTTCGCCGGGTACGACCAGCACAACTGGTTCGAGAGCGGCTTCTCCACCCTCGTCATCGTCACCGTCCTGGTGGTCTGGGGCTCGGTGCCGTTCGTCGCGCTCAACATGTACGCCGGCCTCACCACCGTAGGGTCAGAGCTGTACGAGGCGGCGAGGATGGACGGCGCGAACGGCTGGCGGACCTTCTGGTCCGTCGTCTTCCCCAACCTGAAGCCCTTCTTCATGATCACCACATTCCTGGAGATCATCTGGGTCTTCAAGGCCTTCGCGCAGGTGTACGCCATGAACCTCGGCGGCCCGGACCGCGGCTCCGAGACCCTCCCCGTCTACGCCTACATCGAGGGGCAGGGCCAGGCGCACTACGGCCTCGCCGCGGCCATCTCCGTACTGACCATCGTCATGCTGATCGCGGCCATGTCCTTCTACTTCCGCCTGATCCTGAAGCAGGAGGAGGAGCAGTGAGCACCCACAGCCAGACCCCCCAGGTCCTCCGCCGCAGAAAGCCGCTGCGGCCCGGGGGGATCGCCAAGAACCTCACCGCGACCGTCCTCGCCGTGCTGTTCGTCTTCCCCGTCTACTGGATGTTCTCCTCGTCGCTGAAGCCGCAGAGCGAGATCATGACCAAGGACCCGGTCTTCCTCTTCACGCCGACGACCGGCAACTACACGACCGCGACCGGTGTCGACCTGTTCTGGACCTATGTGCGCAACAGCCTCACCGTCACGGCCGGCGCGGTGCTCCTCGCCCTGGTCGTCGCCCTCGCGGCGAGCTTCGCCCTCGCCCGGATGAGGTTTCGCGGCCGCAAGGGCCTGGTCCTGGTGGTGATGATGGCGCAGATGGCCCCCTGGGAGGTCATGGTCATCGCGATGTACATGATCGCCCGGGACAACGACATGCTGAACAGCATCCCGCTGCTCACCCTCATCTACTTCGTCATGGTGCTGCCCTTCACCATCTGGACCCTGCGCGGCTTCATCGCCGCCGTCCCGGTGGAGCTGGAGGAGGCCGCCCAGATCGACGGCTGCACGCGTGGCCAGGCGTTCCGCAAGGTGATCTTCCCGCTGCTCGCGCCGGGCCTGATGTCCACCTCGCTCTTCGGCTTCATCACGGCCTGGAACGAGTTCGCGATGATCCTGATGCTCAACAAGGAGAAGGAGTCGCAGACCCTGACGCTCTGGCTCACGCAGTTCCAGACCGCGTTCGGCAGCGACTGGGGCGCCACCATGGCCGCCTCGACGCTCTTCGCCCTCCCCGTGCTCGTTGTCTTCCTCTTCCTCCAGCGCCGCGCCGTCGGCGGCATGACCGCCGGCGCAGTGAAGGGATAACGCCGCTCATGACGACTCTCGTGCCCGGAAGTCCGACACTGACCCGCGACGCGCTCACCGTCCTCCAGCCCGGGTTCACCGGCACCACCGCGCCCGACTGGCTGCTGCGCCGCATCGGCGAAGGGCTGTGCGCCGTCGGCCTGTTCGGCCGCAACATCGCCTCCCCCGGCCAACTCGCCGCGCTCACCGCCCGGTTGCGGGCCGAGCGGGACGACGTCCTGGTCGCCATCGACGAGGAGGGCGGCGACGTCACCCGCCTGGAGGTGCGCGGCGGCTCCTCCTTCCCCGGCAACTTCGCGCTCGGCGCGGTCGACGACACCGGCCTCACCCGGGCCGTCGCCCACGAGCTCGGCCGCCGGCTCGCGGCCTGCGGCGTCGACCTCAACTGGGCGCCGTCCGCCGACGTCAACTCCGATCCGGACAATCCAGTCATCGGCGTGCGGTCCTTCGGCGCCGACCCGCACCTGGTGGCGCGGCACACCGTGGCGTACATCGAAGGCATGCAGGCCGCCGGGGTCGCCGCCTGCACCAAGCACTTCCCGGGCCACGGCGACACCAGTGTCGACTCGCACCACGCGATGCCCCGCATCGATGTGGACCTCGACACACTGCACGCCCGTGACCTGGTTCCCTTCCGCGCCGCGATCGCGGCGGGTTCCCAATCGGTGATGAGCGCGCATATCCTGCTCCCCGCGCTCGACCCGGACCGCCCGGCGACCCTGAGCCCGCGGATCCTCACCGGTCTGCTGCGCCAGGAGCTGGGGTACGAGGGCCTGATCGTCACCGACGGCATGGAGATGCAGGCCATCGCCTCGACGTACGGCATCGAGCGCGGCTCCGTCCTCGCGATCGCCGCGGGCGCCGACGCGCTGTGCGTCGGCGGCGGCCTGGCCGACGAGGGGACCGTACTGCGGTTGCGCGACGCGCTCGTCGACGCGGTACGGACCGGCGAACTGCCCGAGGAGCGGCTGGCCGACGCGGCCGCGCGGGTGCGCGCGCTGGCGTCCTGGACCCAGGCGCACCGGGCCAGGGGGGCCCAGGCGGAGCCGCGCGCGGCTTCAGAGGTGGGGGTGCCCCCAGCGAAGCGAGGGGGAGGGACCGCGCCCGGCACCGACATCGGCCTGGTGGCCGCCAGGCGCGCGCTGACCGTCACGGGCGCACCTGAGCCCTTCACCGCCCCGGCGTACGTCGCCGCCTTCACCCCGGCCGCCAACATCGCGGTCGGTGACGAGACCCCGTGGGGCGTGGGCGCCGAGCTGGCCCGGCTGCTGCCGGGGACGGCGAGCGGGACGTACGCCTGCGACGCGCCGGTGGAGCGGGTGCTGCGGGACGCGGGGGAGCGGCGGATCGTCGCGGTGGTCAGGGACGTGCACCGCCACGCCTGGATGGCCGCCGCGCTGGACGCGCTGCTGGCGGCGCGCCCGGACACGGTGGTCGTGGAGATGGGCGTCGACCAGGCGCCGCCGCGCGGGGCGCTGCACATCGCGACGCACGGGGCGGCGCGGGTGTGCGGGACGGCGGCGGCGGAGGTCATCGCGGGCGCGTGAGCCGTACGGAAAGGGCCGGTACCCCAAGCGGGGTACCGGCCCTTTCCGGTGCGTGCGCCACCGCGCCCCGCCAGGGATCAGATGCCTTGCCAGGACGGCTTGTTGGCGTAGGTGTGCCGGAAGTAGTCGGCGAGCTTCAGCTTGGACGCGGCCGCCTCGTCCACCACCACCGTGGCGTGCGGGTGCAGCTGGAGGGCGGAGGCGGGTACGAGGGCGGCGACCGGGCCCTCGACGGTCTGCGCCACGGCCTCGGCCTTGCCCTCGCCGGTGGCGAGGAGGACCAGGTGGCGGGCCTCCAGGATGGTGCCGATGCCCTGGGTGATGACGTGGTGCGGCACCTGGTCGATGTCGCCGCCGAAGAAGCGCGCGTTGTCGACGCGGGTCTGTTCGGTCAGCGTCTTGATCCGCGTACGGGAGGCGAGGGAGGAGCACGGCTCGTTGAAGCCGATGTGCCCGTCGGTGCCGATGCCGAGTATCTGGAGGTCCACGCCGCCCGCCTCGGCCAGCGCCCTGTCGTACGCCTCGCACGCCGCCTGGACGTCCTCGGCGGACCCGTCGGGGCCCATGAACGCGCCGGCGTCCAGTCCGAGCGGTTCGACCACCTGGCGCAGCACCGTGGAGCGGTACGACTCTGGGTGCCCGGGCGGCAGCCCGACGTACTCGTCCAGCTGGGCGACGCGGGCGCGCGAGACGTCCACGGTGCCCGCCCGGACCTTGGCGGTGAGCGCGTCGTAGATGGGCAGCGGGGTCGAGCCGGTGGCCACGCCGAGCAGAGCGTCGGGCTTGCGGCGCAGGAGCGCGGCGATGCCCTCGGCGATCAGCTCGCCGCCTGCCTTGGCGTCGGGGACGATGACAACTTCCACGATGGGCCTGCCGATCTGATGGGTGTGGTGGTATAGACCAATCTAGCAGAATGGCCCTCCCGACTGGCGGCCTGACGCAGCCCCGTGCTCGACTGGTGCGCATGAGCGAGCAGCCGGGCCGGATCATGGCGGGCGAGATGGCGGAACAGCCCGCGGTGCTGCGACGGATCCTCGACCGGGGCGCGCCGGCGATCCGCGAGGTCGCCCGGGCCGTCGCCGCACGCGGTCCCCGCTTCGTCCTGCTGACGGCACGCGGCACGTCCGACAACGCCGCCCTGTACGCCAAGTACCTGCTGGAGATCCGGCGCGGCCTGCCGTGCGGACTGACGTCCATGTCGACCACGACGGCGTACGGGGCGAGGCCCGACCTCACCGACGTCCTCGTCATCGCGGTCAGCCAGTCCGGCGGCTCGCCCGACCTGGTCGCCTCCACCGAAGCGGCGCGGGGGGCGGGGGCGGTCACCCTCGCGGTCACCAACAACGCGGACTCGCCGCTGGCGGAGGTGTCCGAGTACCACATCGACATCCTGGCCGGCCCGGAGAAGGCCCTCCCCGCGACCAAGACGTACACGGCGTCCCTGCTGGCCCTGTACCTCTTCGTCGAGGGCCTCGGCGGCGACGGCGAAGGCACCGCCGCGCGTGTCCTCCCCGAGCTGGCGGACCGGATCCTTCAGCGCCGCGCGGAGGTCCGCGCCCTGGCCGCCCGCTACCGCTTCGCCGAGCGCATGGTGATCACCTCACGCGGCTACGGCTACCCCACGGCCAAGGAAGCCGCGCTGAAGCTGATGGAGACCAGCTACATCCCCGCCCTGGCCTACTCGGGCGCCGATCTGCTGCACGGCCCGCTGGCCATGGTCGACAACATCTCGCCGGTCATCGCCGTCGTCCCGGACGGCAAGGGCGGCGAGGCCCTCCAGCCGGTCCTGGACCGGCTGCGCGGCCGGGGCGCGGACCTCATGGTCGTCGGCCCCCGCGCGCAGGTCGCGGCGGCGTCGGCCGGATTCGTGCTGCCGACGGACGGGCTCGGGGAAGAACTCCAGCCGGTCCTGGAGATCCTGCCGCTCCAGCTCCTGGCGTACGAGGTGACCATCGCCCGGGGCCAGGATCCCGACGCCCCCCGCGCCCTGGCCAAGGTCACCGAAACGCGCTGAGCCGGCGGCCCGGGAAAAACCCGCGGGCCGCGGCGCCGGGACGGGACCCTCAACCCGTCCGGCACCGCAGCCCGGAGTTGCATGGCCGTCGGGTGTGCGGTCCCGCGGCCGTGTGGAGGTCGCGGCGCAGTCAGGGCAGAGAGCGCCGGTTCCTCGATCCACCCTCCTGTGCGGGGAAGGTGGAGGCTCTACCTGTGCATTGTGGACTAGACCATTACGTCTGTCCATCCGTACGGCAGACCATATGCACGGCCCCATCCTCCACCAAGGACCGACAGAACACCAGGTTCATCCGCACAGGTACGCTCGCACATGTGCCCTCCATGAACGACCTCGTACGCCAGCACACCGCTCTGAGCGAGTCCGACCTCGAGTGGCTGCACCTGCTGGTCTCGGAGTGGCAGCTGCTCTCCGACCTCTCCTTCGCCGACCTGGTGCTGTGGGTCCCCACCCGCGACGGCACGCGGTACGTCTCCGTCGCACAGATGCGCCCCAACACCGGTCCCACCTCCTACCAGGACGACATGGTCGGCCACCTGGTCCCGCGCGGCCGCCGCCCCCTGCTCGACGCCGCCCTCGACGAGGGCCGCATCGTGCGCGAGGGCGACCCGGAGTGGCGCGAGGAAGTTCCGGTGCGCGTGGAGTCGATCCCCGTACGCAGGGAAGGCCGCGTGCTCGGAGTGATCGCGCGGAACACCAACCTGCTCACCGTCCGCACCCCCAGCCGGCTGGAGCTGACCTACCTCCAGTCCGCCTCCGACCTCGCCCAGATGATCGCGGCCGGCACCTTCCCCTTCCCCGGCCAGCAGGTCGACATGGACGCCTCGCCGCGCGCCGGCGACGGACTGATCCGGCTCGACGCGGACGGCGTCGTCCAGTACGCCTCGCCCAACGCCCTCTCCGCGTACCACCGTCTCGGCCTGGCCGCCGACCTGGTCGGCCAGCACCTCGGCCAGATCACCGCCGAACTGGCCCCCTCGCGTGGGCCGGTGGACGAGGCCCTGGTCAAGCTGGCCAGTGGCTACGCCCCGCGCGAGGCGGAGGTCGAGGGCAACGGCGGGGTCATCCAGTTGCGCGCCATCCCGCTCAAACCCAAGGGAACGCGCATCGGTTCACTGGTCCTGCTGCGGGACGTGACCGAACTGCGGCGCCGCGAGCGCGAGCTGATCACCAAGGACGCCACCATCCGGGAGATCCACCACCGGGTGAAGAACAACCTCCAGACGGTCGCCGCCCTGCTGCGTCTCCAGGCCCGCCGGATGGACACCGCCGCCGCCGGTGGCAGGAGCGCCCGGGAGGCGCTCAACGAGGCGGTACGGCGCGTCGGCTCGATCGCCATCGTGCACGAGACCCTCTCGCAGAACCTCGACGAGCGTGTCGAGTTCGACGAGATCGCCGACCGGGTGATCTCCATGGTCGCGGAGATCTCACCGGGCAAGGTCACCTGCCGCCGCAACGGCCGCTTCGGCATCCTCGACGCCGAGGTCGCCACCCCCCTGTCCATGGTCCTCACCGAGATCCTCCAGAACGCCCTGGAGCACGCCTTCGCCCCCGGCGAGCACGGCACGGTCGAAGTCTCGGCGGTACGCGGCGACGTGCGCGCCCGCGACGCCCGGCTTCTGATCACCGTTCAGGACAACGGCCGAGGACTGCCCGAGGGCTTCGACCCGCAGCGCACCGGCAACCTCGGCCTGCAGATCGTACGGACGCTGGTGGAAGGGGAGTTGGGCGGTACGTTCGACATGCAGCCCGCCCCGGAGCGCGGTACGCGCGTGGTGCTCGACATCCCCGTGGCACCACAGAAGTAGGACGCGCGCACAGCAGCGAGCCCCGGACCGTGGGAGACGGTCCGGGGCTCGAACGCTTGGGTGTACTGCTGCGCGCTGCGGCTCGGGGGGCGGGTCAGTGCGTACACGCTGTACGCGCCGCCGTGGCTGAGGCTCGTAGCGGTGGCGTCGTTCAGGCGCTGGCGTTACGCGCCCGGTTGCGAGCGGCACGGCGCTTCATCGCGCGGCGCTCGTCCTCGCTGAGGCCACCCCAGACGCCGGAGTCCTGGCCGGACTCGAGCGCCCACTGCAGGCACTGCTCCATGACGGGGCAGCGACGGCAGACAGCCTTGGCTTCCTCGATCTGCAGCAGCGCAGGACCGGTGTTGCCGATGGGGAAGAACAGCTCGGGGTCTTCCTCACGACAAACGGCGTTGTGACGCCAGTCCATGGCTGCTACCTCTCCTTGGTGTTGCATGCACGTTGCTTGTGAATGTGAACGCTTTCACGAATCCCTCAACAAGTGAAGGGCCGAACGCCAGATGAACTGGTGTGGTCCTGGATTTGAGGAGGGGTTCCGGCTTTCACTGGAGGCCGATGCTGCGGGCCGTCCCGATCGCCATGTAGAGATTCGCAAACCTCGGCGGCGGATACAACCCCTTCCGGAAAGTTTTTTTTGATTCCTCGGTGTCGGCTAGGTCACAGCCGTACTTCTATGGGGTGGACCCTGGCCCATACGTTCGAGATAAAGGACCGAAGGCCCTTCCGCTCACACAATCACACGCAGTGCACGGCGAACGCCTGTGAACGTCACGCTGCTACGGAGACCCAGGTGGTCTCCGTCCAGCTGGAAGGGCAGCGGAACCTTCGAATGCAAGGCGAAGTCGGTCATGTCGTGAAGCGACAGGGCGTGTCTGCCATGCGGGCCGCGCTCCGGGCTCGACGTCAGCAACTGGGTCGCGTACCGGGCCACGGCGGCCGTGGACAGGTGGCTGAGTGCCAGCACGTCGAGGGCGGTGTCGAAGGACGCCGCGGGCGAGGCGTACACCGGGCGATTGCCCAGGTAGGTCCAGGGCGCGGTGTTGCAGACTATCGACAGCGAAAGATCGCGGACCGGCTCCTGACCGGGGCGTTCCAGCGTGATCGTGCCGTGCCGGCGGTGCGATTCGCCGAGGAACTGGCGCATGGCCTGACGGATGTAGAGCGCGTGCGTCGACCTGCGGCCCCGCTCCCGCTGCTGTTCGACCCGGCCGATCACCCCGGCGTCGAAACCGAACCCGGCGCAGAAGGTGAACCAGCGCTCCGGCACCGCTTCGTCCACGCTGCCGGGCGTGCCGCCCGCGAGCCCGAGGCCGACCGTCCGGTCGCGGTTCTCGCACAGCGCGTCCAGGATCGCGCCGGTCGCCTCCACGGCGTCGTTCGGCAGCCCGAGGGCGCGGGCGAAGACATTGGTGGACCCGCCCGGCACCACCGCGAGGTGCGGGAGCCGGCCGGGGTCGGGGCCGTGGTGCAGCAGACCGTTGACGACCTCGTTGACGGTTCCGTCGCCACCGAGCGCGACGACCATCTCGATCTCCCCGGACTCCGCGGCCCGGCGGGCGAGGTCGCGGGCGTGGCCCCGGTACTCGGTCGTGACGGCTTCCAGCTTCATCTCGCTGGCCAGCGCGTGGATCAGTACGTCGCGCGTGCGGGCACTGGTGGTGGTGGCTGCCGGATTGACCACGAGGAGTGCGCGCATGCCCGCCAGGTTACCTACCGCGCGGTACCGGGCCCAGCGGCCGCCCGCCCCTGTCCGATGGGCGGACGGTCCCGGCGGCTACCCTGCCAGGGTGAGCAGTACGGACCAGACCCCCGCCGCGACCCCCGCTCCCGCCCCGCGTCCCGCCCGTGTGACCGCCGCGGCGGCCGTGGCGGGCCTGGAGGCCCTCGCCCTGTTCGCCGCAGGCGTGTACCTGCTCGTGACGACCGTCACCGGCCGCCCCGACGACCTGACGCAGGCGCTGACGGGCGGCGCCACGCTCATCGCGCTCGGCCTGATCCCGGCGCTGGCCGCCCGGGGCCTGCTGCTGTGCCGCAGCTGGAGCCGCGGCCCGGCGATCATCACCCAGCTGATGGCCCTGCCCGTGGCCTGGACGCTGCTCCAGGCGACCAGCGCGGCCATCCCGGCCGGAATCGCCCTGGCGGCCGTCGCGGTCACCGGCCTGGTGCTGCTGGTCCACCCCAGCACGACACGGGCCCTGGGCATCCGCGGCCGGGCGCAGGACCGCTCGTAACCGCGGGGCCCTTCGTCACACCACCGCACGCTGGCGCGTGCCGTGGGGCCCGATCCCACCGCCCTGGTCGACCTGTACGACGCCGAGCGCGGCGGGCCGGACTGGGTCACGGTGGCGTTCCACGCCTGGGGCGGGCGGGTGAGCGGGCGCGGAAGAACGCCCGCGCCGCCGCCTACTCCTCCACCAGCAGCTTCTCCCGCAGCTGCGCCAGGGTGCGGGCCAGCAGGCGCGAGACGTGCATCTGGGAGATGCCGACCTCCTGCGCGATCTGCGACTGGGTCATGTTGCCGAAGAACCGCAGCAGCAGGATCCGCTTCTCGCGCGGCGGCAGGTCCTCCAGCAGCGGCTTGAGTGACTCGCGGTACTCGACGCCCTCCAGCGCCTCGTCCTCCGCGCCCAGGGTGTCCGCCACCGCCGGGGACTCGTCGTCGGTGTCCGGCACGTCCAGGGAGAGCGTCGAGTACGCGTTGGCGGACTCCAGGCCCTCCAGGACCTCCTCCTCCGAGATGCCCAGGCGCTCGGCCAGCTCGTGGACGGTGGGGGAGCGGCCGTGCAGCTGTGAGAGCTCCGCGGTCGCCGTGGTGAGCGACAGGCGCAGTTCCTGGAGCCGGCGCGGCACCCGCACCGCCCAGCCCTTGTCGCGGAAGTGGCGCTTGATCTCGCCGACCACGGTGGGTGTCGCGTACGTCGAGAACTCGACGCCGCGCTCCGGATCGAACCGGTCCACCGACTTGATCAGCCCGATCGTGGCGACCTGCGTCAGGTCGTCCAGCGGCTCGCCGCGATTGCGGAAGCGGCGCGCAAGATGCTCGACCAGCGGCAGGTGCATGCGCACGAGCTGGTTGCGCAGCTCCGCGCGCTCGGCCGAGCCGTCGGGCAGCTCGCGCAGCTCGATGAACATCGCCTTCGCGCCACTGCGGTCCCGCGGATCGTGGTGGTGCTGGTTGTGCCGCTGCTCGTGCTCGCTCATCCGGTCCGCCCTCCCCCAGGGCTCCGCCTGGGAGGTACCCACCACCTGCGACTGCTCCGGCGCATCCGAAAGGCCGTCCACCGGGTGCGGCCGCGCCTGCTGTTCCGGGATGCCCTCCGGCGAGCTCAACACCCGCGGGCCTCGCTCCTCGTCTCGCACCGGACCGTCCCCGTTCCTCACGCCGGCCCGGGTCCCGCGCCGCGCTGTTTGTACAGGCTGATGGAGACCGTCCGGTCGTCGGCCACGGACGATTCGACCTTGCCGGCCAGCGCCGAGAGCACCGTCCAGGCGAACGTGTCGCGCTCCGGCGCACGGCCGTCGGTCGTGGGAGCCGAGACCGTGACGTCCAGAGAGTCGTCGATGAGGCGGAACACGCAGCTGAGGACCGAGCCGGGCACGGCCTGTTGCAGCAGGATCGCGCACGCCTCGTCCACCGCGATGCGCAAGTCCTCGATCTCGTCGAGGGTGAAGTCCAACCGGGCCGCCAGGCCGGCCGTGGCCGTACGCAGCACGGACAGGTAGGCACCCGCAGCGGGCAGCCGGACTTCCACGAAGTCCTGGGTCCCGGGCTCGCCTGCGATCTGGGACACCCTCACCTCCAAGGTGGCACAACTCTTTCGGGGCTCGGGGAAGGGAGATCCTTCCCGGAACCGTGCGGTACGCAGGTATGCGTGGTCCGCGGTGACGCTATCGCGATCCATGGTGCCGTGTCGCCGGGACCCCCGGTCCGGCGACTGTCACTCATGGTAAGCACATGGGTACGCTCAGTGGCTAGAGGTCTGCGGGGCCCAATCGCGAGAAACCGGCGAAGGGTTGACGTACCCAACCCTCAGACGATCGAACCGTCGACAAAGCACCAACGCCACCTCTCGCCGGGCTCGAAGGTGCGCATCACCGGATGACCCGTCTCCTTGAAGTGCGCCGTGGCGTGCCTCCCGGCCGACGAGTCGCAGCACCCGACGTGCCCGCACGCCAGGCAGAGCCGCAGCTGTACGTAGTGCGTGCCGAGCGCGAGGCACTCCTGGCAGGTCTCGGTCAGCGGGCTCGGCTCGGGGCGCGGCAGTTCGGCAACGTGCGGGCACTCGCTCATGATGGCCAGGTTACGACGGGCGCGGGCACGACCGCGGCACGCGCGGGAGCAGGGGAGACGATGGACGCACTGCCACTGGTGGCGCTGATCGCGGGGAGCGCCGCGATCGCCGGAGCGGCCCGCAGGACGCCGGTCCCCGCGCCCCTGCTTCTCGTCGCGGCCGGGCTGGCCGCCTCGTACCTGCCCGGCATACCGGACTACACCCTCGACCCCGACATCGTGCTGCCCCTGGTGCTGCCGCCCCTGCTGCACACGGCCGCGCTGGACTCCTCCTACCTCGACCTGCGGGCCAACATCCGGCCGGTCGCCCTGCTGTCCGTCGGGTACGTCCTCTTCGCCACCCTCGCCGTCGGCTACCTGGCGCACCTGCTGGTGCCGGACCTGCCCCTGACCGCCGCGCTGGTGCTGGGCGCGGTGATCGCGCCGCCGGACGCGGTGGCCGCCACCGCGATCGCCCGGCGGCTCGGGCTGCCGGGGCGGATCACCACGATCCTCCAGGGTGAGTCCCTGGTGAACGACGCGACCGCCATCACCGCCTACAAGGTGGCGCTCGCGGCGGCGGTGGGCGAGGGCGTGAGCTGGGCGGGCGGCATCGGGCAGTTCGCGCTCGCGGCGCTCGGCGGGGTCGGGGTCGGGCTCGTCCTGATGCTGCCGATCCACTGGCTGCGCCGGCGGCTCGGCGAGCCCCTGCTGCAGAACACCCTCTCCCTGCTGATCCCGTTCGTCGCGTACGCGGCGGCCGAACACGTCCACGCCTCCGGTGTCCTCGCGGTCGTCGTGGTCGCCCTCTATCTCGGGCACCGCTCCTGGCAGGTCGACTTCGCCACCCGCCTCCAGGAGGAGGCGGTGTGGCGGATGGTCGCCTTCGTCCTGGAGTCGTCCGTCTTCGCGCTGATCGGGCTCCAGCTCCTCTATGTGGTGCGGGGGCTCGGCGAGTACGGGCTCGGTGAGGCGGCCCTGTACGCGGTGGGTGTCTTCGTCGCGGTCGTCGTGGTGCGCTTCGTCTGGGTCTTCCCCGCCACCTATCTGCCGCGTGCGCTGTCGCGGCGGGTGCGGGAGCGGGAGGCGGGCGTCACCTGGACCTCGCCCCTGATCGTCGGCTGGGCGGGGATGCGGGGCGTGGTGTCGCTGGCGATCGCCTTCTCCATTCCGGTGACCATGGGCGGCGAGCCGTTCCCGGCGCGGAACCTGGTGCTGTTCCTGACGTTCACCACGGTCATCGGCACCCTGGTGGTGCAGGGCCTCACCCTGCCGCCGCTGATCCGGGCGCTGAAGCTGCCGGGGCGCGACGCGCAGGCCGAGACGCTGGCCGAGGCGCAGGCGCAGAGCGAGGCGTCGCGGGCCGCCGAAGAGCGACTGGAGGCGCTGCTGGCCGATGCGCGCAACGCGCTGCCGCAGCCACTGGCCGACCGGCTGCGCACGGTGCTGGAACGGCGGCGCAACGCCGTGTGGGAGCGGCTGGGCGCCGTCAACGAGGTCACGGGCGAGTCGGCGGACGACACCTACCGGCGCCTGGCGCGGGAGATGATCCGGGCCGAGCGTGAGGTCTTCGTCCGGCTGCGGGACGAGCGGCGCATCGACGACGAGATGATGCGGACGCTGCTGCGCCGGCTGGACCTGGAGGAAGCCGCCGCCTACCGCGAGGCCGACCGGCCCTGACCGCCGGGTTGGGGGCGACCGGGTTGGGGGTGGCCGGGTTCGGGGTGGCCGGGTTCGGGGTGGCCGGGTTCGGGGTTGGGGGCGGCGCCGAACTCAGAGCGGTCGGGTTGGGGGCAGCCGGGCTCCGGGCTGCCGGGGCTGGGGGGCGGTCGGGTTCGGGTCAGCCGGGTTCGGGGTGGTCGGGCCGGGGGCCATCGGGTTCGGGGCGGCCGGTGATCACGGCGGCGATCGTCGTGCCGGGCGGGAAGGCGCCTTCCTGGGCGAGGGTGACGAGCCCGTACAGCATTTTGGCGACATATACGCGCTCGACGGCGAGTCCGTGCCGCTCCTCGACGTCCTCGGCGAAACCTTCCAGCGCGGGGTCCGTACGGGCGTAGCCGCCGAAGTGGAACCGCTCGTCCAGGCTCCATGTGCCCGCCGGCCCGCCGAAAGCCGCCTCCTGGAGGGCGCGTATCTCCCCGCCGAGGAACCCGCCCTTGAGGACCGGTATGCCCAGCGCCCTTTGCCCGGGCCCCAGCCCGGCCGCCAGCCCGGCGAGTGTGCCGCCCGTCCCGCACGCCACCGCCGCTACGTCCACGCCGTGGCCGCGCAGCTCCCGCCCCAGCTCGGCGCAGCCGCGCACGGCAAGCGCGTTGCTGCCGCCCTCCGGGACGACGAAGCTGTCCTCGGCGGCGTCGCGCAGGATGCCCGCCAGCACCTCGGGGTCGGCCTTCGCCCGGTACGTCGCGCGGTCCACGAACAGCAGCCGCATCCCGTCCGCCGCGCACCGCGCGAGCGAGGGGTTCAGGGGGCGGCCGGCGAGCTCGTCCCCCCGTACGACACCGGTCGTCGGAAAGCCGAGCAGCCGCCCCGCGGCCGCCACGGCACGCAGGTGGTTGGAGTAGGCGCCGCCGAAGGTGAGGACGGGGCGCCCGGCCGCGGCGGCCAGGTTCGGGGCGAGTTTGCGCCACTTGTTGCCCGGCAGGTCGGGGTGGATGAGGTCGTCGCGCTTGAGCAGCAGCCGCACGCCGTGCCGGGTGAAGCGCTCGTCCTCGACCGGCTCCAGGGGCGAGGGGAGCCGTGGGTGGAGCGAGGACAGGGTGTGCGCGTTCACCCGGCCATTGTCACCGCAGCCGTTGCGCGATGCGTGCCCGCATCGTCCGCATGGAGAACCCGCGCGGATCGACCTTGCCCGGCTGCCACTCCAGGTGGCCGATGACCGAGCCGGCGGTCCAGCCGTGCCGGCGGCAGATCGCGGCCGCCGCCTTCTCGATGGCCTCCAGCTGCACCTCGGGCCACGGGTCCTTCCCATTGCCGAGGTTTTCGCACTCGAAGCCGTAGAAGTGCCGGTTGCCGTCGGTGTTGGACTCGTTGTCGCGGGGGAGGGCCCGCTCGGCGATCACGGCGCGCAGTACGTCGTCGTCGCCGAGCCCCGCGTGGTTGGCGCGGCCGTAGCCGACCAGGTGGACCCGGCCGTCCTTGGTGATCACGCCGTGGCACAGGGGCCCCGGCAGGCCGGGGCGGCCGTCCCGGCAGAGACGGACGGTCGTCGCCGATCCCTTGGTGGCGGTGTGGTGGATCATCACCCCGTGGACGGGGCCCCACGGGCCTTTGTGGTTGCGGTTGTGGGTGCGCCAGTCGCCGACCTCGACGACCGTGAGACCTTCGTCGCGCAGTGCGTCGAGGAATCGGCTCGCGGACATGGGTGGGGCCATGACCGCCTCCTTCGTATGAGCGGTGGAGCGGTGCGGATGAGCGGAGCGGCTCCTGCCGTTCCTACCCACGTGGGCGGGCGTGTCCGCTGTTCGGATGCGGTGTGCGAGCCGATCCGGACAGCCGCGGCCGCGCGGCGGGCCGCGCCGCTCAGCGCGCCTGGCCGGGCGCCGGCCGGGCGTTGGCCGGGCCGACCGGGCCGGGCAGGGCAGGGCAGGGCAGGGCAGGGCCGAAAACCGGTGCTCTGCCCCGCAGTTGGAGATGCAGTCCCACTCATTTGTGTAATGGCGGCGCCACTTGCGTGCTGAAAGGCTTTTCCCGCAGTTCATTCCATGATCGAGGGGAACGTTCATGTCGGTAGGTTCGGTCGATTCGGTCGGCGACGAGACCCGCACCGGGCAGGCACCGCCGCAGCAGAGTCTCGGTACGGCGGCCGCACGCAA
Organism: Streptomyces ficellus; assembly: GCF_030406405.1. Classification (GTDB taxonomy): domain Bacteria; phylum Actinomycetota; class Actinomycetes; order Streptomycetales; family Streptomycetaceae; genus Streptomyces; species Streptomyces ficellus_B. The sequence goes on from NZ_JAUEPL010000042.1 coordinate 28,002, forward strand.
GCTGGCGACCACCACCAAGTCGGCGCCGCAGATGCAGGAGATCACCTCCCGCTGGCTGCTGCGGATGCTGCCATGGGTCCAGGTCCAGGGCGGTACGTACCGGGTGAACCGGCGGCTCACCTACGCGGTCGGGGACGGACGCGTCACCTTCGTGCAGACCGGCGACCACGTCGCCGTCATCCCGGGCGAACTCAGCGAACTGCCCGCGCTGCGGGGGTACGAGGACACCGAGGCGCTCACGGAACTGGCCGAGCGGTGCCGTCAGCGGACGTACGCGGCAGGCGAGGTCATCGCCGTCGCCGGCGATGAGATGGACCGCGTCCACCTGCTGGCGCACGGCAAGGTCGAGCAGATCGGCACCGGTCCCTACGGCGACGAGGCCGTCCTCGGCGTCCTCGCCGACGGGGCCCACTTCGGCGACCGGGCCCTGACCGACGCGGAGGCCACCTGGGAGTACACCGCCCGTGCCGCCACCGACTGTGTCGTCCTGGAGCTGACCCGCTCCGACGTGCTGAACCTCGCGGAGCGGGCCGAGTCGCTGGCCGGACACCTCGCTGCCATGGCCGCGCTGCCCCGCCAGCGCACCAACAAGCACGGCGAGAAGGCCATCGACCTGTCCGCCGGCCACGTCGGCGAGGCGGTCGTCCCGCACACGTACGTCGACTACGACGCCTCACCGCGCGAGTACGAACTGAGCGTCGCCCAGACCGTGCTGAAGGTCCACAGCCGCGTCGCCGACCTCTACAACCAGCCGATGAACCAGACCGAGCAGCAGTTGCGGCTCACCGTCGAGGCGCTGCGCGAGCGCCAGGAGCACGAGCTCATCAACAACAAGGAGTTCGGGCTGCTGTCCAACTGCGACTACGGGCAGCGGCTCCAGCCGCACGACGGCGTGCCCAGCCCGGACGACATGGACGAGCTGCTCTCGCGCCGCCGCGGCAACAAGTTGTTCCTCGCCCACCCGCGCGCCATCGCCGCCTTCGGGCGCGAGTGCAACAAGCGCGGTCTGGTCCCGGACACGGTGGACGTGGCGGGCCACCAGATCCCCGCCTGGCGCGGGGTGCCGATCTTCCCGTGCAACAAGATCCCCATCTCCGACGCCCGCACCACCTCGATCATCTGCATGCGTACCGGCGAGGCCGACCAGGGCGTCATCGGACTGCACCAGAGCGGCATCCCCGATGAGATCGAGCCCAGCCTGTCGGTCCGGTTCATGGGCATCGATGAGCAGGCGATCATCTCGTACCTGGTCACCGCCTACTACTCGGCGGCCGTCCTGGTGCCGGACGCGCTCGGGGTGCTGGAGAACGTCGAAGTCAGCCGCTGGCGATGACCATGACGAGCAGGGAGACCGCGGCCGAGGGCCTGGGGGCCGCGGCGCTCCTCGACCGGACCCGCACCGTCGTCGACCCCGAGCTGCGCTCCATCGTGGAGTCACTGCCCGGCTCCATACGGCGGGTGGCCATGTACCACTTCGGCTGGGAGCACGCCGACGGCAGCCCGGCCGCCGGGCGGACCGGCAAGGCGATCCGCCCCGCCCTCGTGCTCGCCGCGGCGCGGGCGCTGGGCGGCGACCCGCACACCGCCGTCCGCGCGGCGGCCGCCGTGGAGCTGGCGCACAACTTCACGCTGCTCCACGACGACATCGTGGACGGGGACCCCACCCGCCGCGGCAGGCCCACCGCGTGGACCGTCTTCGGCATACCGGACGCCCTGGTCGCCGGTGACGCCATGCTCGCCCTCGCCGTGCGGCTGCTCGCCGAGGACGCGCACCCGGCGTCCGCGGCCGCCTCCGCGCGGCTGGCGGGCTGCGTGATCGAGCTGTGCGCGGGGCAGCAGGCGGACTGTGCCTTCGAGGGGCGCGGCCCGCACGAGGTCTCGCTGGACGAGTGCCTCGCCATGGCCACCGCCAAGACCGGGGCGCTGCTGGGCTGCGCATGCGCCCTGGGCGCGCTGTACGCGGGCGCGGGCGGGGCGGAGATCGAGGCGCTGGACGCGTTCGGGCGGGAAGCGGGCCTGGCGTTCCAGCTGATCGACGACCTGATCGGCATCTGGGGCGACCCGGAACGCACCGGCAAGCCCGCCGGGGCGGACCTGGCCGCCCACAAGAAGTCGCTGCCCGTGGTCGCCGCCCTCGCCTCCGGCACGGCCGCCGGCGCGGAACTGGCGGAGCTGTACGGGCGGCCCGTGCTGGACGACGCCGGTGTGCGGCACGCGGCGGACGCCGTGGAACGGGCCGGTGGGCGCGACTGGGCGCAGACCCAGGCGGCCGACCGGATGGCGCGGGCGGTGCAGCAGCTGTCCCGGGCGGTGCCGGACCTGACGGCGGCGGGAGAGCTGCTGGCGCTGGCCGAGTTCGTGACCCGGCGTACGCGCTGATCGGCGGGGCGTGCCCGCCCGGTGGGCCTCGCGCCTGCCGGGCGGGCCCACTCGGGGGCATGCTCGTGTGCACGACGGATTCCTCGCCATACCGGCAACCTCTGAGCGGTGACTCCGCCACCCTTCCGGTCCGGCGGAACCGGAATATCCTGGACGTATGGGCACCAGTGAAGGACGCCGTACCGTCCACCGCCCCCAGGGTGAGCAGGAACCCGTATGCCCGGCTTGTGGGCAGCCCGTCGGTACGGTCATCAAGCGACGCAAGGTCCTCGGCGCCTGGGTTCCGGTGTGGCGCCCACGGCCGTGTCAGAACCCCCGGTGCGAGCTGTACACCGAGGGTACGGAGGACGAGCCGGGCAAGAGCGCCAAGACCGGCTGAAGTCCGGCTCCGGGGGTGACCGGCGCACGTGCGAGGCAGTCATACCGCTACAGTCCGCGCCATGTCATCGGAGTCGACGGAAGTCTGGACCGGCTGGTACCGGGACCGCCGTGGTGCGGAAGCGATCGTGATCACGGCGGGCGGGGGGCGCATCGCCACCCGCGTCAGGGGCGTGGAGTACGCGGGCGCGCGCCTCGACGCGCTGCGCACGACGGAGGAGAACGGCGGCCTGCCGCTGGCCGGCTGCGTACTGGAGTGGGACCTGCCCCTTCCGGTACTCACTGATGGCGCCCCCCAGCAGGCCACGCTCAGCTGCTTGTTGACCCTCGGTGAAGCCATGTCGGACGGCTCACCCGAGCGGGTGGATCTTCAACTGACCCTGCACTGGGGCGGGGCGGCGTACGAGTCCGGCCTCGCGGGCGGCGACTTCGACCAGGCCCTCGACCGCATCCTGCGCCAACTCCCGCCCGGCACCCGCTTCGGCCGCAAGCTCCTGGAGCCCGCCGCCTGACGCGCCGGGGGCCGGTTCGGCTCCCGGCCCGCCCGGACGGCCGGCGCGGACGGCGAGGCGGGCCCGGCGTACCCGGCGTAGCCGGCTTACGCGGCACGGCACCCGCCACCAGGAAGGGCACCCATGACCCCGGCCCCCGTCACGCTCACCGACGGCGACCTCGTGCTGCGCGAGTGGACGGACGCGGACCTCCCCGCGATGGTCGAGCTGTTCGACGAGCCCGCCGTCGCCTACCGCACCCCGCTCGCCTCACCCTTCGACGAGGCCGCGGCGGCCGCGTACCTGGCGATGATCCGCCGCACCCGCGCCGACGGCAGCCGCCTGCACCTGGCCATCACCAGAAACGGCGGTGCACCGCTCGGCGAGGTGCTGCTGAGCACCGGCCAGGGCGCCATCGGGTACGCGGTCGGCGCCGCCCACCGCGGCCAGGGCCTCGCCTCGCGCGCCACCCGCCTGCTGACCGCCCACGCCCACCGGGTGCTGGGGCTGCCCCGAGTGGTGCTGCAGATAGAGCCGGACAACACCGCGAGCACGGCCGTCGCCCGGGCCGCCGGTTTCCGTCTCACGGACGAGGCCCCAGAGACGGCACGCAGCAACGGCCGCACCCACACGCTCCTGACGTGGGCCCACGAGGCGCCGAAGCCGTCGTAAAAGCGGGCGCGGCGCGGGCCGGACCGGTGCCGTGACGGCCTTCGCCGGGGGCGTGCGGGGCACTCCCGGCCGCCCCCGGGCCGCCGGGGTCAGGTGGCCTCGGCGGAGCCCCCACACGGCCGGTCACCGTGTTCGGCCAACCCCCTTGACCTGGGCTGTCGTTGCGGCCGGATCTACCATCGGCGCACCGGAGGAAAGGGGCTGGGATGGACCGGAGCATACGCACGGTGGACGACGTACTCAGGCTGCTGGACGACCTGTTCGCGCCGGAGGCCGACCGGTGGACGGCCGAGGGGGCCGCGTGGTGGGACGGCTTCTACGCCGACCGCTCCAAGCCGGTGCCGTTCTTCGTGGCCAAGCCGGACGAGAACCTCGTCTCGTACCTCGACCGCGGTCTGATCACCGGCGGCCGCGTCCTCGACCTGGGCTGCGGACCCGGCCGCAACGCCCTCCACCTCGCCTCGCTGGGCTTCGAGGTGGACGCCGTCGACCTGTCCCCGGCGGCCATCGCCTGGGCGGAGGACCGGGCCCGCGAGACGGGGGCCGAGGTCCGCTTCGTCCAGGGGGACGCCTTCGCCCTGGCCGGTGGCGAACTGGCCGGCCCGTACGACCTGATCTACGACTCCGGCTGCTTCCACCACCTGCCGCCACACCGCCGCATCAGCTACCTCACCCTCCTCGACCGGCTTCTCGCCCCCGGCGGCCTGTTCGCGCTCACCTGCTTCGCGGCCGGGGCCATGGGGTCCGAACTCCCCGACGCTGAGTTCTACCGCCACTCGGTCCGGCAGTCGGGCCTCCAAGGCGGCCTCGCCTACACGCCGGAGTCCCTGCGCCGCATCTTCCGCGACCTGACGGAGGTCGAACTGCGGCGCATGCGCGACGAGCCGCCTGAGTCCCCCTCCTTCGGCGAACCGTTCCTCTGGACAGCCCTGTTCCAACGCGGCGCCCGCCCGTAGGGCTGGCGAAAATCCCGGCGGCCAGCCTCGTACGGAAGGCCGGCGGGTTGTGCGAGAGAGCGGTCGGTAGGGCTCGGGGGTGGTTGACGCCAGACCTGCGAGGTTGAGATGGCGAGGAAACGCTGTTGGACGGCGTAGGCGGCTGCGGCGGCGGCAAGGACGGCGCAGATGGCTGCGGTTCGGCTCGGCATGGTGGGGGTCATGCGGCTGAGGAGGTCGATCAGTTGCCAGTTGTAGAGGAAGTGGGCGGCGATCAGGGGGGTTACTCGGCGGTGCCGTGCGTAGAGGTAGACCACGCCGGCCGCCGTGATGGCGGTGGCGAGGCCGGGCACGCCCAGGTACAGGTGCGGGATGAGCCGCAGAGCGACGGGGATGGCCACCCACTGCCACACCGGGCGGCGGGCGGCACTCAGCAGGGCCACGACCGCGCCGGTGAGGACCATCTCCTCGGCCACCGAGGTCCACAGGGAGCGGGTGGTGTGGATGAGGTCGGAGTGCACTCCCAGTACCTCGTGCTGGGGTTGTTGCAACTGGGGGCCCGGGGCGTAGAGGGAAAGGAGGGTCACCACGTATCCGGCTGTGATGATGACAGCGGTGGCCTGGACGCCCACGGCCCATCCGTTGAGTCGGCCCATAGGTGAACGGTCGCCAGCCGATCCGATACCGAGGTCCGACAGGGTGATCCCGCGGCGGAGCAGGACCTCTCGTGTGAGCCACACAAGGAGCACTGCCGAGGCGAGGCGCAGATCGGCGGAGTTGCCGTTCGGTGTCAGGTGCGCCATGCGGTCGACCAGGTCCGCGAGTGTGATCCCGCCAGCGGCCAGGACTTGCAGCACCGGGCCCCGCGACCGTGGTCGGCCGCCGCTGCGGTTGACGATCAGGGTAAGGAGCCAGACGCCGCCGGCCAAGGTGCAGGATGCGGATAAGGCGGCGGCAGCCTGCACGGTCCACGGGCCTGGGTCCGCTCCGGCCAGCCGGGCGGCCATGAGGATGGAGCCCCAGGCGGAGGGGCCGGCAGCCACGGCGGCGAGGCCCCAGATGTCGCGGTGTATGGGCGCGATTGTCGATCGCGAGTCGAGCAGGAGCTCGCTCAACAGGTCCCCCTGGAGTTTCGATGTGCAGGGTTTTGTGCTTGGTGAACCCCAGTCGGCCGCGCGGGAAGGGGGCCAGTCGACCGGGGCGTCTCAGGGGGTCAGAGGGTGGCGCGCCAGCCGCCGCGCCTCAGCACCGTCTGGCCGTCCGGGGTGATCCGTACGCGCGCGCCGCGCAGCGGCAGCTCGCCATGCTGGAGCCAGTAGGAGCGGATGCGGTCCAGGACGTCCCACAGCCCCTGAGGGCCGCTCTGGTGGACGAGTGGCAGCTGCCCGCTGTAGCTGGTGGCCCGTGCCCATGAGCCGTCCGGGTGCGCGAGCCACGTGGTGCGTACGTCGCCGTCCTCGATGTAGCCGGTCACGGTGCCTGGTGCCTCGATGTCGAGCATGGACGCCAGGTCCCACGCTTCCTGCACGTCGACCACCGGGTAGTCGCCGGTGGTGACGGCCTCGCCCTCGCCGTACAGCGCGGTGTCGCGCAGGCCGGCAGGCAGGTCGTCGGCGTAGTCGTCGCCGTGGCGGGCGTGCATGAAACCGGCTCGGTCCCACTCGACCTGCCCCAGTGCCGTGCCGTCGTTCAGTTTTTCGGCGGTGACGATGAGAGAGGTGCCGCTGATCGTGGTGACCAGGCGGCCGCCGGTCTTGAGGCCCTCCAGCCAGCTAACCGGCACTGGTCGCACGCCCACGGTGGCCACGATGCGGTCGTACACGCCGGGCAGAGGGCCGGTGGCGTCCACGACCTCAAGCTGCGGGCGCAGCCCCAGGCCGTCCAGGCGGCAGCGGGCGGCGTCCACGAGGTAGGGGTCGACGTCCACGCTGGTGACGTGGTCTTCGCCGAGGCGAAGTGCGGCGAGGGCGGTTCCGTAGCCGGATCCGGTGCCGACGTCGAGCAGCTGGTCGCCATCGGCGATGCGGCCGTGCTGGAACATCTTGACGATGAGGCTCGGCAGGGTCGCTGACGACGTCGGCTTGCCCTGAGGGCGCGCCTCCGGCTGTGCCAGGTCGGCGTGGACGGCGCCGACGCGGGTGATCAGGGACCGGTCGCGGTAGGCGGTCATCGCCCACCGCGACGGGTCCGCCTGGCCGTCGCGCAACTGCCAACCGTAGGGAGTGCGATCCCACCAGCGGGGGATGAGCCGGTGACGCGGCAGGACGGCGACCAGAGGCCGCCACCGGGAGGCGGCGTGGGTGGCGCTGTGGGCTAGGGCCTCAGCGAGGGGTTCCCAGTGCATGGTTCCTCCGGCGGCTTGGCTTAGTAGGCGGGTGCGCATGCTGTGGTGTTGGCCGGGTTGCAGTCGCTGGAGTCGTCGGGCGGGCAGCCGGCGCCCATGGCGGGGATGGCGGCCCGGGCCTTGGCCCACCGGTCGCTGGACACGATGGCGGTCAGGCCCTCGGTACGGACGTTCCCCGTGGGCAGGAACCGAGACAGGATGCAGCCGTACACCTCGCCGTCCGGAGAGACCGCGAGCCGGTGGTGGAAACAGCGGCCGCACAGCTCGCTCACGCTCGGGATGGTGGCGGAGCCGGCGGCCGCGCGGCCAACGCCGCGGGCCCGGTCGATTCTGATCTCCGTGATGCCGAGGGCCCGCAGCTCGGCCTCGGCCTCGGCAATGCGCTGACTCTCGTTCACGTGGACGATGCCGACCCGAAGACGGATGCCGAGGCGCATGGCCTCGATGATGTTCTGGCGGGTCCGCTGGTGGCTGCCCCGTACGTCGGTGATCCGGTCGTGTTCCTCCGCCTGGTCGCTGTAGTAGCTGGTGGCCAGACGTACGCCATCCTGCGCGAACGCGTCCCATTGCAGGCGCGGATGTGGGTGAAGTTGGAGTACACCTCCACCTCCAGTCCACGGCCGAGGGCGTGCGTGATGAGCGGCAGCAGGTAGACTGACCGGGTCGGCTCGCCGCCGATGAGCTGCACGGCGGGGATGCCCAGCGCGGCGGTGTCGTCCATGACGCGCCGCCAGTCGTCCAGGGTCATCTCGCCGTGGCTGACCTTCGGGCCCGACAGGGTGCAGCAGTGCGAGCACGTGAGCTGACAGTTGCCGGTGATGTCGCACTCGACGGAGAGGATCCCGGCTGCCGAGCGTTCGGGCGGCACGGGACGAACGGCTGTGGTCATAGGGTGACTTCCCCTTTCACGGGGTTGCAGGAGACAAAAGGAAGCCCGCCCCGGTACTCGACCTGTCCAGGGTTGGGACCCGGGGCGGGCGTTCATGGGCGCGACCCTTAACCCGATGGTCGCCATGGGTGTGGAGCAGGATCAGTGAGCCGGCGGGTTGAGGTTCTCGTAGTGGTCGCACAGCGAGTTGACCGACATCGCGAGCTTCTTGGCTCGCCGATAGGCCGCGTCCGGGCCGAAGCCAGGGGTGGTGTGCAGACGGCGCCACGCCTCACCGATGGCGATCTGCGCGATCCCGGAGTGGAGGTCGCCGGCGGGCTGCGTCCGGATGATGGCGCGGATCTCCGGCACCAGCAGCTGCACGTGGCCGCGGAGAGCTTTGGTCAGAGCGTCCAGGTCCTGCAGCTGGGGGTCCGTGGACTCCAAAGCGAGTACGCGGCGGACCATGTCCCGCATCGTCTCGACATCGACTGGTCTCGGGTCGGCCACGGGTGCGGGCTGGATCTGCGGGGCGGTACGTTGCGTCATGCGAACGCTCCTTGTCAGCGTTGGCCATGCCCCGGGACCGTGTCAGCGGTCGCCGGGGTCTCTTGGGTATCAGTGCTGGGCTCCGCGTCCAGCCCGCCGGAGATGGGGTTGGCGGCGAGGCCCGCCCGCTGCGCCGTCCCCGCCGTTGGTCGTTCGCAGCGGGCGGAGATCAGCGGTTGGGCGGGGAGTGGCGGACGTACGTGTGGTGGTGAGGGCTACAGCCCGGATGCCGGTAATCGTCGGGATGAACCCCAGAACCCGCTTCGATCGGCTCAACACGCTCGGCTCCCGCTGTAATTGGCTGGTCGCAATGCACGCAGAACCGCGTGCCCGACATGGCGGTCACCGGTTCCCCTTCCGGCAGGTGCAGGCGCACGGGAGCGTCATGAGCGGTCGGGCGAGGGGCCCGTCACTCGGCGGCCGGACCGCGCGTGGCGACACGCGGCTGCTCTGTTGCTCTGGCATGGAGCCAGAGTGGACCCTCGAGAAGGCGGTAGCGCTCACAAAACTGTGAGCGTTGTGAGCGTCCCTACAGACCGATCCAGGCGGCCATGTGGCTCAGGGTGTCAGGGGTGCGGCGGGCCGTGTGCAGGAGCCCCGTGATCGCGTCCCGCGTCGCCGGGTGGTACCTCGTCTGCTCGGGTGCCGTACGACGCGCCTCCACAAGGTGGCGGAGTGCGCGGTCGCTGTGGCCGTTCTCCATCTCCACCACCGCCCGGTCCACCAAGAATCGTGCACGCCGGGACGTGAGGGTCGACGGCGGAAGTTTGATCCGCCTGGACTGAGTCAACGCTTTGTCGAACTGGCGAAGTGTGATGGACGCGCCCAGTTCGTGAAGGGCCACGTTCATCTGGCCGAAGCTGAGCCAGTGCACCTCGCGGGCCTCGCCGCCAACACGCTTCGCCAGTTCGCGAGCTGCGGCGATGTGCCGAGCGACGGCGTGCGTGTCACCGGACCGCGCGGCGACGGCGGAAGCCCCGAGGTGGAGCTGGCCGGCAACGGCGAGAGCCTCGCGCGAGTCCTGCCCGTCGAGCAGGTCGTGCCCGGCCTGAACGAGACGGCGGCCAAGATCGTACTCGGCAGCCTTGTGTCCGAGGGCCCGTTTGTACTGGCGGATCGCGGCCAGGCAGGGATCCGAAGCGCGCTCGGCGGCCCAGCCCATGCGATCGAGGGCGACCGTAGCCAGATCCCGGTACCCCATCTTTAGCGCCACGTCGTGGGCAGTGCGATAGGTGGAGGCGAGAGCCTGCCATGTGGCTGTGCTGGGCCGTGACTGGGCGGCGAGTGTGAGCGCCGTGATGAGCGGCGGTAGGTCCTTGGCGGCCTTGCGCAGGTGGGTGGCTCGTACGTCCTGGCATACCTGGTCAGCCGCAGCGGACAGGTCCGTCACAGGCTGGGAGCGGTGAGTGGGCGAGGGCTCCAGGTCGAAGAGGTCGAGCGCCTCTCGGATTGGCCGTACGAGGGCGGCGACGCGGGCCTGTTGAATCTCGGTGACGTGGGAGGGTCCCGTGAGTACGGTGGCGTCGACGCCGAGCGCCGCAGCAACGGCTTCCACGAAGGCATCCGTGGCCGGTCGCGCGCCGCACTCCACCTGATTCAGCAGGCTGTACGAGTAAGGAATGCGGGCTGCCAGCTCGCGTTGAGTCAGGCGAGCAAGCTTCCGGTGCTCCTTGATGCGGGCACCCGTGTGGTCGTCGTCCAGGGCGGGCATACTAGTCTCCAGTTCCTGACTCGTCATCTGGAACGGTACCCGCGGACGCCCGCGGTGGGCCCCTCAACCGCCTTTATCCCGCTAGGGATAGGGGCAGTTGCTTGTGATCGGATGGGGGCATGACGAGGACCTTGTATCTGTTCTGCTCCGCCGCGCCCCCAGTGTTCGACGTCGCCACGGTGATCGAAGAGGCTCAGGCTCGGGGGTGGGATGTGTGCCTTGGGTTGACCCCGACCGCGTCGAAGTGGCTGGCCTCCAGCATTGACGGTCTCGCCGTGCTCACTGGCCACCCGGTACGGTCAGAGTACCGGGCGCCTGGGGAGCCGGACGTGTGGCCCGAGGCTGACGCGATCTTGTTCGCACCGATGACTTTCAACTCGGTCAATGAGTGGGCCCTCGGGCTCACGTCCAAGTGGGTGGTCGGCGTGGTGGCCGAGGGGATCGGTAAGGGGATCCCGATCGTGGCGATGCCATGCGTGAACGCGGCGTACGCGCAGCATCCGGCACTTGACGAGTCGGTGGCCAGGCTTCGCGCGGTTGGCGTGACGGTGCTGTACGGCGAGGGCGGGTTCGTGCCCAATCAGCCGGGGCAGGGGCGCCCGAGCGAGTACCCGTGGAACCTGGCCTTGGACACGATCGAACAGCGATAACGAAACCGCCCCCCTGCCTCTCCCGCTTGAGTTCTGACGGTCGTCGCAACGCCCGACCTTCGGGAACGCCATGGACTTCGAGATCCGCAAGACCCGTACAGGGCATGGGCGCAAGAAGCTGACCCGTGAGCGGGAGGCGTACTTCCAGCGCGAGCTGGATGGGCGAGTCCGGCTCCGGGTCCGGCGGCGGTGAGGACGGCGGAGCCCCATCCCGGCGGCACACCAACGCGTGAGGATCCCAGCGTGGGGCCTGGAGCGAGTAGCCATCGGGGCAGGCCGGGAGCCGGGGCCCCGTCCCCGGGCTCGCCTTGCGACCCTGGGCGCCCCGTCACGGTAGCGCCGGGCTCACCCTGCGGACCGGGGGACATCTCCCAGACGGTCTTGGGAGCATGGAGCGGCCCGACCGTCTCGCACGGTCGGGCCGCTCCCTTTGTGGCCCTGACCCGCACCGCAGGCGAGGGCTGTCACGCTATACGCCGGGCGACGATCAAGCCTTCTTGGTCTCCCAGAAGATCTTGTCGATCTGCGCGATGTAGTCGAGCGCCTTCTGGCCCGTCGCCGGGTCCGTCGAGGCCTTGGCGGCCGAGAGGGCCTTCAGGGCGTCGTTGACCAGCTGGTGCAGCTCCGGGTACTTCTCGAAGTGCGGCGGCTTGAAGTAGTCGCTCCAGAGCACCGAGACGTGGTGCTTGGCGAGCTCGGCGCGCTCCTCCTTGATGGTCGTCGCACGGGCCTGGAAGTGCGGGTCGTCGTTCGCCTGCATCTTCTCCTGGGTGGCCTTCACCGACTCGGCCTCGATGCGGGCCTGGGCGGGGTCGTAGACACCGCAGGGAAGGTCGCAGTGAGCGCTGACCGTCACCTTGGGGGCAAACAGGCGGGAGAGCATTGAGCTGTCCTTCCTCGTGATCGTCTTCTCAGGTGGGAGATTACTCCGTGACAGATGGGTTTTCGCGAGTGCCCCCTAGGGCTTACGACAAAAGTCCAGGGTGACCATGGGACTCGTGGAGGAAGGTCCAGGAGGTGTGCCGATGACGGAGCAGGGGCGGGAACCGACCGTGCCGTTCGGGATCGCCGAGGTGACGGGACCGTCGATGGTGCCGACCCTGCGGCATGGTGATCAGCTGCTGGTGCACTACGGCGCGCGGCTCAGGGCCGGGGACGTGGCGGTGCTGCGGCACCCGTTGCAGCAGGACCTGCTCATCGTGAAGCGGCTGGTCGAGCGGCGCGACGGTGGCTGGTGGGTGCTCGGGGACAACGCGGACGCCGAGGCCGTGGACAGCCGCGCGTTCGGGACGGTGCCCGCCGAGCTGGTGCTGGGCCGGGTGCGGGCCCGGTACCGGGGGATACGGCCCGGGCGTCAGCGGTCGGTCGGGGTGGTGCTCTCCTGGCTGGTCTCGGCGGTCCGGCCGGTGCTCGCCGACCGTTCGGTCTCCAGGCGCTTGCGCGCCCGGTAGGCGGCGACGTTCGCGCGGGTGGCGCAGCGGTCGGAGCAGTAGCGGCGGGAGCGGTTGGTGGACGTGTCCAGGTAGGCGTTGCGGCACGGCGCCGCCTGGCACAGGCCCAGCCGGTCGGCGCCGAACTCCGTGAGGTGGAAGGCCAGGCCCATCGCGGCGATCGCCGCGTACCCGGCGGTCGCGTTGGACGGGTGGTCCGCGAGGTGCATGTGCCAGCGCGGCCGGCCCTCGTCGTCGAGGTGGTCGTGGCCGGAGATCTGCGGGCTGACCGGGAACTCCAGCAGCAGCGAGTTGAGCAGGTCCACGGCCTGCCTCTGGTCACCGGCGTCGGCCGCGGCGAAGACCGCCCGCAGCCGCGCCCGTACCGAACGGAACCGGGTGACGTCCGCGTCGGTCGCGCGCCGCGCCATCTGCGAGGCCTCGCCGAACAGTTCGCGGACCGCCTCCACCGAGGTCAGACAGTCCTTGTTGCGCGCCGGCTCCTCGGTGTTCACCAGACGTACGGCGTAGTCCGAGTAATAGGCGAGTTCCACTTGTAGTCCTTACGGCGGCGGTCTAGGGTCAGAGCACGTTCTTGTAAGAGACGGATCTGATACGAGGGTATTACGGAGGTCGCGGTGACGGAGACGGCTGCGGGAACCGACTGGCGGGCCTGGCAGGAGAGCTGGGACCGCCAGCAGGAGTGGTACATGCCCGACCGCGAGGAGCGGTTCCGGGTCATGCTCGACATGGTCGAGGCGTTCACCGGCGCCGCGCCGAGGGTCCTCGACCTCGCGTGCGGTACGGGGAGTATTACGGACCGGCTCCTCAAGAGGTTCCCGGACGCGACCAGCACCGGCGTGGACCTCGACCCGGCGCTCCTCGCCATCGCCGAGGGGTACTTCGCCGGGGACGAGAGGGTGACCTTCGTCCGGGCCGACCTCACCGACCCCCGGTGGGCGCAGGCACTGCCGTACGACTCGTACGACGCCGTCCTCACCGCCACCGCCCTGCACTGGCTGCACACCGAGCCGCTCACGGCGCTGTACGGGCAGCTCGCCGGACTCGTCCGCGACGGCGGCGTGTTCATGAACGCCGACCGCATGAAGGACGAGACCACGCCCCGTATCAACGCCGCCGAGCGCGCCCACCGGCACGCCGCCATGGAGCGGGCCAAGGCCGCGGGCGCGCTCGACTGGGCCGCCTGGTGGGAGCTGGCCGCCAAGGACCCGGTGCTGGCCGGGCCGACCGCCGAGCGGTTCGCGATCTACGGTGAGCACGCCGAGGGCGACGCCCCCTCGCTGGACTGGCACGCGCGCACCCTGCGCGAGGCGGGGTTCGCCGAGGCCAGGGCCGTGTGGTCGTCGCCGTCCGACGCGCTCGTCCTGGCCCTGAAGTGAGCCACGGGGCGGTACGGGCATGAGGAAGGGGCGGTACGGGGACTTTCCGTACCGCCCCTTCCTCACGGGGCTACAGCACCTTCGACAGGAACGCCTTCGTCCGCTCGTGCTGCGGCTTGGTCAGGACGTCCTTCGGGTTGCCCGACTCGACCACGACACCGCCGTCCATGAAGACCAGCGAGTCGCCCACCTCACGGGCGAAGCCCATCTCGTGGGTGACCACGACCATCGTCATGCCGCTCTCGGCCAGGTCGCGCATCACGTCCAGCACATCGCCCACCAGTTCCGGGTCCAGTGCCGACGTCGGCTCGTCGAAGAGCATCAGCTTCGGCTCCATCGCCAGCGCCCGGGCGATCGCCACGCGCTGCTGCTGGCCGCCGGAGAGCTGCGAGGGGTAGTTGCCGGCCTTGTCGGCCAGGCCGACCCGGTCCAGCAGCTTGCCGGCCCGCTCCCGGGCCACGGCCTTGGACTCGCCCTTGACCTGGATCGGCGCCTCCATGACGTTCTCCAGCGCCGTCATGTGCGGGAACAGGTTGAACCGCTGGAAGACCATGCCGATGTCGCGCCGCTTGAGCGCCACCTCGTTGTCCTTCAGCTCGTACAGCTTGTCGCCCTTCTGGCGGTAGCCGACCAGCTCACCGTCGACGTACAGCCGGCCGGCGTTGATCTTCTCCAGGTGGTTGATGCACCGCAGGAACGTCGACTTGCCGGAGCCGGACGGGCCGATGAGGCAGAACACCTCACCCGCCGCCACCTCCAGGTCGATCCCCTTGAGGATGTGCGCTGCGCCGTAGGACTTGTGGACGCCCTCGGCTTTCACCATGGCGGTCATCGGGCCACCTCCGGGCGGCGGAACGTGGCGAGGGTCGACGTGACCTTCTGCCAGGGGGTGGGCGGCAGGCTGCGGCTGGAGCCGCGTGCGTAGTACCGCTCCAGGTAATACTGCCCGACGCTGAGGACCGAGGTCATGATCAGGTACCAGGCGGCGGCGAGGAACAGCATCTCCACCGGGGCACCGGACGTCTGGCCGATGTCCTGCGCGAACCTCAGCAGCTCGTAGTACTGGACGGCCGCCACCAGGGAGGTCGTCTTGAGCATGTTGATGACCTCGTTGCCCGTGGGCGGCACGATCACGCGCATCGCCTGCGGGATCACGATCCGCCGCAGCGTCTTGCCGTGGCTCATGCCCAGCGCGTGGGCGGCCTCGGTCTGGCCCTCGTCGACCGCGAGGAGGCCCGCGCGGCAGATCTCCGCCATGTACGCGGCCTCGTTCAGGCCCAGGCCGAGCAGCGCCGTCAGGAGCGGCGTCATGAAGTCGGACCACTCGTCCTTGTAGACCGGGCCGAGGTTGATGTACTCGAAGACCAGGCCGAGGTTGAACCAGACGAAGAGCTGGACCAGGACCGGGGTGCCCCGGAAGAACCAGATGTAGAACCAGGCGATCGCGGAGGTCACCGGATTCTTCGACAGCCGCATCACCGCGAGGATGATGCCGCCGACGATGCCGATCGCCATCGACAGGACGGTCAGCAGCAGGGTCTGGCCGACGCCCTCGATGATCCGGTCGTCGAAGAAGTAGTCCGGGACGGCGTCCCAGTTGATCTGGCCTTGCGCGAAGGCGTAGACGATCGCGGCGAACGCCGCGATGGCGATGACGGCGGTGACGTACCGGCCGTAGTGGCGGACCGGGATGGCCTTGATCGCCTCCGGGCCCGAGGGCGGCACGGCGTCCTCGGGACCCGTCTTCTTGATGTCAGTTGTCACGGTGGTGCCTTTCAGGAACCTGTGAGGTGCGTGTGGCCGGTCAGGAACCGCCGTTGATCTTTGCCTCGGTCACCGCGCCGGCGGCGACACCCCACTTGTCCAGCACCTTCTTGTAGTCGCCGTTCGCGATGATCGCGTCCATGGCGGCCTTGATCGCGTCGCGCAGCTGGGTGTTGCCCTTGGCGATCGCGATGCCGTACGGAGCGGCCTCGACCTGCTGGCCGACCAGCTGGAAGTCCTTGCCGCCGCCCGAGGTCTTCACCGTGTACGCGGCGACCGGGTAGTCCGAGGAGCCGGCGTGGGCACCACCGGCGCGCAGCCGGGTCTGGGCCTGCTGGTCGTTGTCGAACGCCTCGATGGTGATCTTGCCCTTCTTGGCCTTCACACACTTCGCGGACTCGGCCTTGGCCAGGTCCTCCGAGACGGTGCCCCGCTGCACGACGATCTTCTTGCCGCACAGGTCGGCCCAGCCCTTGATGCCCTGGTCGGCACCCTTCTTGGTGTAGATCGACACACCGGCGTTGAAGTAGTCGACGAAGTCGACGCCCTCGCCGACCTTCTTCTTGGTCTCCGAGTCGATACCCAGCTGACGGTCCTTGGTGTCCGTCATCGCCGACATCGCGATGTCGTAGCGCTTGGCGCGCAGACCCGTGATCAGGGTGTCGAAGGTGGCGTTCTCGAATTCGAACCGCACGCCGAGCTGCCGGCTCATGGCATCAGCCAGATCCGGGTCGATACCGACCGTCTTGCCGTCCTTGTCCTTGAACTCAACAGGGGCGTACGCGATGTCCGAGCCGACCTTGATGACGCCCTTGTCGCGGATGTCCTGCGGCAGCCGGTCGGCGAGGGGAGCGGCGATGGGCGGAGGGCCGGACGGCTCGTTCGCCTGCTTGGGCTTGTTCGTCTGGTCGCCACAGGCGGTCAGCAGCATCGAGCCGGCGACCGCGATCGCGGCGACCGCGGCCATCCGGGACGCCCTCGGCGTCCGGCTCTTCGCGACGGTCGTACAGCGGGTGGTGCTTGCGGTCATGGTCGGGTTCCTCCGGCGGGTTAAGAGGGGAAGCCAAAAGGGTCGGGCACGCACCTTCGGGTGTCGCGACCTCGTGTGGTTACGGCATCTTGCCATTCGGACCGGCCTGAACAGGGGGCCGCGCATGTCAAAATCGGATAACGGGAGAACCCCGAACCCCGACAGGCCGGTACATCAGGGCCGGACCTTCTGCGGGACTACCTTCCTCCGGCCGGAAAATCTCCGGTCCATCTTGTTATTCGGACGCGATCCGCATCGCATTCCGCATGTCATTCGGACTTGTCCAGATATTCCGCTATGGGTCATATCACGGGTACCGGTCTCAGGCCAGGGTCGAGCCGGACGTGATGTATGGACTCGTCGGCGGAGCCGTCCGTCCGGTAAGAAGGATCCTTACACCCCTCATCCGGGGCTCAGGGCGCGTGTGCGGCGCGCCCGCGCGACTGCCAGACACGGCGGACGCGGTGCCCGCCCACCCCTCCTCAACCAGGAGTGGCCACCCTCAACCTGTAATGACTTAAGGGGTCAACAAATGGCAGCGGAGATCGTCAATCCTCGCAGCGACAGTGACAACAGCACCGAGAGTGCCTCCGACGAGCCCTTCGATCCGGCGTTCGCGCTGCATCGGGGCGGCAAGATGGCCGTCCAGGCGACGGTTCCGGTGCGCGACAAGGACGATTTGTCCCTCGCGTACACCCCCGGCGTCGCCAAGGTGTGCAGCGCCATCGCCGAGCGGCCGGAGCTCGTGCACGACTACACCTGGAAGTCCCAGGTCGTCGCCGTCGTGACGGACGGTACGGCCGTGCTCGGACTCGGTGACATCGGCCCGGAGGCGTCCCTCCCGGTCATGGAGGGGAAGGCGATCCTCTTCAAGCAGTTCGGCGGCGTGGACGCGGTGCCCATCGCGCTCGCCACGACCGACACGGACGAGATCGTCGAGACCGTCGTCCGCCTCGCGCCGTCCTTCGGCGGCGTGAACCTGGAGGACATCTCGGCGCCCCGCTGCTTCGAGATCGAGCGCAAGCTCCAGGAGCGGCTGGACATCCCGGTCTTCCACGACGACCAGCACGGCACGGCCGTGGTCACCCTGGCCGCCCTGCGCAACGCCGCGAAGCTGACCGGGCGCGGCCTGGGCGATCTGCGCGCGGTGATCTCCGGAGCCGGCGCGGCCGGTGTCGCCATCGCCAAGTTCCTGCTGGAGGCGGGCCTCGGCGACGTGGCGGTCGCGGACCGCAAGGGCATCGTCAGCCGGGACCGCGACGACCTGACCGATGTGAAGCGCGAGCTCGCCGAGCTCACCAACCGGGCGGGGCTGTCCGGCTCGCTGGAGACCGCGCTGGCCGGCGCGGACGTCTTCATCGGCGTCAGCGGCGGTACGGTGCCGGAGGCGGCGGTCGCGTCGATGGCGCCGAACTCGTTCGTGTTCGCCATGGCCAACCCGAACCCGGAGGTCCACCCCGACGTCGCGCACAAGTACGCGTCGGTGGTGGCGACCGGCCGCTCGGACTACCCGAACCAGATCAACAACGTCCTCGCCTTCCCCGGCATCTTCGCGGGCGCGCTCCAGGTGCGGGCGTCCCGGATCACCGAGGGCATGAAGATCGCGGCGGCGAACGCCCTGGCGGACGTGGTGGGTGACCAGCTGGCCGCCGACTACGTGATCCCGTCGCCGTTCGACGAGCGGGTCGCCCCGGCGGTCACCGCCGCCGTGGCCGCGGCCGCGCGCGCGGAGGGCGTGGCCCGCCGCTAGCGCCTGGCGGGGTGCCTGTCCGGAAGGGCCCCGTTCCGTCCCCTCGGGGAGCGGAACGGGGCCCTTCGGTGTATCCGGGGCCGGAGGGGTGGCGCGGTTGGACTTTCCGTACGGGTCCTTGGACCGGCCGCGTGATGTTCGCCGCCGCTCTTCCGGAGGTTCACATGGGGCTGCTGTGATGCGCGCGCCACCCCACCTCACGACAGCAGGAGGCGCGAGTGAATCTGGTCGTCAACGGTGACGCCGAGAGCGGTCCCGGGGGCACCGCCGAACCCGTCGGGACCGTAATCGGCTGGCAGGTCGTGCAGGGCGCGCCCGCCCTCGTCGCGTACAGCCTCGGCGGTGGTTACCCCACCGCCTCGGACCCCGGTCCCGACCGGCGCGGGAGCCGGTTCTTCTCCGGCGGCACCTCGCCCCGCACGGCCCTGCTCCAGGACATCGCCCTGCCCGCCACCGGCGCCACCGGCCACGCGGCCGTGGACGCCGCTCAGGTGCGGTACGCCGTGACCGCCTGGCTCGGCGGATACGCGTCCCAGGAGGACGGCGCCCGGCTGTCGGTGGAGTTCCGCGACGCCAAGGGCACCCCCGTTGCGCTGAGCGTGCTCGGGCCGGTGACGGCGGGGGAGCGCAAGGGGCGTACGGGGCTGCTGGAGCGCACGGCCGGGGCGCTCCTGCCGCCCGGTGCCCGTACCGCGCGCGTCCTGCTCGTCCTCACGCGTACCGGCGGCGGCACGTCGAACGACGGTTACGCGGACGGGATCACGCTCACGCTCACGGGGCCCACGGGGGTACGGAAATGACGCTCGACCGACGCAGTCTGCTCAAGGCCGCCGGAGCCGCCGGCGCGCTCAACGTCGTCTGGCCGCTGAGCGCCGGGCTCTCGCCCGCCCAGGCCCGCGAGGCCGCCGAAGCGCTCGGCGCCGACTACGATCCGGCGCCCTTCACCCTCGGCGTGGCCTCCGGCGACCCGCAGCCCTCCGGCGTCGTGCTGTGGACGCGCCTCGCGCCCGAGCCGCTCGCCGCCGAGCAGAAGCTGCCCGAGGTCGTCGAGGTCGAGTGGGTCGTCGCCGAGGACCAGGCCCTCAGCCGCGTCGTGGCCCGGGGCAAGGCGCCCGCCTCCGCGACGCTCGGCCACAGCGTCCACGTACCCGTGAACGGCCTCCAGGCGGGCCGCCACTACTGGTACGCCTTCACGGCGCTGGGCAGGACCAGCCGGGTCGGCCGGACGAAGACCGCGCCGGTCGGCGCCGTCTCGCGCGTCCGCTTCGCCGCCGCCAACTGCCAGGCCTTCCACGACGGCTACTACGCCGCCCACCGGGGCATCGCCCGTGAGAACGTCGACTTCGTCGTCCACCTCGGCGACTACATCTACGAGCACGGCCCCGTGGGCGGTGACCACGTGCGGGATCACGAGGGCCCCGCGGTCCTCACGCTCGCCGACTACCGCCGCCGCCACGCGCTCTACAAGGGCGACGCCTCCCTGCGCGAGGCGCACGCCGCGCACCCCTGGTTCCTCACCTGGGACGACCACGAGGTCGTCAACGACTACAGCGGTACGGGCGGCGGGGCGCCCTTCATGCAGCGGCGGGCCGCGGCGTACCAGGCCTGGTACGAGAACATGCCGCACCGCGACAACTCCGCCACCGCCGCCCTGCCCGACCCCGAGATCCACCGCGTGCGCCGCTGGGGCGACCTGCTGGAGCTGACCGTCCTCGACCTGCGCTCCTACCGCTCCGCCCAGAACCTCGCCAACGGCACCATCCTGGGCGCCGCCCAGAAGTCCTGGCTCAAGGGGACCATCGACCGCGCGCCCGACTCCTGGCACATATGGGCCAACTCGATCATGCTCAGCCAGCTGCGCGGCCGGCCGGGCGGCTCGTACATGTTCACCGACCAGTGGGACGGCTTCCTCGCCGAGCGCAAGGAGGTCCTGCACCACGTCCACACCAGCGGCCTGGAAGACCTCGTCGTCATCACCGGCGACTGGCACTCCGCCTTCGTCGACGACATCCGCACCGACTTCGACGACACGTCCTCGCCGCTGGTCGGTACGGAGTTCACGGCCCACTCGGTGACCTCGGGCGCGTACTCCGCCGACTGGAACGCGACCAACGGCCCCCTCATGGGCAAGGCCAACCCGCACCTGAAGTACTTCGAGGGCAACCGGTACGGCTACGACGTCTACGAGGTCACGCCGCAGCGCTTCAGCGCCCATATGCGGGTGATCGCCGACCGGCGCGACCCGCTCTCCCCGGTGACCACGCTCACCACCTTCCACGTGGACCGGGGGAAGACCGGCTCCTACGAGGACCCGGCGACGAGGAACAGCCCGGCGCAGTACCGCCGGGACTGACGCCGGGACTGACGTACGTCACACCGGTGCGCGGTACCGCCGCGCACCGGTCCGTCCTATGGTCAAGGTCATGTTCGCTGCCTACGCCGCCCGAATCGACCGCGACCAGCCGCTGAACGGACTGGAGCTGGGCGAACGCCCCGCCCCCGAGGTCCGTCCCGGCTGGACCACCGTCACCGTCAAGGCCGCCTCCCTCAACCACCACGACCTGTGGTCGCTGCGCGGGGTCGGCCTCGGTGAGGACAAGCTCCCGATGATCCTCGGCTGCGACGCGGCCGGCCTGGACGAGGACGGCAACGAGGTGGTCGTCCACTCCGTCATCGGCCAGACCGGCCACGGCGTCGGCCCCGACGAGCCCCGCTCCATCCTGACCGAGCGCTACCAGGGCACGTTCGCCGAGAAGGTCGCCGTCCCCGCCTGGAACGTGCTGCCCAAGCCGAAGGAGCTGTCCTTCGAGGAGGCCGCCTGCCTGCCGACCGCGTGGCTCACCGCGTACCGCATGCTCTTCACCAACGGGGGCGTACGGCCCGGGGACTCGGTCCTCGTGCAGGGCGCGGGCGGCGGGGTCGCCACGGCCGCGATCGCCCTCGGCAAGGCGGCGGGTCTGCGGGTCTTCGCCACCAGCCGGGACGAGGCCAAGCGCAAGCGGGCGGTCGAGCTGGGCGCGGTGGAGGCCTACGAGCCGGGGGCGCGGCTGCCGCAGCGGGTGGACGCGGTCATCGAGACCGTCGGCGCGGCCACCTGGTCGCACTCGGTGAAGTCGCTGCGGCCCGGCGGCACGCTGGTGATCTCGGGTGCGACGAGCGGTGACCAGCCCTCGCACGCCGAGCTGACGCGGATCTTCTTCCTGGAACTGAAGGTCGTGGGCTCCACGATGGGCTCCAAGGACGAGCTGGAGGACCTGCTCGCCTTCTGTGCGGCGACGGGCGTACGGCCGGTCATCGACGAGGTGCTGCCGCTGGACCGGGCGCGGGAGGGCTTCGAGAAGATGGCGGCGGGCGACCTGTTCGGCAAGATTGTCCTGACCAACCCTTGATGGCTCCTCAGTTCCGCTGATGGGATCTCCGGCACTGCCGATCGTGCCGGAGGTCCCTTTATGCGTGCCCTCGCTCTCGCGCTCTCCGCCCTGCTGCTGGCCGTGCCCGCCGCTCACGCGGAAGAGACGCCGCCGGACATACCGCGCCTCACCGACGACCGGGGCCGCGTCCTGACACTGCGCGGCTGGAACGTCGAGGACAAGACGCACCGCGGTGACGCGGCGCTGTCCGCCATCACCGAGAAGCACTTCCGCGACATGCGCGGCCAGGGCTTCAACTTCGCCCGGCTGCTGGTCTTCTGGGACGACCTGGAGCCGAGCCCCGGCCAGTACAGCCAGACGTACCTGCGCAAGATCGAGCGCATTCTGGACTGGGCGCACACCTACGACATCCAGGTGCTCATCGACGCCCACCAGGACGTCTTCGGCCCGGCCTTCGGCCACCGCGGCATCCCGGAGTGGGCGACCCGCACCGACGGCCTGTCCTTCACCCCGCATCCCGACGACTGGTTCGCCGAGTATTTCGAGCCGGCCGTGCAGCGCGCCTTCACGCATCTGTACGAGGACGAGGACCTGCGGCGCGCGCAGGCGAGGATGTGGCGGGTGCTCGCCGACCGGTTCGAGCACCATCCGGCGGTGCTCGGCTACGACCTGATCAATGAGCCCATGGGCGAGCTCCGGGAGGGCGAGGACCTGGCGACGGCCGCCCGCCGCATCGAGCGCGAGCAGCTCACGGCGATGTACAACCGGCTCGCGGCCGCGGTCCGTTCGGTCGACGACGACAACTGGCTCTTCGTCGAGCCGACCCCGATCGTGGGCGAGGCGGTCCCCACCGGCCTCGGGAGGATCGAGGACCCGAAGGTGGTGTACGCGCCGCACTTCTACAACACGGCCATGGAGGCGGGCGCGGACTACGACCCGGCGGCCGGCTGGATCGCGGCATACGAGGCGGCGGTGACCGTGTACCCGAAGGAGTACCGGGTGCCGGTGGTGGTGGGCGAGTGGGGCCCGCTGAACACCTCCCTGCCCCACATGGGCCGCTTCTACCGCGAGGCGCTCGCCTCCCTGAACCGCTACAGCTCCGGGTGGGCGGGCTATGTGTGGTGCTACGGCGGCGGGTACTGCGCGGTGGACGGCTCGGGCGCCTGGCGCACGAACAAGGAACAGACGGCCGCGCCGTACGCGGCGGCGGTGGCGGGGCGGGTGGTCGCCGAGTCGCCGGAGCGGCTGGTGTACGTGGCGGGGCGCGGCGGCGCGACCGAGCTCTCGCTGCCGCCGGCCGCGGGTGGCTGGCGCGTGGACGTGGAGGGGCGGGCGTGGCCCCGTACGACAGCGGTCGCGCCCGGGGCAGCGCACCGGCTGCTGATCCGGGCGGTGCCGGGCGCGACCGTCACGGTGTCTGTCAACCGGGGTTGACGCATGGACGCTGCCGAACTGGGGGTCAGTCGGCAGGCCACGAAGGACGGGAGGCAGTGATGTCCGAGCGGTTGACGGGGTCGTGGCCGATGTGCTGGGGGAGCACGGGGTGACGTACGGGGCGGTGGAGCGGGCCGTGTTCGGCGAGGGGCGCGGGGCGGGGCGGGCTGACGCCGGTCCCTCGCCCCGCGCGACGGGGGCGTGTGGGTGGTCAGTCGGCCCGGGCCGAGTCCGGGGCCTGGGCGCCATGGAGCGCGCGGCACCACGCGCATGCCCGGGAGGTGCTGTGCGGTACGCCAGGTGATGGCAGGTACGGCAGGTACGGCAGGGAGAAGCCCGCGCGGTACTCGTCCCGGAGCGGGGCCGGCGCCGTGGCCACGTAGGGAGAGGACGGTAATCCCCACCCCGTGGAGCCTGTGGGACGGCGCCGGCCGCGAGACCACACCTTCAGTGCGATGGCCAGGAGCCGTCGCATCCTGCCGATTCGGCTGATCTGTCCGTCGTTCATGCGGATGAGCCCTCCTCCACGAGATGACGTGAACTGCCGCCGAGGCACAGAGGCTGCTTCATTCAAGCCGGTGGAGGAAGACTGGTGAACCCTTGCGAATGAAGAGAGCTTTTCGCAAGGGATGATGAAAGCGTCATCGTATGTGTCAGAAGCTGACCTCCCGCCGACGCCCACGGGAACGATGAGGAGTGGCCGTTCATGGCCTCGCACGGCCCTGACCGTCCTCGGCCGGATTCGGCCGCGGCGGCTTGTGGGCCGCGGGCCGGACGTTGGCGGTGAGCACCTCGATCGAGCGGCGGCGGCGACGCAGTTCCAGGGTGTCGACCCGCCACATCCGGGACGCCGGGGGTGGCACCAGGGCGGACAGTGCCGTACAGGCCGACGCGCACGCGACGACAACCCAAAGCGTCGTATTCATTGCCACGGGAGTTCCTTCCATGGCCCGGGATCTGTAGTGGTGAACAGTGACCGGGGGACGTTTCGCCGATCGAGTTCGGCGACCACCTGCATAACGCTTTGGCATATGTCCGGTTACGCGGGGGAACCCGAACGATATTTACCGGGGGAAGCATCACGATAGTGCTGGACTCAACTGATGAAGAATGCCGCGACCGCAATTCACGCGGCAGGCTCCCAGGCCATGAACAACACCCCGGGGGTCGTCGGCGCGGGCGGCTGTCTCCGTGCCGGCGACCCCCGGGGTCGTAACGGTGTGTCACCGCTCCGGCCCCCCGGCCCCGCCCGTACCCCGTGACTGTCCCGGCACGGCGGCCGGGGGTTTCGGGGGGCGCGGCCGGCCGGCCCCGGTGGGGGGCGGCGAGGTGCTGCGGTGGCGGGGAGCGGCTTGGCGCGGCGGCCTGGTCAGGGTGATCTGACGGACCAGTTGCTGGAAGCAGGCCAGCGCGGCGAGGGCCGGCAGAGCCGCGGCGGCCACATCGGTGAAGGTCCGGGGGGCCTGCGCCACGCACAGGAGTATGGCCATGGTGGAGAACAGCAGGACCACGGACCACGAGTGCACGGCGCGGCGCTGGTGCAGGGCCGCGCGCAGGACGGACAGGGAGGCCACCAGCCACGGTCCGTAGACGAGCAGCGGCCACCAGCCGACCACCGCGCTGTGGGTGCGGGCCTCGGCGACATGGCGCAAGGGGGCGTAGGTGACCATGCCGCCGAAGACGCTGACCATGGAGACGATGGCGGCCGCCAGCGCGGCCAGGGTGAGACTGGCCGTCTGTGGCCAGGTCAGCGACCTGCTGCGGGACTTGCGATGGCCCGGGCCCGCCGGCTTGATCGGGGGCAGCGTCGCGGTGATCCGGGTGAGCCCCGCCAGGGAGCCGTGGTCGGGTGCGGCCTCATGGGGCTCGGCCGGCGGGGCGGGAGGCTGCCCCGCTGCCTGCTCCGACGCCATGGCGTCCTGGAGGAGGAAGGCGAGTTCCTCCGTGGGGTCCCAGGGCGCGTCCAGCGGGCCGTAGGGCGGGCGGGGATCGGTGATCTGGAAGACCGACTGCCCGTAGCCGCCGTCCGTCCCCGGGCCGGCGGCCGCGTAGTAGTCGGGGACGTCGTAGCCGTGGCCGTGGCCGAAGCCCCGGTGGAATTCAGGCACGCGCGATCAAACCGATCCGGTCGTCGGCCCGCGCCGCCTGATCCCTCGCCTTCTCCCTCGTGCGATTCCAGGACCGCACGAAGTCCTCCTCGATCCGGGCCATCGCCTCGATGAATTCCTCCAGCACCGACGCCGACCATGTCAGCTCGATCCGGACACCGCCATGAAGGAGACTGTCCGTGTTGCTGTGAGTGAGCGCGGCCGGTACCTGAGTGAAGGTGAATTCCCCCATGGAAACGCGGGACGGAACTCGCCGGTCATTCGTCCGCAAATTCTGCTGAAACGCAACTGCCGGGCGTGTTGGTGTCATATTCCACCTAACGCTTCGATCTGTCCCCCGGGTGCGCGGCATACGGGTGAGCGCATTGCGTCGTACGGGGGACACGTGGCGTTTTATCAGTTCTGCAAGCTGTTCTCTTCGTGGCCGGAAAGCGCGTATCCATGC
Source organism: Streptomyces ficellus (assembly GCF_030406405.1). Taxonomy (GTDB): domain Bacteria; phylum Actinomycetota; class Actinomycetes; order Streptomycetales; family Streptomycetaceae; genus Streptomyces; species Streptomyces ficellus_B. The sequence goes on from NZ_JAUEPL010000042.1 coordinate 53,711, forward strand.
TGATTGATAGCCAGTCGGATTAGCGGAGATCATTTTCTCGCGCGGCCGGTCCGTCCCCCCGCGCGGCCGGTCCGTCCCCCCGCGCGGCCGGTCCGCCCCCCGCGCCGCTCGCACCCGGCGCCGTCCTGGGGAGCGCCCTAGTCCCCGGCGCCGCCGCCTCGCAGCAGGGTGACGATGTGGGCCGCGGCGGTGGACAAGTGGCGGCGCGCTTCGGCCAGTTGGGCGGCCGTCACGCCGTGGTCCCGGGCCGCGTCGCGGATGTCGTCGCGGAAGCGGTCCAGCAGCCGTTCCAGGTCGCGGGCCGGATCGTCCGACCCGGCCGCCGGGGCGTGCGCCCACTCCGGGGTCTCGGCCGGGTCCGGCTTCCCGCACGGCGGCCAGGGCGTCGTCGGGGCGCCGCCGATCAGGCCGCCCAGCCGGCCGGCGAGGTCGGCCAGGCCCTCGCTGCCGCCCCGCAGTACCTGCTCCTGCACCTGCTGGGCGATGCGCTGCATCTCCTGGCGGGCCCGCTCCTGCGCCTCCTGGGCCTGCCGGCGGGCCGACCGCGCGTCCTCGCGGGCCCGCCGGGACTCGTCCTTGGCCCGGCGCGCCTGCTCCTTCCACTCCTGCTTGGCCTGGCGCCAGGCCGCCCAGTCGTCGCCGCCGGGGGTGCGGGCCTCGCCCGCCGCCGCCCGCATCTCGCGGCGCAGCGTGCCCGCCGCACCGCGCACGTCGTCGCGGATCGCGGCGGCGAGTTCGGAGACCGAGTCGCGGATCTCCAGCTCCAGGTCGGCCAACTCGCCGCTGCGCCCGGCGAGTTCCTCGCGCCCGGCGTCGGTGATCGAGTAGACCTTGCGGCCGCCCTCGGTGGTGTGGGTGACCAGCCCCTCGGCCTCCAGCTTGGCCAGGCGCGGGTAGACGGTGCCGGCGGAGGGGGCGTACAGACCGTGGAAGCGCTCCTCCAGCAGCCGGATCACCTCGTAGCCGTGGCGCGGGGCCTCGTCGAGGAGCCCCAGCAGATAGAGGCGCAGGCGGCCGTGGGCGAAGACGGGCGGCATGTCAGAGCACCTTTCCGGCAGGGGCCCCGGGCCGGCGGAGCAGCGCGATCGAGCCGGAGACCGTGGTGGCCTTCAGCGTGCCCCTGCCGTCGCCGAGCGTGCCGGTGATCTTCTTGGCCCCCCACTCGCCGCTGACCCGCAGGTCCTCGAAGGCGTTGGAGACCGCGCCACCGGCGGTGTGGGCCTCGACCTGCGCGTTCGCCGGGTGGGGCAGCCGGATGGCGACCTCGCCGGAGACGGTGGTGAGCCGGATGTCGGTGGGCTCGGCGTCCTCGACCGTGTCCAGGTCGATGACCATGTGGCCGCTGACCGACTCGGCCCGTACGGACGTCCCGGCGCCCTCGACGACGGTGAGGTCGCCCGAGACGGAGGTGAAGTGGAGGTCCCCGGTGACCGCCTGCGCCTCCACGCTGCCCGAGACGGTGTCGGCGCGGACCGTGCCGGAGAGGCCGACGAGCGTGGTGTCGCCGGTGACGCCGCGTACCTCCGTACGCCCCCGGACGCCGGAGACCACGGCCGCTGCGCCGACCACGCCGACCTTGACCCGGGCGGCGGCCGGGACGGCGAGGGAGACCACGGCGCTGCGGTCCCACCCCTTGCGGTCGAGCCAGGTGAGCAGGCCCTTCCAGGGCAGGTCCTCGTAGGTGACGGTCAGCGTGGAGCCCTGCTGGGTCACGATCAGGGGCGGGCCCTCGATCTGCGAGACCTCCAGCCGGGCGGGGCCCTCGTCGGTGCCCACGACGTTGACGGTCCCGTTGACGACGCGCACCTTCAGTGCCGTCACGGGGTCGTCGAGGGTCAGCTTCATCGGCTCGCTGACGGACCACTCCGGCATGGGGCCTCCCTCGGACATGACGCAACATATCGCGTCTCCTGGGGAACACGATATATCGCGGCCCGGTGAAGTCAAGCGCCTCGTATCCGGACAAATTGGCCTAGCGTAAAGGTCATGAACGCGACTTCCGTGGGCGCGCTGCTGCTGTGCCGGGCCCAGCCGCCCTCGGTACGGCCTGCGGCGCACCTGCTGCGCGAGCGACTGCTCCTCGCCCCGGCCGGTCCCGACTGGAGCGTCCTCGTCCCCGAGGGCAGGCCATGGCTGGAGGGCGGCGAACCGGTCGACCGCGTCGTCGCGGGCTGGGCCGGCGCCCTGACGGTCGGCGCGGCCTGGCCGGTGGTGGCCCTGTGGTGGGACGCCGACCGGGCGGGCTACGTCCTCGCGACCGGCTTCCGCCGCCCCGTCGGCTACACCTGGCTCGCGGACGGCACCCCCGTCGGCGAGGACGAGGCCATGCACACCTTCGCCGCCCGCCTCGGCCTCGACCCGGTCCTGGACGTCCAGGACCTCCAGCCCCTCACCCGCCCCGACAAGGACGCCGACGCCCGGACCCGCCTGGTGGGCCTGATCCCCGTCCTGGCCCGCCACGGCCTCACCCTGCCGCCCGGCCTCGCCCCCGGCGAACCGGCCGCCCGCCTGGCGGCCGCGGCCCAGGAGCACGGCGCCGACCTCGTCGAACGGCACGGCCGGCCCGACGCCCTGCGCGCCGAACTCGACGCCGTCGAGGAGGGCGCCCTCGGTCCCTGGCTGCGCGGGCCCCGGGCCCGTACCCTCGCCACGGCCCAACTCGCGGCGGGCGTCCCCCTGCTGGCCTGGGCGCTCACCCGCCGCAGCGCCGGCTGGGCGGCGGCGGGCGCGCTGCTCATCGCGCAAGGGGCGCTGGGCCTGACGTACGACCGCCTGCGGCAGTGACCCGCGCGGCGCGCCCCCCGAGGGGACCTACTCGCCCCCCCGGACGGGACCTATTCGTCCTCGTCCTCGTCGTCGAGCCGCGCCAGCCACGTGGCCAGCCGCTCGACCGGAACCTCGAAGTCGGGGTTCAGATCGACGAACGTACGCAGCTGCTCGGCGAGCCACTCGAAAGTGACCTCCTCCTCGCCGCGCCGCTTCTCCAGCTCCTCGATGCCACGGTCGGTGAAGTACAAGACATGCTCCTGGTGCCTGCTGGGGTGTTCCCCCTCAGGGTATGGCGTCCCGCAGGCCCCACACGTGTCCGGATTTCAGCGTCCCAGGGGCCCGCCGGACCAGTAGCCTCGATCTTCGGATCGTTTCGGCCCGGCACGGGGGGAGCACGCGATGGACGGACAGATCCGCAGAATCGAGCTGGGCAACGGCGAGATCGTGTACGCCCGGGTCAGCACCGCCGCCGGCAGCTACGGCGCGGCCGACCGGGACGTCGGCGTCGGCGACCGGGCGGCGGCCAGACTGGAGCAGCTCACCGAACTGATCCAGCGCGTCGGCGGGACCGTGCTGGACGCCGCGTCGGCCGTGAAGCCGCACGAGGCCTCCATCGCGTTCGGAGTGGAGCTGACGGCCAAGTCCGGCAAGGCCCTGGCCGTCCTCGCGGAAGGCGAGGCCAAGGCGTCCCTCCACGTCACACTCACCTGGCGGCTCGGCGACGGCGGCGCCGCGCCGGCCGGCACGAATGGCTGACGCCCACACCGACCTCGACGCACTCGTCCGCGCCGCCACCGTCCGCTTCCTGCCCGCGGACCCGGCCGACACGCACATGTGGGGCAGCGGCTTCCTGGTGGCGCCCGGCTGGGCACTGACGTGCGCCCACGTCCTGCTGCCGCACCTGAGGGACGACCCCGGCCGCGCGTTCCGGGTGGCGGGCTCGCCGTCGTACTACGGCATCGACCCCGTCGGGGCGCGGCTGGAGAAGTGGCTCGTCACGGACCCGTGGGACGACGAGGTGCCGGCCGTCCAGGACCTGGCGCTGGTCAGGCTGCTGGACGACGGCGTGGAGCACGAGTGCGTCTGGATCGGCGACCAGGTCGCCCTGCCGGTCGGGACGCGTCAGGTGTACGGCTTCCGGCCCGAGGACGACCCCGGGCAGCCGTACGAGCTGTGGACCAGCCGCATCGCCGAGAACACCTCCGACGGACGCTGCTCGATACGGTTCGCGCCCATGGCCGAGTTCCCGCCCGGTGTCTCCGGCGGGCCCGTCCTCGACCCCGTGTCCGGCGGCGTCGTCGCCATCACCAAGTCCGGGCGGTACGGCAAGGACGGCGGGCGGGCCGTCCTGCTGCGCGCGCTGCGCGCCTTCGGGCCGCTGTACCGGGAGCTCATCGCCCAGCACGACCACTGGCACGCCGGGCGCGCCGACAGCCGTGGCAGCTGGCTCTTCCACCAGCAGCGGCTGCCCGACCAGGGCGCGGGCGGCGACGACGGCTGGTCACCGGGCGACCGCGTCGCCGCGCTGCGCCTGCTCGCCCAACTGCCCGACCCGCCCCCGCCGGGCGTCGTCGAAACGCTCGTCCAGCACGTCAGACAGGACCGCCAGGAGCGGGTCTTCCCGTCGCTCGCCGCCTGGCGGGACGGGCACGGACTGCTCTACCGGAACGGCCGGCCCCTGCCCGCCGTGGTCTTCCTGCACTATCTGCGCCAGGTCGTCCTGCTCGCCAGGAGCGCGGGAGGCAAGGACGCCGCCGCCCCGGCGGTGGACGAGCTCGACGCCTGGATCACCAAGCGGCTGGAGCGCGTCGAGTCCTTCAGCCGGCCGCTGGTGATCGGGGCGCAGCTCCCCGAGCCGCTGCGGGAGGCCATGGCGTACGAAGGCGGCGGCGCGGTCCCCGCCGCCGAGCGGATCGTCGTCCCGTACCCCGGGCGCGGCGACACGGACAACGTCGTGGTGGTCGAGATCGAGCCGTTGCCCTACCGGAACCTGCACTGGCAGATCCGGATCGACGACGGCAGCGGGGACGAGGAGGTCTTCGCCGCGGAGGCGGACCCCGACGGAGTCGAGCCCGCCGGGCTCCTCCAGCGGCTGCGCCGACCGCTGGACGAGGCGTTCCAGTTCGCCGACGGCGCCAACGGCCACCCGGCCGCGTGCGAAGTGGTCCTGCCCGTCGCGGACTTCGACACCCCGGTGCACCGCTGGCAGCTCGCGGAGATGGCCCGGCTCGGCGACGCGGCGCACCTGCCGTTGGGGGTGCGCCGCCGCGTCGTCCTGCGTGACCTGGCCCGCAGGGGCCGCCCCGACGACGCCTGGACGCGGCGCTGGGAGGCGATGACCGCCGCCGGGCGCCTCGCCGCCGCGCGTACGCCGCCGCTCCAGCAGGCCCCGCGGCGCCGGCACTTCACCGCCATGGCCGCGTCCCACATCCCCGTGCTGTGCCGCCCGGCGGGCCGGGGCGCGGGGCGCAAGGCCATGGAGCTGGCGCTCGAAACCGGCCACGGCATCGTGCTGTGGCACATCGAGGGCCACCCCCGGTCCACCGCGTGCGCCGGCGACTGCGACGCCTTCCACCAGGGCGCCGCCGAACTCCTCGGGAAGACGGCCACCGCCCGTGAACTCCCCGACCGGCTGCGCCGTATCAGGGAAGAGATACACGAACGCCGTGATCAGGGGCACTGGGCCGAAGCCGTCGCCGTCCTCTACGACGACCCCGGCAGACCGGTGCCCGCGGGACCCCTGGGACTGTGGAGCTCACCGGCATGAAACAGACAGGCAGTTGGCCGGAAAGCGGCCATGGAGAGCCGTTCGGCGGGTACGTTCTCAGGGGCCCGTTGTGGGCGCGCCCCGCCCCCGTCGGCCAGAACGCGGGTACCCACCGGACGCCGACGAGGAGCACGTCATGGACAGCTGGCTGATTTACCGGGGCCAAGGGCAGCCGGACCCCGAGCGGATCGGCCGGCTCCCGGAGCCGCCCCGCTGGCGCCGGTTCAGCGGCGACCCTCTGCCGGACGAACCGCCCCCCATCGACCACAGCAGCACACGCCGCCTCGGCGACCGCGCCCCCCTGCCGATCCAGGACGCCGAAGCCCTCCAGCTCATCAACGCCGCCCTCTACCTGCGCCGGCCCCTCCTGGTGACCGGCGAACCGGGCTCCGGCAAGAGCACCCTCGCCCACGCCGTCGCCCACGAGCTGGGCCTCGGCCGGGTGCTCCAGTGGCCGATCGTCTCCCGAAGCGAGCTGCGGGACGGGCTGTACGCGTACGACGCCATCGGCCGCCTGCACGACGCCCAGCTCTCGCGCGAACGTGACGGCGACGGTGACGGCGACGGTCGCGGCCATGGCGACGGTGACGGCGCAGCGGACGGCGGTGCGGCGGACGGCGGCGGCATCGGGCGGTACATCCGGCTCGGACCGCTCGGTACGGCGCTCCTGCCGAGCCGCCGGCCGCGCGTCCTGCTCATCGACGAGCTGGACAAGAGCGACATCGACCTGCCCAACGACCTCCTGAACGTCCTGGAGGAGGGCGAGTTCCGCATCCCCGAACTCCAGCGCATCGCCGACCGCCCCGGACAGCGCACCGTCCACGTCCTGGACGAGGACGGCCGCCGCGTCCCGGTCACCGACGGCCGCGTGACCTGCCACGCCTTCCCCTTCGTGGTGATGACCAGCAACGGCGAGCGGGACTTCCCCGCCCCGCTGCTGCGGCGCTGCATCCACCTGAGGCTGGAGCCGCCGCGCGACGAACGCCTCGCCGCCCTGGTGCAGGCCCACTTCGGGCAGGGCGCGGACGAGGAGAACCGGGCCCTGCTGGACAGCTTCGTCGAGGGCGACCACAACGGCGAGCTGCGCCTGACCGACCAGCTCCTGAACGCCATCTTCCTCACCCAGTTCGCGGCGCGCGAGGACCACGTGCGGCGCGAGGAGATCGCCGATCTGCTGCTGCGCCCCCTCGACCAGCGCCCCCAGCGGTGACCCCACCGTGACCACCACTCCCTCCCGCGCCCCCGGCTCCGCGAGCGGCCTGCTCACCGAGCTGGTCGCGCGGCTGAGGGAGGCGGAGCTCGGCCCCACCTGCGAGGAGGTCGCCGACGCCCTGTGGCTCGCCCGGTGGGTCACCCCGGCCGGCCCGGCGGCGGCGCGGGCGGGGGCGTCCGGGCCGGCCGGGGTGCCTGGACGTTCCAGGTGCCGTTGCCCGAGCTGCACCAGCCCACGGCCACGTGGTCGTTGGTGTGCGACACGTACGCGCTGCAACCGGACGGTCCTACGGCGGCCTGCGCGGACGGCGCGACACCGA
>NZ_JAUEPL010000043.1 GCF_030406405.1 Streptomyces ficellus
CCCGCGCCCGCCGCCGCCAGCCGGACGCCCGCCCCGGCCGCCCCGGCCGCCCCGCGCGCCCCGGTCGCCGTCATCGCGCACGCTCCAGGTCGTAGCCGTCGAGGCAGGCCTGCGCCAGGGCTTCGCAGCCGGCCGTGTCGCCTTCCCAGGCTTGCTGCATCAGGTAGACGTGCGGGGCGCCGTGGTAGAAGCGTTCGTACTGTTCGTGGCGGCCGGCGAATTCCGAGCCGAGGGCGTCCCAGGCCAGTTTCAGCAGCTTGATCCGGTCTTCTGCCGGGGTGCCGGGCGAGCGGATGTACTTGCGGACCAGCGGGCCGAGCTCCGGGTGCAGCAGGTCCTCGCCGGACGCGGGGAGCTGGATGACGCCGCCGCCCGCGAGGAGTTTGATCTCCTGCACGGCCCGCGGGTACAGCTCGCCGGCCATGATGCGTTGCGCGAAGGAGATGTCCTTGCCGGGCATCACCCCGCCGCGTCCGCCGTCGACCTGTTCGTACGACGCCTCGGCGGCCAGCACGAACGCCTTGGCCTGCGCGACCATCCCCATCAGCCGGCCGATGGCCTGGGTGACCGGCGGCAGCTGGTAGGTGTTGTTGGCCTTGGCCAGCAGGATCGCGATGCCGGTGAGGAACTCCAGCTTGGTCCAGAAGCGGGTGGCGGCCTGGTGCACGAAGTTCCGGTACGCGGGGGTCTGCCACCACATCCGGAAGGAGACGTCCACGTCGCGGTAGGCGAGGACGTTCTCCCACGGCACGAACACGTCGTCGCACACGAGCAGCGCGTCGTTCTCGTCGAAGCGCGAGGAGAGCGGGTTGTCGAAGATGCTGCGGGCCTGTGCCTCGTAGGAGGTACGGGAGACGAACTTCAGCCCCGGCGTGCCGATCGGGATCGAGAAGCAGACCGCGTGTTCCACGTCCTGGGGCGCGAGGGGCTCGATCGTGCCGACGACGACCTCGTTGCCGAAGACGGCGGCGGTGCCGATCATCTTGGCGCCGCGCACCACGATCCCGCCGTCCTTCTCGGCCACCACCCGCACCACCAGGTCGTCCTCCTCCTGCTCGGAGGCGGACCTGGTCCGGTCGATCTGCGGGTTGGTGATGGTGAAGGCCGGGTACAGGTCGCCCTCGGCGAGCCGCCGGTGGTAGGCGAGGGCGTTGGGGGCCCCGTCGTACGCGTCGGTGGTGAAGACCCCCGGCAGCGCCGCGAACCCGGCCGCGCCGCCCGCCATGTAGTCGGGCGTGCGCCCCAGGAAGCCGAAGCTCGCCTCCGCCCACACCTTGTACGCCGCGCGGCGGGCGACGAGGTCCTCGTACGAACGCGGGATCGCGTACGCGCGGTGGACGCCGCCCTGGGTCAGGACCGGGGTGTGCGCGGAGTCGTGCGCCAGGTCGTACAGGCGGGCGACGGACGCGGCGGTGTTGCGGAACGCGGGGTGTGAGGTGACGTCCTCCACCCGCTCACCGTCGAGCCATATCTCCCGGCCGTCGCGCAGCGACGCCAGATACTCCTGACCGGACCTCGTCACCGATTCTCCTCTTGCGGAAGCCATTGCCGCAGCAGAGCCTGTCTGTCCGTACGCACCTGCGGCAATGAACGTCCGTCCATGGGTCCTTAAGAACCGGCCAGTCGAGTTCCGGTCACCTCACGCCGCGCTCACGGCACCCGCCCGGTACTCACCCGGAGTGACGCCGAACCATTTGCGGAAGGCAAGATGGAAGCCGACCGCGCTCTGGTAACCGACCCGCTGCGGCACCGCCGACTGCGGCAGGGACGTTTCGCCGAGCAGCCGCGCCGCCTCCTGCATGCGCCGTCCGGTCAGGTGGCGGGCCGGGGCCTCACCGACCAGTTCCCGGAAGGCGGCGGTGAACGCGGAGCGGGACATGCCGACCTCGCGGGCGAGCGACTCGATGGTCCACGGTTCGGCGAACCGGGTCGCGATCATCACCAGCGCGCGGCTGACGCCCGGATGGCGCAGTACGGGCAGGGACGCCGGGTTCTCGGCGAACTCCCGCAGCAGCGGGCGCAGCGCCAGCACGAGGGCCATCTCGAAGGCCCGCAGCGTGATCAGCCGGTCGCCGGGGCCGACGGGCCGGTCGGGGGCGGCGAGCAGCCGCAGGGTGTCGCGCAGCAGCGGTTCGCGGCCGACCTGGGAGCCGTCGAGGACCAGGGCCCAGGGCAGCGCCTTGTACAGGCCGGTGGCGGCGCTGGCGTCGTAGTGCAACCCGGCGCACAGCAGCCGGCTGCGCGGTCCGGAGCCGTCGATGCGGATCTCGCCCGAGGTGCCGGGCTGCCGCTCGGGCAGCACGGCCTTGAGCGGTACGCCCTGCCGGTCGGGCTGGTCGGAGAGCCGGTGCGCGGTGCCGGTGGGGAAGACGGCGAGGTCCCCGGCGCGCAGTTCCTGGGGGGCGTGGCCCTCCGCGGTGATCCAGCAGCCGCCCTCGACGATGTAGTGCAGGACGGCACAGCTCTGCTCGGCGTCCCCCTCGATGGCCCAGGGGGCGCTGACGTGCCAGCGGCTGTCGAAGACGCCGGTGAGGCGCAGCGGTTGCAGCAGCTCGCTGAGGAGGTCGTCGTTTTCGGTGCGCACGGTGTCCATGGACGATCCTTCAACCCCCGCCCCGAATTGTTAATTGATCGGCCAAAGCCGCCGCCGCCAGCCTGAGAGGAGCCGTCATGGCAGCAGTCACACCCTATCGAAGGGCCATTCAGGCATATGTCGGAGCAGATTCAGATGCGGGTAGCGGTCGTCGGGGCCACCGGTTTCCAGGGCGGTGCGGTGGCCCGTCTGTTGACCGAGCGCAACCACCGGGTACGTACGCTCTCCCGCCGTCCCGAGGGGGACCGGCCGCCGCTGCCGGGCGTCTCGTGCGCCACGGGCGACCTGGGCCACGCCGAGGACGTACGGCAGCTGTTCTCGGGGGCGACGCACGCCGCGGTGGTGATGCCGCTGGTGTACGAGCCGGAGCAGGTGCGCCGGTACGCCCGGAACATCGCGGAGGCGGCCGTGGCGGCCGGCGTGCGGCGGCTGGTCTACAACGCCAACACCCGCGTCCCGCGCTCGGCCACCGCGGTCGCGGCGTTCGAGACGCGCCGGATCGCGGAGGAGGTGCTGCGCGACAGCGGGGTGCCGCTGGTGGTGCTGCGGCCCCCGGTGTACCTGGACAACCTGTTCAGCCCCTGGAACGGGCCGGCGCTGGTCAATGAGGGCGTCCTCGCCTATCCGCTGCCCGCCGACGTGCCCACGGCGTGGCTCTCGCACCGGGACCTGGCGGAGGCGGTGCACGCGGCGCTCACCGTGGACGGGCTGGAGGGCCGGACGTTCGACATCGGCGGTGCGCGGACCTTGACGGGTGAGGAGCTGGCGGAGGCGTTCGGCCGGGGGCTGGGGCGGCGGGTGCGCTACCAGGCGCTGGCGCCGCGGGTCTTCGAGCAGGGCCTCGCGCAGGTGCTCGGCCGGGACGCGGCGGCCGGTGTGGCGGGCATCTACCACTACATGGCGGCGGGGACGGACCGGCTGCTTCTGGCGGGGGATGACGGCGTGTCGGCCGGGGCGCTGTCGGTGGAGGCCACGCCGGTCGAGGAGTGGGTGACGCGGCAGCCGTGGCAGGTCTGGGCCAACGACCCGGAGGAGCAGGACGCCCAGACGCTCACCTGAACGCCATCTGACACACCCGAGCGCGAACCGGCCCCGATTTTCCACTCGAACGGGGCCGGTTCTCGCTGTCCGGCTACGCCAGAGTAGTTAGCACGCCGCCGGATTGCCCACCCGAAGGGTGTGGGAAGGCTCCTCCGGTACCCGCCCACCCGAGTGAACCCGGACAGGAGCGGTGATGCCTGCGCCCCAACACTCGTCAACGGAGCAAGTACAAAGAGCGATACCCCGTAAGCAACCCTCAGGTGATGCCGTGAACTCGCTGATTGGTCGCATTCCCGTCCTCGATGTACGCCCGCTGGTCGACTGCGGCAGAAGGCCCGCCAAGGCGGTGACCGGCGAAACCTTCCAGATTACGGCCACGGTGTTTCGTGAGGGGCATGACGCCGTCGCCGCCAATGTCGTCCTGACCGACCCCTCCGGCCACCCCGGCCCCTTCACCCCGATGCGCGAGCTGGCCCCCGGCACCGACCGCTGGGGGGCCGAGGTCACCCCCACGGCCGAAGGGCGGTGGACATACGCGGTGGAGGCCTGGAGCGACCCGATCGCCACCTGGCGCCACCACGCGGGCATCAAGATCCCGGCCGGTATCGACACCGAACTGGTCCTCGCCGAGGGCGCCGCCCTGCACGAGCGGGCCGCGGACGGCGTACCGAAGAGCGAGGGCCGCGAGGCCGTGCTCGCCGTGGTGGACGCGCTGCGCGACGAGCGGCGCTCCGCCGGGGACCGGCTCGCCGCCGCGCTCGCCACCGAGGCGGTGGCGGCGCTGGCCGCCCACCCGCTGCGCGAACTGGTCACCTCCTCCAGGCCGTTGCCGTTGCTGGTGGAACGGGAGAGGGCGCTGTTCGGCTCGTGGTACGAGATGTTCCCGCGCTCCGAAGGGGCGAGAGAGGTCGACGGACGACTGATTTCGGGCAACTTCCGTACGGCCGCCGAGCGGCTGCCCGCGATCGCCGCGATGGGCTTCGACGTGGTGTACCTGCCCCCCATCCACCCCATCGGTACCACCCACCGCAAGGGCCCCAACAACACCCTCACCCCCGGCCCCGACGACGTCGGCGTGCCGTGGGCGATCGGCTCCCACGAGGGCGGCCACGACGCCATCCACCCGGACCTGGGCACCATCGAGGACTTCGACGCCTTCGTCGAACGGGCGCGCGAACTGCGCCTGGAGGTCGCCCTGGACTTCGCGCTCCAGTGCTCCCCCGACCACCCGTGGGTCAAGAAGCGCCCGGCCTGGTTCCACCACCGGGCCGATGGCACCATCGCGTACGCCGAGAACCCGCCCAAGAAGTACCAGGACATCTATCCGATCGCCTTCGACCGGGACATGCGGGGCATCGTCCGCGAGACGCTGCGCGTCCTGCGGTACTGGATGGGCCACGGCGTACGGATCTTCCGCGTCGACAACCCGCACACCAAGCCGGTGGTCTTCTGGGAGAAGGTCATCGGCGCCATCAACAGGACCGACCCGGACGTGATCTTCCTGGCGGAGGCGTTCACCCGCCCGGCGATGATGCACACCCTCGCCGCGATCGGCTTCCAGCAGTCGTACACGTACTTCACCTGGCGCAACACCAAGCAGGAACTGACCGAGTACCTCACCGAGCTCTCCGGCGACGCCGCCGCCTACATGCGGCCGAACTTCTTCGTGAACACCCCCGACATCCTGCCCGCCTACCTCCAGCACGGCGGTCGGCCCGCCTTCGAGGTGCGGGCGGTGCTCGCCGCGACGATGTCCCCGACGTGGGGCGTATACGCCGGGTACGAACTGTGCGAGAACACCCCCGTACGGGAGGGCAGCGAGGAGTACCTCGACTCGGAGAAGTACCAACTGCGGCCACGGGACTGGGAGTCCGCCGAGCGCGAGGGCCGAACCATCACCCCGCTGATCACCAGCCTGAACCGGATCAGGCGCCGCAACGCCGCGCTGCGGCAGCTGCGCTCGGTCCACTTCCACCACGCCGACAACGACGCCGTCCTCGCGTACAGCAAGCGCGCGGGCTCGAACATTGTTCTGACGGTCGTCAACCTCGACCCGCGCCACACCCACGAGGCGACGGTCTCGTTGGACATGCCGGAGCTCGGCCTCGACTGGCACGAGACCGTGCCGGTGCGCGATGAGCTCACCGGCGAGACCTATCACTGGGGCAGGGCCAACTATGTGCGCCTAGAGCCGGGTGTCACACCCGCGCACATTCTCGTCCTGCGACCGTCCCCGCCGATCGGAGGGTCACCCACATCATGATCGTCAACGAGCCCGTCCACGACACCTTCGAGGACACCCCCGCCAAGGACCGCGACCCCGACTGGTTCAAGCGAGCCGTCTTCTACGAGGTTCTGGTCCGGTCCTTCCAGGACAGCAACGGCGACGGCGTCGGCGACCTGAAGGGCATCACCGCCAAGCTGGACTACCTTCAGTGGCTCGGGGTCGACTGCCTCTGGCTCCCGCCGTTCTTCAAGTCCCCCCTGCGGGACGGCGGTTACGACGTATCGGACTACACCTCCGTACTGCCCGAATTCGGCGACCTGGCCGACTTCGTCGAGTTCGTCGATGCCGCCCACCAGCGCGGCATGCGAGTGATCATCGACTTCGTGATGAACCACACCAGCGACCAGCACCCGTGGTTCCAGGAATCCCGCAGCGACCCCGACGGCCCCTACGGCGACTACTACGTCTGGGCCGACGACGACAAGCAGTTCCAGGACGCGCGGATCATCTTCATCGACACCGAGACGTCCAACTGGACCTTCGACCCGGTGCGCAAGCAGTACTACTGGCACCGGTTCTTCTCCCACCAGCCCGACCTCAACTACGAGAACCCGGCCGTGCAGCAGGAGATCCTGTCCGCGCTGCGCTTCTGGCTGGACCTGGGCATCGACGGCTTCCGCCTCGACGCCGTGCCGTACCTCTACCAGGAGGAGGGCACAAACTGCGAGAACCTCCCGGCCACCCACGCCTTCCTCAAGCGGGTACGCAAGGAGATCGACGCCGCCTACCCCGACACCGTGCTCCTCGCCGAGGCCAACCAGTGGCCGGAGGACGTCGTCGACTACTTCGGCGACTACGCGGCCGGCGGCGACGAGTGCCACATGGCGTTCCACTTCCCCGTCATGCCGCGCATCTTCATGGCCGTGCGCCGGGAGTCGCGCTACCCCGTCTCGGAAGTCCTGGCCAAGACCCCGGCGATCCCGGAGAACTGCCAGTGGGGCATCTTCCTGCGCAACCACGACGAGCTGACGCTGGAAATGGTCACCGACGAAGAGCGCGACTACATGTACGCGGAGTACGCCAAGGATCCGCGGATGCGCGCCAACATCGGCATCCGGCGGCGCCTCGCCCCGCTCCTGGACAACGACCGCAACCAGATCGAGCTGTTCACCGCGCTGCTGCTGTCCCTGCCCGGCTCGCCGATCCTGTACTACGGCGACGAGATCGGGATGGGCGACAACATCTGGCTCGGCGACCGGGACGGCGTGCGCACCCCCATGCAGTGGACGCCCGACCGCAACGCGGGCTTCTCGTCCTGCGACCCGGGGCGGCTGTACCTGCCGACCATCATGGACCCGGTCTACGGCTACCAGGTGACGAACGTGGAGGCGTCGATGGCGTCCCCGTCGTCGCTGCTGCACTGGACGCGGCGGATGATCGAGATCCGTAAGCAGAACCCCGCTTTCGGCCTCGGCTCGTACACCGAGCTCCCGTCGTCCAACCCGGCGGTCCTCGCCTTCCTGCGGGAGTACGGCGACGACCTGGTGATGTGCGTGCACAACTTCTCGCGCTTCCCACAGCCGACGGAGCTGGACCTGCGCCGGTTCAACGAGATGCACCCGGTGGAGCTGATCGGCGGGGTCCGCTTCCCCGCCATCGGCGAATGGCCGTATCTGCTCACCCTCGCGGGTCACGGCTTCTACTGGTTCCGCCTGCGCAAGGACGCCTCGAAGAAGGCGAAGGGCAAGGCCACCGGAAAGACCGTCACGGAGGCGACGGTGGCGACCTCCTCGCCGACGAGCACGGGCGCCGGCATGGGCGCGGCGCCCAGGCCCGCCACGGCCGCTCCGGCGGCCACGGCGGGACCGGCGGACGCGGCGCGTGGGGGCCGCAGCGGGTGAGGACATCAGGGCGGGGCGTTTCCGACGCCCCGCCCTGGGCACTCTCCACCTCATACGTCGATTCGGGTCTATCTCGACCATCCCCGCCCGACACGTCCCGCACAGCCGGACAGCACTCGCCGCATTCCGGGACACTCTGCACGTTCTGTGCATTTCGTAGTGCCCGGGGAAAGGACGCGCTGCCATGTCGGAGACCGCATCCACCGCCCGGGCCCCCGTCGCCCTCATGCCCTCACTGGTCCCTCTGCTCCATGAATGGCTGCCCCGCCAGCGCTGGTTCGCCGGGAAGGGACGGCCCGTCAACGGCTTCGCCCTCGTCTCGGCGACCGAACTGCTCCCGCTCGACACCACGGGACCGGGCCTGCTGCACCTGCTGGTACGGGTACAGCAGCCGGGGCCGACTGCCGCCACCCAGGGCGACTGCTACCAGTTGCTGCTGGGCGTACGGGCCGAACTGCCGCCGCAGCTCGCCTCCGCCCTGATCGGCCGGGTGCCGGACGGCCCGCTGGCCGGCCGGACGGTCTACGAGGGCCTGAGCGATCCACGGCTCGCCTCACTGCTGCTGGAACGATTGCGCACACCGGGCCCGATGGGACCGCTGCGGTTCTCCCGCACGGTGGCCATCCCGGACGGTCTCACGCCCCGCGTTCTGGACGCCGAGCAGTCCAACTCCTCGCTCGTGTACGGCGATGCGTACATCCTGAAGGTGTTCCGCCGGGTCTATCCGGGCGCCAACCCGGACCTGGAGCTGCCGCTCGCGCTCGCCCGGGCCGGCTGCGGGCGGGTGCCCGCGCCCGTCGCGTGGTACGAGACCGGCAACGGCCGCCCGGAGGCCAGCACGCTCGGTGTCCTCCAGCCGTATCTGCGCGGCTCGCAGGACGGCTGGCAGCTCGCCCTGGACGCGCTGGGCGCCGGGCGCGACTTCACCGCCGAGGCCCGGGCGCTCGGCCGGGCCACCGCCGAGGTGCACACCGCGCTGGCCGACGCGCTGCCCACCGTCGCGCTGGGCCGGGCGCAGACCGAGAACCTGGCGCACGGCATGAGCCGCCGGCTGGACGCCGCCGCCCAGGCGGTGCCCGCGCTGATGCCGTACGTCCCCGGGCTGCGCGCCGCGTTCGAGGCGGTCGGCAAGCCCAAGGGCGGCAGCCGGTGGTGGCGGGCCCAGCGGGTGCACGGCGACCTCCACCTGGGCCAGACCTTGCGTACGCAGGACGGCGACTGGTCGGTGATCGACTTCGAGGGCGAGCCCGCGAAGCCGCTCGCCGAGCGCCGCCGCCCCCAGCCGCCGGTGCGTGACGTGGCCGGCATGCTGCGCTCCTTCGACTACGCGGCCCGCTCCTACCGCCCCTGGAACGCGGACTGGGCGGAGCGGTGCCGGGACGCGTACTGCACCGGGTACGCCGAGGCGTCGGGCACCGACCCGCGCGCCGAGCCCGCGCTGCTGCACGCGTACGAGACGGACAAGGCCGTGTACGAGGTCCTGTACGAAGCCCGGCACCGCCCCGACTGGCTCCCCGTCCCGATGGCGGCGATCCGCCGCCTGGCCGGCCGCCCCACCACCACTCCGTGATGTGAACGCCCTTGAGGAGGCTTTTCCCCGTGACCCCCCGTCGTCCCGCCCGTAACCCTGCCGCACCGAAGGCCCCGAACGCCCCGGCCGTCAAGCAGACCCCCGTCGGGGACACCACCGCCCTGCCCACGCCACCGCACGGCGCCCCGCCCCGCCCCCGCACGGGCGCCGACGGCATTCCCGCCGCGCCGCCGCTCGACGCCGCCGACCGGGGGCGGCTGCTCGCCGGTGAGCACCACGACCCGCACGCGCTGCTGGGCGCGCACCCGGTCGCGGACGGCGGCATCGCGATCCGGGCGCTGCGCCCGTGCGCGCGGAGCGTGGCCGTGCTCGTGGACGGGGCGCGCACCGAGCTGCACGACGACGGCGACGGGCTCTTCTCGGGGGTGCTGCCGCTGTCACAGGTGCCCGCATACCGGCTCCAGGTCGCGTACGACTCCGGTGTCGTCGAAGTGGACGACCCCTACCGCTTCCTGCCCGCGCTGGGCGACCTGGACCTGCACCTGATCGGCGAGGGCCGCCACGAGGAGCTGTGGAAGGCGCTCGGCGCGCACCCGATGACCCATCAGGGCGTCACCGGTACCCGTTTCACGGTGTGGGCGCCCAACGCGCGCGGGGTGCGGCTGGTGGGCGAGTTCAACTACTGGGACGCGGGCACCGGCCTGCCGCTGCGGTCGCTGGGCGGCACCGGCGTGTGGGAGCTGTTCGTGCCCGGGCTGGGCGAGGGCGCGCTGTACAAGTTCGCCGTCACCGGCCCCGACGGCCACTGCTCCCTGCGCGCGGACCCGATGGCCCGCCGCACCCAGTGCCCGCCGGAGACCGCCTCGATCGTCACGGCCTCGCACTACGAGTGGCAGGACCAGGACTGGATGGCGCACCGCGGCGACCGTCCCATCCACGAGGCCCCCTTCTCCGTCTACGAAGTGCACCTTCCCTCCTGGCGGCCGGGCCTGACCTACCGCGAGCTGGCCGAGCAGCTGCCCGCCTACGCCAAGGACCTCGGGTTCACCCACATCGAGCTGATGCCGGTCGCCGAGCACCCCTACAGCCCGTCCTGGGGCTACCAGGTCACCGGTTTCTACGCGCCGACCGCGCGGCTGGGCACCCCGGACGACTTCCGGTTCTTCGTCGACGCCTGCCACCGGGCCGGCATCGGGGTCATCGTCGACTGGGTGCCCGCGCACTTCCCGAAGGACGACTGGGCGCTGGCCCGCTTCGACGGCACGCCGCTGTACGAGCACCCCGACCCGCGGCGGGCCGAGCACCCGGACTGGGGCACCCTCGAATTCGACTACGGCCGCACGGAGGTGCGTAACTTCCTGGTCGCCAACGCCGTGTACTGGTGCGAGGAGTTCCACATCGACGGTCTGCGCGTCGACGCGGTCGCCTCGATGCTGTACCTGGACTACTCCCGCGAGGGCGGCGACTGGGTCCCCAACGAGCACGGGGGCCGCGAGAACTTCGACGCGGTCGCCTTCCTCCAGGAGATGAACGCCACCGTCTACCGCCGCTGCCCGGGCATCGTGACGATCGCCGAGGAGTCCACGGCCTGGGAGGGCGTCACCCGCCCCACCGACCAGGGCGGCCTGGGCTTCGGTCTGAAGTGGAACATGGGCTGGATGCACGACTCGCTGGTGTACGTCTCCAAGGAGCCGGTGCACCGCAAGTACCACCACAACGAGATGACGTTCTCGATGGTGTACGCGTACAGCGAGAACTACGTGCTGCCCATCTCGCACGACGAGGTGGTGCACGGCAAGCAGGCCCTGGTGACGAAGATGCCGGGCGACTGGTGGCAGCGGCGCGCCAACCAGCGCGCGTACCTGGGCTTCATGTGGGCCCACCCGGGCAAGCAACTGCTGTTCATGGGGCAGGAGTTCGCCCAGGGCGCGGAGTGGTCGGAGGCCCACGGGCCCGAGTGGTGGCTGACCGAGGACGACTACCACTCATCGGGCGACCACCGCGGCATGCGGGACCTGGTCCGTGACCTCAACACGGTGTACACGCGGACGCCGGCCCTGTGGGAGAGGGACACCGTCCCGGAGGGCTTCCAGTGGTCGCTGGGCGACGCCGCCGAGGACAACGTCTTCGCCTTCCTGCGGTACGACGCGCAGGGCACCCCGCTGCTGTCGGTGAGCAACTTCTCGCCGGTGGTCCGCCACGACTACGGGCTGTGGGTGCCGGACGGGATCTCCGCCCTGGCGGAGGTGCTGAACACCGACGCGGCACAGTACGGCGGCAGCGACGTACGCAACACCGATGCCCTGAAGCCGGAGTCGGGGTGTGTGCGGCTGACGCTGCCGCCGCTGGCGACGGTGTGGCTCATGCCGGTGTAACCGCGCGGGCGGGCCGCCCTCCGGCGGGCGGCCCGCCCGCACCCCGGCCGCCGGGCTCAGCCCTTGAGCCGTACGATCCCCAGCCGCTGGGTCGCGCGGGTCAGCGCCACGTAGAGGTCGTTGACGCCGTGCGGCCCGCCGGAGCGGATGGTGTCGGGGTCGGCGACGATCACCGTGTCGAACTCCAGGCCCTTCGCCTGGCGCGGGTCCAGCAGGACGACGGGCCGGGTCAGGTCCGGGTTCACACCGTGCGCGGCGTCCGGGAGGGCGGCGCCCAGGGCGGGGTGGTGGACGGCCGGGGCGATGACGGCGAGCCGGCCCTCGTCGGGCATCTCGCGCCGTACGGCGTCGGCGACCTCGCCCGCCAGGTCACCGGTCGTGACCTCCCAGGGCGGGACGCCCGTGGAACGCACCGAGCGGGGCGGCTGGAAGGCCGGGTCCTCGGCGCGGCGAAGCTCGGCGGCGACCTCCATGATCTCGGCGGGGGTGCGGTAGTTGACGCCGAGCCGGACGTGCTCGAAGCGCTCCCCGACGTACGGGGCGAGAATCTCCTCCCACGAGCCGCAGCCCGCCGCGTCGCCGGTCTGCGCCGGGTCGCCGACGATGGTCATCGAGCGGGTGGGGATGCGGCGCATCAGCAGCCGCCACGCCATCGCGGACAGCTCCTGCGCCTCGTCGACGATGACGTGCCCGAACGCCCACGTGCGGTCGGCGGCGGCGCGCTCGGCGGCGCTGCGGTGGTCGGCCTCCTCGTGGCGCTCGGCGAACCGCTCGGCGTCGATGATGTCGTGCGCGGACAGCACCTCGGACTCGGCGTCCTCGAACTCGTACGTCCGCGAGGCGTAACTGACGTCGAGGACACCCTGCGCGTACTCGATCCTGCGGCTGCGCTCGCGCTCGGCGGCCGCGCGGGCGGCGGTGTCGTCCTCGCCGAGCAGCTCGGCGGCCTCGTCCAGGAGCGGTACGTCCGCCTCGGTCCAGGGCCCGGTCTCGCGGCGTACGAACTCCGCCTCCCCGTCCGGCAGGTAGCCGTCCGGCTCGGCGAGGAAACCGGCGACGAGCCGCTGCGGGCTGAGCGTGGGCCACAGCTCCTCAATGGCGGCGTGCACGGCGGGGCTCGCGGCGATCTCCTTGCGCATCTGGGTGATGTCGGACGGGTCCAGAAGGTTCGGCCCGCCGAACGGGTCGGCGCCGAGGCGTTCGGCGAGCTGGTCGGTGAGCGCGTCGATGATCCGGAACGTGAACCGGGGCCGGGCCAGGTTGTGCGGCAGGCCGGTGCCGCGCGCGTCCCAGCGGGCGTCCTCGGCCATGTTCCGGTCCAGCAGCAGGGTGCCGTAGTCGTCGTGGTCGATCTCGATGGGCGCGTCGGTGGGCGGCACGGTCTGCTGGTCGCGTACGTACCGCGCCAGGACGTCCGCCATGCCCGCGCGGCCCTTGATCTCGGCGGCCTCGGGCGTGTCGGTGCCGGTGGCGTGGACGCCGGGGAAGAGCTCGCCCAGCGTGGCCAGCAGAACGCCGGTCTCGCCCAGCGCGGGCAGGACTTCGCCGATGTAGCCGAGGAACGCCGGGTTCGGCCCGACGATCAGCACCGCGCGGCGGGCCAGCTGCTCGCGGTAGGCGTAGAGCAGGTACGCGGCACGGTGCAGCGCGACGGCGGTCTTGCCGGTGCCGGGCCCGCCCTCGACGACCAGCACGCCGTGGTGCGGGGCGCGGATGATGCGGTCCTGCTCGGCCTGGATGGTCTGCACGATGTCGCTCATGCGCCCGGTCCGGGCGGCGTCGAGCGCGGCGAGCAGCACGTCGTCGGCGTCGTGGTGCTCATGGCCGGTACGGGTGGTGTCGTGCAGGTCCAGGATCTCGTCGTGCAGCGCGGTGACCTCGCGCCCCTGGGTGCTGATGTGCCGGCGCCGGCGCAGCCCCATGGGCTCGTACCCGGTGGCGAGGTAGAAGGGCCGGGCGACCTCGGCGCGCCAGTCCACGACGAGCGGTGTGCGCTCCTCGTCGTCCTCACGGATTCCGATACGCCCGATGTGGTGGTCACGCCCGTCCCGGAATTCCAGCCGCCCGAAACACAGCCCGTTCTCCCCCGCGTCGAACGCGGCGAGCAGCCCCGCCTGCTCGGCGACCAGCACATCCCGCTCCAACCGCGCCTGGAAACTGCTCCCGCCCCCCTTGAGCGCGGCTCGCACGGCCCGCTCGGCCTGGTCGCGCAGGTGGTCGAGTCGCGCGTAGAGCTCAGTGATGAATTGCTGCTCTTTCCGCATTTCCTCGGTTGACAATTCGACTCCTGCCGCGATAAGATGCGTTTATTCAACTTCCGTGTGCGCGTTGCCATATGCGCATACGAACCATTAAATATACGCCAGAAAAGGCCCCGGTCGTCCACCATTCGGACCGGGGTCTTTTCCGTCGCCGTGAACCGGGCGCCTCCGCCGGTCACTTGGCGTGATGATTCTTGTTCGTTCCGCTTACGGCGTGCCGCCCTGCTGGCTACGGTTGCCGCATGGCGAAACCGAAGGACCTGGGGCCGGCCGAGACGCCGCGTGAGTTCCTGGGCGAAGAGCTGCGGTTGAGGCGCGAGGCGGCGGGGCTGTCGCAAGAGAAGCTCGGGGAGCGGGTGTTCGTATCGGGCTCGTACATCGGGATGATCGAGTCGGGCGCCCGCAGGCTGAGGCCGGACCTGGCGAAATGCATCGACGCGGCGCTGGGGACGGGAGACTTCTTCCAACGGCTCGTGCGGGCGATCAGCAGTTCACGCTATCCGCACCACTTCAGCGAAGCCGCCGAGCTGGAAAAAGTAGCCGTGACCATCAGCGAGTACGCTCCAACACTCATGCCAGGGCTGCTTCAGATCGGCCCCTACACCCGTGCGCTGGTCAGGGGCACCAGACCGACATCGCTGGACGACACCATCGAGGAGATCACGCGGGCACGTCAGGACCGGGCCCGCATGCTCGACGATCCCACAACTCCCGAATGGTGGGCTGTTCTTCATGAGGCCGTCCTGCGCACCGCAGTGGGAGGTCCAAAGGTCATGACAGAGCAACTCCGGCACGTCGCCGGGCTGATGCGATCTCACCGCGTGTTGGTCCAAGTGGTGCCGTTCTCGGCCGGGTCGCATGGCGGAAACGGCGGCATGTTCAGCCTCATGACCTTCGCCGAGGCACCGGATGTGGTGTACACGGAGGGTCCTCACTCGGGGCAGTTGCTGGACGATCCCGTTGTGGTGGACAAGCATCAGAAGTCCTACGATCTGGCGAGGGCCGTCGCACTGTCGCCAGGGGCGTCCCTGGCCCTGATCGAGTCGGTGGCGGAGGAATTCGAGAATGACGTCTCAGAAGCGCATTACTGATGCATCGGCGCTGGTCACTTGGCGGAAGTCCAGCTACAGCAGCGGTGAGGGCGGCGCCTGCCTCGAAGTCGCCGAGGCATCAGAGCTGGCAGCCTGGCGGAAGTCCAGCTATAGCAACGCCGAAAGCGCCAGCTGCCTCGAAGTTTCCGACGGCCACCCCGCCGCCGTCCCCGTCCGCGACTCCAAGAACCCCGCCGGGCCCGCCCTCGTCTTCGAGGCGCGGGCCTGGCAGGTGTTCGTGGACGAGGTGAAGCGGGCCTGATCAGCCCCGCTCGCGGGTCCGCCCCGGCAGCAGCGCCGCTACCAGGACCGTGCCCACGGCCAGGATCGCCGCGCCGATGAGGCTGGTGTGGGCCACCGCGTCGGAGAAGGCGGAGCCCACGGCGTCGGCCATCCGGCGGGCCGCCTCGCCGAGTTGGGCGCCCTGTTGCGGGGTGGCGGCGTGGGCCGCCTGCTCACCGATGCCGTGCGCGACGGCGTATCCCGCGCCGACCGAGTCCTGGGCGGTGGACAGGGCCGAGGCGGGCAGGCCGGTGCCCCGCGCCGCGTCGGCGAGGTGCGAGGAGTACGAAGAGGCCAGCACCGAGCCGAGCAGGGCGATGCCCAGCGAGCCGCCCAGCTCAAGGGAGGTGTCGTTGACGGCGCCGCCCACGCCGAGTTCCGACTCGGGGAACGCGCCCATGATGGCGTCGGTGCAGGGCGACAGGGCCAGGCCGATCGCGACGCCCAGGATGACGAGCGGGGCGACGAAGTCCCCGTACCCGGAAGCCGAGTCCACCCGTGTGAGCAGGGCGAGCGCGAGCGTACCGAGCGCCATGCCCGTGGAGACCGTGACCTTCATGCCGAGGCGCGGCGTGAGGAACCCGGTCAGCGCCGAGCCGACGAACACCGCGCCGGCCAGCGGCAGCATCCGCACACCGGTGTCGAACGGGTCGTACCCGAGCACGAACTGCAAGTGCTGCGTCAGGTAGTAGAAGGCGCCGAAGACGGCGAGGAAGAAGAGGGCGACGGCGAGGTTGGAGCCGGCGAAGCCACGGTCGAGGAAGCGGCGGACGTCCAGGACCGGACGCGGGTGGCGCAGCTCCCAGGCGATGAAGGCGACGAGTCCGGCGCCCGCGACGACCGCCGCGCTGACGGCCTTGGCGTCCCAGCCGAAGTGGGGGCCCTGGATGATCATGTAGACGAGCGCGCCGGTCCACAGGACGGAGAGCAGCCCGCCGACGTAGTCGATGCGCCCGTGCTGGGCGGCTTTGGACGGGGGTACGAGGGCGAAGGCGCCGGCGATCGCGAGCGCGGCGACCGGGACGTTGATCAGGAACGTGGACGCCCAGCCGTGGTTCTCCAGCAGCGCGCCCGCCACCAGCGGTCCGGCCGCGATGGCGAGGCCGGCGGTGGCCGTCCACAGCACGATGGCCTTGGCGCGCTCGGCGCGCGGGAAGGTGGCGGCGAGCAGCGAGAGCGTGGCGGGCATGATCATCGCGGCGCCGACGCCCATGACCGCGCGGGCGGCTATGACCCCGGTGGACGAGTCCACGAGTGATCCGGCGACCGAGCCCGCGCCGAAGACGACGAGGCCGAGGACGAGGGCGCCGCGCCGGCTGTACTTGTCGCCGATCGCGCCGAGCAGGAGCATCAGCGCGGCGTACGGGACGGTGTAGCCGTCGATGACCCACTGGAGGTCGGAGCTGGTCAGTCCGAGGTCCTGGGTCATGTCGGGGGCGGCGACCGTGAGGGCCGTGTTCGCCATCACGATGATCAACAGGCTCAGGCAGAGCACGAGCAGTGCCCACCAGCGCCGTGGGTAGGGCCCTTCCATCCTCTCGACCGGCTCGTTCATGACGAGACGCATGGCTCAGTCCACCCTTCCAGCGACACGCTTTTGCACAGTGATGTGCAATTACACACTGCTGTGCAAGTTACGTGACTGCACAGCCATGTGCAAAATGAGGGCGTGACCTCAGGACGAGCCGACGTGAACCGGCGCCGCATCGAGCAGGTGGCCCTCGCCGAACTGCTGCGCGACCCGGACGCCTCCATGGACCAGATCGCCCGCGCGGCGGGCGTGGTGCGCCGCACCGTGTACGGGCACTTCCCCAGCCGTGACGCGCTGATCGCCGCGCTGGTGGACAGCGCGGTCGAGACGGTGGCGCGGGCGCACGCCAGCGGCCGCGAGGGCGTGGACGATCCGGCCGAGGCGCTGGCCCGCGCCACGCTCGCCGCGTGGGAGATCGCCGACCGCTACCGGCTCCTGGTGGCCCTCGCCCAGCGCAGCGTCACGATGGAGGGCATCCGGGAGCGGCTGGCCCCAGTGCGCAAGGAGTGCGCGGACCTGCTCCAACGGGGGCTGGACCAGGGCGTGTTCGTCTCGCCGCTGCCGGCCGCCGCCCTCGCCTACGTACACGAGCAGGTGCTTTTCGGGCTGATGGAGGCCGTGAACGCGGGCGCGCTCGCGGCGGACCGGGCCGGGCGGTCCGCCGCGGCGACGATGCTCATCTCGGCGGGGGTGCCGGCGGAGCGGGCGACGGAACTGGTCGAGTCGCTGACACGCCCCACGACGGCCTGAGGCCGGATCGGGGCGCCAGGCGCGACTACGGCTTGAGCCCCGACAGCGCGTCCGCCGCCACCTTCCCCGCCCGCTCGCGCTGCGGGAAGTCGCCGACCTTCACCCGCGCGACCTCCTTGGCCGTGCGGTAGTCGACCACTGAGACCTCGTCGCGATGGGAGAGCGTGACGAAGCAGTGCGTGCCGCCGGGTCCGGTCAATGCCCAGTAGGGCAGGGCGCCCCGCTCGTAGTGGACGAAGCCGTCGGTGGTCAGGCCCGGGCGGGAGACGACGGCCGTGTAGTCGTCAATGGTCCCGGCCATGCAGAGCTTGTCGTTCGCGCCGTTCATCGCCATGCCGTGGTGGGCGGAGTTCTGCGGGTAGTCGTCGGGCTTGAGGGCCGCGCCCGCCGCGCTGAAGGGCATCTCGACCGTCCGTACCGTACGCCCGGCCTCAAGGTCGTACTCGATGAAGCCGTTGAGGTAGGACAGCTGGGCGTACATCGTCTTCTCGTCCGGCGTGATCACGGCCGGGCGTACGCCCTTGTCGAAGGTGTACGTGCGCAGCACCTTCAGCGTCTTCGCGTCGGCGACGGTGACCTGCTTGGCGCCCTTGAGGCCGTTGAGGGCCTTGGGGAGGGAGGTGACGCCGATGGACATGTTGTAGAGGCGGCTGCCGTCCGCCGCGTACATGTTCTCGTGCGGGTACGTCCCGGTGGCGAACGACCCGGTGACGCGGCCGGTGGCGGTGTCCAGTGCCTGGGCCTTGGCGGCGGTGATGGCCGAGACGACGAAGGTGCGGCCGTCCGGGGAGAGGGCGGCGTGGTCGGCCTTGAAGCCGTCGAGGTGGGTGCGCCAGAGTTGGCGGCCGGACGCGATGTCGTACGCGGCGGCGTCGCCGAGGTTGCCGCGCGAGACGTAGAGGGTGCGGCCGTCTGCCGAGAGGTGGGCGTCGTCCACGAACTTGTCGCCGCCCGCCTGCTGCTTGACGATCTCGTAGGCGGCGCGGCGGATCGGGTCCATGCCGGCCAGGATGGCGTCGAGGTCGGGGATGACGTCGAGCGAGCCGAGGTTCTTGTACGTACGGGCGTCGATGAAGCTCACCGTGCCCTCGGCGCTGTTGCCGACGACGACAACGTCGCGCAAGGCCTCCGCGCCCGTGGTGTCGGTGGCGTCCGTGGCGTCCGTGGCGGAGGAGGCGGTGACCGAGCCGAGGGCCAGCGTGAGGGTGAGGGCGAGCAGTGCCGGAAGACGTGACATGGGGGTCCCTTCACCTAGGTGGCGGCATGCACATGCCAGGTGGCGTGCCCCTACGATGACACGTTCCCGTTACCGGCGGTACGGCCGGGAAGGCGGTAGGGCCGGGAAGGCGTACCCGGAAAACGGCGCACCGCGCGGGAGTGGGCCTCCCGCGCGGTTCGCCGTGGCACGGCGCAGGTCAGACCTTGGCGGGCTCCCGGTGCTCCGGAAGGTCGTCGGGAAGGCCGTCGAGGTCGTCCGCCGCCGGTGCGTGGTCGTGGTCGTCCACCAGGGTCTTCTCGTCGAACGGCACGCGGCCGGCGAGGACTTCGGCCACGCGGGTCTTGTCGATCTCCTTGGTCCAGGTGCCGACCAGGACGGTGGCGACCGCGTTGCCCGCGAAGTTGGTCAGGGCGCGCGCCTCGCTCATGAAGCGGTCGATGCCGACGATGAGCCCGACGCCGTCGACCAGTTCGGGGCGGTGCGACTGGAGGCCGCCGGCCAGCGTGGCGAGGCCCGCGCCGGTGACGCCCGCCGCGCCCTTCGAGGCGATGATCATGAAGACGAGCAGGGAGATCTGCTCGCCGACCGAGAGCGGGTTGCCCATCGCCTCGGCGACGAAGAGCGAGGCCATCGTCAGGTAGATGGCGGTGCCGTCCAGGTTGAAGGAGTAACCGGTCGGCACGGTGATGCCGACGACGGGCTTGCTGACGCCCAGGTGCTCCATCTTCGCGATGAGCCGGGGCAGTGCGGACTCGGAGGAGGAGGTCGACAGGATCAGCAGGAACTCCCGGCCCAGGTACTTCAGCAGCGTGAGGATGTTCACGCCCGCGACCACCCGCAGCAGGGCGCCCAGCACCACGAAGACGAAGACCGCGCAGGTGATGTAGAAGCCGATCATGATGACGGCCAGGGACTTCAGCGCGTCGACACCGGTCTCGCCGACCACCGCCGCGATGGCGCCGAACGCGCCGACCGGAGCGACCCACATGATCATCGCGAGGATGCGGAAGACCAGCCGCTGGATGTGCCCGATGCCGCGCAGCACCGGCTCGCCGGCCTTGCCCATCGCCTGGAGCGCGAAGCCGGCCAGGAGCGCGATCAGCAGCGTCTGGAGGACCTCGCCCTCGGTGAAGGCGGAGACCATCGTCTTCGGGATGATCCCCAGCAGGAAGTCGGCCGTGCTCTCACTGGCACCGGACGCCTGCTCCGCGCCCGCGTCGGCGGCCTCCTTGGTCAGGTGCAGGGTCGCACCCGGCTCCAGCAGGTTGCCGACCAGCAGGCCGATGGCGAGCGCCACGGTCGACATGACCATGAAGTAGCCCAGCGCCAGACCGCCGACCGCGCCCACCTTGGCGGCCTTGCGGACCGAGCCGACGCCCAGCACGATCGTGCAGAAGATGATCGGGGAGATCATCATCTTGATCAGACTGACGAAGCCGGTGCCCAGCGGCTTCAGCTCGACGGCCAGCCCGGGGGCGGCGAAGCCCACGGTGATGCCGAGCACGACCGCCGCGATGACGGCCAGATACAGATAGTGGGTACGGTCCCGTCGTGCGGCCACGGGGTCCTCCTCGGTGAGTCGCTCCACTGTCCCTGTGGATCCCCGAGACCATCTCTCACCTTGTGATGGCGGTCACCCTTGCGTACCTTTCGTTCACACGAAATCAGCCAGGCAGACTTACCGCATGCGCATACTCCGCCCCCGCCTCCGCAGCCTCGCAGGCCAGCTCTTCGCGATGCAGGTCGTGCTGGTGGCTGCCATCGTGGCGGGCTGCGCGGTCTTCGCGTACGTCAATGACCGCAGCCAGGCCGAGGAGACCGCGCGCCGGCAGGCGACGGCGACCGCGACCGCCGTGGCCAAGTCGCCGGCCGTCGCCGAGGCGGTCCGCTCCAAGGACCCCACGGCCGTGCTCCAGCCGTATGCGTCGTCCCTGGTCGGCGAGGCGGGCGTCACCTTCGTGACGATCATGTCGCCGGACGGGACGCGCTGGACCCACCCGGACCCGGCACAGATAGGCAAGACGTATTTGGGCCACATCGCCGAGGCGCGGCGCGGCGAGACGTACTCCGAGACGTACCGGGGCGTGCTCGGCTCCTCGGTGCGGACGGTGACGCCGGTGTACGACGGTGGCCGGATCACCGCGCTGGTGAGCGCGGGCATCACCATCGACCGGATCAGCGAGCAGGTACGCAGGCAGGTCACCGCGCTGCTCGGCATGGCGGGCGCGGCGCTGGCGCTCGGCGGCGCCGGTACGTATGTGATCAACGCGCGGCTGCGGCGGCACACGCACGGCATGAACGCCGCCGAACTGAGCCGGATGCACGACTACCACGAGGCCGCGCTGCACGCGGTGCGCGAGGGACTGGTGATGCTGGACGGGCAGCGGCGGATCGCGCTGATCAACGACGGGGCGCGGGAGCTGCTGGGCCTGGACGAGGAGGCGGTGGGCGTGTCCGTCGCCGAGCTGGGCCTCCCGCCGTCGCTCACAAGGCGGTTGCTCTCCGGCGAGCCGAGCGTGGACGAGCTCCACCTGACGGCCGACCGCGTACTGGTGGTCTCCACCCGGCCGGTGGTCGGGGGTGAGCGGCGTGGCACGGTGGTGACGCTGCGGGACCACACGGAGTTGCAGGCGCTCTCGGGCGAGCTGGACTCGGAGCGCGGGTTCACGCAGGCGCTGCGCTCGCAGGCGCACGAGGCGGCGAACCGGCTGCATACGGTGGTGTCGCTGATCGAGCTGGGGCGGACGGACGAGGCGGTCGAGTTCGCCACGGCCGAGCTGGAACTGGCCCAGGTGCTCACGGACCGGGTGGTCGACGCGGTCGCCGAACCGGTCCTGGCCGCCCTGCTGCTGGGCAAGGCGGCTCAGGCGAACGAGCGGGGGGTGGAGCTGGTGCTGACGGAGGACAGCCGGATCGACGACGGTGTCCTGCCGCCGACGCTCCCGGCGCGCGACCTGGTGACGATCCTGGGCAACCTCATCGACAACGCCCTGGACGCCACCCGGGGCAGGCCGGTTTCGCGCGTCACGGTGACCGCGCGGGCGGACGACGGCGAGCTGCTGCTGCGAGTCGCCGACAGCGGGCCGGGGATCGGCCCGGGCGACCACGACGCGGTCTTCGAGCGCGGCTGGTCGACACGGGGGCCGGGGCGGGGGCTGGGCCTCGCCCTGGTGCGGCAGGTCGCGCAGCGGCGGCGGGGGGTCGTGGAGCTGGCACAGGGCCCCGACGGCGGCGCACAGTTCACGGTCCGGCTGCCGCTGCGGCCGGCGGGGGCCGATCGCGCGGGGGCGGGACGGACCGGGGCGGCACCGGTGCCGGACGGCGGCGGGCCCATGGAGAGCGCGGGGGCGGGAGGGACCGGGGAGGCACCGGTGCCGGACGGCGGCGGGCCCGTGGACAGCGCGGAGGTCCGGTCATGACGGAGCCGCCCATCAGAGTCCTCGTCGTGGAGGACGACCCCGTCGCGGCGGACGCCCACGCCCTCTACACCGGCCGGGTACCCGGCTTCACCGTGGTCGGCGTCGCGCACACGCGCGCCGCCGCCGGGCGGGCGCTGGAGCGGACGGCCGTGGACCTGATCCTGCTGGACCTGTACCTGCCGGACGGGCACGGACTCCAGCTGCTGCGCTCGCTGCGCGCCGCCGGTCACCACGCCGACGTCATCGCCGTCACCTCCGCCCGCGATCTGGCGATCGTCCGCGAAGGCGTCTCGCTGGGCGTCGTCCAGTACGTACTGAAGCCCTTCACCTTCGCCACCCTGCGCGACCGCCTCACCCGGTACGCCGAGTTCCGCGCCGCCGCCGGTGAGGCGTCGGGCCAGGAGGAGGTGGACCGGGCGCTCGCCACGCTGCGCACGCCGCAGCCCGCCGCCCTCCCCAAGGGCCTGAGCGCCCCGACCCTGGCGGCCGTCACCCGCAGCCTGCGCGCGTCGGCGACCGGGCTGACGGCGGCCGAGGCGGGCGCGGCCGTGGGCATCTCGCGGATCACCGCCCGCCGCTACCTGGAACACCTGGTCAGCTACGGGCGCGCCGAGCGCAGCCCGCAGTACGGGCAGGTGGGCCGCCCCGAGCTCCAGTACCGCTGGGTGACCGGGACACGGTAAATTACCGACAGGTAGGGCTCCGTGGGGCGTATCTGGACGTTCCTACGACTTTTGGCCTTGGGTGAACCGACCGTAGCCAAAAGTGACCGTCCGCTTCTACGGTGTGCGCGTGCACCCCACCTCTCGTCCTTCTCCACCGTTCAACGCCCTCGCCGCCCGCCGACTGCGTGAGGCGCTGGGAATGGCGCCCGCCCATGTCGCGTACGGGCTGCGCGCCCAGTACGGCCTCGGCGTCCCGCCCGAGACGGTGATCGCCTGGGAACGCGGCGTCGCCGCACCCGACGCCCGTGAACTCACCGCCCTCGCCGGTGTGCTGTGGTGTTCGCCCGGCGAGCTGCTGGCCGCCGCGACGACCCTGCGCGACCACCGCATCTCGCGGGCCATGGCGCCCGAGGACCTGGCCCGCCGGGTCGGCCTCGACGTCAAGGCGTACCTGCGCATGGAGGAGTCCGGCCGCTGGCGCGGCAACGAACGCCAGACCGCCGCGCTCGCCGAGGCCCTGTCCCTCGGGCCACGGGAGCTGATCACCGTGACGGGACGCGACGAGGAGCTGGCCGAGCTGCTGCGCAGCGCGGCGACGACGCGCTGGCAGGCGTACGTCAAACCGGCGGCGAAGATGCTGCCGATGGACCGCCGCCGGCTGGAGGACGTCCTCCAGCAGCTGTACGCCGACTACCAGTCGCGGATGGTGGCGACCAACAGCTGGGGGTCCGACGTGACCGGCGGCAGCGGCGGCGAGGCCGGCCGCGCCTACCTGGAGCGGATCGTGGACCACTTCTGGGAGCTGGCCCGGCTGTGAGCGCCTGAGCCTGCCGGTCGCCGCCCCCCCCCGGGTGGTGCTTAGCCCCTCGGGCGGTTCTCACCCTCCGGGATGGTGCTTACCTTCCGGGGCGGTTCTCACCCCCGGGGCGGCTCTCACCCCCCGGGCGCGGGCCGGGCGGCGGGTGCGGTCGCCGCCGGGGCGCCCTTGGGGGCCCTCCTCGGTACGCGTTCGCTGTCGCCGCCCCGGAGGAAGGCGAGGACGGTCGTGATGGCTATGACGAGGGCGAGTATGGCGAGGACCGGCACGAGGACCCGCCGCCACCGGTCCCCCGGCCCGCCCGCCCCGCCACCGCCCCCGGCCACGTCGCCCTCCGGGACCCGCCCCGCGCCGAAACCACCCGCAGCGGCGTCGCCGCCGTACGCGTCGCCGCCGTACGCGTCCGCGCCGTCCCCGCCCAAGCCCGAACCCCAGCCGTCCTCGCCCGAGTCCGAGCCCCCGCCGGCCATGCGCCCTCCCTTGGTCCGCCCCGCCCGCCCCGGACAGCCTTGTTCAATCGGCGAGCCGACTCAAGAGCGGAAACCGGCAATCCGGTGGGGGCACACGACGGGACGGCGAGCGGGCGGCGGCCTCAGAAGACCGACTCCGCCTCGTACATCCGGTTCCCCGGCACCGTCTTCAGCTGCGTGACGGCCTCGGCGAGCGGCACCATCACGATGTCCGTGCCCCGCAGCGCGGTCATCCTGCCGAACTCCTTGCGGTGCGCCGCCTCGACGGCGTGCCAGCCGAAGCGGGTGGCGAGGACGCGGTCGTACGCGGTCGGCGTGCCGCCCCGCTGGACGTGGCCCAGGATGACCGGCCGGGCCTCCTTGCCGAGCCGCTTCTCCAGCTCGGCGGCGAGCCGGTTGCCGATGCCCTGGAAGCGCTCGTGGCCGAACTGGTCGATGGCGCCCTTCTCGTACTCCATGGAGCCCTCGGCCGGGTGCGCGCCCTCCGCGACGCAGATGACCGCGAACTTCTTGCCCCGCGCGAACCGCTCCTCGACCATCTTCACCAGGTCGTCCACCTCGAAGGGCCGCTCCGGCAGGCAGATGCCGTGCGCGCCGCCCGCCATGCCGGACTCCAGCGCGATCCAGCCGGCGTGCCGGCCCATCACCTCCACGACCATCACGCGCTGGTGGGACTCGGCGGTGGTCTTCAGACGGTCTATGGCCTCCGTCGCCACCATCACGGCGGTGTCGAAGCCGAAGGTGCGGTCGGTGGAGGAGATGTCGTTGTCGATGGTCTTCGGTACGCCGACGACGGGCATCCCCGCGTCGGCCAGCATGCGGGCGGCGGTCAGGGTGCCTTCGCCGCCGATGGGGATGAGGACGTCGATCCCGTACCGCTTCTGCAACTCGTCACAGTTCTCGGCAGCTTCCTGAAGCCGTGAGCGCTCCAGGCGGGCGGAGCCGAGGATGGTGCCGCCACGGGCCAGGATGCCGCTCACCGCGTTGAGGTCGAGGGGTCGGTAGTGGCCGTCGAGCAGGCCCTTGAAGCCGTCCTCGAAGCCGATGACCTCGTCGCCGTGGCCGGTCATCGCCCGGTGCACGACCGACCGGATCACTGCGTTCAGGCCGGGGCAGTCGCCGCCTGCGGTGAGAACTCCGATGCGCATCGTGCTGTGTCTCCTGCTCGGTAGTGGTACGTGTGAGCCTTCCCGAATTGTCCCACGGCAGGCGTCCACCCCGGGCTCACACCGCCCGCGCCGAAGGGCTGCCGCGCCCGTGCGGCAGGCGGGTTCACCCGTCTCCGCAGGCCAGACGCCCGGCGGGCGTACTACCCAGCCGCAGAGGTATTGTCAAGAGGGTATTGCCACCTC
Source organism: Streptomyces ficellus (assembly GCF_030406405.1). Classification (GTDB taxonomy): domain Bacteria; phylum Actinomycetota; class Actinomycetes; order Streptomycetales; family Streptomycetaceae; genus Streptomyces; species Streptomyces ficellus_B. Next base: position 25,526 of record NZ_JAUEPL010000043.1, read on the forward strand.
TCATGGCGTTTTTTGTCCACACTTTCATCCGTTGTCCACACATTCATTCGACAGGAGAGCTTGCGTGGCGCGCAGCGTGTACGTGACCGGGATCGACCGCGGGGACGGCCGCCAGGTCGTGGAGCTGGGAGTCATGGAGCTCCTGACCCGTCAAGTGGACCGGGTGGGGGTGTTCCGGCCGCTGGTGCACGACGGGCCCGACCGCCTGTTCGACCTGCTGCGTGTGCGGTACCGGCTGTCCCAGGACCCGGCCACGGTCTACGGCATGGACTACCAGGAGGCGTCCGCGCTCCAGGCCGAGAAGGGCACGGACGAACTGGTCTCGCGACTGGTGGAGCGCTTCCACGACGTGGCGCGGGACTACGAGGTGGTGCTCGTCCTGGGCACGGACTTCCACGCCACGCAGCTGCCCGAGGAGCTGGCGCTGAACGCGCGCCTCGCCAACGAGTTCGGCGCCTCCGTCATACCCGTGGTCGGCGGGAAGGGCCAGCCCGCCGACGCGGTGCGCGCCGAGACGCGCAACGCCTTCCGGGCGTACGAAAGCCTCGGCTGCGACGTCCTCGCGATGGTCGCCAACCGGGTGGCGCCCGAGGACCGGGACGCGATCGCCGAACGCCTCGCCGCCCGGCTGCCCGTTCCCTGTTATGTGCTGCCCGACGAGCCGGCGCTGTCCGCGCCGACGGTCGCGCAGATCCGCCAGGCGCTGGACGCCGAGGTGCTGCTGGGCGACGACTCGGGGCTGGCCCGGGACGCGCTGGACTTCATCATCGGCGGCGCGATGCTGCCGAACTTCCTGAACGCGCTGACCCCCGGCTGCCTGGTCGTCACCCCCGGCGACCGCGCCGACCTGGTGGTGGGCGCGCTGGCCGCGCACTCGGCCGGTACGCCGCCGATCGCGGGCCTGCTGCTGACACTGGACGAGCGGCCGAGCCAGGAGATCCTCACCCTGGCGGCGCGGCTCGCGCCCGGCACCCCGGTGCTCTCGGTGAGCGGCACCAGCTTCCCGACCGCCGCCGAGCTGTTCTCGCTGGAGGGCAAGCTGAACGCCGCGACCCCGCGCAAGGCGGAGACCGCCCTCGGGCTGTTCGAGCGGCACGTGGACACGGCCGACCTGCTGAAGCGGATGTCGGTGGCGCGCAGCGGCCGCGTCACGCCGATGATGTTCGAGCACGAGCTGCTGGAGACGGCCCGCGCCGACCGGCGCCGCGTGGTCCTGCCGGAGGGCGTGGAGGAGCGGGTGCTGCGGGCCGCCGACGTTCTCGTACGGCGTGATGTGTGCGCCCTGACGCTGCTCGGCGACGTCGAGGCGATCCGCAAGAAGGCCGCGGACCTGGGCATCGACCTGAAGGACACGCAGCTGATCGACCCGGCGACCTCCGAGCTGCGCCAGCGGTTCGCGGAGCGGTACGCCGAGCTGCGCGCCCACAAGGGCGTCAGCGTGGAGCTGGCGTACGACGTGGTGTCGGACGTCAACTACTTCGGCACGCTGATGGTCCAGGAGGGGCTGGCCGACGGCATGGTGTCGGGCTCGGTGCACTCCACGGCCGCGACCATCCGCCCCGCCTTCGAGATCATCAAGACCAAGCCGGACGCCCGGATCGTCAGTTCCGTCTTCTTCATGTGCCTGGCCGACAAGGTCCTGGTGTACGGCGACTGCGCGGTCAACCCGGACCCGAACGCCGAGCAGCTCGCGGACATCGCGGTCCAGTCGGCGGCGACGGCCGCCCGGTTCGGGGTCGAGCCGAGGATCGCGATGCTGTCGTACTCGACCGGCACCTCGGGCTCGGGCGCGGACGTCGACAAGGTGCGCGAGGCGACGAAGCTGGTGCGCGAGGCGCGTCCGGAGCTGAAGATCGAGGGCCCGATCCAGTACGACGCGGCCGTCGAGCCGTCCGTCGCCGCGACGAAGCTGCCCGGCTCGGAGGTGGCGGGCCAGGCGACGGTGCTGATCTTCCCGGACCTGAACACCGGCAACAACACCTACAAGGCCGTGCAGCGCTCGGCCGGCGCCGTGGCGGTCGGCCCGGTCCTCCAGGGCCTGCGCAAGCCGGTCAACGACCTGTCGCGCGGCGCGCTCGTCAGCGACATCGTGAACACGGTCGCGATCACCGCGATCCAGTCCCAGGGCACGCCCGCATGACCACCCGCCGCACAGCAGAAAGCAACGCACCCGTGACCACCAACGCCACCAGGCCCACCGACGCCACCCGCGTCCTCGTCCTCAACTCCGGCTCGTCGTCCGTCAAGTACCAGCTGCTGGACATGCACGACGGCGCGCGGCTCGCCGTCGGCCTCGTCGAGCGGATCGGCGAGGAGACCTCACGCCTGGTGCACACTCCCCTGCGCGACGGTGGGAGCCGTGAGCGTACGGCCCCGATGGCCGACCACGAGGCGGCTCTGAAGGCGGTCGCGGACGAGCTGGCGGCGGACGGGCTCGGCCTGGACTCGCCCGAGCTGGCGGCGATCGGGCACCGGGTGGTGCACGGCGGCCTGAAGTTCTCCGCGCCGACCGTGATCACGGACGAGGTGATGGCGGAGATCGAGCGCCTGGTCCCCGTCGCTCCCCTGCACAACCCGGCCAACATCACGGGCATCCGTACCGCCCAGGCCCTTCGGCCCGACCTGCCGCAGGTGGCGGTGTTCGACACGGCCTTCCACACGACGATGCCGGAGTACGCGGCGCGGTACGCGATCGACGTCGAGACCGCGGACGCGCACCGTATCCGCCGCTACGGGTTCCACGGCACGTCGCACGCGTACGTCTCGCGCCGGGTGGCGGGGCTGCTGGGCAAGGACCCGGCCGAGGTGAACGTGATCGTGCTGCACCTGGGCAACGGCGCGTCGGCGTCGGCGGTGGCGGGCGGCCGGTGCGTGGACACCTCGATGGGACTGACCCCCTTGGAGGGGCTGGTCATGGGTACGCGCTCCGGTGACATCGATCCGGCCGTCGTCTTCCACCTTGAGCGGGTCGCCGGAATGTCGACGGATGAGATCGATGTCCTGTTGAACAAGAAGAGCGGTTTGGTGGGGCTTTGCGGTGACAATGACATGCGCGAGATCCAGCGCCGTATCGACGGGGGCGACGAGCGGGCGCGGCTCGCGTTCGACGTCTACATTCACCGTTTGAAGAAGTACATCGGGGCGTATTACGCGGTGCTCGGCCGGGTGGACGCGGTGGCGTTCACGGCGGGTGTCGGGGAGAACGCGGCGCCGGTGCGGGAAGCTGCCATCACGGGCCTGGAGGAGCTGGGCCTGGCGGTGGACGCCGACCTGAACGCCGTACGGTCCGGGGAACCGCGGCTGATCTCGCCGGAGTACGCGCGGGTGGCGGTGGCGGTGGTCCCGACGGACGAGGAGCTGGAAATCGCGCAGCAGACCTACTCACTGGTTACTTTTCCGGTCGATCAGTGAGCACCACGACTGAGCGCCCCTCCGCCCATTTGTACATTCCACCAGACGGAATATTCCGCAGTGAAACAAACCGATAGGATCCGCCTTATGCGCCGTTCCAAAATCGTCTGCACACTGGGCCCCGCCGTCGACTCGTACGAGCAGCTGAAAGCTCTCATCGAGGCCGGTATGAACGTGGCCCGATTCAACATGAGCCACGGATCCCACGCTGAGCACGAGGAGCGGTACCACCGCGTCCGCCGGGCGTCCGAGGACACCGGCCGCGCGGTGGGCGTCCTCGCCGACCTCCAGGGCCCCAAGATCCGTCTGGAGACCTTCGCCGAGGGGCCGGTCGAGCTGGTCCGCGGTGACGAGTTCACCATCACCACCGAGGACGTCCCGGGCGACAAGTCGATCTGCGGCACCACCTACAAGGGCCTGCCGGGCGACGTCTCCAAGGGCGACCAGGTCCTGATCAACGACGGCAACGTCGAGCTGCGCGTCACCGAGGTCGACGGCACGCGCGTCAAGACCATCGTCGTCGAGGGCGGTGTCATCTCCGACCACAAGGGCATCAACCTGCCGGGTACGGCGGTCAATGTCCCGGCCCTGTCGGAGAAGGACGTCGAGGACCTGCGCTTCGCGCTGGCGATGGGCTGCGACCTGGTCGCCCTGTCCTTCGTACGCGACGCCAATGACGTCAAGGACGTCCACAAGGTGATGGACGAGGTGGGCCGCCGGGTCCCGGTCATCGCCAAGGTGGAGAAGCCGCAGGCCGTCGAGAACATGCAGGACGTCGTGATGGCGTTCGACGGCGTGATGGTCGCGCGCGGCGACCTGGCCGTCGAGTACCCGCTGGAGCGGGTGCCGATGGTGCAGAAGCGCCTGATCGAGCTGTGCCGCCGCAACGCCAAGCCGGTGATCGTGGCGACCCAGATGATGGAGTCGATGATCACCAACTCGCGCCCGACGCGCGCCGAGGCGTCCGACGTCGCCAACGCCATCCTGGACGGCGCGGACGCGGTCATGCTGTCGGCCGAGTCCTCGGTCGGCGCGTACCCGATCGAGACGGTCAAGACGATGTCGAAGATCGTCACCGCGGCGGAGGAGGAGCTGCTCTCCAAGGGCCTCCAGCCCCTGGTCCCCGGCAAGAAGCCCCGCACCCAGGGCGGTTCGGTGGCCCGCGCGGCCTGCGAGATCGCCGACTTCCTGGACGGCAAGGCCCTGATCGCCTTCACCAAGTCCGGCGACACCGCCCGCCGTCTCTCCCGCTACCGCGTCCAGCAGCCGATCCTGGCCTTCACGACGGAGGTCTCCACCCGCAACCAGCTCACCCTGAGCTGGGGCGTCGAGTCCTTCGTGGTCCCCCACGTGGACAACACCGACGCGATGGTCGACCTGGTCGACGCGGAGCTGCTGAAGCTCCAGCGCCACAACGAGGGCGACACCATGATCATCACCGCGGGCTCCCCTCCCGGCGTCCCGGGCACCACGAACATGGTCCGCGTCCGCCCGGTCAGCCCTCGATGAAGTTCTTCAGGCCCGGCACCGTGAGGGTGCCGCCGAACTGGCCGGCCTGGGTGACCTTCACATCGGTGAAGAAGGCGAAGGGGACGTTCAGCGGGGGCGGGGTCTCGGGGCTGAAGGTGATCGGGATGATGCCGAAGAGGTTGCCCTTGAGCTCCTCGGTGTACATCGTCACCGTGCCGCCCCGGATCGTGGAGGTGGAGCCCGGGCGGGAGGTGACGTGTCCCGTGACGCCCTTGGAGTGGACCGTGAGCTGGTGCAGGTCCTTGATGTCGACCTCGCTCGCGGTGAACTTCAGGGCCTTCTTGATCTTGCCGCTGCCGGTCTTCACCTCGACGATGCCGTGATAGTCCAGGCCCCGGAGGGTGAGCATCGTGCTCTGCAGCCTCCATGGGTCGTCCGGCAGGAGCGGGATGCCGGGCTCCGCCTTCGCGTCCGCGAGGGCCTGCGGGTCCGGGGTGGGGCAGGGGAAGCGGGGCTTCGCGCCGTCCGGGACGTCCGGGTCCTTCTGGGGGTCGAGCCCCTTGACGTCCTCGGGCAGTTCCTCGACCGTGGCGCCGGCCTTGTCGGCGGCGTCCTTGATCGCTTCCTTGGTCCTGTCGAGGGCCTCGTCCTGCGCAGGCTTCGCCGACGGCTCGGCCGAGGGCTTGGTCGCGGGCCTGGTGGCGGGCTTGGTGGGCGGTTCGGCTGACGACTGGTCGGGCGACGGCGCCGCCGGCGTGGGAGCGGTGGCCGGCGGGGTGGCCGCAGGCTCCTTGGCAGGGCCGTCGAAAAAGTCCTTGATCGCGTCCCCGACGCCCAGCGGGTCCAGGGGATTCCTGGGCTCGGTGGGCGTGGGCGTGGGCGTGGGGGTCGCGGAGGGGGTCGGCGCCGTGGTGGCCACGGGTGGGGTGACGCCCGTCTTCGGTCCGGTGGTCTCCTGGTCCGTCTCGCTCGCCGAGGGGCTCGCTCCGGGCGTCGGCTCGTTCTGATCCGCCGGGTCGCTCGCGCTCTGCGAGGGCGACGGGGACGGGGACGGGGACGCGGAGGCCGAGGGCTTCTCGGACTCCTGCGGCTCGTCCGACCGCGTCACGCACGGGCCGGGCGCGAAGGGGATGTCCTTGTCATCGGCGAGGGCCGGCTTGGGGGTCATACCGAGACCGACGAGTACGGCGGTGGGCATCGCGGCCAGGGCTATCGCCTTGCCGGCCGGCGCCTGAAGCTTGGTCAGCAACGACTTCCTGGGCGCCGCGTGACGCGGCCCCTTTCTCGTGGCCGGCTGCGTTTCGTCACCCCGCACTGTGCCTCCCGCCGTTGGCGTCGATCGTGCTGTCGGTCGCGTACGTCCGCGGGGTCGCGGCCGGCACCTCGTCGGCGCGCTGCTCGGGAAGTACGGAGCCCCCGGCTCCGGCCACCGCCTTCGGTTCCTCCACCGGCACACCGGGCGCCCAGGAGATGGACAGAGCGCCACCGAGCAGGGCGAACAGGAAACCGATGAGGAACCCGCCGATGTTGGCCACCGGGAGGGAGACAAGTGCCAGGACGATCGCGGCGACACCCGCGAACACCCGGACGATCGAGTGGAACCACATCGTCAGACCGAGCGTGACCAGCAGCACACCGATGATCAGCGAGCCGGCGCCCGCCGTGGTGGCCATGGCGATCGTCATATTGCCGAGCCGCATGTCGGCATAGGGCAGGTAGGCGATCGGTACGCCGCCGATCATGGTGAACAACCCGCCCCAGAAAGGCCGGTTGCCCCGCCACGTACGGAAGCGCAGCCGCCAGTAGGTGAATCCGCGGGAACCAGTGGACTCGGCGCTCATGGAAAACAGCTCCCTGGAAGCGGTGGTGCGGAAAAGAGGAGAAAGTGGGGAAGTGTGGCCCGGAGTCGGGCGGAACCGCCCGAGACGGCCCCGCCCGCTCCACGGGCGTTACTCAGTGAAGCACTCGTCCGTGCCCCGGATGAGGTTGAGCTTCAGGTCGGGAAGCGTGAACGTCGCGGCCGTGGTCGCCCACGCCTTCTGCTCCACGTTCCGCAGCGTCGTCTCCTCGGCACGCTGGGCGAAGCCGAACGGGTTCGCCCTGCCCTCGGTACCCGGCTGGATGCCGGGCTTGTCCTTGCTCTTCGCCAGAGAGCCGGCCGCCACACCGATGTCGATGTTCGTGAAAGTGGCATCGGCGTCGAGGTCCGAGACATCCAGGTAGATGTCCTTCGCCGTCACCTTGTCCTCGCCGGTGCCGGCGCTCAGCTTCAGGGTGACCGTGCCGATCAGCGGCACGTCGGGCGTCACCACGGACTGGCACATGTCCGTGATCGTGGCCGACTTGAAGCCGGAGACGGCGACGGGCGCGGAGATCTTCCCGCCCTTGAGGTCCCGGCCCTCGACGTAACTGCCGTACTGGACGAAGTCGTACCCGACCAGTTCCTTGGCTTTGACCTTGAACTCCTGGCCGGAGATGCTGAACGACGCCGCCAGCGCGCCCTGCGCGAGCCCGACGCCGATCGCGGCCGTGGCGGCCACGCTGGGCACCATGACCACCGCGAACCGCTTCCATCTGGTCCCACCGCGAACCTGGGACTTCATACATTTCCTCCTTCTCGGACGTACATCTCCGGATGGGCCGAAGGCCCGTCCTGGGATGGGAGAAGTGCTACGTCCTCGGGAAGGAGAGCGCCCGTAAGTCAGGCGCGAGCCGCGTCCGAATCACCGGCGATCACCCCCGAGCGACAACCACTGGCCACGCCTTCGCGCAACCCTGCTTGGACAGGCCCTGCCGGGACGGGCAGGAACCCCCCTGTCCGGGGCCGGCGGCAGTGTCGCCGGCCCGCTCGGTGGGGACCCGCTTCCGCCGGCGCGGCCGGCTGCCGGGCTGGTACGGAAAGGGGACCGAGCGTCGCCGATCGTGGTGCATTCCGGGCCGGGGCACAAGGGGCTTCATTACCCGCTAGTAACGGGTGGATAACCGGGCCACGACGGGGTGACGTCACGCGGGTACACAGGGTGCTACCCGCCGGTTCGACAGAAGGTGATATCGGCGGCAAAAGCCGGACATAAGATGGGGGGTGACTTACTGCAAGTAACAGCGGCCGTGTTTACCAAGTTTTGGTAAAGCACGGCCGCCTTTTGTCACTCTGTCGCCAAATCAGCGACGTGTCACCGGAGGTGTCAGAACAGCACGCGCGCCAGCGCCGAACGGGCCGCGATCACGCGCGGGTCCTCCGGGCCGACCACCTCGAAGAGCTCCAGCAGCCGCAGCCGGGCCGTGTCCCGCTCCTCGCCCGCGGTCCGCCGCACCGTCTCCACCAGCCGGCCGAACGCGTCCTCGACGTGCCCGCCCACCAGGTCCAGGTCGGCCGCGTCCAGCTGGGCCCGGACGTCCGCGGGGTTGTCCGCCGCGTTCTTGCGGACCTGCTGGGGGTCCATGTCGCGGACCCGGGCGAGCAGCTCGGCCTGGGCGAGGCCCAGCTTGGCCTCCGTGTTGGCCGGGTCGTCGACGAGGACGTTCTTGTACGCCTGGATCGCGCCGCCGAAGTCGTTCGCGTCCAGTGCCTGCGCCGCCGCCTCCAGCAGCGCGTCGTACGGACCGGCCGGCCGCGCCGGGGCGGCCGTCGCGCCGGCGGGCGAGGAATCCGGGTCGACCGCGACACCGGTGAGCCCGAAGCGCTCCTCGGCCACCTGGATCAGCTGGTCCAGGGTCTGGCGGATCTGCGCCTCCGGCGCCGCGCCCTGGAAGAGCGGCAGCGCCTGCCCGGCGACCACCGCGAAGACGGCCGGGATCCCCTGGATCCCGAACTGCTGCATCAGCATCTGGTTGGCGTCGACGTCGATCTTGGCGAGGACGAACCGGCCGTTGTACTCGACGGCCAGCCGCTCCAGCAGGGGACCGAGCTGCTTGCACGGTTCGCACCACTCGGCCCAGAAGTCGATGACGACCGGGACCTCCGCGGAACGCTGGAGGATGTCGCGCTCGAAGCCGGCCTCGTCGACGTCGAGCACCAGCGCGGAGGGGGGTACGGCTCCGCCGCCGCCCTGCCGGGCGGACTCGGCGCGCGCCTTCTCCGCCTTCGCCTTGGCCTCTCCGGCCGCCTTCACCGCGGCGAGGTCGACGACGCCGCTCATGGACATGTTCCTAGGCTGCATGAGTACATCCTCCCCCTTCCGCGGCCGTAACCGGTAAGAACCGGTAAGTCATGGCTGACGCCATGGCCGAACCGCGCCCGCCCGCGCGCCCCCCGCCGGTGTGCGGGGCGTACGGACGTACGCGATCCAGCAGATGTGTTCCCCATTTTTCGGCGCCGGGTCCCCACCCTGACGCCTGTGGTTGTCGCGGCGGGCCGCTCAAAGCCTTTCGCTACGCCTCGTAGCGTAACGCCGGTCCATCGCTCTCGGAGCGGGGTACGGCGGTGAACTGGCTCACACATACGGGCCGGTAACCCGACCCGTACTCGCCGGTATGGTCGAGCGTCATGTGCAGCGCCCCCATCCCCCGCAGCCGTACCGGACGCCCCCGCAGCGCGCGGGCCGACGCCGCGATCCTGGAGGCGACCCGGGCCGCCCTGGTCGAGCTGGGCTGGTCCAAGCTGACGATGGGCGACGTCGCCGGCCGGGCCGGGGTGGCCAAGACGACCCTCTACCGGCGCTGGGCGAGCAAGAACGAACTGGTCGTGGACGCGGTCGCGGTCCTCTTCGACGAGCTCGAACTGCCCGACCGCGGCAGCCTGACGGCCGACATCGAGGGCGTGGTGCGGCAGTTCGCGGCGCTCCTGGAGCGGCCCGAGACCAAGACGGCGCTGATGGCCGTCATCGCCGAGTCCACCCGCGACGAGCCGCTGCGCGAGCGGATACGCGTCTCGATCGTGGAACGGCAGAAGCGGCTCGTCCTGGAGGGCCGCCGGCGCGCCCAGGCCCGGGGGGAGCTGCCGACGACCTCCGGTACGGCGCCGGGCACCGACGACCTGATCTTCGACGTGATCGCGGGCGCGGTGGTCCACCGGGCGCTGGTGAGCGCCGAGCCCGTCGACGCGGAGTGGGTGCGGCGCTTCACCGCCCTGCTGCTGGGCGGCCTGGCGGCGGCCGCGGCGCAGCCCTGAGCCCTACGGCCGGCTACAACGGGCGGTGCATGATGTGCAGGCCCACATACCCCCGCGTGGGGTGGTGGAAGCCCTCGGGCACGGTGCCGACGATGGTGAAGCCCAGCGACTCGTACAGCCGTACCGCGTGCTGGTTGGTCTCCACGACCGCGTTGAACTGGATGCCCCGGAACCCCGCGCCCCGCGCCCACTCCAGCGTGTACTCGACGAGCGCCCGCCCCACGCCCCGGCCGCCGTGCGCCGGGTCGACCATGTAACTGGCACTGGCGATGTGCGCGCCGTTGCCCATCTGGTTGTTGTTCATCTTGGCGGTGCCGAGGACCGCGCCGGCCTGGTCGTCCACGGCGACGACGGTACGGTTCGGCGCGGCCAGGAGCCACCAGTCGCGTCCCTCCTCCTCCCCGAGGTCCGGCGGGTAGGTGAAGGTGTCGCCCGCGGCGACGATCGTGCGGAAGAACGGCCAGATGGCGGGCCAGTCCTCGCTGGTGGCTTCCCTGATCTCCATGCGCCCAGCATGCGGCCGGTACGGTCGCCGAGGCCACCGAAAATGCGTGCCGGGCCGACGACCGCACCGTGGGCGGTCGCCGGCCCGGCGTCGAACGGGCCTCGAAGAGGGGGTGCGAGGAGTGCTCAGACGATCTGTTTGGCCGTCTTCAGGGCCGGATCGGTCGACAACTGCTTGGCCGTGGTGCTGAGGCGGCCGTCGCCCTCGCCGGCCCACCACCACAGGACGCCGCTCGCGTCGAGGGCCGCGATGTCACTCCTGCGGTCGCCGTTGAAGTCACCCGAGAACGGCTGGCTGTAGGTGGTGCTGAAGGTGGTGTCCGGCCAGAGCTCCGGGTTGCCGTGCACCACACCGCTGAAGCTTTCGTTGCCGTTGCCCACCCACCAGTGGACATTGCCTTCCGGCGAGATGCCCGCGACGTCCGCGCGGCCGTCGGAGTTGAAGTCGCCCGACATCATGTCGTGGTAGCCGTTCATCCCGTCCATGCCGCCGATGCCCAGCTCCTCGCCCGACCAGGCGAAGGTGCCGTCCCCGTTGTTGTGCCAGACGACGAGGGCGTCCTCGGTGGCGTCGATGTCGGTCGGGCAGAGGGCGGCCAGTTCGCTGTTGCCGTCGCTGTCGAAGTCGCCGGAGAAGAAGTCGCGGCACACGCTGAAGTCGTCGTAGAACGTGCTGTACTCGGAAGCGATCTGCTGGGCGGCGCCGGTCACGCCGCCGTCGCCGTTGCCCGGCCACCACCACAGGCCGCCGTCGCTCGCCGCGGCCGCGAGGTCACCGATGCCGTCGCCGTTGAAGTCGCCGGCGAACGTCTGCTTGTAGGCGTTGGCTCTGCCGTCCGTCCACATCGACGACTTCTGACCGAGGGTGCCGTTGCCGTTGCCCCGGTGGAGCGCGACGTTGCCGTCGGCCAGGTGGACGGCGATGTCGGCGTGCCCGTCGGAGTTGAAGTCCTGCGGGGCGAACAGGCCCGGCGTCACCGTGTGGACGTTGCAGGCCGGCAGGCCCGGGAAGGGTACGGAACCAGCACCGATGATCTTGTCGGCGGGAACGTAGCCCCAGCCGCCCCAGGCCGTCCAGCCCGCCGACTCGTCGCCCCGCACGTAGTACCAGATGCGGTTGCCCGCGCCGTTGACGTCACCGCTGCGCCAGCACACGAAGCCGTGCGGGCCGGCCAGCAGACGGCCGGTCAGGGGCGCGTCCGCGTAGGGCTCGACGCGGAGGTCCGACGCCTGGTTCTCGCAGCTCATCTCCTTGGTGAAGCTGTTGCCGTCGGGGTCGGTGTGGCGGGCGCCGTCGATCAGGAAGCACTCGCCGCCGTACGTCGTCTCCGTGGACAGCCGGGCGGAGTGCCCCGTCCAGCTCCTGAGGCTGTAGACATCCGTCTCGGCCTCGGGGGCCGCCTTCAGGCCCAGCGTGACGGTCGGAGCCTTCGCGGTGGCGGCTTCGCTCACCGCCGCCGTGGCGTTGAAACCGAGTTCCCCCTCGGGGCAGTCGGGGTTCCCGCCCTTGGCGGCCGTCATGGAGTCCAGCTTCGTCGTCCAGTCCGGCTGCGTGTTCCAGGTCGTCTCCGGGGAGACGGCGCCCGTCTTCCACAGTTCGACGGCATGGGTCTCACAGCCCCAGGCGTAGGTGTTCTTGATCAGGAAGGTGGAGTTCAGTACCTTCCGGCCCGCCAGATTGGCCGTGTCCATACGGAAGAAGGAGCGGAGGGTGTACCAGACCCAGGTGGCGGGATCGCCCCAGATGTCCCCCTCCATCGTCCTGCCCGTGGAGGCGCCACCCCACTGGTCGTTCCAGTCGGGGGTGTCGGGGGTGTGGGAGTCGACCCCGACGAAGGCGAGCGTGGCGCCGGTGAACCATGGGTCGATGTAGACGGGGTACGTCGTGTCCGCCGCCGTCAGCAGCTTCTGGTCCGGCGAGACGGCCAGGGTCTTCCCCGACACCTCGGTCCTCATGCGGGCCCGCTTGGCGCCCTCATTCGGTGTGAAACCGCGCTCGGAACCGGGCGCGGCCACCTTCGGGGCCTGCGCGGCCTTCGCGCTTTCCGCGCCCTGTGAGGCCGGTGCGCCCTTCACGGCCAGCACGCCTTTCGCGGCCGGTGCGCCCTTCACGGCCGCGCCTTTCGCGCCCTTCACGGCCTGTGAGCCCTTCCCGGCCGCGGCCTTCGCGCCCCTCGCCGCGCGCGAGCTGTCCCACATCTCGGGGACGGGGCCGGAGAACACCGTCTTCCCCTTGCCGTCCACCGCCTTCAGCCCCCGGGCCGGGTCACTGCTGACCTTCAGCCCGTCCGCCGACAGCCCGAACGCCACCTTCCGCAGAGCCGGGTTCTTCGCCGCCTTCGCGTCCTTCACCACCAGCAGCTGCGCGAACCCCTCGGCCTCGGCGCGCACTTGGAGGTCGACGCCCGCGAATACCTCCGGATACGTCGCCACCGCGCCGTCCAGCCTCGGCTTCGGCAGCGTCCCCGGCCAGGTCAGCCCCAACTCGTGCTGGTTCTTGCGCATCGTGACCAGGGGCCCCTTGCCGCCCGCCGAGAACTCCAGACCCAGCGCCGCCGCCTTGGGCACCACCGTGCCCTTCGGGCCGATGGCCAGCCTGGTGTCCACATCCACCCACGCACCACCACGCCGCACGTGCACGGTCGACAGGTACTGATCGACGGTCAGCGTTCCGGAAGGGTTGGCGAGCACCTTGGTCGTGGCGCTCCGCCGCGACTCGATCTCCACCGGCTTGCCCGACGCCCTGGCCTTCGCCAGCGCCGATACCGCCTCGCCCTTCGCCGCCTCGCCCTTCGCCGGCTCGGCCGCGGTCCCGGCCACCGCCGTGAGACCGGTCCCGGTCACGGCCAGGGTGAGGGCCGCACCGGCGGCCCATATCTTGCTTCGGATTCTCATTCCGTCCTCAGAAGTCACAACACATCGGAAAGGAAGCTCACCGCTCTCACATGAGGTCCTTCGCGGTCCCCCAGTCCGTCGCGGCCGACATCTTCGAGGGAGCGGCGAAGGCACCGTTGCCGTCACCCGCCCACCACCACAGGGAGCCGCTCGCGTCGACGGCGGCGAGGTCGCCCCGCCGGTCGCCGTTGAAGTCGCCCGCGAAGGCCTTGCTCACCGGGCCGAAGCCGGCGGCCGGCCAGGTCCGTACGGTGCCGTAGTCCCAGTGGCCGTCGCCGTACCCGGGCTGGATCAGGAGCCGCCCGTCAGGTACGTGCTCCGCCACGTCCATACGGCCATCGCCGTTGGAGTCGAGCGTGATCACGCTGCCCTCGAAGCCATGTTCGGTCATGTGCGCCCCGGGAACGTACTCGCCGTCGCCGTTCCCCCGCCACCACCACAGGACCTCGGTTTCGGGGTCCAGCTCCTGGATGCCGCAGGCGGCGAGGATGTCACCCTTGCCGTCGCCGTTGACGTCGGTGGAGACGAAGTCCCGGCAGCGTGGCGGGGAGCCCTGCGCGAACACGCCATGGGCGTGTTTGACGTCGTCGGTCAGCGGCAGCGCTGAGCCGGTGAGCCCGCCGTCGCCGTCGCCGGGCCACCACCAGACGCGGTTGTCGCCGTCGACGGCGGCGACATCGCCCCTGCCGTCGGCGTTGAAGTCGGCGGTGAAGATCTCCTTGTAGCCGTTGCCCCGGCCGTCGGACCACAGGAGCCGCTTGTTCGCCAGGGTGCCGTTGCCATTGCCCGGGTGGAGGGCGGCGTTCCCGTCGCTCTGGAGGGCGACGACATCGGTGAGGCCGTCGGAGTTGAAGTCCTGCGGTGCGACCAGGCCCGGGGTGACGGTGTGGACGTTGCAGGCCGGCAGGCCCGGGAAGGGCACGGAACCAGCACCGGTGATCTTGTCGGCGGGGACGTAGCCCCAGCCCTGCCAGCTCGTCCAGCCGGTGGACGTGTCGCCCTTGACGTAGTACCAGATGCGGTTGCCCGCACCGTTGAGGTCACCGCTGCGCCAGCAGACGAAGCCGTGCGGTCCCGCCAGCAGTCGGCCGGTGACCTGTGAGGCGGCGTACGGCTCGATCCGGACGTCGGACGCCTGGGCCTCGCAGCTCATCTCGGTGTGGAAGGCGTTGCCGTCCGGGTCCTCGTACGCCACCTGGTCGCGCAGGAAGCACTCGCCGTTGTACGCGATCTCCACCGTGAGGCTGGCCGTGGCCACCTCGAACCTTCTGATGGTCTGTGTCGGCGGGGTCTCGGCGGCGGGCGAACCCCGCAGCCCCAGGTCGACGATGGTGGTACCGGCGCGGGCGGCCGCCTGCGCCGCGCCCAGGGCGTTGAAGGTGAGGGTTCCGGCCGGGCAGCCGGCCGAGGCGAGTTTCGTCTTCCACTCCGCCTGGTTGTTCCAGGTGGTCGCCGGTGTGGCGCGTCCGGTGTGCCACAGCTCCACGGTCGAGGCCGCGCAGTCCCCCGTGTACCAGGACATGTCCTTGAGGGTGAGGGAGGCGTTCAGCACCTGGCGGCCCGCGAGGTAGGGCACGTCCACCTGGAAGAAGGCGCGTTGGCGCGGGTAGCTGCTGCCGATCTGGTACTGGCCGGTCTGGAGCTCGTGCCCGTACATCCAGCCGGACTCGGTGGGCCGGTAGGAGGACAGCTGGCTCCAGGCCGCCGGTGCCCTGGTGAACGAGGGGTCGATGTGCACCGGATAGGTGGTGTCGGGGCCCGTGAGCAGCTTCTGGTCGGGGACGACGGTGAGGCCGCCGGCGGTGACCTCGGTCTGCATGGCCGCTTCCTTCCTCGGCCCCTTCGCGCTGTCCCACATCCGCGGCGCGGGGCCGGAGAAGACCGTGCGTCCCTTGGTGTCGACCGCCTTCAGGCCCTGCTTGTCGTCGCCGGTGACCTTCAACCCGTTCGCCTCCAGTCCGTAGGCGATCTTCTTCAGCTTGGGGTTCTTCGCCGCTTTGGCGTCCTTGACCACCAGCAGTTGCGAGAAGCCTTCCGCCTCCGCAGTGACCTGGAGATCGACCCCGGGCAGCACCTCCGCGTACGTCGCCACCGGGCCGGCCAGCTTCGGCTTGGGCAGCTCGCCGGGCCAGGTCAGCTCCAGCACGTGCCGGTCGTCGTTGAGCCGGACCACCGGTCCGCGCCCGCCATCGGAGAGCTCCAGCCCGGCGGCCGCGGCCTTCGGCTCCACGCGCCCCTCACGGGACACCAGAGCGGTGTCGACCGGGACCCACCTGCCGCCCTGTCGCACCCGCACCGGCGCCATGTGCCGCGTGACCGTCACCGTCCCGGACGGATTCACATACGTCTCCGACGACTCCGTCCGGCGCTCCACCACCTCCACCGGTCGACCGGACGCCGTGGCCTTCGCCAGCGCGGAGACCGCCGCCTCGTGACCGGTACCGCTCCTGTCCGGCTCGGCCGCCGATGCCGCGAATCCGAGCGTCGCCAACCCCACCGACAGGGCGGCGCAGGACGCGACGATCCTTCCGTGCCGCCGCTGTGGCAGACCCTTCGTGGCCATGTTCTCCACCCGCTTCTCTTCGGATTCGTGCAGGACGGACACCGAGCCGGACTCCGGACTCGTCGCGCGGTTACATGAGGTCCTTCACGGTCCCCCAGTCCGTGGCGTTGTTCATCTTCGAGGGGGTGCCGAAGGACCCGTTGCCGTTGCCGGGCCACCACCACAGGGAGCCGGTGGAGTCGACGCCCGCCATGTCGCCCTTGCGGTCACCGTTGAAGTCCCCCGCGAACACGTGGGACAACGTGCCGAACGTGCTGCCCGGCCAGTTGGTCAGCGTGCCGGTGCCGTACGTCGCGTTGGGCGCGGTCGGCCCCGCCTTCAGCTCCAGGACGGTCGGGGAGAACAGGGTGCTGACGTCCATGCGGCCGTCACCGGTGATGTCCAGGGCGGAGAAGGTGTCCTGCGTACGGGCGGCGTAGGCGTACTCCCAGCCGATGCCGTTGCTCATGTTCTTGTTGACGCCGCCGTCCCCGTCGCCGGGCCACCACCAGAGACTGTCGTCGTTGTAGTTGCCCTGCTCCGAACCCTGACCGCAGGCGGCCATGATGTCGGTCTTGCCGTCACCGTTGAAGTCGGCGGCGAAGGCGACACGGCAGGGGTGGTGCAGACCGGGGTCGAAGTGGGCCTGCGTCTTGTACCGGTTGTCCATCAGCGGCCGGCGCGTGGCTTCGACACCGCTGTTGCCGTCGCCGCGCCACCACCAGATGACGTTGCCGGCGAAGGCGCCCACGTCGCCCATGCCGTCCGCGTCGAAGTCACCGGTGAAGAGGTTGGTGTAACCGGTGCCCCGTCCGTCGGTCCACAGCATCCGCTTGTTGGCGAGGGTGCCGTTGCCGTTGCCCGGGTAGAGGGCGACGTTCCCGTCGCTCTGGAGGGCCAGGACGTCGGACAGCCCATCGGAGTTGAAGTCCTTCGGGGCGGCGATACCGGGGGTGGTGGTGTGCACGCCACAGGCGGGCAACCCGGGATAGGGCTCCGTTCCCGCGCCCGCGATCTTGTCGGCGGGGACGTAGCCCCAGCCCTGCCAGCTCGTCCAGCCGGTGGACGTGTCGCCCTTGACGTAGTACCAGATGCGGTTGCCCGCGCCGTTGAGGTCACCGCTGCGCCAGCAGACGAAGCCGTGCGGCCCGGCCAGCAGGTTTCCGGTCTGGGGGCTGCTGGTGAACGGCTCGCTGCGCACCGCCGTGGCCTGGCTCTCGCAGTTCATCTCCTTGGTGAAGGCGTTTCCGTCGGGGTCCTTGTGGTCCACTTGGCTGATCAGGAAGCACTGGCCGTTGTAGGCGTACTCCACGCTGAGGGACGCGGTCATCGGGTACACCCAACGCCAGTCGTTCCCCTGCTTCTTCTCCACGGCGTCGGTGGTCCGCACGCCGAAGTCGACGATGCTTCCGCTCTTGGCGGCCGCTTGCACGGCGGCCAGGACGTTCTGGGTGACCTTGCCCCCGACGCAGGAGTACGTGGCTATCTTCGTGTTCCAGGTGGGCTGGTTGTTCCAGGTGGTCGCCGGCGAGATGCGTCCGGTGTGCCAGAGTTCCAGGGGGATGGCGGTGCAGGTGGGGCTGGTGCCGAGTTCGCTGAAGGTGAGCGTCGCCTTCGTCACCACGCGTGTGGCGTTCAGGTTCGGCACGTCCATCTGGAAGAAGCCGCGGTACCCGTTGGGCGCGTTGTTGTAGTACCAGTACCCCACGGAGAGATCGGTGTCGTTCCGGTCGTTCCATCCGGACACGTTGGGGTACATCTGTTCCACGTCGGTGTAGTTGGACGTCCCCACCGTGAACGAGGGGTCGACGTACACCGGATAGGCGGTGTCGGGGGCGCTGAGCAGCTTCTGGTCCGGAACGACCGTGATGCGGCCCTCCGCGACCTCGGTCCCCATGACCGCCCGCTTCTTCTCGCCCTTCGCGCTGTCCCACATCTGCGGCGCGGGGCCGGAGAAGACCGTGCGCCCGTTGGCGTCGACCGCCTTCAGTCCCTGCTTCTGGTCGCCGGTGACCTTCAGCCCGTCCGCCTTCAGCCCGAAGGCGACCTTCTTCAGCTTCGGGTTCTTCGCCGCTTTGGCGTCCTTGACCACCAGCAGTTGCGAGAAGCCTTCCGCCTCCGCCGTGACCTGGAGGTCAACCCCCGGCAGCACCTCCGCGTACGTCGCCACCGGGCCGGCCAGCTTCGGCTTGGGCAGCTCACCGGGCCAACTCATCTCCAGCACGTGCCGGTCATCATTGAGCCGCACCACAGGGCCGGCCCCGCCATCGGAAAGCTCCAGCCCGACAGCCCCGGCCTTCGGCACCACGCGCCCCTCACGGGACACCAGAGCCGTGTCCACCGGAACCCATGCACCGCCCTGCTTCACCCGCACCGGCGCCATGTGCCGCGTGACCGTCATCGTCCCGGACGGATTCACATACGTCTCCGACGACTCCGTCCGGTGCTCCACGACCTCCACCGGCTTACCGGACGCCCTCGCCTCCGCCAGCGCGGAGACGTCGACGCTTTCGGGCCGGGCCTTGTCCGGCTCGGCCGCCGACGCGGCGTAACCGAGCGTCGTCACGGCCACCGCGAGGGCGGCACAGGATGCCACCACCCTGCTTCGCCTCGTTGTTCGTAATGTTCTGGGAAACACCGATCACACCCGTTTCAGACCTGAACTGACGGTGGCAGAGGCGGGGCCGGCGGCCGGCGGTGCCGGCCGGGGCCCTGCTCCGGACTCATGGAAGCGACCTGGCCCGTCAGTACCACGGGCACCGGGGAAGCCCCGGGTACGGGTGCTGGGTGCCGGCGGGTGTCAGGAGGCTGCTGGCCGTCATGGCACCCCACCCCTCGAACGTCTGGAAGGGGGCACTGGCCGTGTCGCCCTTCGTGTAGTACCAGACCGTGTTGCCACCCACGTGGGGCTGGCCGCGGGTCCAGCACACGAAGGCGCTGAGGAGGGAGGTCTTCTTCCCGGTCAGCGGGCTGTCGAAGGACGCCCGTCCGTAGACGTCGCCCGCGGTGTTGTCGCAGTAGACGTCCGTGCGGAAGACGTTGCCCAGCTTGTCCTGGTGCAGGACGTTCTCCCGCAGCTGGCAGGTCGCGGCGTGGGCCGTGCCGGTGGTGAGGCCGGTGGCCATCATGGGCAGCGTCAGGGCGGCGACCGCGAGGGCCCGGCCGAGCCAGACGATCGGCAGCGTGCCCCTCCGCCGCCTGGTGGTGTCGGCGGTGCCGGTCATACGCATGGTGTGTCTCACTCTCATCCCCATGAACACTTTCTGAGTCCCGGGAACGGCGCCTTGGCGGTGGCCAGGGCGCTCGCCGGCATGTAACCCCAGGCCTGCTGGCCGGGGTTGTTCACCACCACGTCGCCCTGGGTGTAGTACCAGACGCTGTTCTTGCCCGCGTGCGGGGCGCCGATCTTCCAGCAGACGTACCAGCTGGTCGTCGTGGTCATCCGGCCGGTGACGGGGCTGCCGTAGAAGGACTGCGACGTCACATCGCCGGGCGTGTTGGTGCAGTAGAGGTCGATGGGGAAGGACATGCCTCCCCAGTCGGCGTGCGGTGAGTTCTCCCGGATGGCACATCCGGGATCGGCCGAGGCCGCGGGAGCGCTTGCGGTCGCGCTCGTCGCGACAGCGAGTACGGCCGCGGGCAGCAGGACCCGGAGCCTGGAGATCTTCTTCACGATTCAGCCCTCTCGGTGAGGCAAGGCTGAGCCAGCGTGCCCCACCGCTCTGACGGAGACCTGACGTACCGCTGCCGGTGCCATGACGGTGCGGTCCGGGCGCCCGCACCGATCAAGCGGGCCGCTCCGCCGGTTGTACTCTCGCTGCACACCGGCGACTGACCAACGGTGGAACCCATCCCAGGCACTTGGGGGCATCGATGGCCAAGCAGCAGCGAGCGCGACGCACGCGCCGGGCGATCATCGACTCGGCGGCGTCCCTGTTCGAGCGGGACGGCTACGCGGGAACGGGCATCGACGGCATCGCCACCGCGGCCGGGATGACGAAGGGTGCCGTGTACTTCCACTTCCCCACCAAACGCGACATCGCGACCGCGGTGCTGGCCGAGTGCGACTCCTCGGTGGAGGGCATCATCTCCATGCTGTCCGCGTGTGACCTGCCGCCGCTCCAGGTCCTCATCGACGCCTCGCACGTCCTCACCCACAGGATCTGCCACGACGTCTGCACCCGGGCCAGCATCACTCTCTGCCTGGAGCGGGGCACCCCCCTGCCGGCGGTCCCCACCGGCCCCATGACGTGGCCGGACGACATCCGCAAGCTCCTCCGGCAGGCGGCGGAGCGCAGGGAGTTCCGGGAGGGGGTGACCGTCGAGGCGGCGACCGCCCTGGTGCTCTCCGCGGGCGCCGGGGTCGAGCTCCTGACCTCGTTGCGCGGCAGACGGCTGTCTCCCCACATGGTGACCGCGATGTGGCGGCTGCTCCTTCCGGGGCTGATACCGACCAACGCCTGCCGCCGCCTGAGGGCCGAGGGGTCACCGTCCGTCCTGTACTGCCTCCAGACCCTTCCCCTCGCCTCAGGCACCGTCTCCTGAGGCGCCGGGCACCCCGCCGGCCGCCCGGCCCCCGGCGCGCGTCCCGCCGCCGGGCAGCCGCACACGCGAAGGCGCCCGAGCGGACCTGGTCCGCTCGGGCGCCTTCGCGTGTGCGCCACCGCTGGGGTGGCCGGGCCGTCAGGCCTTCGCCCGCTCCATCTCCCGTAGGACCTCGGAGATCCGGGCCCGGGTGGAGACGCTGACCTCACGCAGGTGCCGCGCCACCTCCAGGTAGGAGCGGGCTTGTGACACCTCGTGGTACGGGACGCCGTGCGCCGCGCAGTACTCGCGCACCAGCGGCCTGGCCCGCCGCAGGTTGACCCGCGGCATGCTGGGGAAGAGGTGGTGTTCGATCTGGTAGTTGAGGCCTCCGTACATGAAGTCGGTGAAGCGGCTCGAATAGATGTTGCGCGACGTCAGCACCTGCCGGTGGAGCCAGTCGACCTCCACGTCGTCGCGGTGCACGGCCATGCCCTTGTGGTTGGGGGCGAAGACGGCCCCCAGGTATATGCCGAAGACGGCCTGGTTGACCAGGATGAACACCACCCCGAGGCCGGGGTCCAGGACGGTGAACACGGCCACCAGGTAGGCCGTGAAGTGCACCATCAGCAGGCCCAGCTCCATGACGGGAATGCGCAGCAGACCGGCCCTGGCGGCGGTGAAGCCGGCCTTGTGCATCCGGAAGGCCTCCTGCATCAGCAGGACGAAGAACATCACCGCCTGGTGGCGGATGACGAAGCGGCGGAAGGGCGTGTGGGCCTTCCTGGCGTATTCGGACGGGGCGAAGATGACCTGGCGGCGGACGGTGTCCGGGTCCTTGTCCAGGTTGTTGGGGTTGCTGTGGTGGCGGTTGTGGTGGTTGACCCACCAGCCGAAGCTCACCCCGAGCAGGACGTTCATATGGATCCAGCCGAGGACGTCCTGCGTCTTCCTGGCCCGGCTGATCTGCTTGTGGCCGGTGTCGTGCGCGATGAAGCCGGTCTGTACGAAGCACAGCCCGATCCACACCGCGACGGCGAGCTGCCACCAGGAGTTGCCGAGCAGCGCGAAGGCCACCCAGCCCGCCGCGGAGAGCACCACGTTGAGCGCGATCTTCACCGCGAAATAGCCGGGCCGGTAGTCCATCAGCCCCGCCTGGCGGACCTTGTGGAGCAGGTCGTCGAAGCTGGCCGTGGGCGATACCTGGAGATCCCTGCCATCGGCGGGGAAGTTCGCGGCCTCGACGACCGCCGCGAGGTCCTGGGTCTTCGTGGACATGAGTGCGGAGCTCCTTCGTGGATGTACGGGAACGGTGCGCGATCGGTCAGTCCCTGGTGACCACCAGCACCGCGTTCTGGCCCCCGAAGCCGAACGAGTCGCTGATCGCGGCCGTCATGGCCAGCGGCCTGGGAGCGCCTGTCACCACGTCCAGCTCCAGCTCGGGGTCCTGCTTGACCAGGTTGGCGGTGGGGGGTACCACGCCGTTCTCCACCGACAGGACGGTGAAGGCCGCCTCCAGGGCACCGGCGGCCCCCAGCGCGTGGCCGGTGACGCCCTTGGTGGAGGTGACCACCGGCCGGTCACCGAACACGCGCCGCAGCACGGCCGCCTCGGCCGC
Source organism: Streptomyces ficellus (assembly GCF_030406405.1). Classification (GTDB taxonomy): domain Bacteria; phylum Actinomycetota; class Actinomycetes; order Streptomycetales; family Streptomycetaceae; genus Streptomyces; species Streptomyces ficellus_B. Next base: position 47,600 of record NZ_JAUEPL010000043.1, read on the forward strand.
GTCGTTGAGCGGGGTGGAGGTGCCGTGCGCGTTGACGTGGGCGATGTCGCCGGGCGTCAGTCCGGCGTCGTCGAGCGCGGTGCGCATGGCGCGTTCCACCCCCTGGCCCGACGGGTCGGGGGCGGTGGGGTGGTGCGCGTCGGCGCTCGCGCCGTACCCGCTGATCCGGGCCCGGATGCGGGCGCCGCGAGCCCGGGCGTGCTCGGGCCGCTCCAGGACGAGGATGCCCGCGCCCTCGGCGGCGACGAATCCGTCACGGTCGACGTCGAACGGCCGGGAGGCCGCGGCCGGGTCGTCGGTGCGTCCGGACAGCGCGCCCATCTGCGCGAAGCCGGAGATGATCGACGGGGTGAGGCACGCTTCCGTACCACCGGTGATCACTATGTCGCAGGCGCCCGACCGCAGCAGCTCACGGGCGGTGCCGATGGCGGTGGCCGCCGCGGCGCAGGCCGTCGAGACCACGTGGTTGGGGCCCAGCGCGCGGTGCTCGATGGCGAGCTGGCCGGCCACCATGTTGGTGATCAGCATGGGGATCAGCAGCGGGGACACCTTGTGCGGTCCCTGCTCGCGCAGGGTCCGGTACTGGTTCTCCCAGCTCGCCGTGCCGCCGACCGCGCTGCCGAGCACCACACCGACGCGCGTGCCGTCCCAGGTGCCGGGGTCGAGGCCGGCGTCCCGCAGGGCTTCCTCGGCCGCGACCATCGCCAGCTGGACGAAGCGGTCCAGCCGCCAGGCCTTGCGCCGGCCCAGCAGGTCGTTGGCGTCGAAGTCCCGGACCCGGCAACTGAAGTCCACCGGCAGGCCCTTGAGCGCCGGGTTGCGCTCGGCGGTGGGCCGGCCGGCGAGGACGCGTCCCCAGCTCTCGGCCACGCCGACACCGGCCGGGGTGACGAGCCCCAGACCGGTGACGGCGGCGTCGAACCGGCGTGTCGCAACGGGGGCCATCAGACCTCCGCGCCCTTGGATTCGACCAGGGAGGCGACCTCGGCGAGGGTCTGCTGCGGGGACAGCTCGGTGTCGGAGACCTCCACGGACAGGTCGGACTGCACGGTGAGGGTGAACTCGACCAGGGCCAGCGAGTCCAGGTCGAGCTGCTCGAAGGTCGCCTCGGGCGTGGCCTCCTCGGCGGTGACACCGAAGCGCTCGACGAGGATGGTGACGAGACGGTCGTAGGTGCTGATCGTGGTGCTCATGGGAGGGTCCTTCCGGTAACGGGACGGTGAGGTGGCGCGGACGGCGCGGTGCCGTCCGTCCGCTTGCAGGTCGATGCCCAGGCGTGTGGCGAGTGAGAGCGCGAAGGTGTCCCGCGCGCTCCTCGCGTACAGCGCGTTCATACGGGGGTGATGTCGGGCCACTGAAACAGGCACGACCCCCAGGTGAGGCCGCCGCCGAAGGCGCCCGCGAGCACCCGGTGCCCCGGGCGCAGCTCTCCCCGTGCCGCCGCGTCGGCGAGGGCGAGGGGGATGGAGGCGGCGGCGGTGTTGCCGACGTCGGCGATGTTGGTGACCCGGTGGTCCAGTGGGATGCCGAGCCGTTCGGCCACCGAGTCGAGGATCCGCAGGTTGGCCTGGTGGCCGACGAACCGGTCGATGTCGCCGGCACCGAGTCCGGCGGCGGCCAGTACCCGCCGCGCCGACTCGGTCATCCGCAGCACCGCGTGCTTGTAGACCTGGGAGCCCTGCATGTGGAAGTACGTGTCACCCGGCTCCGGTTCGCGGCCCGAGGAGCGCTGGCGCGCACCGCCCGCGGGGATCACGAGGAGGTGCGCGAGCGAGCCGTCGCTCCCCAGGTCGAACGGGCCCACCGCACCCGGTTCGCCGGGCTCGCCGGCCCTGAGGACCACCGCCCCCGCGCCGTCGCCGAAGATCGAGGAGGTGGAGCGGTCGGCCGGGTCCACGATGGTGGTGAACGTCTCCGCGCCGATGATGAGGACACTGTCGGCGATGCCCGAGGCGATGAGGCCGGCGCCGGTGGCGAGCGCGTAGACGAACCCGCTGCAGACAGCCGCGACGTCGAAGGCCGCCGTCCCCCCCATGCCCAGCCGTGCGGCGACGTCCGGCGCGGTGGCGGGACTCAGGTGGTCGGGCGTGGTGGTCGCCAGGACGACGGCGTCCACGCTGTCGGTACCGGCGGACTTCAGCGCCCTGAGGCCCGCCTCGTGAGCGAGGTCGCCGGTGGCGACACCGGGATCGACGACATGGCGCTGCGCGATGCCCGTACGGGACCTGATCCATTCGTCCGAGGTGTCGAAGCGGCGGCTCAGGTCCTCGTTGGTGACCACGCGGGGCGGCAGCCAGCTGCCGAGCCCGCTCAGGACGGCGGCACGGCTACGGCTCATTTCAGGGCCTCTTCCAGCCCCATGTACGTCAGCCGGCTCTCCTGCATCTCCTCCGTCCACCGCTCGGCGGTGCTCTGCCGCTCCTCCGGCGTGGTGTCGACAAGTCTGCGGCCGGGCCAGATCTCGTAGTCGCCGACGATGTCGGCGTGCTGTTCCAAGCCCTGCTGGAAGAGGTGTTCGCGGCGGCTGACCATGTCGTGGGCGGGCAGCACGTCCCACATGCCCATGCCGTCGCGGATCAGCTCGACCGCCCGTTCGCGCTCCTCGGTGTGGGCCTGGAGGTACTCCTTGGCGGCGGCCGCCCCGACGGTGAGGTGGCGGATCTCGTCGATGCCGGCACCGCGCTCGATGTCCGCGGCGGCCGGGTTGAGGGGGCGCCACTTGCGCTCGCTCAGCTCGGCGGCGGGCGCGAGGACGCCTTCCACGATGATGGTGAGGATCAGGACGCCGCCGAGGAAGTCCCGCTGGTCCCGCATGACCTTCAGAGCGTATTCCTCCAGCGGGTCGAGTACCGCGGCGCGGTCGGCGCCCGCGATGTCCTGGATGCGGTCCAGCACCTCCTCGCGGGGGATGCCGAGCGCGACGAGGTGGTTGCGGAACACCATGGAGTGCCGCGCCTCGTCGATGAGCTGGGTGGCGTAGAACTCCATCGTGTCGATGGTGGGCGCGGTCGGGACAAGGTAGGCGAGGGCGCGGGTGGCCTTCTCCTCGGCGATGGAGCGGAAGGCCAGTTCCTGGGTGAGCGCGTCGCGCAACGGTCCGGGGACCAGCATGTGCGGGGGGATCTCCACGTCCGGGGCGTGCCCGGCGACGTGGCCGCGCAGGGTGCCGCCGGGGACCGCCTTCAGCCAGTAGGCCAGGTTCGCGGTGGCCGGAGTGAGTTCCAGGGTGCGGGCGCCCTCGATGAGATCCGGCGCGGTGTCCCAGCCGGCCTCTGCGGGGATCGTCTCGGTCATGGTGTTCGCTCCTGTGTCTGCGTGGTGGTCTGTGCCGTGGTCTGCGTCGTGATCAGCCGGCCTTGGTGGTAGACCAGCGGGCGGTCCTCTTCGGCCGCGGCCGTCCCGGTGGGGTCGGGCCCGGCGGCCAGCACCCGGGCGAGGACGATGTCGTGGTCGCCGGCCGGCAGGACCTGGTCCACCCGGCACTCGAACCAGGCGGTGGTCCCGCACAGCAGCGGTGCCCCGGTGCGGGCGCCGCGCCGGTGGCTCACGCCCGCGAAATGCCCGTGGCCACTGCGCCGGTCCGGGTCGGCGAACCTGCGGGCCAGCGCGGCCTGTCCGTGGACGAGCACGTTCACCGCGAACTCGCCCCCGGAGCGGATGGTCTCCAGGAAGGTGCTGCTGTGGGTGAGACAGACCGAGATGAGCGGCGGGCGGCGGGAGACGAAGGTGAAGGAACTCGCCGTGGTCCCGCGCAGACCCGCCGCCTCACCGGTGGTGAGCACCGTGACCCCCGTCGGGAAGCGGCGTACGCCGTGCCAGAACGAGTCCGGGTCCGGGCCCTCCTGCTGCGCCACCGCGGACGGCGCCAGTCGCGCGCCCGCGGTCATACGGCGGCCTTTTCTTCCCGCCTGCCGCCGGTGGCCGGACGCACCGCGGTGGTGCCGGTGATGCCCTGTGGTGACTGGAGCTCGTCGCGGAGGCGGACATAGGCCGGATGCGCCTTGGGTTCGAAGGACAGGGCGAACGGCTTGAGCGAATTGCCGAACAGCGCCCGGTCGCCGAAGAGGTGGATCGGCAGGACGAGCAGCGCCCATTCGAATCCGTACCACCAGACCCACAGGCCGGCGACCGCCGCCTGGGTGGCCAGGCTGTGCATCAGGTTGTAGGCGATGTAGTAGCCCTTGTGGATGCGTCCGTCACGGCTGCGCCGGTAGGCGATGGCGCCGGGGATGTAGCCGATGAGGTCGATGTAGAGGAAGAGCAGCACGGCCGGCAGCCAGCGGACCTCGTCCAGGTGCATGATGAACAGTTCCAGGCTGACGCCGAGCGCGACCAGGTACTCCAGCCGCATCAAGCGGGAAGTGGCCTTCGTCTCGTACGGGTTGAGGGCGTCGGCCATCAGTGCGCCCCCGCCCCGGCCGGGACGCCTTCGGTGCCGAGGGGACGGTCCAGGTCGGTGAGGGCCTCGGCGCCGTCGAGGATGGTGACGCCGCCGAAGAGACCTTCCAGCACGGACCGGATGGCGCGCTTGATCACCCGCTCGGCGATGGGGTCCATGATGCCGCTGAGGCTGGGGATGCCGAAGTCATAGGTGACCGCGAAGCGCACCTCGCAGCCGTCCTCACGGGGGGTGAGCCGCCAGTCGCCGCGGAAGTCGTCGAAGTCGCCATCGGCCTGCTGGAAGGCGATGCGGAGCTGCTCCGGCTCGAAGGTCTCCCGTTCGTTCCAGCTCATGACGCCGCGGCGGAAGTTGACCTTCCAGTCACTGCTGCCCGGCTCCCCCTCGGGAGTGGGGTGGACGACGACTTCGTGTACGTCCTCGGCGAGCTCCGCGTACCGGCCGAAGTCGGTGATCAGGCGGAAGGCACGGGCCGGGTCCGTCTCGGGGACGAGGACCCGCAGTTCGATACTGCGCATGTCGTTGCACTCTCTTTCTGCGAAGGGCTGTGGCGCACGTGGTGGCGGCGTCCCGGTGGGTCAGTCGACGAGGTTGGCGACCGCCCGGCTGTAGGCGGCCAGCAGAAAGGCCACGTCCTCCTCGGTGAGCACGGCGGGCGGGGTGAGCCGCAGCACCATGTGGGAGTTGAGCGAGTGGTTGGCGATCACGCCCTCCGCCAGCAGTTCGAGCAGCAGGTCACCGGCGAGCCCCTGTTCGGTGAACTCGATGCCGATGAGCAGTCCGGCGCCACGCACTTCGAGCAGCCGGTCACCGAGCGCCTGCCGTGCGATCCGGTCGAGTTCCCGCACCAGGCGGGCGCCGAGCTCCCGGGAGGCGTCGACCAGCCCCTCCTCCTTGATGGCGCGGATGGCGCCCTGGGCCGCGGCCATCGCCAGCGGGCTGCCGGAGAAGGTCGAGGTGTGGATGAACGGGTCCTTGTCGAAGGCGCCGAACGCCTCGGCGGTGGCGACGGCGGCCGACACGGGCACCACTCCCCCGCTCAGACCCTTGCCCACCAGCAGGACGTCCGGGACGACGCCCTCCCGGTCGGCGCCCCACCAGTGGCCCAGCCGGCCCAGGCCGGTCTGGACCTCGTCGAGCACGAAGAACGCGTCGTACTCCCGGCACAGCGCGGCGACGTCCCGCAGATAGCCGGCCGGCGGGATGACCACGCCCGCCTCGCCCTGCACCGGCTCCACGATCACGCAGGCGGTGCCGCGGTGCCGCGCCAGTACCTCGCGCAGCGCCTCGGCGTCGCCGAACGGCACATGGCTGACGTCGGGCAGCAGCGGCCGGAACGGTGCCTGGAAGAGGTCCTTGGCGGTCACGCTCAGCGCGCCGAAGGTCTTTCCGTGGTAGCCGTCGACCATCGACACCAGGTGGCGCTTGCCGTGGGTCCGCGCCATCTTCAGCGCGGCCTCCACGGCCTCGGCGCCGGAGCAGGCGAAGTGCACCTTGTCGAGGCCGGCCGGGGTCACCGCGGCCAGGGCCTCGGCGGCCCGGGCCACCTCGGGCTCCAGGAGCAGCCGGGTGGCCACCGGGTTGGTGTGCAGCTGCCGGATCACCTCCGCCACCACGGTGGGGTGGCGGGCGCCGGTGATCAGTACGCCGTATCCACCGCAGTTGAGCAGGTCGCGGCCTTCGGCGGTGCGCACCCACGGTCCCTTGGAGGAGACCTCTATATCGCCGCCGAACATCTCGCCGAGGGAAGCCCGGCCCTTGCTGAGGTGGCGGCGGTAGCGGTCGACGACCTCGGTGGCGGTGTCGGGACGTACGGGCGGGTCGGCCAGCGTCGTCATGTCGTTCTCCCTTTCTGCCGGCCGGTCAGCCGACCAGGACCGGGCCGCCGGCCCAGTGGTCCACGAGGCCGGGGGCGATGCTGGTGCGGGACGGTGGGTGGAAGGCGATGGCCTGGGTGGCCATGGCCAGACGGGTGGTGTCGGCGGACGCGATGTAGGCCATGCCGCCGAGGAGTTCGACGGCGTCACGGACGGTGTCGGCGATGGCGTCCTGGACCGCGTACCGGGTGACCAGGGCGTGTCCCAGGGCGTCATTGCCGAGCTCGCCGGCGTCCACCGACCGGGCGAGCCCCTCGACGAGGCAGACGGCGGAGCCGAGCCGGGTGCCGAGCGCGGCGCGGTCGGAGACGCTGCCCCGGCCCTGTTCCAGTACGCGCCGGACCAGCGCGGAGGCGATGCCGGTGTAGCCGGCCGCCACCATCATCTGGAACCAGATGAGGCCCACGGTCTGGAGCTGGTCCATCTCGTCCCGCAGCTGCGGGTCCGGCTGCACGATCTGCTCGGGACGTACGAACACGTCCTCCAGCCGCACCTCGTCGCTCTCCGCGCCGGCCAGCGAGGGGTTCCCCCAGAAGGGGTGGACGGACACCCCGGGGGTGTCGGCGGGCAGCATCAAGAACCCCATCGCGACGGAACCGTCGTCCTGCCGCATGCCGACGCTGGCGGTGAGCAGGTCCATCGAGCGGGCCAGGCTGCACGGCTTCTTCGAGCCGGTGAGCAGGAAGCCCCCGTCGGTGGGCCGGGCCGTCACGGTCGGCGACAGGATGCCCTGGCCGCTGCGCCCCTCCGCGAAGCCGGAGGCGACGATCAGCCGGTCGGTGACGACCCGCTGGAGCAGCTCACGCAGGTCGCTGCCCTCGCCGACCGCGTCGACGACGGCGAAGAGGGTGCCGAGGGAGAAGTGGTGCATCATCGTGCCGACCGTGAGCGAGGGCGCGACGGCGCCGAGGGCGCGGATCGCCCGGGTCGCGTCCAGTGCGTCGGCGCCGCAGCCGCCGAATGCGGATGGCACCAGCAGATTGGTTCCGCCCAGTTCGCGGAAGAGCGCGATGGCCGGGCTCTCGGAGGACTCGAGAATGTCGAGCGGCACGTCCTGCAGGGCCTTGCGCAGCCCGGGCAGGTGACTGTCACAGGTGTGGTCGGCCTGGTCCAGATACTGCATGGGTCAAGCTCCTTGGAGGGTCACGAAGAGAAACCGAGCGGGGTCACAGGGAGCGCCGGGCCTCCTCCCGTGCCTGGCGCAGAGCGGCGTAGGAGCCGAACACGGCGTCGTGGGGGCGAATCCCCCGGGCGACCGAGACGCCTTGGAGGTGCGAGGTGCGCAGCATCGGGTAGTTGGCCTCGCCGAAGACCCCACCGGTGAGGCCGGTGCCGCCGTGGGTGGGCAGATAGGGCAGGAACCCGATGTGCGAGTCGTTGATCTTGAGCAGGCCGCCGTTGACGATCTCCTGCTCGAACCGGGCGAGAATCCGCTCGTCGTCGGCCCACACCGAGTTGCGCAGCCCGTACGGATTGCTGTTGACGTACTCCAGGAACAGCCCGAGGAGTTCGTCGTCGTCCGCGGCCTCGGGCACGACGACCGGCAGCAGCGGGAAGAACGTCTCGCAGCGCACCGCCTCGACGTCCCGCGCCCGGGTCAGCCCGTCGATCCGCAGGACGGTCGGCTCCAGGAACAGCCCGGTGTCCGAGGGCGACCCGTCGACCTCCAGCCGGCGGGCCCCGTGCACCACCCGCGCGCCGTGGTCGAGCGCGTCCTTGACGAACTCGAAGAACCGCTCGCTGCGCAGCACCGGTGACAGCAGTACGCCGTCCTCGTCGGGGTAGCCGGGGCGCAGCCGGGAGACGGCCGTGCGCAGCCGGTCCAGCAGCTCGTCGGCGACGGCCGGGTGCACCAGCACCTGGTTGGGCACCATGCAGATCTGACCGGAGCCGTAGAAGCACTCCGTGAGGGCCTCGGCGGCCGTGTCGAGGTCGGCGTCGCGCCAGATCACCACGCAGTCGTTCCCGGCGAGTTCCAGGATCGGCTTCTTGCCCCGGCGTACGCACTCCTCCTGGAAGGCGAGTCCGTTCTCGGTGCTGCCGATGTAGAGGATGTCATCGGTGTGCGGGGTCTCCAGCCAGTGCCGCATCATCGGGCCCGGGCGTCCGCAGACGACGTTCAGCACTCCGGCGGGTGCGCCGATCTCCTCCAGCGCCGGTACGACGAACTCGCGCAGCGCGTACATCACGCCGAGCGGGGCGCTGCGCGGCGCCCGGACGACGACGGCGTTGCCGGCCATCAGGGCGGTGATGCCGAACAGGGCGCTGGCGGCCGGGGCGTTCTGCGGCGGGTTGACGCACACCACTCCATCGGGCTGGCGACGGACGACCAGCCGGCGTGAGCCGTGCGTGAACTCGCGGTGCATGAGCTCGTCGAGCCAGCCGAGGGTCTCCTCGCTGAACGTCTCCAGCAACCCCGCGACCTGCCATTCGGCGAGGGCGCGCGGGGTCCCCTCGGCGATGAGCACGTCGACCATGGCGTCGCAGCCCTCGACGATGCGCCGGCGCACGGCGGCGCCGAGCGCCATGCGCCGCGCGTGTGGCACCCGGGCCCATTCCACGGCGGCCTGGGCGGCGGCGGCGGAGGCGGCGGCGACGGTGTCGTCGTCGGCGAGGGCGACCCGGCCCACGACCCGGTGACCGGCCTCCTGCGGCTCGGTCCTGCGCTGCTCCAGGCGGCGCTTGAGGGTCAGGCTTTCGAAGACGTCGTCGAGGATCGACCGGGTCGTGACGGTGTAGACGTGCTTGTCGGAGTCGATGTCCTTGCCACCCACGTAGGAGCGGTAGGTGAGGATGGGGTCGTGGACCGCGTGGTGCGCGCCCCGCAGTGTCACGGCTCCGGCCGCGACCCCCCGGTCCCCGCCCCCGCGGATCGGCGCGCTGGCGTGTCGGTTCATGTCTCCCTGCTCGTTTCTGCTTCCGCCCCGCCCCGTCCGGACTCCGGTGTGCCGAATGTCCGCCGAAAGGCGTCGGGCTTCCTTCACGGCCTCTGATCGTCGGCGCCGCGCTCTGTCCCAGCGATCGTGGACGGGGCACCTGATCTTTACCTGACGATTCACTGACCCTGACGGCACGCTGACGTTCCGTCTGTGATTCGCGGACGGTTCAGTGTGCGACCGGGTCTCGTCATGGACAGGGGCTTCGGCGTTCCGGTTGACTGCGGTGTCGTACTGCCCGGAGAAGGGAAAACAGAGGGGAAGGGCGAACGATCATGACAGCCGGAACATTGCCCGAGGATTCGCTGGTGAAGGCACTGAACTCTTTCAGTGACAATCCCAGCGGTTTCCTGGCACTCAACAGAGGAAACAAGCATTTCACCTGCCCGGAAACGGAAGGCTTCATCTCCTACCGGGAATCCGGCCGGTACCTCGTGCAGTTCGCGGGGCCCTTCGCTCCGGCGGACGGCTACGGCCGGCTCCTCGACGCCTTCTCCGCGTACGCACGGAAGCGCCGCCGGCGCGTGGTGGCCGTGCAGCTTCAGTCGCAGGACGCCCGCCGTTACGCGGACCGCGGCTACACCGTGAACCAGATCGGCGCCTCGTACGCGGTCGACCTCACCCGGTTCACGCTGCGCGGAAAGCCGTTCGTGCAGCTCAGGAACAAGGTGTCACGTGCGCACCGGAGCGGCCTGACCGTCGTGGAGGCCGAGCACGAGAAGGTCGGCGAGGCGCTGACCGCGATTGACGGCGTCTGGCTGCGGAGCAAGGGAAAGCACGCCAAGGAGCTGGAGTTCCTGGTGGGCGAAACCGGCGGCCCCTTCCAGCCGGAGCGCCGGCTCTTCGTCGGTTACCTCGACGACCAGCCCATCGGCTATATCTCCTACTCACCCGCGCACGGCTCGCGGCCGGGCTGGCTGCACGATCTCAGCCGCCGAAATCCCGACAGCCCGCCGGGTGTCATGGAGGCCATCAACAAGGCAGCCATCCTGAAATTCCAGGAGGAAGAAGTGCCCTGGCTGCATTTCGGCTTCACACCTTTCACCGGACTGGATCCCGCGGTCGAGATGGACGGCGCCAGCAGCGCTTTCGGCTGGCTGGTCAAGCAGCTCGCCCAGCGCGGTGATTCGGTGTACCCGGCGAAGAGCCAGCTCGCCTACAAGGAGAAATGGGCGCCCCACCTCACCATTCCTGAATACGTCGGATTTCAGGGCCGAGCCCGGCTCAACGGCTTTCTGCACATCATGCGCGCATCGAACGCGATGTAGGCGGCGGCGACAACAGAACATGTCCACAATGCCGCCCGCCCGGCCCCGTCACGGCCTCTCCCTGATCTTTCTGGGACTGGCCGTCTTCGTGGTGTACGCGGGCACGACCGTCGCCGATGTGGCACTGCCCGGTATCCGGGCCGAACTGCCGGCGTCCGCGACCCAGTTGCAGTGGGTCGTCAACGTCTACATCCTCGCCTCCGCCTGTCTGCTGCTGACCGGTGGCGCCTTGGGCGACATCCTGGGCCGCAAGCGGGTGTTCCTCGTCGGACTCGCCGGATTCGGCGGCGCGTCCGCCGTGTGCGCCATGGCCGGCTCCATCGAACTGCTGCTTGTCGGCCGCGCCGTCCAGGGCGCCTTCGGTTCCGTTCTCATCCCGGTCTCGCTCGCCCTCGTCTCCGCGCTGTTCCCGGACCCGGCGGCGCGCGCCCGGGCCATCGGTGTCGGCGCCGGGTTCTGCGGTCTGGCCCTCGGCATGGGGCCGGTGCTCGGCGGGCTGGTGGCGGACGCGTGGGGCTGGCGCTGGATCTTCTGGATCGACGTACCGGTGGCGTTCGCCTCACTCGCCGCGCTCGTCCGCACGCTGCCGGACGGGCAGCCCCGGCTGGTCCGCCGGCTCGACCCGGTCGGCCAGGGCCTGTTCATCGTGGCCGTGGGCGCCACCGTTCACGGCCTGGTGCGGGGAGAGGCCCTCGGCTGGGGCTCGTTGCCGGTGACCGGCTCCTTCCTCCTGGCCGCCGCGGCGTTGCCGGCGTTCCTGTACTGGGAGCGGCGCAGCCCCGAACCGATGCTGCCGCTGACGCTCTTCCGCAATCCGGTGTTCACGGCCGCCTGCGCCGTCAATCTGCTGAGCCTGTTCGGGCTGTACGCCGGGATGGCGCTGCTGGGCCTGCGCATGTACGCGGTGGAGGGGTTCGGCCCGGCACAGACCGGCGTCCGGTTCCTGGTGCTCAACGGGGCGATCACCGTCGCCTCGTACGCGGCGGCGGTCCTGGTGGTGCGTACGGGTCCGAAGTGGCCGATCGTCGCGGGGACCGGGTGCTCGGCGGTGGGCCTGCTGGGCCTCGCGCTCCTGGACGGGGACGCGGGGTACGGAGATTACTGGTGGCTGCTCATCCTGATGGGCACGGGCGTCTCGCTGGCCGGAGCGCCCGCGACGGTGGCGCTGCTCGGCGCCGTGCCCGTGACCTGGGCGGGGACGGCGTCCGGCGTGTCCAACACCTTCCGGCAGCTGGGCAGCGCGCTGGGCGTGGCCGTCTCCACCGCGCTGCTGGCCGGCGGCGTCAACGGGGCACTGCCCGAAGCGCTGGACCGCACCCCGCTGACCCCGGCGGAACGCGACCGGGTGCTGGAGGCGGCCGCGCACGGCGATCTCATGGCCGCCGCGTCGCTGCCGGATCCCGCCGCCGCGGAGCATGCGGCCGGTGCCGTGCACGCGGCGTTCGCGCACGGCGCGGCGCCACCACTGCTGCTGTCGGCGACGGGGGCGGCCCTCGCCGGACTGCTCACGCTGGTCCTGCTGCGCCGCCCGCGCCCCAGTACCGAGGACCTGACCGTCCGTATCCCGGTCGAGGGGGAGGACGAGATCGCCCGGCTGTCGCGGTCGTTCAACGCGATGACGGCCGCCCTGGCCTCGTCGCGGGACCGGCAGGCGCAGCTGATCGC
>NZ_JAUEPL010000044.1 GCF_030406405.1 Streptomyces ficellus
TCAGTCAATGGCTGATGAGCCCTCCGCGTGCCGCCGCCTGCGCAGCCGGATGACGGTGGCATCGAGGTCTCCGCGCAGCCTGGTGGACAAACCATGGTGAAGCAGGACAGAACCGCGATATGACGCCTGCCCGGCCGTAGACGGCGGCACCGGGGGCCGCGTGGCCGAGGACGGCGGCAGGGGAGCCGGGGCCGGGGGCCGCGCGGCCGACGACCGGGCCACCGGGGCCGGGGCCGGGAGAACCGGGGGCGGTGGCGGGGCCGGGGCCTGTCCGGGTCCGGGGGGAGTCGGCGTGGCGTCCACCGGGTGATTGTCTCCGATCATGCGTGAAGGCGCAGCCCGGCTCTGCCGGACCGCGCCTTACCTGGTGACGTGCCCCCGGACGGGTCAGGCGCGGGCGTCCGCGTGGGTGTCCGCGCGGGCGTCTTCCTGGGCGGCCTCGCCGGCGTGGTCCGCGCGGGCGGCCTCCTCGCGGGCCCGTACGAGGTCGGGCGATTCCTTCGCCCCGAGACCCGCGAGCTTCATCGCGTAACCGACGACACCGCCGAGGAGGACGACGGCCATGCCCACCCAGAAACCGAGCGGGTTGGCCGCCACCATGAAGGCACCGGCGACGCAGAAGCCGATGAAGGAGATGGTGACACCGGTCCAGGCGGCCGGGGTGTGTCCGTGGTCGCTGCCCGCCATGAAGTGCTCCTCGTTGCTGTTGCTCTGTGTACGGCCCCGCCGGGTGCGGACGCTCAGCGTCATTGTCCCGCACGCGCGCGTGCGGGGTGATCCGGGGGTCGCCGTCAGGCGTCGCGCGTGGGGTCCTCGCCGCGGTCCAGGGCCTTCCACAGGTCCTCGGGGCGGTCCGGGTCGGTGGTGGTCCTGCGGGCGCCGTTACGGGCGCGGGGGGCGCCGTCGCGCTCGTACCGGCCGGACATCGCGGGCCAGGCCCTGCCGTAGCGGAGGGCGAGCAGCCCGGCGAGGAGGATCAGCAGCCCTCCGGCGGCCGTCACATAGGGCCAGGCGGTGTGCGTGAGCGCCTCGACACGGGCCGCGGCGTCACCGGTGGTGCCGGCGGCCTTCTCATCGAGCGCGGCGCTGCCGGAGGCGCCCAGGCAGGCCGCCAGGGCCGCGCCCGCGCCGCTCAGGGCGAGCAGCAGCGACACGAGGAACCGGCCGGCGCGGCGTACCGCGAAGACGGCGACGAGGGCCGCCAGGCCGACGACGGCGAGGGCGGTCGGTACGCCGGTGACGTCGCCGCCCGCCGCGTCGAGCGGCACCGTGCCGCCGCCGACCGTGACCGTGCCCTCGGCCCAGGTCTGGCCGGAGGACAGCAGGACGACGGCCGCGCCGACGGCGCCGAGGAACAGGGCGGCGGCGAGACTGCGGCGACCGCCCGAAGCGGCCGCCGTCCCGTCCGCGCGGCCGGCACGGGGCTGGGGTACGGATGCGGCACTCACACGTCCCACTATCCCTTATGCCGTCATGCGCCCTTCATCCGGTTGGCGGTGTGTACGGCGCGGAGGACGGCGGCCGCCTTGTTGCGGCACTCGGTGTCCTCGGCGACCGGGTCGGAGTCCGCGACGACCCCCGCGCCGGCCTGGACGTACGCCGTGCCGTCGCGCAGCAGGGCGGTACGGATGGCGATGGCGGTGTCGGAGTCGCCGGCGAAGTCCAGGTAGCCGACGCAGCCGCCGTACAGGCCGCGCCGGGTCGGCTCCAGCTCCTCGATGATCTGCATGGCGCGCGGCTTGGGGGCGCCGGAGAGCGTCCCGGCCGGGAAGCAGGCGGTGAGGACGTCGAAGGCGGTGCGGCCCTCGGCGACGCGGCCGGTGACGGTCGAGACGATGTGCATGACGTGCGAGTACCGCTCGATCGACATGAAGTCCACGACCTCGACGGAGCCCGGCTCGCAGACCCGGCCCAGGTCGTTGCGGCCCAGGTCGACGAGCATGAGGTGTTCAGCCCTCTCCTTGGGGTCGGCGATGAGCTCGTCGGCGAGGGCCTGGTCCTCCTGCGGGGTGGCACCGCGCGGGCGGGTGCCCGCGATGGGGTGCACCATCGCGCGCCCGTCCTCGACCTTGACCAGGGCTTCGGGGCTGGACCCGACCACGTCGAAACCGTCGAAGCGGAACAGGTACATGTACGGGGACGGGTTGGTGGCCCGCAGCACCCGGTAGACGTCCAGCGCGCTCGCCGTGCACGGGGTCTCGAAGCGCTGCGAGGGCACCACCTGGAAGGCCTCGCCCGCCCGGATCCGCTCCTTGATGTCCTCGACGGCCTCCTGGTACGCCTTTCCGCCCCACAGGGCGGTGTACGCCGGGAGCTCGGAGGGCGGCAGCGCGACGGGCCGCGTCCGGACCGGCTTGGCCAGGTCGGCGGCCATGGCGTCGAGGCGGGCGACGGCGTCCGCGTACGCCTCGTCGACGCCCGTGTCCAGGTCGTTGTGGTTGATGGCGTTGGCGATCAGCATCACCGTGCCGTCCCAGTGGTCGAGCACGGCGAGGTCCGAGGTGAGCAGCATGGTCAGCTCGGGCAGCCGGAGGTCGTCGCGTCCGTGCTCGCCGATGCGCTCCAGACGGCGCACGATGTCGTACCCCAGGTAGCCGACCATGCCCCCGGTGAACGGCGGCATGCCCGAGGCCAGGTCGCGCGGGGTGTGCAGGGTCTCGACGGTGGCGCGCAGCGCCTCCAGCGGGTCGCCGTCCACGGGCACGCCGACGGGCGGCAGGCCCAGCCAGTGGGCCTGGCCGTCGCGGGCGGTGAGGGTGGCGGCGCTGCGTACGCCGATGAACGAGTACCGCGACCAGGAGCGACCGTTCTCGGCCGACTCCAGGAGGAAGGTCCCCGGGCGTTCGGCGGCGAGCTTGCGGTAGAGGCCGACCGGGGTGTCCCCGTCCGCGAGCAGGCGGCGGCTGACCGGGATGACGCGGCGGTCGGCCGCCAGCTTGCGGAAGGTCTCGAGATCCATGGCGCCCGACCTTACTTGCCGAGGGGGAGGACGTCGCCGTCGAAGCAGGTGCGGGCGCCGGTGTGGCAGGCGGCCCCCACCTGGTCGACCTTGACCAGGACGGTGTCGGCGTCGCAGTCGAGGGCGACGGACTTGACGTGCTGGACGTGCCCGGAGGTGTCGCCCTTGACCCAGTACTGCTGGCGGCTGCGGGACCAGTAGGTGCAGCGGCCGGTGGTGAGGGTGCGGTGCAGGGCCTCGTCGTCCATCCAGCCCAGCATCAGCACCTCGCCGGTGTCGTACTGCTGGGCGATGGCCGGGACCAGCCCGTCGGGGCTGCGCTTGAGACGGGCGGCGATGGCCGGGTCAAGGTTGCTGGTCATGACGCCATTGTGCCGTGACCGCGGCGGCTTCCCCGTGGTGCGTCCACTGGGCGGACCGGGCGCCGCGGCCGTACGCTGGCCTGCATGTCGACCCATGCCAAGCGTGAACGGCTTCTGCTCGCCGATCTGTTGGAGGCCGCCGGCCCCGACGCCCTGACCCTGTGCGAGGGCTGGAAGACCCGTGATCTGGCGGCCCATGTGGTGGTGCGCGAGCGCCGCCCGGACGCGGCGGCGGGAATGCTGATCGGGGCGCTGCGCGGGCGCCTGGAACAGGTGCAGGCGGAGTTCGCCTCCAAGCCGTACGACGAGCTGATCCAGCTGATCCGTACGGGTCCGCCACGCATGTCCCCGTACGCGATCAAGCAGGTCGACGAGGGCGCGAACACGGTCGAGTTCTACGTCCACGCGGAGGACGTGCGGCGGGCGCAGCAGGGCTGGACGCCTCGCCGGCTGGACCCGGTCTTCTCGGAGGCCCTGTGGGTACGCCTGGAGAAGGCGGCGCGGATGCTGTGCCGCAAGGCGCCGGTGGGTCTGGTGCTGCGCCGCCCGAACGGCCAGACGGCGGTGGCACACCGGGGCACCCCGGTGGTGACGGTGACCGGCGAGCCGGGTGAGCTGACGATGTTCGCCTTCGGCCGGCAGGACGCGGCGGATGTGCAGGTGGAGGGCGACAAGGACGCCGTGGAGCGGCTGCACGGGGCGAAGCAGCTGGGTATCTAGCCCGGTGTTCCAGGTCTAGGGGAGCCGGGCGCGGCGCAGGGGCGCGGAGCAGAGCCCATAGACGCCGCCCAGGGCGCATACGGCGGCGCTGACGGTGAAGACGGGCCCGGTTCCCCATAGGCCGATCGCCGCGCCGGTGAGCGGGAAGGTGAGGGGTGCGACGCCGAGGCTGAAGAAGTTCGTCACCGACGTCACCCGCCCGAGGTAGGCCGGGTCCGACTCGGTCTGCACGAGCGCCGAGCACACGGCGCCGCTCAGCCCGGCCAGGAGCCCGATGAGCAGGGCCACCGCGACCGCCGCCGCGAGGCGCGGTACGAAGGCGAGGGCGGCGATCGCGACGGCGCCGGCGGCCAGCGTCCAGGACAGTACGGACCCGGCGCGCGGCACCCGGCCCCATACCGTCAGCAGCAGCGAGGCGGCGGCGGAGCCGGTGCCGAACCCGGCGAGGATCCAGCCGATGCCGGAGGCCCCCCACCCGCGCGCGTCGGCGAGCAGGGCGAGGCCCACGTTGAGCGGCCCGACGAAGCCCAGGTCGCTGAGGGCGATGACGACGATGAGCGGGGCGAGGACGGGATGGCGGCGCATATGGCGCAGCCCGTCCACGAGGTCTCGCAGGGCGGCGCCCTTGACGCGACCGGCCCCGGCGACCTCACGCGGGGGGGGTGCCCTTGGCCGGATCCGCGTCCGCGAGGTCACGCGGGGCGGCGCCCTTGGCCGGATCCGCGTCCACGAGGTCACGCGGGGCGGTGTCCAGGGCCGTATCCGCGTCCGCGAGGTCACGCGGGGCGGTGCCCTTGGCGCGGGCGGCGGCGGTGGGCAGTGGGTGGATCCGCAGGGCCAGCAGGAGCGGCAGGGAGAGGGCGAAGAGCAGGCCGGCCAGCCCGAAGGCGGCGACGGAGCCTCCGGCGGCCACCGCGAGGCCGCCCAGGGGCGCGCCGAGGACGAGGGCGGCCCTGTGGGCGAGGCCCCGCAGGCCCTGGATCCGGGCGAGCTGTCCGGGCGGGGCGATCCGCGGCGGCAGGGCGCCGACCGCGGGCATGAACAGGGCGTCGACGATGCCGAAGACCACGGCGACGGCGGTGAGCAGCCACAGGCCGGGCGTGGCCGCGAACAGGAGGGCGGCGAGAGCCAGCGTGCTCAGGCAGCGCACGGTGTCGGCGGCGAGGACGACGCGGCGCGGCCCGAAACGGTCGGCGACGACTCCCCCGCCCAGCAGGGGCAGGGCCCGCGGCAGGGCGCTGACCGCCATGACGGCACCCGCCGCCCCGGGGCTTCCGCTGCGGACGACGGCCCAGGACAGGGCGAGGTAGTAGACGCTGTCGCCGGCGGTGGAAGCGGCGTAGGCGGTGAGCCGCGCAGCACGTTGGCGTCACGGTAGGCGGGCGGTTCCCCGGTGACGGGTGTCGCTGTAGCTGCAGGGGTGCCGGTCGCCATCGACGCACCCTCTCAGGCCCGGACGGCAATCCGCACACGTTTGCGAAATATTTGCTGTGCGTCGGCAGACCTGCCGGGCCTCCGCCGGCCGAACGGCCGTTGTCAGTGGGGACGTGCATCATCGGACGTACGCGGCTCAGCCAGGAAGACGCACGCCACCGAGGAGGACGCACGATGATCAGGATCGCGATGACCAGCGTGTACGTCGACGACGAGGAGAAGGCCCACGCCTTCTACCGGGACGTGCTCGGCTTCGAGACCCGCACGGACCTGGACCTGGGTGGGGCGCGCTTCATCACGGTCGCCGCGCCCGGACAGGACGTGGAGTTGCTGCTGGAGCCCGGGGACAGCCCGGTGGCCGAGCAGTACAGGAAGGGACTGCGCGAAGCCGGGCTGCCGTGCATCGTGCTCGGGGTGGACGACCTGCGGGCGGAGTACGAGCGGCTGAGCGGGCTGGGCGTGACGTTCACCGAGCCGCCCACCGAGCAGGGACCGCTGCTGACGGCCGTGCTGGACGACACGGTCGGGAACCTCATACAGCTCGCCCAGCCGCTCGGCTGACCCACCCCCGAGGAGCTCAGCGCACCGGGTGACCCGCTTCGCGGAGCGTGGCCTTCACCTCGGAGATCCGCAGGTCGCCGAAGTGGAAGACCGACGCCGCCAGCACCGCGTCCGCGCCCGCGTCGATCGCGGGCGGGAAGTGCGCGAGCTTGCCCGCGCCGCCGGAGGCGATCACCGGGACGGTGACGTGCTTGCGTACGGCGGCGATCATCTCGGTGTCGTAGCCGTCCTTGGTGCCGTCCGCGTCCATCGAGTTGAGCAGGATCTCGCCCGCGCCCAGCTCGGCGGCCCGGTGGGCCCATTCGACGGCGTCGATGCCGGTGCCGCGGCGGCCGCCGTGCGTGGTGACCTCGAAGGTGCCCTCAGCAGTGCGGCGGGCGTCCACCGACAGGACCAGGACCTGACGGCCGAAGCGCTCGGCGATCTCCTGGATCAGCTCGGGGCGGGCGATCGCCGCGGTGTTGACGCCGACCTTGTCGGCGCCGGCGCGCAGCAGCTTGTCGACGTCGTCGGCGCTGCGCACGCCGCCGCCGACCGTCAGCGGGATGAAGACCTGCTCGGCGGTGCGGCGCACCACGTCGTAGGTGGTCTCCCGGTTGCCGGACGAGGCGGTGATGTCGAGGAAGGTCAGCTCGTCGGCGCCCTCGGCGTCGTACAGCTTGGCCATCTCGACCGGGTCGCCCGCGTCGCGCAGGTTCTGGAAGTTGACGCCCTTGACGACCCGGCCGTTGTCCACGTCCAGGCAGGGGATCACTCGGACCGCGAGGGTCATGACGCGGCACCTCCTCGGTACGCCTCGACCTCGACCTCCACGACCAGCCGCGGGTCGACGAAACCCTCGACGATGAGCATCGAGGCGGCGGGCCGGACGGCGTCGAACAGCTCCTTGTGGGCGCGGCCGACCTCCTCCACGTCCCGCGCGTGGGTGATGTACATGCGCGTACGGACCACGTCCGCCACGCCCAGGCCCAGCTGCTTCAGCGCGCCGAAGGCGACGTTGAAGGAGTTGACGGCCTGCTCGTAGGGGTCGCCTTCGGCGATCTCGCCGTCTATGACGGAGGTGCAGCCGGAGACCAGCACCAGCCCGTTGGGCAGCTCCACGGCGCGGGAGTAGCCGAACTGCTCCTCCCAGGGCGCACCGGTGACGACACGGCGTACGGAGTCGGTCATTCGGCCACCGCCGCGAGCGCTTCCTCCAGGGTGAACGCCTTGGCGTACAGCGCCTTGCCGACGATCGCGCCCTCGACGCCCTCGGGGACCAGCGCGGCGATGGCCCGCAGGTCGTCCAGCGAGGAGACGCCACCCGAGGCGACGACCGGCTTGTCGGTGGCGGCGCAGACGTTGCGCAGCAGCTCCAGGTTGGGGCCCTGGAGGGTGCCGTCCTTGGCGATGTCGGTGACCACGTACCGGGCGCAGCCCTCGGAGTCGAGGCGGGCCAGCGTCTCGTACAGGTCGCCGCCGTCGCGGGTCCAGCCGCGGCCGCGCAGCGTCGTGCCCCGTACGTCCAGGCCGACCGCGATCTTGTCGCCGTGCTCGGCGATGACCTTGGCGACCCACTCGGGGGTCTCCAGCGCGGCGGTGCCCAGGTTGACGCGGGTGCAGCCGGTGGCGAGCGCGGCCGCGAGCGAGGCGTCGTCGCGGATGCCGCCGGACAGCTCCACCTTGAGGTTCATGTCCGCCATGGACACGGCGACCTCGGCGATCAGCTCCCGGTTGTCCCCGGTGCCGAAGGCGGCATCGAGGTCGACGAGATGCAGCCACTCGGCGCCCGCGCGCTGCCAGGCGAGGGCAGCCTCCAGCGGAGAGCCGTAGGACGTCTCCGTACCGGACTCGCCATGGACGAGCCGTACGGCCTGGCCGTCCCGGACGTCGACGGCGGGGAGGAGTTCGAGCTTGCTCATCTCAGCGGGTCCCGGATTCTCAAGAAGGGAGGGTCGGAAGAAGGAGGGTCAGAAGGTGTTGAGCCAGTTGGTCAGCAGCTGGGCGCCGGTGTCGCCGGACTTCTCGGGGTGGAACTGCGTCGCCCACAGCGCGCCGTTCTCGACGGCCGCCACGAACCGCTCGCCGTGCGTCGCCCAGGTGACCTTGGGCGCGCGCATCGCGGGGTTGGCCGTCTCCAGGCTCCAGTCGTGCACGGCGTAGGAGTGCACGAAGTAGAACCGGGCGTCGGCGTCGAGGCTGGCGAACAGCTCGCTGCCCTCGGGCGCCTCGACCGTGTTCCAGCCCATGTGGGGCACGACCGGGGCCTTCAGCGGCCCGACCGTGCCGGGCCACTCGTCCAGGCCCTCGGTCTCCACGCCGTGCTCGATGCCGCGCGCGAAGAGGATCTGCATGCCCACGCAGATGCCCATGACGGGGCGGCCGCCGGCGAGCCGGCGCTCCACGATCCAGTCGCCGCGGGCGTCCTTGAGCCCCGCCATGCAGGCGGAGAAGGCGCCGACGCCGGGGACGAGGAGCCCGTCGGCGTTCATGGCCCTGTCGTAGTCGCGGGTGATCTCGACGTCCGCGCCGACGTGGGCGAGGGCGCGCTCGGCGGAGCGGACGTTGCCGAATCCGTAGTCGAAGACCACGACGTTCTTCGAGGTGCTCATTCCCAGATCCCCTGAATCCGCAGGACGCCCGCGACGATACACATCACCGAGGCGATGGTCAGCAGGACGATCACGCCCTTGGGCATCTGCTGCTTGCTGAAGGAGTACACGCCTCCTGCCAGGAAGAGGCCGACGACGATCAGGATGGTCGACAGACCGGTCACAGTGCTCTTCCGTTCTCCCCCAGGGCTGACGCCTGGGAGGTACCCCCATCTCCGCCCGCGCGGCGCAGAGGTGCGGGCATCGCGGTCATCTGCGGCCCGGCGGCCGCGCGTGCGTCGCTCACAGTGCTCTTCCGTTCGCTTCTCCGCCCGCGCGGCGCAGAGGTGCGGGCATCGCGGTCATCTGCGGCCCGGCGGCCGCGCGTGCGTCGCTCACAGCGCGCCCTTCGTGGAGGGCAGGATCCCGGCCGCGCGGGGATCGCGCTCCGAGGCGTAGCGCAGGGCGCGGGCCAGGGCCTTGAACTGGCACTCCACGATGTGGTGGGCGTTGCGCCCGTACGGCACGTGGACGTGCAGCGCGATCTGGGCCTGGGCGACGAACGACTCCAGGATGTGCCGGGTCATGGTCGTGTCGTACGAGCCGATCATCGGCGCCATGTTCTCCGGCTCGGTGTGCACCAGGTAGGGGCGGCCGGAGAGGTCGACGGTGACCTGGGCGAGGGACTCGTCCAGCGGGACCGTGCAGTTGCCGAACCGGTAGATCCCCACCTTGTCGCCGAGCGCCTGCTTGAAGGCGGCGCCCAGCGCGAGGGCGGTGTCCTCGATGGTGTGGTGCGAGTCGATGTGCAGGTCGCCGTCGGTCTTGACGGTGAGGTCGAACAGACCGTGGCGGCCGAGCTGGTCGAGCATGTGGTCGTAGAAGCCGACGCCGGTCGCCACATCGACCTTGCCGGTCCCGTCGAGGTCTATCTCGACGACGACGGACGTCTCCTTGGTGGTGCGCTCAACCCGTCCTACGCGGCTCATGAGCTCTGCTCCTTCTTCAGTGCGCGAACCGCATCGAGGAACGCGTCGTTCTCTTCGGGCGTGCCGGCGGTGACCCGCAGCCAGCCCGGTACGCCGTTGTCCCGGACCAGGACGCCCCGGTCGAGGATCCGCCGCCACACCGAGTGCGCGGCCCCCTCGCCGTCGAATCGTCCGAACTGTACGAAGTTGGCGTCGGACTCGGTGACCTCGTAGCCGATCGCCCGTAGCTCGGCGACCAGCCGGTCCCGCTCCGCCTTCAGCTGCTCGACGTACCCCAGCAGCGTATCGGTGTGCTCCAGCGCGGCGAGCGCGGTGGCCTGGGTGACGGCGGACAGGTGGTACGGCAGGCGCACCAGCTGGACGGCGTCCACGACGGCCGGGTGCGCCGCCAGGTAGCCGAGCCGCAGTCCGGCCGCGCCGAACGCCTTGGACATGGTCCGGGAGACCACCAGGTGGGGGCGGCCCTCGATGAGGGGCAACAAGGACGGGCGGTGGCTGAATTCCACGTACGCCTCGTCGACCACGACCAGGGACGGCTTGGCGGCCTGGGCGGCCTCGTACAGCGCCAGCACGGTGTCCGCCTCGACGGCGGTGCCCGTGGGGTTGTTGGGGGAGGTGATGAAGACGACGTCGGGCCGGTGCTCGGCGATGGCGGCCTTGGCGGCGGCCACGTCGATGGTGAAGTCCTCGCCGCGCGGCCCGGAGATCCAGCCGGTACCCGTACCGCGCGAGATCAGGCCGTGCATCGAGTACGAGGGCTCGAAGCCGATCGCGATCCGCCCGGGTCCCGCGAAGGTCTGCAGCAGCTGCTGGATGACCTCGTTGGAGCCGTTGGCGGCCCAGACGTTGGCGAGTCCCACCTCGTACCCGGTGGTCCGGGTGAGGTAGGCGGCCAGTGCCGTACGCAGCTCGACGGCGTCCCGGTCGGGGTAGCGGTTGAGCGTGCGGGCGGCCTCGCGGACGCGCTCGGCGATCCGCTCGACCAGCGGCTCGGGCAGCGGATACGGGTTCTCGTTGGTGTTGAGGCGTACGGGTACGTCGAGCTGCGGCGCGCCGTAGGGGGACTTGCCGCGCAGCTCGTCGCGGATGGGCAGGTCGTCGATGCGGATGTTCTCGGCGGTCACCGCTGCGGCACCTTCCACCCGAACCGGGCCTTCAGGGCGGCACCGTGCGCCGGCAGGTCCTCCGCCTCCGCGAGCGTCACCACGTGGTGGGCCACCTCGGCCAGCGCGTCGCGCGTGTAGTCCACGATGTGGATGCCGCGCAGGAAGGACTGCACGGACAGGCCCGAGGAGTGGCAGGCGCAGCCACCGGTGGGCAGCACGTGGTTGGAGCCCGCGCAGTAATCGCCGAGCGAGACGGGCGCCCACGGGCCGACGAAGATCGCGCCGGCGTTACGGACGCGCTGGGCGACGGCGGCGGCGTCGGCGGTCTGGATCTCCAGGTGCTCGGCGCCGTACGCGTCGACCACCCGCAGGCCCTCCTCCAGGCCGTCGACCAGCACGATCGCGGACTGCTTGCCGCGCAGCGCGGGCAGGATCCGGTCCTCGACGTGCTTGGTGGCGGCGACCTGCGGCTGGAGCTCCTTCTCGACGGCCTCGGCCAGCTCGACGGAGTCGGTGACCAGGACGGCGGCGGCGAGCGGGTCGTGCTCGGCCTGGCTGATCAGGTCGGCGGCGATGTGCACGGGGTCGGCGGTGTCGTCGGCGAGGACCGCGATCTCGGTGGGGCCGGCCTCGGTGTCGATGCCGATGCGGCCGGTGAAGTACCGCTTGGCGGCGGCGACCCAGATGTTGCCGGGGCCGGTGACCATGTTGGCCGGGGCGCAGGTCTCCGTGCCGTAGGCGAACATGGCGACGGCCTGGGCGCCGCCCACGGCGTAGACCTCCTCGACGCCGAGCAGCGCGCAGGCGGCGAGGATCGTCGGGTGCGGCAGGCCCCCGAACTCCCTCTGCGGCGGGGACGCGAGCGCGATGGACTCGACGCCCGCCTCCTGCGCGGGCACGGCGTTCATGATCACGGACGAGGGGTAGACGGACCGGCCGCCCGGCGCGTACAGGCCGACGCGCTCGACCGGCACCCACTTTTCGGTCACGGTGCCGCCGGGCACGACCTGGGTGGTGTGCTGGGTGCGGCGCTGCTCCCGGTGGACGATCCTGGCCCGCCGGATCGACTCCTCCAGGGCCGCACGGACGGCCGGATCCAGTTCCTGCAGCGCGCGCGTGAGCGCGGCGGCCGGAACGCGTACCTGATCGAGGACCACGCCGTCGAACTTCTCCGCGTAGTCGATCAGCGCCGCGTCTCCCCGATGATGCACGGCCTCGCAGATGGGCCGCACCTTCGTCAGGGCGGCTTCCACGTCGAACTCGGCACGGGGCAGCAGGTCGCGCAGAGCGCCACCCTTCGGGAGGGCGTCGCCGCGCAGATCGATTCGTGAGATCACAGGTCAATTCTCGCAGACGGTTTCCCGCGTCCGGTCGTCCGTATCACTGGCTGATACACGCCACACCGGCCCGCGACTGTCACACCTGACCGTTAGCGTTCAGTCCGTCACTCAGCGGGAAGAACAGCCGTACGAAGCGGGGAAGCGGAGGGGGCGGCAGTGACCGAGCCGCACGACGACGATGTGCCGCACGACCTCACCCCGACCGAGGTGGGGATGTGGCAGGCGTTCCGGATCGGCGCCACCTATGACCTGAGCACGGGCAACGCGATGCTCGACGATCCGTTCTCGCCACGCGTCTGGCCGCCCGAGCGGAGCGTGCGGGCCGACAAGGTGGCGCTGCTGCTGCTGGACGGGCCGCCCGCGCTGGCCGGGCGCGTCGCGGCGCTGAAGCTGCGCGGGGTGCAGATCACCGGGACGCTCGACCTGGCGGGCGGGACGATCGGCCCGTATGTGGAGCTGCACGGCTGCCGGTTCGAGAACGAGGTGGTGCTGCCGGAGTCCCGGTTCACCACGCTGCGCATGGTGGGGTGCGCGATACCGCGCCTGGAGGCGGCGCGGCTGCACACGGAGGGCGATCTGCACCTGCCGCGCTGCCGGGTGGAGCGCGGGATGCGGCTGACGGACGCCCAGATAGGCACGGATCTGCTGATCAGCCAGATCCATGTGCGGCCCGACCGGCGTGGCCGGGCGATCGTCGCCGATGGCATGTCGGTGGCACAGGACCTCCAGGCCGAGCTGATCGAGACGTATGGCGAGTTCAGCATGCGCGGCGCGAAGGTCGGCGTCTCGCTGAGCCTGCGCGGCAGCCGGCTGCGGGGCGCGGAGGGCCGGCGGGCGCTGAACGCTCCGCAGCTGAGCGTGGAGCGGACGCTCCATATGACGTACGCCTGGGTCAGCGACACCACGGGCAGTGTGGCCGGGGCGACGCCGCCCGGCGGGCTGGGCCTCGCCAGTGTCCACACGCCGATGCGCGGCACCCGTATGCAGCCCTTCGAGTGCCGGGGCGGGGTGCGGCTGGACGACGGCCGGTTCGGGGACGCGGTGGACTTCCACCACGCGCGGTTCCTGCTGTCCTCGGAGCGCCGGGAGGAGCTGTCGCTGCGCCGGATCGTCACCCCGGAGCTGCGGTTCAACGGCGAGCGTCCGGCGGAGGGGCGGGTGGTGCTCAACGGCGCGAAGGTGGTCACGCTGATCGACCAGTCGACCAGCTGGCCGGGTCCCGGGGGGCTCGCGATGGCCGGCTTCGTATACGAGAACCTCGTCCCGTACGGGCACTTCCCGCTCGCCCGCCGCCTGGAGTGGGTGGCCGCGGCGACCCCCGAGTTCGCCCCGGAGCCGTACGAGCGGCTGGCGGCGGTGCTGCGCAACAGCGGTGAGGACGCGGACGCCCGCGAGGTGCTGCTGGCCAAGCAGCGCAGACGGCGCGAGACGCTGCCGCTGGCGGCGAAGACCTGGGGGTACCTCCAGGACTGGACGGTGGCATACGGCTACCGGCCGGGGCGGGCGGCGCTGTGGATGGCGGTGCTGTGGGCCGCGGGGACGCTGGCCTTCTCGCGGTGCGACCCGCCGGCGATCAAGCCGGGCGAGCATCCGAACTGGAACGCCGCCCTGTACGCGCTGGATCTGCTGCTGCCGGTGATCAATCTCGGCCAGGACGGCTACTGGCGGCTGGGGGGCATATGGCAGTGGGCGTCGACCGTGCTGATCCTGCTGGGCTGGGTCCTCGCCACCACGGTCGCAGCGGGCGCCTCACGCCTTCTCCGGCGCAGCTGACACCCGTACGCCCCACCCGTACACCCCACCCGTGCACCGCTTTCTTTACGTTCTCTTGGCATTCGGCAGCGCAACCATTCCGCCGCCACCAAAGCTTCACAGCACGCCACTGGCGCGGCTCCCACCTGCGGTTTTCAATGGCCGCACCATGTCATTGCTCCGTGCCCTGCTCAGCACCGCCCGCCCGGTCCGGCACACTCCCCAGCTCGCCGACGGGCTGGTGCCGGACCACGCGGTGCTGCTCGACGCGCCGGACGAGCGGCTCGGCCCGGCGCTGGTCGCCGCCGCCCTCGGGGACCACGAGCCGGCCGCCACGCTGCTGGCCGCCACGCGCGGGGCCGCCGAGTGGGAGAGCCGCGACCGGTATGTGACGCGGCTGGCCGCGTTCGCGCACAGCCGGGGCGAGTGGCTGACGCGCTGGCTGGCGGACGCGCCGGGCGACCCGGACGCGCTGCTGCTCAAGGCGGAGGTGGCGGTCCGCAAGGCGTGGGAGTCCCCGGCCCGGGCCGAGCGGCTGCGCGAGCTGGGCCCGCTGATCGACGCGGCGGCCGGGGCCGCGCCGCGCGACCCGGTGCCCTGGCGCCTGGCGCTGGACCACGCGCGCGGCACGCGGGCCACGCACCCGGCCTTCGAGTCGCTGTGGGAGCAGGCCGTTCGCCGGGCCTCGCACCACTACGGGTGCCATGTCGCCGCGCTCACGTACCTGTCCGCGCAGTGCTGTGCCCGGCGGGGGGACGCCCCCCGCGTCCGCCGTGCCCCGCGCCACGGGTGCTTCGAGTGCTTCGACTTCGCCGAGCAGGCCGCGGCGGACGCGCTGCCGGGATCGTTGATACGGGCGCTCCCGCTGCGCGCGGCCTTCGTGCGACTGGTGGCCGGTGACCCCGTCCCCGTACAGCGATCCGGCCAGCAGGAGGAGCGCATCGACGCGGCGGTGGAGCAGGCGATCGAGCTGTCCGGGCGGTACGCGGCGGGCGACCCGTGGCCGGCCGAGATGCGCAACATGCTGGCGTACGTGCTGGTGCGGCGGCAGCGGTGGGCGGCGGCGCTGGAACAGTTCCGGCTGATCGGGCCGTACGCGACGTCGTTCCCGTGGTCGTTCCCGTGGTCATCGGCCGAGGACGATCCGCTCGGCCGGTTCCTCGACGCGCGTGACCGCGTACGCCTCGAAGTGGCGGCGGCCGTCCCGCTGCGCGGACGGGCCGGACGTGGCCGCTCGGGCGGCCATTACGCTTAACCGCTGTGACCACCGCTCGCCTGCCACTCTTTCCGCTGAACGCGGTGCTTTTCCCGGGCCTCGTGCTGCCCCTGAACGTCTTCGAGGAGCGGTATCGCGCCATGATGCGCGAACTGCTGAAGACCGATGAGTCGGAACCGCGCCGCTTCGCCGTCGTGGCGATCCGCGACGGGCGGGAGGTCGCACCCACCGCGCCCGGCATGCCAGACCAGACGGCGCTGCCCGAGAAGGGCCCCGCCGCGGGCTTCGGCGCCGACCCGATCCAGGCGTTCCACCGGGTCGGCTGCGTCGCGGACGCGGCGACGATCCGGGAGCGGACGGACGGCAGCTTCGAGGTGCTGGCGACCGGTACGACCCGGGTGAAGCTGCTGTCGGTGGACGCGAGCGGGCCGTTCCTCATCGCGGAGGTGGAGGAGCTGGAGGAGGAGCAGGGCGACGGGGCGGGCGCGCTCGCCGAGGGTGTGCTGCGGGCCTTCCGCGCCTACCAGAAGCGGCTGGCCGGAGCGCGGGAGCGGTCCCTCACGGCGGACCAGGAGCTGCCGGACGACCCATCGGTCGTCTCGTATCTGGTGGCCGCCGCGGCGGTGCTGGACACCCCGGCGAAGCAGCGGCTGCTCCAGGCGCCGGACACGGCGACACGGCTGCGCGAGGAGCTGCACCTGCTGCGCGCCGAGACGGCGGTGCTGCGGCACCTGCCGTCGCTGCCGGCGGTCGACCTGACCCGCGCTCCGACCAGCCCCAACTGACGGGAGGACACCCGACGTGGCGAAGAAGCCCAAGCAGAACCCGGAAGGGGCACGCGAGACGCGTCCGGCCAAGGGGGGTGGCGGCCGGCGGGCCGGCGGCACCCCGGCGACGGTCGCCCTCACCGCCGCGGGCACGCCCTTCACGCTGCACGCCTAC
The DNA here is from genome assembly GCF_030406405.1 of Streptomyces ficellus. GTDB lineage: Bacteria > Actinomycetota > Actinomycetes > Streptomycetales > Streptomycetaceae > Streptomyces > Streptomyces ficellus_B. The sequence continues at coordinate 15,952 of NZ_JAUEPL010000044.1, forward strand.
GACCACGACCCGTCCGTCCCGTCCTACGGCGAGGAGGCCGCCGAGGCCCTGGGCGTCTCCCCCGACCGGGTCTTCAAGACCCTGGTCGCCGATGTCGACGGCGCCCTGACGGTCGCGGTCGTCCCGGTGGCCGGCCAGCTGGACCTGAAGGCCCTCGCGGCCGCGGTGGGCGGCAAGCGCGCGGCGATGGCCGACCCGGCGGCGGCGGAACGCGCGACGGGGTACGTCCGGGGCGGCATCTCGCCGCTGGGCCAGCGCAAGCGGCTGCGTACGGTACTGGACGCGTCGGCGTCGAAGCACGACACGATCTGCGTCTCGGCGGGGCGCCGGGGCCTGGAAGTGGAACTGTCCGCCGCGGACCTGGCGGCCCTCACGGACGCGGTACTGGCGCCGATCGGCCGCGCGTAACCCCGCCTTGCCGGCGGCGCGTCCGGGGCGCGGCCGCTGTTTCGGTCCGGTCCGGTCCGGTCCGGTCCGGGCTCGGGGCGGCGGGCTCGGCGGCCGGGGGCCACGGGCACGGCCGCCGGTCCGGGCCGGGATGTCCTTGCGGACGGCGGGCTCGACGGCGGCTCGACGGCGGCCGGGGGCGCGGCCCCGTTCAGCCTGTGGCGTCCTCCCGGGCGGCGGCCCCCGGCGCGGCCGTTCAGCCGGGGCGTCCTCGCGGGCGGCGGGCCCCGGCGCGGCCCGCCTTCAGCCTGGGGCGTCCTTGGGGGGCGGCGGAGCGTCGTACGGCGTGGTGTTCCAGTCCGGTTCCGGGTCGCGGGGCCCGAAGGCGGCCGTGAGGGCCAGGTGGACGAGCATCGCCGCCACCGGCCAGGCCAGCACCGCGCCCTGCGCGTGGAGCTCCAGCGGCGCGTCGAACGTGACCCCGGCGCCGACCGCCCGGGCGTGCGCGGCCACGTCGTGCGTCGGCCCCAGCAGCGTGCCCACGCCCCAGCCGAGCAGCGAGCCGAGCAGGCCGCCCAGCGCCAGGCCCACCACCACCGCGATGCCGCCGTGCCGGTGGAACCAGAACACCACCGCCGCGCTGAGCGCGCCGAAGCCGAGCGCCAGCAGGACGAACGTGCCATCGGCACCGACCGCGCCCTCGCCCTCCGTGTCCTTCAAAAACACGGCCTCGCCGTCCGAGACCAGCGGGATCCGCGGCGCCAGCCACAGCCACAGCAGCCCCAGCGCGATACCCGACAAGGTCACCACGAGCAGCACCAGGGCACCCTGGCGCACCTCCGTCGCCACATCCGGCGCGTCGTCCGCGTCGTACGCCTCCCCCGCCTCCCCCGCGTGCGCCGCGCCGGACGGGTACGGCGGCGGCCAGGCGGAGTCGTGCGGGGACTGCTGGTGGGACGGCTGATGGGACGGCTGATGGGACGGCCGGTGGGGCGGAGTCAGCGGTGCGGTCACCCTGCCATCGTGCCAGGCGACCCCCGGCGTCGCCTCACCGGCCGCCGCCCGCCGCCCGGGCCCCGCACAACGCGTACCTCACCCCGTACCTCACCGCACCGCGGCCCGCCGGTACGCCCAGGTCGCGAGGGCGAGGGAGACGACGCCGACCACCGCGCAGACCGCGAGGTCCAGGCCCACGGCCGCCCAGTCGGGGCGGGCGTCGAAGGTGCGGGCGAGCGCCTCGACCCCGTACGTCGAGGGCAGCAGGTCACGCGCCCAGCCGATGGGCTCCGGCAGCCGGCCGGCCGGCAGCACGCCGAGCAGCAGGGCGGCCGACATCCCGAGCTGGCCCAGCAGCGTGGCGAGCTCCTGGCGCGGCGCGAGCAGCCCGAGCGCCGCACCGAGCCCGGCGAGCGCGGCTCCGGCGAGCGGCACCACCGCGCCCAGCACCCACAGGTGCGTCAGCGGCAGTTGGAAGAGCACCGACCCGACGACGGCCGTCACGACCGTCCCGGGCACCGTGAAGGAGGCGTACGCACCGGCCGCGCCCAGTACCACCGCGGCGGGCGGCACGGGCAGCGTGGCGTAGTGGTCCAGTCCGCCGCTCGCCTTCAGCTGCCCGAAGTACTGCGCGAGCAGGTTCAGCGCGACGAACGCCACGACCAGCACCGACGACCCGGCGACGACCGCCCGCGCCTCCGCCCCGCCGTCCACGACCCCGCGCATCAGGACCATGATCCCGATGGACTGGAAGGTCGCCACGAACAGCAGGGGGATGCGGGCCACCCTCGCCCGCGACAGCTGGGCGCGGTAGACCGCGACGAGCGCGGGCAGCAGCCGCGCCCGGGGCGCGAGTGGGGCGGCACCCGGCTCGTCGTCCACGGCGGCGCTGCGGACCACGCCGGGGGTAAGGGCCTGTGCGGGCACGGTGCTCACCTGACGACGCTCCTGTCCCTCACGTTCATGCCTGCCGGCGAGCTCATGCCTTGACCAGCCCCTTCGCCGCGCCGCCGAGCGCCAGGTACACGTCCTCCAGGCTCGGCGTCGCCAGCGTGAAGTCGTCCAGCGCCGCGAACGCCGCGCCGCCCGTCACCGCCGCGACCGCCGCCCGCGCCTCGTCCGGCGCGAGCCGCAGCACCCACCGGCGTCCCGACTCCTGCGCGGACGCCCGCAGCGCGGCCACCTCGGGCACCTCCAGCGGCGCCCGGTCGCGCCACACCAGCTCCACCCGCACCTCGCCGGCCACCTGTTCCTTCAGGCCCGTCGGGGTGTCGCAGGCGATGACCCGGCCGCGCTCCAGGACGGCGACCCGGTCCAGTACGGTCTCCGCCTCGATGACGTTGTGCGTGACGAGCAGCACCGTCGTGCCGTGCTCGGCGCGCCGCCGGTCGACCGCGGCCCACACGGCCCGCCGCGCCACCGGGTCCATGCCGGTGGTCGGCTCGTCCAGGATCAGCACGGGCCGTGCGCCGACCAGCGCGGCGGCGAAGCAGGCCAGCCGCCGCTGTCCGCCGGAGAGCTTCTTCAGGGGGCGCCCGGCGAGTCCGGTCAGGCCCAGCTCCTCCAGTACGGCATCGCGCCCCGCCCGCGCGTCGCGGGCGGTCAGCCCGCGCAGCCGCCCGGTGGTCTCGGCGGCGAGCGCCACGGTCAGCTCGTCCAGGGCGGTGGACTCCTGCCCGAGGTAGCCGATGAGGCGCGAGGCGCGCTCGGGGTGGCGTACGAGATCGTGGCCCAGCACCTCGACGGTGCCGGAGTCGGGCCGCATCAGGCCGGTCAGCTGGCGTACGAGGGTCGACTTGCCGGCTCCGTTGGGGCCGAGCAGGCCGAAGATCTCGCCGCCGCGCACCTGGAGGCAGACCCCGTCGGTGGCGCGCACCTCGGGCGTCGCGGGCGCCCCGCGCCTGCCGCGCGTGGCGGGGTACGTCTTGACCAGATCCCGCACCGCGCACACCGTACTCACGAGGGATGAGCCTAAAGGGTCGGGCTGCCCGGAATGCGCCCGGGGCGGGCGGGACCGGGGTGCTACTCCCCGGCGGTCGCGTGTTCGGTGGCCGTCCGTACGTCGATCTCGCGCCAGAACCCGGCCCTGATCGCGTACCGGTCGTGCTCGTCGATCTGATCGTCCTTGTGCGCGAGCAGCCCGAACCTGGCCGCGTACCGCAGCAGTTCGCCGTCGATGCGGTGCGGGATGCGCGGGTACATGCTGGACAGCTTCTGTACGTGGGCGGGGTCGGGGAGGCGTGCCATCCAGCGCCGTGCGAAGACCTGGCCGACCTCGAAGGGGTCGCCGCCGACCGTGGTGATGTCCTCCTCCCGGTCGGCCCAGCGCTGCTCGGCGCTGGTGAGCTGGGCGAGGGTGGGCAGCGACGCGGTCTCGGGCGGCTCGCCGGCCGCGGCGCCGGGGCGGTCGACCCAGCCCCGGTCGGACGACCAGCGCAGCGTGGCGTTGGCGGGTGGCGGGGCGGCGGCGGTGTGGGGCCCGGGGGCGCACAGGGCGGCCAGGTCCTTGGGGGTGGGGACGCCCTTGGTGGTGCCGGAGGGGCCGGTCGTACCGGTCGCGGCGTCGCCGTCGCCGTCGCCGTCCTCGCGGGCCGTGCCGTTGACCGCCGTGCCATTGGCCCCCGTGCCGAGGCCCCCCGTGCCGTTGACGGCGGTGCCGTTGACGCCCGCGGGGGCGGCCTCGGCGGCGCGCTCGGCGGAGGCGGCGAGGGCCGACTCGGGCAGCGGGGCGGAGAGGATCGCGGCGATCTCGGGGCGCGGGGCGGTGGGTGGCGCGCAGGCGCCGGTGAGCTCCTTGGCCCGCACGGCACGGGTGATCCATTCGCGGTCCAGCACCCGGCGTTCGTCGGCCTCGGCGACCAGGTCCTCGGACTGGTTGTAGTCGCCGTCCGCGGCCTGGACGGCCCACAGATGGACGGCGACGCCGTGCTCCTTGGCCGACATCAGGCCGGGCAGCAGGTCGCCGTCGCCGGTGACCAGCACGATGTCGGAGCAGGCGCGGTTGCGGGCGAGTTCCGTCAGTTCGGCGTGCATCGCGGCGTCGACGCCCTTCTGGGCCCAGCGGCCGTCGCTGCGGGTCAGGGCGCCCAGCCGGACGGTGACGCGGGGCATGACGCGCAGCCGGCGGTGCTCCGGCTGGGGTACGCGGTCGGGGGCGCCGTCGAACCAGTAGATCCGGAGCAGGGGCTGCTGGGTGTCGGCCTCGGCGCGTTCGCGCAGGCCGTGGATGAGGGCGGTGTGGTCGACGGTGATCCGGGAGCGGGCCGGTTCTCCGGCGAGAAGGCTGGCGGCGGCTCCCAGCAGGTAGCCGGCGTCCACCAGAACGACGCAGCGGTCCACGTGTTCCACCCTCTTTCGGGAACCTCGGGATCGGGAGTTGCTTCGGGTTTCCTTCGAGTCTGCCCGACTGCCGGAGGGTTAACGGCCGGAACTGGATCATCGGCGTGGCGGATCGCCCTCCGCCTCGCCAACGACCGCCGACCACGGTCCGTAATGATCCAAAATGCGGCTGTTATCGGCGTATGTGAGTCTGACAGCGGCCCTGGCCCCTACACCCCACAGGAGGCATCACCATGGCCAAGAACAAGAAGTCGGACCGTAGTCAGCACAAGACGTCGCCCGCCCAGCGCGGTGAGCAGCAGGCCCAGACGTCGGCGATCGAGACGCAGGCGGAGGAGCGGATCTCCCCGGTGACTCCGTCGGACATGGCGCAGAAGGGCCGGCAGAAACGCTTCGGCCACAACTGACCTCGCTGGACGGTGAGTCCATGCGGGAAGGGGCGCACCCGTGACGACGGGCGCGCCCCTTCCTGGGCGTTCGGCCTGCTCAGCCGGCCGGACTCCCGCGAGCCGACTACCCGGCCAGGCAGGACGGGCCGAGCAGCACCTTCAGGTCGCCGAAGAGCGCCGGGTCGGGCTGGACCCGGTGCCGGTCGAGCCGGAGGACCGTGGTCTTCCGGGGGCCCTGGAGCTTGATCCGCACCTCGGTGTTGCCCTTGTGGTGCGAGAGGATCTCGCCGAGGCGGCTGACCATCGGCGGGGTCACCTTCACGGTCGGGATGGTGACGACGACAGGCGCGTTCGTGCCCGCCGACGACAGGTCGGGCACCATCAGTTCCATCGCGACCAGCCGGGGCACGTCCTCGCGCTTGTCGAGGCGGCCCTTGACGAAGACGACGGTGTCCTCGACGAGCTGGGTGGACACCAGTTGGTACGTGGCCGGGAAGAACATGCACTCGATGGAGCCGGCGAGATCCTCGACGGTCGCGATGGCCCAGGCGTTGCCCTGCTTGGTCATCTTGCGCTGGAGGCCCGAGATGATGCCGCCGATGGTGACGACCGCGCCATCGGCGTGCTCGCCGCCGGTGAGCTGGGAGATCGCGGCGTCGGTCTTGTCCGACAGGACGTGCTCGATACCGAAGAGGGGGTGGTCGGAGACGTACAGACCGAGCATCTCGCGCTCCTGCGCCAGCAGGTACGACTTGTCCCACTCGACGTCGGAGAACTCGACGTCCAGGCCGAAGCCCGGTTCGTCGCTGGTCTCCTCACCCATGCCGCCGAAGAGGTCGAACTGCCCCTCGGCCTCCTTGCGCTTGACCGCCACCACGTTGTCGATCATCGGCTCGTGGTGGGCGACCAGGCCCTTGCGGGTGTGGCCCATGGTGTCGAAGGCGCCGGCCTTGATCAGCGACTCGATGGTGCGCTTGTTGCAGACGACCGCCTCCACCTTGTCGAGGAAGTCGGGGAAGGAGGTGTACTTCCCCTTCGCCTTGCGGCACCTGATGATCGACTCGACGACGTTCGTACCGACGTTCCGCACGGCGGACAGGCCGAAGAGGATGACGTCGTCACCCTGGGCGGCGAAGTTCGACTCGGACTCGTTGACGTTGGGCGGGAGCACCTTGATGCCCATGCGGCGGCACTCGTTCAGGTAGACGGCCGACTTGTCCTTGTCGTCCTTGACCGAGGTGAGCAGCGCCGCCATGTACTCGGCGGGGTGGTTGGCCTTGAGGTACGCGGTCCAGTAGGAGACGAGGCCGTACGCGGCGGAGTGCGCCTTGTTGAAGGCGTATCCGGCGAAGGGGACCAGCACGTCCCACAGGGCCTGGATCGCCTCGTCGCTGTAGCCGTTCTTCTTGGCGCCGGCCTGGAAGATGGTGAAGTTCTTCGCCAGTTCCTCGGGCTTCTTCTTGCCCATGACCCGGCGGAGGATGTCGGCCTCGCCGAGCGAGTACCCGGCGATGATCTGGGCGGCCTTCTGCACCTGCTCCTGGTAGACGATCAGGCCGTGGGTGACGCCGAGGACCTCCTTGAGCGGCTCTTCCAGCTCCGGGTGGATCGGGGTGATCTCCTGCTGGCCGTTCTTGCGCAGCGCGTAGTTGGTGTGCGAGTTCATGCCCATCGGGCCCGGCCGGTAGAGGGCCGAGACGGCGGAGATGTCCTCGAAGTTGTCGGGCTTCATCAGCCGCAGCAGGGACCGCATGGGTCCGCCGTCGAACTGGAAGACGCCGAGGGTGTCGCCGCGCTGGAGCAGTTCGAAGGTGGTCGGGTCGTCGAGGGGCAGGCTCAGGAGATCGATGTCGATCCCCTTGTTGGCCTTCACCATCTTGACGGCGTCGTCCATGATCGTGAGGTTGCGCAGGCCCAGGAAGTCCATCTTCAGCAGGCCGAGCGACTCACAGCTCGGGTAGTCCCACTGCGTGATGGTGACGCCGTCGGTGTGCCTGACCCAGACCGGGACGTGGTCGACGATCGGCTCGCTGGACATGATCACGCCGGCGGCGTGCACGCCCATCTGCCGGACCAGGCCCTCCACGCCTCGCGCGGTGTCGATGACCTTCTTCACATCCGGCTCGTTCTCGTACATCGCCCGGACCTCGCCCGCCTCCGAGTACCGGGGGTGGGAGGGGTCGGTGATACCGGAGAGCGGGATGCCCTTGCCGAGGACGTCGGCGGGCATGGCCTTGGTGATGCGGTCACCCATCGCGTACGGGTAGCCCAGCACGCGCGCGGAGTCCTTGATCGCGTTCTTGGCCTTGATCGTGCCGTACGTGCCGATCATGGCGACCTTGTCCTCGCCGTACTTCTCGGTCACGTACCTGATCACCTCGACGCGCCTGCGCTCGTCGAAGTCGATGTCCACATCGGGCATGGAGACGCGCTCGGGGTTGAGGAAGCGCTCGAAGATCAGGCCGTGCGGGATGGGGTCGAGGTCGGTGATGCCCAGCGCGTACGCCACGATCGAACCGGCCGCGGAGCCCCGGCCGGGGCCCACCGCGATGCCCTGGTTCTTGGCCCACATGATGAAGTCGGCGACGACGAGGAAGTACCCCGGGAACCCCATCTGGATGATGACGTCCATCTCGTACTCGACCTGCCGCTGGCGGTCCTCGGGGATGCCGCCGGGGAAGCGGCGGTGCATGCCGCGCCGCACTTCCTCCTTGAACCAGCTGACCTCGGTGTGGCCCTCGGGGATGTCGAACTTCGGCATGAGGTCGCGCTTCTCGAACATGCCGGTGGTGTCGACCTGCTCGGCGACCAGGAGCGTGTTGGCGCAGCCCTGCTGCCAGGCGTCGGAGGAGTCGATGGCGTACATCTCGTCCGTGGACTTGAGGTAGTAACCGGTGCCGTCGAACTTGAAGCGGTCCGGGTCGGAGAGGTTCTTACCGGTCTGGATGCACAGCAGCGCGTCGTGGGCGGAGGCCTCGTGCGCGTAGGTGTAGTGGGAGTCGTTGGTGACCAGCGGCGGGATGCCGAGCTTCTTGCCGATCTCCAGCAGGCCGTCGCGGACCCGGCGCTCGATCTCGATGCCGTGGTCCATCAGCTCCAGGAAGTACCGGTCCTTGCCGAAGATGTCCTGGTACTCGGAGGCCGACTTCAGGGCCTCGTCGAACTGGCCGAGGCGCAGCCGGGTCTGCAGCTCGCCGGAGGGGCATCCGGTGGAGGCGATCAGGCCCTCGGACCACTGGGCGATGGTCTCCTTGTCCATACGCGGCCACTTCTGGAGCCAGCCCTCCTTGTAGGCGTCGGAGGAGAGCCGGAACAGGTTGTGCAGGCCGGTCGCGTTGGCCGCCCAGATCGTCTTGTGGGTGTAACCACCCGAACCGGAGACGTCGTCCCGCTTCTGGTGCGGCTGGCCCCACTGGATCTTGCGCTTGTTGCGCCGCGACTCCGGGGCGACGTACGCCTCGATGCCGATGATCGGGGTGACACCCGCCTTCTTCGCCGAGTGGAAGAAGTCGTACGCCCCGTGCAGGTTGCCGTGGTCGGACATGGCGATGTGCGTCATGCCCATCTCGTTGCAGGCATCGAACATGTCCTTGAGCCGCGCGGCACCGTCCAGCAGCGAGTACTGGGTGTGCACGTGAAGGTGCGTGAACGGCGGCTTCGACACGGCTGCGGCTCCGGGAGGTCGGGGAAGGGGGACAGCTCGGAAGTCTACGACTCCCCACTGACAACGAGCGGCGGGCGACGCGATGCCGGGACGGACCGCGGCTGTCGATCAACGGGGGCACTCGGAGGTACCGTCGCGCGTTGGGATGGACGGAACAGCCGTCCCTTTTGTCATGCGCGCGAATCATGCGCGCAGCCGTTGACGTACGCACCAGGAGGCACCCCGCGATGTCGGTCCCGCAGCCCACCGCCGAGGAACGCGGTGAGCAGATCCTCTCCGTGTTCGGCACCGCCTTCGGCGAGCTCCTGGCCGCCGACCCGGCCGCCTTCCGGGTCAAGTTCCGGAAGATGGCCGGCTCGGCCTTCGCCTTCTACCGTGGCACGGCCTGCCTGTTCTACGCCGACCTCGACAGGGAACAGCGCGGCGGCCCGTACCTGGACGAGCGGACCGGCCGGGTGTGGATCCACGGCGATCTGCACGCCGAGAACTTCGGCACGTACATGGACGCCAACGGCCGGCTGATCTTCAATGTGAACGACTTCGACGAGGCGTACGTCGGCCCCTTCACCTGGGACCTGAAGCGGCTGTCGGCGTCCTTGGCGCTGATCGGCTACGCGAAGGCGCTGAGCGACGAGCAGATCACCGAGCTCGTACGGATCTACGCCGCCGCCTACCGGGAGCGGATCCACGCCCTGGCGACCGGCGCCAAGAACGACGAGGTGCCGCCCTTCACGCTGGACACGGCGGAGGGCCCGCTGCTGGACGCGCTGCGTGACGCCCGGTCGCTGACCCGGTTCGGGCTGCTGGAGTCGATGACCGAGATCCGTGACTTCGAGCGCCGGTTCGCGCCGGGCGGCGGGTCGATCGAGCTGGACGCGGCCACCCGGTACAAGGTGCTGGCGGCCTTCGACGGGTATCTGGAGACGCTGCCCGAGTCCAGCCTGGCCCGGCCGGACTCGTACCGCGTGAAGGACGTGGTGGGGCGGCGCGGCATCGGCATCGGGTCGGCCGGGCTGCCCTCGTACAACATCCTCCTCGAAGGCAACAGCGACGCCTTGGAGAACGATGTCGTGATCTATATGAAGCAGGCCCAGACCCCGGCGGTCTCCCGCCATGTGACGGACCCGGCGGTGCGCGCGTACTTCCAGCACGAGGGGCACCGTACGGTCATCTCGCAGCGCGCCCTCCAGGCGCACGCCGACCCGTGGCTGGGCTGGACGGAGCTGGACGGCGCCGGACAGCTGGTGGCCGAGGTCTCGCCGTACGCCGTGGACCTGGACTGGTCGGACATCGACGAGCCGGAGGAGATCGCGGCGACCGTCGCGGACCTGGGCCGGGCGACGGCGACAATGCACGCGGCGGCGGACGACGAGAGCGGGCACTCCCTGGTGCCGTTCTCCACGGAGCGGGCCATCGACGCGGCGATCGCGGCGGACGAGGAGGGCTTCGGGGAGCTGCTGGTGGACTTCGCGCACGGCTACGGGGCGCGGGCGCGGGCGGACCACCAGATCTTCGTCGACCTGTTCCGCAACGGCCGTATTCCGGGTCTCTGAGGAGCGGCCGGGGAAGTCCGGATCCTTTAGGGACCGCTTACGGGCGGTCGTGGCACACTCTCGGTCGATGGACGACATATCCGTAGCGCAGCTCAGGTGGTTGCGGGCGGCGCTCTTCACGGCACTCGTGGTGACGCTGTCCGTGGCCTCCCATGTGCTGCTGTCGGGGGTGGCGCTGCCGGTGGTGACCGTCGCCGCGGTGGCGGCCGCGGTGTTCGCCGTCGCCTACGCGCTGGCGGGCGCGGAGCGCGGCTTCGGGCCCATCGCGGGGGTGCTCGTTCCGCTGGAGCTGGCCGCGGACACCGTGTTCACGACCGGTCAGCATGTCTGTTACGGGCCGGCCGGCGGCCCGGTCGCCGGCTCTCTGCGCGCGGTCGGCGTCGATGTGCTGTGCGGCGGCGGCGTGGGCGCCCCGCTGCCCGGTGTCGCGGCCGAGGGCGGTGGGGCCGCCGCCCTGCTCCGCTCCCCCGACCCGGCGCTGCCGTGGCTGCTGCTCGCCGCCCACGTCGCGGTCGGGCTGCTCGCCGCGGCCTGGCTGCGGCGGGGTGAGAGCGCGCTCGCCGGGCTGGTGCGGACGGTGGCCGCCTTCGCGTTCCGGCCGCTGCGGATCGCGGCCGCCGCGGTGGGTACGGCGGGCCCGGGCGTACGCCGGGGGCCGCGGCCCGCGAGCCGTCCGCGCGTCTCCCGTACCCGCCTTCTCGTGCACTCCGTGGGGCGGCGTGGACCGCCGTGCCGGGCTCTGACCGCCTGAGCACAGCAGTCCCGTACGACCCTTTTCACCCGGAGAACATGATCATGAGTGCACGCAACAGCCACGCCAACAAGGCCGCGGCCCGCGAGCGGCTGCGCCAGGAGCGCGAGCGCCAGGCCAAGAAGGACAAGGTTCGCCGGCAGGTCACCGTCGGCGTCTCCGCCATCGCCGTCCTGGCGGTGGCCGGCGGCATCGCCTACGGCGTCATGCAGGCGACCAAGCCCTCCCACTGGGAGGCGATGAAGGAGCAGAAGAGCGTCACGGCCCCGAAGAACACCTCGGGCGACAACGGCACCACCGTCGTGATCGGCAAGCCGGCCGCGAAGAAGACGCTGGAGCTGTACGAGGACTCCCGCTGCCCGGTCTGCGCGGTGTTCGAGCAGCAGGTGGGCGCGACGATCGAGAAGGATGTCACCGCGGGCAAGTACAAGATCCAGTACATCGGCGCCACCTTCATCGACAACGCCGATCAGGGCGAGGGCTCCAAGAACGCGCTGTCCGCGCTGGGCGCCGCGCTCAACGTCAGCCCCGAGGCGTTCCTGGACTACAAGGAGGCGCTCTACTCGGCGAAGTACCACCCGGAGGAGAGCGACGACAAGTTCGCCAAGGACTCCTACCTCCTGGAGATCGCCGACACGGTCCCGGCCCTGAAGAGCAACGCGGAGTTCAAGAAGAACGTCGAGGAGGGCACCTTCGACGCCTGGGCGATGAAGATGTCCGAGGCCTTCGACAAGAGTGACGTCACGGGTACGCCGTCGCTGAAGATGGACGGCAAGACCGTCACCGACCCCGGTGGCAAGAACGCCCCCATGACGGCCGCCGACTTCACGGCCGCGATCGACAAGGCGCTCAAGGGATAAGGGCACGGCTTTTGGCCAACGGGAGGGCGAACTCTGCGGAGTTCGCCCTCCTATCGGCTTTACCGATCAGTAATCTGATCGGCCGTGACCAGTCGAATTCTTCCCGCTCCCAGCCGCCGCACGGTCGTCAAAGCCGCTGCCGCCACCGCCGTCGCCGCCCCCGTCCTGGCCTCCGCCGCGCCCGCGGCGGCCGACGTCAAGGCCCCCGCCTTCCTCCATGGAGTCGCCTCCGGCGATCCGCTGCCCGACGGCGTCCTGCTGTGGACGCGCGTCACGCCGAGCCCCGACGCCCTTCCCGGGTCCGGTCAGGGCGCGGACACCGAGGTGAGATGGGAGGTCTCGGAGGACAGAGCGTTCACCCGGACCGTGGCCCGGGGCACGGTCATCGCGACGGCCGCCTCGGACCACACCGTCAAGGTGGATGTCAGAGGCCTCCGCCAGGAGACCGCCTACTACTACCGCTTCACGGCCAGTACGGCCGTCTCGCCCACCGGCCGGACCCGCACCACTCCGGCCGTCGACGCCACCACGTCCGGCGTCCGCTTCGGTGTGGTCTCCTGCGCCAACTGGGAGGCGGGCCATTTCTCGGCGTACCGCCATCTCGCCGCGCGGGCCGACCTCGACGCGGTGGTCCACCTCGGCGACTACATCTACGAGTACGAGACGGGCGGCTACCCCAAGCCGGAGTACGTCATACGGCAGCACGAGCCGAAGCACGAGATCGTCACCCTCGCCGACTACCGTCTGCGGCACGCCACGTACAAGGCGGATGCCCACCTCCAGGCCCTGCACGCCGCGCACCCGGTGATCGCCATCTGGGACGACCACGAGTTCGCCAACGACACCTGGTCGGGCGGCGCGGAGAACCACACGCCGGGCACCGAGGGCGACTGGGCGGCCCGCGTGGCGGCCGCGAAGCAGGCGTACTTCGAGTGGATGCCGGTACGCGCCTCCACCGAGGGCACCGTCTACCGGAGGCTGCGTTTCGGCAGGCTGGCCGATCTGCACCTGCTGGACCTGCGCTCGTTCCGCTCGCAGCAGGTCTCGATGGGCAGCGGCCAGGTCGACGACCCGGACCGCACGCTCACCGGCCGCGCCCAGCTGGACTGGCTGAAGGCAGGGCTGGCCGCCTCGGACGCGGCCTGGAAGCTGGTCGGCACGTCGGTGATGATCTCGCCGGTCGCCTTCGGCTCCCTGCCGGCCCATCTGCTGCAGCCGGTCGCGGAGTTGCTCGGCCTGCCCAAGGGAGGGCTGGCGATCAACGTGGACCAGTGGGACGGCTACACGGACGACCGCAAGGAGCTCCTCGCGCACCTGACGGAACGATCCATCACCAACACCGTGTTCCTGACCGGCGACATCCACATGGCGTGGGCCAACGACGTACCGGTGACGGCAGCGACGTACCCGAAGTCCCGTTCGGCGGCCACCGAGTTCGTGGTGACGTCGGTGACCTCGGACAACCTGGACGACATCCTCCATGTCGCCCCCGGCACCGTCTCACTGGTCGCCGCGGCGGCCATCAGGGGTGCCAACCGCCATGTGAAGTGGGTGGACATGGACCATCACGGGTACGGCGTCCTCGATGTGACCGCGGAGCGCTCGCAGATGGACTACTACACCGTCTCCGACAAGAGGAATCCGGACGCCTCCTCGGCCTGGATCCGCTCATACCGGACGCTCAGCGGAACGCAGAGGGTCGAGCGGGTGTACGCGCCGGTTCGCTAGCGGCCCCCTACGGGTGATTTTCGGCCAATCACCCACCTGTTAACAGGGGATCACACAGTCATGCCGGGTGGTGTGTTCCGTGGACGCAATGGGGACACACCACCCGCCTTGGGTGGCCGGTTCGTTACGCACGCGGCTCGCACCCTCGCGCGGGCCGAAGGATTTCTCCCGGATGTCTTCACTTACTCAACGATCGATTGGGCTGGTTCCCTGCTCATGGAAATCTGACATGGCCACGTAATCTCCCCGCGGTGGCGAGGAAGGCCCTCTCCACAACCCCCCGCGAGGAGTCACCATGCGTGCTCTTGCCCGAATATCCCCGCGTATGCACCGACGTGTCCTCGGTACGGCGGTCATGGCCGGATCCCTGGCCCTCTTCCCGCTCTCCACCCCGACGGGCGCCGCCGCCAAGGCCCCCGCAGTCACCGCCGCGGCCGAGGAGTGCGCCGAGGGCCCGGGCGCGGGCGCGCGCGAGACCCACGCGGGCGCCGGCCACGCACACGAGCCCAACGAGGTGACCGACGCCAAGGCCCGGGCCATGGACGCCGACCTGAGGAAGAGACTGGAGGCCGCGCGGGCCGGCGGCGCCGGCCGGTTCACCGCCGCCGCCACCACCGTCCCGGTCTACTTCCACGTCATCCACGACGGCGAGACCGGAAAGCTCTCCGCCACCGACGTCGGTCGGCAGATGGCCGTCCTCAACTCCGCCTTCGGCGGCCAGGGAACAGGCAACGCCGACTCCGGCTTCCAGTTCTCGCTGGCCGGCACGGACTACACCGACAACGCCGCCTGGTACAACCTCAGCTCCGGCTCGGCCGAGGAGAAGGCCATGAAGTCCGCCCTCCGCAAGGGCGGCGCCGGTGCGCTCAACTTCTACACCGCCAACCTCAGCGGCGGACTGCTCGGGTGGGCGACCTTCCCGTCCTCGTACAAGTCCAACCCCACGATGGACGGCGTCGTGGTGCTCGACGCCTCCCTGCCCGGCGGTTCGGCCACCAACTACGACGAGGGCGACACCGGCACCCACGAGGTCGGCCACTGGATGGGGCTGTACCACACCTTCCAGGGCGGCTGTAACGGCAACGGCGACTACGTGGCCGACACCGCCGCCGAGAAGAGCCCGGCCTACCAGTGCCCCACCGGGCGCGACACGTGCACCAACAAGACGGGTGTTGACCCGATTCACAACTTCATGGATTACACGTACGACGCGTGCATGTACCAGTTCACGGCGGGCCAGGTGCAGCGCATGAAGGACCACTGGACCGCCTACCGGGCCGGCTGAGCCCAGCGGGGGCACGGTGTGCGGACACCGTGCCCCTTTACAGGCTGTCCAGGAAGCCCAGGGCGATCCGCCACGTCCGCTCGGCGGCGTCCTCGTCGTAGTCGGGCAGGTCCGGGTCGGTGTACACGTGTCCGGCGCCCTGATAGCGGTAGACCTCCACATCCGCACCGGCCCGCCGCATCCGCAGGTACCAGGCGTTCAGCCAGTCGTCCGGCTCGAAGGGATCGGGATCGGCGACATGCAGCTGTACGGGCAACTGGTCCACCGACGCGTTCTCCGCCAGGTCCGAAGTGCCGTGCAACAACAGCAGTCCGCGCGCCTTCTCATCACCGAGCGCGAGAGTCTGCGCGAGGGACCCGCCCAGGGAGAAACCGGCGTACACGAGTCCTTGCCCGGAGTAGGGCGCTGCGGCCAGGATCGCCCTCTTCAGCAGCTCTTCCTTGCCGATCCGGTCCTTGACAGCCATGCCCTCCTCCAAACGATCGGCCGTTTGACCGTCGTAGAGGTCGGGCACGTGCACGTGGTGCCCGGCGGCACGCAGCCGGCCGGCTGCGGCGTGCACGGCCGGGCGCAGACCGTAGGCCGAGTGAAAGAGCATGATGTTCATCCGGCCAATCCTGCCAGCTGGATTCGGAGCCATGGAGAACGTACTGCGCCCATTGACCGTCATCGGTGGCTCGGTCGTGCTCACGCTGCTCGTCGGCTACGCGGCCGACGTCATCCTGCGCCGAGCCGACGCCCGGCACCACGAGACCCCGCTGTGGGGGCTGCTGCGCCGCTGCCGGCTGCCCCTTCAGGTCGTCCTCGTCGCCGCACTGCTGCGCGGCTCGTACCGGCAGACGGGGTGGCGGGCCCTGGAGAACCACGAGGCGGCCATAGGCCAGGTGCTGACCCTGGTCCTGATCGGCGCCAGCGCCTGGCTGGTGGTACGGATCGCCGCCGCCATAGTGGAGTCCAGTTATGCCCGTTATGCCTCGTCCACCCGCGACGCGGCCCGGGTGCGCCGGGTGCGCACGCAGGTCACGCTGATCATGCGGATCGTCACGGCGGTGGTCGGCGTGGTGGCGGTCGCGGCGATGCTGCTGACGTTCCCCGACTTCCGCACCATCGGTACGTCGATGCTGGCCTCCGCGGGCATCATCGGCATCGTGGCCGGTGTCGCGGCACAGTCCACGCTCGGCAACCTCTTCGCCGGCTTCCAGATCGCCTTCGGCGACATGGTCCGGATAGGCGACACGGTGGTCGTGGACGGCGAGTGGGGCGTGGTGGAGGAGGTCACACTGACGTTCCTGGCCGTACGGACCTGGGACGAGCGCCGCATCACGATGCCGGTCTCGTACTTCACCAGCAAGCCGTTCGAGAACTGGTCACGCGGCGGCGCCCAGATGACCGGCACGGTCTTCTTCCACCTGGACCACACGGCGCCCGTGAGCCTGATGCGCGACAAGCTCAAGGAGATCCTCGCGGAGTGCCCCGCCTGGGACGGCCGCGACTGGTCCCTGGCCGTCACGGACACCACACCCAGCACGATCCAGGTCCGCGCGGTGGTCACGGCGAAGGACGCCGACGACGTCTGGACGGTGAGGTGCGTCGTACGCGAGCAGATGGTCGCGTGGCTGTGCGAGGAGCACCCGTACGCGCTGCCGCGCATCGCCACGTCCCCGGCGGCGCTGCCGTGGCCGGCCCACGGCAGCAACACGGACCAGCGTCCGCCACGGGCCGCGGAGGTCCACAGCAACAACGCGGACGGCTACGTCACGGACGACGCCCGCCGCACAGGCCGCGGCTGACCCACCCGCAGCCGAGCCGGCGTCCCACGACCCGCAGCCGGAATCCAGCCGAGGCCGCCCACCAGGCCGCACGTCCCACGACCGCAGCCGGCGTCCGGCCGGGGCCAGCCTCCACGCCGCACGTCCCACGCCCCGCAGCCGGGATCCGGCCGGGGCCGCCCTCCAGGCCGCACGTCCCACGACCCGCAGCCGGAATCCAGCCGAGGCCGCCCTCCACGCCGCACGTCCCACGACCGCAGCCGGCGTCCGGCCGAGGCCAGCCTCCACGCCGCACGTCCCACGCCCCGCAGCCGGCGTCCGGCCGAGGCCGCCTCCAAACCCGACGTTCCACGACCCGCAGCCGGGATCCGGCCGGGGCGGGGCCGTGCAGGGTCGGCCCCGCAGGGGACCGGCGGAACGCCCGGGCTCCCCACCAAGGCCGGGCACCCCGCCGGTCCCCGAGGAGCCGAGCCCGGAGGGGCCACGCCCCACCACCCCCGACCGCACCGCCCACGCGCCAGACGCCACGCGTCAGACGTCATGCGCCAGACGCCACGCGCCAGACGCCACGCGTCAGACGCCACGCGTCAGACGCCATGCGCCAGACGCCACGCGTCAGGCGGCCCACACCTCCCTCAGCGCAGACTCCGCACGTCCAGCTGCCGCAGCACGCGGTCGACCACCTCCGGGTCCGCACCCGGCTCGCTGCGCGCGGAGAGCACCTCGTGCCGCGCCGCCGACATCAGCTCCCGCTGGATCCGCTGCATCGCCTTGAACCGCTCCGCCCGCTTCGCGGACGCCGACCGCCGCTCCTCGTCCACCAGGTCGGGGCTGATCCGCGCCCCCACGTCGAATGCGACGCGCTGGAGCCGCTCCTGGAGATCCTCAGGCAGGTCCTCCACCTCCTCGATCTCCTTCAGGCGCCGTTTCGCGGCCCCGGCGGCCCGGACGGCGAGCTTCCGCTCCAGCTCCCGTTCCGCGTCCGTGTCGGCGCGTACGCCGAGCCGCTTCACCAGCCACGGCAGCGTCAGTCCCTGGAAGACCAGGGTCGCCATGATCACGCAGAAGGCGATGAAGACGATCTCGTCGCGCCCCGGGAACGGCGCCCCGTCCTCCGTACGCAGCGGAATGGCCAGCGCCAGCGCGACCGACGCCACGCCCCGCATCCCGGCCCACCACATGACGACGGTCTCCCGCCAGCTCATGGGGATCTCCTCGTTGTAATCCCTTCTCGTATGGAGCCGTTTGGCGAGCCACGTCGCCGGCAGCAGCCACAGCAGCCGTACACCCACCACGCAGGCGACGATCGCCGCGCCCCACCCCAGCATCTGTAGCTCCCGCCCGTCGGCCGTGCCGAAGACGTGGTGCAGCTCCAGGCCGATGAGGCCGAAGGCGATGCCGGTGACGAGGGTGTCGACGATCTCCCAGAAGGTCCGCCCGGCGAGACGGCCCATGACGTCATCGGCGTCCGTGGCGTGTTCGGCGAGGAACAGGGCGGTGACGAGGACGGCGAGGACACCGGAACCGTGCAGTTCCTCGGCGAGTACGTAGCTGACGAACGGCACCAGCAGCGTGAGCCCGGTCTGGAGGGTGGCGTCGCCCAGCAGCCCCAGGAGCCGGTTGGTGAGCCAGCCCAGGGCCAGCCCGACCACGATGGCCACCACGCCGGAGAGCACCAGTTCGCCGGCCGCGCCCGCCCAGGTGAACGTTCCGCCGACCGCCGCCCCGATCGCCACGTGGTACAGCACGATCGCGGTGACGTCGTTGAACAGGCCCTCGCCCTCCAGGATCGACACGAGCCGGCGCGGCAGCCCCAGCGAGCCGGCGACGGCGGTCGCGGCGACCGGGTCGGGCGGGGCGACGAGCGCGCCGAGCGCGACGGCGGCGGCGATCGGCAGGCCGGGTACGACGGCGCTCGCCACCGCCGCGACGGCGGCCGTCGTGACGAACACGAGCGCCACGGCGAGCAGGAAGATCGGGCGTTTGTTGGCCGCGAACTGGCGCCATGACGTCCGCTGAACCGTCGCGTACAGCAGCGGCGGCAGCACGAGCGGGAGGATGAACTCCGGCGGGATCTCGACGTTCGGTACGAAGGGCAGCAGCGCCAGCACCATGCCCGCGAGCGTCATCAGCACCGGCGCGGGCAGTCCCAGCCGTTCCCCGAGCGGTACGGTCAGTACCGCCCCGAGCAACAGCGCGAGCAAGAGAGCCAGCTGGTCCACGGTGCGCCCCTCCGGCCGTCAGGCCACGACGATCAAGGTTTCCACCCTGCCATGCGGGCTACAGGACCCGTCGCATCGCGAGGTGCGGGATGCCCGCGTCCTGGAACTCGTCGCCGTACGCCTCGTACCCGAGCCGCTCGTAGAATCCGAGCGCCTGCGTCTGGGCGTGCAGGTCCACCGCCGTCAGCCCACGCGCGCGTGCCGCCTCCTCGATGGCCCGTACCAGCGCTACGCCGATTCCGAGGCCCCGCGCCGCCTTGGACACGGCGAGCCGCCCCAGCGAGCCCACACCGTCCGCGCCGCCCGTCTTGCCGGCCGCGTGCGGCCCGTACAGCAGCCGACCGGTGCCCAGGGCGGCCGCGTCGGCGCGGCGGACGGCCAGCACATGGACGGCGGTCGCGTCGTACGCGTCGTACTCGATCTCCTCGGGCACGCCCTGTTCGGTGACGAAGACCTCGCGGCGGACGGCGAAGCCCGCCTCACGGTCGGCCTCGGTCACGGCCTCCCGTACGACGAACTCGCTCACGCGCTCTCCGCGGCGATCCTGTCCAGGGCGCTCTGGAGGTCGGCCGGGTAGGTGCTCTCGAACTCGACCCACTGACCGTCCGACGGGTGCTCGAAGCCGAGTCGTACGGCGTGCAGCCACTGCCGGGTCAGGCCCAGCCGCTTCGCCATCGTCGGATCGGCGCCATAGGTCAGGTCGCCGACGCACGGGTGGCGATGAGCCGCCATATGAACCCGGATCTGATGAGTCCGACCCGTCTCCAGTTTGATGTCGAGCAGGGAGGCGGCGCGGTACGCCTCGATCAGGTCGTAGTGCGTCACCGAAGGCTTGCCCTCGGCCGTGACCGCCCACTTGTAGTCGTGGTTCGGGTGGCGCCCGATCGGCGCGTCGATCGTGCCGCTCAGCGGGTCGGGGTGGCCCTGCACGAGCGCGTGGTAGCGCTTGTCGACGACCCGGTCCCGGAACTGCGCCTTGAGCAGGGTGTAGGCCCGCTCCGACTTGGCCACGACCATGAGCCCGGACGTGCCCACGTCCAGCCGGTGCACGATGCCCTGCCGCTCGGCCGCGCCGGACGTGGAGACGCGGTACCCGGCCGCCGCGAGGCCGCCGATCACGGTGGTGCCGGTCCAGCCGGGGCTCGGGTGAGCGGCGACGCCGACCGGCTTCACGATCACGACGATGTCGTCGTCGTCGTGCACGATCTCCATGCCCTCGACGGGCTCGGCGACGATCTGTACGGGGGCGGGGGCACCGGGCATCTCGACCTCGAGCCACGCGCCACCGCTGACGCGCTCGGACTTGCCGACCGCCGCGCCGTCGACGAGCACCTTCCCGGCGGCGGCCAGCTCGGCCGCCTTGGTACGGGAAAACCCGAACATACGGGCGATGGCGGCGTCGACGCGCTCGCCTTCCAGGCCATCGGGAACGGGCAGCGTACGGATTTCCGGAATGGTGCTCACCCGTCGAGTATGCCTTGTCAGTCCTTGTGGACGGTCCCGTCGGGGTCCAGCCCCTTGAACGACAGGATCACAATCAGGATCCCGCCGCACACGATCGCCGAGTCCGCCAGGTTGAACACCGCGAAGTGCGCGGGCGCGATGAAGTCCACGACCGCGCCCTCGAAGACGCCGGGCGCACGGAAGATCCGGTCGGTGAGATTGCCGAGCGCGCCGCCCAGCAGCAGCCCCAGCGCGATCGCCCAGGGCAGGCTGTACAGCTTGCGCGCCAGCCGGATGATCACCACGATGACCGTCGCCGCGATGCAGGTGAAGATCACCGTGAACGCCTCGCCCATCCCGAACGCCGCGCCCGGGTTGCGTACCGCCACGAACCTCAGCAGGTCACCGATGACCCGGACCGGCTCCTGGTGCTCCAGCTTGGCCACCACGAGCATCTTGGTGCCGAGGTCCAGCAGGTACGCCACGAGGGCCACGGCGAAGAGCACCACGACGCGGCGCCTGCCCCTGGGCTGCTCGGCGGGCGCCGCAGCCTCGTCGTCAACATCCGGCGTACCGATGACGCTCTCCGCCTCTGCCACGTGAGTCCCTCAACCTAGGTGCCTGACTGTGCACGAGGGTACGGCACACACGTACGGACCCGGCCTCCTCAGCCCCGCCGTTCCTGCTTCTGCTTGTCCTCCACGCACAGGGTGGCGCGCGGGAAGGCCTGCATGCGCGCCTTGCCGATGGGCTTGCCGCACACCTCGCACAGTCCGTACGTTCCCGCGTCGAGCCGTTGCAGGGCGTGCTGGGTCTGTTCCAGGGTGGCGCGGGCGTTGGCGGCGAGCGCCATCTCGTGCTCGCGCGTGATGTTCTTGGTGCCGGTGTCGGCCTCGTCGTGCCCGGCGCCGTCCCCGGAGTCCCGCATCAGCCCGGACAGGGCCTCCTCGGAGGCGGCGATCTCCGCCTGGAGGCGGACCACCTCGCTCTCCAGCTCGGCGCGCGCCTCCGCGACCTCCTCGGGGCTCCAGGGCTCCTCCCCGGGCCGTACGGCCAGCTCCTCGGGCGCCGTCTCGGCGATGCCCCGGGCGGGGGGTACGGCCGAGGCGGCCGGCGCCGGGGTCACATCCGCGGTCTTCTTCGCTGCCACTGTCCTGGCTCCTGTCTGCTCCGCGGCCTGGGCCGCCCCCTCGTGTTCCGCGGCCTTCCCGGCCACGCCTTTCCTGCCCACCCGCCCGGCCTCCCTCCCGCCGGACACCTCCTTGGCGGTCGCCTTCTTGGCGGTCGCCTTCTTGGCGGTCGCCTTCTTGCCGGGCCGCGCCTCAGTCGCGCCCCCCTCCCGCCCGGCGGCCGCCTCCTCGGCGACAGCCTTCTTGCCCACCGCCTTCTTACGAGGAGCCGCTTCCTCACCGGCCCCGGCCCCCGCCGGCTCGGGAACCGCTTCCTTGGAGGCGGCCTTCTTCGCCACGGCCTTCTTCGCGGCAGCCTTCTTCCCCGGCGCCTTCTTACGAGGGGCCTCCTCAGCCGGCCCGGCCCCCGTCACGGCGGCCTCCCCCTCCGGAACCGCGCCCTTGGAGGCCGTCTTCTTCGCGGCGGCCTTCTTGGCGACCGCCTTCTTACGGGGAGCCGCCTCCTCACCGGGCGCCGCCCCAGCCAGGGCGGCCTCTCGCTCGGAAACCGGACCCTTGAGGGCCGCCTTCTTTCCGGCCGGGGCCCTCGACGTGGTGGCCTTCTTCACTGCGGCCTTCTTCACCGCGGCCTTCGTCGCCGGGGCCTTCTTCACCGCAGCCTTCGTCGCCGGGGCCTTCTTCGCCGCGGCCACCTCCTTGGCGGGGGCCTTTTTCGCGGTGACTTTCTTGCCCGGCGCGGCCCGCTCCGTCGCCTTGCCGGCCCCCGCGGTCTTCTTCGCGGCAGCCTTCTTGGCCGGCACCGTCTTCGCCGTGGTGGAGGTGCCGGTCTTCTTCGCCGCGGCCTTCGCCGCGGGCGCACCCTGCGTGGACGCCTTCTTGGCCGGAGGTCTCTTCGCGGCACCCTTGCCGGCAGCCTCCGCCTCCTTACCCGCCGCCCTCTTCCCGGGCGCCGCCGCCTCCGCCGTCTCGGCGCGCTTCGCGGCCCTGGTGGCCTTCTTCGCGGCCGCGGTGTCGCCCCGTGCCCGCTCAGCGGCCGTCGAAGCCATCGAGGCCGTCCCAGCCGTCTTCTTCGCCGACGCGGCCCGGGCAGCGGTCTTCTTCGTCACCGTCTTCCTGGCCGTGGCCGTGGCCTTCTTCGAAGCCCCGGCCGCCGTGCTCTTCTTCCCACTCGTGTCCTTGGCCGCCGCGCCCGTGGCGGTGGATCTCGCGGACGCCGTCCTCTTCACGGCGGTCTTCTTCGCCACCATCTCGCGGCCCCTTCACATATTGTGATCTTGCTCGCGAATCGTGCTGGGACGATAAATCGACTGGGGCCCCGCGGCAACGGGGCACGCCGCCGGTTCCGGTCGTCCCATGCCCGCGGCAAGGCAGCCTGCATCCGTTGTGCCCAGCTCCCCGCCCCGTAATCCGCCCCGTCATCCGCTCCACTCCCCCATCCGGACCCACCCCACCCCGTGTGGCCATTCGGGTCACACCACCGCCACCCGAAAACGGGTCCGCCCCTCCCCCGCCGGGCCCTTACACTGGGCGCAGCGAAAGGCTTGGATGGGGACGAGTAGCGTCGTACGCAGCCATGAGCGACCCGGGGACGGTGAGAGCCCGGGGGCGAGCCCGATGTGAAGCATCACCCCGGAGCCGCCGGAAGAACGCCCGCGGGAGACCGCACGGTCAGTAGAACCGGCTTCGCGACCCCAATGAGGGGGCTCAGGACGCCCACGAGGCGTCCGGGGCCAAGGAGGGTGGTACCGCGGGAGCACAGCGCGCTCTCGTCCCTCCGACGGAATGAACCACAGTCCGCCGGAGGATTCGATGTCGCAGTACCGCCAGGTACCCGCCCAGGTCGACCTGCCCGCGCTCGAGCACGCCGTGCTCGATTTCTGGCGCGAGGCCAAGGTCTTCCAGAAGTCCCTTGAGCAGTCCGAGGGCCGCCCCGAGTGGGTCTTCTACGAGGGCCCGCCCACCGCCAACGGCATGCCCGGCGCGCACCACATCGAGGCCCGGGTCTTCAAGGACGTCTTCCCCCGCTTCCGCACCATGCGCGGCTACCACGTCGGCCGCAAGGCCGGCTGGGACTGCCACGGCCTGCCGGTCGAACTCGCCGTCGAGAAGGAGCTGGGCTTCTCCGGCAAGAAGGACATCGAGGCGTACGGCATCGCGGAGTTCAACGCCAAGTGCCGTGAGTCCGTGACCCGCCACACGGACGCGTTCGCCGAGCTCACCACCCGTATGGGCTACTGGACCGACCTCGACGACCCGTACCGGACGATGGACCCCGAGTACATCGAGTCGGTGTGGTGGTCGCTCAAGGAGATCTTCACCAAGGGCCTGCTGGTCCAGGACCACCGTGTCGCCCCCTGGTGCCCCCGCTGCGGCACCGGCCTGTCCGACCACGAGCTGGCGCAGGGGTACGAGACGGTCGTCGACCCGTCCGTCTTCGTCCGCTTCCCGCTGACCTCCGGGCCCCTCGCGGGCGAGGCCGCGCTCCTGGTCTGGACGACCACCCCCTGGACCCTGGTCTCCAACACGGCCGTCGCCGCCCACCCCGACGTCACCTATGTCGTCGCGACCGACGGCAGCGAGAAGCTGGTCGTCGCCGAGCCGCTGCTCGCCAAGGCCCTCGGCGAGGGCTGGGAGGCCACCGGCGAGACCTTCACCGGCGCCGAGATGGAGCGCTGGACGTACGAGCGCCCCTTCACGCTGGTCGACTTCCCGGAAGCCGCCCACTTCGTCGTCAACGCCGAGTACGTCACGACCGAGGACGGTACGGGTCTGGTCCACCAGTCGCCCGCCTTCGGTGAGGACGACCTCAAGGTCTGCCGCGCGTACGGTCTCCCGGTCGTGAACCCGGTCCGTCCGGACGGCACCTTCGAGGAGGACCTCGACCTGGTCGGCGGCCAGTTCTTCAAGAAGGCCGACGAGGCCCTGACGGCCGACCTCCAGGCACGTGGACGGCTCTTCAAGCACATCGCGTACGAGCACAGCTACCCGCACTGCTGGCGCTGCCACACGGCGCTGCTGTACTACGCCCAGCCGTCCTGGTACATCCGTACGACCGCCGTCAAGGACCGTCTCCTCGCGGAGAACGAGAAGACCAACTGGTTCCCGGAGTCGGTCAAGCACGGCCGCTTCGGCGACTGGCTCAACAACAACGTCGACTGGGCGCTCTCCCGCAACCGCTACTGGGGCACCCCGCTGCCCATCTGGCGCTGCCAGGACAACCACCTCACCTGCGTCGGCTCCCTCGCCGAGCTGACCGAGCTGACCGGCACGGACCAGTCGTCGCTGGATCCGCACCGCCCGTACATCGACGACGTCACCTTCCCCTGCCCGACCTGCCAGGAGACGGCGACCCGCGTCCCTGAGGTGATCGACGCCTGGTACGACTCGGGCTCGATGCCGTTCGCGCAGTGGGGCTACCCCTACCGCAACAAGGAGGTCTTCGAGAAGCGCTACCCGGCGCAGTTCATCTCGGAGGCCATTGACCAGACCCGCGGCTGGTTCTACACCCTCATGGCCGTCGGCACCCTGGTCTTCGACAAGTCGTCGTACGAGAACGTCGTCTGCCTCGGCCACATCCTCGCCGAGGACGGCCGCAAGATGTCCAAGCACCTGGGCAACATCCTCCAGCCGATCCCGCTCATGGACCAGCACGGCGCCGACGCGGTGCGCTGGTTCATGGCGGCCGGCGGCTCCCCGTGGGCGGCGCGCCGGGTGGGCCACGGCACCATCCAGGAAGTGGTCCGCAAGACCCTCCTCACGTACTGGAACACGGTCGCCTTCCAGGCGCTGTACGCCCGCACCGCCGGCTGGGCCCCGTCGGAGGCCGACCCCGCCGCCTGCGACCGCCCGGTCCTGGACCGCTGGCTGCTGTCCGAGCTGCACGCCCTCACCGACCAGGTCACGCAGTCCCTGGAGGCGTACGACACCCAGCGCGCAGGCAAGCTCCTGTCCGCCTTCGTCGACGACCTCTCCAACTGGTACGTACGCCGTTCCCGCCGCCGCTTCTGGCAGGGCGACAAGGCGGCGCTGCGCACCCTCCACGACGTGATCGAAACCATCACCCGCCTGATGGCCCCGCTGACGCCGTTCATCACGGAGCGGGTCTGGCAGGACCTGGTCGTTCCGGTGACCCCGCACGCACCCGAGTCGGTCCACCTCTCCACCTGGCCCGAGGCCGACCTCTCCGCGATCGACCCGACCCTCTCCTCCCAGATGGCCCTGGTCCGCCGCCTGGTCGAGCTGGGCCGGGCCACGCGCGCGGAGTCGGGTGTCAAGACCCGCCAGCCGCTCTCCCGCGCGCTGGTCGCCGCGCCGGGCTTCGACACGCTCTCCCCCGAGCTCCACGCCCAGATCACCGAGGAACTCAACGTCACCTCGCTCGCGTCCCTCTCCGAGGTGGGTGGCTCGCTGGTCGACACCACGGCCAAGGCGAACTTCCGCGCCCTGGGCAAGCGCTTCGGCAAGGGCGTCCAGGGCGTGGCCAAGGCGGTCGCCGCCGCCGACGCGGCCGCGCTGTCCCTGGCCCTGCGCAACGGCGAGGCCACGCTGGAGGTCAATGGCGAGACGATCACCCTGACCCCCGACGAGGTCATCATCACGGAGACCCCGCGCGAGGGCTGGTCGGTCGCCTCCGACGCGGGCGCGACGGTCGCCCTGGATTTGGAGATCACCCCGGAACTGCGCCGCGCGGGCCTGGCCCGTGACGCGATCCGCCTGATCCAGGAGGCCCGCAAGAACAGCGGCCTGGACGTCGCGGACCGTATCGCCCTGCGCTGGGAGTCCACCGATCCCGAGGTGAGCGCGGCCCTCACGGACCACGCGTCCCTGATCGCCGACGAGGTCCTGGCCACCGACTTCTCGTCCGCCGAGCCGGACGCCACGTACGGCGAACCGTTCACCGACGAGGGCCTCTCCCTCACCTTCCGCCTCCGCAAGGCGTAACCAAGCGCCAAGGCCCGGCCACACACCACGTGGCCGGGCCTTTCGCATCCCCACGGCCCGCACCCGGCGTACCACCCCGGCGGGGACGCAAAGGGCTGGGGCCCGGGACGTCACACGTCCCGGGCCCCAGCCCGACTGCCTACCGACGGCTACGCGCCATACACGCGACTACACGCGCGACGCCCGACCCGCCCCCGTCAGTTGTCGTCCTCGTCGATGAGGAAACCGCGCATCGGCGACGGAGCCTGCTGCATCGGCTGCGGCGCCTGCGGCCGCACCGGTGCCATCGGCTGCGTCATGGCCGGCGACATCTGCTGCTGGCTACCGTACGAGGGGCCGCCGCCCATCGACGGGCCGCCGCCCATGGTCTGGTTGCCGCCGTACGACGGGGCGCTCGCGCCCGCCGACGCCATCGACGGGGACGGCGGCAGCGACGCGGTCGCCGGCGTCCGCGGCGGGGCCAGCGAGTCGTCCGCCTGGGTCTCCAGCTGACGCAGCTGGCTCTCCAGGTAGGACTTCAGCCGCGTACGGTACTCCCGCTCGAAGCCCCGCAGGTCCTCGACCTTGCGCTCCAGCGTGGCGCGGGCCGACTCCAGCGAGCCCATCGCGACGCGGTGCTTCTCCTGCGCGTCCCGCTCAAGGGCGTCCGCCTTGGCGCGGGCGTCGCGCTCCAGGCCCTCGGCACGCGAACGGGCCTCGCCGACGATCTTGTTGGCCTCGGAACGGGCCTCCGCGATCGCCTGGTCGGCGGTCTGCTGGGCGAGGGAGAGGACACGCGCCGCGCTGTCGCCGCCCGGGCCCTGGCCCGGCTGCGGCATCTGCGGACCGTGACCGCCCATGGGGCCACCCATGGGACCGCCCTGCATCGGGCCACCCTGCATGGGCCCGCCCTGCATGGGGCCACCCATGGGGCCGCCCTGCATCTGGCCGGGGCCGTGCGGGCCCTGCTGACCACCGTGGCTGGGACCGGCCGGCAGCTGAGGCGCTCCACCGGGCAGTTGGGGCGGACCCATCTGCGGGGGCTGCTGCTGGACCGGCGGTCCCGATATCCCGGCGGGTACGGGGGCGCCGGGACCGACGGGACGGTCCTGCTGCTCCGGCGGCTTGCGCATGCCCTGCTGCTGCTGGTTCTGCGCGGCCGCGCGCGTGGCGGCGGCGAGCTTGGCGCGCAGGTCCTCGTTCTCGCGGAGCAGGCGCGTCAGTTCGGCTTCGACCTCGTCGAGGAAGGCATCGACCTCGTCCTCGTCATAGCCTTCTCGGAGGCGGACGGTCGTGAACTGCTTGTTCCGCACGTCCTCGGGGGTCAGCGGCATCTTTCCTTCACCTCTACGTAGTCGTCGGCAGTCGGCAGGACCGTATCGCTACACCCTCACACCCTCATCATGAAGCTGTTCACGATGGAGATGAGGATGTAGACGATGATCATCAGAACGAAGAAGGACAGGTCGAGTGCCACGCCCCCGAGACGCAACGGCGGGATGAACCGCCGCAGAAGCTTCAGTGGTGGATCGGTGACAGTGTAGGTGGCCTCCAGAACGACCACCATCGCCTTCCCGGGTTGCCATGAACGGGCGAACTGGAAGACGTAGTCCATGACCAGCCGGAAGATCAGGACGACGAGGAAGCACATCAGAGCGATGTAGACCACTTGTAGTGCGACGCCCATCCCGCGCTTCCCTCTCCCCTGGATCTCATGTCCTCCGGCCTTCCGGCCGGCCGTTCCCGGTGTCGTGCTCTCAGCTCTGGTTGAAGAATCCGCCCTCTGCGATGCGGGCCTTGTCCTCCGCCGTGACATCGACGTTAGCAGGCGACAACAGGAACACCTTCTGCGTCACTCGCTCAATGCTGCCATGCAGCCCGAAGACGAGACCGGCGGCAAAGTCGACAAGTCGCTTCGCGTCCGTGTCATCCATCTCGGTGAGATTCATGATCACAGGCGTGCCCTCGCGGAAGTGTTCCCCGATGGTACGGGCCTCGTTGTAGGTCCGCGGGTGCAGCGTGGTGATGCGGTAGGGCTCCCGCTCGGACACGACCTTGGGCATGATCACCGGTGCGTTCTTCTCCAGGCTCGGTCGTTCAGGTGTGATGGATGCCACGGGGGCGATTCGCGCCGGACGTCCGTTTTCGGCGGGAAGCGGAACGGGATCGCGCTGCACGGGCTGCTGGACGACGCGCACCGGCTCCTCGCGCTCCGCCTGGTGCGACACCTGGTGCGAGACCTGATGCGACACCTGGTGCGAAGCCTGGTGGGGAGGCTGGTGGCGGCGTCGGTCGCGCTCGGGCTCCGGCTCCAGTTCGGGTTCGAAGTCGTCATCGGGGTCGAAGCCCCGGCCGTCGTACCCATCGTCCTCCACGAGGCCGAGGTAGACCGCCATCTTGCGCATCGCGCCGGCCATTCTCTGAGTCCTCCGCTCTGTGGTGGATCGCCCTCACCATGATGGGCACAGCGTCACCAAGTGCCCGCGATCCACTAGGTCTGTCCGCTCTTTGGCGGAAATGACCATATTTTCTGCTGTGGTCCGACTTGCTTCGCGACGTTACCCGAGCCGGGGTCGGACTCCGAGTACCGCCGTACCGATGCGTACATGTGTCGCTCCGGCTGCCACGGCGTCCTCGAGGTCCGCGCTCATCCCTGCCGACACCATGTTCGCAGCCGGATGTGCCGCGCGCAGGCGGGATGAGAATTCCATCAGCCGATCGAATGCGGCCCGTTGGCGCCCCGCGTACGACCCGGTCAGCGGCGCGACGGTCATCAGTCCGTCGAGCCGCAGCCCGGGCGCGGCGCCCACCGCGTCCGCCAACTCCTCGATGCCCTCCGGCGAGACGCCACCCCGCCGGCCGCGCTCACCGGACTCCGCGTCGAGCGCGACCTGGATCAGGCATCCCAGTTCGCGCCCGGCGCGCACCGCCGCGTCCGACAGTGCGGTGACGAGCTTCAGCCGGTCGACCGAGTGCACGACATGTGCATAACTCGCCACAGAACGGACTTTATTGGTCTGTAGCTGACCGACGAAGTGCCACGTCAGGTCGAGATCCGCGCACGCGGCGGCCTTCGGTGCCGCGTCCTGGTCCCGGTTCTCGGCGACGTGCCGGACACCGAGCTCGTGCAGCAGCCGCACATCGCTCGCCGGGTAGGTCTTGGTGACCACGATCAGGGTCACGCCCTCCCGCGCGCGGCCGGCTGCCGCGCACGCGGCGGAGATGCGCTCCTCCACCCGGGCAAGGTTCTCGGCGAGTTGAGCCCTGCGGCCCGCCATGTCCGTCATCGCCCTATCCTCCCCCGACTTCCGGCCGGGAGGTGTTCTCAAGCCAGACATATCCGGCGAGCCGCCCGGTGGTGCGGTCGCGGCGGTACGAGTAGTGGTCACCCGATTCACGGGTGCAGAGCTCCGACGCGCGCCGGTCCCGCACCCCCAGCGCATCGAGCTGGGCGTGCACCCCGGCCGTGACGTCGACGGCCGGGGTGCCCCAGCTCGTCTCCGCCCAGGCCGCCGGCTCGACGGCCGCCACCTCGTCGCGCATGGCCGCCGGGACCTCGTAGCACCGGCCGCAGACGGCCGGCCCGGTGCGGGCGACGATCCGGGACGGCTCGGCGCCGAGGGTGATCATGGCCTCGACGGCGGCCGGCACCACACCGGCGACCATCCCCGGGCGGCCCGCGTGCACCGCGCCCGTCACGCCCGCGACCGGGTCGGCGAGCAGGACGGGCGTGCAGTCGGCGGTCAGCACCGCGAGCGGAAGACCGCGCCGCGCGGTGATCACCGCGTCCACGGCCGGGACGTCGTCCCCGGCCCAGGGGCCGTCGACCACGGCGACGTCCCGCCCGTGCACCTGGTTCATCCAGACGACCGTCGCGGGGTCGAGCCCGAGCGCCCCGGCGGCGAGCCGGCGGTTGGTCGTGACCGAACCGGGGTCGTCGCCGACCGCTCCGCCGAGGTTGAGCTCTTCGTACGGAACGGCGCTCACCCCGCCCCACCGGTCGGTGAAGGCGAAGTGCGCGCCGCTCACTGAGTCGTGCTGCCCTATCACTTCACAAGGTCACTTCAGGAAGTCCGGGACGTCCAGCTCTTCGGCGGAGGTGTCCGGGTAGGGGCGGGCCGGCGGGACCGCCGGAGGAGTGGCCGACAGGGAGCTGTCGTTCACCGCCGGGGCGGGTTCGGCCACCGGGACGGGCGACTCCTCGCGCACGGGCACCGTGCCCAGTCCGCTCACCGGGCGGGGGGGCTCGGTGGTGCGGGCGGGGGGCGCGGACTCCTCCCGCTTGCTCG
This sequence comes from Streptomyces ficellus, assembly GCF_030406405.1. Classification (GTDB taxonomy): domain Bacteria; phylum Actinomycetota; class Actinomycetes; order Streptomycetales; family Streptomycetaceae; genus Streptomyces; species Streptomyces ficellus_B. The sequence goes on from NZ_JAUEPL010000044.1 coordinate 46,677, forward strand.
ATCCGGCGCTGAGGATGTTGTCCCGCCGGGCCGGCGGCTGGCCGCCGTCGAAGCCTGCCGCGATGACCGTGACCCGTACCTCGTCGCCCAGGGCGTCGTCGATGACGGCACCGAAGATGATGTTGGCCTCGGGGTGGGCGGCCTCGCTGACCAGCTGGGCGGCCTCGTTGATCTCGAACAGGCCGAGGTCCGAGCCACCGGAGATGGAGAGCAGCACACCGCGGGCGCCGTCGATGGACGCCTCCAGCAGCGGCGAGGAGATCGCCATCTCGGCGGCGGCCACCGCGCGGTCGTCGCCGCGCGCGGAACCGATGCCCATGAGCGCCGAACCCGCCTCGGACATGACCGACTTGACGTCGGCGAAGTCGAGGTTGATGAGGCCCGGGGTGGTGATGAGGTCGGTGATGCCCTGGACACCGGACAGCAGCACCTGGTCGGCGGACTTGAACGCGTCCAGCACGCTGACCTGACGGTCCGAGATGGACAGCAGCCGGTCGTTCGGGATGACGATGAGGGTGTCGACCTCTTCGCGGAGCTCGGCGATGCCGTCCTCCGCCTGGTTGGCGCGGCGCCGGCCCTCGAAGGTGAACGGCCGGGTGACCACACCGATCGTCAGGGCGCCCAGCGAGCGCGCGATGTTGGCGACGACGGGAGCGCCGCCGGTGCCGGTGCCGCCACCTTCGCCGGCGGTGACGAAGACCATGTCGGCCCCCTTGAGGACCTCCTCGATCTCCTCACGGTGGTCCTCTGCCGCCTTGCGACCGACTGCCGGGTTGGCTCCGGCCCCGAGGCCGCGGGTCAGTTCACGACCGACGTCGAGCTTGACGTCGGCGTCGCTCATCAACAGAGCTTGCGCGTCCGTGTTGATGGCGATGAACTCGACGCCCTTGAGACCGACCTCGATCATTCGGTTGATGGCATTGACACCACCGCCGCCGACACCGATGACCTTGATGACTGCGAGGTAGTTCTGCGGTGCTGCCACGTCGAAGGCCTCTCGCCTCGAGTTACGTGTCGCCGCTTCGCGGTGGTTGTCGCGCCGCGACGACGGATGCCGATGGGACGGTCCGAAACGCCGACCCAAACCCTAACGTTGAAGTTTAGGGTTACCAGTGTCTGTGTTCGCTGGACTCTTCCGAACAGGACACTAAGTCGACAAGTGGCGCACGTTCAACGAACACGCCGAACCTCCCGTTTTTCTTTTCACCCTATGTGATCACCCATAGCGCTGACCAACCAGGGTGCTGGCCAGCGCATATGTGCGTCAACTCCGCGACGCCGCCGGGGCGGTGGGAGCACTCACGTCGAAGTGCCCCGCTTTGGGCGCCGCTTTCATCAGTGCGGTCAGCGCACGGGCTTTCGCACCGCCGTCCTCACCGCTGCCCCACACCACGGTCCGGCCGTCGGTCAGCTCCAGGGTGATGGAGTCGTACGAGCGGACATGGAGGACCTTGGTGTCCTTGGCGACCTGTGCCGGGAGGTCGCCCGCGACCCGGACCGCCGCCACGGTCAGCCGTTCCGCGCCGAAGCGGCGCAGACTGGGCGACTGACCTACCGTCAAGTGCAGCAGGGGTACGCCCTGGGGAGCCCGGGCCCGGTCAACCGTGGCGAAACGCACACCTTTCGCGTCCACCTCGATGAACTTTCCGCCCTTTTCCACCAGCAGGACCGGCGTGCGCTCGACCACGTCGACAGTAATTCCGTTCGGCCATGAACGGACGACGTCCACCGAGTCGATCCGGGGCAATTTCTGCCGGAGCCGGTTCTCGATGTCGCCCGTGTCGACCGAGATGACGGGGCCGCCGACCGGCACCGCCGCGACCGCCTTGACCTCCGCGGGCGTCAGCACCCGCGTACCGGAGGTCGTGACGTGCTCGACCCTCAGCCACGCGGAGCCGTACAGGGCCCACGCCACCGAGGCGAGGAGCACCAGCGCGGTGGCGATCAGCAGCACGGCCCGGGGGCCGGGCAGCGGCCGGCGGCCACCGCGCGGCCCAGGACCCGAGGGCCGGGCCGGCGATGGGCCTCCCTGCTTGCGGGTGCCCCGCTCGGCGGTCGTCGTCGGTCCGGCCATGCTCCCTGCCTTCTCACGCCCTGTGGCGCGCCCTGGAGGTCACGCGGACGGCGCCCGCGGCGTCGCGGTCCCTATCCGCGCGACTTCCCCATCGCCTCGTAGACCATGCCGACGAGCAGGTCGTCGGCGTCCCGGCGGCCGAACTCGGCGGCGGCGCGGGACATCTCGTACAGCCGGTGCGGGTCGGCGAGCACCGGTAGCACATTGCCCTGGACCCACTCGGGCGTCAGCTCGGCGTCGTCGACCAGCAGGCCGCCGCCGGCCTTGACCACCGGCTGGGCGTTGAGCCGCTGCTCGCCGTTGCCGATCGGCAGCGGTACGTATGCGGCGGGGAGCCCGACGGCGGAGAGTTCGGCGACGGTCATCGCGCCCGCGCGGCAGAGCATCATGTCGGCCGCGGCGTACGCGAGATCCATCCGGTCCACGTACGGTACCGGGATGTAGGGCGGCATCCCGGGCATGTTGTCCACCTGCGGCAGTTCGTTCTTCGGGCCGACCGCGTGCAGGATCTGGATGCCGGAGCGCTGGAGGACCGGGGCGATCTGCTGGATCACCTCGTTCAGCCGGCGGGCGCCCTGCGAGCCGCCCGAGACCAGCAGCGTGGGCAGGTTCGGGTCCAGGCCGAACGCGGCGCGCGCCTCGGGGCGCACCCGGGCGCGGTCCAGGGTGGCGATGGTGTGCCGCAGCGGGATGCCGATGTAGCGGGCGCCGCGCAGCTTGCTGTCGGGCGTGGCGACGGCGACCCCGGCCGCGTACCGCGAACCGATCTTGTTGGCGAGGCCCGGACGGGCGTTCGCCTCGTGGACGACGATGGGCACGCCGAGCCGCTTGGCGGCCAGGTAGCCGGGCAGCGCCACGTAGCCGCCGAAGCCGACGACGCAGTCGGCCTTGGTCCGCTCCAGGATCTGCTCGGCCGCCTTGATCGTGCCGCGCAGCCGCCCGGGGACGGTGATCAGCTCGGGTGTGGGTTTGCGCGGCAGCGGGACGGCGGGGATGAGCGCCAGCTCGTAGCCCCGCTCGGGTACGAGGCGGGTCTCCAGCCCCCGTTCCGTGCCGAGGGCCGTGATCCCCACGGTCGGGTCCTGCCTGCGCAGGGCGTCCGCGAGGGCGAGCGCGGGCTCGATGTGGCCGGCGGTCCCCCCACCGGCGAGTACGACATGCACCGAAATTCACCGCTCTCCGGACGGACGCTTCTTGACGCGCCGTCGCATCGACTTCCAACTCACCCCGGCCCTTTTACCAAACGCGGGCTGCCGCATGGCGAGGGCCGCTTTCGCGGCGGGCTCCTCTCGCGCGAAGGCGATCAGCAACCCGACGGCGAACATGGTCGGCAGCAGGGCGGACCCTCCGTAGGAGAACAGCGGGAGAGGGACACCTGCGATCGGCAGCAGACCGAGCACCGCACCGATGTTGACCACGGCCTGGGCCGTGATCCAGGTGGTCACGCCTCCCGCGGCGTACCTCACGAAGGGGTCCTCCGTGCGTCCGGCCACGCGGATACCCGCATAGCCTAGAGCCGCGAACAGGGCGAGCACCGACAGCGTCCCCGCCAGCCCCAGTTCCTCCCCGGTGATGGCGAAGATGAAGTCGGTGTGCGGTTCCGGGAGTTGGCCCCATTTTTCCACACTGGCACCGAGCCCGGAACCGAACCATCCGCCCGACGCCAGAGCATAGATCCCGTGCACGGCCTGCCAGCAGGAGTCCCCGGGGCCGGGGTCGGTGGCCCCGATGCAGGCGAGCCGCGCCATCCGGTTGTCGCTGGTCCTGATGAGTATCACGCCGATCGCGGCCGCCACGGTCAGGACGCCGACGAACATCCTGGTCGGGGCCCCGGCCAGCCACAGCAGGCCGAAGAGGATCGCCGCGAGGATGATCGCCGTCCCCATGTCGCCGCCGAGCATGATCAGCCCGAGCAGCAGGAACGCGACCGGGACGAGCGGCACCAGCATGTGCTTCCACTGGGTCAGCAGCCGTTTGTCCTGCTTGCGGGCGAGCAGGTCCGCGCCCCACAGGATGAGCGCCAGCTTGCCGAACTCGCTGGGCTGGAGCTGGAACGGGCCGCCCAGATAGATCCAGTTCTGGTTGCCGTTGACGGAGTGTCCTATCCCGGGGATCTGGACGAGCACCATCAGGAAGATCGTGCCGACGAGCAGCGGGTAGGCCAGCGCCCGGTGCAGCTTGGCCGGGACCCGCGAGGCGAACAGCAGCAGTCCGGTGCCGATGGCGGCGGCCAGGAACTGCTTGCGGAAGAAGTACGTGTCGGACAGCGACAGCTCCAGCGCCTTGATCTGCGAGGCGGAGTAGACCATCACCAGGCCCAGGACCGTGATCAGCAGGCTGGCGCCCAGGATGACGTAGTAGGCGGTCAGAGGGCGGTCCCAGGCCCGGCGCGCCCGCTCGTACAGCCCCCGCGCCCCGCTGCCGCGCGGCGGCCGGGGAAAGGTGGCCCCGCGGATCCGGCCGCCCCCGCGGGCGACGGGCGGGCGCCGCAGCCCCGCGGTGCGGCCGCGCAGGGCGAGACCCATGGCGCGGACGCGAAAAGCGGCGCCCAGGGTCCGGCCTTCGGAGGCGGGGCCCATGGTCGGGGCCTTCAAGGCGGCCACCATGGGCGTCCCGTTCGAGGCGGCGCCCATGGTGGGGCCGTTCGAGGCGGCGCCCATGGTGGGGCCGTTCAAGGCGAGACCCGCGCGGTGCGGTGCGTACGCGGCGTCATCGGCCGGCATGGTCGCTGTCCCCTCCAGTCGTGCCCGGCGCGGCCGGACCGGTGGCTGTCAGGCGCGCTCGGCGGCGAGGGCGCGGACCGCGTCCGCGAACGCCTCGCCCCGCTTGTTGTAGTTGGCGAACATGTCCATCGAGGCGCAGGCCGGGGCGAGCAGAACCGTGTCCCCGGGCTGGGCGAGCCGTGCCGCTTCCTGGACCGCCGCCGGCATCGCCCCAGTGTCGGTCCGGTCCAGGTCGACGACCGGTACCTCGGGGGCGTGTCGCGCGAGGGCTTCGCGGATCAGGGCGCGGTCGGCGCCGATGAGGACGACGCCGCGCAGCCGCTTCGCCGACTTGCTGACCAGCTCGTCGAAGGTGGCCCCCTTGGCGAGGCCGCCGGCGATCCAGACGATCGGGTCGTACGCGGCGAGCGAGGCCTGCGCGGCGTGCGTGTTGGTGGCCTTGGAGTCGTCGATGTACTGGACGCCCGCCACCTCCTCGACGTGCTCGATGCGGTGGGCGTCGGGGCGGAAGGCGCGCAGTCCGTCGCGTACGGCCTTCGGCTCGACACCGAAGGCGCGGGCGAGGGCGGCGGCGGCGAGCGCGTTGGCGATGTTGTGCGGGGCCGGGGGGGTGACGTCGGAGATCTGGGCGAGCTCCTGGGCCTGCTTCTGCCGGTTCTCGACGAAGGCCCGGTCCACCAGGAGGTCGTCCACGATTCCCAGCTGGGAGGGGCCCGGCGTGCCGAGGGTGAAGCCGATCGCGCGGCAGCCCTCCTCGACGTCCGCCTCGCGCACCAGCTCCTCGGTGGCCTTGTCCTCCACGTTGTAGACGCAGGCGACCTGGTTGCCCTCGTAGATGCGGCCCTTGTCCGCGGCGTACGCCTGCATGGAGCCGTGCCAGTCGAGGTGGTCGGGGGCCAGGTTCAGGACGGCGGCGGAGTGGGCGCGCAGGGAGGGCGCCCAGTGGAGCTGGTAGCTGGACAGCTCGACGGCGAGGACGTCGTACCGCTCCTCGCCGAGGACGGCGTCGAGGAGCGAGACGCCGATGTTGCCGACGGCCGCCGTCCGCAGGCCCGCGGCCTGGAGGATGGAGGCCAGCATCCGTACGGTGGTGGTCTTGCCGTTGGTGCCGGTGACCGCCAGCCAGGGCGCGGCGTCGGGGCCGCGCAGGCGCCACGCCAGCTCGACGTCGCCCCAGACCTCGACCCCGGCCTTCGCGGCGGCGGCGAACAGGGGTTTGTCCGGCTGCCAGCCGGGCGTGGTGACGACCAGTTCGGTGCCCTCCGGCAGGGGGCTGCGTCCCATAGCGGCTCCGCCGCGGGCATCGCCGAGGCGGACGGTGATGCCCTCCGCCTCCAGCTGCTCCGCCTGCGCGCGGGAGCGCTCGTCGTCGCCGTCGTTGACGACCGTGACGTGCGCGCCCAGGCCGTGCAGGACGCGGGCGGCGGGGATGCCGCTCACGCCCAGACCGGCGACGGTGACGTTCTTGCCCTGCCAGGAGGTACTCACTTTTCGGCTGCCCATCCCGCGTAGAAGAGGCCCAGTCCCACGATGACGCACATGCCCTGGATGATCCAGAAACGGACCACCACCAGGACTTCCGACCAGCCCTTGAGTTCGAAGTGGTGCTGGAGCGGCGCCATCCGGAAGACCCGCTTCCCGGTCAGCCGGAAGGAGCCGACCTGGATGACCACGGAGAGGGTGATGAGGACGAACAGACCGCCCAGGAGGGCCAGCAGCAGCTCCGTACGGGAGCAGATGGCCAGGCCCGCCAGCGCGCCGCCGAGGGCCAGCGAGCCGGTGTCACCCATGAAGATCTTGGCGGGCGAGGTGTTCCACCACAGGAAGCCGAAGCAGGCGCCCATCAGCGCGGAGGCGACGACGGCGAGGTCGAGCGGGTCGCGCACCTCGAAACAGGCGTTGGGGTTGGTCAGGGTCGTGGCGTTGGCACACGACTCCTGGAACTGCCACAGCCCGATGAAGGTGTACGCGCCGAAGACCATCACCGAGGCGCCGGTGGCGAGGCCGTCGAGACCGTCGGTCAGGTTCACGCCGTTCGACATGGCCAGGATCATGAACAGCGCCCAGACCACGAACAGCACGGGCCCGATGGACCAGCCGAAGTCGGTGATGAAGGAGAGTTTGGTGGAGGCCGGGGTCTGGCCACGGCTGTCGGCGAACTGCAGTGACAGCACCGCGAAGGCGATACCGACGATCAGCTGGCCCGCCATCTTGGCCTTCGCCCGCAGACCCAGCGAGCGCTGCTTGACGATCTTGATGTAGTCGTCGAGGAAGCCGACGAGGCCCATGCCCGCCATCAGGAACAGCACCAGCACACCCGAGTACGTCGGGTCCTCGCCGGTGATGACCTTGGCGAGGGCGTACGCGATGAGGGTGGCGAGGATGAAGGAGATACCGCCCATGGTGGGCGTGCCCTTCTTGCTGCCATGCGTGCGCGGGCCGTCGTCCCGGATGAACTGCCCGTATCCCTTGCGGGCCAGGAGCTTGATCAGCAGCGGCGTACCGATCAGGGTCAGGAAGAGCCCGATGGCCCCCGCGAAGAGGATCTGCCTCATCGGCCGGCAACCTCGCCCTCGGTGGAGGTGTCGAGCAGTGCCTGGGCGACCCGCTCGAGCCCGACCGACCTGGATGCCTTCACCAGCACGACGTCTCCCGGGCGCAGCTCACTGCGCAACAGGTCGATCGCCGCCTGCGCGTCGGACACGTGCACCGACTCCTCACCCCACGAACCCTCGTTATATGCGCCCAGTTGCAGCCAGGACGCTTCCCTGCCCCCGACTGCGACGAGCTTGCTGACGTTGAGCCGGACGGCGAGCCGTCCGACCGCGTCGTGCTCGGCGAGCGCCTCGTCGCCCAGCTCGGCCATCTGACCGAGCACCGCCCACGTACGGCCCCCCTTGGCCTGTGCGGCCTTGCCCATGGCCGCGAGCGCGCGCAGGGCGGCTCGCATGGACTCGGGGTTCGCGTTGTAGGCGTCGTTGACGATCGTCACACCGTCCGGACGCTCGGTGACCTCCATGCGCCAGCGGGAGAGGGTGCCCGCCTCGGAGAGCGCGGTGGCGATCTCGTCGACGGACATGCCCAGCTCATGGGCGACGGCGGCCGCGGCGAGCGCGTTCGACACGTGGTGCTCACCGTACAGGCGCAAGGTCACGTCACTGCACCCGGTGGGTGTGTGAAGCCTGAAAGAGGGCTGTCCGCTCCCGGTGAGACGGACATTCTCGGCACGTACGTGGGCCTCGTCGGCCTCCCCGAAGAGGATCACGCGCGCGTGGGTGCGCTTTTCCATGGCCCTCACGAGTGGGTCGTCCGCGTTCAGCACGGCCACGCCGCCCTGTTCGGCCGGGGGCAGCGCCTCGACCAGTTCGCCCTTGGCCTGGGCGATCTGCTCGCGGCCGCCGAACTCGCCGATGTGGGCGCTGCCCACGTTCAGGACGAGGCCGATCGACGGCGGGGTCAGCTCGGTGAGGTAGCGGATGTGGCCGATTCCGCGCGCTCCCATCTCCAGGACCAGGTGCTCGGTGTCCTGGGTGGCGCGCAGCGCGGTGAGCGGCAGGCCGATCTCGTTGTTGAGGGAGCCGGGCGTCCACACGGTGGGCGCCTTGCGCTGGAGTACCTGGGCGATCAGGTCCTTGGTGCTGGTCTTGCCGGCCGAGCCGGTCAGCGCGACGACCTTCGTGCCGAGACGGCCGACGACCGCGCGGGCGAGTGCGCCCAGCGCGCTCTGGACGTCGTCCACGACGATGGCGGGCACGCCGACCGGGCGGGTGGCCAGCACGGCCGCCGCGCCCGCGTCCATGGCGCGCCGCGCGTAGTCGTGGCCGTCGACGTTCTCGCCGGCGAAGGCGGCGAAGAGAGCGCCGGGCTCGACCTGGCGGGAGTCGATGACGACGGGTCCGGTGACCAGTACGGCTGGATCCGGTATGTCGTACGACTGCCCGCCGACGATTTCGGCGATCTCGGCGAGGGAGAGGGCGATCACTACTTCATCCCTGACTGTTCTCGGATCGATTGGCGCGCTCCACCGGGCGCTCCGTGCCTGCGTATCGCGCAGCGATGGCTTCGCGAAGGACCTGGCGGTCGTCGAAGGGGCGCACGACGCCGGCGATGTCCTGGCCCTGCTCGTGGCCCTTGCCGGCGACCAGCACGGTGTCGCCGGGCTGGGCGCGCGCCACGGCGGCGGCGATGGCGGCGGCCCGGTCCTCGTACACGACGACCTCGCCGCGCTCGTGGATCGGCACCTCGGCGGCGCCCGCGAGCATCGCGGCGAGGATCGCGAGCGGGTCCTCGGAGCGGGGGTTGTCGGAGGTCAGTACGGCGGTGTCGGCGAGGCGGGCCGCGGTGGCGCCCATCGGGCCGCGCTTGGTGACGTCCCGGTCGCCGCCGCAGCCCAGCACGATGTGCAGCCTGCCCTCGGTGACCTTGCGCAGGGAGCGCAGGACCGATTCGACAGCGTCCGTCTTGTGGGCGTAGTCCACGACGGCCAGGTAGGGCTGCCCGGCGTCGACGCGCTCCAGCCTGCCCGGTACGCCGGGTACGGCGGCCACGCCGTCGGCGGCGGTCTGCGGGTCGATCCCGGCCACCGCGAGGGTGACGACGGCGGCCAGGGCGTTGGCCACGTTGAACGGGCCGGGCAGCGGGGCCCTCGCGTCGATCCGCTCGCCCTTGGGGCCGCGGATGGTGAACGTGGACCCATGGGCGCCGATTTCGACGTCCTCGGCGTGCCAGTCGGCGTCCGGATGGCCTTCGGCGGAGAAGGTGACCACGGGGACGGAGGCCTCTGTGACCAGCCTCCTTCCGTACTCGTCGTCGAAGTTCACCACGCCCTGCCGGGAGCGGCGCGGCGTGAACAGCTGCGCCTTGGCCTGGAAGTAGTCCTCCATGCCGGAGTGGAACTCCATGTGCTCCGGGCTGAGGTTGTTGAAGACGGCGACGTCGAAGACGCAGCCGTCGACCCGGCCGAGCACGAGGGCGTGGCTGGAGACCTCCATGGCGACCGATTCGACGCCGCGCTCGCGCATCACCGCGAACAGTGCCTGGAGATCGGTGGCCTCGGGGGTGGTCCGTTCGGACTTGAGGCGCTCGTCACCGATGCGGGTCTCGACCGTGCCGATCAGCCCCGTGCGGTGGCCGGCGGCCCGCAGGCCGCCTTCCACGAGGTAGGCCGTGGTGGTCTTGCCGGAGGTACCGGTGATCCCGATCTGGAGCAGGTCGCTGCCGGGCCGGCCGTAGATCTCGGCGGCGAGCTCGCCCATCCGGCCGCGCGGGTCCTCGGTGACCAGGACCGGCAGGCCGGTCGCGGCGGCGCGTTCGGCGCCGGAGGGGTCGGTGAGGATCGCGACGGCGCCGAGGTCCGCGGCCTGGCCGGCGAAGTCGGCGCCGTGGGCGCGGGCGCCCGGGAGGGCGGCGTACACGTCACCGGGGCGCACAGCCCGCGAGTCGTGGGTGATCCCGGTCACCTCGCCGGTCGGTTGCGGCTGCGCTCCCAGGTGGGCGGCCAGCTCGCCCAGGGGTGTGGGGCGGACCTGGGCCGGTCGGGGCGCTCCCGGGTGTTTCACGGGGGCGTCCTTCTGGGCGGTTCGGGACTGATCAGCGTGTGGCACGGCGGTGAGCGTACCGGGCGCACCCGTGATCGGGCTAAATGAGGGCGCCTGGGCCGCGTGGCCGCCGGAACGGTTCCCGGGGTCGGGGGTGATCGTTGTCACTGGGGGCTCCCGCCGGCTCACTGGCCGGGCTTGAACGTGACCGGCATCCGCGGGGGTTGTTTGCCGGTCGGTGCGACTTGCAGGGTCTTGAGGGCGAATTCCATGACCTTCTTGTAGATCGGTCCGCAGATCTGGCCGCCGAAGTAGCTGCCGCGGGTGGGGTTCTGGATGGCGCAGTAGACGGTGATCCGCGGGTCGTCGGCGGGCGCGAAGCCCGCGAAGGAGGCGGTGTAGCCCTTGTACCGGCCGAGTTCGGGGTCGACCCGGTTGGCGGTTCCGGTCTTGCCGGCGACGCGGTAGCCGGGGATGGCGGCCTTGGTGCCGGTGCCCTCCTCGTCGTCGACCACCGACTCCAGCATGGCGGCGAGGGTCTTGGCGGTCTTCTCGCTGACGACCCGGGTCTTCTTGGGGGCGGGGGCCGGGGTGAAGCGGCCGTCCGGCCCCCTGGTGCCGCGCACCAGGGTCGGCTCGACGCGTACGCCGCCGTTGGCGATCGTGGAGTACACCGATGCCGCCTGCATGGCGTTGATGGACAGGCCCTGCCCGAAGGGGATCGTGTACTGCTGCGAGGTGGACCAGTCCTTGGGCTTGGCGAGGATTCCGGCGGTCTCGCCGGGGTAGCCGAGGCCGCTGGGGCTGCCGATGCCGAACTTGCGCAGGTACGAGTGGAGGACCTGGTTGGCCTTGGCCTGGGTGGGACCGAGCTGGCCGGTGGCCAGGATGGTGCCGATGTTGCTGGACTTGGCGAGGACGCCGTTGAGCGTCAGGTACCAGGTCGGGTGGTCGATGTCGTCCTTGAACAGCCGGTCGCCCCGGTGCAGCCGGTTGGGCACGACGACATGGGTGGCCGGCGTGGCGACCCCTTCCTCCAGGACGGCGGCCATCGACATGACCTTGGCCGTGGAGCCCGGTTCGTAGGCGTCCTGGAGGGCGGCGTTGCCCATGGCCGTGGCGTTGGCCTGGGAGAGGTCGTTGGGGTCGAAGCCGGGGGCGTTGGCCATGGCGAGGACCTCACCGGTCCGGGCGTTCTGCACTATCACGTAGCCGCGGTCGGCGTTGGATTCGGTGACCTGCTGGGTGATGGCCCGCTGGGCGGCCCACTGGATGTCGCGGTCGATGGTCAGCTCGATGTCGGAGCCGGGGACGGCCGGGGTCTCGCGGGCGCCCACGGTCGGCACCCGACGGCCGCCGGACTGGGCGTACTTGATCTTGCCGTCCTTGCCGGCGAGCTCGTTGTCGAGCATGGACTCCAGGCCGCCTCCGCCGCGGCCGTCGGCGTTGACGTACCCCAGTATCCCGGCGGCGAGGGTGCCGTTGGGGTACACGCGTTTGCTGCTGGGCTCGTTGAAGATGCCGGCGAGCACGCTCACGCCGGTGCCGCCGTTGGTCCTCTCGGTGCGGGCCTTCTCGGCGAAGACGTTTTTCAGGTCCTTGATCTGGTTCCAGACCTGGGGTGTCTGCCGGCGGGCCAGCAGCGCGTAGCGGGAATTGGGCGCCTTGAGCTTCCTGAGCAGTTCGGCGGGGTTCTTGCCGAGGATGGGCGCGAGGAGGGCGGCGGCCTGCTCCGGGGCGTCGGGGGCCTTGCTCTCCTCGGGCGTGAACATCTTCGGATCGGCGGTGATGTCGTACGCGTCGACGCTCGTGGCCAGGGCGATCCCGGCGCGGTCGGTGATCTCGCCGCGCTCGGCGGACAGCGTGTACTCCTGGTACCGGTTCTTCTCGGCCTTGGCGGCGTACGCGTCGGCGTCGACGGCCTGTACCTGGAGCAGCCGTACGACGAACGCCAGCATCACGAGCGTCAGCCCCAGGCTGACCAGCCGCAGCCGTGGGCGCGGGCTGCCGAGCCGGATGGTGCGGGGCTTGGCGGGCGGCCGGGCGGCCGGCCGGTGGAGGCGGCGGGCGGCGGGGCGGCCGGGCC
>NZ_JAUEPL010000045.1 GCF_030406405.1 Streptomyces ficellus
TCGACGAGGCGCTGCGCGGCGCCGACTTCGTGTTCTCGGCGATCCGCGTCGGCGGCCTCGCGGGCCGGGCGGCGGACGAGCGGGTGGCGCTCGCCGAGGGCGTGCTCGGCCAGGAGACGGTGGGCGCCGTCACCACCGGCGCGTCCGCCGCCCCCGCCGCCTGCTCGGCCAGCACCCTGCCGATCGCCCCGAGCCGCCCGGCGTCCACGTCGTGCAGCGTGACATGGGTGACCCGCCCCTCCGCACGGTCCGCGAGCAGCGCCCGGTACACCAGCGGTACGCGGAATCCGCCACCGCCCAGAATCGTCAGCCTCATGGCGGCAACGCTACTCGGATCACCCCACGTCGAGGGCGTTGCGCAGACCCAGCCGGTAGCGGGTGCGGTCGTGGCGCTTGAGGGCCTCCATCTCCGGGGCGCGGAACAGCGGCGTGACCGCGCAGCGGGGGGCGTTCGAACCCATGCGGTCCAGCAGGGCGTTGACGGCCTGGCGGGCGGCCGCGTTGGCGCCCTCCATGGTGGCCAGGTCGATGTCGACCGACACATAGTCGCCGGCCAGGAAGAAGTTGGGGATCTTCGTGCCGGCCGAGGGGCGCTGGTGGAAGGTGCCGACCGGGTGGATCAGCAGCTCGTCCTCGTTGGTGGGGTTCGGGGTGCCGAGGCCGGACACACCCGGGTCGAGGAACCACGAGTGCAGCGCGCTGTCCTTGAGCGCCGGGTGACCCGTGTCGTTGAGGGCCGCCTTGAGCTGGGCCCACACCTCACGCGCCACCTGCTCGCGGGTGCACTGCTTCGCCGTCTTCCCGTAAAGGATGCCCGGCTTGTCCCACTCCGAGATGTCCACGGACAGGCAGTCCACGGCCACCCCGTCCCCGTACAGGGCGGGGAAGTCGCGCTCCGGCCAGTGCTCGGCCTGGGCGATGGCGGTGAGCGACCAGGGCGAGTCGACGCAGTTCAGATGGCCGTGCACCAGCGGCGGCCGCTCCGTCAGATAGAACTGGATGCCCGTCATCCAGTCCGTCTGGAGCTTGTCGCACCGCGCCAGCTGCGGGTCGGCCGCGCGCAGCGCCGCGCCCCAGGTACGGCGGGCGTGCTCGACGGGCAGCGCGCAGACGTAGTGGTCGGCGGTGACGGTCCGGCGTACGCCGCCGGGGTCCTCGACCAGCGCGCCGGTGACCCTGCCGTCGCCGTACAGCACCTCACGCAGCGTCCAGCCGACGCGGAACTCCACGCCGAGGGACGTCAGGTGGTCCACCCACGGGTCGATCCACGCCTCGTTGGTGGGCGCGTTGAGGATCCGGTCGGGCGGGCCGTCCGCGCCGCGGCCGAGCGCGTTGAAGACGAACGCCTCGCCCAGTGTGCCGACCGTGCGGGTGCTGGCCTCCTCGGCCTTGGTGGCGACGATGTTGCGGGTGATGCCGACGGCCAGGAGGCGCTGGTAGTTCTCGGACATCTGCGCGGCCCGGGTGAAGTCCCACCACGGCGTGTGCTCCCACACCTCGTCGCGTCGCTCGTCGCAGCTGGTCAGGAACACCAGGGCGCGGTTGACGAAGTACGCGACCTCGTGGAGCGGGAGGCCCCCGACCGTTTCCAGCAGGGCCGTCAGGGCGCGGCCGATCTCGTCGAGGGTGAGCCGCTCCGGCCGGTGGCCGGGCCAGGGGATGGGCAGGCGGATGTCCTCGCGGCCGGTGCGGGCGAACATCATCTCGCGCGGGGCGACGAGGTTGTCGAAGACCCCGCGGGGGTTGCCCGGGAACGGGATGCGCCGCATCGTGTCCGGGAGGTTGTGGTAGATGCCGGGGATGAAGCGGAAGCCGTGCTCGCCCGGCAGCGGGCCGCGCCCGCCCTTCGCGCTGCCGGGTACGCCCATGCTGCGCGCCTTGCCGCCGAGCGCCCGCCGCTCGTAGACGTTCACCGCGAACCCGCGCTCGGCCAGCTCGTGCGCGGCGGTGAGCCCGGCGACGCCGCCCCCGAGCACGGCGACGGTGGGGCGGGGCGTTGCGGTGGCGGCCGTGGTCGTCATGGGGAGGGCGCTCACCCCGATGGCCCCGGTGACGGCGGCGGCGCCCGCCATGAAGGTGCGTCGCGTCCTGCCCGTACGGTCCATGAGCCCACCCCTTACCCGCGGTAACTGTCACGTCGGTCGCAGGAGCATAGGGCCGCCCCCGCCGTCCCCGGAACCACCATGAGCGCCCCTCCGCACAATGGCCGGATCGCTCCGGCGGGTCAGCTCGTGTAGAAGCGCTTGACGGCCTTCAGGAACTCCTGCGCGTCGAGCCGTCCGCTCGCGTCGGCGTCGAGCCGCGCGAAGAACTCACCGGCCTCCTCGGCGGACATGCCCAGGAAGTCGGCCGCGCGCAGGAACTCGTCCCGGTCGATCGAGCCGTCGTCGTCGGCGTCGAGCACCGCGAACAGCGTCCCGGACACATCCCCCCTGCCCTGGCGCTCGGGTGAGCGGAAGGCGGGGGAAGTGCGGGCGGCCGCGTACTCCTCCACGGACAGGATCCCGTCGTTGTCGGCGTCGCCGATCGAGAGCACGAAGTCCCACTGCTTCTCGTTGGCTTCCAGGAGGGCGCGGCCCTTCGGCGAATCCTCCGCGACGCCCAGTTCGGCCAGGAGCCTGCGCGGAGCCCGAAGGAAGTCGTTCCGGTCGACGGAGCCGTCCTCGTCCGCGTCCATGCGCTGGAACTCCTGGACGGCCGAGAGCCGGGCCTTGTTCGTCATGTCGGTCATGCTCCGAAAGCGTGCCATCCGCGGGACCGGCGGCCGGCGAGCCCGCGATCATTTCGCTCTGACGAGTGATGGCGTGCGATGCGGCGCGGGCCGGGGAGCCGCCGGCCCCCGCGGGGCCGGCCGGGCGGGCGAACGCCGCTTCGCGGCAGAATGGACGCCATGTCCCGACGCACCGCCCGCCGTACCGCCGGTCCGCGCCCCCGCCCCCGGCCGGCTCCTGCCCTCCAGGCCGACTCGCCCTGCCCCTGCGGGCTGGACGCCCGGTACGCGGCCTGCTGCGGACGCTTCCACTCCGGGCAGGCGGCCGCCCCCACCGCCGAGCTGCTGATGCGCTCGCGCTACAGCGCCTTCGTCGTCCGCGACGCGCCGTACCTGCTGCGCACCTGGGCACCCGCCACTCGCCCCCGGAGCGTCGACTTCGACCCGGACATGCGCTGGACCGGCCTGGAGATCCTCGGCACCAGCGACGGCACCCTGTTCCACACCACCGGCACGGTCACCTTCGTCGCCCGCTACACCCACCGGGGCGACCCCGGTGAACTCCGCGAACACAGCCGGTTCGAGAGGTCCGGGGGCGCCTGGGTGTACGTGGCCGGCACCTTCACCGACGGCTAGCGCCAGGCCCCGCCCGGCCGCAGGAGCAGGCCCGGGTTGTACGCGCCGAGCACCTTGTTCGCCCGGGCCAGCACCGCCAGGGCGTGCTCCCGGTCCGCCTGGTCCTCCGGGCACAGGGGCGCCCGGAACCGGCGCACCTCACGCGCCGCGCACTCGGCGTCGAGCTCCGCCTGGAGGATGCCGAGCGGCATGCACGACCCGATGAGGGCGGCGACCCGATCGGGGATCGGGACGGGGACGAGGGGCGACGCGGTCACGTGGAGTCCTTCGCTGCTGTGCGCTGCTTGTGGCAGCAGTCCGTTTGCTGTGCTCCCTCCATGGGTACAGCATCAGGTTCGCGATTTCCCCAAGGGTTTGTATCTGTGCTGCAACCGTTTGCCCAGAGGCCGTTGTTTTTACCGATGGCCCGTACGACGACAAGGGACCCGTTCCTCAACCCCGGGGGCGGGCCGACGAGGGCGCGCGGGCGACGGGTCAGCGCCCCGCACCGCCACTGCCGCTGCCGCTTGACAGCACCTCGGCCAGGTCGTACGAGACGGGCTCCTCCAGCTGCTCGTAGCCGCAGCTCTCCGGCGTGCGGTCCGGGCGCCACCTGCGGAACTGGGCCGTGTGCCGGAACCGGTTGCCCTCCATGTGGTCGTACCCCACCTCGCACACCCGCTCGGGCCGCAGGGGCACCCACGACAGGTCCTTCTTGCCGGACCAGCGGCTCGGCGCGCCGGGCAGCCGGGCGGTCTCGTGGGCGGCCTCGTCCGCCCAGGCCGCCCAGGGGTGGCCATCGGGGGAGTCCATGCGGAGCGGCTCCAGCTCGTCGACCAGCTCCGCGCGCCGCCTGTCGGAGAACGCGGCGCAGACCCCGACGTGCTGGAGGGCGCCCTGCTCGTCGTACAGGCCGAGCAGCAGCGAACCGACGACCGGGCCCGTCTTGTGGAAACGGTATCCGGCCACGACGACATCGGCGGTCCGCTCGTGCTTGATCTTGTACATCAGCCGGGCGTCGGGCCGGTAGGCCAGGTCCAGGGGCTTGGCGATCACCCCGTCGAGCCCCGCGCCCTCGTACTGCTCGAACCAGTGCCGCGCCACCTCGATGTCGGTGGTGGACGGCGCCAGGTGGACCGGGGCGCCGACGCCCTCCAGGGCCTGGGCCAGCTTCGCCCGGCGCTCGGTCAGCGGGGTGTTCATCAGCGACTCGTCGCCGAGCGCCAGCAGGTCGAAGGCGATGAAACTGGCGGGCGTCTTCTCGGCGAGCATCTTCACCCGGGAGGCCGCCGGATGGATGCGCTCGGTGAGCTTGTCGAAGTCCAGGCGCCCCTCGTGGGCGATCACGATCTCGCCGTCGACGACACAGCGCTCGGGCAGGCGTTCCAGCAGGGCGGTGGCCAGCTCAGGGAAGTACCGGGTCAGCGGCTTGCCGGTGCGGCTGCCGATCACCAGCTCGGGTCCGTCCCGGTGGACGATGGCACGGAAGCCGTCCCACTTGGCCTCGTAGTGCATGCCCGGCGGGATCTTCTTCACGGACTTGGCCAGCATCGGCTTCACGGGCGGCATCACCGGCAGATCCATGGCTCGATTCTGCCCGAGAAGCACCAGGTGTGCCCGGTTGTGTTCCTCTGAGTCCGATATGCGTGCTTCATTCGCGCGTCCTACTGTGGCGCGTATGGGAAACGCGGTGGAGCTGGAGGCCGGCGGGCGGACCGTACGCCTGTCCAACCCGGACAAGATCTACTTCCCGGAGCGCGGCTTCACGAAGCTGGACGTGGCACGGTACTTCCTCGCCGTGGGGGAGGGCATCACCCGCGCCCTGCGCGACCGGCCCACCACCCTCGAACGCTTCGTCGACGGCGTGGAGGGCGAGTCCTTCTTCCAGAAACGCGCCCCCAAGAACCTGCCCGACTGGATCCCCACCGCCCACATCACCTTCCCCAGCGGCCGCTTCGCCGACGAGATCCGGCCCACCGAGATCGCCACCGTCATCTGGGCGGCCAACCTCGGCACGCTGACCTTCCACCCCTGGCCGGTACGCGGTGACCGCACCGACCACCCCGACGAACTGCGCATCGACCTCGACCCGCAGCCGGGCACCGGTTTCCCCGAGGCCGTGCGTGCCGCCCACGAGCTGCGCGGCCTGCTGGAGGAGTACGGCCTGCGCGGCTGGCCCAAGACCTCCGGGGGCCGGGGCGTGCACGTCTTCGTCCCGATCGAACCGCGCTGGGAGTTCACCGGCGTCCGCCGCGCGGCCATCGCGCTCGGCCGGGAACTGGAGCGGCGTATGCCGGGGCGGGTGACCACCGCCTGGTGGAAGGAGGAGCGGGGCGAGAAGATCTTCTTCGACTACAACCAGACCGCCAGGGACCGCACCATCGCCTCCGCCTACTCGATCCGCCCCAAGCCGCACGCCCCCGTGTCCGCGCCGCTGCGCTGGGAAGAGCTCGACGACGTCGACCCCCGCGACTTCGACCTGGCCACCATGCCCGTCCGCTACGCCGACCACGGCGACGTCCACGCCGACCTGGACGACCACGCCTTCTCCCTGGACAGCGTGCTGGAGCTGGCCGCCCGCGACGAACGCGACCACGGCCTGGCCGACCTGCCGTACCCGCCGGACTACCCCAAGATGCCGGGGGAGCCCAAGCGGGTACAGCCGAGCCGCGCCAAGAAGGCGGACTAGGACCTGAGGAAGGCGGACCAGGGCCTGCCGGTCACAGCTCCTTGATCCGGATGTCGCGGTAGGAGATCACATCCGTCGTGCCGTGCACCTGGAGCCCGACGTAGCCGGTGGCGTACCGCCGGCCGTCCGTGCCCGGGTCACCGTCACGCGGAGGGGAGAACTCCTGGCCGCCGTTGTTGTCGAACTCGTTGATCAGCACGCCGTTGCGGAAGACCGAGTAGTGCTGGCCCACCACCCGGATCTCGTAGTCGTTCCAGGTGCCCTTCGGGGTGACGCCCGCGCCACCCAGACCCACCCGGTCGAACCCGTAGATCGAGCCGGTCTTGTACATGTCGCCGTCCGGCCGGTCCAGTACCTGCACCTCGTGCCCGAACGTGATGGCCACCCACTCCGGCCGTGGCTCCTCCGGGTGGTCATGGACGTTGGGGAAGCGGACGAAGACACCGGAGTTGGCGTTCCCGGAGCCCGGCGCGTCGTCCCGCCACTGGAGCTTCAGCGAGAAGTCCCCGTACTGCCGCTGCGGGAACCACAGCATGCCCATGCCCGGAACCGTGGTGCTGCTGGTCATCGAGCCGTCGCCGTTCAGCGCGAACCTGCCGCCGCCCACGTGCTGCCACATGGCGAAGGTCTCCGCCGAGCCGTCGAACAGGGTGCGGTACCCGGATGTCCGGCCGGGCTTTCCTATGCCGGACTCCCTGGCAGCGCGGTAGATCACCTTGTGCTCGCGGGCGTCGATCACACCGTCGGCCAGCAGCTTGTCCAGGACCGCGTCCACGTGCTTGAGGAACAGCGCGTGCGACGACCAGTCCTTCTCGTCCTCGATCAGCTCATTGATGGTGCACCGGCCGCTGGTCATCCGGTTCGGCACGCCGGTGTCGACCGTGCCCACGATGACGGTGAGCCGCTCGTCGTACTCGGGGCAGTTGGGTGCCGGCACGCCACCGCCCTCCGCGACGCTGAAGCTGACCCGCTGCGCCGCCGAGGTGTTGCCCGCCTTGTCGGTGGCCCGGTGCAGCACGGTGTGGTAGCCCACCCGGTCCACGACGACCGGCGCCGTGTACGCGAGGTACGGTCCGCCGTCGAGGGAGAACTCGACCTTCTCCACGCCCGAGCCGGCGTCGGTCGCCGTGAGTGTCACCGTGGCGCTGCCGACGTACGCGCCGTCCGCGTTCTTGCTCCCGGTCACCATGGCCGTCGTCTCGGGCGGGGCCGTGTCGTCCGTGGGCGGTACGACCACCGTGAACCGCACGGACTTCTCCGCGGCCACGTTTCCGGCCCGGTCCGTGGCCCGGTAGCGGACCGTGTGGGTGCCGGTCTCGTGGACCATCACCGGGGCGGTGTACGCCTGCCAGGCGCCGTCCGCCCCGCGGGCGTACTCGATGGTGTTGACGCCCGAGCCGGTGTCGGACGCGGTGACGGTGACCGTCGCCATGTCCAGGTACTGGCCCTGCTCGTTCGTCTCACCACTGACCGTCGCCGAGGTCTCGGGCGGGGCCGTGTCGTCGGTCGGCGGGGCGACGACGGTGAAGTCGACGGCCTTCTCGGCGGAGGTGTTGCCCGCCTTGTCGGTGGCCCGGTAGCGGACCGTGTGGGTGCCGGCCTCGTGGACCATCACCGGGGCGGTGTACGCCTGCCAGGCGCCGTCCGCCCCCCGCGCGTACTCGATCCGCTGCACGCCCGACCCCGAGTCGGTCGCCGAGACGGTGACGTTCGCGTGGCCGATGTACGCGCCATCGGCGTTCCGCTCGCCCTCGACCTTCGCCGACGTCTCGGGTGCGGTGGTGTCCTCGCCGCCGCCCGCCTCGGTGACGGTGAGGATGCCCTGCATCGAGCCGTGGCCGGGGATCGTGCAGAAGAAGCGGTACCGGCCGGGGGCCAGCGTCACCTGGGCGGTGTGCTTGCCGCCCCGGTCGTCAGTGGGGCTGGCCAGGATGTTCAGCGGGACGTCGTTGTTGTACTCCGGGTCCGAGACGTCGAACGTGAGCGTGTGCGGCATCCCGGTGGTGTTGCCGGTGGCCGCGCTGTTCTCGAAGACGATCGTCGTCGGCCCCGCCACCGCGGTGGTGGGGAAGGTCAGATAGCGGTCGATGGGGTCACCGGCGGTCCAGGTGAGCACCTGTTCCGCAGCGGCCGCCCCGTTGTCGGGCCGCCCGTGCGCCGCGGTCGACGTCAGTCCCAGGACCATCAGCAGCGACCCGAGCAGGGCCGTCCACAGCCGCAGGGATCGGTGCCTCACTGTGCTGCCGCCTTCCTCGCCAGGCCATCGGCGGCGGGCGTCGCCTCGCCACCCCGGTACGTCACGCGCCACAGCGCGGACGTGGAGTGGGAGGTGAAGAAACCGCGCCCGTAGTCCAGGACGTACAGCGAACCGTCCGGCGCGAACTTCCAGTCCATCAGGTTGCGGATGCCGTCCGCCCCGACCGGGACGATCTTCTTCAGCGACTCGGCGTGCACGGGCAGACCTCCCTTGCCGACCGTCCTCGGGTCGGTCAACACCGCGTGCCGCGGCTGGTCACCGTCGTAGAAGTCACCGACGAACCACTTGCCGTCCCAGTACGAGGGCCACTTGACCGTGCTCGTGCTCGTCGCGTCGTACCGGTACACCGGGCCGTTCATCGTGGCCTGGCCACCGCCCTTGAGCCACGGCAGGAGCAGCTTCTGCTCCTCCGTGCGGTAGCTGGGGACGCCGTTGGCGTCGCGCGGATAGTCCACGCCACCGCCCTGCGGCGAGTACCAGATGGTGTTGGGCGTGACGGGCGGCAGGTTCACCAGGCCGTCGTTGTGGGGGGACTCGTTCTTCGGCCTGGCGCAGTCGTACCAGCCGAGCGGCTTGCTCGGGTCGGGCAGATTGCGGTCCCGGTACGGCTGGTTGTTGCCCATGCAGTAGGGCCAGCCGTGGTTGCCGGCCTTGGTGATCGCGGCGAACGTGTCGTACTTGGCCGGGCCCCATGTGGTGGACGGGGCACCGGCGTCGGGTCCGACCCACCCCGCGTACAGGATGTCGGTCTGCTGGTCGACGAAGATCCGGGCCGGGTTGCGCACGCCCATCACATAGATCTCGCCGCGCGTCTTGCCGCCGCCCTCGTCCGGTTCCTTGCCGGTGAAGAGATTGCCCCCCGGAATCGTGTACGTCCCGTCGTCCTCCGGGTGGATACGCAGGATCTTGCCGTTGAGGTTGTTGGTGTTGCCCGAGGTGCGGCGCGCGTCGGCGAACGAGACGCCCTTGAAGTGCGGCTCCGGATTGTTTCCCGCATAGCCCCCGCTGAAGCCGCTGGAGTTGTTGTCACCGGTGGCGATGTACAGGTTCTCCTGGGAGTCCCAGGCCATGCCGCCGCCCGCGTGGCAGCAACTGTGGATCTGCACCGGCCACTTCAGCAGGACCTTCTCGCTCGCCAGGTCCAGCTTGTCGGTGGCGAGGTCGAGGGTGAAGCGGGAGACGTACCGCTCCGCCATATGGGTGTCGCGGTTGATCCTGGAGTGCGGCGTGTAGTGCAGGTACACCCAGCCGTTGGACAGAAAGTCCGGGTCCAGTTCGATGCCGAGAAGCCCCTCCTCGTTCTTGGTGAGCTCACCGCCGCCGCCCTTGTTGCCGAACACGGTCAGCTCGCCCGCCAGCTGCACCTTCCCGGTCTTCGGGTCGTAGACGTGGATCTCGCCCTTGCCCTTGCCGATGCCGGGGTCGTCCCAGTCGGTGACCACGGGCAGGGAGGAGTCGGCGCCGCCGCGCCCGATGTACAGGATGCGGCCGTCCGGGGCCGCGACCAGACCGTGCGGTTCGCCGATCTGGTCGTTCCGGCCCGGCTGGTTGGGCCGGGTGACCCGCTCGGCGGTGTAGTGGGCGTTGATGGTGGCCTTGCAGTCGGCGCGGGCCAGCCGGGTCGTCCACATCAGGGCGCCGCGCAGATGGTCGCGGAAGTCGGTCTCGGCGAACGACTCGGCCGTACCGCCCATGCCGGTGTAGAAGGACCGGCCGCCGTCGTAGTCACGGCACCAGGAGACCGGGTGGTCCCAGCCGTTGGCGCTCGTGCCCGGCCGGTACGTGCTCTCCTTGACGCGGGCCACCGTGTGCACGCGGCCCGATGGGTTGACCGTCCAGTTGAGCCACTTGTCCGGCCGCTTCCAGTTGAGCGGCAGCTGCCTGGTCGCGGGGTGCTGACGGTCGCCCACCTCGACGGTCGCGCGCTGGACGGTGGTCGGGCCGCCCGGCGCGGGGCGGGCGCCGACCAGGCCGGTGAACCAGTCCGAGTACGGTTCGGTGCGCGCCGCGTCATGGATGCCGAGGAAGCCGCCGCCGGCCTCCATATAGGCCTCCAGGCCCGCTTCCTGCTCAGGGTCGAGCACATCGCCGCCGCCGGTGAGGAACACGATCGCGTTGTAGCGCCCGAGCTTGCGGGCGTTGGTGAAGACGGAGGCGTCGTCCGTGGCCTCGGTGGCGAACTGCTGGGCCGCCGGGCCCGATTGGCCGATCGTCTCGATGGCCGCGATACCCGCGTTGACGGTCGGCGACTCGGCGGTGGCCGAGGCGTGGAAGACCAGCACCCGCACATGGGCGCCGCCGGGCGGCGACGGGATGGACAACGTTGTCCGCGGCTCGCCCGGCTGGGGCTCGGCGGTGGCCGCCGTACCGCCGAGCAGGGACGCGGCCATGGTGACGGCGGCGAGCGCCGCGGCCGCCCCTCGGCGGGATCTTGACCGGTGATGTGGTGCACGGTGCATGTGTTCACCCACCCCTCTGTGGTCACAGCAAACGACGACGAAGCTAGACCTCTTTCCGTGACACGCCAATAGCTTGACACCAATCACGCGAACTTTGTCCTGGCTGTGGATAAACCTCGCTTCCCCCGGTTACGGTGTGGCCGTTCCCGGGGGCACCTCGCCCCGTCAGCCTCCGCACCGCACTGGGGAGTTCGGCATGGACAGACGGAGCTTCAATCGGCGCCTGCTGACCGGGGGAGCGGTTGCCGCGACCGGCGTGACATCGTTGTCCCTCGCTTCCGCGCCCGACGCGGTATCGGCCGAGACACCACCGCCGACCGCCCCGGCGGGCGGTCAGGTACGTCATCTCAAGCTGTACGCCGAGAAGCTGGCGGACGGTCAGATGGGCTATGGGCTGCGGAAGGGCAAGGCCACCATCCCCGGGCCGCTGATCGAACTGAACGAGGGGGACACGCTCCACATCGAGTTCGAGAACACCATGGACGTCCCGGCCAGCCTGCACGTCCACGGCGTCGACTACGACGTGGCGAGCGACGGCACGAAACTCAACCGCAGCCACGTGGAGCCCGGCGGCACCCGCACCTACACCTGGCGCACCCACGCCCCCGGCCGCCGCAAGGACGGCACCTGGCGGGCCGGCAGCGCGGGCTACTGGCACTACCACGACCACGTCGTGGGCACCGATCACGGCACGGGCGGCATCCGCAAGGGCCTGTACGGGCCGGTCGTCGTGCGGCGCAAGGGCGACATCCTGCCCGACAAGCAGTTCACGATCGTCTTCAACGACATGACGATCAACAACAAGCCCGGCCACCAGAGCCCCAACTTCCAGGCGACGGTGGGGGAGCGCGTCGAGATCATCTCGATCACGCACGGCGAGTTCTACCACACCTTCCACATCCACGGTCACCGCTGGGCGGACAACCGCACGGGCATGCTCACCGGCCCCGACGACCCGAGCCGTATCGTCGACAACAAGATCACCGGCCCCGCCGACTCCTTCGGCTTCCAGGTCATCGCGGGCGAACACGTGGGCGCCGGGGCCTGGATGTACCACTGCCATGTGCAGAGCCACTCGGACATGGGCATGGCCGGCCTCTTCCTGGTCGCCAAACCGGACGGCACGATCCCCGGCTACGAACCGCACCACCCGACGACACCGACCGCCCACTGACCCCGCGCCTGGTCCGCCCGACCGCCATACGGGGCGCACCACCCCCGGCGCATCCTGTCTCCGGTGTCCCACAGCCGGCCCGCCGAGCGGGGCGGCCGGGTCCCGGGCACTCGGCCGGGTTCCGGACACTCCGGTCGAACGCCTTGCCGATCACCTGTCGGCGGCCCATGCTTGACCGGAGCGAGCCCCGCGTCGCCCGCCCCGGTCGTTGATCGTTCATTGACGACCCGTTTATCGGGGCGAGGCAGCGTGTCCGGTATGCCGATCAACCGCACCACTGCGACCGCCCACGAACTGTCCTGGCGGGAGAACGCCCTGTGCGCCCAGACGGGCCCGGACTTCTTCTTCCCCGACCCGGGCTCCTCCACCCGCGAGGCCAAACGCCTCTGTGCCGCCTGTGACGGCCGGGAAGCCTGCCTGGAGTACGCCCTCAGCCACGACGAACGCTTCGGCGTCTGGGGCGGCCTCTCGGAGAAGGAGCGGTACCGCCTCCGGCGCGAGGGCCGTTGAGTCACGGAGCCGGTACGCGGCTCCGGTGCGAGGGCCATCGAGTCACGGAGCCGGTACGCGCGGCCGCGGAAACGCCGCCCCCGCTCTGGGCGGCGCGGCCCGCGCTCACGACCCGGGCGTGCGGGGTGAGGCGGGCGCGCCGGCCACCACGGTGTTGCTCAAGGACCACCGGCCGGCCGCGTGGTGTTACGGCGGCCGGGCGGGTTCCCGGCTGGGGTCAGCGGGCCTCGCGCGCCAGCAGTCGGGCCTTGCGCGCCGCGAGCTTCTCGTCGAACTTGCTCGCCTCCGAGTCCAGCCCGTCCATGTACAGGCCCAGCTCCTCCTGCGCCTTCAGGCCCTCCGGGCCCAGCCCGTCGATCTCCAGGACCTTCAGGAAGCGCAGCACGGGCTGCAGTACGTCGTCGTGGTGGATGCGCAGGTTGTAGATCTCGCCGATCGCCATCTGCGCCGCCGCCCGCTCGAAGCCGGGCATGCCGTGTCCGGGCATCCGGAAGTTGACGACCACGTCCCGCACCGCCTGCATGGTGAGGTCGGGGGCGAGCTCGAAGGCCGCGCCCAGCAGGTTCCGGTAGAAGACCATGTGGAGGTTCTCGTCGGTGGCGATGCGCGCCAGCATCCGGTCGCAGACCGGGTCACCCGACTGGTGGCCGGTGTTGCGGTGGGAGATGCGCGTCGCGAGCTCCTGGAAGGCGACGTACGCGACCGAGTGCAGCATCGAGTGCCGGTTGTCCGACTCGAAGCCCTCGCTCATGTGCGCCATCCGGAACTGCTCCAGCTTGTCCGGGTCCACCGCGCGCGAGGCGAGCAGGTAGTCACGCATCACGATGCCGTGCCGGCCCTCCTCGGCGGTCCAGCGGTGGACCCAGGTGCCCCAGGCGCCGTCGCGCCCGAACAGGGTGGCGATCTCATGGTGGTAGCTCGGCAGGTTGTCCTCGGTCAGCAGGTTGACGACCAGCGCGATCCTGCCGATGTCGGTGACCTTGGACTGCTGGGGATCCCAGGCCTCGCCGTCCTCGAAGAAGCCGGGGAAATTGCGGCCGTCCGACCACGGGACGTACTCGTGGGGCATCCAGTCCTTGACGACCTTCAGATGGCGGTTGAGCTCCTTCTCGACCACCTCTTCCAGTGCGTACAGCAGCCGGGCGTCGGTCCACGCGTCCGAACTGCCGAGGTGGGGAGAGGTGAGGGTCATGCGTGTGCTCCTGGGGACGGGAGAATTACTTACGGCTTCGTAGGTTACGAGACCGTAGGTTAAGGGTCCCGTAAGCCTTAGCCAAGCCCGGGTCCGGGGATGGACGGTTACGTTCCGTTATGCGTGGAGGTCACGGAGGCGAACAGAGAGGCAGGTCACGCAGCCTTCGAGCTTTTCGAACTCGCCGATGTTGACCGGGACGGGCGAGTACCCGAGGTCCGTGAACAGCTCCGCCGACCTCGGCGCGCTCGCCGCCATCAGCAGCTTCCCGCCGCCCAGCAGCACCACATGCGCCCCCTGCTCCTCGGGGACCGGCAGGAACCGCGGGAACAGCGACGGCCGGTCGACCAGCGGCTCGCAGCCGATCACCGTGCCGTCCGGAAGCGCCGTCACCGCCGACTTCAGGTGCAGCACCCTGCTGACCGGCACGGCGACCACCCGCGCGCCCAGCGGCTCGAAGGCGGCCCGCAACTGCCGCACGCCCGCCGCGTTGGTCCGGCCGCCCCGCCCCACGTACACGGTGTCGCCGATCTTGAGGACATCGCCGCCGTCGAGGGTGCCCGGCTCCCGGATCCGGTTCACCGAGCAGCCGAGCCGCGCCACGCTCTCCTCGACCGCCGCCGTCTCCGGGCGGCGCGAGGGGGCGCCGGAACGGGCGATCAGCGCCACGTTCCGGAACATCACCACCGTGTCCTCGACGAAGACCCCGTCCGGGCAGTCGTCGGCCGGATCGACCTCCACGGTCTCCCAGTCGTGCTCGCGCAGCGCCCCGACGTACCCCTCCCACTGCTCCAGCGCCCGCCCGGGGTCGACGGGCGTGCGCTCGACATGCGTGACCAGGCCCTCCGCGAGGCGCGGGCTCGGGCGGCGGACCAGGGCTGTTCTGGGCACGGAAGCCTCCAGCCTCCAAAGGGAACGGACGCTCGCCGTCCCCTACCCCGTACGCCACGAGCTACGCGGGGTACGAGCCCCAGGGCGCCCGCCCAGCCGCTCCCCAGCCCCCCCGCCCAGCCTCCCGTCCAGGCGCCCGCCCAGGCGTCCTCTAGACGTCCGCCGCCGTCACCTCCTGCGCCGTCGTCGGGCGCAGTTCGCCGTCCAGCCGCAGCCACCTCGTGATGCCGATCGACTCCAGGAACGGCACATCGTGGCTCGCCACGATCAGCGCGCCCTCGTACGCCTCCAGTGCCGCCGTCAGCTTCCGTACGCTCGCCATGTCCAGGTTGTTCGTCGGCTCGTCCAGCATCAGCAGCTGGGGGGCCGGCTCGGCGAGGAGCAGGGCGGCGAGTGTCGCCCGGAAGCGCTCCCCGCCCGAGAGCGTCCCGGCCGGCTGGTCCGCCCGCGCGCCCCGGAACAGGAAGCGCGCCAGCCGGGCGCGGATCTGATTGTTCGTCGCCTCGGGCGCGAGCCGGGCGACGTTCTCCACCACGCTCAGGCGGTCGTCGAGGACGTCGAGCCGCTGCGGCAGGAAGCGCAGCGGGACGTGCGCCACCGCCTCGCCCGCCACCGGCTCCAGCTCACCGGCGATGGTGCGCAGCAGCGTCGTCTTGCCCGCGCCGTTCCGCCCGACGAGCGCGACACGCTCCGGGCCGCGCAGCTCCAGCTCGCCGCCGGCCCGCGCCCCGTGGCGCAGCTCAAGGTCGCGCAGCAGGAGCACGTCCCGGCCCGGCGGGACCGCGGTGTACGGCAGCTCGATACGGACCTCGTCGTCGTCCCGTACCGCCTCGACCGCCTCGTCGAGCCGCTCCTTGGCCTCGGCGAGCTTCTGGGCGTGCAGGACGCGGTGTTTGCCGGCCGACTCCTGGGCCGCCCGCTTCCGCGCGCCCATCACGATCTTCGGCTCCCGTTTGTCGTCAAACATCTTCTGCCCGTAGCGCTTGCGCCGCGCCAGTTTGACGTGTGCGTCCGCCAGTTCGCGCTTCTGGCGCTGTACGTCGGCCTCGGCGACCCGCACCATGCGTTCGGCCGCCTCCTGTTCGGCCGCGAGGGCCTCCTCGTACGCCGAGTAGGCGCCGCCGTACCACGTCACCTCCCCGTCGCGCAGATCGGCGATCCGGTCGACCAGCTCCAGCAGTTGGCGGTCGTGACTCACCACGACGAGCACGCCGGACCAGGCCTCGACGGCCGCGTACAGGCGGCGGCGCGCGTACAGGTCGAGGTTGTTGGTCGGCTCGTCGAGCAGCAGCACATCGGGCTCGGCCAGCAGGAGGGCCGCGAGGCGCAGCAGCACGCACTCGCCGCCCGACACCTCGCCGATGGTGCGGTCCAGGCCGATGTGGCCGAGCCCGAGCTGATCGAGCGTGGCGCGGGCGCGCTCCTCCACGTCCCAGTCGTCCCCGATGGCGGTGAAGTGCTCCTCGCTCGCGTCACCCGCCTCCAGGGCGCGCAGCGCACTGCGCGCGGCGGCGATACCGAGGGCCTGGTCGACGCGGAGAGCGGTGTCGAGCGTGGCGTTCTGCGGCAGGTAGCCGACCTCGCCCGCCGTGCGGACGGTGCCCTCCGTCGGGGTCAGCGCACCCGCGATCAGCTTGAGCAGGGTCGACTTGCCGGAGCCGTTGAGGCCGATGAGGCCGGTCCTGCCGGGTCCGATCGTGAGGTGGAAACCATCGAGTACGTCGGTGCCGTCCGGCCAGGAGAAGGAGAGGTCGGTGCAGGTGATGTACGGGGGAAAGGCAGACATACGGGTCTCCCGGTTGCGTGAGAAAGAAAAGGGGGCAACGGGTGAGACACCGGGACGGCTCGCGGGCCGAGGTCGCACACAACTGCGCGCACAGCGCTGCGGAACGCGGCTGTGCGACACGGTGTCTCGAGACCTCAGACGAGCAACGTCCTACTCCGTTCGACGACGACAAGAGCCGGGAACGACGCTACGGGCGGACCGCTCGGACGGGCAACGGAATTATGGGCGGGTGCGGGTGCGGGTGCGGGTGCGGGAACGGGTGCGGGAGCGGGCGCGAGAAGCGGGTGCCGGCTGACGCCCTGCTCAGTCCGGTGCGGTCGCCGGTCAGCAGGCGTCCCGCAGCAGGTCCGTCAGGTCCCGGTCCAGGTCCAGGAACTGGTGCTCGCACCCGGCCGGTACCAGGGCCTCGGCGCGGGTGAGGAAACGGCGCACGTCCGAGGTCCGGACGTGGACCATGGCGACGCCCTCGGGGGCGTGGAACTCCATGACCGTCCGGTCATGGCCGAAGGGCCGTACGCGCACGTCGCCGACCCCGGCCGGCTCGTCGACGCCCGTGGCGAGCAGCTCCCGCGAGAACGCCCAGGCAACCTCGACGCCCTCCAAGGTCGCGGGGGCCGGGAAGGTGATCTGTACGGCGAAGGGGTCGTCGCGGTCGTAGCGCAATGTCGCGGGCACGGTCTCCATGTGGGGCGCTGACGCGACCAGGCGGGCCTGCACGGCCTGCTCGATGACGGTGGACAAGGCCTTGCTCCCTCACACGCGGCTGCGGCGCTCTTACACCCGGAAGGACGACGAATTCCGCCGAGGCGTGCATTGGCCGGAAGCGTGAGCTGTGTCACTCGGGCGCCCTGGACGCCGGTGGCGGGGTGGGCTAGGTTCCCGCGCCATGGCGTCCATGGGGAAGACGAGACGAGCGCTGTCGGCGGGGCTCTGCGGGGCGGCGCTGGCGACCGCGCCGGCCGCCCCCGCTCATGCCGCCCCCGCTCAGGCGGCCACGGCCACCACGGCCACGGCGGGAGCCGTCTGGGCGGTGAAGCCGACCGGGACGGAGGTACGGCTGCGGGGCCTGGCGGCCGTCAGCCGCTCCACCGCCTGGGTGGCCGGCTCCCAGGGCACCGTGCTGTTGACGTCGGACGGGGGCCGCGGCTGGCGGAACGTATCCCCTCCCGGCGCCGGCGAGCTGGAGTTCCGCGACATCGAGGCGTTCGACCGGCGCCGCGCGGTGGTGCTGGCGATCGGCGAGGGCGAAGCGTCCAGGATCCTCCGTACCGATGACGGCGGCGCGACCTGGACCGAGTCGTTCCGCAACACCGACCCCCGGGCCTTCTACGACTGCGTGACCTTCTTCGACCGCCGCCACGGGCTCGCCATGAGCGATCCGGTCGACGGCAGGTTCCGGATCCTGTCCACCGCGGACGGCGGCGAGAGCTGGAAGGTGCTGCCGACCGCCGGGATGCCTGCCGCACTGCCCGGCGAGGCCGGCTTCGCGGCCAGTGGCCAGTGCCTGGTCAGCTCGGGGCCCAGGGACGTCTGGCTGGCCACGGGGGGCGGCGCCACCGCGCGCGTGCTGCACTCCTCGGACCGGGGCCTGAACTGGACGGCGGCCGATTCCACGGTCCCGGCCGGGGACCCCGCGCGGGGCGTCTTCGCCCTCGCGTTCCGCGACCGCGCGCACGGCCTCGCCGTGGGCGGCGACTACCGGACGGGCCGGCCGTCACCACGGGCGGCGGCCGTCAGCCGGGACGGCGGGCGCACCTGGCGGCAGGCGCGGACCCCGCCGCCCGCCTACCGCTCGGGCGTGGCCTGGCTGCCGCACAGCCGGTCCGCCGCGCTCGCGGTCGGCCCGGGCGGAACGGACCTGACGGCGGACGGCGGGCGCACCTGGCGGACGGTCGACACCGGCTCGTACGACACGGTCGACTGCGCGTCCGGCTCCGGCTGCTGGGCCTCGGGCGAGAAGGGCCGGGTGGCCCGGCTGGAGCCCTGACCTGACGTCAGCGCGTCGGTCGCGGCACGAGGGGACTGTGGCACGGATGCGCGCTTGCGGAGTCCATGATTCCTGGTGCGCGATGGTGCCGTCCGGTCTTACTGTGGGCGCGCCTTGACCCCTCATCACCGTCCGAAAAGGGAGACCATGCAGCGCCGACTCCTGAAGACCACGCTGGCCGCCGCGGGCGCCGCCCTCGCCGTCGTCCTCACGCCCTTCACGGCCCAGGCCGCCTCCTACAGTGGCGGAAACTACGGTGCCTACGCGTATGAGGGCTCCTACCCGACGATTTCCGGCTGCTCGGGCACCTTCGCGCAGAAGCACGCGGCCTCCGCCTCGGGCATCACGCTCAAGTACTTCTACTCGTCCCGGTGCGGCTCCTTCGCCCGGATCGAGAACGCGCCGCAGGGCTGCGTCGCGGTCGCCCAGCGCGCCGACGGTGGTGGCTGGGTCTCCGAGAGCGTCGACCCGGGCATCAACTACGCCTACACGAAGATCGCCAACAACCTCAACGGCCGCCTGTCCCGCGCGATCCTGTCCTGCAACGGCCACGACCTGGCGTGGACCCCCTGGTACTGATCCGCACCCGGCGGTACACCGGCGCCCGCGGTCCGGCTGTCACTGTGGCGATCTAGGCTGAGCGTCACTATGACGATCATCGAAACGCCCGCCGGCTGGCCGGCGAACGAGGCCGAGGCGCTGGCCGTCCAGGACGAGCTGCGCGGCCGCGTCGTCCTGGACGAGCCGGGTCCCGCGCCCGGCACGGGCCTGGTCACCGGCGTGGACGTGGCCTACGACGACGCCCGCGACCTCGTCGCCGCCGCGGCCGTCGTCCTCGACGCCCGTACGCTCACGGTCGTCGAGGAGGCCACCGCGGTCGGCCGGGTCTCCTTCCCGTACGTCCCCGGACTCCTCGCCTTCCGCGAGATACCGGCCGTGCTGGCCGCGCTCGGCGCACTGGGCGAGGCGCCCGGACTGGTGGTCTGCGACGGCTACGGCCAGGCCCACCCGCGCCGCTTCGGGCTCGCCAGCCACCTCGGCGTCCTCACCGGCCTGCCGGTCATCGGCGTCGCCAAGAACCCCTTCACGTTCACCTTTGAGGAGCCGGCCGAGGAGCGCGGCGCGTCCAGCCCGCTGCTCGCGGACGGCGAGGAGGTCGGCCGCGCGCTGCGTACCCGGACGGCCGTCAAGCCGGTCTTCGTCTCGACGGGCCACCGCGTCACCCTGGACAACGCCTGCGCCCACACGCTGCACCTGACGCCCCGCTACCGCGTTCCGGAGACCACCCGGCACGCCGACGCCCTGTGCCGGCGCGCGCTGAAGGAGGCGATGGCATGATCGGCCGGCTCCAGTGCACGGTTCTGGACTGCCCTGACGTCCTGGAACTGGCCCGCTTCTACCAGGGCCTGCTGGGCGGGGAGGTGAACCGCCCCGACCCCCGCTGGAGCGTCGACTCCGCGTGGGCGACCCTCCACCTGGGCGACGGCCACGTGCTGTGCTTCCAGCGGGCCGACCCGTACCGGCCGCCGGCGTGGCCCGACCCCGCACGGCCCCAGCAGTTCCACCTGGACGTCGGCGTGCCCGACCTGGCGCGGGCGCGGGAGCAGGTCCTCGCGCTCGGGGCCGAGCCGCTCGACGACGGCGACCCGGCCCGCGGCTGGCACGTCTACGCCGACCCGGCCGGGCACCCTTTCTGCCTCGTACGCCAGTGACCGGTACGGCAGTGAGCGCTACGCCACTGACCGGTACGCCCGCTGACCGGCTGACGTACGACCGCCCGAGCGGCGCGTCAGCGCGAGTCGGCGATCCGGAACCGGATCCCCGCCCGCGTCAGCCGTTCCAGGAGCGCGTCGCCCATCGCGACGGCCGTGGTGACCTGCCCGGCCGTCTTCGGCAGCGGGTCGAAGGCCACGCACAGGGCCGACTCGGCGAGGATCTTCGCCGTCTCGTCATAGCCCGGGTCACCGCCCGACACCTCCGTGAACACCCGCCGCCCGCCGCCCTCGCCGACGAACCGCACCGAGAACCAGCTGCGCGCGCGGCGCTCGGCGTCGGGCCCGCGCCCCGGCTCGTAACGCTCCATCAGCCACCGCCGCACCGCGGGCACCTGAGCCAGTGCGACACCCGCGCCGGCGGCCGCCGCGCCGCCGAGCGCCATCGGCAGGGTGCGGACGGCCGCGTACTGGCGGTAGCGGAAGTCCGGGCCGTACTGGGGCAGGGCCGCCGCCGAGCGCCGCACGATCCGCGCGTCCAGCGTGGGCAGCGGCAGGGCCCACGCCCCCGTCTCCCGGCTGAAGCGCGGCGCCCCGAGCGGCGCCCGCGCCCGCCGCCCCACGAGCCGGGGCTCATGCAGCCGCCGCTCCTGGGCCGCCCGCACCATCTGCCGCCCGCGCCCCATCGCGGTAAGGGCCGAGGCGAACGTACCGCCGGAGAAGAAGGCGTTCGAGCGCACGAACCCGTCGATGCGCAGCGGCACGTCCCTGGGCAGCTGCCGCACCGTGAAGTACACGCCCAGGTCGTGCGGGACCGAGTCGAAGCCACACGCGTGCACGATCCGCGCCCCCGTCTCGCGGGCCCGCGCGTCATGGCGTACGTACATCAGGTCCGCGAACTCGGGCTCGCCGCACAGGTCCAGATAGTCCGTCCCGGCCTCGGCGCAGGCGGCCACCAGCGGCTCGCCGTACCAGGTGTACGGCCCCACGGTGGTCGCCACGACCCGGGCCGACTCGGCGAGTTCCCGCATCGCCTCCGGGTCGGCGGCGTCGGCGGGCAGCAGCGGCAGCCCGGCGCAGCGCGGCTCGACGGCGGCCAGCCGCTCGCGCAGCCGCTCCAGCTTGTCCAGGCTGCGCCCGGCCAGTGCCCAGCGGCAGGTGGCGGGGGCGTGCGCGGCGAGGTACCGGGCGGTCAGCTCCCCGACGAAGCCGGTCGCCCCGAAGAGCACCATGTCGTATGCCCGGTCTGTGCCGTCCCGTCTGTCCATCCAGCCCTCCGCCGTCCCATGAGTCCCGTGCGTGCCCGTGCGTGCACTGCGTAGCGCGCTGTTGTCGGAGGCAGAGGCTAGCGTGCGAGGTGAGGACGGATCTTCCGGGTCGGCTTCCACGCGCTCGCTTGTCCACAGGCCTTGTGCGGAGTGGAACGCGTTCTTAGCATCAGTGCTGTTACAGCAGTTGTGTCACATCATGTTGGGGGTTCGATGGCAGCGACAGGCAACGGCCCGCTCGCCGGGGTGCGGGTGGTCGAGCTGGCGGGCATCGGCCCCGGCCCGTTCGCCGCCATGCTCCTGGCCGATCTGGGCGCCGATGTCGTACGGGTGGACCGGCCCGGCGGCGCGGGGCTCGCGATCGACCCGGCGCATGACCTCACCAACCGCAACAAACGCTCCGTGCTCATCGACCTCAAGGCGGACGGGGGCGCCGCACGGGTCCTGGACCTGGCCGGGCGCGCCGACATCCTCATCGAGGGATACCGGCCGGGCGTCGCCGAACGGCTCGGGGTGGGACCGGAGCCGTGTCTCGGCCGCAACCCGAAGCTGGTCTACGGGCGGATGACCGGCTGGGGACAGCAGGGGCCACTCGCACAGCGCGCCGGGCACGACATCGCGTACATCGCCATCACCGGCACCCTCTCCATGATCGGCAAAGCGGAGGAGCCACCGACCGTGCCCGCCAACCTCCTCGGCGACTACGCGGGCGGCTCGCTCTATCTCGTCGCCGGCGTTCTCGCGGCGCTCCACCACGCGCGCGGGGAGGGCGGCAGCGGCCAGATCGTGGACGCCGCCATCACGGACGGAGCGGCACACCTGGCCACGATGATCCACGGCATGATGGCCGCCGGCGGCTGGCAGGACCGGCGCGGCGCCAACCTCCTGGACGGCGGCTGCCCCTTCTACGGCACCTACGAGACGGCCGATGGCCAGTACATGGCGGTGGGCGCGCTGGAACAGCGGTTCTACGACGAGTTCACCGAGCTTCTGGGCATCGCGGACCACGCCCCGGCCCGCAAGGACTTCGACCGCTGGGGCGAACTGCGCGCCGCCGTCGCCGCACGCTTCAGGACCAGGACCCGGGCCGAATGGACGGCCGTCTTCGAGGGCTCCGACGCGTGCGTGGCGCCCGTCCTGTCGCTGCGGGAGGCACCCGGCCACCCGCACCTCGCGGCCCGCGGCACCTTCACCGACCACGGCGGGATCACCCAGCCCGCCCCCGCGCCCCGCTTCTCCGCCACGCCCGGCGCCGTGACCCGGCCGCCCGCCCGGCCGGGAGCCCACACCGACGAGGTCGCCCGCGACTGGGACGTACCGAGCATCCGTACCGACGACACCAGGGGGACCGGGTGAAGCGCCGCATCTACAGCGCCGAGCACGAGGCGTTCCGCGAGACCGTCCGCACCTTCCTCGCCAAGGAGGTCCTCCCGCACTACGAGCAGTGGGAGAAGGACGGCATCGTCTCGCGCGACGCCTGGCGCGCGGCCGGCCGGCAGGGGCTGCTCGGCATCGCCGTCCCCGAGGAGTACGGAGGCGGCGGCGACCCCGACTTCCGCTACAGCGCCGTCCTCGCCGAGGAATTCACCCGGGCCGGCACCCCGGGCTTCGCGCTCGGCCTGCACAACGACATCATCGGCCCCTACCTGACCGGGCTGGCGACGGACGAGCAGAAGCGGCGCTGGCTGCCCGGCTTCTGCACCGGCGAGACCATCACCGCCATCGCCATGACGGAGCCGGGCGCCGGCTCCGACCTCCAGGGTATCCGCACCACCGCCGAGGACAGGGGCGACCACTGGCTCCTCAACGGGTCCAAGACCTTCATCTCCAACGGCATCCTCGCCGACCTGGTCATCGTCGTCGCGAAGACCACCCCCGAGGGCGGCGCCCACGGCCTGTCCCTCCTGGTGGTCGAGCGCGGTATGCGGGGCTTCGAACGGGGCCGCAACCTCGACAAGATCGGCCAGAAGTCCCAGGACACCGCCGAGCTGTTCTTCCACGACGTACGCGTCCCCAAGGAGAACCTGCTCGGTGAGCCGAACGGTGCCTTCATCCACCTGATGACCAACCTCGCGCAGGAGCGCATGGCCATCGCGGTCGCCGCCATCGCCGCCGCCGAGCACCTGCTGGAGATCACCACGGTGTACGTCAAGGAGCGCGAGGCGTTCGGGCGGCCGCTCGCCAGGCTCCAGCACATCCGCTTCGAGATCGCGGAGATGGCCACCGAGTGCGCCGTCACGCGCGCGTTCCTGGACCGCTGCATCACCGACCACGCCGACGGGGAACTGGACGCGGTCCACGCCTCGATGGCGAAGTGGTGGGCCACCGAGCTCCAGAAGCGGGTCGCCGACCGCTGCCTGCAACTGCACGGCGGCTACGGCTACATGGCCGAATATCCGGTGGCCAGGGCCTTCACCGACGGCCGGATCCAGACCATATACGGCGGTACGACCGAAATCATGAAGGAAATCATCGGCCGTTCCCTGCTCGACCAACCCTCCCGAAAGGCCTGACCCGTGAGCACCGAAGCGTATGTGTACGACGCGATCCGCACCCCGCGCGGGCGCGGAAAGGCCAGTGGCGCCCTGCACGGCACCAAGCCGATCGACCTGGTGATCGGCCTCATCCACGAGCTGCGCGGCCGCTTCCCGGGGCTGGACCCGGCCGCCGTCGACGACATCGTGCTCGGCGTCGTCGGCCCGGTCGGTGACCAGGGCTCCGACATCGCCCGCATCGCGGCCATCGCCGCCGGACTGCCCGACACGGTCGCCGGCGTCCAGGAGAACCGCTTCTGTGCCTCCGGCCTCGAAGCCGTCAACCTGGCGGCGATGAAGGTCCGCTCGGGCTGGGAGGACCTTGTCCTGGCGGGTGGCGTCGAGTCCATGTCGCGCGTCCCGATGGCCTCGGACGGCGGCGCCTGGTTCAACGACCCGATGACCAACTGGGACACCAACTTCGTCCCGCAGGGCATCGGCGCCGACCTCATCGCCACGATCGAGGGCTACTCACGGCGTGATGTGGACGAGTACGCCGCGATGTCCCAGGAACGGGCCGCCACGGCCTGGAAGGACGGCCGCTTCGAACGGTCGGTCGTGCCCGTCAAGGACCGCCGCAGCGGCCTCGTCGTCCTCGACCACGACGAGCACATGCGGCCCGGCACCACCGCCGACACGCTCGCCTCCCTCAAGCCGTCCTTCGCGGACATCGGCGAGATGGGCGGCTTCGACGCCGTGGCGCTGCAGAAGTACCACTGGATCGAGAAGATCGACCACGTCCACCACGCCGGCAACTCCTCCGGCATCGTGGACGGCGCCGCGCTCGTCGCCATCGGCACGAAGGAGGTCGGCGAGCGGTACGGGCTCACCCCCCGCGCCCGTATCGTCTCGGCGGCCGTCTCCGGCTCCGAGCCGACCATCATGCTCACCGGCCCCGCGCCCGCGACCCACAAGGCCCTCGCCAAGGCCGGGCTCACCATCGACGACATCGACCTGGTCGAGATCAACGAGGCGTTCGCGGCGGTCGTGCTGCGCTTCGTCAAGGACATGGGCCTGTCGCTGGACAAGGTCAACGTCAACGGCGGCGCCATCGCCATGGGCCACCCGCTCGGCGCGACCGGCGCGATGATCCTGGGCACCCTCGTGGACGAACTGGAGCGCCAGGACAAGCGGTACGGCCTCGCCACCCTCTGCGTGGGCGGCGGCATGGGCATCGCCACCGTCGTCGAGCGCGTCTGACCGTCCCGTCCGAACCCCCTACGGAGAGCAGCAATGTCAGTGACCCCGACGAGTTCCACCATCCGCTGGGAACAGGACGAGACCGGCGTCGTCACCCTCGTCCTCGACGACCCCGACCAGTCCGCCAACACCATGAACCAGGCCTTCAGGGCCTCGATCGCGGCAATCGCCGACCGCGCGGAGGCCGAGAAGGACTCCATTCGCGGGATCGTCTACACCTCCGCCAAGAAGACCTTCTTCGCGGGCGGCGACCTCAAGGACATGAGGAAGGTCGGTCCCGAGGACGCCCAGCGGGTCTTCGACACCGCCACGGACATCAAGAGCTCCCTGCGCCGCATCGAAACCCTCGGCAAGCCCGTCGTCGCCGCCATCAACGGCGCGGCACTGGGCGGTGGTTACGAGATCGCGCTCGCCTGCCACCACCGCATCGCCCTCGACGCGCCCGGCTCCAAGATCGGCCTGCCGGAGGTCACCCTCGGCCTCCTCCCCGCGGGCGGCGGCGTCGCCCGTACCGTACGGCTGATGGGCATCGCCGACGCGCTGCTGAAGGTGCTGCTGCAAGGCACCCAGTACCCGCCGCGGCGGGCCCTGGAGAACGGCTTGGTCCACGAGGTCGCCGCCACGCGGGAGGAGATGCTCGCCAAGGCGCGCGCGTTCATCGACGCGCACCCCGAGTCGCGGCAGCCCTGGGACGTGCCCGGCTACAAGATCCCCGGCGGTACGCCGTCCCACCCGAAGTTCGCCGCCAACCTCCCCGCCTTCCCCGCCAGCCTCAAGAAGCAGCTGAACGGCGCTCCCTACCCCGCGCCGCGCGACATCCTCGCGGCCGCCGTCGAGGGCTCACAGGTCGACTTCGAGACCGCGATGACGATCGAGACCCGGTACTTCACCGAGCTGGTGACCGGACAGACCGCCAAGAACATGATCCAGGCGTTCTTCTTCGACCTCCAGGCGGTCAATTCCGGCGCCGGCCGCCCCCAGGGCATCGAGCCGCGCACCGTCCGCAAGGTCGCCGTCCTCGGCGCCGGCATGATGGGCGCCGGGATCGCCTACTCCTGCGCCAAGGCCGGCATCGACGTCGTCCTCAAGGACGTGTCGCCCGAAGCGGCCGAGAAGGGCAAGGGGTACTCGGTCAAGCTCCTCGACAAGGCGCTGTCCCGGGGCCGTACGACCGAGGCGAAGCGCGACGAACTGCTCGCCCGCATCACCCCGTCCGCCGACCCGGCCGACCTGGCCGGCTGCGACGCCGTCATCGAGGCGGTCTTCGAGGACACCGCGCTCAAGCACAAGGTGTTCCAGGAGATCCAGGACATCGTCGAGCCGGACGCGCTGCTGTGCTCCAACACCTCCACGCTGCCGATCACGGTGCTCGCCGAGGGTGTCGAGCGCCCGGCCGACTTCATCGGCCTGCACTTCTTCTCACCGGTCGACAAGATGCCGCTGGTGGAGATCATCAAGGGCGAGCGCACGGGAGACGAGGCGCTGGCGCGCGCCTTCGACCTCGTGCGGCAGATCAACAAGACCCCCATCGTCGTCAACGACTCGCGTGGCTTCTTCACCTCGCGCGTCATCGGCCAGTTCATCAACGAGGGCGTGGCGATGGTCGGCGAGGGCGTGGAGCCCGCCTCCATCGAGCAGGCCGCGGCGCAGGCGGGCTACCCGGCGAAGGTGCTGGCCCTGATGGACGAGCTGACGCTGACCCTCCCGCGCAAGATCCGCGACGAGACGCGGCGAGCCATCGAGGAGGCGGGCGGCGCCTGGACCGGGCACCCGTCGGACGCGGTGGTCGACAGGATGGTCGACGAGTTCGGCCGCACCGGCCGCAGCGGGGGAGGCGGCTTCTACGACTACGACGAGGACGGCAGGCGTACGCGCCTGTGGCCGGGGCTGCGTGAGCACTTCACCCGCGCGGACACGGCCGTCCCGTTCGAGGACATGAAGGAGCGGATGCTCTTCTCGGAGGCGCTGGACACGGTCCGCTGCCTGGAGGAGGGCGTGCTGACGTCGGTCGCCGACGCCAACATCGGCTCCATCATGGGCATCGGCTTCCCCGCGTGGACCGGCGGTGTGCTCCAGTACATCAATGGCTACGAGGGCGGCCTGCCCGGCTTCGTGGCGCGGGCGCGCGAGCTCACGGAGCGGTACGGGGAGCGGTTCCAGCCCCCCGCGCTGCTGGTGGCGAAGGCGGAGCGGGGCGAGACGTTCAGCGACTGACGTCCCCGCCGGGTCGGCCGTCCGGGTCCACCGGACGGTCGTCCCGGTGCCGCCCCAGCGCCCGCCCGTAGCGGCGGGAGATCTCCGGCATGAGCGACTCGCCCCGCGCCGGCCGCGCCAGGCCGAACACGTACCCGGGGAAGTCCAGTTCGCGCTGCACCGCCCAGATCTCGCCATGGTCCTCGGGCGGGAACAGCTGGCCGGGGTCACCGACGGCGACCCAGCCGATCGGCACGGTGGTGTCCTCGGGCAGAACCGTCCTGAGGTGGACGACGGCGTTGACACGGACCTCCGAACGGGCGCCGACGCGCGCCCCGTTGAACACCCGGCAGCCCGTCGCGAGGAACACCTCCTCGGCCACCGCGCACCCGACGAGGTACGCCCCCGGGCCGACGAGCACATGCCGCCCCAGCCGCAGCGGGTCCTGGCGCGTGCCGCGCAGCACCGCGTTCTCCATCACGATGCAGCCCTCACCGAGCTCGACGGGCCCGCCTTCGGCGGTCAGGACGGCACCGAACAGGACCCGGCAGTCGGGCCCCACCCGCACATCGCCGCTGAGCGTGGCATTGGGCGCGACATAGGCGGTGGGGTCGACCGTGGGCGTGCGACCGTCGTGTTCGAGCAGCAGGGCCATGGCCGCATCGTGCCACCCGGCTCACTCCGCGCGGAACGCGGCGCGCAGTTCCTGCTTCAGGGAGCGCTGGAAGGCGGTGACGAGCGCCTGGAGCACCAGCGGCTGCATATGGGCGGACAGCGACTTCATCGCCGCGACGTGCTCCGGGTCCGACTCGCGCTCGCGGTACGGGCTCCACACCTCGTCCCGGAACAGCCGCGTCAGCTCCTGCGCGGCCGAGCGGGTGTGCTCCAGCAGGACCGTGCGCGCGGCCAGGATCGTCTCGTGCGCGATGGGCACGTCCAGCAGCTGCACGCCCAGCCGCAGCAGGCCCGGGTCCACCCGGAAGGTGTCCTCGGCCTCCGTGCGGGCCAGCACCTCCATCGCGGCGAGCCGGTCCAGGTCCTCGTCCGCGAGCGCCCGGCCGGCACGCCGCTCCAGCTCCGCCCGGGACACCTCCTGCGCCGAGTCGGGGGCCCAGGTCGCCACGAGCGCCCGGTGGATGGCCAGATCGTGGGCGCTGAGGTCGGGCGGGAGCTGCTCCAGGTACCGTTCGATGGCGGCCAGGGTCATGCCCTGGTGCTGGAGCTCCTCGATGAGCGCCAGCCGGGACAGGTGCTCGGGCCCGTAACGCCCGACCCGGCGCGGACCGATCACCGGGGGCGGCAGCAGGCCACGAGTGCTGTAGAAGCGGACGGTCCGCACGGTGACGCCCGCCCGGGCGGCCAGCTCGTCCACGGTGAGCGCCGGCTGCTCGCGCTCCTGCGCCGGCTGCCGCGTCTGCTCCTGCGTCTGCTCCTGCGCCGGCTGCCGCGTCTGCTCCTGCGCCTCGGTTTCGGTCGCCATGGCGGGGCCTCACTTCCGGTGGTGCGGTGCGTCGGTGCAACAGTATTGCTGTCTCACCATTGATGTGAAAGCCGGATGATGCGAAAGCCCGGACCGGCGAGCCGGGGGCTGGTCCATCCCACGGCACATCAGTCGTGCGGACCCGGACCTCCACGCCGGCTTTCCCGCTCGCATACTGGAACCATGAGCACGTCACCCGCGCACGATCCCGCGCCGCCCCCGCCCGGCGGGGTGCTGTGGAGCCTCGCGGGCGACATCCGGGGCCTGCTCATGCTGCCCGCAGCGCTCGCGCTCCAGGTGGCCCACCCCGCCGTCGGCGCCGGTGTCGACGCGCACTCCGTCTTCCGTACCGACCCCTGGGGCCGCGGAGAGCGGTCTCTGCGCTCGCTCCAGCTGTGGGTGTACGGGGGCGAGACCGCCGCCGAGGAAGGCCGCAGGCTCCGCGCGTTCCACCGCACCATCCAGGGCACCGACACCCGAGGCCGCCGCTACCACGCCCTCGCCCCGGCCACCTACGCCTGGGTCCACGCCACCGGCTTCCCCGTCTTCCACCACGCCTACCGCTACCTCGTCCGGCCGATGACCGAGGCCCAGGAGCGCGAGCTGTACGCCGAGTGGCTCCAGGTCGGCCGCGTCCTCGGCATCCACGACCGGGACATGCCGCAGACGATCGAGGAATTCTGGCCGTACTACCGCAAGGTCCTCGCCGACGAGATCGAGGCCACCGCCGTCGTACGGGAACTCATCGCCACCGACAGCCCCGTCCCCCCGCCCGACCGGGGACCCCTGCCGCTGCGGCTCCTCCTCAGGCTCCTGTGGCCCGTGCTGCTCCCGCCGCTCGCCCGCTTCCGCCGCTTCCTCACCATCGGCCTGATGCCGCCCGACGCGCGCGAGGCGATCGGCCTGGAGTGGACGGACGAGCAGGAGCGGAGGCTGCGCCGCTTCGGAAGGGTCGTACGGGCCGTCGTGCCCGTACTCCCCGAGCGCCTGCGCTACCTCCCGCTCGCCCGGGAGGCGCGCAGGCACCACCGGCTCACTGGGGCAGCCCGCCGCGCGCGATGACGTCCGCGTACCAGCGCGCGCTGTCTTTGGGCGTACGGCGCTGCGACGCGAAGTCCACGTGCACGATCCCGAACCGCTTGCCGTAGCCGTACGCCCACTCGAAGTTGTCGAGCAGCGACCACAGGAAGTAGCCGCGCACGTCCACGCCGTCCGCCAGCGCCCGGTGCACCGCCGCCAGGTGGGCGTGCAGATACGCGACCCGCTCCGGATCGTGCACGTCGCCCGACGGGTCGGCGTAGTCGTCGTACGCCGCGCCGTTCTCGGTGATGACCAGCGGCACCTCGGGCAGCTCGTCGCGCAGCCGGGTCAGCAGCTCGTACAGGCCCTGTGCGTCCACCGGCCAGTCCATCGCGGTGCGGGGACCGGGCGCCGGGACGAAGCGGACGTGCCGGTCCGCGCCCGGCCAGGGCGAGGGGGACGCGGACGTACCGGCCGCGACAACGGTGGGGGAGTAGTAGTTGATGCCCAGCGAGTCGATGGGCGTGGCCGCCACCTCCAGGTCGCCGTCCCGCACGAACGACCAGTCCGTGAGCGCGGCCGTGTCCTCCACCAGGTCGGCGGGCAGCCGGCCGTGGAAGACCGGGTCCAAAAACACCCGGTTGCCCAGCGCGTCGATACGGCGGGCCGCGTCGCGGTCCGCCTCCGAGTCCGACAACGCGCGAACCGCGTGCAGGTTGAGCGTCAGGGAGATCTCCGCGGACGCCGGGAGCGCCGCCCGCAGCACCCGCACGGCGCGCCCGTGCGCCAGGTTCAGGTGGTGCGCGGCGCGCAGCGCGGCGACCGGGTCGGTACGGCCCGGGGCGTGCACCCCGGAGGCGTACCCGAGGAACGCGGCGCACCAGGGCTCGTTGAGCGTGGTCCACATGGCGACCCGGTCACCCAGGGCGCCGGCCACGAGCGCCGCGTACTCGGCGAACCGTTCCGCCGTGTCCCGGTGCGGCCAGCCGCCCGCGTCCTCCAGTTCCTGGGGCAGGTCCCAGTGGTAGAGGGTCGCGACCGGCCGGATGCCCGCCTCCCGCAACTCGTCGGTGAGCCGCCGGTAGAAGTCCAGGCCCTTCTGTTCGCCCGGGCCGCGCCCGGTCGGCTGGACCCTCGGCCACGAGACGGAGAACCGGTAGTCCGTCACCCCCAGGTCCCTCATCAGGGCCACGTCCTCGCGCAGCCGGTGGTAGTGGTCGGCGGCGATGTCACCGGTGTCGCCGTTGCGGACCTTGCCCGGCGTACGGCTGAAGGTGTCCCAGATCGACGGCGTCCGGCCGTCCTCGCCGGCCGCGCCCTCGATCTGGTACGCGGCCGTGGCCGTGCCCCAGCGGAAGCCCGCCGGGAAGGTCAGCTCCGTCGTCGGGTGGAGGCGTGCGTCGACAGCGGTCATGAGGAAACGTACTCCCAACAGAGGGGCCCAACAGTGGGGCCAACGGAGGTGGATGAGGCGTGCGCGTCAGCCCTTGACGGCGCCCTGCATGATGCCGCCGACGATCTGCCGGCCCAGCAGGCCGAAGACCAGCAGCACGGGCAGCGTGCCGAGCAGCGTGCCCGCCATGATCACCGACTGGTCGTGGACGTAACCGCCGCCGAGCTGGCGCAGCGCGACCTGCACGGTCGGGTTCTGCGAGGACAGCGCGACGATCGGCCAGAAGAAGTCGTTCCACGCGGCCATGAAGGTCAGCAGACCCAGCACCGC
The DNA here is from genome assembly GCF_030406405.1 of Streptomyces ficellus. Classification (GTDB taxonomy): domain Bacteria; phylum Actinomycetota; class Actinomycetes; order Streptomycetales; family Streptomycetaceae; genus Streptomyces; species Streptomyces ficellus_B. The sequence goes on from NZ_JAUEPL010000045.1 coordinate 31,401, forward strand.
CATGCCCGGCCGGGCGATCGGGACGACGACCGACCAGAAGATCCGCGCCGAGGAGGCACCGTCCACCCGCGCCGCCTCGATCAGCTCGTCCGGCAGGGCCTGCACCAGGAACTGCCGCATGAAGAAGACCCCGAAGGCCGAGACCAGGCCGGGCAGGATCACCGACTGGAGCTGGTTGACCCACTCCAGCTTCGCGATCAGCATGAACAGCGGGATGACGCCGAGCTGCGGCGGGATCATCATCGTCCCCACCGTGACCGCGAGCAGCGCGCCCCGGCCACGGAAACGCAGCTTGGCGAAGGCGAACCCGGCGAGCGTGCAGCACAGCACCGTACCGACGGTGATGGACCCCGAGACGATCAGCGAGTTGAGGAGGGCCTTGCCGATGTCGGCCTCCTCCATCACCGCCTCGACGTTCCGCATCAGGTTCGGGCCGGGCAGGAGGGACGGCGGCACCTTCGCGAGGTCGGCGTTGGAGCGACTGGCCGCGACGATCGTCCAGTAGAACGGGAACGCCGACACCAGCACGGCCAGGATCAGCAGCGCGTACGCGAGCCGGCCGCCGTGCATGGTGCGACCGGCGCGCGACCTCTTCCTCCGTACGGGTACGGGGTCGTCCTCGACGGTGCCGGAACCGGACGGCGGGGCGGCGAGCGCGGCGGTCATCGGCTGGCCTCCTTGCGGGAACGGCGGCGCGCGATCAGGGCGTTGACCCCGACCAGCACCAGGATCAGCAGGAACATCACCCAGGCGATGGCGGCGGCCCGGCCCAGGTGGAAGAAGCCCCAGCCCTGCTCGTACATATAGAGACCGAGCGTCTGGTACTGGTGCGAGATGCCGCCCGAGATGGACCCCTCGAAGAGCAGCGGCTCACCGAAGAGCTGCGTCGCGCCGATCGTGGACACGACCGTGGTGAAGACGATCGTCGGACGCAGGCCGGGCAGCGTCACGTGGATGAACTGCCGCCAGCGCGACGCCCCGTCCATCTCGGCGGCCTCGTACAGCTCACTGGGGATGGACTGCATGCCCGCCAGGTAGATCAGCGCGTTGTAGCCGGTCCAGCGCCAGATGACGATGGTCGAGACGGCGATCTGGGAAGCGACGGTGCCGGTCTGCCAGTCGACCGGGCCGAACCCGACCAGCCCCAGGACGTAGTTGATGAGCCCGAAGTCCCGGCCGAAGAGCTGCGCGAACACCAGCGTCGCGGCGGCGACGGAGGTGGCGTACGGGAGCAGCATCGCCGTACGGAAGAACGTGCGCCCGCGCAGCCTGTAGTTGAGGAGGTGGGCCAGGCCGAGCGCCATCACCAGCTGCGGAACGGTGGAGATGACACCGATGGTGAAGGTGTTGCGCAGCGAGAGCCAGAAGTAGTCGTCGGTGAAGACCGCGGCGTAGTTGCCCAGACCGCGCCACTCCATGTCACCGGGGGTCTGGAGCTCGACCCGGTAGAGCGAGACGAAGGCCGTGTAGAGCAGCGGGAAGAGGCCGAAGGCGGCGAAGAGGGTGAAGAACGGGGCGAGGTACGCGTACGGCGAGACGGTGCGCCACGCGCGGCGCGCCGACGACGGCCGGGCGGCGGCCACGGCTTTCCCTGCCGGGGCGGTGAGGGTCACGGTTCGGCCCTTCGGGTGTGGGTACGGGTGCGGGTTGTTCCGGCCCGGCCCGGTGGGCGGAGGCCGGCCGGGTGTTGCGGTGGGGCCCCGCCCCGGGGGAGAGGCGCGGTGGGTGGTGTGCCGGGCGCGAAGCGACTGAGCGGGCGGAGCTGAGCCGGCGTCACTCTCCGCCGGAGCGGCGCCCCCGACGGTGCCCGTCCACGGACGGGCACCGTCGGCATGGGGGCCGCCGGCCGGGCCGCCCCGGGTGGGGCGGCCCGGGCTTGGTCGCCTTAGGGCGTGGAATCTCCGGACTTGGGGGCGCGGGCCCTGCGGCGCGGCGCCGCCACCCGAGCGGCGACCCCAGCGGGCTCGCCCGGTCATGGGCGCCTCCCGGCGGGCCCCCGGGCGGGGCGCCTCCGGGCTTGAGCGCCCTCGGTCGCGGACGCCCACTCCCACCCCGGCCGCCGGAGCCGGGGTCAGCCCGTCACGTTGGCCACGCCCTTCTTCGCGTTCGACCACGCCTCGGCCGGGGACGTCCCCTTCCGTTCCACCTCGCTCAGCGCGTTGGTGATCTGGTCGGCGACGCTCTTGTCGTGGATGCCGAGCACCTGCACCGGGGCCGCCTTGGCCGCGTCGCCGAAGATCCGGCCGATCGGGGCGTTGGAGAAGTACGGGTCCTTGGCGTCCGCGATCTTCGCGATGGCGCCCGTGGAGGACGGGAAGTTGCCCTGCGCGCGGAACAGCTTGGCCTGCTGCTCCGGAGCCGTGAGCCACTGGATCAGCTCGTACGCCTCCTTCTTGTGCTTGGCCGCGCGCGGCACGCTCAGGTACGAGCCGCCCCAGTTCCCCGCGCCGCCCGGCAGCTTGGCGATGTCCCACTTGCCCTTGCCGGCCTCACCGGCCTGGCCCTTGATGTAGCCGAGCATCCACGCGGGGCACGGGATCGTCGCGAAGGACCCGGCCGCGAACGCCTGGTTCCAATGCGGGGACCACTGGTCCAGCTTGGCGCTGAGCCCGGCGGCCGCGGCCTCGGTCGCGGTGTCCCACGCGGCCTTGACGGCCGGGTTGTCCTCGTAGATCAGCTTGCCCGAGGCGTCGTAGTACCGCTCCTCCTCCTGGCCGATCATGATCGTGAACAGGCTGCCCACGCTGTCCAGCCAGGCGCTCTTGGCCGGGGCCTTCGCCTTGTACTGCTTGCCGAGCGCCAGGTAGCCCTCCCACGTGGCCCACTTCTTCGCCAGCTCGGCCCGGTCGGTCGGCAGCCCCGCCTGCTTCAACAGGTCCGCGCGGTAGCACATCGCCTCCGGCCCGACGTCCGTGCCGAGCCCGAGCACCCCGCCGTCCTCGGTGGTCGCCGCCGACCACTTGGCCTCGGCGAACTGGCCCTTCAGGGTGTCCGCCCCGTACTTCCTCAAGTCCTCGAACTTGTCCGCCTGCTGCTGTGTGACGGACGCGATCCGGCCCACTTCGACGGCCTGTACGTCGGCGAGTCCGCCGCCACCGGCCAGCCGGGTCTGCAGGGACTTCCAGTAGTCCTGCTCGTCCTCGGTGTCGGTCTGCTTGATGGTGACGTCCGGGTGGAGCTTCTCGTACTCGGCGTAGAGCCCGGCCTCCTTGTAGCCGAACGAACCGAACAGGTCGACCGTGATCGTGGTCTTGCCGTCCTCGCTGCCGGACGTCCCGTCCGAGTCGCCGGATCCGCAGGCGGCGAGCAATACCCCGGAGAGCGCGACCGCACCGAGTCGGACGGCGGCCCTCCTGGCGGTGGCGGCTCGGGCGATGGGCATGGGAAGCCTCCCTTGGCTTCGGCGGGGGAGCGAGAGCGCGTCGCCGGGTGAGAGCGCTCTCAAGTGGTGCGTCTGGAGCGTGCCCCGCGCACCCGCTTCCCGTCAAGACTCGAACACATAACAGCTATGCCGCATCGCCAACTCTTGCGCGCCTCCTCTGTATTGACAGTCACGTTTCAGGAGTTTTACGTTCCTGGGCATCTGAGAGCGCTCTCGAATCGCTCTCCCGCCACCACTTCGAGGTGCCGTCCATGCCAACCCCCCGCACCCGACCAGCCGTACTGCTCCTCGCCACCGCCCTGGCCGCCGCCGGCCTCACCGCGACCGCCGCCACCCCCGCCGCGGCGGCCACCGTCCCCGTGGGAGCGGGCAGCTACTCCGACTCCCGGCCCGCCGGAACCTCCGGTCCCACCACCAACACCGGCACCCCCGTCAGCCCCAAGCTCACCCCGGCCGCCCAGGGCCAGCCCGTCCCCACCAACGACTGGTGGTCCTCGCTGGCCTTCCAGCGCTACGGGGACAATCCCTGGTCCACCCCCATGTACGGCCATCCCCTCACCTACCAGGCCACCGCCGCCGGCCTCGACATCGGCTACCCGACCGCCCCCGCGATCGTCGGCGACGGCCGCCAGTACGAGTACGCCCACAAGCGCGACCTCACCCTCGGGCTGACCGGCCTCAACTCGCCCGACACCAAGGCCGACGCCTGGTCCGACTGGACCGTCACCCCCTACTGGTCGGACGGCGCCCGCACCCTCCGTACGACCATCGGCCACGGCTCGCCGTTCGTATACGCCAAGGGCACCGGCGGCAGCGCGCGGGTCACCACCGCCACCGCCCCCACCGTCTTCGCCGACCAGGGCAACGTCCTCGGCATCACCGTCGCGGGCCACCACTACGCCCTCTTCGCCCCCACGGGCACTGACTGGACCGTCTCGGGCTCCACCCTGACGGCGGCCCTGGGCGCGAAGGACTACTTCTCGCTCGCGGTCCTGCCCTCGACCGACGCGCTGGCCACGTACCGGAAGTACGCCTTCAGCTTCGTGACCGGCTCCAAGGTCGCCTGGAGTTACAGCGGCGGCACCGTGCGGGCCACGTACAGCGTCACCACCCAGCCGCAGGAGGGCACCGAAGCCGGCACCCTCCAGGCGCTCTACCGCCACCAGTGGCTCAACACCACGGACCCGCTCACCCCGTACACGTACGTCTCACCGCGCGGCACCATGAAGGTCCGCGAGAGCCGCACCTTCACGACCAGCCAGCGGGCCGCCGCCGTACTGCCGGGGCTGCCGAAGTCGTCCGGTGTCGACCCGGCCCGGCTGCGCGGCTACCTCAACGAGGCCGCGAACGCCGCCGACCCCTTCTCCGGCGCCACCGACACCTACTGGACCGGCAAGGCACTCGGCCGCCTCGCCCAGCTGGTGCCGCTCGCCGACCAGACCGGCGAGAGCGCCACCCGCGACAAGCTGCTCGGCCTGCTCAAGGGCCGCCTCCAGGACTGGTTCACGGCGGGCGGCGCCAATGAGTTCTCGTACGACAAGAGCTGGAAGACCCTCACCGGCTACCCCGCCTCGTACGGCAGCGACACCGAGCTGAACGACCACCACTTCCACTACTCGTACTACGTCTACGCGGCCGCGATCGTCGCCCAGTACGACCCGGCGTGGGCCGCCGACTCCGCCTGGGGCGGCATGGTCAAGACCCTCGTACGTGACGCGGCCAACCCCAGCCGCACGGACACCGCCTTCCCCTTCCTGCGGGGCTTCGACGTGTACGCCGGCCACAGCTGGGCCTCCGGTCACCAGGGCTTCGCGGCCGGCAACAACCAGGAGTCGTCCTCGGAGTCGACCAACCTCAGCGCGGGCCTGATCCTGTGGGGCTCGGCCACCGGCGACACGGCCCTGCGGGACCTGGGTGTCTACCTGCTGACCACCGAGTCGGAGGCGATCGCCCAGTACTGGTTCGACGCCGACCAGCAGGTCTTCCCGGCCTCCTTCGGGCACGACACGGCCGGCATGGTGTGGGGGAGCGGCGCCGCCTACGCGACCTGGTGGACGGCCAACCCCGAGGAGATCCACGGCATCAACGTCCTGCCCGTGACCGGCGGTTCGCTGCACCTGGGCGGCGAGAAGGCGGCCATCCGCCGCAACATCGCCGAGATGGAGCGGGAGAACGGCGGCCCCGCCGTCGAATGGCGCGACATCCTCTGGGAGTTCCAGTCGCTCGCCGACCCGGCGGCCGCCAAGGCGAAGTGGGACGCGGGCCACGCCTCGTACACCCCGGAAGCGGGCGAGTCGAAGGCGCACACCTATCACTGGATCGCCACGCTGGACACCCTCGGCGCGCCGGACGCGACCGTGACCGGCGACATCCCGGCCTCGGCCGTCTTCACCAAGGGCACGGTACGGACGTACGCGGCGCACAACCACGGCGGCACCGCCCGCACCGTCACCTTCTCCGACGGCGCCAAGCTCACCGTCCCGGCCCGGTCCACCGCCACGGGCACCGGCTCGGGTGGCAGCGATCCGGGCCCGGCTCCCTCCACCGGCGACACCTTCCAGCTCCGCACCGGCGGCACCCTCACCACCGCCACCGGCGCGACGGCGGGGGCCGACACCATCGCCTCGGCGGGCGGCGCCAACCACGACGGCACCCCCCACCAGCCGCTGGTGTACGAGGCGAAGGGCGTGACCGGCACGCTGAAGCCGGGCGGCGCCACCGCCTTCCGCCTCCAGGTGGACGCGGGCACCACGGTCGGCCTCGGCCAGCAGGCGCGGATCAGCTACGACCTCACGGGTGACGGCACGTTCGAGCGGACGGAGACGTACCACTACTTCGCCACCGACCCGGTGGCCGGGTGGGAGGAGTACGGCCAGGCGCGTGGCCTGAAGGCGGCGACCGGCACGCTGGGCGACCTTCGCGGCGGCACCGTGCGCCTGGAGGTGTGGCACGCCATCGGCAACGGCACGGCGAGGCTCCAGACCGGCACGGATCGGTCAGTCCTGGTCATCCCGTACGGCTGAGCCGACTGCCGTACGGCTGAGTTCCCGTACGGCTGTGCCCGACTCCCGTACGGCTGAGTTCCCGTACGGCTAAGCCGATGCCCGCCGCACCAGTTCGGTCGGCGTGATCACCGAGCCCGGGGCGCCCGCCCCGGGCTCGGCCTGGTTCAGCACGCGCATCAGCAGCCGCACCATCAGGCGGCCCATGCCCTCGATGTCCTGGCGTACCGTCGTCAGCGCCGGCTCGGTCGCCGCCACGACCGAGGCCATGTCGTCGAAGCCCACCAGCGCCACGTCCTCGGGCACCCGCAGCCCGCGCTCGCGCAGCACGCGCAGCGCTCCCGAGGCCATCAGGTCGTTGGCGGCGAACACGGCGTCCAGGTCCGGCCGGCGCTCCAGCAGCTCCGCCATCGCCCGCGCCCCGCTCTCCACGGTGAAGTCGCCCTGCGCGATCAGCCCGGCGTCCGCGTCCAGCAGGACGTCCCGGTAGCCGTCGATCCGGTCGATCGCGGAGGTCTGGTCGCGCGGACCGGCGATGTGCGCGATGCGCTCACGCCCCAGCGACAGCAGGTGCCGCACGGCTTCCCTGGCGCCGCCCCGGTTGTCGCAGTCGACGTACGGGAACGCCGGCTCGGCGGCCGCGCCCGGCCAGCCCGGCCGCCCGCCGAACACCGCCGGCACCTGCACCCGCCGGATGACCGAGGGCAGTTCGTCGTCGTTGTGCACCGAGAAGGCGAGCGCGCCGTCGACATGGCCGCCGCCCAGGTAACGGGAGATCCGGTCGTAGTCACCGGGCCCCTCCACCCAGAGCAGCACCAGCTGGGAGTCGTGCGCGGTCAGCTCGCGGCTGATGCCACGCACCTGCTGCTCGAAGAACGGGTCGGAGAAGACCCGGAACTCCGGCTCGGCGATGATCACCGCGACGGCGCCGTTGCGCCGGGTGACCAGGGTCCGTGCCGCGTGGTTCGGGATGTAGCCGAGCTCCTCGACCGCCCGGCGCACCTTGTCCACCAGGGGCTGACGGACACCCGCCCCGCCGTTCACCACACGCGAGACGGTCGCCCGGGACACCCCGGCGCGGGCCGCGACGGCCTCCAGGGTGGGGCGGGAGCCGGGGGCCGGATCGGGCATGGGGGACAAGGGTGCTCCTCGGCGGCGCGGCGAAACCGTGTGTACAGGAGCAGGGTAACCGGTCGGCCGATGCTCTGAGAGCGCTCTCTCGCGGAGTGGACGGGCCGCCACCCCGCACAAGGGGGCGGCGGCTCCGCGGTGGCGCGTGCCTCAGTGGTCGTGACGGTGACCGCGGTCCTGACCGTGACCGTGACCGTGACCGTGGTCGTGGATCGTGTTGGTCGCGGCGATCTTCTGCCACGACTTCGGCTGCGCGGGCGCCGCGCCGGCCGCCCGCGACCGCGCCGCGATCCCGGACTCGGCCGCGGCGGGGGCCACCGCCGGGGCCGCCGGCTTCGACGGCTGGTAGAGCCACGTGTCGAAGAGCCCGGTGAGCGGCTTGCCGGAGACCCGCTCGGCGTACGCCACGAAGTCGCTCACCTTGGCGTTGCCGTAGGCGTGCTCGGCCGGCCAGCCCTCGAGGATCGCGAAGAAGTCCTCGTCGCCGACCTCGTTGCGCAGCGCCTGGAGGGCGAGGGCGCCCCGGTCGTACACGGCGAGGTCGAACTGTTTGTCCGGGCCCGGGTCGCCCGGCTTGACCGTCCAGAACGGGTCGTCGGCCGCGTGCTGCGCGTACACGTAGTCCGCCAGCTCCTGCGCCGTGCCCTCGCCCTCCTTCTCCGACCACAGCCACTGGCTGTAGCGGGCGAAGCCCTCGTTGACCCAGATGTCCTTCCAGCCGTGGACCGACACGCTGTCGCCGTACCACTGGTGCGCCAGCTCGTGCACGACCACCGACACGTTCGCCCCGCCCGCGAACTGGCGCGGGCTGTAGAAGGGCCGGGTCTGGGTCTCCAGCGCGTATCCGCTGGTCACATTGGGGACGTAGCCGCCGAGCGCGTTGAAGGGGTACGGTCCGAAGACCTCCTCCAGCCACTCCGCGACCTCCGCCGTGCGCTCGACGCTGGCCCGCGCCGCTCCCGCGTTGTCACCGAGGTCCTTGCTGTACGCGTTGAGGACGGGCAGCCCCTTGGCGGTCTTGTCGGTCGTGATGTCGAACGTGCCGACCGCGAGCGTGGCGAGGTAGGTCGCCTGCGGCTTGTTGGAGCGCCAGTTGAAGCGCGTCCAGCCGAGCCGGGACGACTGCGAGGTCAGGACGCCGTTGCTGATGGCCTGCGTCCCGTCCGGCACGGAGACCGAGATGTCGTACGTCGCCTTGTCCAGCGGATGGTCGTTGGACGGGAACCACCACACGGCCGAGTCCGGCTCCTGCGCGGCGACGCCGCCGTCCGGTGTGCGGTGCCAGGCCGTCCAGCCGCCTATCCTCAGCTCGGACGGCTTGCCCGCGTACCGTACGACGACCGATATGGCCCGGTTCTTCGCCAGCGGCGCGGCGGGAGTGACCTCCAGCTCATGGTCGCCGGAGGTGGTGAACCGCGCCTTCTTCCCGTTCACCCGCACCTCGCTGACCTTCAGTCCGAGGTCGAGGTTGAAGCGGGACAGGTTCTGTGTGGTGGTGGCGAGGATCGTCGCCGTACCTTCCAGCAGGTCCGTCTTCGGCTGGTACTTCAGGCGCAGGTCGTAGTGCGACACGTCGTAGCCGCCGTTGCCGCTGGCCGGGTAGTAGGCGTCGCCGATGCCCGGGGCGCCCGGCTTGTAGTCGGCGGCCGATGCCGGGATCGCCAGCAGCAGCGAGGCCGCGAGTGCGCTCGGGACGATCAGTCTGCGGTGCACGTCAAGCTCTCCAAGTCGTATGGACGGAGGTTTTCGTGAAACCCATTCAGCCTCTTGCGGCACAGTCATGTCCATGGTCGCCCCTGTCACATGATCGCCATCCGGACGACATGAAACACCACCGTCCGTACCGTCCCTTCCGACCGCTTTCGCCCGCCTACTGTCCCCTTTTATGCGCCAGTTGACCCGTGTACCTTCCGCCCATGCCGATACGTGCGCGGAGAACCCCCATGTCGAGCAGCGCCCTGGTGGTGGCCACAGCCGCCCTGACGACCGCACTGATGCCGCCGGGGAGCGCGCAGAGCGCGCCCGCCCGGGAATCGCAGCCCATCTACTCGTACGACAACGCCATCCGCGAGTCCGTGTGGGTGGACACCGGCCTGGACGGCGACCGCGACGGGAAGAGCGACCGGGTCGCCGTCGACATCATCCGGCCGCGCGAGACGGCCCAGCAGGGCCGCAAGATCCCCGTCATCATGGACGCCAGCCCCTACTACTCCTGCTGCGGGCGCGGCAACGAGAGCCAGAAGAAGACGTACGGCCCAAGCGGCGACCCCGTCCAGTTCCCGCTCTTCTACGACAACTACTTCGTCCCGCGCGGCTACGCCTTCGCCGCCGTCGACCTGGCCGGAACCAGCCGCTCGGACGGCTGCGACGACGTCGGCGGCCGCTCCGACGTCCAGTCCGCCAAGGCCGTCGTCGACTGGCTGAACGGCCGGGCCCGCGGCTACACCACCCGTACCGGCACCGAACGCGCCCACGCGACCGGCTGGTCCACCGGTGACACCGGCATGATCGGCAAGAGCTGGGACGGCACCATCGCCAACGGCGTCGCCGCCACCGGCGTCGAGGGCCTGAAGACCATCGTCCCGATCGGCGCCATCTCCTCCTGGTACGACTACTACTTCGCCAAGGGCGCCCCGCTGTACGACTCCGGGCCCGACTGGCTCTCGAACTACGTCAACAGCCCCGACGCCCGCGCCCGCTGCGGCCACGTCCAGCAACGCCTCGTGGACGGCGCGCCGCGCACCGGCGACTGGACCCGGCTGTGGGAGGACCGTGACTACGTCAAGGACGCGCACAAGGTGAAGGCCAGCGTCTTCGTCGTGCACGGGCAGCAGGACCTCAACGTCCGCGCCAAGCACTTCGGGCAGTGGTGGGACGCCCTCGCCGAGCAGGGTGTCGAGCGCAAGATCTGGCTCTCGCAGACCGGGCACGTCGACCCCTTCGACTTCCGCCGCGCCGACTGGGTACGCACCCTGCACCGCTGGTTCGACCACCAACTGCTCGGCTACCGGAACGGCGCTCAGAGCGAGCCGATGGCGGACATCGAGCGGGCCCCCGGGCAGTGGTCCACCGACCGCGTCTGGCCGCCACGCGCCACCGCCACCACCACGCTCCGCCCCGGCAAGGGAGCGGCGCCCGGTGTCGGCACCCTGGGCCTGGTGCCGCCCCGGCCCGGAGCCACCGAGACGTTCACCGACGACCCCGCGCTCGGCGAACTGGACTGGGCCGCGCACATCGACAGCTCCACGCCCTCCAAGGCCGGCTTCGTCTCCCGCCCGCTCGCCAAGGACCTGCGCCTGTCCGGCGCCTCCTCCGTCACCGTCACGGCCACCCCGAACACCACGAGCGCCCACCTGTCCGCCGTCCTCGTGGACCTCGGGCCCGACACCATCCGCGACTACACGGCTCGCGGCGAAGGCATCACCACCCTGCCCGAACGCACCTGCTGGGGCGCGAGCACGACCGGTGACAGCGCCTGCTTCAAGGAGACGGCGGCGAAGACCGCGGACGTCGGCTTCACCGTCTTCAGCCGTGGCTGGGCCGACCTCGGCAACTGGGCCGACGAGCACGAAGGCCGCCCCCTGACCCCCGGCAAGGCCCACACCATCACGCTCGACCTGGCCTCCGCCGACCATGTCATCCCGGCCGGACACCGCCTCGCGCTCATCATCGGCGGCACCGACAAGGACCTCATCGACCCTCCCGCGTCCACCCCCACCCTCACCCTCGACCTCGCCCGCACCACCGCGAGGCTCCCCATCGTCGGCGGCGCCGGGGCCTATCTGCGCGCCACCTCCGGCACGATGCGCCAGGCGCCGCACCAGACCCCCCTGGCCGGCGTCACCACCCCGCGCCCCATCCCGCCGATCCCCGGAGGCAGCACCCGATGACCCCACGCGCCGCACGCGTCCGCGCCCTCGCCGTGACCGTCACCGCCGCCGCCCTCGCCCTCCCGCTGATCACCGCCCCAGCCCAGGCCTCGCCCACCCCGCCGCCCCGCACCGGCTTCGAGACCAGCCACGGCGCCCGCTGGACCACCCAGCCCGAGGAGCAGCGCTTCCTCACCGCCGTCGACCGGGCGAGCGACCGCGTGTCGATGACGCGCATCGGCACCACCCGGCAGGGCCGTCCCCTCCAGCTCGTACGGATCTCCACCGCCCCCACCACCAACACCGTGCTCCTCATCTGTGCCCAGCACGGCGATGAGCCGTCCGGCCGCGAGGCCTGCCTGACCACGGTCCGCGACCTCGCGTACGCCGAGGACCGTGAGACCCGGCGCTTCCTCGCCCGTACGACCGTCCTCGTCATCCCCACCGCCAACCCCGACGGCCGCGCGGCCGGCACCCGCACCAACGCCGAGGGGGCCGACATCAACCGCGACCACATCGCGCTCAGGACCGCCGAGGGCCGCGCCATGGCCGCCGTGATCCGCGACCACAAGCCCGATGTCGTCTACGACTTGCACGAGTACGGCGCCACCCCGCCGTACTACGACAAGGACCTGCTCGCGCTGTGGCCGCGCAACCTCAACACCGACGCCCACGTCCACGACGAGGCGCACACCCTGTCCGAGTCGTACGTCCGCCCGACCGCCGAACGGGCCGGGTTCACCAGCGGGGTCTACGGCATCTGGACCGACCCCGTCACCGGAGAGCCCGTCAAGCAGGTCGCGGGCGACGGCCAGGAGCGCATCCTGCGCAACGCGGCGGGCGTCAAGCACGCCATCGGGCTGCTCGTGGAGACCCGCGTCGACCCCCTTGACGACGCGGAGCAGAAGAACCCGGCCCTCAACAACCGACGCCGCGTCGACACCCAACTGGCCGCCCTGGACGGGCTCTTCGCGTACGTGGACGACCGGCGGCCCGCCATCGAGGCGGCCACCACGACGGCCCGGCTGGCGGGCTTGCGCGACCGGGGCCCGGTCCACCTGGGCGGGGCCGACAACGACCCGGCGGAGCCCTCGGAAACCCTCCAGGACCCGCCCTGCGGCTACCGGCTCAGCCCCGCCCAGTACGCCGACGTCGGCGACGAACTGGCCCTCCACGGCGTCAGCGCCAGGGCCGGCGGCGACGGTGCCGGGGCGTTCGTACCCCTGCGGCAGTCCCGGCGCGCCCTGGTGCCGCTGCTGCTCGACACCCGCGCGGCCTACCACCTCACCGCCGGGCAACCAGTCGCCGCCTGTTGATGCCGGGAGGTGTGGGACCTGTGTGGTAGGGGGTACCGGAGAGCGAAAACAGGCTCCATGAACTGCTGAAAGGTGCCGCTTGTGTCGCACGACGAACAGAAACCGGGGCAACGGAGGCGGCTGCCCGTGAAGGCGGCCCTCCCGGGCCGCCACCCCCACGAGGACAGGCCCCCCGTCACCGACCGGGTGGTGTTCGGCGTGACGGCCGTGCTCACCCTCGCCTTCGTGGCCTGGGGATCCGTCGCCACCAAGTCGCTGGAGAACATCTCCGACACGATGCTGAGCGGCCTGATGCACCACGGCGGCTGGGCCTTCGTCCTGGCCGCCTCCGGCTTCGTGGTCTTCGCTCTCTGGCTCGCCGTCAGCCGCTACGGCAGGATCCAGCTCGGCCAGGAGCACGAGGAGCCCGAGTTCCGTACGGTCTCATGGGTCGCGATGATGTTCAGCGCGGGCATGGGCATCGGCCTGATGTTCTACGGGGTCAGCGAGCCCCTCGCGCACTACACCACCCCGCCCCCGGGCACCGACCCCGCCGACTCGGCGGACGCCATGCAGACGGCGCTGGCCACGACCCTCTTCCACTGGACCCTCCACCCCTGGGCGATCTACGCGGTCGTGGGCCTCGCCATCGCGTACAGCACCTTCCGGCGCCGCAGGCGGCAGACGATCAGCGCCGTCTTCGAGCCGCTGATCGGCAAGAAGCGCGCCAACGGGGCACCGGGCCGGGTCATCGACATCCTCGCGATCTTCGCCACGCTCTTCGGCTCCGCCACCTCCCTCGGCCTCGGCGCCCTGCAGATCGGCAGCGGATTCCGGGAACTGGGCTGGATGGAGAAGGCGGGCACCGGGCTGCTCGTCTCCATCATCGGCGTGCTGACGGTGTGCTTCGTCTTCTCCGCCGTCTCCGGGGTCGAGCGGGGCATCCAGTGGCTGTCCAACACCAACATGGTGCTGGCCGTGGTGCTCGCCCTGTTCGTGTTCCTCGCGGGCCCCACCATCCTCATCCTCGACCTGATCCCCACCTCCCTCGCCTCCTACGTCGGTGAGCTGCCGCAGCTCGCCGGCCGTACCGAGGCGGCGGCCGGCGGCGGCGACGTCGCCGACTGGCTGAGCAGCTGGACGGTCTTCTACTGGGCCTGGTGGATCTCCTGGACCCCGTTCGTCGGCATGTTCATCGCCCGGATCAGCCGTGGCCGGACGATCCGCCAGTTCATCGGCGGCGTGATCCTGGTGCCCAGCGCGGTGAGCCTGGTCTGGTTCGCCATCTTCGGCGGTACGTCCATGCGCCTCCAGGAGCAGGGACGGCTCGGCGACGAGGCGACACCCGAGGGCCAGCTCTTCGGCGTGCTCCAGGAGTTCCCGATCGCCGGCGTGATGAGCCTGCTCGTGATGGTCCTGGTCGGGATCTTCTTCATCTCCGGAGCCGACGCCGCCTCGATCGTGATGGGCACGCTCTCGCAGGGCGGCACCTTCGAACCCGCCCGGCTGGTGGTCATCTTCTGGGGCGTGGTGACCGGTGGCGTGGCGGCCGTGATGCTGCTCGTCGGCCAGGGCAAGGGCGACGCCCTCGCCGGACTGCAACATCTCACGATCCTCGTCGCGGCCCCGTTCGTGCTGGTGATGGTGGGCATGTGCCTGTCCCTGATGCGGGACCTGCGCCAGGACCCGCTGATCGTGCGGGGCGAGCTCGCCGAGGAGGCCGTGGAGGAGGCGGTGATCGCGGGCCACGAGAAGTACGCGGGCGACTTCGAGATCCGCATCGGCCCCGGCACGACGACACCGAGGGGCGACCAGCCCCCGGCCCCCGGCCGCGACCGGAACCGCGACCGCGACGGGGGCGAGCCCACCTGACGCGCCGCCCCCTCTCCCTGTGCCGCCGTGCCGGGGGAGGGGGCTCCTCGCGCTGGACCGCGATGGCGTCCGGGGCGAGCCCACCTGACGCGCCGCCCCGCCTCCCGTGCGCCACCGCGCCGGGAGGCGGGGACCTCGCCCGGACGGAGGCGCACTGCGGCTCCCTGGCCGCGCGCCGCCCTCGGCGACGGCGGCGCAATCCGGCTCCTGGCGCCCTCGGCGAACTCGCCGGATCGCTCTGGCTAGGATTTACGCCCTGATGACTGCAACCCTCGTCGCCAAGGACCTCGCCGCCGGCCACGGCGAACGCTCCCTCTTCTCCGGCCTCGACCTCGTCGTCGCGCCCGGCGACGTGATCGGCCTGGTCGGCGCCAACGGCGCCGGCAAATCGACCCTGCTGCGGCTCCTGGCCCGGCTCGACACGCCCGAGCACGGGGAGCTGCGCCTCTCGCCGCCCACCGCCACCGTGGGCCACCTCCCGCAGGAGCCCGAGCGCCGCGCGGGCGAGACCGTACGGGACTTCCTCGCCCGCCGTACCGGTGTCGCCGCCGCCCAGATCGCGATGGAGGAGGCCACCCAGGGTCTGGTCAACGGCACGCCCGGCGCCGACGACGCGTACGCCGTCAGCCTGGAGCGCTGGCTGGACCTGGGCGGCGCCGACCTCGATGAGCGGGCCGAGGAAGTGGCCGCCTCCCTCGGTCTGACGGTCGGGCTCGACCAGCCGATGACCTCCCTCTCCGGCGGCCAGGCCGCCCGCGCCGGACTCGCCTCGCTGCTCCTCTCCCGGTACGACGTCTTCCTGCTGGACGAGCCGACCAACGACCTCGACCTCGACGGCCTGGAGCGGCTGGAACGCTTCGTCCAGGGCCTGCGCGCCGGGACGGTCGTCATCAGCCACGACCGCGAATTCCTCACCCGCACCGTCACCAAGGTCCTCGAACTGGACCTGGCGCAGCAGGAGATCACACTGTACGGAGGCGGTTACGAGGCGTACCTGGAGGAGCGGGAGACCGCCCGTCGGCACGCCCGCGAGGAGTTCGAGGAGTACGCCGACAAGAAGGCCGCCCTCGAAGGCCGCGCCCAGACGCAGCGTTCCTGGATGGACAAGGGCGTCAAGAACGCCCGCCGCAAGGCGACCGACAACGACAAGATCGGCCGCAAGTTCCGCAGCGAGGCAAGCGAGAAGCAGGCGGCCAAGGCGCGCCAGACACAGCGCATGATCGAGCGCCTCGACACCGTCGACGAGCCCCGCAAGGAGTGGGAGCTGCGGATGGAGATCGCCGCCGCCCCGCGCTCCGGCTCGGTCGTGGCGACCCTGCGCGACGCCGAAGTGGACCGCGGCGACTTCCACTTCGGCCCGGCCTCGCTCCAGATCGACTGGGCCGACCGGGTCGCCATCACCGGCGCCAACGGCGCGGGCAAGTCGACCCTGCTCGCCGCCCTCCTGGGCCGCCTCCCGCTGGACGCGGGCCATGCCTCACTGGGCGCGGGCGTCGTCGTCGGCGAGGTCGACCAGGCCCGCAGGCTCTTCCACGGCTCCGAGTCCCTGCTCGACGCGTTCTGCGCCGCCGTACCCGACACGGAACCGGCCGAAGTGCGCACGCTGCTCGCCAAGTTCGGGCTGAAGGCGGCCCACGTACTGCGCCCCGCGACCACCCTGTCGCCCGGCGAACGCACCCGTGCCGCCCTCGCCCTGCTCCAGGGCCGTGGCGTCAACCTGCTGGTCCTGGACGAGCCGACCAACCACCTCGACCTGCCGGCCATCGAACAGCTGGAGTCGGCCCTCGACTCGTACGAGGGAACCCTGCTCCTGGTCACGCACGACCGGCGCATGCTGGACGCGGTCCGTACGACACGCCGGATCGAGGTGGCGGCCGGCAAGGTCACCGAGGAGTGAGGACCGCTACGGGCGGTCCTCCGGCTCCTCGTACACGTCGTCCTCCGACAGCACCCCCTCGGGCTCACGCGGCTGCGCGGCCCGGTCGCCGGGCTTGCGCTCCTGCTGCCGCTCCGCCTCCCGCTTCTCCTCCTCGAGACGCTTGCGGACCTCTTCGGGCTTGTCTCCGACCTGGTTCATGACCGTCTCCGTCCTCTCCGTCGTCCTCCGTCGTCTTCCGCCGCTGGATGGTCCTGCGACGCGGCCAGGGTCACACAGCCGGAACGCGCCCGCACGCCGGCCGGGGTGGGCAGGAGCCCCCTGCCCACCCCGGCCCACGCCCCTCTCAGCGGCGGCCCTTGCCGCCTGCGCCGCCTCCGCCCAGCAGCCCCGCCTTGCGCAGGGCGTCCGCCATCGCACTGTTCGCCGGCGCGGGCGCCGGGGCCTGCGCCGGGCGGCCGCCACCGCCACCGCCGCCGCCCCCGCGCCGATCCCGGTCACGGCCACCGCCGCCGCCCTGGCGCTGCTGCGGCGGCCGCGGTCCGCCGCGCTCCCGCTTCGGCGCGCCCGAGTCCGTGGTCTCGTCGTCCAGCCGCAGCGTCAGGGAGATCCGCTTGCGCGGAATGTCCACGTCCAGCACCTTCACCTTCACCACGTCACCCGGCTTCACCACCTCGCGCGGGTCCTTGACGAAGTTCCGCGACATCGCCGAGACGTGGACCAGCCCGTCCTGGTGCACACCGACGTCCACGAAGGCGCCGAAGGCCGCCACGTTCGTGACGACACCCTCCAGCACCATCCCCGGCGCCAGGTCGCCGATCTTCTCGACGCCCTCCTTGAAGGTGGCCGTCCTGAACGCGGGCCGCGGGTCACGCCCCGGCTTCTCCAGCTCCCGCAGGATGTCGGTGACCGTCGGCAGACCGAACGTCTCGTCCACGAAGTCGTCCGGCCGCAGCGACCGCAGCACCGGCGTGTTGCCGATCAGCGACGCGACCTCACCGCCCGTCGTCTTCACCATCCGCCGCACCACCGGGTACGCCTCCGGGTGCACGCTGGACGCGTCCAGCGGGTCGTCGCCGCCCCGGATCCGCAGGAAGCCCGCGCACTGCTCGTACGCCTTCGGGCCGAGCCGCGCCACGTCCTTGAGTGCCTTGCGCGACCGGAAGGGGCCGTTGGCGTCCCGGTGCGCCACGATGTTCTCGGCGAGCCCCGCGCCGATGCCGGACACGCGCGACAGCAGCGGCGCGGAGGCGGTGTTGACGTCGACGCCGACACCGTTCACACAGTCCTCGACCACCGCGTCCAGCGAGCGCGACAGCTTCACCTCGGACAGGTCGTGCTGGTACTGGCCGACGCCGATCGACTTCGGGTCGATCTTCACCAGCTCGGCCAGCGGGTCCTGGAGCCGGCGCGCGATCGAGACGGCGCCGCGCAGCGACACATCCAGCTCCGGCAGCTCCTGCGAGGCGAACGCGGAGGCCGAGTACACCGACGCGCCCGCCTCCGACACCATCACCTTGGTGAGGTTCAACTCCGGGTGTTTGGCGATCAGTTCACCGGCGAGCTTGTCGGTCTCGCGGGACGCGGTGCCGTTGCCGATGGCGATCAGCTCGACCGCGTGCTCCTTCGCGAGCCGCGCCAGGGTCACCAGCGACTGGTCCCACTTGTTGGCGGGCACGTGCGGGTAGATCGTGTCGGTGGCGACGACCTTGCCGGTCGCGTCCACGACGGCGACCTTCACGCCCGTACGGAAGCCGGGGTCGAGCCCGAGGGTCGCGCGCGTCCCGGCGGGCGCCGCGAGCAGCAGGTCGCGCAGGTTCGCGGCGAAGACCCGGACCGCCTCGTCCTCCGCCGCCGTACGCAGCCGCAGCCTGAGGTCGATCCCGAGGTGGACGAGGATGCGGGTGCGCCACGCCCAGCGGACCGTGTCGGCGAGCCACTTGTCGCCCGGCCGCCCCTGCTGGGAGATCCCGAACCGGGAGGCGATGATCCCCTCGTACGACGAAGGCCCCTCGACCGGCTCCTCCGGCTCCAGGGTCAGGTCGAGGACTTCTTCCTTCTCGCCCCGGAACATCGCCAGCACCCGGTGCGAGGGCAGCTCGGTGAACGGCTCGGTGAAGTCGAAGTAGTCGGCGAACTTCGCGCCCGGCCCCTCTGTGGCGTCGCCTTTGCCCGCCCGCACCTTCGCCACCAGCCGCCCGCGCGTCCACATCCGCTCGCGCAGCTCGCCGATCAGGTCGGCGTCCTCCGAGAACCGCTCGGTGAGGATGGCGCGGGCGCCCTCCAGCGCGGCGGCCGGGTCCGCGACGCCCTTGTCGGGGTCGACGAACGCGGCGGCCGCGGCGAGGGGCTCCACCGACGGGTCGGCAAGCAGGCCCTCGGCCAGCGGCTCAAGACCGGCCTCCCGCGCGATCTGCGCCTTGGTGCGCCGCTTGGGCTTGAACGGCAGGTAGATGTCCTCCAGCCGCGCCTTGGTGTCGGCGGCGAGGATCCGCGCCTGAAGCTCCTCGGTCAGCTTGCCCTGCTCGCGTACGGAGTCGAGGACGGCGGCCCGCCGGTCCTCCAGCTCCCGCAGATAGCGCAGCCGCTCCTCCAGCGTGCGCAGCTGCGCGTCGTCGAGCATCTCGGTCGCTTCCTTGCGGTAGCGCGCGATGAACGGAACGGTCGACCCGCCGTCGAGCAGCTCGACGGCCGCCCTCACCTGCCGCTCGCGTACGCCGAGCTCCTCGGCGATCCTGCCTTCGATGGACGTCGTCACGGTGTCCCGACTCGCCTTCTCGTGCCTAGCCAGCTTGAGGTTGCATTCTGCCGGGTCACCGTGCGACGTGTCCGCGCGCCCTGTCTCAGGCGCGCCGCGCCCTGCCCCCGCCCCGCGAGGCCCCGCCGAACAGCCGGGCCAGCAGCCGGAACGGCAGGGTCACCACGGTGGCGACGGCCGATCCGATCATGCGGAAGAAATCTGCGATGGTACGCAAGGGGCACCTCCAGTGCTTGTGGCCTCCCTGTGCGGGTTGCCGCCGCGTATCCGCCGAAACGTCACGCCTTCCCGGTGAGGTCCTGCGGGAACGCGCCCGCCGCCACCGCGGTGCCCACGAAGCCGCGCGCCAGTTCGGTGAGCCGTTCGACGCCGGCCGCTCCGAGGTGCTCGTACGGAGCCGCGTCGAGGCGGTCCGTGTGGCCCTCCAGCTCGGCGCGCAGGGCGGAGCCCCGACTTGTCAGCTCGCCCCGCTCGTCCAGCAGCCCGCGCTCGCGCAGCCGCCCGGCCGCCGCGTCCCAGTCCGCGCGCCGCCAGCCCCGGGTGGCGAGGATCCAGCGGGGCGCCATGCCCTTGCCGGTCGCCGTGTGGCTGACCAGTGCCTCCAGCGGGTCGAGCCCGGCGGCGAGCAGCGCGGCCAGGTGCGCGTCGCCCCGGTGCTCACGCAGCAGGGTCGCCGCGTGCCAGTACGCCAGGTGGGGCTCCTCGGGCACCGGCAGGTCGGCGTGTGCCGCGTACAGCGGGCGGGCGTGCCGGGTACACGCCTCGGTGGCGCGCAGGGCGAGACCGGCGGCCTCCGCCATCGCGTCGGAGGTGACCGTCTCGTCACCGAGCAGGCGCCGCAGTGTGGCGTCGGCGGCCCGCAGCCGCGCCGCCAGGACGGCTTCCGGGGAGGCGACGTCCCAGACGGCCGGGAGGTGCCGGGCTATCAGCTCGTGGTCGAAGTTGTAGAAGGTCGCCGCGACGACACCCGGACCGACCGCTCCCATGGCGGCGGCGCGGCCGGCGAAGTACGCGGCGTTGGAATCCGTGACACCGAGCGCCGCCAGCTCCTTGGCGAAGTCCGGCGAGAAGTAGATCGTCGAGTGGAGCGGGTTCACGGCGTTGTGGCAGCGGCGCCCGGCGCCCGGCGGGAGAGTCGTCATGCGCTCACGTTACCGACTGGTTGGTACGTGGGGGAGGGGGCAGTGAAGCGCCGTCTTGCGTTGCCGTACCTGGAGCGCCGCTCCGACCCCGTCCCTGGAGCGCCGCTCAGACCCCGTACGTGAAGCGTGGAGCCCGCCGCTCCAGGAAGGCGGCGACGCCCTCCTCCGCCTCGCGGCTGCCGCGCGCCTGCTCCGCCCAGTACGCCTCCCGGCCGGTCCGCCCCGACGCGAACTCCTTGGCCGCCGCCTGCGTCAGCTGCGAGCGGGACACCAGGACCCGCGTGAACTCGGCGACCCGCTTGTCGAGTTCGCCCGCCGGCAGCACCTCGTCCACCAGACCGGTGCGCAGCGCCCGCCCCGTATCGATCAACTCGCCGGAGAACAGCAGGTACTTGGCGGCCGAAGGGCCCACCAGGGACACCAGCCGCCGCGTGGACGAGGCGGGATACACGATGCCGAGCTTCGCCGGGGTGATCCCGAAGAGCGCGCCCTCCTCCGCGAACCGCAGGTCACAGGCGGCCGCCAGCTGGCTGCCGCCGCCCACGCAGTAGCCGCGTACCGCTGCCAGCGTCGGCTTGGGGAAGGCGGCCACCGCCTCCTCGGCGCGCACGGCGAGGGATTGCTGTTCGTCCCCGGGCCCACCCAGCGACGAGATGTCGGCCCCGGCGCAGAACGTCGCCCCCGCGCCCGTCAGTACCAGTGCGCGGACGCTCCGGTCGGTCGCCAGGGCGGCGAGCAGCTCGGGCAGGGCGCGCCACATCGCGGCCGTCATGGCGTTGCGCTTGGCCGGGTTGCTGATGACGACGGTGGCCACCCCGTCCGCGACGGACTGCTCCAGCTGCGGCTGCTCCATGGGCGGGATGCTATCCGGCCCCGCCGAACGTACGATCAACAAGGGGTGCCGAACGCTGTGCTGGTGCTGCGAGAAAGCGAGGCGCGTTGATGGCCGATACCGCCCCCGACCCCGGCAGGCGCCCGGAACCGGGCCGAGCCCCCGACCCCGGTACGCACCACGATTCCGGTACGCCCCCGGACCCCGGTACGCCCCCGGAAGGCCGCACGCCCCCGGACCTCGGTGCGCCCCAGGGTTCCGGTACGCCCCCGGAAGGCCCTGCCGCCCCGGACGTCCGCGCCTCTCGCCCCTCGCGCCGGGCGGCGCCCAGCGCGGCCGCCCGTGAGGGCAGGAAGCTCCGCCGCAGTTTCGGCCGGCTGGCGCTGCTGGGGGCGGTCCTGGTCATCGCCGGCCTGGTCGGGCTCGTCTACACCGGTGTGGCCACCCTCACCTCGATGCTGCTCTTCGGCTGGCTGCTGCTGATCGGCGGCGCGGTAGGGCTGCTGCACGCCGTCCAGTCGCGCGGCGAGGGCTATTTCTGGCTCGCCGTGGTCGTCGCCGCGCTGAATATCGCCGCCGGTGTCGTGGTCATCCGCCACCCGGTGGAGTCGGCCGAGGCGCTCACCATGTTCGCCGCCCTGCTGTTCCTCACGGGCGGGGTCTTCCGGCTGGTGGGCAGCGTGGTGGTGCGTGGCCCGCAGTTCGGCTGGACGCTGCTGCAAGGGGCCTTCGGCCTGCTGCTGGGCCTGCTGGTCCTGTTCGGCTGGCCGCGCAGCAGTCTGTACGTCCTCGGTACGTTCTTCTCGCTGGCGCTGCTCTTCGACGGCCTCGGCCTGGTCGCCATCGGCGTGGGCGGCCGCCGGATCGTCCGTCTGGTATCGGCGAAGGTGTCAGAAGAAGGCCCGGACCGGTCCGTCACCTGACGTCGTTGTACGAACACGGGCAGAAGCCGTCGAATAGGTGGTGACTTCTGGACAGTGGCCGGGACCGGACCAGCACAGTGCCAACACTCGATGACGTGGCGAGAATCGAGCACGAGGGCGCACACCGGACCATGGAGAGCCGCGGGAGCATCCAGGCCCGGCCGCCCTCGTACGAAGGGGTCTGGCGATTCACCGCTCCCGCGGTCGACGTCTCCGTGCCGCAGGCCAGGCGCGCCGTACGGGATCTGCTGAAACGTCAAGGCGTGCCGATCCACGAGGATGTCGCGGACGCCCTGCTGCTGATCGTGTCCGAGCTGGTGACCAACGCCGTCCGGCACGCGGCCCTGCTGTCGCCCGAGCTCTCGGTGGAGGTCGCGATCGGCGCGGAGTGGATCCGGGTGTCGGTGGAGGACAGCCACCCCTACCGCCCCAAGGCGCTGGAGGCGGACTACGGGCGGACGGGAGGGCGCGGGCTGCTGCTCGTACGGGAAATGACCCGGGAGGCGGGCGGGGAGTGCGACGTCGAGCACACCGCGAGCGGCGGGAAGATCATCTGGGCCGCCCTGCCTCTGAAACCCGGCGTGCCCGGCGGACAGCCGGGCCCCGTGGACTCCGCAGGACTCCCCGCGCCGGCCGCGCCCGCGTACACGGCCCTGCCACCCGGCCCGGAGAGACCCTCCGGCCCCACCGTCACCAGCCCCCGGTCTCCCCTGTCAGCTCCTTGATCGCCGGGCGCGCGGCGTCCAGCACGGTCATGAACCAGGCGGAGAACGGCGCCGAGGCGTGCCGCTCCATCAGCTCACGCGCCGTCACGAACGCCGTCTCCCCGACCTCCAGCGGGTCCGGTCGCAGCGGAGCCTGCACCATGCCCACGAAGAGGTGGTTGTACTCCTGCTCGACGAGACCCGACTCGGGATCCGGGTGGTTGTAGCGCACCGTGCCCGCCTCGGCGAGCAGCGAGGGCGAGACCCCCAGTTCCTCGAAGGTGCGCCGGGCGGCCGCCGTGAACGGCGCCTCACCCGGGTACGGGTGGCCGCAGCAGGTGTTCGACCAGACGCCGGCGGAGTGGTACTTGCCCAGCGCCCGGCGCTGCAGCAGCAGCCGCCCCTCCTCGTCGAAGAGGAAGACCGAGAACGCCCGGTGCAATTGCCCGGGCGCCTGGTGAGCGGCCAGCTTCTCCGCGGTGCCGATGGTGCTGCCGGTCTCGTCGACGAGTTCCAGCATGATCGACGGCTGGGTTCCGTTCGACGCGTCCGATCCGTTCGACGAGTTGTTCGCCGCGGTGGCTGGTGTGGTCGGCATAACCATCCTTCGCTTCTGTCATCGGCCCTGTGGGGGCAACCCTCAGTCTGCCGTACAAAAGCCGCTTGTCGGCACACGACGGCACGCGCCCGTTATGCCCCATCCGCGAAATCAGCCGGTGGATTCAGACGCCGAAGGCGGGTGGATAGCGGATCGTGCCCGCGGGCACAGGACCGGAACAGTCCAGGTCGAGCGCCATCATCGCCTCGTCCGGCGCCTCGAAGGACGGCCGGATCCCGTAGCGCGAAGCCGGCACGAAACCGAAGCGGGGGTAGTACTCCGGATGACCGAGCACCAGCACCAGCCGCTCTCCGCTCTGCCGCGCCGCGTCCAGTACCGCCCGCACCACCGTCTGCCCGGCGCCCTGCCGCTGGTGGGCCGGGGCTACCGCGACCGGCGCCAGGGCGGCCGCCGGCCGGTCCCCGACGCGGCAGCGGGTGATCAGCGCGTACGCGGCGACCGTGCCGTCCGGGGCCTCGGCGACGTACGACAGGCCCGGCAGCCACGCGGACGGGTCCTCGCGGAGCGCGTCCACCAGGTCCGCTTCCTCCTGCCTGCCGAACGCGGCGGCGTTGACCGCCCGTACGGTTGCGACATCCCCCTGCGTCTCCGGCCGCGTACGCCACCGGTCGCCGGCCGGCGGTCGCCGCGCGCGGTCACCGGAACCCTCGTGTGCGGCGTCGCCGGATGACATGGGAATCGCGTGGTCGAGTGGCGGTCAGTGACAGAGCTTCGCCTCGTGCGCGGCATGACCGCTCGGCTCCAGCTGGAACGTGCAGTGCTCGACGTCGAAGTGGCCCCCCAGGCACTCCTGGAGCTCATGCAGCATCTTCTCGTGCCCCACGGAGTCGAGCGCCTCCTGATGCACCACCACATGGGCCGAGAGCACCGGCATCCCCGACGTGATGGTCCAGGCGTGCAGATCGTGCACGTCCTTCACCCCCGGCAGGGCCAGTATGTGCGCGCGGACCTCGGCCATGTCCACGCCTTTGGGGGCCGCCTCCAGCAGGACGTCGAGCGTCTCGCGCAGCAGCTTCACCGTGCGCGGCACGATCATCAGGCCGATCACCAGGGACGCGATCGGGTCGGCCGCCTGCCAGCCGGTGGCCAGGATGACACCGGCCGAGATCAGCACCGTCACCGAGCCCAGCGCGTCCGCCAGCACCTCCAGGTAGGCGCCGCGCACATTGAGGCTCTCCTTCTGCCCCCGTACCAGCAGGGAGAGCGACACCATGTTGGCCACCAGGCCGAACAGGGCGAACGCGATCGCCACCCCGCCCTTGGTCTCGGCCGGCGTGATGAACCGCTGGACCGCCTCGTACAGCAGATAGCCCCCGACACCGAGCAGCAGCAGACAGTTCGCGAGCGCGGCCAGGATCTCCGCCCGCGCGAACCCGAAGGTCCGGTTCTGGTCGGCCGGGCGGCCAGCGAAGCGGATGGCCAGCAGCGCCATGGCGAGCCCCACCGCGTCGGTCGCCATGTGCGCCGCGTCGGCGATCAGGGCCAGGGAGTCGGCGATGACGCCGCCGACGACCTCGGCCACCATGACCGCGAGGGTGATCGTGAGCGCGATGCGCAGCCGCCCCTTGTACGCGGCGGCAGCGGTCCCCGTCGGCGACGGACCACCGTGTGCGTGCCCGTGGTCGTGCCCAGCCCCCATGAATGCGCCTCCTGATCGTCGGACACCCTTCCGAGGCGCAAGTGAACTACGGGTGGGGGGTATCCGCAACCCGGCACTGAACACCGTTGTCATATGCCCTGACCTGCGGTTACGTCCGCTGGTCGGGGCGGTGCGACGATCAGCGCACACATGCCTCGGGATGGCGCAGGCACCACCCCTCCCAGGCCGACTCGACCATCTCGCGCACCCCCAGCGAGGCCGTCCAGCCCAGCTCCTCGGTGATCCGCCCGACCGACGCCACCGCCCTGGCCGCGTCCCCCGGCCGCCGCGCCTCCACCACCGGCTGGTGCGTGCTGCCGGTGACCTCGGCCACGATGCCGGCCAGCTCCCGTACGGACACGCCTTCGCCGCGGCCGACGTTCAGCGTCAGGTCGCCGTTCTGACCGGCCAGGCGGCGGGCGACGGCGAGGTGGGCGTCGGCGATGTCGGCGACGTGGATGTAGTCACGGACGCAGGTGCCGTCCGGGGTCGGATAGTCGTCGCCGAAGATCCGCGGGGCCTCACCGCGCGTGATCCGGTCGAAGAACATCGGGATGATGTTGAACACGCCGGTGTCCGCCAGCTCGGGCCGTACGGATCCGGCCACGTTGAAGTAGCGCAGGCAGGCCGTCGCCATGCCGTGGGCCCGGCCGGTCGCGCGGACCAGCCACTCGCCGGTGAGCTTCGTCTCGCCGTACGGGTTGATCGGCGCCGCCGGGGTGTCCTCGTCGATCAGCTCCACGTCCGGTACGCCGTACACGGCGGCCGACGAGGAGAACAGGAACCGCCCCACCCCGGCGGCGACCACGGCCTCCAGCAGCACGGTCAGCCCGTGCACGTTCTCCCGGTAGTACCGCAGCGGCTGCTCGACCGACTCCCCGACCTGCTTCTTCGCCGCGAGGTGTACGACGCCGGTGACACCGTGCCCGGCGAGCGTCCGGCCCACCAGCTCCCGGTCGCCCAGCGAGCCCCGCACCAGGGGTATGCCGGCGGGCAGCCGCTCCGGGACGCCCGTCGAGACGTCGTCCAGGACGACGACCCGCTCGCCCGCCTCCGCCATGGCCCGGGCCACATGGGCGCCGATATATCCGGTTCCGCCGGTGATCAACCACGTCATGACGGCCAGCCTATGCCGCCACAGGACCGCGGTTTGTGGCTGAGGTACCCATCGACCATGATGATCGCGGCGGGTCGGTCGTGACCCGGCTTCTCCCGGGGGACGGCCCCCGGAGGCCGGGAAACCTCAGTGAACGTCCGCTTCCGTTCATCCGATAGCCTCTGCCGACGTGCCGCCGCCCAGGACCGGGCCGAGTTGCCGCGCGCAGCCGGCCCTGTCAGCTCCAAGGAGTGAGTTCGTCTGTCGACCGCCATCCTCACCGGTCCTCCGGTACCCGGATCGCCGCTCGAGGGCGATCTGCGGTCGCTGGGCTTCGACGTCCGTATCGCCGCCGATGAGCGGGAGGCCGCCGCGCTGCTCGCCGCCGTCCCGGCCACCGAGCGCGTCGCGGTCGTCGACCCGCGTTTCGTGGGCCACGTCCACGCGCTGCGGCTGGCCCTGACGGACCCCCGCTTCCCCGCGGCGACGGTGCCCGGCGCCCTGACGGCCCAGCCGGAAGCCCGCCCCTCCCTCACCCGCGCGCTCGCCACCCCGACGCCCACGCCCGCCGACGCCCCCACCCGCGTCGGCGAGGCGACCGACCCCGCGCCCGCCCCCGGTGCGGCGCCTGCCCCCGGTGCGGCGCC
>NZ_JAUEPL010000046.1 GCF_030406405.1 Streptomyces ficellus
TGCGCTTCCCCGAGTGCCTGCGCCTGGCCGACGCGGCGGTGACACCGTTCGCGATACAGCCCGGCCAGACGCTGACCCCCGAGGCGTGCGCCGTGGCGCTGCGGATCGACGCGGCGGCGGGCAGCTGTCCAGGACGAACAGTTGCACCGCGCCCGCCAGCAGCGGTGACGCCCCGCCCAGCAGCATCCCGACGAACGCGCCCGGCAGTGTGACGAGCCCCACCGTCCGCGTCTGGTCCAGCCCCGGCAGCAACGCGTCCGCGGCCGCCTCCCTGGCCACCTCCAGCCGCGCGTCCCGCTCCAGCATCCCGAGCGCGAGCCCCGCCTCCACCTCGCCGTGCCGCGTACCGAGCTCGTCCAGGGCGCGCCGCCCGCCGAGCACCGTCGCCGTGAGCGCCCCGCCGATCAGGATGCCGGTCACCGGGATCAGCGCGATGCCCTTGACCGGGACGAGCCCCGTGAGCACCAGCGCGGCGACGACCGGGACGACCCCGGCGGCGATGGGCACGGCCGCCCACCACCAGGTGCCGTTGGACGTGACGCGGCGCCCGGCCGTGCGTACCGCGACCGCGTACATCAGCAGCAGGAAGGCCAGCAGCAGCGGTACGGAACGAACGACCCACCCGATGACCAGCGACACGGCGCCCAGCTGTACGGCAGCGCGCACTCCCGCGGTGACGATCTCGCGCGGCGGCCGGAGGTGGGCGAGGGCTGCGACGGTGGCGGCGACGGCGAGCAGGACGGCGAGAACGGCCCCGAAGGTGACGTTGACGGGCAGCAGCACGCGTCAACCCTAGAGCGGGGAGCGCGATCTGCCGGGACGCCGGCGAACGCGATCTACCGGCGGACGTCGGCGAACGCCATCTACCGGCGGACGCCGGTGAACGCGATCTACTGGCGGACATCGGCGAACGCCATCTACCGGCGGACGCCATCTGCCGGGACGTCAGCGGTGGCCCGAGCTGACGCCGTCCAGGCCCGTCCCGCCCAAACCCGCTCCCGCACGCCCCATATGTCTGCCCGTCAGCCCCTTGATCTGACGTGCCCATGTCGTCAGGCTGTTACCTGGCGCACCCCCCACCGAAACCTGGCGCCGCAACCATGGCCGAGCCGCCCGCCCGGGCGGGAACAGGCCAAGGCCCCCCACCCCTGAAGGAGTTCGCATGTCCGGTGTCTACGCGCGTCGAATAGCCCGTCGAACCGCCGTGCTCGCCGCGTCCGCCGCCCTGGCCGCCACCGGCGTCCTGGCCACCGCACCCGCCGCCCAGGCCGCTCCGCCGACCCCGATCAGCGCCTCCACCGCCCGTACGTACCTCGGTCAGCTCACGGTCAAGGCGGAAGGTTCCTCCAGTGGTTACAGCCGCGACCTGTTCCCGCACTGGATCACCCAGTCCGGCAGCTGCAACACCCGCGAGGTCGTCCTCAAGCGGGACGGCGTCAACGTCGACCAGGACTCCAGTTGCGCGGCGGTGAGAGGCAGTTGGTTCTCCGAGTACGACGGCGCCACCTGGACCGCCGCCTCCGACGTCGACATCGACCACGTCGTCGCCCTCGCCGAGGCGTGGCGCTCCGGCGCCAACGCGTGGACCACCTCGCAGCGCCAGGCGTTCGCCAACGACCTCACCCGCCCGCAGCTCATCGCGGTGACCGACGACGTCAACCAGGCCAAGAGCGACCTCGACCCGGCCGAGTGGCTGCCGCCGCGCACCACGTACCGCTGCACCTACGCCCGGATGTGGGTGCACGTGAAGTACCACTGGAACCTGAGCCTGGACTCGGCGGAGAAGAGCGCACTGCAGTCCGTGCTCAACGGCTGCTGATCTCGGGCGACCGACGGAGCCCACCGGTTCCCTCGCCCTCCGTCGCCCCGTACCGTACAGAAGTACGGGCGACGGAGGAGGCCGGGCATGGCAGCCGGACTGCGGTTGGGACCACTGCTGCGGTATGTCGACTGGGACCGCGGCGACCGGGCGACCGTCTGGGTCGAGACCGATGGGCCGCGCACGGCCGAGGTGCGGTGCGCGGACGGCGCCGGCGGCAGCGTACGCACCTTCCAGGTGGCCGGTCACCACTACGCCCTGATCCCCGTCACCGGCCTGACGCCCGGCTCGACCACCTCGTACGAGGTGCTGCTCGACGGCCACCGCGTGTGGCCGCCCGCCGACTGGCAGTACCCCGCCAGCACCATCACCACGCCGGGGCCCGACACCACCGGCGTCCGCGTCACCTTCGGGTCGTGCCGCTGGGCCGCTCCGCCCGCCGGCGGCGAGGACCCGGTCGGCCCGGACGCCCTCGACACGCTCGCCTCCCGGCTGGCCGCCGACCCCGGCCCCGGCCACGTACGGTCCGACCCGGTGCGCCCCGATGTGCTGCTCCTGCTGGGCGACCAGGTGTACGCGGACGAGACGTCGGAGGCGACACGCCAATGGCTGGCCGGCCGGCGCGACCTGAACGAGGAGCCGGGGGCGCAGGTCGCCGACTACGAGGAGTACACCCACCTCTACTACGAGTCCTGGCTCGACCCCGGTGTGCGCTGGCTGCTCTCCACCGTCCCCACCTGCATGATCTTCGACGACCACGATGTGATCGACGACTGGAACACCAGCGCGGCCTGGGTCGCGGACATGCGGCGCACCGACTGGTGGCGGGAGCGGATCCTCAGCGGGCTGATGTCGTACTGGGTCCACCAGCACCTGGGCAACCTCTCCCCCGACGAACTGGACGCCGACCCGCTGTACGCGGCCGTGCGCGCGGCGGACGACGGGACGGAGCCACTGCGCCGGTACGCCGCCGAGGCCGAAGCCGATCCGGCCCGGGTGCGGTGGAGTTACCGGCGCGACTTCGGCCGGACCCGGCTGCTGATGGTCGACACCCGGGCGGCGCGCGTGCTGGACGAGCAGAAGCGGGCCATGCACGACGAGGACGAGGCACAGTGGCTGGAGGAGCAGGCGCTGGAGGGCCTCTCCGGCCGCGACCACCTGCTGGTGGGAACCTCGCTGCCATGGCTGCTGCCGCCCCTGATGCACGGCGCGGAGACCTGGAACGCCGCGCTGTGCCGCGGTGAGCGCGGCCCGCGCTGGGGGCGGCTGTCCGAACGGCTGCGCCGTGGCGCGGACTTGGAGCACTGGTCGGCGTTTCCCGAGTCCTTCGAGCGGCTGACGCGGCTGCTCGCGCGGGCGGGCGAGGGCCCCCAGGCGCCGGCGACGGTATGCGTCATGTCGGGCGACGTGCACCACGCGTACGTCGCGGAACCCGCGTGGCCCGCGGGCGAGGAGCCCGGGGCGCGGGTGGTCCAGCTGACCTGCTCGCCGGTGCACAACGGGATCCCGCTGGTGCTGCGCGTCGCGTTCCGGCTGGGCTGGAGCCCGGTGGGACGGTGGCTCGGGCGCGTCCTGCTGCGGCACGGGCGGGCGGGGCGGCCGCGGGTGGACTGGCGCCGGACGGGCGGGCCGTGGTTCGGCAACCAGCTGATGACGCTGACGCTGCGGGGGCGGTCGGCGGAACTGCGGCTGGAGCAGGCCCGCGAGGGCGCCGGGCTCGTCACCGTACAGACGAGGTCCCTGACGCCGAGCAGTGAACCGGGCGCGCGGAACCGGTCGGAGCAGTGAACCGGCCGGGGACAGTGAACCGGCCGGGCCGAGAACCGGGCGGGGGCTGCGAACCGGCCGGTCTCTGTACCGCCGAGTTGCGAACCACCGAGCCGTGAAGCACAGGGAAGGCCGACCTCGGCGTCACCTCCGGCAACGGCTCCTGAACGAAGGCATCGGCGACACCATCCGCGTACGCTGTGACCCACCGGGTCGCGAACCACCAGGCTGTGAACCACCGAGCCGTGAACAGCGAGCCGTTGAACACAGGCCGTGAACAGCGAGCTGTAAACCACAAGCTGTGAACCACCGAGCCGCGGACCACAAGGCTGTGAACGCCCGAGCCGCGAACTTCCCGGCCGCGTACCACCAGGCTGTGAACGCCCGAGCTGCGACATCCCGGCCGTGAACCACCAGGCCGTGAACCGGCCGAGCCGCGAGCATCCCGGCCGTGAACCACCCGGCTGTGGAGGTCCGCGCTGTGAACGTCCGGTGAACGTCCGGGGCGAAGGCCCGTGATCTGGCCCACAGCGGAGGGTCATCCTCCACCCAGGGGTTCGGCGGGGCGCGCGGCAACGGCATGATGAGCCTTCCGCTTGCCGCACCCGCCTGCCCCGGGAGTCCGAGTCTTGTCAGCAGTTCCGCATGCCATAGCCCTGGTCGGCGCGGGTCCCCGCGGCACTTCGGTGCTGGAGAGACTGTGCGCCTCCGTCCCGGAACTGGCCGCGGGGACCCCGCTGACCGTCCATGTCATCGACCCGTCCCCGCCGGGGGCGGGCCGCGTCTGGCGCACCGACCAGCCGGCCGAGCTGCTGATGAACACGGTGGCGTGCCAGGTGACGGTCTTCACCGACGAGAGTGTGAGCTGCGAGGGTCCGATACGCCGGGGGCCGAGCCTGTACGAGTGGGCCGTCGCCCGCTCGTATCCGCTCGGCCCCGACGACTACCCCACGCGCGCGTGCTACGGCGCCTATCTGGAGTGGGCGTTCGCCCGCACGGTGCGCGAGGCCCCGCCGGAGGTGACCGTCCGGGTCCACCGGGCGCGTGCGGTACGGCTGGAGGGCGGCGCGGGTGCGCAGCGGCTCGTGCTGGACGACGGCACTGTACTGACCGGCCTCGGCGCGGTGGTCCTGGCCCAAGGCCACCTTCCGTCGTCGGCCGCCCAGGCCCCGGCGCACCTGGGTGCGTACGCGGCCCGGCACGGCCTGCGGCACCTGCCGCCCGCCAACCCCGCGGACCTCGACCTCACGCCGATCGCGCCCGGCGAGCCGGTGCTGCTGCGGGGCCTGGGGCTGAACTTCTTCGACCACATGGCGCTGCTGACGGTGGGCCGCGGCGGCACATTCGTACGGAGCGGGGACGGCGACGGCGGCGGGGGGCTGACGTACCGCCCCTCGGGCCGTGAGCCCCGCCTGTACGCCGGTTCTCGGCGGGGGGTGCCGTACCAGGCGCGCGGCGACAACGAGAAGGGCGCGTCGGCCCGGCACCAGCCGCTGCTGCTGACGCCGGACGTCATCGAGACCTTCCGCAAGCGGGCGGACGCGGGTGACCCGCCGGACTTCCTGGCCGAGATATGGCCGCTGGTGGCGAAGGAGGTCGAGGCGACGTACTACTCAACCCTCCTGCCCGACGCCCCCGGCTTCCGCTCGCACTTCCTCGACGCCCCGGAGGAAGCCCTCGACGCCTACGCCATCGCCGAGCACGACCGCTGGTCCTGGGAGCGGATCTCCCGCCCGTACGCGGGCGAAACGTTCCGCTCGCCGGACGGCTTCCGTACGTGGCTGCTGGCGCACCTGCGCCGGGACGCGGCCGAGGCGGCGCTCGGCAATGTGGCGGGTCCCGTGAAGGCCGCGCTGGACGTGCTGCGCGACATCCGCAACGAGCTGCGGCAGATCGTGGACCACTCGGGGCTGTCCGGGGCGTCGCGCCGCGACCACCTGGACCGCTGGTACACGCCGCTGAACGCCTTCCTCTCGATCGGCCCGCCGCGCCGCCGGATCGAGGAGATGACGGCCCTGCTCGAGGCGGGCGTGCTGGACGTGATCGGCCCGGGCATGGAGGTACGCGGAGAGAACGGCGTGTTCATCGCGGAATCGCCCGCCGTACCCGGTTCGGCCGTGACGGCGACCACACTGATCGAGGCGCGGCTTCCGGAGCCCGACCTGCGGCGCACGGGCGACGAACTGCTCACCCGCCTGCTGGCGGACGGCCAGTGCCGGACGCACGTCGTCGACGGTTACGACACCGGGGGACTGGACGTCACTCCGTCCCCGTACCGCCTGATCGACGCTCAGGGCAGGGCGCACGCGCGGCGCTTCGCGCTCGGCGTCCCCACCGAGGGCGTGCACTGGGTCACGGCCGCGGGCGCCAGGCCGGGCGTCGACTCGGTGACCCTCGCCGACACGGACGCGGTGGCCCGGGCGGCCCTGCGCGCCACCGTCCCGGATAATTTCACACATTCAAGTGTTGAACTAGCAAGTATCGATGAGGACTGCCTAACCTAGGGCTCGTCGGTTCCGTCCCAAACCGAAGGATCCCCCATGCCCTCCATCACCGCGCACCTCGATACAGCCCGCCCCT
Organism: Streptomyces ficellus; assembly: GCF_030406405.1. GTDB lineage: Bacteria > Actinomycetota > Actinomycetes > Streptomycetales > Streptomycetaceae > Streptomyces > Streptomyces ficellus_B. The sequence goes on from NZ_JAUEPL010000046.1 coordinate 6,167, forward strand.
ACGCACTGGGCCTGTTCCGCATAGTCGTCGGCCTGCTGTTCCTGTGCCACGGCGCCGCCTCGCTCTTCGGCGTCCTGGGCGGCGCGGACGGCAGCGGCGGCACGGTCCCGGCCGGCAGCTGGCCCGGCTGGTACGCGGCCGTGATCCAGCTCGTCGGCGGCGCGCTCGTGCTGCTCGGCCTGGGCACCCGCGCCGCCGCGCTGATCGCCTCGGGGTCGATGGCGTACGCGTACTTCACGGTGCACCAGCCGCAGGCCCTGTTCCCCATGGCGAACGGCGGCGAGGCGTCGGCCATGTTCTGCTGGGCGCTGCTGCTGCTGGTCTTCACGGGCCCGGGCGCGCTGTCCCTGGACGCCCTCTTCTCGGCGCCGGAGCGTGCGGAGAAGCGCGAGCCGGTCGCCGTCTGACGCTCCCCCGACGCTCCCCCTGACGCTTCCCCTCGGTCCCGCCCGGGCGCGGGGCCAAGGTCCCCCGCCCGGGTGATCACCTGGGCGCCCGTCCGGCGTACGCTGTGCGCCTGTCAGCCGCCCGCTTCGGGGGACCGGGGAGTGAAGGTGCTCGAAAGCGTGGCCGCCGGCCCATGGATCTACGCGGCCGTGGCCGTCTCCGTCCTGCTGGACGTGTTCGTGCCGGTCCTGCCGAGCGGCATCCTGGTGATCGCAGCCGCGACGGCCGCCGCGTCCGGCAACGGCTCCCTCCTCGCGCTGGCCCTCTGCGCGGCCACCGCGTCCCTGCTCGGCGACCTCGTCGCGTACCGCCTCGCCTGGCGCGGCCGCTCCCGCCTGCACCGGGCGATCGGCCGCTCGCGCCGCCTGACCACGGCGCAGGAACGTCTCGGCACGGCCCTGGCGCGCGGCGGGGGCGCCCTGGTCGTCATTGCCCGGTTCGCCCCGGCGGGCCGCTCGGTCGTCTCGCTGGCCGCGGGCGCGGCCCGCCGCAAGGCCAGTCAGTTCCTGCCCTGGTCAGCGCTGGCGGGCGCGGCCTGGGCCTCGTACGGCGTGGCCCTCGGCTACTACGGCGGCCAGTGGCTGGGCGCCACCTGGACGGGCGTGGCGGTCTCGGCCCTGGCCCTCACCCTGGCGGGCACGCTCGCCACCTACGTCCTCCGCCGCCCCCCGATCCCGTCGCCGTCGCCGTCCCCGGCTTCCTGACCCCCGCCGCCTCGCCGGTCACACGCGGGGGCGTTGCCGCCGCGCACCCGGACCACCGCTGGCCCCGTCACCGGCCCTGTCACCGGCCTCGTCCCCGTGTCCCCGTCCCCGTCCCCGTCCTGCGTCGAGGCCGCCGGACGCCTCGCCGGTCACACGTCCCCGACGCGCTCCTCCCCCACCGGCCTCCTGCCCGCGCCGCCCCGCACCTCGATGCCGTCGAGCAGCCGGCGGGTCGCCTCGGTGACCTCGGCGACGGCCTGCTCGAACACCTCCCGGTTGTGGGCGGCGGGGGCGCGGAAGCCGGACACCTTGCGTACGTACTGCAGGGCGGCGGCGCGAATGTCCTCCTCGGTGGCCTCGGTGGGGAGGACGGGCGGACGGAGTGTCTTGATGCTGCGGCACATGCTCCCAGTGTGCGCCCGCCCGCTGCCCGAGGTCAGGGCTTTGGCCGCGTGCGCCTCCGCTCCCTTTTCTTTTCCCGCTCCCGGTCCCGGTCGATGGTGTAGGTCGCCCAGTCCCCGCGATGCAGGTTGCACCGCGAGGCCCCCACCATGGCGAGCCGCCGGCAGCGCCCGCCCTCCTTGGTACGCCCACCGCACCTGGACTGCGTACGAGCCATGTCGTCCCCTGTCTCCGAGTGATCCGGCCCCGCCAGAGTCTCGGCCCCCGGCCCCAGCGGTGCAGGGCGCACGGCGGTCCCACAAAGGTGCACTCCGTCGCACGCGCGGCCCGCCCCCCGCCGCGCGACGTACGGAGCCCGCCGCACGGCCCTCAACCCGGCCGCTTGATGCTCTGGCCTCCTGGGCGCAGCGATCCGGCGCCGAAAAGGTCTCCGTAAGCACTGCCGGGGCAGCCCCGCAATAAGGAAGAGCACCCTATTCGCGCGCGTTCTAAACTGAGGTGACGCTAGGAGGTACAACATGTCCAAGCGAGGAAACAAGCGCCGCGCCCGCAAAACCAAACGCGCCAACCACGGCAAGCGCCCCAACGCCTGAAACCATGCATGCGGTCCAGGCCAGCGGCTCCATAAAGGGCCGTTCATAGATCACCCAAAGACCACCGCCCGATTCGCGGCCACCAAGCTCGACGCGACTCGGGCGGCTCCTCACCCGCCGCGCAACAGCCCTGTGCGCGTCCCGCCTTCCAGGCCGAGCCCCCTGATGGCTAACCGAGCCGTGACCTCGACGCGGCGATCGCTGGGGCTCTGGAGCAGGCCTTCGCCTGACCGACCAGCGTTTGCGCGCAACCGACCCACCCTGCCAAGGTGTCGCAATTTCAAGCAATCCACGGGTGCGCCATCGCTAGCCCGAGCATCCTGGTGCCTCAGCGACCTGCACCGGAGGGCCACATGACGCTCAGGTTCATCGGCACGACCAGCGATGACGGTGACTGCCCCACCCTGTACGAGATCGAGGCAACGGGCGACATCCTCGTCCAAGGCGACCGAGTGACCGACCCCGAGCACCTGGCCAGGCTCCGCGACCTCAAGGAGAGCGAGACGTGCGTGGTCGTCCCTCGCAGCCTGCTCACCCGCTTCTCCCCGAGGCACGCCCACCCCCATGGTGCCCTTCACGAGCATCACCCACCTGTTCCGCGAGTTCAAGCACGCAGCGTGGCGTCTGGAGACCCGTCGCGGCTACGCCTCCGACCGCAACAGCGCGGAAGTGGCAGCGATGGCAGGCCGGCGCGGACATCGCTGCCGAACCGGCCGACGACTGGCGCCGCAACGTCGCTGAGCAAGTGGCGCAGGGCAAGCGGTTCGAGCGGGTCCGGCTTGTGGACGACCCGCCGACTGACGGACAGCGGTTCCTCCTCGCGTCCGGGCAGGGCAACGTCCGTGCGGGCGAGGACATCCGTAACCTGAGCCGCGCCGACGCCGAGCATCTCGGCCTGCCGGACTGGGACTTCTGGCTCTTCGACTCCCGCATCCTCGTGCGATTCGTTTTCGACGAGAACGACACGACGATGGGCGTCATCGTCAGCGAGGACCCCGCCGAGGTCCTCGCCGCCTGCCAGGCCCGTGACACAGCCTGGCATCATGCCGTCCGTACCGCCGACTTCGCCAGGCAGGTACGTTCCACTATGTGAGCACCGACTTCCAAGACGGTCGTGAAGTCCTCGGCGCGCGGCTACGTGAGCTGCGCACCGAGGCCGGCCTCGACGGCAAGAGCCTGGCCGAGCGGCTTGGCTGGCAGCGCTCCAAAGTCTCCCGCCTGGAGAACGGCAAGCAGACCCCATCCGTAGCCGATCTGAGCGCGTGGGCGTCGGCAGTCGGCCGACCGGACGTGACCGACGAATTGAAGGGCCGCCTGACGGGGCTTGAGACCAAGTACAGGTCCTGGCGACGGCAGCTCGCGGGCGGACACCGCGCGCGGCAGGAACTGGCGATCGCTGAAACGGTGAGCACCAAGACCATCCGCGGCTTCGAGGTGGCCCGTATCCCCGGCCTGTTCCAGACAGCCGACTACGCGCGGCACACTTTCGAGGCGAATGCCGAGTTCCGGCAAGTGCCCAAGGACATCGAGGAAGCCGTTCGGGCCCGTATCCGCCGACAGGACGCGCTGTACGAGGCGGGCAAGCTGTTCCGGTTCCTCATCTGGGAAGGCGCCCTGTACGTGCGCACGTCCCCGCCGGGCGTGCACGCCGCCCAGTTGGACCGCCTCATCAGTCTCATCGGACTGGACACCGTGGAACTCGGCATCGTGCCGCTCGGAGCACAGCTGCGTCGCACGCCCAGCCATGGATTCTGGATCTACGATCAGCGGCTCGTCATCGTCGAGACCATCAACACCGAGATGTGGCTGGACGACGAGGACTCGATCCGACTGTACGAGCGGGCCTGGGACTGGCTGGGCGAGCCGGCGGTGTACGGGCATCGGGCGCAGCGGTTGATCGGTCGTGCACGGGCGGCCCTCGACGCGGTGTGAGCAATCCCGGCCAAACTCCCGAGCCGCGGGAGCAATCTCGCGCAATCGGCGAGCAATCGATCAATCCGCGCTCGTACGGTCCTGGTCATGGAGACGGGTATCCAGCCCCTCGGGGCGACATCTGAGCAGTGGTGCCACTGGCACAAGGGCCCCTCCGGAACCGCCCGGCCGGTGCGGCGAGTTGAGCGTCAGTCCGGCTCACCCGTGCAGCTCTACGCATGCGCGCCCTGCCGCGAACAGCGTGGGCTCACCCCGCTGATGGAGACGGCGTCATGACCTACAAGGTCGGCGACTACGTCGTCCACGAGGGCAGGACCGGGCTCATCACCATGGACCTGGGCCCGGGGCTGTACCGGATTCGGTTCCACCACGGACCCGCACGGCATGACGGCTCGGTGCGGGAGGCCACCCTTCGCGAGCACCGCCTGACTCCGGCGAGTGCCGAGCAGCAGGCGGCAGCCATCGAGGCCGGGGTGACCCTGGACAACGAGCGCAGCTACCTCCCCGGTAAGCCCCGCACGCGGACTTTCCAGCGCGTGCGGTGAAGCGCGGCGCCCGGCGGCGAGCAAGACAGGGCGCCCGCTGGAACAGCCCGGCCAGTGCGCAGGATTCCCGTCCCCGCCGGCCGGGTCCACACCCCATCCACCAAGCAGGAGACGCCCATGCCCAACGCACGGTCCTTGCTCAGCGACGTGGTGTTCAACGACGTCCGCGCGACCGTCCTGGACAACAACCCGGGCATGGACCCGGACCTGGCCTCACGCATCCTTGCCGACGCCCTCGCGTTCGTCGCCACCGCCGCGTCTGCCCCTGGCCAAGCCCTCGTACCGTCGCGTGCGGTGGACGAGGGATGGCACGCCCTGATCCTGCACACCCCGCTGTACTACTCGCTGTGCGCACGCTTCGGAAACTTCGTGCATCACCTGCCCCAGCGGCCGGACCCGGGTCGCTCCAACCAGGCCGTACTGGAGCGCACCATCACCGCGATCAAGGCGGCCGGGTACGAGGTGGACAGGGACCTCTGGCGCAGTCCTGACGACCAGCTCGTCAGGGTGGCCGCCTCGTGCCAGCACTCCGACGAGTCCGGCCCAATCGTCCTCATCCCCAAGCCCAAGGGCTAGTCACCTAGGCTGCGACACGAGGAAAGGATGTCGTGATGGCTGAGTGGATCGACCCTCGATACGCGGCCCTGGTCGCAGCATGGAAGCGCACGCAGCGGCCCGACTCGCGTGATCCGCAACCCCGACCTACGCGCGGCTTCATGGTGCCGCGGCCCAAGAGCTGACCGACCGCCCCGGCCGGTCCCGACTGTGGCGGCCAGCCGGGGGCACGCCGCGCGTGAGGCCGACAGCCTCGGGAGATGCGCCGCCCGCACCGAGTGGCTGCCGCCGTGGGTGGCAGTCGGGGATGCCGAAGGCCCCCGGCCGTGATCGGCTGGGGGCCTTCGTCGTGGTGGGCGCGGACGGTTTCGAACCGCCGACATCTGCTTTGTAAGAGCAGCGCTCTACCCCTGAGCTACGCACCCGGAATGAGTGAACAGCGTACATGGCGCACGGGTGCATTCTGCAAACCCATCGCCCTCGGCCGCCGGGACCTGGGGGTAGCCCCAGCACCGGGACGGTGGGTTGCCGGATCGTGGGGAGGGCGGGGATACGTAGCGTGAGGGTGTGAGAGCGGACCGGCATCGGTAGCGGGGTCCTCGTGGGGCACACCGTATGCGCGGTGTGGTCGGGGGGTGTGGGGTGCCGATGTGGACGGGCGCCGGTGGAGCTGGAGGCTTCGGGTTCCGGAGGGAGGCGCTGTGCGCGCGCGTGGAGGGGGCGGCCTTGAAGAGCGTGGTGGCGCGGTCGGGCAAGGGGCGGATACGGCTCGGGTCCCGTGCCGGGCCGGGTGGAGGCGGTGGGTGAGGACGGTGACGCCTCCGTCGAACTGCCGGGCGGGCAGGCCCGGTACGCCGGGGAGGTGAAGGTGGTGGCGCGACCGACGTCGGCGGTGGTCATGCCGTCAGGGCGCGGAGCGGGAACGGGCAAGTGACCGTCCGAACCGCGAACTAACGGGCTCGTGCGTTCGTCCTACCTGGTGGGAGAATGAACCGGGCAGGGGCGGCCGGACGGCACGGGAGCGGATGTGACGGCGACACACGCGCGGCGGTACCTGAAGGATGTGCTCGCGCTGATGTTGTTGCCGGTGCCGTTGGTGGTCGCCGCGCTGCCCGGCGCGTTCGCCGGGGGCGGTACGCGGCGCTGGTTCGGCGGGCGCGGGGAGAGCCAGCGGGCCGACGCGCAGGCCGCGAAGGACGCCGCCGCGGCGGCGTTCTACGAGCTGGACACGGCCCAGCGGGACCTGCGGATCTCGATCGAGACGATCACGGCGGTGGACGCGTCGCCGGGCGCGCGGCGGGCGGTGGACGACTTCGCCGCGCTCGGGCGGCGGATCGACGAGGTGAGCCATGCGTACATCACGGCCGTCGACGCGTACGACCTGGACCGGGACGATCTTGAGGCGTCCGTCGCCTCACGGGCACGCGGCGAGCTGAACCGGGCCAAGGACGACCTCGTACGCGTGAAGGGGGAGCTGGACCGGTTCGAACAGGGGCTGGGCCCGCTGCTGGACAAGGCGGAGACGCAGCTGGCGCGGCTGGCGCCGGCCGTGGAGCGGGCGAGAGCGGCGCTCCTGGCCGCGAGCAACGCTCTCGACGCGGTGCGCGGCTCCGGACTGCGCGCGGACGACCTCGCGGCGCGCCTCGCCGCGCTGGGGCCGGAGCTGACCAAGCTCAACCAGGGCGCCGGCCGGCACGGTGTCGCAGAGACGTTGCAGCGGGCCGACCGCGTCGTACGCGACGCCGAAGCCGTACGGATGGAGGCCGAGCGCCTCCCGGAGCGGGCCGCCGAGATCGACAAGCGGCTGGTCTCGCTGCGCACCCGGGCGCAGGCCCTCGCCAACCGCGCCGCCTCCGTCGAGCCCGTCCTCAGCGAGCTGCGCCGCCGGTTCACCGCCGCCTGCTGGCAGGACCTCCAGCCCGTGCCGGAGCAGGCGGGCAAGCACGTCCACCAGGCCGAGGAGAAGCTCAAGGAGGCCACCCGTGCCCGGGAGGATCAGCGCTGGGCCGACGCCACCGCCCTCCTGGCGACGGTACGGGCGCTGCTGAACAGCACCGACGAGGCCGTATCGGCTGCCGGTGAGCGGCTGAACCGACTGAACGCCGTCGCCAAGGACCCCCAGGCGGAGATCGACCGAACCCGCTTCGCGATCCGTGACGCCCAGCGGCTCGCCATGGCCGGCCGCAACACCCCCGATCCGCGCCACGCCCGCCCCCTGGACGACTCGGTGGCCCGGCTGGAGCGGGCGATCGCCCAGCTGGAGGGCCGCCACCCGGACTACTGGCACTTCCTGAGGGAGACCGGGGCGGTACGGGACGCGGTCCACCGCGTGGTCGACATGATCCGCCAGGAGCGAGGCGGCGGGCACTGACCGCCCCGCTCATCGCGCCACTAATCTGGTGCCATGCCTCGTTACGAATACCGCTGCCGCACCTGCGGCGACAGCTTCGAGCTCAACCGCCCCATGGCCGAGTCGTCCGCCCCCGCCGCGTGCCCGGCCGGCCACGACGACACCGTCAAGCTGCTGTCGGCCATCGCGGTGGGAGGAACGGCCAAGGCCGCGCCCGCTCAGGGCGCCGGCGGCGGGGGAGGCTGCTGCGGCGGCGGGTGCTGCGGCTGAAACAGCCCGGGCGGTACGGGAAACGGGCCGGGCCATGCGTGAAACGGCCCGCGCATGCGTGAAACGGGCGGGCGATGCGGGAAACCGCCCGGGCCGTGCGTGCGCCGTAGCCGTGGCCCCGCCTTCGAGGCGGTAACCGTGGCCCCGCCTTCGGGGCGGTGACCGTGGCCCCCCTCGAGGCGGTAACCGTCGCCCCGCCTTCGAGGCGGTGACCGCGCCCGCCTTCAGGGTGGCTTCAGCTCCGGGTTCCTAGCGTGGGGGCATGGAACGCTGGATCAACAGCCTCATGGACACGCTCGGCGCGCCCGGCGCGGGGATCGCGATCGCGCTGGAGAACCTCTTCCCGCCGCTGCCCAGTGAGGTGATCCTGCCGATGGCCGGGTTCGCCTCCGCGACCGGCCGGATCGATCTGATCGCCGCGCTGCTGTGGACGACGGCCGGGTCGGTCATCGGGGCGCTCGCGCTGTACGGGGCAGGCGCGCTGCTCGGCCGCGACCGTACGGTCGCCATCGCGGCCAAGATGCCGCTGGTCAAGGTCGCCGACATCGAGCGGACCGAGGCGTGGTTCACGCGGCACGGCACCAAGGCGGTGTTCTTCGGGCGGATGGTGCCGGTCTTCCGCAGCCTCATCTCGGTGCCCGCCGGCATCGAGCGGATGCCGCTGCCGGTGTTCCTCGGGCTGACGACGCTCGGCAGCGCGTTGTGGAACACCGCGTTCGTCCTCGCCGGTTACGCGCTCGGCGACAACTGGGAGCAGGTCACGCACTACGTGTCGCTGTACTCCAAGGTGGTGCTGGTAGTGGCGGCCGGCGCGGTACTGGCGTTCGTGGCCGTACGGGTCCTCAGGCCGGGGACGGGCGCACGGCGGAGCTGAAGCGGCGCAGGATCTCCTCGCCCGCCAGCACGCCCCGCTCCTCCAGTACGTCGACGTGGGCGGCGCTCCAGCCGGACTCCGCGAGCTCCCCGTGCCCCGGCCGCCAGCCCCGGTCGGCGGCCAGCAGCAGATCGGCGTCGAGCAGCGAGTCACCGGCGGCCAGCACACGGTCCGCCCCGGCGCGGCGGGCGACCTCGCGCACCGCGGCGCTCTTGGTGAGCGGCTGCGGCACGGCGTACACCTTGCGTCCCTGGAGGGAGACGGCCCACCCGCGGGGCGCGGCCCACGCGGCCAGCTCCTTCATCCACCCCTCGGGCAGCAGGTCGCGCTCCACGACGAGGTACGCGAAGAGGTCCTCGGCGACCCGTTCCTTGAGCAGCCAGGCCGGGTCGGCGACGGCCAGCAGGTGGGCGCGGACCTCGCCGAGCGTGGCGCACTCGTCGGCGAGGCGCGCGGCGACCGAGCGGCGCCAGTCGGGGTCGGACACGCCGTTGACGAGGAGGTGCCCGCCGTTGGCGCAGATCGCGAACTCGGGTGCCGGTCCCGGCAGCCGGATGCGGTGGTACTGCTCGCGCGTGCGGGTCGTCGTCGGTACGAATGCGGCGTGGCGCGGCAGTTCGGTCAGCAGCGCGGCGGCGGCCTCGGTCACGTACGACAGCGGCTTGTGCTGGTACACCTCGACGCACAGCAGGCGTGGCGCCTCGGCGTCCGGCCCGGTCAGGCCGAGGGCGGCCGCCGAGTAGATGAGGGTGCGGTCGAGGTCGCTGGCGATGAGCGTCTTCACGGCCGGGTCACCGCCTTGCCGTCGGCGCCCGTCGCGCCGCGCGTGTACGTGGGGTGGATCAGGCCGACGCATGTGTACGGCAGGTCGTCGGCCTCCTCCACCGGTACGCCGCGCTGGCCGGCCAGCAGCCGTACGTGGTCGAGGTCGGCGCCCGCGCCGCGCTTGGCGAGGATCTTCCAGGGGACGCGGCGCAGCAGGACGCGGGTGGTCTCGCCGACGCCGGGCTTGACCAGATTGACGTCGTGGATGCCGTACTCCTCGCTGATCCGCTCGACGGCGGCCCAGCCCTCCCAGGTCGGCGAACGGTCCGCCGACAGCAGCTCCTTGACGTCGGAGTCGACGGCGGCGACGACCTCGTCGAAGTGCGCGGTGATGGTGTCCAGGAAGGCGTTCGACACATCGGCGGCGGCGAGCTCGCGGTAGAACTTCGCGCCGTGGTAGTCGCCGGGCCCGACCAGGTCGGCACGGAGCACGGTGCGCGATATCAGGCCGGAGACGGTGGAGTTGAGGCAGGCGGAGGGGATGAGGAAGTCCTCGCGGGTGCCGTAGGTGCGCACGCAGGAGCCCGGGTCGGCGAGGACGGCGATCTCGGGGTTGAAGTCCGGGAAGTCGGCGAGGGCGTTGGCCAGTTCGCGCGTGATGGCGCCCTTCCCGGTCCAGCCGTCCACGAACACCACGTCGGCGGGGTCGTGGTTGCGCTGGAGCCAGCGCAGCGCGTTGGCGTCGATGCCCCGGCCGCGCACGATGGACACGGCGTAGTGCGGCAGGTCCAGGCCGTGGCGGTGGGTCGCCCAGCGGCGCATGAGTACGCCGACGGGGGTGCCCGCGCGGGCCAGCGACACCAGCACGGGGCGCGGCGACCGCTCGGCGATGACCGTCTCGGTGACGGTGCCCACGGCGCGGGCGATGCGGGCGGCGGAGGTCTTCAGCGCCGCGTGGAACAGCGCCTGGTAGCGGTCGCTCGGCTGGTACTCGACCGGCAGCGACTCGGCGTAGTGCGCGCCGCCGCTCTGGATGGCCTCCTCGCGCTCCTCGGTGGGGGCTTCCAGCTCGACGCCGGAGAGATCCTGGAGGAGCCAGCCGACTTCGTCCGGGGCGTACGAGGAGAAGGCGGGCCCGCGCAGGGGCTCGGGCAGCGGTACGGTCGGCGGCTCGGACGGCATCGGGGCACCTCGTGGTGTGTGGGACGGGACGACGGCGAGCAGCACGTGCGGTATGTGCGCGGCGAGCTGGGCCAGGAGGCCGTCCGGGGCGTGAAGGGCGGGCGTGTCGGCGGCGGAGTCCACGACGGCGACGACCGCGTCGAAGCCGGCGCCCGCGATGTTGTACGCGTAACGGTCACCGGGCCCGTCGGCCGGGTCGTCGTGCGCGGGGAAGACAAGCCGGGTGCGTATCGCGTAGCCGGGGTCGTCCACGGCGAGCACGGGCGAGCGGGTGGTGGTGGAGTACCGCACCTCGGCGCCGCCGCGCTTCTCCAGCGCGACGCCCAGCGCGAGCGGCGCGTACATCAGCTCCTCGCACCCGAGCACCAGCACGCGCGGCACCGCCCGCGAGGCGGCTGCCCCCGGTGTGGCGGCTCCCCCCGTGGCGGCCCCCCGAGTGGCCTCGTCCAGCGCCTCGGCGACGCGGGCCGCCATCCCGGGCAGGGCGGCGTCCAGGCGGGCGCGGTGTTCCGGGGTGAAGCCGTGCCGGCCGCCATCCGGGACGCCGGCCGGCCACCCGAGGTCCACGCGCCGCACGCGACGCACGGGACAGGCGGGACCCACGGGACCTGCGGCGCCCACCGCGCCCCCGGGACCCACGGGACCTGCGGAACGCACGGGACCCGCCGCACCCACCGCACCCGCAGGAAGCACGGAACCTCCGGGACACGCCGGATCCGCCGCACCCACCGCACCGGCAGGACCCACCGCACCCGCAGGGCGCACGGAATCTCCGGGACGCACCGCACCCCCCGCACCCACGGAACCTTCGGGACGCACGGAACCCCCAGGGGCAGCCATACCGGCCTCCGACGCCCTCGCCTCGTACTCCGCGACCAGCTTCTGGCCCTTCTCCAGCACCCCCTCCGGCAGCCGTACCGTCCCGGCGGCCAGCGTCACCAGGTCCACCCGGGCGCCGATCTCGGCCGCGAAGTCCGCCAGCCGTCCCCGGTCGGCGTCCGACCGCATGTCGACAAGGGCCACGATCACGTACCGCTCACGCGGGTAGCGCTCGTGCAGCGCCCGCACGGTGTTGAGCACCGTGTTCCCGGTGGAGAACTCGTCGTCCACCAGCACCAGCGGCCCGGGCCCCGCCAACAGCGCCGGGTCCTCCGGCAGCAGCAGGTGCGAGGTGGCGTGCGAGTGGGCCTCCTCGAAGCCGCCCGCCTGCTCGACGCCCGCGACCGGGCGGCGCGTGGAGTGCAGGTACGGGGCGCCGGCCAGCCCGTCGGCGACCGAGTGGCCGAGCCCTGTCGCCGTCTCCGCGTACCCCAGGACCACGGCCCGCGCGGCGTCGGCGCCCAGCAGCTCCCGTACCCGCACGCCCAGGCCGTAACCGGACCGCCACACCACGCCCGGGCTCTGCGGCACGTGCTTGCCCAGCACCTGGGAGACGAGCAGGTGCGCCCGCTTGGGGTTGCGCCGCAGCGCCAGGCCCAGCAGCTCGCGCAGGGAGGCGTCCCCGACCAGCTCGACCCCGAGCCGCTCGGACACCCACGTCCCGGACCAGACCGCCGCCACGTTGCCGCTCCCCTCCCCACACCTCACCGGATTCACTTGACCAGTCCCGCCGTGAGCAGCTCCACGAAGCCGACGTCCTCCTTCGCGACCCCGAAGACCTCCGCCCGCTGAAGCGTCCGCTCGGCCCACGCACGGTGGGGTTTCACTTCATTCATCTTGTTCGTGTACGCACTGCGCAGCACCCCGCCTCCACCACGCTCGGGCCGCAGGATGTCCTGGGCGTCGCTGAACTCCTCATGGCTGACGACGGACAGCGCGTGGACGGGCAGCACATGCGAGGGGTGGATGCAGGTCTTGCCGAGCAGGCCGTTGGCGCGGTCGAGTTCGATCTCGCGCAGCAGCCCGTCGAGGTCGTGTTCGATCAGCGCGGTGCGCAGTTCTTCGGCGCGCTGCTCCATGAAGGGGCTGCGGCGCAGCTGTGGCTTGAACATGCGCTCGCCGAGCCGGAAGTACTCCCACACGGGCCCGGTGATGGTGAAGCCCGTGCCGTCGGAGCGGCCGAGCACATTGACGACGTCGGCGATGACCCCGGCGACGATCTTCACGTCGTACGCGGTCATGTCGGGCGTGCGGCGCAGCCCGTACGCGGAGCAGAAGTCGGTGACGCCGAGGCGCAGGGCGAGGACGCGGTCGCGGTACTTGTCGACGGTTCGGGCGATCCCGGCGAGGGTCTCGCGCCGGGTCTCCAGGTGGAGGAGTTCGGGAGACTCCAGTACGGGCATGGCGAACAGCCGCTGATCGCATACGTTCTCGGCCGCCGTCAGGGCCTCCATGAAGGCGCCGCCGCGCTCCTCGGTGAACTTCGGCAGTACGAATCCGGACAGCAGCCGTACGGCAGGTCCGAGCCGCCGTACGAGGTCGGCCATCTGCCCCGGTTCACGGACGCGGATGAAGAGCAGGGGCGGTTCCCCGCCGCGCTCGTGGAGGTCGGTGAACTGCCGGACCAGGTTGTCCTCGGCCCCCGCGACCTCGCTGTCGTCGATGGAGTCCTCCAGGCACAGCACCATCGACACCACACCGCGGCCGACCTGCTTCATCACGTCGTCGGCGAGCCGGGGCCGGGTGGCGGGGCTGTAGAGCGTGGCGCCGAGGGCGGGCGCGAGCACGCGGGCCGGGGAGCCGGCGGTGAACTCGCAGGGCTCCCGGTGGAAGAGGCCGGCCCGGGCAGCAGCCGGGATATGCCCGAAATGACGCATGAGTGTCCCCCGTACCGCCGTGATGGCCCTGATGACATGTGGCCGGTAATAGTACGTAGGGACCGGTGTCGCGGGTTCCCCATGGGCATGAACTTCAGGTAACTCGTCCGCTTCTCGCCGCTGCCGCGCGGCCCCCGCGTTGTCCGTGGCGTGGGCGGGCAGGCAGGATGGCGGGCATGACGCACGCCATGCTGAAGGGCTCGAACGTCCCGCTCGACGCCGCGGCCGTACGGGCCGTACTGTGCTGGACCCCCGGTCCCGGGGTCCCCGACGTGGACGCCTCGGCCCTGCTGCTCGGCACGGACGGGCGGGTGCGTTCGGACGAGGACTTCGTCTTCTACAACCAGCCGCGTCATCCCTCCGGTCTGGTGCGGCGGCTGTCGAAGAAGCGGGTGACGGAGGGGCTGACCGACACGGTCGAGGCAGATCTCGCGGGGCTGGACGCCTCGGTGGACCAGGTGGTGCTGGCGGCGTCGTCGGACGGCGACACCTTCGAGCACGTACGGGATCTGCGAATCCTGCTGTACGACGCCGGGGCGAGCGCCGCTGAGCCGCTGGCCGTCTTCGAGGTGAAGCCGGAGACGGGCGAGGAGACGGCCATCATCTGCGGCGAGCTGTACCGGCGGGGTGAGGGCTGGAAGTTCCGCGCGGTGGGGCAGGGTTACCCGACCGGGCTGATCGGTCTCGCCACGGCGTTCGGCATCTCGGTGGACGAGACGGAAGCGACAGAAGAAACGGAAGAAACGGACGAGGCACAGCGGGCCGGCCAGGCGGATGCGGCGCCGCGCAGCGCCGCGGAAGCGGACGCCCCCGCGACACCTCCCGCGCCCCCGGCCCCGGCACCCGCTCCCGCACCCCCGGTTTCGGCACCCACTCCGGCACCTCCGGCTCCGGCTCCCGCTCCGGCTCCGGCTCCGGTGGCACCCCCCGTGCCCACCGCCGCCCCGGCCTATGGCTACCCCCAGGCCGGTTCGCCTCAGCCCGCGTACGGCTACCCCCAGGCCGCCCACCCCGGCCCGGCACAGCCCGCGCCCGCCCAGCCCGCGTACGGCTATCCGCAGCCCGCCGCGGCCGCCGCGCCCGCGCCGGACCCGAACTTCCGGCTGCCGCCGATGGGCCCGCAGTTCGTACGGAGGTGACGCCACGCCCGGCTCAGACCTTGCCCGCCTTGAAGCCGCGCCCCCACTGCAGACCCCACCCGTACAGCCGGTCCAGCTCGGCCTGGAAGCCGTAGACGAACCTCACCTCGCGGCGTACCACCAGCTCCCCCTTGACGTTCTCCAGCATGAACACCGCGCAGGAGCGGGCCTGGGGCGCGCGCTCGTCGAGCTCTATCTCGATGCGCGGACCGTTGCTCGGGTAGAGCGTCATCGTGGCGTGCGTACGGTCGAAGGCCGGCGTCTGGTCGTAGATGTAGACGAAGAACAGCAGCCGCTTGATGGACTCGCGGTGGTCGAGATTGACGAAGATCGTCTCGCCGGACGGCGCACCGAAGCGGTCATCGCCGCTGAGTTTCACATACGGCGGTGAGTTGAGGTCGCCGAAGAAGCCGCCGAGCGGCTGGACCACGCCTTTGGTGCCGTCCACCAGCTCGTACAGGCAGCCGATGTCCAGGTCCACATTGACCACGCCCTGAGTGTGTGCCTGGACCACATCGGGCTTGAAGAGCTTGAGGGGGTGCCGCAGCAGCCGGCCGCTGTTCTTGGACCTGCCTTCGATGTCGGATGTGCGCATCCGCCAGGAGAGGTTGACGCGCAGATTGCCGTTGGCCGCGCCCTGTTTGGTGAGCGAGACGGACGGGCGGCGCTTGGTCAGGTCGATGGCGTTCGTCGACGCGCTGCCCGAGTCGAACTGCGCCGCGTTGTTGTTGCGCAACAGGCTGTCCCAGAAGGCCATGCCCCCACCCCCAGTCGTCCGGTGCCTCAGTGGATACGCGACGGGGCGGCCGGGAGCACCCGGCCGCCCCGCAGAGAGCGTTCCTCAATGCCGGGGCCGTCACACTCCGACGGGCCCCGGCGAATGTCACACCGTGACGTGCGTCTTGTCCTCCTCGCCCGCGGCCGCCAGCGCCCTGTTGCGGCGGACGGACGACAGGAAGGACGCGGCGATCAGGAAGACACCGACCAGGCCGGTGATGATCTCGCTGATCTCGTGCTGGATGGTGATGAGCAGGATGACCGCGAGCGCGCCGATCGCGTAGTGCGCGCCGTGCTCCAGGTAGACGTAGTCGTCCAGGGTGCCCTGGCGGACCAGGTAGACGGTGAGCGACCGGACGTACATCGCGCCGATGCCGAGGCCCAGCGCCATCCAGAAGATGTGGTTGGTGATGGCGAAGGCGCCGATGACGCCGTCGAAGGAGAAGGACGCGTCGAGGACTTCCAGGTACAGGAAGAGGAAGAAGGCCGCCTTGCCGGCGAGGCCCACGGCGGAGACGGGCTTGCCCTCCTTCTTGGCCTTCTCCTCCTCCTCGTGCTCGCGTTCCTCTTCTTCCTCCAGCTTGTCCTCGAAGTAGCCGGAGAGGCCGCCGACGACCAGGTACGTGATCAGGCCCGCCACACCGGACAGCAGCACGGTGGCCGACTTGTCGGCGTGGCCGGCGCTGGTGTGCGCCTGGGTGGCGAAGGTGACCGCGGTGATCAGCAGGACGATCAGGGCGATGCAGGCGGACAGCATGTCGACCTTGCCGAACTTGGCGAGCGGGCGCTCCAGCCAGGCGAGCCACTTGTGCTCCCGCTCCTCGAACATGAAGTCCAGGAAGATCATCAGCAGGAACATGCCACCGAAGGAGGCGATCGCCGCGTGCGCGTCGGTGACCAGGGCCTCGTACTGCGCCGGCTGGTCCATGGCGAGCTGGACGGCTTCGATGGGTCCGACCTTGGCGCTGATGGCGACGATCACGACGGGGAAGACCAGTCGCATACCGAACACCGCGATCAGGATGCCGATCGTCAGGAAGATCTTCTGCCAGAAGGCGTTCATCTTCTTGAGGATTCCGGCGTTGACGACCGCGTTGTCGAAGGACAGCGAGATTTCGAGGATCGACAGGATCAGTACGATCCCGAACGCCTCCCAGCCCCACTGCCAGGCTGCGAAAGCGAGGCCGAGCGCCGTGACGGCGAACGACCAGCCGAAGGTTTTCAGAACCACTGGCTACCCAATCGTGTTAAGTACGGGTACGGGTCTCCCCCGCGCCGTGCGCGCCGGGCTTTGAACGAACCCGGAGACGTGCTTTAGGAAACATTGACCCCGAAGTCTAGAGCGATGCCCCTCAGCCCCGATGCGTACCCCTGTCCTACCGCTCGGAACTTCCATTCGCCGCCGTACCGGTAAAGCTCGCCGAAGATCATCGCGGTCTCGGTCGAGGCATCCTCACTGAGGTCGTACCGCGCGAGTTCCTGGCCGTCCGCCTGGTTGACGACGCGGATGAACGCGTTGCTGACCTGGCCGAAGGTCTGGCCCCGGTTGTCGGCCTCGTGGATGGAGACCGGGAAGATGATCTTGTCGCAGTGCTCGGGCACCCGGGGCAGGTCCACGATCAGCGACTCGTCGTCCCCGTCGCCCTCTCCCGTGAGGTTGTCCCCGGTGTGCTCGACGCAGCCGTCGGGACTGGTGAGGTTGTTGTAGAAGACGAACCACTCGTCGCCGAGCACCCGGCCGTTCTGGCAGAGCAGTGCGCTGGCGTCGAGGTCGAAGGGCGCTCCGGTGGTGGAGCGCGCGTCCCAGCCGAGTCCCACCAGCACCTGGGTGAGGTTGGGTGCGGCCTTGGAGAGGGAGACGTTGCCTCCCTTGGCGAGCGTGACGCCCATGACGTGGATCCTCCCCTTGGATGTGCTGCTGCGATGTGCTGCCGCGCTGCCCGGGGACGACCCCGGACCCCCGTCCCCGAGCGGCCCCCGAGCCGCCGAGCCGCCGAGCCGCCGAGCCGCCACCGGCGTACCGGGCTGCGGCCCGGATCCCCGTGGCGGTGCAGGGTGCGGTAAGGCGCGTCCGGCGCCGCACGGAAGCGTGTGGCGCCGGACGAGGCCGCGCGCCGGACCATGCCCGCCGCGCGGCCGAGCTGCATGGCGGCCGAGCCGCGTGGCCGGCCGAGCCGCCCGCCGGCGACGCCGCGCGGCGGGCGGACCGTGCCGTGCGTCAGACGTTGACGCCGAAGTCCTGCGCGATACCGCGCAGGCCGGAGGCGTACCCCTGGCCCACGGCGCGGAACTTCCACTCCGAGCCGTGGCGGTACAGCTCGCCGAAGACCATGGCGGTCTCGGTCGAGGCGTCCTCGCTGAGGTCGTACCGCGCGATCTCGGTGCCGCCGGCCTGGTTCACCACGCGGATGAACGCGTTGCGGACCTGGCCGAAGGACTGCTGGCGGTTCTCGGCGTCGTAGATCGACACCGGGAAGACGATCTTGGCGACGTCTGCCGGAACGTTGGCCAGGTCGACCTTGACCTGCTCGTCGTCGCCCTCGCCCTCACCGGTGAGGTTGTCACCGGTGTGCTCGACCGAGCCGTCGGCGCTCTTCAGGTTGTTGAAGAACACGAAGTCCTGGTCGTTGCGGACCTTGCCCTCGGCGTTGACCAGAATGGCGCTGGCGTCGAGGTCGAAGTCTGTACCGGTGGTGGTGCGGACGTCCCAGCCCAGACCGACGGTGACTGCCGTCAGGCCCGGGGCCTCCTTGGTCAGCGAGACGTTGCCGCCCTTGCTGAGGCTGACTCCCACGAGTCCCTCCATTGGTTTCCAGGGGCAGCGCCCCCGTCGTGCGTTGGCATCGGATCAACGACTGGATCCTAGTAACCGGTTCCCGTCGTGAGCAGGCAGTTGCGCCGAAGAATCAGAGGGTGTCGAGCGCCTTGACGTAGTCGTTCAGGTCACGGGCGTCCGGCAGGTCGTTGACGACGCTCCAGCGGACGACGCCCTCCTTGTCGATGATGAAGGTGCCGCGCACCGCGCAGCCCTTCTCCTCGTCGAAGACGCCGTACGCGCGCGAGACCTCGCCGTGCGGCCAGAAGTCCGACAGCAGCGGGTACTCCAGGCTCTCCTGCTCGGCGAAGACGCGCAGGGTGTGGATGGAGTCGTTGGAGACGGCGAGCAGCTGGGTGTCGTCGTTGACGAACGTCGGCAGCTCGTCACGCAGAGCGCACAGCTCACCGGTGCACACGCCGGTGAAGGCGAAGGGGTAGAAGAGGAGCACCACGTTCTTCTCACCGCGGAAGTCCGCGAGCGAGACGGTGCGCCCGTGGTTGTCCTTCAGCGCGAAGTCCGGAGCCTTGGTGCCGACCTGGACCACCTGGGTCGCCTGGGTCGCCTCGGTCGCGGCGGTTCCCTCGATCGCGTCGATCGCCATGAAAAAGCCATCCCTTCCGTGGATCTCCTGGGCCGGCCCCCACCCTACGCACAGGGCCCCCGCCGACAGCTGTCGGCGGGGGCCCCGGTGGCTGCGGAAGGCTCAGCGCTTGCCGGGCTTGGGCGTGGCCAGCCGGCTGCCGGTCCAGTCCTTGCCCGCGTTGATGCTCCGGGTCTGGGAGAGGCCGGCGGTCTGGGCGGCCTCGTTGATTTCGCTGGGCTCGATGTAGCCCTCACGGCCCGTCTTGGGCGTCATGAGCCAGATCTGCCCGCCTTCCTCGATCAGACCGATGGCGTCGACCAGCGCGTCCGTGAGGTCGCCGTCCTCGTCGCGGAACCACAGCAGTACGACGTCGGCGACGTCGTCGTAGTCCTCGTCGACGAGCTCCTGGCCAATGACGGCCTCGATGCCTTCACGGAGCTCCTGCTCGACGTCGTCGTCGTAGCCGATCTCCTGGACCACCTGTCCGGGCTCGAACCCCAGCTTTGCCGCCGGGTTGGTCCGCTCCTCCGCGTGGTCCGCGGTCGCGCTCACGGCTTGCCTCCTGATCGTGTTTGTAAAGTGCTTCGGCCGCGCGCGTACGCGTGGCATTGGGCGTAGTCCACACGTGCTGGGCGGATCGCGCAAGTACCCGGCGATCGAGACCGCCGAAACGGTGACTTTTGGGGCCGTCTCGCCGCAACTCCAGGCAGCTTCCCGCCCACGCCCGCGATCCACACCACGGCTCTTGACCCACTTTATGCGTTTCTACTCCTTCCGTGCGCCCGGAGGGTGCGCACGGCCGTGCGGAACACCTGGCCGGATCGGGCGTAAAGTTGCGATTTGGCCCGCCCCGCCCGACCGGGGCCCGCACCCCCCGACCCGGGTCCCCACCTGGGCCGGAACAGGGCGACCCGCAAGGGTTACCCCTCGGTAAAGATGACGTTTGCGTCCCACGGGGTACACGATGGTGGTGGCGCGACCGTACAGCCGACATCCCCGTAGGCTCCACCGAACAGAAGGAACAGCGTGGCTTCCGGATCCGATCGCAACCCGATCATCATTGGCGGCCTTCCCAGCCAGGTCCCGGATTTCGATCCCGAAGAGACCCAGGAATGGCTTGACTCCCTCGACGCCGCGATCGACGAGCGCGGCCGCGAGCGAGCCCGCTACCTGATGCTCCGCCTGATCGAGCGGGCCCGCGAGAAGCGCGTGGCCGTGCCCGAGATGCGCAGCACGGACTACGTGAACACCATCGCCACCAAGGACGAGCCGTTCTTCCCCGGCAACGAGGAGATCGAACGCAAGGTCCTCAACGCCACCCGCTGGAACGCCGCCGTGATGGTGTCGCGCGCCCAGCGTCCCGGGATCGGCGTCGGCGGCCACATCGCCACGTTCGCCTCTTCGGCGTCGCTCTACGACGTGGGCTTCAACCACTTCTTCCGCGGCAAGGACGAGGGCGACGGCGGCGACCAGATCTTCTTCCAGGGCCACGCCTCCCCCGGCGTCTACGCGCGCGCGTTCCTGCTGGACCGGCTGACCGAACAGCAGCTGGACGGCTTCCGTCAGGAGAAGTCGAAGTTCCCCAACGGGCTGTCCTCCTATCCGCACCCGCGGCTGATGCCGGACTTCTGGGAGTTCCCGACCGTCTCCATGGGCCTCGGCCCGATCGGCGCGATCTACCAGGCGCGCATGAACCGCTACATGGAGGCGCGCGGCATCGCCGACACCTCCATGTCGCACGTGTGGGCGTTCCTCGGCGACGGCGAGATGGACGAGCCGGAGTCGCTCGGCCAGCTGTCGATCGCGGCGCGCGAAGGTCTCGACAACCTCACGTTCGTCGTCAACTGCAACCTCCAGCGGCTCGACGGCCCGGTGCGCGGCAACGGCAAGATCATCCAGGAGCTGGAGTCGCAGTTCCGCGGCGCCGGCTGGAACGTGATCAAGCTGGTGTGGGACCGCTCCTGGGACCCGCTGCTGGCACAGGACCGCGACGGCGTGCTGGTCAACAAGCTGAACACCACGCCGGACGGACAGTTCCAGACGTACGCCACCGAGACCGGTGCGTACATCCGCGAGCACTTCTTCGGTGACGACCACCGGCTGCGCGCGATGGTCGAGAACATGACCGACCACCAGATCCTGATGCTGGGCCGCGGCGGTCACGACCACCGCAAGATCTACGCGGCGTACAAGGCGGCCGTCGAGCACAAGGGCCAGCCGACCGTGATCCTTGCGCAGACGGTCA
The DNA here is from genome assembly GCF_030406405.1 of Streptomyces ficellus. Taxonomy (GTDB): domain Bacteria; phylum Actinomycetota; class Actinomycetes; order Streptomycetales; family Streptomycetaceae; genus Streptomyces; species Streptomyces ficellus_B. Next base: position 27,104 of record NZ_JAUEPL010000046.1, read on the forward strand.
AGGGCTGGACGCTCGGCCCGAACTTCGAGGGCCGCAACGCCACCCACCAGATGAAGAAGCTGACGGTCGACGACCTGAAGCGCTTCCGCGACCGGCTGCACCTGCCGATCTCCGACAAGGAGCTGGAGTCCGGCCTGCCGCCGTACTACCACCCCGGGCCGGACTCGGAGGAGATCCAGTACATGCACGACCGCCGCAAGGCGCTGGGCGGGTACGTCCCGACCCGGGTCGTGCGGGCGAAGCCGCTGACGCTGCCGGAGGACAAGACGTACGCGGCGGTCAAGAAGGGCTCCGGGCAGCAGTCGATCGCCACGACGATGGCGTTCGTGCGGCTGCTGAAGGACCTGATGCGGGACAAGGAGATCGGCCGGCGGTTCGTGCTGATCGCGCCCGACGAGTACCGCACTTTCGGTATGGACTCGTTCTTCCCGAGCGCCAAGATCTACAACCCGCTGGGGCAGCAGTACGAGGCGGTCGACCGTGAGCTGCTGCTCGCCTACAAGGAGTCGCCGACCGGGCAGATGCTGCACGACGGCATCTCGGAGGCGGGCTGCACGGCGTCGCTGATCGCGGCCGGCTCGGCGTACGCGACGCATGGCGAGCCGCTGATCCCGGTCTACGTCTTCTACTCGATGTTCGGTTTCCAGCGGACCGGCGACCAGTTCTGGCAGATGGCCGACCAGCTGGCGCGCGGTTTCGTGTTGGGCGCGACCGCGGGGCGTACGACCCTGACCGGTGAGGGGTTGCAGCACGCGGACGGGCACTCCCAGCTGCTCGCGTCGACGAACCCGGCCTGTGTCGCGTACGACCCGGCGTTCGGCTACGAGATCGCGCACATCGTCAAGGACGGCCTGCGCCGGATGTACGGGCCGGACAGCGAGGACGTCTTCTACTACCTGACCGTCTACAACGAGCCGATCCAGCACCCGGCCGAGCCGGCGGACGTGGACGTGGAGGGCATCCTCAAGGGCCTGTACCGCTTCAAGAGCGGTGAGGCCGGGGCGATCCCGGCGCAGATCATGGCGTCCGGTGTCGCGGTGCCCTGGGCGGTGGAGGCGCAGCGGATCCTCGCCGAGGAGTGGAACGTACGGGCCGACGTGTGGTCGGCGACGTCGTGGAACGAGCTGCGCCGTGACGCCGTCGCGGTGGACGAGCACAACCTCCTCCACCCGGAGGAGGAGCAGCGCGTCCCGTATGTGACGCGGAAGCTGTCCGCCTCGGAGGGTCCCTTCGTGGCCGTCTCCGACTGGATGCGCTCGGTTCCGGACCAGATCGCGCGCTGGGTGCCGGGTACGTACTCCTCGCTGGGCGCGGACGGCTTCGGCTTCGCGGACACGCGGGGCGCTGCGCGGCGGTACTTCCACATCGACGCGCAGTCGATCGTGCTGGCCGTGCTGAGGGAGCTGGCCCAGGACGGCAAGGTGGACCGCTCGGTGCTGAAGCAGGCCATCGACCGGTACCAGCTGCTGGACGTCAAGGCTGCCGACCCGGGCGCGGCGGGCGGCGACGCGTAAGCGTCAGGCGTAGGCGTCAGGCGCAAGCGTCAGGCGTAAGCCGGGACGCGTAGCGGCTGACGGTCGTGCGGTCGTGAGGGCGGTGGGGCCTGGTGGTCCCGCCGCCCTTTCGCGTTCCTTACGATGCCCGGCATGACGGAATCCACCTCGCAGCACCGCTGGGAACAGCGTGCCCAGGCGCCGCTGCTGGCGCTCGCGGTCGCCTTCGGCGTCGCGTACGCCGTGCCGATAGTGGCGCCCGACGCCGACCACTGGGTGCACGCGGTGTGCACGGCGGTGGAGTGGACCGTGTGGGGAGCCTTCGCCCTCGACTACGTGGTACGGCTGGCACTGGCCCCCTCGCGACGGCTGTTCGTGCGCAGCCATCCGCTGGACCTGGTGGCGGTGGTGCTGCCGCTGGTCCAGCCGCTGCGGTTGCTGCGGCTGGTCTCGACCCTGCTGCTGGTGGGGCGGCGGGCCCGGATGGCGTCGCAGATCACGCTCACGACGTATGTGGCCGGGTCGGTGGCGGGCCTGCTGATGTTCGGCTCGCTGGCCGTGCTGCATGTGGAGCGGGACGCGCCGGACGGGAACATCAAGACGCTGGGTGACGCGGTGTGGTGGTCGTTCACGACGATGACGACCGTGGGGTACGGGGACCACGCGCCGACGACCGGGCTCGGGCGGCTGCTGGCCGTGGGCCTGATGCTGTCGGGCATCGCGCTGCTGGGTGTGGTGACGGCGAACATCGCGGCGTGGTTCATCTCCCGCTTCGAGCGGGACGACAAGGAGGAGCGCCGCCAGACCGCGCTCCTGGAAGCGCTGACCGAGGAGGTCAGGCAGCTCCGGGCGGAGGTCGTGCGGCTCTCGGGCAACGCCCCGGCGGTGCCGGCACAGACCACCGCGGAGCGAACCTGAACCCCTGCTGGGTCCGCCGGGCCGGCCGGGCCGGCTGGGCCTGCCGCACTGCGGGAGCTGCCGGGCCGGCCGGACCCAGCGGACATTCCGACCTACCGGGCTGCCGGACCTGCCGGGCCAACTGGACCTGCGGACATGCCGGGCTGCGGAAGCTGCCGGGCCCGCCGGGCCGGCTGGACCCGCGGACATGACGGGCTTCCGGACCTGCCGGGCTGCGGGACCTGCCGACCCACCGAGCTGCGGGACCTGCGGGAGCTGCCGGACCTGCCGGGCCAACTGGGCCTGCGGACATGACGGGCTACGGGGCTCCCCGGACCTGCCGGGCCTCACACGCTGCCCGGCCTGCCGGGCCGGCGGCCGCTGTCAGAACAGGCCGTTGCCCGGGGTGCCGGCGCCGGCCGCCCATATCAGGGCCAGCACGGTGTCGATCGCCCCGAGAACGAAGGCGACCAGCGCCGGGACGTGATCGGACGCCCAGCGCCGGCCCATGCCGAGCCAGCCGCAGACGATCGCCACCGGGCCGAGGATGATGCCCAGTACGAAGAAGCCGGCGACCGCGCAGACCAGCCCAACGATCCCGAGCGTCGCGCGATCCGGCCCGGTCCGCGACCACATCCGGCCGCGTGAGCGGGGGTTCCTGCGCGAACGCGAGGTGTACCCGAAACCGTTCATGGCGTGCGGGTGCCCTGGTTCAGTTCTCCCACACCTTGAAGGCCCGTACTTGATAGGGGGATTGGGGCACCCAGGTGCCGCCGCCCGGATACGTCTCGAACTCGCCGGTCTCGGCGCACTCGGCGGACTGGTAGGTGGTGACGGGCCGTCCGGTGCGGTTGGCGAGGGCGGCGGCGGTGGTCCCCGCGGGGAGGGGGACGCACGCCTCGATGTCGACGCCGGTCAACTCATGCGCGTGCCGGGCCCCCTTGAAGCCCTCCTTGGCCCACAGGCACAACTGCCCGGTGTCACACGGTCCGAGGCGGGGCGACGCGGCGGCCACACGCGCGGCGCTCCCGGTCGCGGCGCTCCCGGTCGCCGCAGCCACAGGCGCGGCGCCCACCGGAACGGCACCCGTGAGCGTGGCGGCGAGCGCCGTGGCGGTGAGCGCGGCGGTGGTCAGGGCAGTCGTGGAACGCATGGGAACCCCCGTGTGTCGTAAAGATCACTTGCCCCCATCGTGACGCTGAGTGACCGCTCTGGGGAAGGGTTCCCGGGCCGGTCCACCCGTACGAGTGACCGACCGACACGCGTCGGGCCCCGGCAGCGCATCGCATGGCTGCCGGGGCCCGAGGGAACTGCCAGGAACGTCAGATGTGCGCGCCGCCCGCGCCCGCCTCGGCGTTCTCACCGCGCTTGGTGAGCGTGGCGACCAGGGCCGCGACGACCGCCACGGCACCGGCCACCGTGAAGGCCAGACCCATGCCGGACATGAACGTGTCGTGGATGACGCCACCGATCTTCGACAGCAGGTCCGGCGTCATACCCGGCGTCTTCGCCAGCTCCGCCGGAACCGTGCCGAACTCCGCCGCCTGCTCCAGCCGCGGGTCCGGCGGCACCGGAATCCCGGCCTCCCGCCAGTTGCCTGCGAACTCGGAGCTGACCTTGGAGGACATGACGGCGCCGAGCACCGCCGTACCCAGCGCGCCGCCGACCTGCATCGCGGCCTGCTGGAGACCGCCGGCCACGCCGGACAGCTCCAGCGGGGCGTTGCCCACGATGACCTCCGTGGCACCCACCATGACCGGCGCGAGACCCAGGCCCAGCAGGGCGAACCAGAGGGACATCACCAGCGTGCCGGTGCCCTCGGTCAGGGTGATCATGCCGAACATGGCGGCGGCCGTGCAGACCATGCCGCCCACCAGCGGCACGCGCGGCCCGAACCTGGTGATGAGCGCGCCCGCCAGCGGCGAGGAGATGATCATCATGGCCGTCAGCGGCAGCAGGTGCAGACCGCTGTCGACGGGGCTGAGTCCCTTGACGCCCTGGAGGTAGAACGTCACGAAGAACAGGCCGCCCATGAAGGCGAACGCCATCAGGACCATGAGCACCGTGCCCGCCGACAGCGGGATGGAGCGGAACATGCCCAGCGGGATCAGCGGGTCCTTGCGCAGGGCCTTCTGGAGCACCAGCTCCCAGGCGGCGAACAGGGCGAAGAGGACGACCGCGCCGCCCAGGAAGCCCCATGTGCTGGCGCTTCCCCAGCCCCAGCTCTCGCCGGCCTTGATGATGCCCCAGATCAGGGACCCCATCGCGGCCGACAGCAGCACGATGCCGAGCAGGTCGAAGGAGCGCGGCGCGTTCCGTGCCCGGTGGTCCTTCAGGATGACCAGGCCGAAGACGAGGGCGATCACGCCCACCGGCACGTTGATGAAGAACACCGACTGCCAGTTGACGTGCTCCACGAGCACGCCGCCGAGGATCGGGCCGCCCGCGGTGGACGCGCCGATGACCATGCCCCAGATGCCGATCGCCATGTTCAGCTTCTCGGCCGGGAACGTGGCGCGCAGCAGGCCGAGCGCGGCCGGCATGAGCAGTGCGCCGAACAGGCCCTGGAGCACCCGGAAGGCGATCACCAGGGCGATCGAGTCGGACAGGCCGATCGCCGCGGAGGCGGCGGCGAAACCCGCGATGCCGATCAGGAAGGTCTGGCGGTGGCCGAAGCGGTCACCGAGCTTGCCGGCCGTGATGAGGGCGACGGCCAGCGCCAGCAGATAACCGTTCGTGATCCACTGGACGTCGGCGAGCGACGCGCCGAGGTCCTGCTGGATCGCGGGGTTGGCGATGGCGACGATCGTGCCGTCCAGCGCGACCATCATCACGCCGGCCGCCACGGCGAACAGCGTCAGCCAGGGGTGGCCGCGCAGCCCCTTGGCCGGTGCGGGCGCGGGATCCCCGCCGTGTGGCGACTTTTCGATGGTGGTCTGACTAGTCATACCGCGAGGCTAATGTCAGCCGCTGACAATTGACAAAGCATTTCACACGCCGGTAACTGTCACGCCGCTCACAGGTAGCCTGAGCAGCCAGAAATGGCAGAAAGAGGACCATGACGTGACGGTTGAGCAGCCGAGCTCCGCGGGCTTGCGCGAGCGCAAGAAGCAGCGCACCCGCGACGCCCTGCTGCGCGCCGCGCTGGAGCTCTTCACCACCCAGGGGTACGAGCGGACCACGGTCGACGAGATCGCCGATGCCGTCGACGTCTCGCAGCGCACCTTCTTCCGCTACTTCGCCAGCAAGGAAGAGGTCGCCTTCGCCGTCCAGCAGATGGTGGAAGGGCACTTCGTGGACGCCCTGCGCCAACGCCCCGGCCACGAGGCCCCGTTGGAGGCGATGCGCAACGCCGTCCTGTCCGCCTGGGACACCATCGGCGAGGCGATCAGGGAGGTCGTGCCGGTCGAGCTGTACCTCCGCACCTTCCAGGTGATCGAGTCCACGCCCGCGCTCCTCGCCGTACACCTGCGCCGCTCCATCGAGATGGAGGAGAACATCGCCCGGCTGATCGCCGAACGCGAGGGCCTGGACGTGGACGCCGACCCGCGCCCGCGCGTGGCCGTCGCCGCGTTCAGCGGCGTCATGCGGATGACCGGCCAGCTGTGGGGCCGCGGCGAGGACGCGTCCCTGGAGGCGATCCGCGCCCTCACCGAGGCCTACCTCGATCACCTCGGACCGGCGCTCGCCACTGACTGGCGCGGCGGCGAGGCGCCTGCGCGGGCCCCGCGGCGTACGCCCGGAGCGCACGCGGAGTAACCGCACTACCCCGATCCGCCACTCTCACGCGTGACGTGCGTCACCCTCTCCCCGGGGCCCCTCAGGTGTCTCCTAGGGTGTCCCGCAGTGACTTCCTTCGACTCCTCCCCCACACCCCAAGTGTGGCGCGCCACACCCCAGGTGTGGCGCGCGCTGCTCGCCCTGGCCGTGGTCTTCGTCCTCCTGATGACCACCGGCTGGACCGCGATACGCGATCAGCGCGGGCCGGGCGGGCCGCGCGAGGCCGCAGTGGCCGCCTGGCGGGACGACCGGATCGGCACGCGCCACCTTCCCGACCCCCAGTCGCCACCGGCCGAGCTCACCGCGTTCTTCGCGTCGCTGAGCCCCCGGCAGCGCGACCGGCTCGCCACCGAACACCCCCTCGTCGTCGGCAACCTCGACGGCGCGCCCGTCACCCTGCGCTACCGCGCCAACCGGCTCGCGCTGCGCGCCGCGCTCGACGCCGAGCAGCGGCGCGTGGACGACAGGCGGCTGTCCCCGGACGGTCACCGCGAGGCGGTCCGCCGCACCCACCGGTTCGCCTCCCTGATGCGCGCCGACCGGCAGATCCTCGCCTTCGACCCCTCCGGCAACGGCCGTGTCGCCGAGGTGTTCGGCGACCTCGACCGCGCCCAGCGCGTCTCCGTCATCGTCCCGGGCGTCGACACCAACCTGCTGACGTTCCAGAGGAGCGCCCGCAAGTACACCGCGCCCGTCGGCATGGCCGAGTCGCTGTACGCCGCCGAACGCGCCGCCGCGCCCGCCACCCGTACCGCCGTCATCGCCTGGGCGGACTACACCGCGCCCGTGGGCGTCGGCATGGACGCGGCCATCGGCCGGCGCGCCGAAACCGGGGCAGCCCGGCTCGTCTCCCTGACCGGCGCGCTGCCCGGCCACTCGCGGGTGGCCCTGTTCTGCCACAGTTACGGCTCCGTGGTGTGCGGGGTCGCCGCCCGCCGGCTGCCCCCGCGGGTCGCCGACCTCGCGGTGGCCGGGAGTCCCGGGATGCGCGCCGCGAGCGCCGCCGGGCTCGGCACCCGCGCCCGGGTGTGGGCCATGCGCGACGCCGACGACTGGATCGCCGAGGTGCCGTACCTGGAGGTCGGCGGGCTGGGGCACGGGGCCGACCCGGTGGCGCCCGAGTTCGGGGCGCGCCTGCTGTCCGCGGCGGGCGCGGTGGGGCACGCCGGGTACTTCGAACCGGGTACGGAAAGCCTGCGCAACTTCGCCGAGATAGGCGTCGGCTCGTACCGGTCCGTGCGCTGTGCGGGCACCGGGGACGCCTGCCGCGGTGGAATCTCCGGCGCGACGGCGCTCTGACGCGCGTAGAAACGCGTGGGACGGTGCGAAACCTCGCAACTCTTCGGGGGGCGACGCGCGGGCGCCCGCCGCATACGATGAGGCGCATGGGTGATGTGCTGGCCGGAATTCATGCCACCTGGGAGTTCGAACCCGACGCCGTGCTCATCCGCTTCGAACGGGGGATCCGCGCACCGAAGCTGTACCAGGCGCTGCGCGAACGGCGTGTCCCGCACGAGGCGTTGGCGTCGGTGACCCTCTCCCCCGGCAGACGCGGCACGGTGGTGCTGCACGCCGTGCCCAGAGCGGGTGCCGATCCGCTGATGGAGGCCGCGGCGGGCCAGCTGAAGGACGCCTGCGACCCGTACCGCCTGGTGCTGCCCGCCGAGCGGGAGACCCTCGCCGAGTATTACGCGGACGAACTGCGCGCCCGGCTCGGGCCGGAGGCGAAGGAGCGGGCCGACCGGTTCCTGGTCGCCGCCCCCGAAGCGCCCCTCCAGTTCAAGGCGTACGACGGCAAGGCGAGCTTCGACGGCGGCCAGGTGGCGTTCCGCTGGTTCTGGACCGGCGCGTCGTCCGCCAAGTGGAAGGCGGGCGACCAGACCTTCTCCGTACGGGAGCTGAGCGGCGTCGAGTGGCGCTCGCCGGACGTCTTCGACGGGTACCTGCGGCTGCTGCGGCGCGGCCACCACCCGGAGCCCCAGGCCGACCAGGACCCGGCGGCGGTCGTCTTCGGGCTCGGCTACGGGCCGGTGCACGAGTCGCTGCCGTTCGCGGCCGCGGTGCTGGCGGCGGTACGGGACGCGGGCGGGGAGCCCGTCCCGGTGGGCGCCGCGGTGACGGCGGGGCGGGACCCGGCGGTCATCGCGGAGCGGATACGGCACCTCGGCGAGCTGTACCAGGCGGGGCTGGTGACGGACGAGGAGTTCGCGGCGAAGAAGGCGCAGTTGCTGGCGGAGCTGTGAGGCCCGGCGCTGCCGTACGCGAGCGGCGAAGACCCGGGCGGTCCTGCCCGGCGCTGTCATACCCCGGTATGAGGCGGGGACCGGCTCCCGGGTATGACGCCGGGGAGCCCGCCGCTTTCTAGGCTGGCCGGACCATGAGTACCGCACCTTCCCGCACAAGCGACCACACGCGCGACCACAAGGGCGACCGCACCCGCGAGTCGCTGCGCGCGCTCGGCGTCGCCCTCGCCACCCCCACCGCACCGGGCGCGCCGCTGCTCGCCGAGGCGTCCTCGCGGTGGCTGCGCCTGCTTCCGTACGCCCTCGCGTTCGCGTTCGTGGCATCCCTGCTGCCCAGCACCGTCACCGTGCTCGCCAACGACTACGGGGTGAACGGCGCGATCGCCGGCGCCCTGGCCACCGCCCAGACCACGCCGCTGCTGCTCGCCGTGACCCGGCCGCTCCAGGCCTGGTGGATCGTCCTGGCCGGTGACGTCCTGGGCGCGCTGGTGCTGCTCGGCGCGGACGGCGTGGCCGGCCGGCCCTGGCCGTGGACGCCCATGGTGGTGGTGGGCTACCTGGCGCTGATGCTCGCGGTGGGGCTGCGCGAGCCTCGCCGGACGCTGCTGGGCGTCTGGCTGGTGACGGGTGCGGCGGGGTTCGCGTTCGAGCTGTTGCCCCGGCCGCACGGCGACGGTACGCACCTGCTGATGTTCGTCCTCAGCGGCGTCGTCCTGCTGCTCACCGGGACGCTGCGGGAGCGCGGGGACGCGCAACGGCGGCTGGTCGAGCAGGAGACGATCAGTGAGGCGGAGCGCGCCCGGCGCACGCTGCTGGAGGAACGGGCCCGGATCGCGCGCGAGTTGCACGATGTGGTGGCCCACCACATGTCGGTGATCACGGTGCAGGCGGATTCGGCGCCGTACCGGATCGAGGGCCTGCCGGAGGCGGCGCGCGAGGAGTTCTCGGCGATCGCCGCGTCCGCGCGGGAGTCCCTGACGGAGATGCGGCGGCTGCTGGCGGTGCTGCGCAGCGAGGGCACGGAGGGCGAACGGGCGCCGCAGCCGGGCCTGGACCGGGTGCAGCAGCTGGTGGAGGCGACGGTACGGGCGGGCGTGCCGGCCGAGTTGTCGCTCCCGGCGGAGCTGGGCCCGGTGCCGCCGGCGGTGGACCTGTCGGCGTACCGGATCGTGCAGGAGGCGCTGGCGAACGTGGTGCGGCACGCGCCGGGCGCGCCGACGCGGGTGTCGGTGACGTCGGCGGACGGCCGGCTGACGGTCCTGGTCGTCAACGGCCCGCCGGACCGGGCGCGTTCGCCCCTGGAGAGCGGTGGTACCGGGCACGGGCTGGTGGGGATGCGCGAGCGCGTACGGTTGACCGGCGGCACGCTCGACACCGGGCCGCTGCCGGACGGCGGATTCCGCGTCGCGGCCTGTCTCCCCCTCACCGCGAAGGAACCCGTGTGACCATCCGCGTGATCATCGTCGACGACCAGGCCATGGTGCGCGCGGGGTTCGCCGCGCTGCTGTCGGCGCAGCCGGACATCGACGTCGTGGGCGAGGCGCCGGACGGCCGGGCGGGCGTGTCGGTGGCCCGTTCGACGCACCCGGACGTGGTCCTGATGGACGTACGGATGCCGGAGATGGACGGTCTGGCGGCGGCGCGGGAGATCCTGTCGCCGCCCCCGGGCGTCGTCCACCGGCCGAAGGTGCTGATGCTCACCACCTTCGACGTGGACGACTACGTGTACGAGGCGCTGCGCGCCGGCGCGTCCGGGTTCCTGCTCAAGGACGCCCCGCCGGCCGACCTGATCGGTGCGGTACGGGTGGTGGCGGCGGGCGAGGCGCTGCTGGCGCCCTCGGTGACCCGGCGCCTGATCGCCGAGTTCGCCGCCTCCCGCCCGGCCCCGCGCCGGGACCGCTCCCTGCGCCTGAAGGGGCTGACGCCGCGCGAGACGGAGGTCCTGGAGCTGATCGCCCGGGGCCTGTCGAACCAGGAGATCGCGGGGCATCTGATCCTGGCCGAACAGACGGTGAAGACCCATATCGGCCGGGTCCTGTCGAAGCTGGACCTCCGGGACCGGGCGCAGGCCGTGATCTTCGCGTACGAATCGGGCCTGGTCACCCCGGGCGAGGCGTAGCGCCCGGGTCTCGCCCACCCCCTACTCCGGTATCACCCCGTGGTTGGCCCCGCGGTGTGACGTCCCCTCCGAGGGCGTCCTCCTACCTTCCTCTCGCCGCACAGGACGAAGGAAGAAGAGGGGGGCGTCATGCGCCGCTGGAAGAGGACCGTGACCGCCGTCGCGCTGGCGACGGCCGTTGCCGCCGGGACCGCCGGATGGGCCGCCGGGAGCGGTCAGCGGGCCGTGACCGGGCCGCCGCCGGGAACGGCCGCATGGCGCGCCGATACGTCGCTGGGGCGGGCCCTTCCCGATCCGGAGCGCGCCACACCGCGTGAAGTGGCGGGGTTCTTCCGCACGTTGAGCCCCGCGCGGCAACGGGACCTGGTGCGCCGGCACCCCTCCGTCGTCGGCAACCTCGACGGCGTGCCGGTCGCCCTGCGCTACGAGGCCAACGCGACCGCCCTGCGCCGCGACGCCCGGTTCGCGCACCTGGCCGGGCAGGGGCGGCGGATCCTGGCGTTCGACCCGCGCGGGCGGGGCCAGGTCGCCGGGGTGTACGGCGACCTGACGCGCAGCCGGCACATCGCCCTGATCGTGCCCGGGTCCGACGTCGACGCGGGGACGTACGACCGGGCACGCGATCCGTACGGCACCCCCGCCGGGATGGCGCGGCAACTGCGGGCGGCGACCGGCGAGGACGTCGCCGTCATCGCCTGGGCCGGCTACACCACGCCCGTCGGGGTCGGCGTCGACGCCGCGACCGGCGGCCTCGCCGAGGCCGGGGCCGAGCGGCTGGCCCGCCTCGCGGACGGGCTGGCCGCGGCCGGCGCCCCCGCGCCCGCCGTGTTCTGCCACAGCTACGGCTCGGTGGTGTGCGGCCTGGCGGCCGGCCGGCTGAGGGCGAGGGACCTGGTCGTGTTCGGCTCGCCCGGCATGCGCGCCGACAACGTCGCCGCCCTGCGCACCTCCGCACGCGTGTGGGCGGCCAAGGACCCGTCCGACTGGATCTCCAAGGTGCCCCACACCCGGCTCCTGGGCCTCGGCCACGGCCCCGACCCGGCCTCCGCCGACTTCGGCGCCCGCCCCGTGCCCGCCGCCGACGCCCACGGCCACACCGGCTACTTCGCGCCGGGCACCGAGTCTCTCCGTACCTTCGCGGCCATCGCCCGGGGAGAGGTCCGATGAGGCTGACCGATCGCATCGAGGCCCGCACGCCCGCCCACCGCGACCGGGCGATCGACGGGCTGCGCGCGCTCGCCCTGCTCGCCGTGCCGACCGGCCACTGGCTCCTCGGCGGGTTCACCCTCGACGGTGACGGGGCGATCCACAACGCCAGCCCTCTCACGGCCTTCGGCTTCCTCGCACCCGTCAGCTGGGTGCTCCAGACGCTGGGGATCTTCTTCCTGGTGGGCGGGTACGCGTCCGTCCTGTCGTACCGGAGGAAAACCGGCTCCACGCGCGCGTGGCTCGGGGGACGGCTGGCCCGGCTCGGCCGGCCGGTCCTCGGGGTCACCGCCGTGTGGGCCGTCCTGCTGCCCGTGCTGCGCTACGGCCTCGACGTGCCGGGCGACACGCTGCGGACCGCCTCGACGCTGGTCGTCCAGCCGCTGTGGTTCGTGGGCGTGTACGCGGTCGTGACCGCCCTCACCCCGTACTGCGGGTACGCCGCCCGCCGGCTCGGCGGCGTGTGGGCGGCGGTGCCGCTGCTCGGGTCGGTCGCCGTCGTCGACTTCCTGCGGTACGGGCCGTACGCGCAGGCCATGCCGTCCTGGCTGAGCCTGCTGAACCTGCTGCCCGGCTGGCTCTTCGCGTACCAACTGGGCGTGTCGTGGGGCGAGAAGCGGCTCGGCGGGCGGCAGGCGTGGGCGCTGCTGCTCGGCGGGGCCGCGCTCTTCGCCGCCCTGCTGCTCGCCTTCCACTACCCCGCCTCGATGGTCGGCGTCCCCGGCGAGGCCCGCACCAACTCCCACCCGCCGTCGCTGCTCGTCCTCGCCCTCGCCGCCGCGCAGAGCGGCGCCGCGATCCTGCTGCGCGACCGGCTGGGCAGGCTGCTGAGGCGGCCCGCGCTGTGGGCGCCGGTCGTGGTGGTGAACCTGTCGGCGATGACGATCCTGTGCTGGCACCAGACGGCGATGCTGGCCGCCGCCGTTCCCGCGTCGCTGACGGTCGGTACGGTGCCGGGGCTGACGACCGCGCCCGACACGCTCGGCTGGGTCCTGGCGCGGGCGGCGTGGCTGCCGCTGTTCGCGGGGCTGCTGATCCTGATCGGGCGGTACGCGCGGGGGCTGGAGTCCCCGTGGACCGGCGCGACCCCGGCCCGCCGCACGGCAGCGGGGCTGCTGGCGGCGGGCTTCGCGGTGTACGCCCTTCATCAGCCTTCGCGGGCGGCCGACGTGGACGACATGTCCGGGTACCGGTCGCCCGCCACCTGCGCGGCGATCGGTTCGAGCAGCGCCAGCTCGTCGGCGGTCAGCGTGATGCGGGTGGCCGCGGCGTTCTCCAGCAGCCGGGCGCGCTTGCGGGTGCCGGGGATCGGCACGACGGCCAGGCCGTGCACCTCCGCCCGCTGCTGGACCCAGGCGAGGGCGATCTGAGCGGGCGTCACCCCGCGCGCCTCCGCGATCGTGCGGACCGGCTCCAGCAGGGCGGCGTTGCGCCGGGCGTTGTCGCCCGAGAAGCGCGGCTGGAACTGCCGGAAGTCGCCGCCCGGCAGGTCCTTCGTCGCGTCGGCGAACGCCCCGGTGAGGAAGCCCCGCCCGAGCGGCGAGTACGGCACGAACGCCACGCCCAGCTCGGCCGCCGCGCCCACCGCGCTGTGCTCCACGTCCCGGGAGAACAGCGACCACTCGGACTGCAGGGCCGTGATCGGGTGCACGGCGTGCGCCTCGCGCAGTTCCGCGCCGGTCACCTCACTCAGCCCGAGGTGCTTGACGAGTCCGTGCTCCACCAGCTCGGCCATCGCGCCGACGGACTCGGCCAGCGGCACGGCCGGGTCGCGGCGGTGCATGTAGTACAGGTCGATGACGTCGACGCCCAGGCGGCGCAGGCTGCCCTCCACGGCGGACCTGATGTACGCGGGGTCGTTGCGGATGCCCCGGTAGTGGGGATCGTCGGTGCGCTCGATGGCGAACTTCGTCGCCAGGGTGATCTCGTCGCGGTGCGCGGCGACGAACGGCGCGAGGAACTCCTCGTTGGCGCCCTTCCCGTACATGTCGGCGGTGTCGATCAGCGTGACGCCCGCCTCCAGCGCGGCGTCGAGGGTGTCGCGGGCGGCGGCCTCGTCGGTGTCGCCGTAGAAGTCGCTGATGCCCATGGCGCCGAAGCCCTGGACGCCCACCAGGGGGCCGTCCGTGCCGAGGCGTACCGTGGCGATCTTGTCGATGCTCATGTGGTCCTCTCCGGGGCCCGCCGGGCGCCCGCGTAAAAGTCGATCTTGTAGTCGAGGACGGCGAGCGTGTCCTGGAGCTCCGCGATGCGTGCCCGCACATCACGGCGGGTCGACTCCAGCAGTTCCTGCCGCTCCTCGAAGGTGTGCTCGCCCTCGCGCACCAGCTCGGCGTAGCGCACCATGTCCGCCACGGGCATGCCGGTCAGTCGCAGCTTGCCGACGAAGGTCAGCCAGTCCAGGTCCCGGTTGGTGAACCGGCGCTGGCCGGTGTGCGACCGGTCGACGTGCGGCATCAGCCCGATCCGCTCGTACCAGCGCAGCGTGTGCGCGGTCAGCCCGGTCCAGGCCGACACCTCGCTGATCGTGTAGCGGTCCTGTCCGTCGGGGCGCGGATGCGGGGGCGGCGCGGAGGCGCAGGCGTCGGGGCGCCCGGTGCGCACGGGAGTGCTCTCGATCACCGTCATGGCCTCCACGCTAGGACCTTGGAGTGCACTCCAAGCAAGCGAGAACCCGGAGCTGTTCCGGCCGGGCACGGCGATAGGCTCGTACGCATGCAGAGCCTGGCGATGATCGAGAACTGGCCGGTACCGAACGCGGCGGCGGCCGTCGTGCGCGCGGACGGGACGGTCGCGGGCGCGCACGGCCCCACGGACCGGCCGTTCCCGCTGGCGTCGGTGACGAAGCCGCTCGCCGCGTACGCCGTGCTCGTGGCGTACGAGGAGGGGGCGGTCGAGCTGGACGAGCCGGCCGGGCCGGAGGGCTCCACGGTCCGGCACCTGCTGGCGCACACCTCGGGCCTCGCCTTCGACGAGCACCGGGTCATGGCACCGCCCGGCACGCGGCGGATCTACTCCAACGCCGGGTTCGAGGTGCTGGCCGATCACGTGGCGAAGGCGACCGACATCCCGTTCGCGGAGTATCTGCGCCAGGCGGTGCTGGAGCCGCTGGGCATGACGGCGACGGCGCTGGACGGCTCACCCGCGAAGGACGCCGTCTCGACGGTCGACGACCTGGTGCGGTTCGCCGCCGAGGTGCAGGCCCCGCGGCTGCTGGACCCGCGCACGGTCCTCGCCGCCATGTCGGTCGTCCACCCGGGCCTGTCCGGCGTCCTGCCCGGCTACGGACGCCACAAGCCCAACGACTGGGGTCTCGGCTTCGAGATCCGGGACGCCAAGTCCCCGCACTGGACGGGCACTTCCTCCTCACCGCGCACGGTCGGCCACTTCGGCCAGTCGGGCACGTTCCTGTGGATCGACCCGGACGCGAGCGCGGCCTGCGTCACCCTCACCGACCGCGCCTTCGGCCCGTGGGCCATCGAGGCGTGGCCGCCCTTCACGGACGCGGTCCTGGCGGAGCTGCGCGGGGCCTGATCCTCAGCCCGACGTCGGCCTGATCCTCGGCCCGACCTCGGCCCGACCTCGCGCGCCGGCGGCGGGTCAGCCGTTCATCTCCCACAGCAGTACCTCGGCCGGGCCGCCGGCCACCAGTTCCAGGTTCTCGGAGCCGGTGATCCGCGCCGCGTCCCCCGGGCCGAGTTCGTCGGCCTCCAGTCGCACGGTGCCGCGCACCACGTGGGCGTACACCTGGGGCGCGGTGGGCAGGGCGAGGCGTTCGCCGGGGGTGGTGGGGCGGCGGACGTGGAGCATGGCGGCCGCGGCCGGGACGGCGTAGGGGGTGGCGTCCGCGATGCCGCGCACCACCTCGTAGGAGGGCTTGCCGCCCGGCTCCTTCGGGGCCAGCCACATCTGTACGAAGACCAGCGGGCCGTCGCCGTCGTTGCGCTCCTCGTGCCGCACCCCGGCCGCCGCGCACAGGTGCTGTACGTCGCCGGGGCGGACCACCGCCGTGTGGCCGGTCGAGTCACGGTGGGTCAGCTCGCCCTCGACGACCCAGGTGACGATCTCGGTCCGGCTGTGGGGGTGCTCGTCGAAGCCGGACCCGGGCGCGAGCCGCTCCTCGTTGCAGGCCAGGATCGCGCCGAACCGGAGGTTGTCGGGGTCGTAGTAGCGTCCGAAGGAGAAGGCGTGCAGGGTCTCGATACCGCTCGCCGCGTCACCACCGCGGTAGCGCTCGCCCGCCCGCTGAATGGTCCACACCGGCCGGGAAGCGGTCGCGGCACCGTCTGGTTGCCAGGAAGTCACGGGACCACCGTAGACCCGGCCCCGCACGCCACCGTCCCGATAAGGCAGTCTTGTCCCGTGCCTGAACCCGCAGCGAACCACGCCCACCGCCATGCCGCCACCCTGAAGCGCCTGGAGCAGTCCTCGGGGCGGCTCGCCGCGAACGCGATTGCCCGCATGGACGAGACGCTGCCCTGGTACCGCGCCATGCCTCCGGAGAACCGGTCCTGGATCGGCCTGGTCGCCCAGGCCGGTATCGCCGCGTTCACCGAGTGGTTCCGGCACCCGGAGACCCCGCAGGCGATCTCGACGGACGTCTTCGGCACGGCTCCGCGCGAGCTGACCCGGGCGATCACGCTGCGCCAGACCGTCGAGATGGTGCGCACGACCATCGAGGTCATGGAGTCGGCGATCGAGGAGGTCGCCGCCCCGGGCGACGAGTCGGTGCTGCGCGAGGCGCTGCTCGTGTACGCGCGGGAGATCGCCTTCGCGACGGCCCAGGTGTACGCGCAGGCCGCCGAGGCACGCGGCGCGTGGGACGCCCGGCTGGAGTCCCTCGTGGTGAACGCGGTGCTGTCCGGCGAGGCCGACGAGGGCGCCGTCTCCCGGGCGGCCGCACTTGGCTGGAACTCGCCGGAGCATGTCTGCGTAATCCTGGGCACCGCCCCGGACGGCGACAGTGAACTGACCGTCGAGGCGATCCGGCGGGCCGCCCGGCACGCCAAGCTCCAGGTCCTCACCGGCGTCCTCGGCGACCGGCTCGTCGTCATCGCGGGCGGCAGTGACAACCCGCTGCAGGTCGCCAAGGCGCTGATCGGCCCGTACGCGGCCGGCCCCGTCGTCGCCGGGCCGATCGTGCCCGACCTGCTGGCCGCGACCCGGTCCGCGCAGGCCGCGGCGGCCGGCCTGAAGGCGTGCTCGGCGTGGCAGGACGCGCCGCGGCCGGTGCTGGCGGATGATCTGCTGCCGGAGCGCGCGATGGCCGGTGACCCATCGGCCCGCGAGCAGTTGGTGGAGGAGATCTACAGACCGCTGGAGGAGGCGGGCTCGGCGCTGCTGGAGACGCTGAGCGTCTATCTGGAGCAGGCGAGCAGTCTGGAGGGCGCGGCGCGGATGCTCTTCGTGCACCCCAACACCGTGCGCTACCGGCTTCGACGTGTGACCGACGTCACCGGATGGTCACCCTCCGATGTGCGTTCCGCCTTTACGCTACGGATCGCACTGATCCTGGGGCGTCTGGCCGACGCGGATCCCCAGTCCTAATCTTTTGTCGGACATCCACAATTCCCCTGACGGTTCTTCGTCCCTGTCCCCACGGGCGGTGGGAGCCGTCCACAAGAGAGAGTGTGAGGGTGCTCGTACTCGTCGCTCCCGGCCAAGGCGCTCAGACGCCCGGCTTCCTGACTCCCTGGCTCGACCTGCCCGGCGCCTCCGACCGCGTCGCCGCGTGGTCCGAGGCCATCGGGCTCGACCTCGTCCACTACGGCACCAAGGCCGACGAGGACGCGATCCGCGACACGGCGGTGGCCCAGCCGCTGCTGGTCGCGGCCGGTCTGCTGTCCGCCTCGGCACTGGGGACCGAGACATTCGCCGCCGACGCGGCGGGCACCCCCGGTGCCGTCGCCGGCCACAGCGTCGGTGAGATCACCGCCGCCGCGTTCGCCGGCGTCCTCGACGACACGGCCGCGCTCGGCTTCGTACGGACGCGTGGCCTGGCGATGGCCGAGGCCGCCGCCGTCACCGAGACCGGCATGTCGGCGCTGCTCGGCGGTGAGCCGGAGGTCACCGTCCCGCACCTGGAGAAGCTGGGCCTGACCCCGGCGAACGTGAACGGCGCGGGCCAGATCGTCGCCGCCGGCACGATGGAGCAGCTCGCGGCGCTGGAGGCGGACAAGCCCGAGGGCGTACGCCGCGTGGTGCCGCTCAAGGTCGCCGGCGCGTTCCACACGCACCACATGGCGCCCGCGGTCGCGACGCTCCAGAAGGCCGCCGAGGGCCTGCGCGTCGCCGACCCGGCCGTGCCGTACGTCTCCAACAAGGACGGGCAGACCGTCACGACGGGCGCCGATGTCGTCGCCCGCCTGGTCGGCCAGGTCGCGAATCCCGTGCGCTGGGACCTGTGCATGGAAACGTTCCAGCGGCTCGGCGTGACCGCCCTGGTCGAGGTGTGCCCCGGCGGCACGCTCACCGGCATCGCCAAGCGCGCCCTGAAGGGTGTCAAGACGCTCGCGCTGAAGACGCCGGACGACCTGGACGCGGCCCGCACGCTCATCGCCGAGCACGCGCGCCCCGCCGCCTGACAAGGAGCCGTAGCACATGGCGAAGATCAAGCCCAGCCAGGGCGCCCCGTACGCGCGCATCATGGGTGTCGGCGGCTACCGCCCCACCCGGGTCGTGCCGAACGAGGTGATCCTGGAGACGATCGACTCGTCCGACGAGTGGATCCGCTCGCGCTCCGGCATCGCCACCCGCCACTGGGCCTCCCCCGAGGAGACCGTGACCGCGATGTCGGTCGAGGCGGCGGGCAAGGCCATCGCGGACGCCGGGATCACCCCCGCGCAGATCAGCGGTGTGATCGTCTCCACCGTCTCGCACTTCAAGCAGACCCCGGCCGTCGCCACCGAGATCGCGGACAAGATCGGCGCGAACAAGCCGGCCGCGTTCGACATCTCGGCGGGCTGCGCGGGCTTCGGCTACGGCCTCACCCTCGCCAAGGGCATGGTGGTGGAAGGCTCGGCAGAGTACGTACTGGTGATCGGCGTCGAGCGGCTCAGCGACCTGACCGACCTGGAGGACCGTGCGACGGCCTTCCTGTTCGGTGACGGCGCGGGCGCGGTCGTCGTCGGCCCCGCGAAGGAGCCGGCGATCGGCCCCACCGTGTGGGGCTCCGAGGGCGACAAGTCCGAGACCATCAAGCAGACCGTGGCCTGGACCGACTACCGCGACGGCACGGTCGAGAAGTTCCCGGCCATCACGCAGGAGGGCCAGGCGGTGTTCCGCTGGGCCGTCTTCGAGATGGCCAAGGTCGCCCAGCAGGCCCTGGACGCCGCCGGCATCTCGGCGGCCGACCTGGACGTCTTCATTCCGCACCAGGCCAACATGCGGATCATCGACTCGATGGTGAAGACGCTCAAGCTGCCGGAGCACGTCACGGTCGCCCGCGACGTGGAGACCACCGGCAACACCTCGGCCGCCTCGATTCCGCTCGCGATGGAGCGGCTCCTGGCGACCGGGCAGGCGAAGAGCGGTGACACCGCGCTCGTCATCGGCTTCGGGGCGGGTCTCGTCTACGCCGCGACGGTCGTTACCCTCCCCTAGGCACCGTTCGGATCTTTCCCCCGGATCGTTCCGGACGACCAGCCTCACACCTCTGAGAAAAACCCTCTGAGAAACACCCTCTGAGGAACACACCGAAGGAGCGCCACATGGCCGCCACTCAGGACGAGATCGTCAAGGGCCTCGCCGAGATCGTGAACGAGATCGCCGGCATCCCGGAGGAGGACGTCCAGCTGGACAAGTCCTTCACCGACGACCTGGACGTCGACTCCCTCTCGATGGTCGAGGTCGTCGTCGCCGCCGAAGAGCGCTTCGACGTCAAGATCCCCGACGAGGACGTCAAGAACCTCAAGACGGTCGGCGACGCTGCCGACTACATCCTGAAGCACCAGGGCTGATCGGATCGCCACCCGGCGGTGGCGCCGTATTCACGCATACCTCATACACGTGGAGAAAGAATTCCTGTGAACTCGACCAATCGCACCGTGGTCGTCACCGGTATCGGCGCAACCACACCGCTGGGTGGCGACTCCGCCGCGACCTGGGAAGGGCTGCTGGCGGGACGCTCCGGCGTCAAGCCCCTCGAAGGCGACCGCTACGCCGACATGCCCGTGCGTATCGCGGCCCCCGCGGCCGTCGACCCGGGCGACGTCCTGCCCCGCCCGCTCGCCCGCAAGCTGGACCGCTCGGCGCAGTTCGCCGTGATCGCGGCCCGCGAGGCGTGGGCGGACGCGGGCTTCACCGCCCCCGCGGGCGAGGACGGGTCCGTCGCCCCCGAGCGGCTCGGCACCGTCATCGCCTCCGGCATCGGTGGCGTGACGACCCTGCTGGACCAGTACGACGTGCTGAAGGAGAAGGGCGTACGCCGCGTCTCCCCGCACACCGTGCCGATGCTCATGCCCAACAGCCCCTCCGCCAACGTCGGCCTGGAGGTGAACGCCCGCGCGGGCGTGCACACCCCGGTCTCGGCGTGCGCGTCGGGCGCGGAGGCGATCGGCTACGCCGTCGAGATGATCCGCACCGGCCGCGCCGACGTGGTCGTCGCGGGCGGCACCGAGGCGGCGATCCACCCGCTGCCGGTCGCCGCGTTCGCCAACATGATGGCGATGTCCAAGAACAACGACGAGCCCGAGAAGGCCTCGCGCCCCTACGACAAGGCCCGTGACGGCTTCGTCCTGGGCGAGGGCGCCGGTGTCGTCATCCTGGAGTCCGCCGAGCACGCGGCGGCGCGCGGCGCGAAGGTCTACTGCGAGGCGCTGGGCCAGGGCCTGTCGGCCGACAGCCACCACATCGCCCAGCCCGAGCCGACCGGGCGCGGTATCGCCGCGGCGCTGCAGAACCTGCTGGACACCACCGACCTGAAGCCGTCGGAGGTCGTCCACCTCAACGCCCACGCCACGTCCACCCCGCAGGGTGACGTCGCCGAGGTGAAGGCGCTGCGCGCGGTGCTCGGCGAGGAGCTGGACCACGTGGCGATCTCGGCCACCAAGTCCATGACCGGCCACCTGCTGGGCGGCGCGGGCGGCATCGAGACCGTCGCCACGGTCCTGGCGCTCCACCACCGCACGGCCCCGCCGACGATCAACGTCGACGACCTGGACGAGGCGGTCGACGCGGACGTCGTCCGCGACACCCCGCGCCCGCTGCCCGAGGGCACGATCGCCGCGATCAACAATTCATTCGGCTTCGGCGGCCACAACGTGGTGCTCGCCTTCCGCACCGTCTGACCTGCCCCGGCCCGGTCCGCCGGACGGAGTCCGGCGCAGCGATCCGAAGCCTGCCCGGCCCCCCGGGGCCGGGCAGTGCGAGAGTCGCACGAAAAAGCGCCAACTCGTTCGGCTTCGGCGGCCACAACGTGGTGCTCGCCTTCCGCACCGTCTGACCCCCCTTTGCGCCTGAACCGGCGCCGCTCTCGCGGACGTGGTTGCTCGCCGTCGGGGTTCCTCAATTGATGGTTGCGGCGCCTCTGACCACGACAAGGGCCCACCCGAATCACTCGGGTGGGCCCTTCGTCGCGTACGGGGCCGGTCAGACCACCTGGTGCAGCCAGCGGACCGGGGCGCCTTCGCCGGCGTAGCGGAAGGGTTCCAGCTCGTCGTCCCAGGGCTTGCCGAGCAGTTTGGCGATCTCCGCCGCCAGTTCGGTCTCGCCCTGCGCGGAGCGGGCGAGGGCGGCGCGGAGGCGGTCCTCGGGGATCAGGATGTCGCCGTGGATGCCGGTGACGGCGTGGAAGATACCCAGCTCGGGCGTGGCGCTGTAGCGTTCGCCCTCGGCCGTGGGGCACGGCTCGGCGGTCACCTCGAAGCGGAGCATCTGCCAGCCGCGCAGCGCGGAGGCCAGCTTGGATGCGGTGCCCGGTTCGCCCTGCCAGGAGAACTCGGCTCTCCACGTTCCCGGGGAGGCCGGCTGCCGGATCCAATCGAGCTGGACCCTCGCGCCGAGCACACCCGCCACCGCCCATTCGACGTGCGGGCACAGCGCACGCGGTGCGGAGTGTACGTACAGGACTCCACGTGTCGTCACCGGGACCTCCAGTGTGGGACGAGGTTCGCCTTTCCCAGCGGCCTCAGTAAACAGCATCGGGAGTGAAACTCCGCAAAAGGGACAGCATGTGACGTGATGTAATTTACCGGAGCCGATTGGCGAAGGCGCCTGACGGTTCGACGGGGAAAAGCTACCGTGCGCCGGGGCGCTTGGGATGACGTACGGTCTGCCGGGGGGACGTTGACACCAAGCTTTCACTCGCCAGGACGCCGACGAAAGGGCCACGGGGATGCCCGACAGCCGACGAATCCGCATACGGAAACGTGCCGCCGTCGCCCTGTCGGCGGCGGCGCTGCTGGTCTGCGGCGCGGCGCTGTCCGGGTGTGAGGCGTCGCCCGGGGGCGGCCCGAAGGCCACGGCGCGCCCCTCGCCCTCCCCCTCCCCCTCCCCCGCGTGGGACCGCAGCCCGGCCTCGGTCGCGGCCGTCGGCGACTCCATCACGCGCGGGTTCGACACGTGCGCGCTGCTGGCCGACTGCCCCGAGGCGTCGTGGGCGACCGGTACCGACGCGCGGGTGGACAGCCTCGCGCTGCGGCTCCTCGGGGCGTCCGCGCTGCCCGCCCGCAGCTGGAACCTGGCCCGCTCCGGGGCCCGGATGGCGGACCTGCCCGTCCAGATGGCGGCGGCGGCCGCGCGGAAGCCCGGACTGGTGACGGTGATGGCCGGCGCGAACGACGCCTGCCGGGACTCCACCGCCCTGATGACCCCGGTGGCCGATTTCCGCGCGTCGTTCGAGGAGGCGATGCGGCGGCTGCGCGTCGCGTCGCCGAAGAGCCAGGTGTACGTGTCGAGCGTGCCGGACCTGAAACGGCTCTGGTCGGTCGGGCGTGGCAACGCGCTCGGCAAGCAGGTGTGGAAGCTCGGCATCTGCGCCTCGATGCTGGGCGGCGCCGACGACCTGAGCCCGGCCGCCGAGCAGCGGCGCGAGACGGTGCACGGCCGGGTGGTGGCGTACAACGAGGTGCTGCGGGACGTCTGCGCGAAGGACCGGCTCTGCCGGTACGACGGCGGGGCGGTGTTCGCCTACCGGTTCACAAGTAGGGAGCTCAGCCCGTGGGACTGGTTCCATCCGAGCGTGGGCGGCCAGGAGCGGCTGGCGGAGATCGCGTACCGCATCATCACCGCATGAGAACTCGATGTGAACCGTGCGGCCGGCTGGCCGACGGTACGACGGTCCACCGCTGGGTCCTGGAGCGGGGCGGCACGCGGGTGGGTGTCCTGACGTACGGCGGCATCGTGCAGTCGGTGGAGATCGCCGACCGGGACGGCGCCGTCGCGAACGTGGTGCTGGGGCATGACTCCCCGGCCGGGTACGAGGCCGATCCGGGGCCGTACTTCGGGGCGCTGGTGGGGCGGTACGCGAACCGGATAGCGGGCGGGTCGTTCACGCTGGACGGACGGACCTACCGGCTGGCGCGCAACGGCGGGCCGAACAGTCTGCACGGCGGGGAACGCGGGTTCGACAAGCGGGTGTGGCACGCGGAGGCCGTCGAGGGCGGGGTGCGGCTGTCGCGGGTCAGCCCGGACGGCGAGGAGGGCTTCCCCGGGCGGCTGGAGGTGTCCGCCACGTACACCCTGGACGCCTCGGGCGCGCTGCGGATCGCCTACGAGGCGGTGACGGACGCGCCGACCGTCGTGGCGCTGACCAACCACACGTACTGGAACCTGGGCGGTGCGCACGAGCTGCGGATCGCGGCCGGGCACTTCACGCCGCTGGACGACGCCTCGGTGCCGACCGGCGAGATCGCGAAGGTGGACGGCACGTGGCTGGACTTCCGCGAGCCGCGCCCCGTGGGCACGGGGCTGGACCACAACTTCGTCCTGGACGCCCCGGACGCCCTGGACGCCCTGGACGCCCCGGACGGCGACCGCGACGGCCCGGCGGCCGAGCTCTCCTCCCCGGTGACGGGACGCCTGGTGACGGTCCGTACGACCGAGCCGGGTCTCCAGGTGTACGCGCCGGAACACCTGGACGGGGTGGCTCTGGAGACGCAGCACTTCCCGGACTCGCCGAACCGGCCGCATTTCCCGAGCACGGTCCTGCGGCCGGGCGAGGTGTACACGTCCGAGACCGTGTACGGGTTCGGGATTCGCTAGTCCGTTCCGTCGACCGTCAGCGTGGCGCCCAGGCGGGTGTCGGTGAGGGAGCGGCCGGTCCGGACGTCGTACGAACCCGGGATCGCCGTCCACGCACCGGTTTCCTCGTCCCAGACCTCGAACGCCCTGCGCGGGAGCGGGATCTCGGCCTCGGCGCTCTCGCCGGGGCCGGCCTCGACCCCCGCGAAGCCCGCCAGCCAGCGGGCCGGGCGCTCCACCGGGCCGGGCGTCACCGGCGAGACGTACAGCTGGACGACCTCGCGGCCGGGGCGGGAGCCGGTGTTGCGGACGCGGACGGTGGCGCCGTCCGGGGTCAGCTCCAGCGACTCGTACTCCCAGGTGGTGTAGCCCAGGCCGTGACCGAAGGGGTACGCGGGGGTGGCGCCGGCCTTGTCCCAGGCGCGGTAGCCGATGAACAGGCCCTCGGTGTAGTGGAGTTCGCCATTGGTGGGGGTGACCTCGGTGACCGGCGCGTCGGCGAGGGTGGCCGGCCAGGTGGTGGGCAGGCGTCCGCCCGGCTCCTCGGCGCCGAGGAGGACGTCGGCGAGCGCGGCGCCGCCCTCCTGGCCGGGGAACCAGCTGAGCAGCACGGCCGCCACCTCCTCGCGCCAGGGCATCTCCACCGGGGAGCCGGCGTTCACGACCACGACCGTGTTCGGGTTGGCGGCCGCCACGGCGCGCACCAGGTCGTCCTGACGCCCCGGCAGCTTCAGGTCCGCGCGGTCGAAGCCCTCGGACTCGACGCGTTCGGTGGTGGCGACCACGACGATCGCGGTGTCGGCGGCGCGGGCGGCCGCCACGGCTTCGGCGATCAGCTCGTCGGGGTCGCGGCGCGGGCCGAGGTGGAGGAGGGAGAACAGGACGCCCGGCAGCGGCGCCGCGTGCTCCCGGTCGAGCGGGTGGAGCAGCGACACCTCGACGGGTACGCCTTCGGTGAGGGCGACCGTGCCGCGCTCGGCCGGGGCGCCGAAGAACGCCTCGAAGGGGTCGGCCTCCTCGCCCATGCCCTGAACGCCGTCGTAGAGGGTCTCGCCCGCGACGGTGAGCGTGAAGGCGCCGAGGCCGCGTGTGCCGAAGGCGTGCTCGCCGCTCTCGCGGGGTGTGAAGGTGCCGGTGACCTCGACACTGTGCAGGGTGTCGTGGGTGACGCCGTCGGGCAGGTCGTCGCCGATCCACTGGACCTGGCCGCTCGGCAGGGAGCGTTCACCGATGACGTTGCCGGCGGCGTCCCGGCAGACGGCGCGCAGCCGGAAGCCCGGCCCCGCGGGGGCGGGTTCGTCGCTGGGGTCGGCGCCGGTCGCGTACGTCAGCGAGGACGGCGGCAGCGCGGCGGCGAGGCCGTCGAGCGGGGAGACGACGTGGGCGGGGAAGACCTGGGCGGAGCCGCCGCCGAGGACGCGGGCGTCACGGGCGGCGGCGCCGATGAGGGCGACCTTTCGGCCTTCGGCGAGGGGCAGGGCGGCGTTTTCGTTCCGTACGAGGACGAAGGCGCGGCGGGCGATCTCGCGGGCGAGGGCCTCGCCGTCGATGGGCGCCGGGAGGCCGGTGACGACGGGCTCGGCACCCTCCAGGGCGCCGACACGGGCCGCGAGGCGCAGCACACGCCGTACGGCTTCCTCGACGGCCGCCTCGTCGGCCTCCCCCGCGCGGACGGCGGCGGCGAGGGCCCGGCC
Organism: Streptomyces ficellus; assembly: GCF_030406405.1. Classification (GTDB taxonomy): domain Bacteria; phylum Actinomycetota; class Actinomycetes; order Streptomycetales; family Streptomycetaceae; genus Streptomyces; species Streptomyces ficellus_B. Next base: position 52,716 of record NZ_JAUEPL010000046.1, read on the forward strand.
GTACACGGTGTCCGGCCCGGGCATGGCGAGGTCGAGGCCGCCTTCGATGGCGCGTGTGGTGTCGCGGGCGGCCATCCAGTCGGAGACGTTGACGCCGTCGAAGCCCCACTCGCCGCGCAGCACCTCGTTCACCAGGTGGTGGTGTTCGGTCATCGTCGTACCGTTGACCTGGTTGTAGGCGGTCATGATGCCCCATGGGCGGGCGTTCTTGACGATCGTCTCGAACGGGGCGAGGTACAGCTCGCGCAGCGGCCGGGCGGCGACCTTGTTGTCGACGGTGAAGCGGTCGGTCTCGGCGTCGTTGGCGACGAAGTGCTTGACGGTGGTGGCGACGCCGCCGTCCTGGACGCCCCGCACATAGCCGGTGCCGATGGCGCCCGTGAGGTGCGGGTCTTCGCTGTACGCCTCGAAGTGGCGCCCGCCCAGCGGCGAGCGGTGCAGGTTGACCGTGGGAGCGAGCAGCACGTGGACGCCCTTGCGGCGGGCTTCCTGGGCGAGCAGGCGGCCCGCGCGGCGGGCGAGGCCGGGGTCCCAGGTGGCGGCGAGGGCGGTCGGGGAGGGCAGCGCGATGGACGGGTCGTCGGCGGTCCACCGGACGCCGCGTACGCCGATGGGGCCGTCGGACATGACGAGGGAGGCCAGGCCGATGTCGGGCAGCGCGGGCAGGGACCACATGTCCTGGCCGGCCAGGAGCCGGGTCCTGGCGTCGAGGCCGAGCTTGCCGAGTGCCGCTTCCACGGCCTGTTCGCGACCGGCGTCTGTCACTGTCGTACCTCCGTGTCGTCGGCGTACTGCGGTGCTGCTGTGCTGCTGTGCTGCGCGGTGCGTGCGTCCATGGTGAGGGGTTGTTTGTAACCCGGTAGGTTTCGTTGCGGTTTTGTGATGTCCAGGACAGGGGTGTGAGGATGGCAGCGGCCAGGGCCAGGAGTGAGGAAAGACGCGCCGCGATCGTGCGCGCCGCCCTGGAAGTGATCGCCGAGCGCGGCTACCGGGGCGCGTCGCTCGGGGCGGTCGCCGAACGGGTCGGGCTGACCCAGCAGGGGCTGCTGCACTACTTCCCCACCAAGGAGGCGCTGCTCATCGCCGTCCTGGAGGAGCGGGACCAGTGGGACACGGGCGGCGGGGCCCGGGAGGGCTGGCGGCTCGACCTGCTGGGCTCCCTCGTCGAGTACAACGCGATGCGGCCCGGCATCGTGCAGACCTTCTCGGCGCTGCTCGGCGAGAGCGTGACGGAGGATCATCCGGCGCGGGAGTTCTTCACGCGCCGCTACGCCCAGGTGCGGGCGGAGATGGCGGCCGTGCTGCGTGCGGAGTACGGGGACCGGCTGCCGGGCGGGCTCACCCCGGAGCAGGCGGCGCCGCTGGTGGCGGCCGTGATGGACGGGTTGCAGTACCAGTGGCTGCTGGACCCCGACGCGGTGGACATGCCGGCGGCCTTCCGGGACTTTCTGCGGCTGTTGGGGGCGCGGTAGCGTTCCGGGATCCGACGGAAGGCTGCCTCCTGTGTCCCGAATACCCTTGCGTACCACGCTGGTTGCCGCGTTCGCCGCGCTGGTGTTTCCCCTGGCTCCCGCCCAGGCGGCGGCCCCCGCCGTGGAGCCCACCGCCGTGGAGCCCACCGCCGTGGAGCCCACCGCCGTGGAGCCCACCGTCGAGGAGGCCCGCCTCGACCGGGCCGTACCGCGGGAGATCCTGCGACGCGGCGGATTCGACACGGTGGCGCCCGAGCTCGCCGTCGCGCTGGAGGGGGCACCGTCGTACGCGGCGGCCGAGCGGACCGTCGTACGGCAGGGGTCGCGGCTGTGGCGGCGCGCGGTGGACCGGGCCCAGGGGCGCGGCCCGGTACGCGGAGACCTGGCGCGGGACGACGACCGGCCGCTGTACTGGGCGCGGCTGGGGATGACCCGCGAACTGCGCGCCTGGGAGCCGCGCTTCGCCCTCTCGTCCGCCGAGCGCGCCCGGCTGCTGGAGCGGCTGGAGACCTCCTCGCGGGGCCAGGACGCGATCCGCTTCCCGGTCGGCAAGGGCATCAAGCGCGTGCTGATGACCGGGTTCGACCCGTTCACGCTGGACCGTGACATCCGGATCAGCAACCCGTCCGGGGCGGCGGCGCTGGCGCTGGACGGCCGGCTGATCCGTACGGCGGACGGGGAACTGGCGCGGGTGGAGACGGCGGTGTTCCCGGTGCGCTGGCGGGACTTCGCGGACGGCATGGTGGAGCGGGCCCTGCGGCCGCACCTGCCGCGCGTGGATGTGTTCACCACGGTGAGCCAGGGCCGCGTCGGCCGCTTCGACATCGAGCGTTTCAACGGAGCCTGGCGGGGCGGGTTCGGCGACAACGAGAACGTGTCCGAGACCGGGACCGTGCCGGTCACCGACCCGGCCTCGCAGCCGCAGTGGACGGTGACGACCCTCCCGTACGCGAAGATCGTGGCGGCCGGCACCGGGCGCTTCCCGGTGTACGACAACACGTCGGTGACCGAGATCCCGGCGGGCGGCACGGCCCCCGTGGTCAGGCCCGATGGCCCGACACCCGGCTCGGCGGCCCGCGCGGGCGGCGGCGGGGACTACCTCTCCAACGAGATCGCCTACCGCGCCACGCTGCTGCGCGACCGGCTCGGCCTGACCGGCCTGCCGGGCGGGCATGTGCACACGCCGGTGCTCCGGTTCGGCGCGGGCAACACGGACGCGGTGACGGACCCGGAGTTCCTGCGCAACCGGGCGGACATCACCGCACAGGTCCGGGCGATCATCGCGGTGGCCGCCGCCGCCACGGACTGAGCCGGCTTCGCGCGCCCGCGCGGGCCGGAGCCGCCCGTGCGCCCGAAGATGCTGGGCCGGCTGGCCCAGGAGCCGGTCGGCCTCGGCGACGGCCGGGAGCGGGGCGTCCACGAACTGCTCCTGCAAG
>NZ_JAUEPL010000047.1 GCF_030406405.1 Streptomyces ficellus
CCCCGAACACACCTTCGGGGGGGGAGCGCCCCCCCCCCACCCCCCCTCTCCGCCCCCCCGCGCCTGCCCGGTCGGCCCACCTCCCCCCCCACCCCGGGGCGCCCCCGCCCCGGCGCGACCCCCGGCGGGCAAGCCCGCGGGTTTTGTGGGGGCCGCGACGCGCCCCACCAGCGCTCCCGCGGAGCGGGTACCACATCGCTGCGCGATGTGCAAGCGAACACCCGCGCTGCGCGCGGGTGTTGCGCTCCCGCTCCGCGGGAGCGCTGGTGGGACGCTTCGCGTCCCACTCAAACCCGGCTGCTTCGCAGCCGGGTTGACGCTCCGTTCGCTGCGCTCCCGGAGCTGCGGGACTTCGTCCCGCTACCGGTCTTCCGCTTCGCTGCAGACCGGCTGGGTGGGTCCGCTGCGCTCCCCCGCTCATGGGCTTTCCGGCTTCGCCTTCAAGCTCGTGGCCCGGCCTGTGGCCCGCTGACGGCGGCCAGGCTGGCTACAGGGTGGGCGGCTCAGGTTTGTGAGGTTCAGGCGTTTGCGTGGCGTGGGGCGATGGCTCGTCGGGGTGCGGCGTGATGCGCCGGCTTATGTCCTGGGGCTGTCTTGAGGCGGTGCATCCATAGGGAGGCGGTGCCGAGCAGGCCGGTGAAGACTGCCAGGAGAAGCAGGGAGACCCACATTTGCCGGCTTCCGGGATGAGTCCATCCCGTCCAGGCCGCGGCGGCCGCCCACAGCAGGACACCTGCCGTGTAGAAGGTGCGGACTCGGCGCAGCTGCCGTACGGCCCGCAGGGACATGAGGTGTTCAGTCTTCGGTGCCATGCCCGCCCGCGTACCCGGATTCGCGCTACTCACCGGCGGTTCGCCTACTTCTCCCGCCTGCCCATGCTGTGGTGGGGGTCGCTCGTTCGTGTCGGGCTCCGGTGTATCGCGTGCATCAGCTTGATGCAGCATGTACCGTTGGCGGAAAAACGGGATACCCCTAGCCTCCCGGAAACCTCCCTCAATTCCGAGAGGAACGGCCGCAGATGAACGGTCACCACGAATTTACTGGACCAGGTCCCGTGCTGAGCAGCGATTCTGTGCACCGGGTGACGCGGCACCAGCCGACAGGCGTGAGCCCCCGGTTGAAGCGGTTCGCCCTCCTGGCGGCCCAGGGCGTGCCCGCAGCTGAGGCGGACGACCTGGTGGCTGCAGTGGAGGCCGAGGCGGTCGCCGGGGCGCAGAACAAGGTGGTCGAGCTGGACGGGATGGCGTCACCGGCCTCGCCGGGCGCGGTGTTCGCGGACGGTTGGGACGAGGGTGTGATGGCCGTGAGCGAGGCCCTGGTGGGCATCGCGGACCGGGATTGGGTGCGGCGTGGCGGCCGGTCGTCTGGGGCCGCTGAAGTGGCCGCATGTATCGCGGATGTGAGGCAGCGTGAGCGGGCGGCGCTGGTGCGCCTGGAGGCGTTTGTCCTGGCTACCGTGCTGCCGCACACACGCGACCACGGAGCGGCGGCGGGTGCTGGAGGCGCTGGGTAAGGCGGGTCGTCTGTGTACCGCGCGGACGGTGGAGCTCTCCACCGGGGACGTCATCCTCTGCACGCGCGAGGCCGGGCACTACGCCCCTGCCGACAAAGCGTCCTGGCGAGCGGCAGAGCCCGGCGGCTGGCACGTGGCGAACGCGTTTATCTGGGACGACTCATCCGCGTACTCGCACCCGCACGTAGCCGTCTGAGGAACCGCCGGAATAGCCAGCAAGGGGAGGCAAGGAATGTCTGCAATTCCACTCAAGGAACATCAGGTCGAGCAGAAGGCGAGCTTCCGTAAGTGGGTGGGATTCCCTGCAAGGTCATTTGTGCCCCCTCAGGGGGTCCGAGCCACGGGGGTGTCCGCGACCGGAACAGGGAAGACGATCACCGCTGCCGCCTGTGCTCTTGAGTGCTTCCCGGACGGGCGGATCCTCGTCATGGTGCCCACCCTGGATCTGATCGTGCAGACAGCTCAGTCCTGGCGCCGGGTCGGGCACTGCGCGCCTATGGTCGCGGTCTGCTCGGTGGACAAGGACGAGGTCCTGGAGCAGCTCGGGGTGCGTACCACGACCAACCCGATCCAGCTCGCGTTGTGGGCGGGGTCCGGGCCGGTGGTCGTGTTCGCCACGTACGCCTCCCTGGTGGATCGTGAGGATCCCACGGACATCACTGGTCGGCGGACGGTGCGCGGGCCGTTGGAGTCGGCTCTGGCGGGCGGGGAGCAGCTGTACGGGCAGCGGATGGCCCCGTTCGATCTGGCTGTGTTGGATGAGGCGCACATGACGGCCGGGGACATGGGCCGGCCGTGGGCGGCGATCCACGACAATGCCCGCATCCCCGTCGACTTCCGGCTCTACCTGACCGCCACCCCGCGGATTCTGGCCGCGCCCAGCTCGCAGCGGGGCCAGGATGGGCGTGAGCTGGTGATCGCGTCGATGGAGGACGACAGCGCCACCTACGGCACCAGGATTTTCGATCTCGGGCTGGCGGAGGCGGTGGAACGCTCGATCCTCGCGGGCTTCGAGATCGATGTGCTGGAGATCCGTGACCCCGACCCGGTGCTGGGGCTGTCGGAGGACGCGCTGCGCGGCCGGCGTCTGGCGCTGCTCCAGGCCGCGCTGCTGGAGCACGCGGCGCAGCTGAACCTGCACACCGTCATGACGTTCCACCAGAGGGTCGAGGAAGCCCGCGCGTTCGCCGAGCAGATGCCGGCGACCGCCGCCGAGCTGTACGCCACCGAAGCCTCCGAGGCCGCTCTCGCCCATGCGGAGGAGCTGCCCGCCTCCTCCGTCGACGCCGAGCTGTACGAGCTCGAGGAAGGCCGCCACGTCCCCCCGGACCGGGTCTGGGCCGACTGGCTGTGCGGCGACCATCCCATCGCCCGCCGGCGGGAGGTGATCCGCCGGTTCGCCAACGGTGTGAACGCCGAGAACCGGCGCGTACACCGGGCGTTCCTCGCCTCGGTACGGGCCCTCGGGGTCGGCGTCGACATCACCGGACTGCGCGGCGCGGAAGCGGTGTGCATCGTCGGCTCACGCAGCTCTCAGGTCGACATCGTCCAGAACATCGGGCGGGCGCTGCGCCCGAATCCGGACGGCACGGTGAAGACGGCGCGGATCATCATCCCGATCTTCCTGCAGCCCGGGGAGGACCCGAAGGACATGGTCGCCAGCGCCAGCTACCAGCCCCTCGTCGACATCCTCCAGGCGCTGCGCTCGCACTCGGAACGCATGGTCGACCAGCTCGCCTCCCGCGCCCTGACCCGCGGCAAAGAGCGCCGACGCCTCCACGTCCGCCCCGCCCACACAGCGGGAACCGACAGCGGCGATGGTGAGGAGACCAGCCAGGCGCAGCAGGAGGTCGACCGGGTCACCTCGATCGTGGTCAACTTCGCCTCCCCCCGAGACGCCGCCGACATCGCAGCCCTGACCCGCTGCCGCGTCATCCGCCCCCAGTCCCTGGTCTGGCTCGAGGGCTACCAAGCCCTCACCCGCTGGCGGAAGGAGAACGAGATCACCGGCCTGTACGCCGTCCCCTACGACGTCGAGATCGAGGTCGGGACGACGAAGGCGTTTCCGCTTGGGCGATGGGTGCACCAGCAGCGGAAATCACTGCGGGCCGGTGAACTCGATCCTCACCGCAAGGACCTCCTCGACGAGGCCGGGATGGTGTGGGAACCCGGCGAGGAAGCCTGGGAGAACAAACTCGCCGCCCTGCGGTCGTACCGGCGGGCCACGGGGCATCTCGCTCCCCGCCAGGACGCCGTCTGGGGCGAGGGCGAGGCGATGGTGCCTATCGGCCAGCACATGGCCAACCTGCGCCGGAAGGGCGGCCTCGGGAAGGACCCGAAGCGGGCGGAGCAGCGTGCGGCGCAGCTCACCGCGATCGACCCGGACTGGAACTGCCCGTGGCCGCTGGACTGGCAGCGGCACTACCGCGTCCTGGCGGACCTGGTCGACGCCGACGGCAGCCTCCCCGACATCGCACCCGGCGTACTCATGGACGGCGACGACATCGGACGATGGCTCCAGCAGCAGCGCAAGCCAGGCACCTGGAGGCAGCTGTCGACCGAGCGGCAGGAACGGCTGTCCGCGCTGGGCATCAAACCCGCTGAGGCGCCATCTCCCGCCCCGGCAGCCACGCTTGCGAAGGGCCCGGGCAAGGCACAGCAGGCCTTCCAGCGCGGCCTGACAGCCCTCGCACAGTGGGTGGACCGGGAAGGCGCCCACCGGCCCGTCCCGCGCGGCCACAGTGAGCAGATCACGGTCGACGGCGAAGCGGCTCCGGTGACCGTAAAGCTGGGCGTATGGGTCTCCAACACCAAAAGCCGCCGCGACAAGCTCACCCAGGAGCAGCGCGACGCACTGCGGGAGCTGGGCGTCGAATGGGCATGACCGCCGTGGATGGTATGTCGTTCAGCGGGCCGTGTTCTCGGTGCGGATCATCCGGCGCAGGCTGGTGCGGGCAGCAATCAGGTCTTCTTCGAGGGCGGTGATGCGGGCGCGGAACGTGGCGTTCTCCGAGGCCGCTTCCTCCAGCCGGCGGGTGAGGTCCTGGTTCAGGGCGTTCAGCTGGTCTGCTCTGGCTGCTGTGTCGGGGGCGTGGATGGCATCGAGTTGCTGGCCGAGTTGGTGGCGCAGGGCTGCCTGGAGCCGGTCGCGTTCGTCGCGGAGTTCTTTGATTTCTTGCCGGGCGATTTCGAGTTCGGTGCGCAGGCTGAGGTGGGAGGGCGGGCTTGCCGTGGCAGATGGCGGGGTGCTGTGGGCTTGGCGTAGTTGGGCTGCCTCGATGTGCTCGCGTACGCCGGGGGCATAGGTGAGCCAGGTGGAGACTCGGGCGGCGCGGGCGACTGCGGCGAAGGTGAGCGGCTTTCCCTGTTTCTCGAGTGTGGCCAGGACGGTGAGGACACGGGCTCGTTTGTCGAGACTGTGGCGACGTCTGGCTTCGGCGAGGGGGGCGGGGTTGCCGCGGGGATTCATCGCGGGTCTTTCGGTCGGGCAGTGGTGAGGGGCAGGAGGGTGTGGTTGTCGCCTGCTCGTGCTTTGCGCAGCACGGTGCTGGCCTCTTCGATCTGGGCGCGTTCGGAGGCGGGGAGAGATGCCAGGTGTGTGTTCATGCGGTCGATGACGCGCTGGTAGGCGGTGATTTGTGCGGTGAGGGCGGTGGTGACGAACTCGGCGGCGCCCATGGCGAGTGCGGTTTCGCGGTCTGCTCGTAGTTCGTTGATGTGGTGCTCGATGGCGGGCAGGTAGGAGGGGTCGGGGCGGTAAAAGCCGCAGCCAGCGCACTGGAAGCGGATGGGGCACGCCTGGCCGCCGGCTTTGACGTTCGACGGCTCGGTGCAGCCGCCGTAGGGAACGGCGACGGAGCGCATCTCGTAGGCCGTGCTCGAGCTGGGGCTGAGGTGGCCGTGCTGGTCGAGGACGTGTGCGCTGAGTTTGGCCACTGCTTCGCTTTTCCGTTTGAGGGAGACGGTGTAGTAGCGCTGGGTCATGGCGATGGATTTGTGGTCCATCAGCTCGCGCAGCACGTCGACGGGGGTGCCGGCGTCTGCGTGGCGCTGGGCGTAGGAGTGGCGGAAGGCGTAGGGGTAGATCAGGGACCGGTCGAAGAGCAGTCGTTGACCTTTGGAGTCGGTGCCCTCGGCGTGGAGCGGGGGCAGGGCGTCTGCCCAGAGCCTGAGGGCGTCGCTGAGGTAGGTGCTGGAGATGTGGGGGGCGTCGCTCAGGGGGGTGAGGGATGGAAAGAGGTATCGGTCTCCTTTGGCGGGGAGGTGCAGTTGGTCGCGGCGGGCTTGCCAGGTTCGGATGGCGTCGGCAGTGGAGGTTGTGATCGGCAGACGTCTGCGGTGGCGTTTCCGCTTGTGGTTGTCCCAGATCAGGGTGGGCTGGCCGTTGTGGGTTTCCAGGCAGTCACGGGCCAGGGAGACGATCTCGAGCGGGCGGCGCCCGGTGTCGCGCAGGACGATGTACATCGTGCGGTACAGGAGGTGCCGGGCGTCTGGGGCGATGTCGCGGCAGCCGTAGGTGTTTCCGGTGCCCAGGGTGTCGAGGTGGGCGTCCAGTTGCCGGATGACGGATTCGGGGATGGCCTTGCCGATGAAGTCCTCGTTGGGTTCTTCCACGGAGATGACGTGCTCGACGGGCACGCGGGTGAAGGTGCCGGCCAGGTCGTCGAGGGTGCCGCAGCGGCGACCGTAGGCGATGAGCTGGAAGAACATCCCCAGCAGGCTGCGCCGGAAGGAGGACGAGTAGGGGGTGCCGTCTCGTTTGCCTGCGGCACGGAAAGCGTCGACAGCCAAGGTGGCATCGGCGAAGGTCAGGGCGACGGGATCCTCGCCGGCGTCGGCGCGCTGGGCGAGAGCCGTGGAGGCGATGGTCGTCGCGTGGAAAGTGCGCTTGAAGTCTTCCGTGGTGGGGCGGGCGGTGGTCACCCAATGACGCAGCGCCTGGCGCAGCCAGGGCTGGCGGACTGTGCGGAGATCGACGCGGCCGGGCAGATGCCGGCGCTTGCCGGAGGCGCCGTGGCGCAGCCCGAGGACGCGCAGATCGATGACGTCCTGGTCGATGAGGGTGATCCCGGAGAACTCGCTGTATCCGGCGCGGGCGGCGGACTGCAGGTTCTCCAATGTGCGGACGGCAGACTGATGCGGCTTGGTGAGCCGGGCCGTGTTGGTGGCGTCCAGAAGGGTGTCGGCCGTGGTGAGGTGGCTGATCACGCCGCGGATCCAATGAGGTTCCAGGGCACGTACCCACTGGTCCATCTGCTGCACGGCGTAGAGCACTTCCCAGCGCAGCAGCTGGGGCAATGGGGCGAGGTGGAACTGGTGCGCCAGCAGATACAAGGGCTGGTGCGGTGCCCACTGGGCGGCAGGCATGGAGTCGGTGCTGGAGCGGCATTCCGCTCTCCAGGCGCGCCAGTGGTAGTTGCACAGCCCACTGGAGTTCATCGCCCAGCCGGAGCAGTGGGTCACCATGCAGTCCGGGTTTTCGGTGAACGGTGTTGCCCGGCTGCGAAGCCACCGCTCGAGGGTGCCTCTGGACCTGTGGTACTTCCATGATCCGTGGTGAGCGGCGCACAGGCCTCCCGATACCTGAGGGCGTACGCACCGCACGCCGTCCCGGGTGAGCGTGCACGGCCCGACGACCGTCAACGGCAGGGATCTGGAACGGGCGGGGGTGAAAGTGGCGGCGAACTCTTCCCGCGGCAGACCGCTCTTTCTGCGCTGGTCCGAGCAGTAGGTACAGAACGTCTCCTGAGCGCGCACGATCATGTCGCAGCGGCGGGTGCGGCACCGGGAAGACGAGGTGCGCGGGTTGTCGAGATCTCCGGTGAACAGCCATCTGGCGCTGTCCCACTCCCCCGGCCGCCACGCGGGATCGATGTGGGCACGCAGCCACGTCTCCCACGACTTCTTCGTGGCCCTCGTCGGCGCCCCCAGTGCAGTCACGGGCGCGGTAGCGGTACTCACTGATCCTCCCGCCATGCCTGGGCCCGGTCGACAGCCGCCCGGGTCTCGGACTCATCGACGTGGCGGTAACGGTCCATGGACAGCGGCGAGGCGTGCCCCAGCAGCTTTTGCACCACGTCCCGGTCCACTCCCCCGCGCAGCCAGTGAGTGGCCGCGGAGTGGCGCAGCATGTGCGGGCGAGCCGGATGCCCGGCGCGGCGGGCCAGCCGGTCGAAGACGCTCTTGGCGTTCGGGTAGGTCATGGCCCGCCCCAGCGGCGGGCGGAATAGGTTCACGAACACCATGCCGGTCTCGGCCGCGGCGGCCACCTGGTTCCGTTCGTGCTGGTAGTCGGTGTAGAAGGCGACGATGTCGGGGGTGACGGGGAGGCACCGGGAGTGTCTGGACTTGGCCAAAGCCCGGTTCGGGTTGTCGGTGCGGCGCCGCACATGAAGATGCGGGCCCTCCACCGGGCAGCCCAGCGAGCGTGACGAGGCCAGGAAGTGCAGATCCTCCTGACGCAGGCCCAGGGCCTCCCCGATACGCAGGCCGGTCGCGGCGAGCAACGCGATGAGAAAACGGTCCCGCGCCCGGGCCGTATCCGCGATCATGCGGCGGATCTGCTCCGGGGACAGGTCCTCGTAGCCGGGTTCGCTGACCTGGAAACGAAAGGCTGAGACCTGGACCTGGCGCCACTGGCCGCCCTCGCCGGCGTCGTACCCGGCCGGCAAGAACCGCAGGAACTTCGGCTCCGACAACAAGCCAGCCGTCTGCGCGGGGACCCAGCCGTGGAGCGCGCCGAAGCGCAGGAAGTCCGTGACCGCCGTCATCACCGCGTTCGCCGTGCCCTGCGAACGGCAGCGGGGCACAGCCGTGGTCGGGGAACGACGGCTGCGGGCCGGCAGCGGCGTGGTGACCAACCACTGCTGCAGCCCGGACAAAGCCATGAAACTCGGACACGACCACTCGATGCGGCGCTCCGCGCAATAGTTCAGATAAAGGGCGAGACGGCCTGCGTAGACCCGTTCCGTGTTCGGCGAGCGGCCCTTACTAACGCAACCCCGCCAAAAACGCACACACCTCGGCATGCAGGTCATAGGTGCGCGCGTCGGCCACCACCCACCGCTCCACACCAGTCACTGGGGAGATCGAACGCTCAGCCACGTAGGTCTGCTCCACCCGCCAAACACAACCAAGCCCGCCCCCAGTCGGCGCCGCTTCCAGACATCTCCTACACGACCAGGTGGCAACCACACCGAACACACCACACAAGCCCGCGCACCTATGGATAATCCCTGTCCTGTAGTCGACGCCCTGACACTAGCCGGGCCCAGCGCCGAGCAGTAACAGCGCCCGCCACGGGCGGGCGCCGTGCTCTCGCCTGCAGGTAGGAGGACAAAGCATCCTCGGTTCACAGCACCGCGAGGACGAAGGTCAGCAGCGCCAGGGACAGGGTGGCACTGCCCGCGAAGGCCACGGCACCGCGCAGCAGAGCGGTGGCATAGGTGGCTCCGTCGATACGAGCGAGCAGACCGGTCGCTGCTCCTACGAGCATGCAGAAGAGCGCGACGACCGCGAGGAGCAGGGCCAGGAACATCAGGTTGATGGATGAGGTGTTCATGCCTTCTTCCCAGGACAACCGACGACGGGGACTTCGGCGAATTTCGCGGTTCTGGTGTTCACCGGGGTTCAGGGCGAACAAAGATGAACGAAGACGGTCGCTTGAGAGACGGAGAAGCAGGACATGGGGGACGTGCACGAGGATCCCTTGGCGGAACTCGCGCTACGGCTGCGTACCCTCAGGGCGCAGCGGGGTCTGCAGATGGGTGGGTTGCAGCAGCGGACCGGGCTGGGGCGCACAACGGTCAGCCAGGCGCTGAACGGCCAAGTGGTGCCCTCCGAGACCACACTGGTGGCCCTGGCGAAAGCCTTGGGGGCGGATGTGGGCCCGCTGCTGGCCCTTCGCGAAGCCGCTGCCCGCGTGCAGCCGGTGCGCGAAAGCTTTCCGAGGAAAGCCACCCGCAGGTCGGTACGGCCCAAAGTGCAGCCTTCGTTCGAGGAGCGCTACCTGAGCTACGTGACGGAACGGCATTCCCAGCTGACCGTCGTAGGACTGGACTTGAGCCGGCCGGAACGTGCGTGCTGGCCGTTGGATGCGGCGTACTTGAGCTTGGAGCTGGCGGAGCGGCCGGAAGACTGGCCTGCGGGCAGTGAGGAGGCGAACCGGCCATCCGTCGTGGTGAAGCGTGCCGAGCACGCGTTGGCCGGCTGCCGACGGGTTCTTCTGCGAGGGCTCGCTGGCAGCGGAAAGACAACACTGCTGCAGTGGCTGGCTGTCGCCACGGCGCGCGATGAACTGCCGGAGGAATTGGCGGACTGGCGGGGGCGGATTCCGTTCATCCTGCCGCTGCGGACGCTGGTGAGGCGTGGACCGCTTCCGGATCCACACGCTTTTCTATCTGCGCTCGGCAGCCCCCTGGCCGCCTCACAACCTGAAGGCTGGGCCGATGCCGTGCTCGCCAGAGGGGAGGCACTGCTCCTAGTCGATGGCATCGACGAGGTTCCTCAAGAGCATCGGGGCGCCACGCGCGACTGGCTCGAGCGGCTCTTGGCCGCCTATAAGGACGCACATTTCGTGGTCACCACGCGGCCGTCAGCTGTTCCCGAAGGCTGGCTGGCCTCATTGCGCTTCACCGAACTGTCAGTACGGCCCATGAGCGCCGCTGACATCGGAGTCTTCGTCGGCCGGTGGCATACCGCCGCCCGGCATAGTACAGCGACTAACGCCGAACGGTCACAGCTGATTGATCTCGAAGCAGCGCTCCAGGTGACAGTGCGTGCTCAGCGTGACCTGGCGCAGTTGTCCAGCACGCCCCTGATGTGTGCGCTCATTTGCGCGCTGCACCGGGACCGCCGCGGCCATCTGCCTCACGGCCGTATGGAGCTCTACGAGGCAGCGCTGTCGATGCTGCTCGTGCGTCGCGACCTCGAGCGCAGTATCGACGTCCCTGAAGGCATTCAGCTCACCGAACATCAGAGCGTCCAGCTACTGCAGCGTCTGGCCTACTGGCTGATCCGCAACCGCCAGACAGAGATGGATCGGGCCACCGCTTTGGCCCTGGTCGACGACGCGTTGCCGGCCATGCAGGCCGTGGCCGAGCAGGGCACTGCCGACCAGGCCCTGACGCATCTGGTCGGCCGCAGCGGGCTCCTGCGCCAGCCCACCATGGACACCATCGACTTCGTCCACCGGACTTTCCAGGACTACCTGGGTGCCAAAGCCGCCATCGAAGCCCACGACTTCCCTCTGCTGGTCAACAACGCACACGACGACCAGTGGGAAGACGTCCTGCGCATGGCCGTCGCCCACGCCCGCCCAACTGAGAGCGCTGATCTGCTCCGCCGCCTCGTCGAACGCGGTGATGCTGAGAACGAGCACCGGCCCAGGCTGCACCTCCTGGCGGCCGCCAGCATGCACTACGCCACCGAAGTCGCCCCTGACACGCGCCATAAGGTCACGGCGCGCGCCGCAGCCCTGATGCCGCCCCGCACTCTCCAGGAAGCAAACACCCTGTCCGCGCTGGGTCCCGGCATTCTGGACCTACTGCCACCCACCGCCGACGGACTGCCCGAAGACGAGATCTTTGCCGTGTTCCGCACTGCCGCAGCCATGGGGGGCGATCAAGCTTATGCGTATCTGCAACATTTCGTCCCGACTGTCGCCCCCTCGGTGCCGCGCCACGAACTGATGCTGGGCTGGACGAACTTTGAGGCAGCCGATTACGCCCGCGACATCCTCCGCCTTACCCGGGATCGCCTGCATGTCACCGTCCGGACTCGTGCGCAGTTTGACGCTCTCCCGCTGCTGACACCGATCGAACTCATCTCGTTCGAGCTGGCACTCACCCCGTCAGAGATCCTCGAACACCTTTCCCCGGAACACACCACATCCCTATCCCTCCGGAGCATGGAGGAGCCCTCGCTGCACAGTCTGTCGTTCGTTCGGTCTCTGGCCGCACTGCGCTCGTTGGCTCTTGGCCCCTCGACACCCGTCGACGGCCTACACCATCTCGCCGGACTGCCCCTGCAGGAGCTGAACCTGCTGGACCTGCCTGAGGGCTTCTCCTTCCAGGCGCTCAACAATCTCCCACAGCTGCGTGAACTGCTGCTCTATACCGTCCTGCCGTGGAGAACGCTGCATACCCTGCCCGCCTCGCCAACTCTCACAAGGCTTTGGCTCGGCGGCCAGATAGAGGCCTCCATCACCGGCATCACTCAGTGGGCCATGCTCGAAGACGTTGTCGTCAACCATGTCATGGACGCAGTGGAATGGGCCGAGCTCGCGGAGCTGCCTCAGCTGACCAGCCTTCAGGTCACCGACGCCGACTTCGCCAACGCCCCCCTCATTGCCACCGTCAATCGTCTCGGGCTCTCTGTGTCTCGGTCCGACATCCGCCTCGACCTGATCCCGGACCGGTTTCCGAATCTTGAGCAGCTAAGGATCAACGCTCTCGCAGACGTTGCCTACGATCTAGTCCCTCTCCAGTCCCTTATGAACGTGGAGATCCGAATCTACAACGCCGATCGCATCTCGCTCACCGGTCTGGAGGGGTTCGCTCCTGACCGATTCACGCTCTTCCCCCGTCCACGGCCCATCCAGACGTGACCGTCAGCTGCCGCCGAACGCCACTACGCCACCGCGCAGCGGCAGCCGCCAGTGCCGACGATCCCGTGGTCGGAGCGAACGCCCTGGCGCTCCGGACCCCTTCCGCAACTTGAGAAAGGGGGTCGACGAAGAGGAATAGGCGAGGCTACTAGCGTCCTCCACCGCTCACCGAGTTGCTGCCGAGGCTGCGCCCGTACCGGGAGGCCCCGGTCGGGTGGCCGGTGCACTGCGCGAGGGAGGACCGAGGAGTCCTAGCGTGGCCCTTCCCGGCAGTCAGCGCTGGGGCGTTCACGCCTCTACGCGCTGAAGTGTCCGCCGGCCGCCGGGGTGGACTGGGCTGCGGTGGCCGAGGGCGAGGTCTCGGCGGCGGGCTCCGACTCCGGCTCATCGACCACCGGCGCGACGTCGACGGTCGTGAGTACAGCCTCCGCCTCGGCAACTACGGCCTCCCCCGTCGTGGGCGCGGCCTCGGAGGTCACGACCGTGGCCTGGGAAGCGGCGAGGGCGCGGCGGTCGCGGTAGTCCATCAAGACCTTCCACCCAGCCACCGGCACGCCGACGGCAAGGGCACCGAGAATGAAGGCGCGCCGCTGGCCTAGCCGCCGCCCGAGCTGGACGTAGGCCGCCCGTAGGGCATCAGGGCCTCCTAGCTTGCGTGCCTCCGCGCTGAGTTCCGAGTAGTCCCACACCGCGCTCCCCCTCACCTTTCGCTGTGTCCAGCAACGGCCTGATCATCCCAGGGCCAAGCTGACTCGGGGGCGGATCAGAACAACCGGCCTACCGGACCCTGGATCTGGGGGCGGGTCGTTGTCGAAGCTGCGACCGCACTCTCACCGGCGGCCCCCGCTCCCTGGCACACGCGGGCGTAGCGCAGCGCGGCGAGGGTGTAAGGCAGGTGGTGTTCGGCGGCGTCGCGTATCCCCACCGCCTGGTCGTCGTCGACCGGGGCCGCCGGCGACGTCGCCGCTGGGTCGGCCGGCCGGAGCCGGGGCCGGGTCAGGCGCCGCCGTGGTCGGCGTGGTGCTCCAGGCGTCGGCAAGCGAGTCCGCGGGCACGGCAGCGGGCTGAGTGTCGGACGTGGGCGGCTTCTGCATCCGCACCGGGCTGGCCTGCGTGGGAAGGGCTGCGGGGTTCGGGCCGTCGGCGGCCTTCTTGCCGCTGGTGGCCCACTCGCGGGCTTCGGTCTCGGTGCTGGCCGAGGGCCGCACCTGGCGCGGCTGGCACCACCACGTCACCCCCGGTACCTCCGCTCAGGCATTTCTCACCCTCAGGCGGCTCGACCCAAAAGTCCGCACACCAGCCTGACCCTCTACCAGGTTCCGCGACGTTCTCCAGGACCTGCTGAGGTGCTGGACCGGAACCTGCACCACCTGCGGACGCCCCCTGCCCCGCCCCCGGAGCAGCCCAGACAACCTAACGAAGCACTACTAGTGATTAACAGCAGGTCACCCCCACAACAAACATCCCTGCCACCCACACGACGTCTAGATAATCGACACCAAGAACTGCGACTCCGTCTACTGGGCCGACGTGCGCGGCTCCATGCCCGACCTCGTCCAGGCCGTCGGCCGCGCGCTGCGCATGCAGCCCGGTGAGGGCAAGGTCGCCTCGCTCGTGGTGCCCGTCCTGCTGGGGCCGGGCGAGACGGCGGACAACATGCTCACGTCGCGGGCGTTCGGCGGGTTGGCGAAGCTGCTGGAGGCGCTCAGGGCGCACGATGCCCGCGTGGTGGAGCAGCTCGCCGAGCAGCAGGCGCAGAGCCGTGTCAGGGGCGTTCAGAGCCGCAGCGGGGGCCAGGAGAGCCAGGGCGAGGGCAACGGGTCCGGCGGCCCGTCGGCGCCCGCCCGCCAGTTGCTGAAGTTCTCCACGCCGCGCGACCCGGCGCAGCTGGCCGCGTTCATCAACCTGCGGGTCCTCAACCCGGAGCACGAGCACTGGCGGCGCGGGGTGGAGGCCGCCGTCATCTACAACCGGCTGCATGGCGACCTGAAGGTGCCGTTCACGTACCGCGTGCCCAGCCGCGACCACCAGCAGGCCGAAGCCGAGGGATGGCCAGCCACGCTCGCCGATTTCCCACTGGGGCAATGGATCGCCGACAACCGGCGCTTCTACGCCCGCGGCGACATGGACGAAGACCGCGTCGAACAGCTGGAAAAGCTGGGCATGATCTGGAGCCACTTCGACGTCGCATGGGAGGAAGGACTCGCGGCAGCGCGCGGGTGGGCCGCGACGAACGGGCACCTCCTGGCCCCACTGAACGCCACCCACCAGGGCTACAAGGTGGGCATCTGGTTGAAGAACGCCAGGGCCGCCGCCCGGAAGGCTGCGGAGATCGAGCAGCGGCGTGCCGAGGGCCTCCCCGTCGAGTCTGCGGCCGGCGCGCTGTCGGACGAGCGGCGCGAGCAGCTGGAGGACATCGACCCGTCCTGGTGCCCTACCTGGCCCGTGGAGTGGCAGCGCTGCTTCCACCTCACCCGCATGCACCTGGAGGCCGGCGGCGAACTGCCGACCGAGCCCGGCGAGGTCGTGCACCAGGGCGAGGACCTCGGCCGGTGGGTGCGGTCGGTCCGGCTCGGCTGGGACAACCTCACCACCGTGCAGCAGTGGATGTGCGAGCAGGTCCTCGGGATCGAACCCCGCGGCCGAGGACGAGAAACCGCCCCCGCGCCGTACGCAAGCGGACAAATGGGCCATGAACTACCAGGCCGCCAAGCAGTACTACGAACGCGAAGGACACCTCCGGGTCCCTCGGAAGCACATCGAACGGATCGTCGTCGGCAGCGGCGAGGGCCAGGAGGTTCGGGAGCTTCGGCTTGGTGCGTGGATCGGGAATCAGCGGAGCCGGGCGGCGACACTGTCGCCGGAGCGGGTGGAGCTGCTGTCCGCGATCGGCATGCGATGGACCTGATGGTGGGCGTCGTCGTCACCGCGGCCGCCGCGCTCGCGGCCGGCACCCTGACCCCGGCCCCGAACGCGGGCCTCACGGTCAGCGGCCCCCAAGCCGCCCTGCTGGCCTGGCTGACGGGCCGTGCCAAGGACGCCCCCCTCCAGGCCACCCCCGGCGACCTCCCCCCACCCCCTACTGGATCTGACCCCCGCGCGCCCACCGGCCCCGGCCACGTCCGGACCGGCGACGAACAGGAACCCCACGGACTCCGCCCGGACCCTCCTCACGCCCCCGGCGCGGACGCCCGGCCGGCGCACCGCACACGGGAAGTGCCTTCCGCCTGGGACGGACACACCGTTCGGTAGGTGTCAGCGTCCCCGCGCGGAAGGCACTCCCGCGTGCCGGCCCGGTACGCGGACCGGCCTCAGCCGGGAAGCGGCCGGGTCAGCAGGGCTTCACGTACCCGACCCCGCGCCACTGGCCGTGCGTGGTGCCCCAGGGGGCCGGCTTCGTGGAGCCCAGCCACTTCTTCGTGGGGCTGTACCAGTTGCCCACGCGGCCGGGCGTCTGGTTGTTGTACCAGGAGCCTCCGCTCTTCCAGCTGCTCGGCTTCTTGTGGAAGACGCACGAGAACCACTCGCGCTCCGCGCCGGTGTACCCGGTTCCCGAGTAGCCGCACAAGGCCCCCTTGGTGCAGGTGTGGGCCTTGGCCGCCTTCTTGCCGCTCTTGTCCAACTCGCGTGCGTACTTCTCACCCGGCAGAGGCAGCAGCAGCCGGCCGTCCGCGTACCGGATCTCGTTGGCGGCGGTCTGCTTGCCGCCGTCCTGGGCCAGGGCCGCGTCGACCGCCTTCTGCAGCGCCGTCGCCTCCGCCGCCGTCAGACCCACCGCCACCGCCTGGGCCCGGAAGGCGGACCGGCCCGAGTCGACGGACGCGGTGCCGTCCGCGAAGGCCGCGGGAGTGGCGAGGGCAGCAGTGACCAGGAAAGCGGAACCGATGGCCACCGACAGGCGGTTTCCTCGCTTCATGACGCAAAGTCCCTTCACATCGTGGATCGATCGAGCAGGCACCCGCAGTGCTCCCCGGAGGAAGGTCACGGACGCGTCCGACGCGTCACGCCGGTGCCTGCGGGGCGGCCGCTGTGGTCGTCCCAGTTCGAGTCCACCGGATCCCTGGTTGTTGCACAGCCCTCTCCGAGACATGAAACAAAGCAGGTCAGCTGATTGGGTTGGCGAAATGACCGCTGTCCCGGCGCCATGGGGGCGTGCTGGAATGAGACGCCGCCGCCGGTGACGCGGGCGGCACGGGGGAAGGAAGCGACATGGGGCGTCCGGAGACGGACCTCGATCCGGCACAAGGGCCGGTACCGCGATTTGCGTACGAGTTGCGCCGGCTGCGGCAGGAGGCGGGCGGAATCCCCTACCGGGAGATGGCCCGGCAGGTGGAGGTCTCGGTCTCCACACTCTCGAGAGCGGCCAAAGGGGAGCAGCTGCCCTCCCTTTCGGTGACGCTTGCCTATGTGGCGGCCTGCAAGGGCGACACCGCCGAGTGGGAGAAGCGGTGGAAAGCCGTGGCCGCGGAGGTGGCCGCCGCTCCGCGCGCCGCCGACGGCGAGGAGCCGCCCTACCGCGGGATGACCCGCTTCGAACCCGGCGACAGCGAGCTGTTCTTCGGGCGCGAGCAGGTGGTGGACGACGTGCTCGAAAGCCTTCGCACGCGCCGTTGCGCGGCCGTGCTCGGGCCGTCCGGCAGCGGCAAGTCGTCCCTGCTGCGAGCCGGTGTCGTCCCCCGTCTGCGCCGCCCGGAGCCGAGCCCGGCCGCCCTGCGCATCCTGACTCCGGGGCAGCACCCGGCGCGTACGCACATCGGCAAGCTGGAGCCCGCCGCCGGACCGGGGCTGACCTACGTGCTGGTGGACCAGTTCGAGGAGCTATTCACCCTCTGCGCCGACCCGGAGGAACGGGAGCGGTTCATCCGCTGGCTGCTGGCCGCCCGGCACCCCGACAGCAGGCTGCGCGTGGTGCTGGGCATACGCGCCGACTTCTACGGCCACTGCCTGCGCTACCCGCACCTGGTGGACCTTCTGAAGGACGCGGCCGTGCCGGTGGGGGCGATGGGCCCGGCGGAGCTGAGGCAGGCGATCGTCAAGCCCGCCGCCACCCGGAACGTGATCGTGGAACGCGCCCTCACCACACGCCTCGTCGAGGAGATCGCCGACGAACCGGGCGGTCTGCCGCTGCTCTCCCACGCCCTGCTGGAGACCTGGCACCGCCGCTCGGGAAGAACGATGACGCTGCGGGCCTACGAAGCGGCAGGCGGTGTGCGCGGCGCCATCGCCCAGACCGCGGAAGACGTCTACGGATGTCTCTCCCCCGAGCGCGCCGAGCTGGCGCGGCTGATCCTGCTGCGCCTGGTCACCCCCGGCGAGGGCGCCCAGGACACCCGCCGGCCGGTGAACCGCGCGGAGCTGGACTTCGCCCCCGAGGAGGAGGTCGGCGCCGTACTGGACCGTCTGATCGACGCCCGGCTGCTGACCGTGGACGACGGCACGGTCGACCTCGCCCATGAGGCTCTCATCACCGCCTGGCCCAGACTGCGCGGATGGGTCGACGAGGCCCGTGAGGACCTGCTGGTCCACCGCCGTCTGACCGACGCCGCCCGCGCCTGGCACGACCTCGGCCGAGATCCGGGCGCGTTGTATCGCGGGACGCGGCTGGACGTGGCCGGCGAGCGGTTGGCGGATACCGCGCTCACCCCGCTGGAACGCGAGTTCCTCGGCGCGAGCCGGGCCGCCCGGACGGCCGAGCTGCGGCGCCGACGCGGTCTGCTCGCCACTCTCGCCGTCCTGGTCACCGTCGCCCTGATCGCCGGTGTCACCGCCTGGCGGCAGAACCTCACCAGCGAGCGCCGCCATGCGGAGGCCGAGGCCCGGCGCATCGCCGCGGTGGCGGACGCCATGCGCTTCGCCGCCCCCGTGACGGCGATGCGGCTGTCCGTCGCCGCCTGGCGGCTCGCGCCCACCCTCGAGAGCCGCTCAGCCCTGCTGAGCGCCATGGCCCAGCCCGAACAGGACGTGTTCCCCGTCCCGGACCCGGCCTTCGGACCGGCGACGAACCGGCTCTCGCCGGACGGACGCACCCTGCTGTCGGTCTCGGCGCGCCGCGTGGTGGCCTGGGACGTGCGCACCCACCGGCGCATCGGCTCCTACCAGGGGCCGGGCGAACTGCTGTCGGACGTGGACCTCGATCCGGGTGTGGTGCCGAACTGGGGAATCAGCCCCGACGGCCGGCTCCTCGCCCTGCCCGCGCAAGGGGGCGTGCGGCTGTGGGACGTACGGGCCGGCCGGGTGGTCGCCACGCTTCCCGTGGAGGCGCCGGACAGGGCGGAATTCGGCGCGGACGGCCGTCATCTGACGGTGTCCGACTGGGACGGTGGGGAGTTCCGGCAGACGCAGGTATGGGATCTGCGGGGCCGACGGATGCTGTCGACCGTGCGGGCTCCCGTGGTGGAGGAGTCCCCGATCAGTGTGAGCGCGGACGGCGGGACCGTGGCGCTGTGCCGGGGTCTGCGTCGTCTGGAGGTACGTGACCTCCGCACGGGGCGGATCCACCGGCTGTCGCGGACCGCGAACGCCGCGCGGATCGCCTGCCCCGACCAGGAGCGGTTCGCGGCGGGAGTCTTCGCCCTGCGGCCGGATGGCGCGGTCCAGGCGGCCGTGGACGACGACACGATCCGTCGCTGGGTCGTGCGTACGGGCCGGGAACTGCCCAGCCTGCGGTTCGAGGACGCGACCGCGGTGCGGTTCAGCGCGGACGGCGCCTTCCTCGCCGCCACCACGGGCGCGGACATCGCGCTGTGGCGGCTCAGCGAGCCGGACCAGCCCGTCTTCCGCTACCAGCTCATCGGCGAGGTGATCGACGACTTTTCCCTCACCCCCGACGCCTCCGCCGTGCGGTACCTGCGGCGGAGCGGTACCTCCGTCGCCTCACTCGACCTGCGATCGGTCGCCCGCGCCCGGTGGGAGGAACACCCCTCCGAACAGGTGCACCTCTCCCGTGACGGCCGCACCGTCGCGGTGCTCCACCGCGGGCCTGGCCGGACCGGCGTACGGCTGATCGGCACACGCGACGGCCGGACCCGCGCCACCCTGCCCGCCGCCCCGTGCCCGCCCGACACCTCTTACTCCGGCACCGACGAGGAGAACCTCGCCAACTGCTCGGAACTGATGGCGTTCAGCCCCGACAGCCGGCGTTTCGCCTATGTGAGGGCGTGGGGGTACACCACGCAACGGCAGCGGATCACCGTGTGGGACACGACAGGAAACCGCGAGGTGGCCACCCTGGACGCCGGGTCGGGGACGGTGACCGAGATCACCGGCATGGCCTTCGACAGCGCGGGCCGCGGCCTGCTGCTGATGACGCGTGACGACGACTCCTCAACGATGGAACGCTGGGACCTGGCCACCGGCACACGGACCCGCGTCAGGCCTGCCGACTCCGGCCTCGACACCACGCAGACGGGTGGCTCCGGCACGATCCTGGCCGTACGCCCGGACGACGCACTGGTGGTCACCAGCGACAACGAAGTCGTCGACCTGCGCGCCGGACGGGCCCGTCCCGTCGTGCTCAACGACGGCGACCTCCCCTTCGCCGGGGCGTTCAGCCGGGACGGCACCCGCTTCGCCGTCAGCGACGGCACGGGACGGGTGACCCTGTGGGACGGCGACCTGCGCCGCCGACTCGGTGTGATCAACGGCACCTCCACCGTCGACCCCGAAAGCGAGCGGGACTCGCCGGCCGCGCTGGCCTTCTCCCCCGACGGCACCACGCTCGCCGTCGTGGGCACCGCCTCCGTCCAACTGTGGGACGTCGCCTCCGGACGCCCCTTGGGCTCCCCCCTGCCCACCTCCGGCCAGCCCCTCTCCAGCGTCGCCTTCTCCGACGACGGCACCACCCTGTACACATCCGGCACCTGGAACCCGGCCGAGCGGATCGACCTCGACCCCTCCCGTCTCGTACGCCGGGTCTGCGCCCGCACCGGGTGGGGGCTGACACGCACGGACTGGCGGCTCCACCTACCCGACATCCCCTACCGCACGACGTGCTAAGCAGCGGCTCACCGGAGTACGAGCACTGGCGGCGCGGGGTGGAGGCCGCCGTCATCTACAACCGGCTGCACGGCGACTTGAAGGTGCCGTTCACGTACCGCGTGCCCGGCCGTGACGACCAGGAGGCCGAGGCCGAGGGTTGGCCGGCCACGCTCGCAGGCTTTCCGCTGGGGCAGTGGATCGCCGACGCCAGGCGCTTCTGCGCCCGCGGGGACATGGACGAGGAGCGCGTCGAGCAGTTGGAGAAGCTGGGCATGGATGGTCGCACTTCGACGTCGCGTGGGAGGAAGGTCTCGCGGCGGCGCGCGGGTGGGCCGCGACGAACGGGCACCTCTTGGCCCCGCTGGACGCCACCTTCCAGGGCTACCGGGTGGGCATCTGGCTGAAGAACGCGCGGGTCGCCGCCCGGAAGGCTGCCGAGACCGAGCAGCGGCGTGCCGAGGGTCTGCCGGTGGAGTCGTCGGCCGGGGCGCTGTCGGAGATGCGGCGCGAGCAGCTGGAAGAGATCGACGCGTCCTGGTGCCCGAGCTGGCCGGTGACGTGGCAGCGGTGCTTCCACCTGGTGCGGATGCACCTGGACGCCGGTGAGGCGCTGCCCACCGAGGCGGGCGAGGTCCTGCGCCAGGGCGAGGATCTCGGGCGGTGGGTGCAGTCGGTGAGGCTCGGTTGGGATCAGCTCACGACTGTGCAGCAGTGGATGTGCGAACAGGTCCTCGGGATCGAGCCCGCAGCCGAGGACGAGAAGCCGCCGCCGCGCCGTATGCAGGCCGACAAGTGGGCGATGAACGAAGGCCGCCAAGCAGTTCTACGAGCGCGAGGGGGCACCTCCAGGTCCCTCGGAAGTGGGTTGAGCGGATCGTCGGCGAGGACCAGGAGGAGCGGGAGCACAAGCTGGGGGCCTGGATCGGGAACCAGCGCAGCCGGGCGGCGACGCTGACGCCGGAGCGGATGGAGCTGCTGTCCGCGATCGGGATGCGGTGGTCGTGATGGGCGTCGTCGTCACCGCGGTCGGCGCGCTCGCGGCCGGCTATCTGCTCGGACGGCTGCGCCCGTGGCAGCGGCTGGGTGACTGGGCGGCCGATCAAGTCCGCTTCACCGGGGCGTGGGTACGGGGCGGTGCTGGCCGTCAGGCCGTCGTCGTCCTGGTCCACGCCGTCACCGCGCCGCGCACCAGCTGGCGCATCATGCGCGCCCCGGCCAACGAGACGCAGGCGCCGACACCCGTACGCGATCCGGACTGGGTCGCCAACCGCACCCGGACAGACAAGGGAGGCACCGCGTGAGCACCGAGCAGCACGACGCCGACGCGTACGGCCAGGAGCTGGCCCGCATCAGCCACCACCAGCACGAGGCAACGGCGGCGCGGTTCACGGTCTTCCAGGCCCTGGCCGCCGTCGGGATCGGGCACGAGCAGGCCGACGACATCGTGGCGAAGCTGGAGGCCGGGGCGGTGGCCGGCGCCCACACCTGGATCTCCGAGAGCAGCGCCCCGCACAACTCCGAGCCGCGTTTCGAGGACGGCTGGCACGCCGGTGTCCGCGACGTCGCCAGCTACCTGCTGCGCATCGCCGACACCACCGTCACCACGGGGCGGGGGCTCGCCGCATCCAGCGCCATGCTGGTCGCCCACCTCTCGCAGCCCGCCTCCCCCGCCTCGCAGGAGGCTCCAGCGCCGGAGCCGGGCCCGGGTCCGGCTCCGGCGCTGGACGCGACGGACGTCCTGGCGGCCGCGGAACGCTTCCCGTGGGCCCTGGCCGCACCGGGTGAGCGGCACTGGCCGGACGGGGAGTTCCTGGACGTCGCGCTGAGCGCGGTGCGCACCGAGGAACGCGAGGGGTACATCGAGCGCCTGGAGGCGTTCGTGGAGCAGCACCGCGCCCGCCTGGAGGAGCTGCTGCGGGCGTACGGGCCGGGCAGTTCGCCCGCCTCGCACGGCCGGTACGCGCTGATCGGGCAGCCTGAGACCTTGGTCATCCTGGAGCGCATGGAGACGGCCCCGATGCTCCTGCGCGGGCGGTGGGAGAAGGAACTGGAGACCGTCTTCCTGGCCGACCTCGAGTTCGCGTGGGGGCCGCGCATCCGCCTCAGCCGGTGAACTCCCTGGCTGGGACGGACAGCGGGGGTGGGCAGGGCGATTCCTGTCCACCCCCGCTGTAGTCGGGTCAGCCAGATCTAGGGCAGCGGCTGCAGCGCGGCGAACGTACCGGTCGCACCGGGGCCTGGCAGTACCGAAGCTGAGGGGCTGCTCCAGGCGCGGCCACCGTCCCACGGCACCGTGATGGGTGGGGAAACCTTTCCCGGGGCAAGACGTTGTTCAGGGCGGACCGCCCATGCGGCGACGGTCCCGGCTGTGCTCTGTCGGCCCGTGAACGGCGAGCAGCGACAGCCCGAAGGTGCTTCGCATCCTCGCCCAGGTTGCAGTGATCCGATCGTTCAGCGCATCGGGTTCACGGGACTGGTGCGGATAGAGCGAGATGACCAAGAATCATGCCCGTAAAGAGGATGTGCGACGCCGCATGAAGGAAAACGGCAACAGCAGCTACCAAGCGGAACTAAGGAAAATGTCCACGCGGGAAGCAGGGGAGGCGGCTTCCGATCCTCTGCCGAACGCGGATCGCCGTGAGGACTTCGTGGACGCCGTAGCGGATGCGGACTTGCCGCAAATGGTCAAGGTCCTGCTGTACGAGCTGGCCTCGCGGCTCAACCTGAGCCTTTCCGACTGGGATGAAGGTAGTAAGCGAGTCCGGTTCGAGGAAGAAGAGCTGGCGCGAAGCATCGGGTTGGAGGGTGAAGCAGCGGACCTCTGCCTCGCTCTGGCGGTCGAAGCGAACTGGCTGGTGGAAGTCGAGGGCGGGGTAGTTGACCTGCGTACCCCTCACGAGGACTGGCAGCTGTACTTGGGGGCGCTCTCGGATGTGAACCAGCCCATCGAGAACATGGACACGTACGAATCCAGGCTGGACGCGTTTGCCCGGGACATCGAACGGCTTCGGAGCACACCCATCATGTCCGTTCGGCGCATCATCGAGTCCATGGTCACGGTGATCGGGCACACCTTCGAGCCGCTCTGTATCGGGAGCGACCACACAAGCCAGGGACTGGGCTCAGGGGCCGCGAGGGTGAAGCCGAAAAGGCCCAGGACTCCGAAGGACTAGGGTCTGTCCGGCGGATCTTGGCTTGGCAGTGCCCGGTCGCCCCTCTCCGGTTGGAGTGGGGAAGATTGCACCTAGGCTTCGGCCATGTTGCTGGTCCACGGCGGGGAAGCCGTAGCTGACGCTCCCGAACTGCGCACGGGGGGAGTGCCACTCGTCCCGGACGGATTCGTCTGGCCGAACTGCCGCGAGTGCGGCGGGCCCATGCAGTTTCTCGCTCATCTGCCCCTCGATCTGGGGGCGATCGCGGTCTTTTTTTGCCAGAACGACCCGGGCATGTGCGACGACTGGGACGCAACCGCCGGTGCCAACCGCGCCTTCGTGTTCAGAGGTCAACTAACGGTAGCCACCGTCCCCGCCGAGGGCGAGACTCTGCTCGGTGCGGTGACCGCCCTACGCCCCCACCCAGCCGACACCCCAACCGCAGAGCCGGTTCTGGGACGGCTGGGTGGAGAACCCGACTGGATCCAAGGTGACGAGACCCCCGGCTGTCCCTCTTGCGCCGCCCGTATGACATTCACGGCCGAGCTCGAAGAGGGATCCGACTTCGCCACCTCCGCCAACTTCGGCGGAGGTGGCCGCGGCTACGTCTTTCACTGCCACCCCTGTAGCAAGGCCGCCTTCCTCTGGCAGCGATGAAGACTGCCTGCTAGCTCATGTTCGGAGCCAGAGCCGGATCGCTGCGAAAGTGACGGTGCCGTGGAAGACATAGGCCCGCTTGTCGTACCTCGTAGCCACAGCCCGGAAGTTCTTCAGGGCATTGATCGTCCGCTCGACCTCGTTCCGGCGCTTGTAAATCGTCTTGTCGAATCCGGTGGGCCGGCCACCTTTGCTGCCACGGGGCCGGCGGTTGGCCCGCTGGTCTCGTGGCTCGGGGATGGTGTGCTTGATCTGCCGCCTCCGCAGATAGCGGCGGTTGCTACGAGACGAGTAGGCCTTGTCGCCGCCAAGGTGATCAGGCCGGGTCCGCGGGCGTCGGCCTTCGAGACGGGCAACGCGGATGCGTTCCATGACTGGGATGAACTGCGGGGCGTCCCCCCACTGGCCCGGCGTGACCAGGAACGCAAGTGGGCGGCGTTCGCCCTCACTGGCAAGGTGGATCTTGGAGGTCAGTCCGCCCCGGGAGCGTCCGAGTCCCTCGTCAGGGCGGTGCTGCCGGGGCCGTGATCTTTTTTCGGGACACGCGGAGCATTCCTGCGGGCCCCGGCGGCGTGTTGGTGAGCGCGGCAGGACGTCGAATCCACGCTCACCATGCTCCAGTCGATACGGCCTTCCGCATCGGCGTCGGCCTGGACGGCATGGAGGATCGCCTCCCAAGTACCGTCGGCTGACCAGCGTCTATGCCGCTCGTAGACCGTCTTCCATTTTCCGAACCGCGTTGGCAAATCCCGCCACGGGACGCCGGTGCGCTCCCGGAAGAGGACGCCGTTGATCACCTTGCGGTGACTGACCCAGCGTCCGCCCCGCCCGCCGGTTTTCGGTAGATGCGGCAGCAGCCGTGCCCATTCGCTGTTCGTGAGATCGCCCCGCCCCATGACCATGTGAACGGACCGGGACACGAGGCGGTTCCAAAATCCGCCGGACACGACCTAGCCGACCGCCGGCCTGCTCTACGACGGCGCTCCCCCTCTCGCCGCATCCCAACCTCCAGGAGGCGGCCAGGGCGTGGCGTTGCTGTCCCTCGCGAGTGATCTGGCGGGCGAGGACAGAGCGGTCGACATGTGGGAACGATGTTGGCGAGGGCAAGCCGCTGGCGAATGCCCTGCTGGACGCCTCGATTACATGCAGCAGGGCCGGACATAGGGCACTTCCTGTCCGGCTCCGCTGGCGTGCAGGCGACGACCGGGACGCGGCCAGGCTGCGGTCCTCGCAGACGGGATGAGCCGGATGCTGGCTGGCGACCGTCTGCCGGTGAGGCATTCGACTGACTAACAGGTATATGAGGAGCGGCAAGGCCCGGACCAGATGGTCCGGGCCTTCGCCATGCTCTCGGGAAATTTCTTCGCGGCCGTTGCTGTCCGGGGGCCCCTTGGCGGCGCCAGGGGGTGAAAAAGCCCCTCGGCTCCAGGCCGAGACGCAAGCACATGAGACCTGTCACTGTCCCGCTCGCTCAACCGAACTCACCCTGGAGGACAAGCCCATGACCACCCACCAGGTATCCGGGGCAGTAGACGAGCCGACCGACGCTACGCTGGAAACGCCACCCTGGGCCAGGGCCGAGACCCCACAGGGACGCTCTAAGGCAGAGAGCCGCAGCAGGATCGCCGACCGCGCGGCGCACACCCCCGCGGACGACACCACGCAGGTGTCTGCCGTTTCTGCTCCTCCGCCTTCTAGGAGAATCCCGATGGCTCGGGACCAGCACTCCCCCGCGTCCGCGCATCCTGATCCACCCAGCACGCCCGGGTCGGCCCCGGGAGGGAAGCCGGCGCTCTTGTCGCAGCGCACCGCGCTGATCCTCTTCATAGCCGTCGTCGTCGGCATTGGCGTCGGCGTCCTGACCTTCTTCGCCGAGAAGTCCTACCCCAAGGCAGTGCTTGCCGGTGTCGTCGCTGCCGCGGCCTGCACGGTAGGGCTACACAGCCTGATCGACTGACCTGCGGGGTCGGGCAGGACCTTCCTGTCCGGCCCCGCTCTCGCTTGCATCAGCGCAGGTCAGCGCTGGAGCTGCAGCGGTATTACACTTGGTGGGATCATCCGGCGGCTGGGGTGACGCCCTCACCGAATCGGGGTACGTCTGCCACGGTTGCGTCCAGGCGCGGCCGTACGAAGCGCAGGGGGTGTCTCCACGCGCCTCGGTCGATCGCGGTGTCAGCGTCGACTTCGGCTACCAGCTCGGGCGCGACCAGGGTGACGTTCAGGGGTTCGCGACTTCCCCAGCTGGAAGAAAAGCGCACGCCGGCCCACGGGTGGTCGGCCTCGGCTGGGCGGACGTATTGAGCGACCTGGAGGGTGGTCTCCGGCCTCAGCGGCACGGTTCGGCCGACCAACCGCAGCACGCCGTCCTTGTCGTACCGGCCCAGGACGAGAATGCGCGGTCGGGGGAGCGTGCCCGTGATGCCGCCGACGACGGCTTCGGTGGTGTGGCGGCGCCGGATTTTGAACCAGCCCCTGGCCGAGGGCAGATAGCGCTGTGATCGCCCCTTGATCACCAAGCCCTCCACGCCCTGGACCTCGGTCCAGGACTCCAGCCACTCCTGCGCCACAGCGACGTCGGTCGTCATCGGGCAAAGCGTCCACGGCGGCGTCAGCTCGTACTGGGTGAACAGGTCCTGCAGTACGGCGCGGCGGCGGTCGTACGGCTCGATGAGCAGTTCGCGACCGTCGATCTGAAGGACGTCGAAGGCGATGAAGTGGGCGGGCAGCGCGCCGGCGAGCTGCTCGGCTGTGCGGCCGCCGGCGGAACGCGGCGTTGCAGTGCCTCAAAGGACAGCCGCCCCTCCGACCACACGACGAGCTCGCCGTCGAGGACCAGGCCGTACGGAAGCTGCGCCGCCGCGGTAACGAGGTCGGGGAAGTGCTGCTGGATCAGGCTGCCGCGTCGGGACTGCAGGAGCACCGGCACGCCCGGTCCGGCCGGGGTGAACAGCAGGCACCTGTAGCCGTCGAACTTGGCCTCGAACGCGAGCCCGCCGGGCAGGACGCCGGGGTCGGGGAGGGTCTCCCGGGCCTGGGCGAGCATCGGTTCCACCGGGGGGCGTAGCACCAGGTCCTCGTTCCTGACAGGGAGCCGTGCCGCTCGGGGGTGGGCACGGCTCCCCGACTGTGGGGTCGCAGCCGGCCCGGTCCTGTCAGCGGACGCAGCTGCTCCTCCCTGTCTACGGCTCAGTGCCTGTTTCTCAACCTGAGGCGCGGACTGGTGGTCTGTCTGGGTCACGGCTTGTCGAGACTTGCGAGGGCATGCCGGATTGCGGCGAGGGCTTCCTCGTCGGTGGCATTGAGCTGTCTGACGGCAGCCGCGTAGTACCTTGCGTGCTCCGCCAGCTTCGCCTTGATGTCGGTGGTGGCCGACGGGGCAATGACCTGAGTACCAGAGCCTCGGCGGCTCCTGACAAGGCCTGCGGTCTCGAGTTCGCGGTAGGCCCGCACCACGGTGTTGTTAGCCAGTCCGAGGTCGGAGGCCAGCTGGCGCACGGACGGCAGTCTGGCCCCCTGCCCCAGCCGACCGACCGAGATGAGATCAGCTAGCTGGGCGCGGAGTTGCTCATACGGAGGGACAGGGGACGCGTGGTTGACGCGGATACTGATGCCGTTGGTCGTCATGGCCGAGCCTTGACGTAGGCCTGCGGCAGCAACAGGACGCCCAGACAGTGCCCCACGGTCACTGCAGAGGTGAAGGCAGCGACGACTAGCCCCCAGAGGGCAACGTCCATCAACGCGCCCCCGCAGGGCATGCTGAGAAGCACGACGAAGCCCATCGCCAACGAGACGGCGAAGAGAGGAGCGGCCACCAGCACTCCCCATGCACCGACAGCAGCCCGGGCGTTGATGCGGCGTTGATCGTCGTTCCCGGAGCGTGCAGTGACACGGCGCAGGAGCAGTACGCAGGCGGCGGTACCGAGGGCGAGACCGCCGAGAGCCGGCCAGGCGTAGTAGGGGCCGGGCCAGGGTGAGAGCAGGTGGGTGCCGGCCGGACACGTGACGGACAAAGCACGCCCTGGACGACCGTCAGAGTCCGCCGAGGCCGTCGTGGCGGCAACGATCAGCAGGGCCAGCAAGGCGACAGCCTGCGCGGCCAATGCAGCCGTCAGGGATGGGGGCACATAGTCCCGGATCCGGCGCGGAGTCACTTCGGCTGCTCGTAGCCAGCCAGGACTCGGGCGTGCGATGACGTCTGCTGCAAACACGCCGGCCATGACGCACAGACCGAACACGGGAAAACCGTAGAGCAGGTCCACATCAGGTTCGGGACTGAAGGTGACCAGCGTGTTGACAGCCAGACCGGTCGCCGCGCCGGCCCATCGAACAGGGGTGCGCAGCCCCGCCCGCCAAGTGCCTTCCGTCCCTGCAGCAGCAGACATGCCGATTCCCTTCCCTCCCACAAGGTGTATTAACTACCTGACACAATTACCCAAGGGTTTGAACTGTGTCAAGGAGTTGACACGCTTGGCACCAGGTGACCGCCGTCCGGCAGTCTTCTGGACTGCCGGAGTTCGCGTCAGGCGCCGGGTCATCAGAGTGATGAGTGACCAGGTCAGACTCGGGGTGCTGTGGCAGAGCCTGGGTGCCTTGCGCTGGCATCAGCGGTTCGGCAGGGAGGGAGGGCCAGAGTCGGCTGAGCAGTAGTCAGTCGGCGGGCCGGTTCTTCTTCGTCCAGCTGTCGGTGCGGTGGCCTTTCCGGGCAAGGCGACGGGTCATGAGGGTGATGAAGGCCCAGTTCAGGTGGGCTTCGGAGTGTTGGGGCAGCCGCTCGTAGTCCCGGCAGTTGCGTCGGGCGTTCATGATCCAGCCGATGGACCGTTCGACCTTCCAGCGGCGGGGCAGCACGACGAACCCCTTGGTGCCCTTGGGCCGAATGACGGGCCGGAGAGTCAACCACAGGTGGTCCGCGGCCCAGTTGGGCAGCAGGTCGCGGGAGTAGGCGGAGTCCGCCCAGACCTGGGTGATCTGTGGGTGTGTGAGTCGCAGCCGCCAGAGCAGGTCCCTGGCGATGATCTCGTCGCGGGCATCGCCGGGCGTCACTGTGATCATCACGGGCAGGCCGAGCGTGTCGACCACGATGTGTCTCTTGCGCCCGTTGATTTTCTTTCCGGCGTCGTAGCCGCGGCTGTCCTTGCCGACGGTGGAGGCCGCCTTCACGGACTGGGAGTCGACGATCAGCGTCACCGGGAAGGAGCAGCGGCCCTTGTCCGTGCGGATCCGCCGGCGGAGCTGGTCGTGGATGAAGGCGACCATCCCGGCCCGGTTCCAGCGCCAGAAGAACCCGTAAACGGTCTGCCAGGGAGGGAAATCTGCGGGTAGGGCTCTCCATTTGGCGCCGTTGTCGACGATGAAGCGGATCGCGTCGACGATGTCCCGCCGCGGCCACTTCTCCGGGTGTCCGCCGGTCTTGGTCCGGCAAGCCGGGACCGGCAGCAACGGCTCGATCAGGGCCCACTCGGCAACCGAGGTGTCGGAGGGGTAGCGGCAGGGGCGGCGGGATGAGTGACGCATCGAGGACCTACTTCGTCAACTGGGCCAGGGTCGCGCGGACGCCTGTGAGCTGGGCGGATGCCAGCTGGGCCCATTCGTCGTCCGGGTAGCGGGCCAGGTGCGGATCCAGCGTGCCGGTGATCATCCGGGTGAGCCGGCCGAGGATGAGGCGGAACTGTTGCTTCTCGTATTCGATCCAGTCCGCCGGGTCGTCGGAGAACATGTATCCGTCCCGCCGGCGCCAGATGATCGGGGTGAGGTGTTCGGCCGCCCCGACGTCCCGAAGGTGCCGGATCCCACGTTCGACCTGGGATTGCGTCAGTCGGGTGGCGGTGATGAGCTGTCTGGTCTGGAGGCCGGCGGGGCGGGCTTCGATCAGGGCGACGCGGACCAGGTCGCCGTAGTGCTCGGCGAGGGGCAGGGCCTCCCGGCGCCTCGGCATGGCCTACTCGCCCTTGAGGAGTTTGGCGAGCTGCTCGTCCAGGGTGAACTCGCCGTTGTCGACTGCGGCTTCGAGCCAGTCGGCCGCGGCCCGGACCTTGGAGATGCCGCGGCGGACGGTTTCGCGCTCGTCGTCGGTGAACTCCTGGCCCCGCATGCGGGGGACGAGCCGTCCGAGGGTGGCGACGAACTGGTGGCAGGAGCCGACCAGGTCGAGGTATTCGATGGTGTGCTCGATCTTGCGGACGGCCGGGGTGCGTTCGCGGATCGTCTCGCGGACCTGGGCGGAGTTGTCGAACTGGGCCCGGTTGACTAGGAACCGGGCGGTGTCGTCTCGCATCGTCTCCCGGGCGACGTGCGGCCTTTTCAGCAGGTCGGTGGTCACCTGCTTGGCAACGTCGTCGTCCCGGGTGAGCTCGCGGACGACGCGGACACGGTCATCGGGGGTGATCTGTGCCGCGGCGGCCGGCCGCGACAGCAGGTCGACGGTCACCCGGGAGGCGACCTCCTCGTCCCGGGTCAGGTCGGTGACGGCCTGGACCTTCTCCTCCAGTGTCACCGGCCGGTCGACCCGCTGTCCGACCAGGCGTTTCGCCGCGTCCGGTGTCCACTGCCGCTTACCCGTGCGCGAGTTGAAAGGGGCGTCCTCGATCGCCGCCCACCGCTCGTCCTCGTCCTGGATAGAGGCCAGGATCTTGTGGACGGTGAACGACACGCCGTCCTTGCGCTTGGCCGACGGCCAGCGTGAGGAGGTCCACCGCCAGTCCTCGACCGTCGAGCGCGCGACGCCGATGTCGTCGGCGAACATCTGCAACGACTCCTCGACGGTGAACAGGTCATCGGTGCCGTTGGGCATCGACCCGCCCACCGGCCGCATCGGCTCGATCTCCAGAGCCTTGTCACCCAGCGCGAACTGGGCTTTCGACATCTGGTTGATCAGGTCGCGGGCCTCGGCGACGAGCTGTTCGTAACGAGTTCGAGTGACGTTGCCGATCCGGTCTGAAACGCTGATCACCGCCCTCGCCCAGGGCCGGATCAACCACCCCGTGGCGGCTGAATGAGGGGCTCCGGCCCAGGCCGGCTTCCACCGTGACGCGGACCCAATGTGACGGGGCAGAGCGCGAACCGGGGGCGCTCGAAGCACCTGTTGGCCGTCCCCGACAGCCGTGCAAAACGGCTGTGACCCGTGATAACGCGGTGCCGTTCGCCTACGGCGTTTCGGTAACACCGTTCCGCGACGCTGCCCTCTGACGGCAGGCACGGACCCGGCACCGCGACGAACAGTAGACCGCCGACCGAGACCGCTCGACCCCCACGGTCCACGAACGACCGCAAACCGGGCACTCGACCTGATCGCCACGCTGCATCAAGGCAACCCGATGCCGGGCCCGCTGAAGCCTCCGCCACCGCCTCGACCTGCACCGACCCGAGCAGAACACCGCCTCCGCCGCCATCGACGACGCAAGCGGATCACCACACTCCCGGCAGTACCGCCGGCTCAACCCGCCAGACGCCACACCCCAGATCATCCAGCCGTACGCACCTCACGGCCAGCGTTCAAAAACACCTACTAATTCCAGGACTCCAAGGTCCGCCACCTCATCAGCCGTGCGCGGCACCGCCGGACCGCACGGGCGCACGCCGTGTCCAGAGCTCAAGGCTCGTGAGGAAAAACGCGTCACCGTACGGCAGCTCATCCATCGAGGATCCCGAACCTGACAGGCCCGTGAGGGCAGAACGTGCGAGGACCGGCCGGCACCCAGCGCCACCGGTCTTTTCAAAGACCTCGCACGGTCGGAGGTGTCGTAGGGGTCACCACGGCACCGACCGGACCACACACGTCCTGCCCCGGCAGACACCGCCCGCCGGGCCCATCAGAGACCCAGAACCTCTAGTTACTAACGAATTAGAGGTGTCGGCGTCGGAATCCGGCTTGCCCACAGGGTCTGACCAGCGCAAACGCTCAAGATCCCGGAAGGGGGGTTCACACCTCCGGTAGTACCTCCGGTGCAACTTTGGGGCTCTGGCAAGATTTTCGTAGCCGGAGATCATCTCGGGTGACACGGTCGGCCGGTCCGCGTAACGTGCTGCCGACGGTCACGTATTCCGCACAGGTGGTGCGTCAGATACCTACACGGGTGGGCACTGCGTCTGCACGCCCGTATCCGAGCACCTGAGCGAGGACTTCGCGGAACTGCCTGATGTCCTCGGCTGGTGCTTCGATAACGGTCTCGATCTCGGGGTCGGTTAGCCGCAGGTCTGCCAGCGCTTCAGGGTCGAGTGCGATGCGGAGAACGTTGCCCGTCAGGACGGCTTCTCGCACACAGCCGTACGCGGTGCCCTGTCCGGCTGTGACCAGGCAGTGTGTATCCATCCCGAGGGCGACCTCCTGGTCATCAGGCTCCTCTTCTCCTGCCATGAACATCATGATGAAACCGCTTCCATCCTCACCCTCGGCAAGAGCGGCTTCGGTGAAGTACCCGTCAGGATCGATCTCGGTCTTGGCGGCACGGGCGGTAAATCGGTATGTCATGACGGGGTTCTATCAGTGCGCCCAGCCGTGCCGTGAGGCAGGGGCGAGCGCGATGTTCTGCCGTCACGCTGAGGTGGTGACCGAGACCTACGTGAGGAATTGCGTGGGCGTCCCCACGGGCAGCCTGTGGCTGTGCTCTGTCGAACTTGTCAGTTTTTTACCACAGTTGGCCAACGTGCTGGTGGTCTCGGTCGATGTTTCCGATGCTGTCGTGGTGGTCCAAGCCCGCACGAGGTCCGCTGATCCAGCGGAATGCATGGGATGCGGTCAGCTCAGCGATCGGTGCCACAGCCGCTATGTGCGGCGCCTCGCCGACGTCACTCTCGCAGGCCGACCTGTGCGCATCGACTTGTCCGTACGCCGTCTGTACTGCGAAAACGTGACATGCCCGAAGGTGACCTTCGCCGAACAGATAGCAGGGCTGACCACGCGCTACCAACGGCGGACCCCGCAACTGCAGCGCCGGGTGGAGGACGTCGGCGTGGTGCTGGCAGGCCGGGGCGGTGCTCGGATGCTGCGGATCTTGAACATCAGGCTCTCGCGGTGCACCGTCCTGTCCCAGCTGATGCGGGTTCCGCTTCCGCCGCTGGTGACGCCCCGGGTGCTGAGTGTGGACGACTTCGCGCTCTACGGCGACACCTATGGAACCCTCCTGGTCGACGCCACCACCCGTCTCCCGCTCACCCTCTGGGAAGGACGTGATGCCGACCAGCTCAGCCGGTGGCTCCGTGAACATCCCGGTGTCGAGGTCGCCTGCCGTGACGGCTCCCTCACATACCGGCAAGGCATCGCGGGCGGAGCCCCAGATGCGGTGCAGGTCAGCGACCGTTTCCATCTCTGGCAGGGCCTCTCCCGCCGCGTCCAGGACATCGCCTCCGCCCACCGCGGCTGCCTGCCCGCGGCACTACCCGCGGCCAGCGAGAGTGATCCCGCACCGGCCGAGGAGGCCGCCGGGAACACCGCGGAAGACAGTCGGGCCGCACGCCATGCCCGCAGGCTGTTCGAGGCCGTTCAGGCCCTGACCCGCACCGGCCGGAGCCACAGCTCCGTGGCCCGCGAGCTCGGCCTGGACCGCCGCACGGTCGGCAAATACGCCCGGGCCCGGACCTGGCAGGAGGTGATGCGCCGTCCGCCCCGCAAGCCCTCCACTCTGGACCCCTACCTCGACTACCTGCAGCAACGCTGGGACGAGGGTGAGCACAGCGCGAAGATCCTGCACGAGGAACTCCAAGCCAAGGGCTACCTCGGCCACTATCAGCGCGTGAAGATGGCCGTCGCACCCCTCAGGCGAGGCCTGCCCCTGGACGAACCACGCGAGCGACCGCCCTCCCCGCGTGAAGCCGCCCGCTGGATCACCACCCACCCCCACCGCCGCAACCTCCACATCAACGACCGCCTGCCCCGGCTCCTCAACCACTGCCCTGAACTCAGGCAGACGCACGACCTGGTCCGACGGTTCGCCGCCATGCTCGACAACCACGACGCGACACCCCTCCAGGACTGGCTGGACGACCTGCAGGCAGCGGCCTGGCCCCTCTTGGCGGCCTCGCCGGAGCCCTCCGCGAAGACCGGCACGCCGTCGCCCAGGGAATCACCATCCCCTACAACTCCGGCGTCAACGAAGGCCGCATCACCGACGTCAAACTGCAAAAACGCCTGATGGCCGGCCGCGCTGGCGTCCCTCTCCTCCGCCACCGCGTCGTTCTGATCGCCCACCTACGCCGCCGCTACGCGGACCGGCCGCCCGTGTCACCGAGATGATCTCCGGCTACGAAAATCTTGCCAGAGCCAACTTTGGGTGCACCTGTGCAGACAACTGTGGGGACACCTCTGGGAGCAACCCGCAAATCCTCTCAAAAGGCTCTGGCTACGGGCGGAGTGAGGGTGGCCTCCTTGGCGGGCTTGCCGACGACGCCCGCCGGGCCGGCGACGTTCGAGGGGCGTGGCGGTGTACCGGTGTTGTCGGGCGGTGACGGGGCGGGCGTCATGACCGGCGGCGCAGCAGAGCTATTCCGCTGAAGATCGCTGCTGCGGCGGTGGCTATCGCGGCGAAGAGGCCGACTGCGGCTCCGACCGGTGCGGCGGCGTTGGGGTGCTGCCAGGAGACGTAGGCGACGGCGGCACACATCAAGCCCACGAGGATGACGACCAGGGCGGTGACGGCGGCGATGAGGACGGTCAGGGCCGTGCGCAGGCGGCTGGGGTCGGGACCGGTCGGGGCGGACATGGAAGACCTCCTGGTGGCAGGTGTGTTCGAGTTCGGCGGAGCGTGGACTGCCCGCACTCCTTGGGCCCTGGGGATGCGGCACGACATTGGTGGTCGGTTGGTGCGGAGCTCCCCGGCGGTGTGGCCACACCTTGGGCGAGGCGGGGGTTAGCCGTGCAACCGCCGATCACTCTGGACCGCAAAAGAGCCCCATTCAATGCTGTGACCAGGGGTTTTGATGGCTGGTCAGCATTGATTGGGGCCCAGTGCTCTGCTAGGCGTCCTGGAATTTCGTTATGTAGGGGTGGGGGCAGGATGTGACAGCCGAGTGACGCACATCACATAACCGGGGTCGGCAAGCCTTCCTGGCGGACGGCTTGCCCAGCA
The DNA here is from genome assembly GCF_030406405.1 of Streptomyces ficellus. GTDB lineage: Bacteria > Actinomycetota > Actinomycetes > Streptomycetales > Streptomycetaceae > Streptomyces > Streptomyces ficellus_B. The sequence goes on from NZ_JAUEPL010000047.1 coordinate 34,966, forward strand.
CCCCTCCAGGCTTGCCGAGCACCCGTAAAGGCTTGCCCGGCCCCGCCGTTATGCCCCGGAGGCGGGCTGCGGCACGGCCCCGGGGTCGGCCGGCCCCGTACCGAGCGGGCGCCGCCGTCCAGGCCTCGGCCGACCGGACGGGGTCGACCGCTCGGCAATCCATTCGGCATCAGCCACCCGCTCCGCCGCCGTACGTGCGCGAAGATCACGCGGGGCAGGCTCGGTGATGTCGGGGCCGGATCCCAGCGGCCGACGACGTGCAGCGCTCATCCCCGCAGTCTCCCCGACCGAAGATCGAACGGCGCCCGAGGTACCGATCCGAAAGGTCGCGCCCTGAGTCGCATCCTGAGTCGCGCCCTCAGTCGCGTCCTGGGTCGCGTCCTGGGTCGCAGCCTAGGACGCGTCCTGGGTCGCACCAGGGACGAGCACGCCGACGGCCATACAGGCGGCTGAGCTGGGCGTACGAGGCGCTTGCGCGGCTTGGCGGACGCCGACTACTTGTCCTGGACGAATGCGCGTGAGACGTCCGGTGCCAAGAGTGATCGACGGCCCTGCCGCAGGTGACCGTGCCGGAGGCCAGCCAGGTTGCGGCAGGGCCGTCGCGGACCCAGGCTCCCGCGTTGACCGCTCGGCTGGGTCCGTGCTTCCTTACCGGGTCTGCCACCAGTGGAGGAGCAACAGGAACGCTCCGCTGCCGACCGCCTTGACGCTCATACGGGTCGCCTCATCGGCGGCGGTCCGCATCAGCGCACGGGCACGGCGCCGCGCCGTACGAGGCAGTTTCCCTGGGTCAGCCCCGAGAGGCGGGCCGGGAAGGTGGCGGCAGTCAGGGCTTTGACAGAGGGGGCACGTACCCTCGGGGTAGTCGGTATTGATCGTGGGCCTCCTTTGGAACGCGATCGGACTGAGCGAAGGCGGCCTCCTGTTCCAGCAGGGGGCCGCCGCCGGTTTCCCGACGAAAGCCCGCAAGGCCGTGCCCACCATTGTGCGGACCTCTACTGACAACCGTGGGGGCCGGCCGGTACCGCTTTACGCGTCAACCGCCGCGTCACGGAGGCGGCTTGCGATCACCTGCTCACCCTGGCCAACGCCGCTGGTCAACGGCGTACAGCCCTCAGACGGCCTACGCCACACGTGATGCACCGCACAAGTCACGCTTCCCGTCCGGCGTGTCGCCCCACCCCATCTGCCCAAGTCACCCGGCGATCCGGAGAGGTGGCGGCATCTCGACGCGTGAAGTCGGTGATCTCCTGTTACCGCTTGTGGTGGGCCCCGCCCGAGAACGCGCACGGCAGGCCTCCCACCAGCGGTTGGCGGGACAGGCTGATGTACGTACCCGGACGGATGGCGTGGGCCAGACTCGTACCAGACGACGAACTCGTCGACCAGGAGGTCGGACTTCTTGTAGTCCTGGTCGGAGATCTTCGTGCCGACGTGCACCTTGTTCGGCTCGACAAAGACCACGTCGAAGGTGGTGACGGTTACCGCGCCTGTGCCCCTGCCCTTCCGCACCGGAGCCCAAGACGATGCGAAGAAGGTCGAACTTCATCAAAGAAGCGACCCGGACGTTGACGATCTTGCCGTCGACTCGTCCAGTTCCAGCTCGGGGAACTTGCCCTCGCGGACATCCAGGAAGGGGCACTCCCCGGTGTGGCCCTCGATACGCCGCGGTCGCACAGTTTGTGCAAGCTGGATCTTGGACGGGGGCCACGGATCCGCCGCCCGGCAGCGGTGACCTTGGTGGGTCGGTCTGATGCTGGGGTCGTGGCCAGGGAAGATAACGTCATGACGACGCGCCCGATGCTGACCCAGCGGGACGCCGCCACCGCGTGCGGCGTCAGCCGCTCCACCATCCGCCGCCGCCGCGAGGACGGTGCCTTCCCTAATGCCGTCCAGGACCCGGCGCGCGGCTGGCTCATCCCCGTCGACGACCTCCTCGCCGCCGGCTTCCGCCTCCACGCCCCAGCCCCGCCGGACGAACCCGGCCAGCCCCCGGCCACGGCCCCGGCCGCCCTGACCGCCGAGGGGGGCCACGGCCAGGACGCGGCCACCCTGCGTGCCGAACTCGAGCGCGTCCGCCAGGAGCACGCCCTGGAACTGGCCCAGGCCCAGTACGGCAAGCAACTCGCCCAGGCCGAAGCCGAGCATCTGCGCCAGCAGCTCGCCGCCAAGGGCGAGCACATCGCCGACCTTCAAAAAGCGCTCCAGGCTCTGATGCCAGCCCCGGAGCGGGCGGCCCTCCCTCAGTCGGCCACCCCGGCCGTCCCCGCTCAGGCCCACCACGGACCGGCGCAGGAGCAGCGGCCGCTGAGGCCGAGGATGGGCAGCGCCGGCGGTGGTGGCGCCACTGATGATCAGTGCCGTACTTCGGCTCGTCGAACTCGAGGATGTCAGCGAAGTTCTTCAGGAAGGTGTTCTTCCTTGCCTTGTACGACCATCTCGATCGCCAAGGAGGAGCTGCTGAGCGCCGCCGCGGGCCCCTTTAACGCGGTTCCCGTACGATGCTGAAAGTTGCCTCCCGTGAGGGAGAACAGCGAAGGACCCACCACCGGGGGCAACCGGTGACAGGCCCTTCGCCCGCGCAGCGTCAGTGAGCCCGGCCGTCTACTCACCGGCCGGGCTCACTGCTGAGTCCCTGCCGCGTACGTCCGCGCCCACATCTCCTCGGGGTTACCCGATGAGCCGCAGCACGTTGTCGATGACCACTGTGACTACGGGCGCCCACGCGATGCTGAGCCACTGCCGGTATGACAGCCGGTGCTCACATCCGAGGCACGTGTCGCGGGTGTCCATCGGCTCCTCCTTCCTGACCCCGTAAAAGCCCCGAGGCCGGGGCACTCCACCGCTGATCGGTGGAGAGCAAGAGGGGTCAAGCCGGTTGGAGCTGCCACCACGATAGATGTGCCACCCGACACTTCAGACCGAGGAACCACAACTTGTGGGGGCCAGCAGAGGGGCAAAGGCCCCTGATCTGCACGTCCCAGCAACGGCCTGGCCTGACCCCGAGCGCGAACCGGGGCAAACCCGCAGCTCAGGCCCGGGACGAGGACCACTGGCACGGCACCCCGCCCACGAGAAAGTTCTGGAACAGCTCGAGGATGACGAGGACGACGATCCGCTCCTCGTCGTTGTTCTCGTTGAAGATGATGCCGACATCGCACCCGCGGAAGTACCGGAAGTCGTCGAAGATGTACTGCCTGAACTCGTGGATGAAGCGGGACCGGGATACCCAAGCGGTACGCCGACCGCGCACGGCCGCCCACCGTGACGCCAGCCGCGCGTACGACGCAGCCAGCGGCCGCAGACGTCCTCCATCCAGGACCCGCTCGTCAATCGGTGGAACTCGTCGAGGATGTAGATCTCGCCGATGCTGGCCACACCGCCTCCCGCACACATCTCCACGCTCCCCCGCCGAGAACGGCGGGCATGGCTATGTAGGTGAGTTCCAGGAACATCTGTCGCTCAGCAGCGAGAACGCCCGGATCCACGGGAGAGTGATGTCGCCGAGTTCTGGAAACACCTGGGTGCTTGCTTCGGGACCATGGTTGTGCTCTGCACGACGAGGGGCCCCGTGCTGCCGAAGTCCAAGGTCGATCTGTACGCGGCGAACAACAGCCGGTCAGCTGAACTGAGACGGACCAGCACTCACTGAGCATCGCCGCAGACCCCGAAGACACAAGCGACCCACTGATTCATCCGGGCCTCGAAGTCCGACGCTGAGGCGATGCCCGAGGCCGGGAGAGAACCCGCGTCGTCGAGGCCGGCGATGAAGTCCACGTCGGCCCAGCCACCCCGGAATAGCACAACCGACAGCTCCGCCTCTCCCGGACCAGAGATGACCACGCCGACCGAGTCCGGGTCATGCACCCGAGCCCTGTCGGTCTCCAGAGGCTGGGGCCACGACGCCTCGGCATCCCTCCAGGTCACCTGGCCCACTTCGAGGCCGGCCAACCTCCAGCCCACCGTCCGGCCAGCCACAACCGCAGCCACCTCGTCAAGATCAACAACCCTGTCCATGAGGGGATCATCCCTCATGGACGAACCCGGCGGTCCGGGAATCCGGCACCAAGACCGCGAGGCAAGGGCGCCAGCCGTTCCTACTTCTCACCGACATCTTCAGGGCTGCCGGCCCGCGGTCGTTCTCAGAATTACCCGACAACCGTTCCTGCTTCTGACCTACGCAGCCACTCGCTCGTGTCGGCGACGACGCGCAGCGCGTGCTCGCTCCACACCCGGCCCGTACGGTGCACGTCGCGCCGTACGACCGTCTGGCCCGTCTCGAAGCGGTGCATCGCGCCCTCCCTCACCATCCCGTCCGGGGCGGCTTGCCCAGGCTCCCCTTGGGCTTGCCCGCGGCTACCGGCGCCGCCCGACCCCGAACACGCCGCGGCTCCTGGCCGTCGCCGGTGGTTCGGCCGCCGCGCGGGCCGCGGCCTCTTCCGCCTGACGGCGGGCGAGGCGTTCGGCTTCGGCCCGAGCGCTCGCCGCGTCCGCGCACGGCCCGCCCAGGCCGTCGCTCTCGCTGCCCCAGGACCGGCCCCGGCCGCGCACCGCGTCCCAGCGGTCGTCGATGAACTTCACCCCGCAGCTGGTGCACACCGGTCGCCGCGCCTCCCGCTCGGCGGCCTCCCGCTCCGCCTTCCGTCGCCGGGCCCGCTCCCACTGCACCACGTACAGCCGGTCGCCGTCCGGGTTGTCCAGCGCCTCGCACAGCGTCTGCCACTCATCGCGCCCGAGCCGCCGCCACACCTTCCCCGCGGCCCCGGCCGGGTCGGCGGTGATCCGCTCCAGCTCGGTGACGACCATGGGCACCGCCCGGTGGCAGTCGACGGCCGTGATCCCCGCCCCGCTGCCCGGGTACGGGGCGCCGGCGAAGTACGGGCGGGCAGCCTGCTCCAGGCGCATCCGGCTCTCCCTCTGCGCCGCCGTCTTCCCGGTGAACACGAACGCCACCGGCACATAACCCTCCCGGCCGGTCGCCGGGTAGAGGCGCGACCACAGCCGGAAGCCGTGGCCCCCCCGGGCCGCCTTCTCCTTGATCGCATCCGCCTTCGGCGCCAGGAGCTCGAACCACTCGGTGTACCGGCGCAGCTTGTCCACCAGCTCGTCGACGGGCTCGGTGACGCGGTCGACCTCGAGGAGCATCGCGGGCACTGAAGCGTCCGGGGCGCGCATCGTCAGGTCGGCGTACTTGATGTAGCCGTACGGCAGGCGGTGGGCGATCTCGGTCTGCCAGGACACCCTCTGGGATGACCCGGCTGGCAGCGGACCCGTGCCGGTTGGCCAGCACATGGCCAACCTCCGCCGCAAGGGCGGCCTCGGCAAGAACCCGCAGCGCGCGGAGGCCCGGGCCGCGCAGCGCGCGGAGGCCCGGGCCGCGCAGCGCGCGGAGATCGACCCGGACTGGAACTGCCCCTGGCCACTCGACTGGCAGAGGCACTACAAGGTGCTCGCCGACCTCGTAGACGCCGACGGCCACCTCCCCGACATCCAGCCCGGCGTGCTCTTCGACGGCGACGACCTGGGCAAATGGCTCGCCAGAATGCAAGAGTCGAGTACTTGGGCGCAGTTGTCGGAAGAGCAACAGCAGCGGCTGACCACGCTGGGCATCAAACCGCTCGAGGCCCCGTCCCCCGCCCCCGGGGCTCCTCGTACGGCGAAGGGCCCGACCAAGGCGCAGCAAGCCTTTCAACGCGGACTCGCGGCCCTCACCCAGTGGATCGAACGAGAAGGACAACGGCCGGTGCCCCGGAAGGCGGTGGTGACCTTGCCCGACGGGACCGAGACCAAGCTCGGCATCTGGTACAGCAACACCAAGGCCAGGCGCGACAGGCTTGACGACGACCAGCTCGCCGCGCTGGCCGCGCTCGGCATCGACTGGGCATGAGGCGTACCAAACACGTACACAGCGCGCACCCTCACCGCACAAAAACCGCACCACTCAGCTCCCCCGCGGGGCGGCGGAAAGCCAATATCCGGTGGTCTCACAGGGCCTGGCGGGCCTTTCGGCAGGGGTCAGTGCTCCGGCAGCTCCCATGAAGCGAACCAGTGGGGGAACGGTCCGGCGGAGGGCGGGAAGGCGAACGGCGGGGTGCGGTCGGTGAGCAGGCGCAGCACGAACTCGCCGGTGCCGCAGTCGAAGCGCTGCCACTCACCGTCCAGGTACTGCACCAGGACCGGCCAGTCGTCGGGATCGGCCGGTCCGGTCAGCCAGTGGAAGGTCAGCTCCTGCTCGGAGGTCCCCCATATGAGCACGCCGCCGGGCGCGGGGTGGACCGGGTACGGCCGGTACAGGTCGGCGTACCGCGCCATGTCCCGGCCCCAGGAGACCAGATCCGTGCCCAGCGCACCCGGCACCAGCAGGTCCAGGTACTCGTCGAAGCTGCCCGCGCCGAAGGCGTCGACGATGTCCTTGTAGTCACCGGGCAGCGCGGTGCCCAGCGCGGCCTCCGTCGCGGCCCAGTCGACGCCGCGCCGATCGTGCTCCGTCCACCCGGTGACCTCCCGCAGCAACTTCACCCACCCGACACCGGGCGGGCGGGTGAACGCGCGCCGGGCGAGGATCGCGACGCGGCGCGGGCCGTCGGCGGTGGCCGTCACGCCGTATCCGAACCAGTGCTCGGCCAGCACCCACCCGCGCAGCTCCAGCAGCCCGCCCTCCCCGCCGATGGGGAGCCCGCCGTCCCCGCCCACCGGCGGACCGTCGGGCACCCCTGCCGCCGTACCCCCGACAACCCACGCACGTACGGGCAGACTCGCCCCGTCGACCACGTCCGCGGCGACGCGCTCCAGCTCGGCCAGGTCCTCCGCGTCACTGGGCACACAGACATGCCCTGCCCCATGAGTGGGCAGCGGGCAGTGCAGGTCGGGCGCGCGCCAGGCGTCGTTCAGACGGGCGCGCAGTGCAGAGGCGTCCATGCGGCCAAGTGAACATCACGGCACTGACAACGCGAGTCAGTCGCCCGAGAGCAGCAAGATTATCTGTGCCCCCGTAAGGAGCGCGGGGCGCGATCGTGTCCGCGACCGGTAGATCGGGCGGTGAGCCGTTCGAAGCCGGGTACCAGCAGCCCCGGCGCCCGGCGGGCGACAACGACCGTGCACGAGAGGGCGGGGGCACAACACGGTCCGGGGCAGCGCCCGGGGCCCCAGGTCCATTACGTGGCTCTGCTGATCAAAGAGGCCCGGATACTCGGTCACGGAGCCTTCTGGGACGTGCCGGACGGCCTTCTGCACGGCCTGCTCCGGCTCGTCCCCGTGAGCACTGAGCGAGCAGAACGTGGACAGCACCCTGTACTGGCTCAACCACTACACCACCAGCACATACCAACACTCAACGAAACTGATCACCACGCACAAAAACTGACCACAGCTGCGCAGCACTCACTCCACCTGACAAAACAGCACCTCAACACACAGTCCAAGCCCTCGTTCCCTCCCCCACCCAGCCGCAGCAACCCGGCCTGAACCGCGACCACCACCAAGCACCAAACTGATCAGCCAAGGCCACCCCACAACCCACCGACCAGAAAAACCGCTCCTGGACAGGAACGCACTGCGGGAGCTGGGCGTGGAGTGGGCGTAACGCCGACAGCAGCGGCTCCACGGAGCGGGACGTGCTGGGCGCCACCGGCATTCAAAGGAGTTCGCCGCGATCCGGCCTTGCCGCCGCCCCGCCGAAGGTTCCCTGGCGACAGACATCGGGCATGCTCCAGGTCCGCCGATGCCGTCAGATGGCGGTCGGTCGCGGGCGGGTTCGCCGAGTACGGCGCGCGGCCGTGGCAGATCGGGCTGGTGACACCAGCGCTGCCAGCGGCGCTGGCCTCTGCACCAGGTGCTACGGAGCGGGGCTGATGGTGCCGTTGTGGTCCATGACGAAGCGGCCGGTGGTCTTGCCGTCGACCTGCCGATGTTCGATCCACTGCTTCGACAGGTTGTGCAAGTTCTGGTGTTGGCGTTCCCAAGGCATGTTGTGCCCGGTGCCGCGTGCCGTGACCATGATCTTGTCCGATCCGGCGATGGCGTCGTACAGCGCCCGGACCGAAAAGTTGATCTCCGGCTGATCCGGCTTGGCCGGCGTCGTGTTCGCCAGCCTGTCGTGCTCACCGTCCACGATCAGGACGGGCACGCGTCCGCCGAGGATCCCGCCCTGCGCCGCAGTCGTCTCGTTCCATCCCCAGCGGACGCCGTTCCTGATGCGGTTCAGGCCTTCCGGTGGCCCCCAGGTGCTGCCGACCGGATCGCTGTCCATGATCGCCGACCACACCACTTCCACCATGCCGGGTTCCCGCTGGTCCAGCGAGCGCAACTCGGCGTTCCACACCGTCTCCAGGCCTGTTTGGCCCGTTCTCGTGCCGAGGGACATCGGCAGCCCGGGGAGCGGCAGCGGGCTCGGTGCGGTCGACGTGTCCTTGGGCGGGAAGACCGGCGCCAGCAGGAACAGGCTCTCCACGTTATGCGGATGCTTGACCGCGTACGGGCCCATCGTGAACGCGGCCGCGGACCAGCCGACGAAGGCAACCTGCGTCACGCCGCGTTCTGCCTTGATCCACTCCACGACTTTGTGCAGCTCGGCCTGGTCGCTGTCGGAGTTGTTCAGCTGGAACTTGTACTTCGGATCGCACGGGGTGAAGTCCGGCGGCCGCGGAATGAGCAGCTTCTGGTCGCTCACGCTGAGGTTGCACGGTTCGTCCATCTCGGCGGGACGGTGTGACCGCCCGGCGCCTTGGAGGTCCATCATGAAGACGTCGTAACCGGCCTGCGCCAATGCTTTCGCCCAACCGTAGGTTTTGTACTGGAGGTCGAAGCCGGGGAGCACCGGGGGTGCTGCGGCCGTGCAGCATGAGGACGGCCTTGCGCGTCCCGCCCTTTGGCGTGCCGTCACGCTCCCGTACGAAGAGCTTGACGTCCTGGTCTCTGTTCGCGGGGACAGTGGACTCGTGGGTGACCTCGTGGTCGATGAAATCGGGGGTTGGCCATAGCCCTGGCGGCCACCACGGTGGCCGCCTCTTTGCCACTTCCGACTCTGGCCGCTTTAGCTCTGGCCGCTTTAGCTCTGGCCTCTTTAGCACCGGTGGCCACCACTTTGGCACTGGCACCTTTGGTACACGTGGCCCCGAGTCCCAACCCATGCGAGTCATCCGTTCTGTCCGGGTCATGCCCCCTCCTGAGCCAGCATCGGAAAGCTGCGAGCCCGGCGCCACAGCACAGCCGTCGGCCTAGGCCCATGGAATGATGCGGCCCTCCGATCGGCGGTCGCCGGGATGCTCCGCCGGGCCTGGCGCGGGCATGCGTGGACGGGCTGGTCGTTCTGGGCCGGGTGGGCAGCCGCCAGGCGCTGGACGTCACGCTGGTGGAGCCCGAGCTGGTGGTGGAAGTCGGAGGCGACGTCGCCCGCGATGCCTCCGGCTGATGGCGGCACGCTGCCCGCTGGCACCGGGCGCGGCCCGACCTCTCCCCCGCCGACGCCCCCGCTGGTCGCTGGCGAGCTGACGGCACCACGGACGCTGAACCCGGCTACGCCTGTATGGGCGACCTTGTCGAGGTGATCGGGAACGCGGCGGGCGTGAGGCACGACGATGACGTCATGCATATGTCGAGTGATGAACAGGGTCACGGGCGTCGTAAGTTCCTGAAGCGAGCGCTGGCCGCGACGGCGGGCGGCCTGCTCGTGCCGGCCGCCGCCGATACCGCACGAGCCAATGGCCCCCTGCCTCCCATCGGGTCGAACGTCACCACTGCTATCCGTTCCTCCCACGCCTCAATGAGGATGTCACCGGCCCCTGGGACGGATCCGCTGCCGACGCTGGACTTCATCGGCAGGCGAGAGCAACGAGTGGAGATGGGCGGCTTCGACTTTGTGAGGTTGCGGACGCTGAACTTCACTGTGCGGGCGAGCCATCCGCTGTTTGGCGAGGTCTCGATGAAGTTGCCGGACATCAGCGTCGCCCCTATGAGCACCTTGCGCTTCTCGGGGCCGGGGAGCCTGGTCGAGACGTGGCTTGAGGCTCCGACGTTGACGTTCGACCGGCTCGGAGACCAGGAGGGTCCGTTCGTGTTCGAGGCGGAACAGCCCTTCAAATTCACCGCACACCTGAAGTCATGGCCGCCGCCACCGGAAGGCGCACCGTACGCGCTCGCGTCGCCCATGACGTTCACGCGCGGGGAGACCCGAGTGGAGTTCACTGCGTTTCCCGCCCTCATCAGCTCATAGCTCTAGCCCGTGGCTGATCCCCCTGGGGCCCGTGGCGTGTCCGGTTTACCAGTAGCAGCGGGTGGGGCCCGGTTCCTGGGGGCGGGCAGCAGCACGTTTCTCGTCCGCGATCCGCTGCTGGTCTCGCCGCAGAGCGTCTGCTCGGGCCTCGGGGGTGACGGCTGGGCCGAGGGTGATCGCCTCGGTGCCGGTCACCGGGGCCAGCGAGTACCGCAAGGGCGCTTTGCTGGACCGCGTGGGCAGGTGTAGACGGGCCACACCGGCCGGGAGCTCGGTACGCAGCGCTCCGTGCCAGCGGATCCACAGCGCGGGGCGCCCGCGGAGTGCTTCGTCGCGGAGCTTGTCGACGGCGGTGCTCTCGTCCGCGCGGTCGATCTCCACGGCGATCGGTGGGCCGTCTTTGCGGATCACGCGCAGGTCAAGGTAGGCAGACCAGGACGGCTCCCAGTAGGCGATGCAGCCGCCGTTCTTCAGGCGGGGCGGGTCGATGTAGCGCATCTGCGCCTCTGTCCTGCACCTCCACCCGGACGCTCCCACCCACTGCACCACCGCCCGGGTGATGGACTGGGTCGCCGCTTTACCGGTCAGGCCGGTGAAGGAGAAGCCGGTCTCGGACAGGTACGTGCGTAAGGAGACAGCGAGGCTCTCGGACTCGCCGGTCTCCGTCGGTTCATGGGCCATCCGGTGATTGTCCGCTCGCCCACTGACAACGGCCGGAGAGTGACGGCGTTCATCCTCAGGGCGTCTGACCGGACCATCCGGCGGGAATCGCTCCAGCCTGGTGACCTCGGCAAGGGCATGTCAGTGGCGCGTCCTACGGTGCGTGCTCATGACACGTCGTACCCGTTTCCTGGTCAACGAGCATCCGGCCATCGCCGCCCAGTGGCACCCGGAGTTGAACGCCGACCTGGACCTGGCGCAGATCGGGCCAGGCTCTCACAAGGCTGTGTTCTGGCGGTGCGACGACGGGCATGTCTGGCAGGCCCAGGTCCATTCCCGTGTCGCCGGGACCGGCTGCCCGCAGTGCGCCGGGTACGTGCCCCGTGGCCGGACCGCGCTCAGCGAGCACTCGCCTGGCTTGGTAGCAGAGTGGCACCCGCGCAACGACGCCTCGCCGGACCAGTTCGGGCCCGGCTCACAGCGCAAGGTCTGGTGGCGCTGTCCGGTCGGGCACGAGTACCAGGCACGAATATCCAACCGCAGCCGCGGCACTGGCTGCCCGGCCTGCGCGAGGGCCGGCCGCGATGCACCGGCCAGGCAATGCGGTTTGGATGCTGCGGTCCGGGACGAGCCGGTACGGGCTTCGAGTGACGGGGTCCGGTGTGTGCCGCCTGATGGGCGACCTGGCCACGCTTGCCCGTCCCCGGGCCTGTGCAAAGCTGGCCTGGTCGCTGTGTGCCATGGCCAATACAGGGCCCGGGCTGCTGCGTTGGCGGCCGGGGCCCTGGGCCGGTTCGATGGGTCCCTCGTTGTTACTCGCGCACAGGAAGCCGTGCAGCTCGCTGCTGGCGTGGTCGATCTTGCCGTAGAGCGTGTCGTGGGTGTCGATGTCGGCTGCTGCGGCGACGGCGCTGACGGTGGGGACCGCCACGGCTGGGGTTCTGTGGCCCGGAGCGCATGGCCTCGGAAGGGTTTAAGACGTCGTTTCTGATGGCGTGATCGCTCGTTGAGCGGCGCATGACGGATCTGGTGGAGCGGTTGGTGCCGGACGAGTTGTGGACGCTGTTTCGGCGTGTGGTCCCGCCGACGGAGGTCATACGCCCGCAAGGTGGCGGGCGACGTCGGGCCGGGGACCGCGAATGTTTGGCGGCGATCATCTTCTTGGCCACCTCGGGCTGCACCTGGCGGCGGCTGCCGCCGGTGTTCGGGCCGGCCTGGCCCACCGTCTACCGGCGCTTCGCCCAGTGGAGCCGAGGGCGGGTGTGGGCCAGGCTGCACCGGGTGCTCCTCGACGAACTCGGCGCTCGAGGCGAGCCGGACTGGTCGCGATGCGCCATCGACTCCGTCAGTGTCCGGGCGGCAAAAGGGGGCCACTCACCGGACCGAATCCGACCGACCGCGGCAAGCCGGGATCGAAAATCCACCTGATCACCGACCGCAGCGGACTGCCCCTGTCGCTGGGCATCTCCGGCGCCAACACGCACGACAGCCTCAGCCTGCAGCCGCTCGTGCGCGGAATCCCGCCCATCCGCTCCCGCCGCGGCCCCCGCCGCCGACGCCCGGCCAAGCTCCACGCCGACAAGGGCTACGACTACGACCATCTGCGGAAATGGCTTCGCGAGCGTCGCATCCGCCACCGCATCGCCCGCAAAGGCATCGAGTCCTCCAACCGGCTGGGCCGACACCGCTGGGTCGTGGAGAGAACCGTCTCCTGGCTGGCCGGGTGCCGAAGGCTGCACCGCCGCTACGAGCGAAAGGCCGAGCACTTCCTGGCCTTCGTCGGCATCGCCGCAGCCCTCATCAGCTACCGCCGACTCACCAACTGAAACGACGTCTAAGTGAGCGTTTGGTTTTGGTATTGGATGGTTCGTGGTGCATTGCAGGAGCCGGTTAGAGCGCTTAACGAAGCGATTCGCCGGAAACACGACCTCTGCGGCAACCAGTGGAGCAGTGCTGCGCCGGTTTCCTTCCACAAGCTCCTGTCTCATTTAGCAACCTACCGGTTCGCACCGAGTCCAGAACGCACGCCCGGTGCACCCGGCACCCCCGCACACGCCCTGCCCAGGCCCACTGTCGCCGCGTACGCAGACACCATGCAGCCCTCACGGCCCTACCCCAGCGACCTGTCCGACGCCCGCTGGGAACTCATCCGCCCCACCCTCGAAGCCTGGCGCCAGGCCCGCAACGGCATCCGCAAACCCACCCACGACCTGCGCGCCCTCATCAACGCCATCCTCTACGTCGACCGCACCGGCATCCCCTGGCGCTACCTGCCCCACGACTTCCCACCCCACCAGACCGTCTACGGCTACTTCGCCCGCTGGGAAGCCGACGGCATCTTCGACCAGCTCACCGGCCTGCTACGCGGCAAAGTCCGCCAGGCCGAAGGCCGCACCATCGAACCCAGCGCCTGCCTGATCGACAGCCAGAGCATCAAAACCTCCACCACCGTCCCCCTGACCAGCCAAGGCATCGACCCGGCCAAAAAGATCATCGGACGCAAACGGCACATCGTCACCGACACCCTCGGCCTCCTCCTGGCCGTCACCGTCACCGCCGCCAGCGTCCACGACTCCGCTGCCGGCACCCACCTCCTCGCCGACATCGCCGCACACCACCCCACCATCACCAAAGCCTGGGCCGACAACGGCTACAAGACCAAAGCCGTCGAACACGCCGCCCACCACGGCATCGACCTCCAGATCGTCCAACGCGACCCCACCACCCGCGGCTTCCACGTCCAACCCCGCCGCTGGGTCGTCGAACGCACCCTCGGCTGGCTCATGCACCACCGCCGCCTGGCCCGCGACTACGAAACCCACCCCCACGGATCAGCCGCCATGATCCAACTCGCCGCCATCAACCTCATGACCCGCCGCCTCACCCACGAAACCACCCACAACTGGCGCGACAACCAAGCCAAATGAAACAGACAACCGAGAACCAAACGCTCACTAAGCCGCTTCACAACGGATCGCACCGAAGCGGGGCCCTTATCGGTCACGGTCGGCGAGCTTCGGCCCGCAGGAGAAGTCGCCTCGGGTGCAGGGTGATGCCGATCCGGGTGGCGGTGTCGGATCTAGGAGCGGGCTGCAGGCGCCACTGGGCGACAACTGTGGCCAGGATGATTGCGAGTTCGGTCAGGGCGAAGTGGTCGCCGGGGCATTGGCGGTTGCCGGTGCCGAACGGCATCATCGCCCCCTTCGGCACAGCCGCGGCCCGCGCCGAGTGCCACCGGTCCGGATCGAAGACCAGGGGGTTGTCGAAGGAGCGGGGGTCGCGCTGCATCGCGTACGGGCTGTATGCGATGTCGGTGTGCGGCGGGATCCGGTAAGGGCCCAGGGTGGTAGCGGCCGCGGTCCGGCGGGTGAAGATCCAGGCTGCCGGGCGCAGCCGCATGGCCTCGGTGATCACGTTGCGGGTGTGCGGGAGCTGGCGGAGGTCGGCGAAGGTGACCGGCCGCCCCTGAGTCTGTGCGTGCACTTCCTCGACGAGGCGTCGTTCCTGGTGAGGGTGTTCGGTCAGCAGGTGCAGGGTCCAGGCGAGTGTGGAGGCGACGTTCTCCGCGCCGGCCACGACGAGGGAGACGATGTGATCGTGGATCTCCCGGCCGTCGAGTGGTTGGCCGTGTTCGTCGGTGGCGTTGAGCAAGGTGTCCAGTAGGTCCTCGTGCCGCTGTGGACTGGAGCGGCGTTCGGCCACGATCTCGTCGACCAGTGTGTGGAGCGTGGCGAGTGCGCGGTCGAAGCGCCGGTTGGCGGGGGTGGGCAGGCGGTACAGGGCACCCGCAGAGAGGATCATGCGCCGGTACAGGCCGTCGAACACCGTGTGCAGGGCCTGGCCGATCCGGTCGGCCTTCTCGCCGAGGGAGTCGACCTCCAGCAGAGAGCGGGCCACGATCCGCACGGCCGTTGCGAACATCTCCGATCCGATGTCGACGACGGTGCCCGGCTGCCATCGGGCGGTGGTGGCCTGCGCCTCCTGCTCCATCACCGTGGCGTACCGCTCGACTCGATCGGGGGTGAAGGCGGGCTGAATCATGCGGCGCTGGCGTCGGTGCAGCGGCCCGTTACTGGTGGCGACGCCTTTGCCGAGCAGCACCTCCAAGGTGCTCCACAGCGGGCCTCCCACGACGCAGTCGGGGTTCTTCAGCAGCGCCCCGGTCAGTTCGGGCGTGGTGGTGACGTAGACGGAAGCGGTCCCGAGTCTGATGCGGACGAAGTCTCCGTGGTCGCGCAGCGTCGTCAGGAAGGCCAGCGGGTCACGCAGCAGCTGCCCTGTGTGCCCCAGGACGGGCAGGGCTCCGGGGACCGGCGCAGGCGTTGCCTGCCGCTGCCCGCAAGGAGCGGATGACCGGTTGGCTGCGATCGTCATGAGCGGCCTTCGGGGTCGTCAATGTAGGGAGGGGCGGACCGGTCGTCCCACGCTTGCGTGCGGTAGCGGCCGGACTCCTGGTGGAACCAGTAGACGGAGCTGAACCAGTTGCGCATGTTGAACAGGCACGACCTGATCGTGGCGGCGTAGCGGACACCCTCCGTGCCGGTTCGGGCGGTGTGGTCCGCCAGGGCCATGACGGCGGGTTCCGTCTCCAGAAACGTTTCGACGCACTCGCTGACCCGCCGGTGCACCTCGGCTGCCGCCTGCCCAGGTGACATTCCCTCGTGGCAGATGAGGCTGATCGCGAGGTTGTGCACCTCGTCACCCGCAAGTTCCTTCGGAAGCGAGCACAGGTCGTTGTACCAGGCGGCGAAGTCCTGGGTGGCCATTGCAGCGCGCCGGAAGGCGGCGTCGTCGCGCAGGTACGCGGGGAGCTCGCTGCCGGCCGTGGGCTCCAGCAGGTCGATCCACAGCTCGTGCGCGAAGGTCAGCCGCCGCAACTCGACGTACTGCGCCACAGTGGGAACGGCGTGATGCGCGCGGTTGTGGAACTCGCGGTCGTAGGCGTCGACCACCGGATGGAAATGCCCGGTGAAACGCAAGCTCCATGTGTCCGCGACGTGCGACCGCACACGGATCAGGCAGTCCGCCAGCGCGGAGACCAGCGGGTCTGCGTGCTCGCGGTGGTGGTCGGGGTCGTCCAGCACGGCATGCAGTGCCGCACACAGCTTCCGCCACGCACCCAGCCTGCCGTGCACCACGTCACGGTCGTGGCGGTCGTCCCAGGCGAAGAACCAGGCGCTGAAATCCGCGATCGCCGACAGCAGCTCGTTGGAGGCGCCCAGGTAGTAGCCGGCCACCAGATCCGTGTAGCGCAAATCGTCGGCGAAGCGTTCGACGATGGACGGCGACATCACCTGCCGCTCCCTCAGCCACGTGCGGGTCCTGACCTGCAACGTGGGCCAGTACGGGTGCAGGCGCCGCGAGAAGCCGGCCTCGATCGAAGACAGCGCCACAGCCGGTGAGCCGACGGGCCAGGGCATGTGTGCCGCTTCTTGCGCGAGCAAGGACGTCACCGGTCGGCCGGCTCCGGACACGGATCCCCCGCCTCCCGGACCGCAGTGCGGGCGGCTTGTGTCAGTATCGCTTTGCTGCTTCGCTATCCACACAGGTCCCATCCCTCACCGGTCTTTTCTCACGTCAATGGCAGCCACTGGTCAGCGATGCTGATCGGCGGGGCGCCGACGGCACCGCCCAGAACCGTTCCAGCCCAGGGCGGTGGTGACCCTGAAGCTCAGCCCAGGCCATCACAGCCAACCGCGGCACTCTCGTCTGCTTCCGTGTCAGACGTCTACGCGGCCCATGAACCAATTGCCTGGTGCCTCGACATCGTCGCTGAGTAGGTACTCGCGGATGTTCTCGCTGAACTCCTGGCGCGTGATGTGGCCGTCACCGTCACGGTCCAGATGGCCGAACGCCTCGACGATCTCCTCTTTGTCCAGGGAGGGGAAGGTGGCCCGGTAAAGGGCGACGAACTCCGACTGGGAAAGCCGGCCGTCCCGGTCGGCGTCTCCCGCTTCGACGAACGCGTCCACGGCCACCCCCAGCGAGTCGGCGTACCCGTCCGGGTCGTCCGCCAGCCCTCTGACGGCGTCGACGTACTCCTTCCGGCTGATACGGCCATCGCCGTCGGCGTCCATGGGCTCCAGCAACACTTCCCAGAGCCGTACGTAACCGTCGCGGACGCGTTGCGCGTCCGCAGAATCGGCAGCGAACCCGGAGGCGTCGGATGCCGCGCGGGCCAGTGCCACGCAGTCGTCCCTGCTGAGGTCTCCGTCGCTGTTCCGATCAAGCAGGTCAAAGCACCGGGAGATCTTCCGCTCCACGAACGTCTCACTCATGGCGCACCTTCCGCAGGGATGGACTCAACTGGTTTCACACTGCCCAGGCGCAACAGCGAAGTTACTGAAAGTGGCTCGCCTTACATTCCGAACGTGCAGGCGCAAGGTAGGCCGTGCTGGTGAACGGCCTCACCAACACCGGCCCCCTGCCCCGTTGTGCAGTGAGACCGCCTGCCCTGGCCAGTACTGGACCACTGCGCGGCAGAAGGACAGCAGGCCGTCGGAGAAAGTCGCGCCGTTGAAGGACACCCGGCCGCCTGAGAACGTCGCGCGGTCGAAGGACACCTCGCCACCGGAGAACTCAGCCCGGTCGAAGGACACCCGGCCGCCGGAGAACACGGCCTCGCGGAAGTCCATGTCACCGTCGATGGTGACGCCGGTGAGGTCGAGGTCGCAGCGCTGCCAGGAGCGGTGGGTTGCCTGGGGGCGTCGGTAGTGGTCGCCGATGAGGCGCAGGATCGTGTGGCGGACCTTGCGGAGGGCCAGGTAGCGGTGGTGTTCCTCCTGGTGGGCGGGATCGTCGCCGGGGTCGGGGGTGAAAGGAAGCTGGAGGTAGGCGCACAGGACGTCGATGCAGGTCTGGCGAAGGCTGTCGTCGGGGACGTCGTCGGCGAGGCCGGCCAGGGCGTGAACGCCGCCGAGCTGGACGGCCGGGGAGTCGGAGCTGAGTTGCTCGACGGCCTGGGAGAAGCGTTCGGTGTGAAGCCGCGTGGCTTCCCGTAGAGGAACCGGGAGCGGGCGATACGGGCGGCGGGGTCAGGAGAGGCGGTGTTCGGGGCGCAGGACCAGGCCGCGGTCGAAGAACTGCGCGGTGTCGTCCGGTCCACAGTCCGAGAGCGCGGGCGACGGCGGTGCCTTCGCTGTCCGGGTGGTGGAGATTGAGTCAGATCCACATGCCGCTGCGGCGGAAGGACGCACATCGCACCACTCCTGAACTTGGACGCTGAACCGATTCTTTGATCGCTGAATAATGGATTACGACGGATTAAGACGCCTTTTGACTCATTGGAGAAGAGTCGCCGGAAGGTTTCCCTGCCGCTTCTTTGTCCGAATGATTCTGTTCGAGGACCTTGCCTTCCGCTATGAGGTATTGCGGCTCTGCTCGGTGGGGAGTCCTCCGCACGACACATCGCTTCCTGCCGTCGACACAGAGGAACCGCACCCATGAGCACCCCCGCTCTCACCCCCCTGGCCACCAATCGGGCACCGGACGACACCGTCCTCATCTGGGACGAGACTCGTTGGGAGGCCGTTGTCGACACCTGGACCGACCTTCCCGGCGCTACCATCGACCTGGAGATCGGTCAGGGGACCGCTTCGTACGGGGCAATCTTCGTGGCGACGTTCAGCGCCGAGGCCCTCGCCTCCCATCCCAACCACAACGCGGTCGTCAACGCCACCGTGTTCTTCGGCAACGACCCGGCCGCGCCGGTCAGCGCCAACCACCGCTTCGTGACGGCCCGCGGCAACCCGGAGTGGTCCTCCCACACTCTGATCCGCGTCGCCGAGTTCCAGCCCGCCTTCCCCACCCGGGACGTCACCGCCCGCGTGAAGGTGAGGGCGTCGACCGGTACAACGGCGGGCTTCCAGAACTGGGTCTTGAGGGTCGACCGGTACAACCTCTGACCGGGAGCTCGCGTGCCTGCTCGGTGACTTGGCGAGTGGGAGCCTTCCGCGCCCGGTTCGTTCCTCCCCGCCCGGGTGCGGTAGCGCGCGCTGGGTCCGCAGCCAGGTGTGGTCATGAAGCACACGGAATACCGCCTCACGACGTGCCGCAGTAAGCCGTTGGCCGCTCATGGTTCGCATTCGCAGGGCACGCCGCTCCGGTCCGGGGCGCCGCCGTAGCCGAGCCGTTCATGTGGGGGCATTGGTGGCGATCGGATTCCCGTCCGCTTTTGTGCCTCCTCAGCATGTTTTGTAGGCGATCACTCGAGAGTGATGTTTTAGCTCGATACTCTTGCGGATTTATGGAATCGGAATAAGACCTTGCGCAGCGGGGCAGGTGAAGGGACGACGATGAGCACTACCGACGCGGAGCCCACAGGCGGCGAGAAGTCTGCTCCTCCGATCAGCACGGTCGCGGGAACCGGGATCGGCGGATTCGAGGGAGATGACGGGCCCGCCGTTTCGGCTCAGCTGAACTATCCGTACGGGATCGCGCTGGACAGCACCGGCACCCTGTACTTCTCCGACCACGGTAACCACCGGGTCCGGAAGGTCACGGCCGACGGGACGATCAGCACGATCGCGGGGACCGGGACCGCGGGCTACCGGGGCGACGACGGTCCTGCCACCTCGGCTCAGTTGAACTGGCCGCGAGACGTGGCGGTGGACGGCGCGGGGACTGTCTACATTGTCGATTCCAGCAACAACCGGGTCCGGAGGATCGCGGCCGACGGGACGATCAGCACGGTCGCCGGCACGGGCAAGGCGGGCTTCGGTGGCGACGGCGGCCTCGCTACCTCCGCCCAGTTGAACGTTCCGTTCGGGCTGGCGGTGGACAGTACCGGCGCCCTTTACATCGCCGAGTACAACAGCCACCGGGTCCGGAGGATCACGGCTGACGGGAAGATCACCACGGTCGCGGGGACCGGGACCGCGGGATCCAAGGGCGATGGCGGGCCGGCTGTTTCAGCTCAGCTGAACCGTCCGCAGGCCCTGGCAGTGGACGACACGGGCAACCTCTACATCGCCGACAGCAACAACCATCGGGTCCGGAAGGTCGCGGCGGACGGGACGATCAGCACGGTCGCCGGCACGGGCACCGCGGGCTTCGACGGGGACGACGGCCCGGCGACCTCGGCACAGCTGAA
>NZ_JAUEPL010000048.1 GCF_030406405.1 Streptomyces ficellus
GCGCTCGCCCGCCCCCGCGCCCGGCCCGCGCCCGGGCGAACTGCGCCACAGCACCGGACCGCACCACGGCGCCGGACCGCACCACGGCGCCGAACCGCGCCACGGCGCCGAACCGCCCGGCGGCACACAACCGCGCCCGCCCGCGCCCGGCCGAACCGCCCGGCGGCACCGAACCGCACCACGGCGCCGGACTCGCCACGGCGCCGGACCGCACGCGCGGCGGCGTCGTGGCGCGGCGGTAGCCTTTCCGCCCGTGATCGAAACCCTCATCTGGATCGCCGTCGTCCTGTTCGCGATCGGCCTGTACCTGAGCTGGACCGCCGGCCGGCTCGACCGGCTGCACGCCCGGATCGACGCCGCGCGCGCAGCGCTCGACGCCCAGCTCGTACGCCGAGCCTCGGTCGCCCAGGAGCTGGCCACCTCCGGCCTGCTCGATCCGGCGGCGTCGATCGTGCTGTATGAGGCCGCGCACGCCGCCCGGCAGGCCGAGGAGGAGCAGCGCGAGGTCGCCGAGAGCGAGCTCAGCCAGGCGCTGCGCGCGGTGTTCGGCGAGCCGGAGCAGGTCGAGGCGGTACGGGAGGTCCCGGGCGGCGAGCAGGCGGCCGGGGAGCTCGCGGCGGCGGTGCGCCGGGTGCCGATGGCCCGCCGGTTCCACAACGACGCGGTACGGGCGGCGAGAGCGCTGCGCAGGCACCGTACGGTGCGATGGTTCCGGCTGGCCGGGCACGCCCCGTTCCCGCTGGCCTTCGAGATGGACGACGAGCCGCCGACGGCCCTGGCGGACCGGCCGGGGAGCAGCTGACCTCGGGAAAACGAGCCACCGGGTGACTATTGGCCCTTGATGTGGACTGGGTGGCCCGGGTTTCCTCGGTGTAGTTGAAACCGCCCCGTTTCTTGAGTGAGGTCCATCCGTGTCCAGCACCACCACCCCGCAGTCCCCCGAGACCGGCACCGCCCGCGTCAAGCGCGGCATGGCCGAGCAGCTCAAGGGCGGCGTGATCATGGACGTGGTCAACGCCGAGCAGGCCAAGATCGCCGAGGACGCCGGCGCCGTCGCCGTCATGGCCCTTGAGCGGGTCCCGGCCGATATCCGCAAGGACGGCGGTGTGGCCCGGATGTCCGACCCGAACATGATCGAGGAGATCATCGACGCGGTCTCCATCCCGGTGATGGCCAAGTCCCGTATCGGTCACTTCGTCGAGGCCCAGGTCCTGCAGTCCCTCGGCGTCGACTACATCGACGAGTCCGAGGTCCTCACCCCGGCCGACGAGGTCAACCACTCCGACAAGTGGGCCTTCACCACCCCCTTCGTCTGTGGCGCCACCAACCTGGGCGAGGCCCTGCGCCGTATCGCCGAGGGCGCGGCCATGATCCGTTCCAAGGGCGAGGCCGGCACCGGCAACGTCGTCGAGGCCGTCCGCCACTTGCGCCAGATCAAGAACGAGATCGCCAAGCTGCGCGGCTTCGACAACAACGAGCTGTACGCCGCCGCCAAGGAGCTGCGTGCTCCCTACGAGCTCGTCAAGGAGGTCTCCGAGCTCGGCAAGCTGCCGGTCGTGCTCTTCTCCGCCGGTGGCGTCGCCACCCCGGCCGACGCCGCGCTGATGCGCCAGCTCGGCGCCGAGGGCGTCTTCGTCGGCTCCGGCATCTTCAAGTCCGGCGACCCGGCCAAGCGCGCCGCCGCCATCGTGAAGGCCACCACCTTCTACGACGACCCGAAGATCATCGCGGACGCGTCCCGCAACCTGGGCGAGGCCATGGTCGGCATCAACTGCGACACCCTCCCCGAGGCCGAGCGCTACGCGAACCGGGGCTGGTAATGACCACTCCGCTCATCGGTGTCCTGGCTCTCCAGGGCGATGTCCGTGAGCACCTGATCGCCCTGGCCGCGGCGGACGCCGTGGCCAGGCCGGTCCGGCGCCCCGAGGAGCTCGCCGAGGTCGACGCCCTGGTCATCCCCGGCGGCGAGTCCACCACCATCTCCAAGCTGGCCGCGCTGTTCGGCCTCATGGAACCGCTGCGGGAGCGCATCGGGGCGGGCATGCCCGTCTACGGCACCTGCGCCGGCCTGATCATGCTCGCCGACAAGATCCTCGACCCGCGCTCGGGCCAGGAGACGCTCGGCGGCATCGACATGATCGTCCGCCGTAACGCCTTCGGCCGCCAGAACGAGTCCTTCGAGGCGGCCGTGGAGGTCGCGGGCATCGAGGACGGCCCCGTGGAGGGCGTCTTCATCCGGGCGCCCTGGGTCGAGTCGGTCGGCGCGCGGGCGGAGGTCATCGCCGAGCACGACGGCCACATCGTCGGCGTACGGCAGGGCAACGCCCTGGCCACCTCGTTCCACCCCGAACTGACCGGCGACCACCGCCTGCACGCCCTGTTCGTCGACATGGTGCGCGCGGCGGGCTGAGCCGATCCCGGTAGGATCGCTGGGGTTCGTTCAGTAATTGGTTACGCGAAGGAGACAGGCAGATGTCCGGCCACTCTAAATGGGCTACGACGAAGCACAAGAAGGCCGTGATCGATGCCAAGCGCGGCAAGCTCTTCGCGAAGCTGATCAAGAACATCGAGGTCGCGGCCCGCACCGGCGGCGCCGACCCCGACGGCAACCCGACGCTGTTCGACGCCATTCAGAAGGCGAAGAAGAGCTCGGTGCCGAACAAGAACATCGACTCCGCGGTCAAGCGCGGTGCCGGCCTGGAGGCCGGTGGCGCCGACTACGAGACGATCATGTACGAGGGTTACGGCCCGAACGGTGTCGCGGTGCTCATCGAGTGCCTCACCGACAACCGCAACCGCGCCGCCTCCGACGTACGCGTCGCCATGACCCGCAACGGCGGTTCGATGGCCGACCCGGGGTCGGTCTCGTACCTGTTCAACCGCAAGGGCGTGGTGATCGTCCCCAAGGGCGAGCTGACCGAGGACGACGTGCTCGGCGCGGTGCTGGACGCCGGCGCCGAGGAGGTCAACGACCTCGGTGAGACCTTCGAGGTCATCAGCGAGGCCACCGACCTGGTCGCGGTCCGCACCGCGCTCCAGGAGGCCGGCATCGACTACGACTCGGCCGACGCCAACTTCGTCCCGACCATGCAGGTCGAGCTCGACGAGGAGGGCGCGCGCAAGATCTTCAAGCTGATCGACGCGCTGGAGGACAGCGACGACGTACAGAACGTCTTCGCCAACTTCGACGTCTCCGACGACGTCATGGAGAAGGTCGACGCCTGACCCACCCACGCGCGGCGGGCCGGCAGGGGACAACACACCCCTCGCCGGCCCGCCGCGTTGTCAGTGCCACCCGATAGCCTGCACAAACAGTTGAGCGAAGGAGGGGTGGCGGCGTGCGCGTTCTCGGGGTGGACCCAGGCCTCACGCGGTGCGGCGTCGGCGTCGTCGAAGGCGTCGCAGGCCGCCCGCTCACGATGCTCGGCGTCGGTGTCGTCCGCACACCCGCCGACGCGGAGACCGGGCAGCGCCTCGTCGCCATCGAGCGGGGCATCGAGGAATGGCTGGATCAGCACCGGCCCGAACTGGTCGCGGTGGAGCGGGTGTTCAGCCAGCACAACGTCCGTACGGTCATGGGCACCGCCCAGGCCAGCGCGGTCGCCATGCTCTGCGCCTCCCGCCGCGGCATCCCCGTCGCCCTGCACACGCCCAGCGAGGTCAAGGCCGCCGTCACCGGCAGCGGCCGCGCCGACAAGGCCCAGGTCGGCGCCATGGTCACCCGGCTGCTGCGGCTCGACGCCCCGCCCAAGCCGGCCGACGCCGCCGACGCCCTCGCCCTCGCCATCTGCCACATCTGGCGGGCCCCCGCCCAGAACCGCCTCCAGCAAGCCGTCGCCGCCCACCGAGCCCTGAAAGGCCGTACCGCATGATCGCCTTCGTGAGCGGCCCCGTCGCCGCGCTCGCCCCGACCACCGCCGTGATCGAGGTCGGCGGCATCGGCATGGCGGTCCAGTGCACGCCGAACACCCTGTCCGGGCTGAGGGTGGGTCAGGAAGCCAAGCTCGCCACGTCGTTGGTCGTACGGGAGGACTCGCTGACCCTGTACGGCTTCGCCGACGACGACGAGCGCCAGGTCTTCGAGCTGCTCCAGACCGCCAGCGGCGTCGGCCCGCGCCTCGCCCAGGCCATGCTCGCCGTACACACCCCGGACGCGCTGCGCCTCGCGGTGGCGTCCGGTGACGAGAAGGCGCTCATGGCCGTCCCAGGCATCGGCAAGAAGGGCGCCCAGAAGCTGCTGCTGGAGTTGAAGGACCGGCTCGGCGACCCCATGACCGCGGCGCCCGCCGCCCGCGCCACGGGCGCCGCCTCCTGGCGCGACCAGCTGCACGCCGCGCTGATCGGCCTGGGGTACGCCACCCGGGAGGCTGACGAGGCCGTCGCCGCGGTCGCCCCGCAGGCCGAGGCCGCGGGCGGCGAGCCGCAGATCGGGCAGCTCCTGAAGGCCGCGCTCCAGAGCCTCAACCGCACCCGCTGAACCGACCGCACCGAACCGTACGAGACCGTGCGGCACCGACACCCCGCGAGGCAGAACCCATGAGCAGCCACTGGGACGACGCAACCGACGAGACCGCGAGCGGTCCCGCCGACCGGCTCGTCGGCGCGTCCGCGGACGGCGAGGACCAGGCCGTCGAGGCGGCCCTGCGCCCCAAGTCGCTGGACGAGTTCGTCGGCCAGGAGCGGGTGCGCGAGCAGCTGGACCTGGTCCTCAAAGCAGCCCTCGCCCGCGGGGCCACCGCCGACCACGTCCTGCTCTCCGGCGCTCCCGGCCTCGGCAAGACCACCCTGTCGATGATCATCGCGGCGGAGATGGGCGCCCCGATCCGCATCACCTCCGGCCCCGCCATCCAGCACGCCGGCGACCTCGCCGCGATCCTCTCCTCCCTCCAGGAGGGCGAGGTGCTGTTCCTCGACGAGATCCACCGGATGTCCCGGCCCGCCGAGGAGATGCTCTACATGGCGATGGAGGACTTCCGCGTCGACGTCATCGTCGGCAAGGGCCCCGGCGCCACCGCCATCCCGCTGGAGCTGCCGCCCTTCACCCTGGTCGGCGCCACCACCCGGGCCGGCCTGCTGCCGCCGCCGCTGCGCGACCGCTTCGGCTTCACCGCCCACATGGAGTTCTACGCCCCGGCCGAGCTGGAGCGGGTCATCCACCGCTCCGCCCAGCTCCTGGACGTCGAGATAGAGGCGGACGGCGCCGCCGAGATCGCCGGCCGCTCCCGCGGCACGCCCCGTATCGCCAACCGCCTGCTGCGCCGGGTCCGCGACTACGCCCAGGTCAAGGCGGACGGCCTGATCACCCGCGACATCGCCGCCACCGCCCTGAAGGTGTACGAGGTGGACGAGCGGGGCCTGGACCGGCTGGACCGGGCGGTGCTGGAGGCGCTGCTGAAGCTCTTCGGCGGGGGCCCGGTCGGCCTGTCCACGCTCGCCGTGGCCGTGGGCGAGGAGCGCGAGACGGTCGAGGAGGTCGCCGAGCCGTTCCTCGTACGGGAGGGGCTGCTGGCCCGTACGCCCCGCGGGCGGGTCGCGACCCCTGCCGCATGGGCGCATCTCGGCCTCGTGCCACCGCAGGCGGGCGGCCCGGGAAGCGGACAACAGGGGCTGTTCGGGGCGTGACGGCGAGGAGACTCGCCGGGGCAGGAACCGGGGTGCGATGCTGGGCGTTGTTCCAGTGATGCGGACTCGCCTAGACTCCGCCGATGCCGACCTTTCAGGGCGGCGTACCCACCCCCGAAGATCAGGCCGCGGCTCACCGCGACCGTGCGAAGGATTTGTCGTCCCGTGAGTATCGTGACTCTCCTCCCGTTCATCGTCCTCATCGGGGCCATGTTCCTGATGACCCGCTCTGCCAAGAAGAAGCAGCAGCAGGCGGCAGAGATGCGTAACCAGATGCAGCCCGGAACCGGCGTACGGACGATCGGGGGGATGTACGCCACCGTCAAGGAGGTGGGCGACGACACCGTCCTCCTGGAGGTCGCTCCGGGCGTGCACGCCCTGTACGCGAAGAACGCCGTCGGGGCCGTCCTCGACGACGACGAGTACAACCGCATCGTCCACGGTGACGGCGACCTGAAGACCGACACCACCGTCGTGCCGGACGACGCCTCCTCGCTCACCGAGGCCGATGCCGCCGCAGCCGACGCCGACGCCGCCGCCGTCGAGGACGCGAAGATCGACCTGGGCAAGAAGGACACGGCCGACGAGGCCGGGGACGCCGCCAAGGCCGACGACAAGCGCGACGGTGACACCGACGCGAAGTAAGGCGTGCAGACGGACCGCGGCGCCGACCGGCGTGCGCGGTCCGTTCCGTGCCGACACAACGCGGGGGATTCCCCACACCACTTCGTGGCCGCCTCGACGCCCACCCGGCGTGAGGCGGTTGGACAGGGAGAAACGAGAAGGTGGCAGCACCGAAGAAGGGCAGAGGGCCGTCGGGGGGCCAGGGCAAGCCGGGGCGAACCCTGGCGCTGTTCCTGATCGCCATGATCGCGCTCACGGCCGGGATGTTCGCATCGGGTGAAGTCAAGCCGCGGCTGGGCATCGACCTCGCGGGCGGTACGACGATCACCCTCAAGGCGAAGGCCGAGCCCGGCCAGGAAAACGCCATCAACGAGACCAACATGAACACCGCGGTCGGCATCATCGACCGCCGTGTCAACGGTCTGGGTGTTTCCGAGGCAGAGGTACAGACGCAGGGCCGCGAGCACATCATCGTCAACATCCCCAAGGGGACGAACGAGAAGCAGGCCCGCGAGCAGGTCGGTACCACCGCCCAGCTGTACTTCCGGCCCGTCCTGACCGTCGCCGGCAGTGAGCCGACGCCGCCCACGCCCTCCGCCGGCTCCACGCCGTCCGCCGGCGCCTCCGCCACGCCGAGCGCCTCGGCCTCGGGCGCGGCCGCGGACAAGGGCGGGGACGACAAGGAGAAGGAGGCCTCGCCCTCGGCGAGCGCCACCACTCAGGGCCGCGCCGTCACCGACGCGCTGAAGAAGGCGCCGACCCCCAGCGCCTCCACCGCGCCGACGACGGCTCAGAGCCCCGAGGCCCCCGCGCCGCCCACGCCGGACCCGGCGACCGCCAAGCTGGAGCAGCAGTTCGCGGCACTCAACTGCGCCGACAAGACCCAGCGCTCCTCCGCCGGCAAGAACGCCAAGCCGACCGAGCCGACCGTCGCCTGTGGCGAAGGCGCTCCCGGCCAGTGGGAGAAGTACATCCTCGGCCCGGCCGAGGTGGACGGCAAGGACGTCGACGACGCCCAGGCCGCCATCGACCAGCGCACCGGCCAGTGGATCGTCCAGATGGAGTTCACCAGCGAGGGCTCCAAGAAGTTCCAGAAGATTACGGCCCGGCTGTCGCAGCAGCAGCCCCCGATGAACCAGTTCGCGATCGTCCTGGACGGTGAGGTCGTCTCCGCGCCCTCGGTCCGCACGACGCTGAGCGCCAACGCCGAGATCTCCGGCAACTTCACCCAGGAGTCCGCGCAGGACCTGGGCAACATCCTCTCCTACGGTGCGCTCCCGCTCTCCTTCCAGGAGGACAGCGTCACCACCGTCACCGCCGCGCTCGGCGACGAGCAGCTGAAGGCCGGTCTGATCGCCGGCGCCATCGGTCTCGCCCTCGTCATCATCTACCTGGTGGTGTACTACCGTGGCCTGTCGCTGATCGCCATCCTCAGCCTCATCGCCTCGGCGATCCTGACGTACACGATCATGTCGCTGCTCGGCCCGGCCATCGGGTTCGCGCTGAACCTGCCCGCCGTGTGCGGTGCCATCGTGGCCATCGGTATCACCGCCGACTCGTTCATCGTGTACTTCGAGCGCATCCGCGACGAGATCCGCGACGGACGCACCCTCCGGCCCGCCGTCGAGCGCGGCTGGCCGCGCGCCCGGCGGACCATCCTGGTGTCCGACTTCGTCTCGTTCCTCGCCGCGGCCGTGCTGTTCATCGTGACCGTCGGCAAGGTCCAGGGCTTCGCCTTCACGCTCGGCCTGACGACCCTCCTCGACGTCGTCGTGGTCTTCTTCTTCACCAAGCCGCTGATGACGCTGATGGCCCGGACGAAGTTCTTCAGCAGCGGTCACCCGTGGTCGGGCCTGGACCCCAAGAGGCTCGGAGCCAAGCCCCCGCTGCGCCGCTCGCGGCGTGTCTCCGCCACCACCGAACCGAAGGAGGCGTGAGATGTCACGACTCGGCAGCATCGGCGCCCGCCTGTACCGCGGCGAGGTCGGCTACGACTTCGTCGGCAAGCGGATGATCTGGTACGGCGTCTCCATCCTGATCACCATCACGGCCGTCGTCGGCCTGGTGGTGCAGGGCCTCAACATGGGCATCGAGTTCAAGGGCGGCGCCGTCTTCACCACCGACCGGGCGACCGTGTCGGCCTCCGAGGCGAAGGAGTACGCGGAGGAGGCGTCCGGTCATGACGCGATCGTCCAGGAGCTCGGCAACGGCGGCCTGCGCATCCAGGTCAGCAGCCTGGACACCAAGGAGGCCAACAAGGTCGAGGCACAGCTCGCCGAAGACCTGAACATCCCCCAGGAGGAGATCGCCGCCGACCTGGTCGGCCCCAGCTGGGGCGAGCAGATCGCCAACAAGGCGTGGACGGGCCTCGGGATCTTCATGATCCTCGTGGTGGTCTACCTCGCCATCGCCTTCGAGTGGCGCATGGCGCTCGCCGCGCTGATCGCCCTGGTCCACGACCTGACGATCACCGTGGGCATCTACGCCCTGGTGGGCTTCGAGGTCACGCCCGGCACCGTGATCGGTCTGCTGACGATCCTCGGTTACTCCCTCTACGACACCGTCGTCGTCTTCGACGGTCTCAAGGAGGCGTCGAAGGACATCACCAAGCAGACCCGCTGGACGTACAGCGAGATCGCCAACCGCAGCCTCAACAGCACCTTGGTCCGCTCCATCAACACCACGGTGGTGGCGCTGCTGCCGGTGGCCGGCCTGCTGTTCATCGGCGGCGGCTTCCTCGGCGCCGGCATGCTGAACGACATCTCGCTGTCGCTGTTCGTCGGCCTCGCCGCCGGTGCGTACTCGTCGATCTTCATCGCCACACCGCTCGTCGCCGACCTGAAGGAACGCGACCCGCAGATGAAGGCGCTGAAGAAGCGGGTGCTCGCCAAGCGCGCCCAGGCCGCCGCCAAGGGAGAGCCGGAGGACGGCCCCACCGAGGCGGTGGACGGGACCGAGCCGCAGGACGCCGTGCCCGCGGACGCCGCGCCGGCCGGTGCCGTCGTCGGCCAGCGCCGTCAGCCGGCCCGCGGGCGGGGCAAGCGCCGATGACCGTCAGCACCGAGGAGCTGCTGCTCAGCCGCATCCGGGACGTCGCGGACCACCCCATCCCGGGCGTGACGTTCAAGGACATCACGCCGCTGCTCGCCGACCCGGAGGCGTTCGCCGCTCTCACCGGGGCGCTCGCCGAGCTGTGCGTCCGGTACGGCGCGACGAAGATCGTCGGCCTGGAGGCACGCGGGTTCATCCTCGCCGCGCCGGTCGCCGTCACGGCGAAGCTCGGCTTCGTGCCCGTACGCAAGGCGGGCAAGCTGCCCGGCGCGACACTGTCGCAGGCGTACGAGCTGGAGTACGGCACCGCCGAGATCGAGGTGCACGCCGAGGACCTGGCAACGGGCGACCGTGTCATGGTCATTGACGACGTCCTCGCCACCGGCGGCACGGCCGAGGCCTCGCTGGAGCTGATCCGCCGGGCCGGCGCGGAGGTCGCGGGCGTCGCCGTGCTCATGGAGCTCGGCTTCCTGGGCGGCCGCGCCCGCCTGGAGCCCGCACTGCGCGGGGCGCCGCTGGATGCCCTGATCACGCTCTGAGCACCCCCACGCGGCACGAGAACGGGCACCCGGAAGACCGGGTGCCCGTTCTCGTCTCACGCCCCCGCGCGGCAAGCGGCCGGGGCGACCCTCGAAGCCGCCCGAGTGCCGGCCCGGGCCGACCCCGGTCCGTCCTGCCGCCGGGCCCGCGGGCCGTCCCGGGGCGTGTGGGGCGTCCGGGGTCAGTACCATGGGATTCCGGGCCTGACCGGGGGACCCGGACCCGCACGAGGAGCGCTCTTGCCAGACGAGGCCCAGCCACTCTCCGCCGCGAAGCCCGACCAGCAGGCCGACCAGGCCGCGGCGCCCCCAGCCACGCCCGCCGACAAGGCCGCGGCACCCCAGCGCGCCCAGGGCCCCGCCCCCGTCTCGGCTCCGAAGCCCACCCCGCCCTCCGCCGCCCGCTCCGGCGGTTCGTCCAACCGCGTGCGCGCCCGCCTCGCGCGGCTCGGGGTGCAGCGCTCGTCGCCGTACAACCCGGTCCTGGAGCCTCTGCTGCGCATAGTCCGCAGCAACGACCCGAAGATCGAGACGGCCACGCTGCGCCAGATCGAGCGCGCCTACCAGGTCGCCGAGCGCTGGCACCGCGGCCAGAAGCGCAAGAGCGGCGACCCCTACATCACGCATCCGCTCGCCGTCACCACCATCCTCGCCGAGCTCGGCATGGACCCGGCGACCCTGATGGCGGGCCTGCTCCACGACACCGTCGAGGACACCGAGTACGGCCTCGACACGCTCCGCAAGGACTTCGGCGACCAGGTCGCCCTGCTGGTCGACGGCGTCACCAAGCTGGACAAGGTCAAGTTCGGCGAGGCGGCCCAGGCCGAGACCGTACGCAAGATGGTCGTCGCCATGGCCAAGGACCCGCGCGTCCTGGTCATCAAGCTCGCCGACCGCCTGCACAACATGCGCACCATGCGCTACCTCAAGCGGGAGAAGCAGGAGAAGAAGGCCCGCGAGACCCTGGAGATCTACGCGCCGCTCGCCCACCGCCTGGGCATGAACACCATCAAGTGGGAGCTGGAGGACCTCGCCTTCGCGATCCTCTACCCCAAGATGTACGACGAGATCGTCCGCCTTGTCGCCGAGCGCGCCCCCAAGCGGGACGAGTACCTGGCCACCGTCATCGACGAGGTGCAGGCCGACCTGCGCGCCGCCCGCATCAAGGCCACCGTCACCGGCCGCCCCAAGCACTACTACAGCGTCTACCAGAAGATGATCGTCCGCGGCCGTGACTTCGCGGAAATCTACGACCTGGTGGGCATCCGGGTCCTTGTCGACACGGTCCGCGACTGCTACGCCGCCCTCGGCACCGTACACGCGCGATGGAATCCGGTCCCCGGCCGGTTCAAGGACTACATCGCGATGCCGAAGTTCAACATGTACCAGTCGTTGCACACGACGGTCATCGGCCCCAACGGCAAGCCCGTCGAGCTGCAGATCCGTACGTTCGACATGCACCGCCGCGCCGAGTACGGCATCGCCGCGCACTGGAAGTACAAGCAGGAGGCCGTCGCCGGCGCCTCCAAGGTGCGTACCGACGTACCGAAGAAAGCCGGCAAGGACGACCACATCAACGACATGGCGTGGCTGCGCCAGCTGCTGGACTGGCAGAAGGAGACCGAGGACCCCAGCGAGTTCCTGGAGTCGCTGCGCTTCGACCTCTCCCGCAACGAGGTCTTCGTCTTCACCCCCAAGGGCGATGTCATAGCGCTCCCGGCCGGAGCCACCCCGGTGGACTTCGCGTACGCCGTCCACACCGAGGTCGGCCACCGCACCATAGGGGCGCGGGTCAACGGCCGTCTCGTACCGCTCGAATCGACCCTCGACAACGGGGACCTGGTGGAGGTCTTCACCTCCAAGGCCGCGGGGGCGGGCCCGTCCCGCGACTGGCTCGGCTTCGTCAAGTCGCCGCGCGCCCGCAACAAGATCCGCGCCTGGTTCTCCAAGGAGCGCCGCGACGAGGCGATCGAACAGGGCAAGGACGCCATCGCGCGGGCCATGCGCAAGCAGAACCTGCCGATCCAGCGCATCCTCACCGGAGACTCG
Organism: Streptomyces ficellus; assembly: GCF_030406405.1. Lineage (GTDB taxonomy): Bacteria > Actinomycetota > Actinomycetes > Streptomycetales > Streptomycetaceae > Streptomyces > Streptomyces ficellus_B. Next base: position 11,886 of record NZ_JAUEPL010000048.1, read on the forward strand.
CTGGTCACGCTGGCGCACGAGATGCGCTACCCCGACATCTCGTCGCTGTACGCGGCGATCGGCGAGGGCCATGTCGCCGCCCAGGGCGTGGTCCAGAAGCTGGTGCAGGCCCTCGGCGGCGAGGAGGCCGCCAGCGAGGACATCGCCGAGTCCGCCCCGCCGTCACGCGGCCGCGGCAAGCGCCGCGCCAAGGCCGACCCGGGTGTCGTCGTCAAGGGCGTCGAGGACGTGTGGGTCAAGCTCGCCCGCTGCTGTACGCCCGTCCCCGGCGACCCGATCATCGGCTTCGTCACCCGCGGCAGCGGCGTATCGGTCCACCGCGCCGACTGCGTCAACGTCGACTCGCTCTCGCAACAGCCCGAGCGGATGCTCGACGTCGAATGGGCGCCGACCCAGTCCTCGGTCTTCCTGGTCGCCATCCAGGTCGAGGCCCTGGACCGCTCCCGGCTCCTGTCGGACGTCACCCGCGTCCTGTCCGACCAGCACGTCAACATCCTGTCGGCGGCCGTCCAGACCTCCCGCGACCGGGTGGCCACCTCCCGCTTCACCTTCGAGATGGGCGACCCCAAGCACCTCGGCCACGTCCTGAAGGCGGTACGCGGCGTGGAGGGCGTGTACGACGTGTACCGCGTGACCTCGGCCCGCAGGCCGTAACGGGCGCAAAGCCGCGGCCCCGGTACGGAAATTCCGTACCGGGGCCGCGGTTCACGTTCGGCACCTCAGCCAGCCGTCAATCGAGCGAGCGGCGCCGGCTCAGGCGCAAAGGGCGGTCAGCCGCCGAACTCCTGCAGGCCCTTCAGTGCCTGGTCCAGCAGCGCCTGCCGGCCCTCCAGCTCGCGCGAGAGCTTGTCCGCCTTGGCGTCATTGCCCGCCGCACGGGCCGCGTCGATCTGCTTGCGCAGCTTGTCGACCGCGTCCTGGAGCTGGCCCGTCAGACCCGCCGCACGCGCGCGTGCCTCCGGGTTCGTACGGCGCCACTCCGCCTCCTCGGCCTCCTGGATGGCCCGCTCGACCGCGTGCATCCGCCCCTCCACCTTCGGGCGGGCGTCGCGCGGTACGTGGCCGATGGCCTCCCAGCGCTCGTTGAGGGAACGGAAGGCCGCGCGGGCCGCCTTCAGGTCCTTCACCGGCACCAGCTTCTCCGCCTCGGCCGCGAGCTCCTCCTTCAGCTTGAGGTTCTCGGCCTGCTCGGCGTCCCGCTCCGCGAAGACCTCGCCGCGCGCCGCGAAGAACACGTCCTGGGCGCCGCGGAAACGGTTCCACAGGTCGTCCTCGTGCTCGCGCTGCGCGCGCCCCGCCGCCTTCCACTCCGCCATCAGCTCGCGGTACCGGGCGGCCGTCGCACCCCAGTCGGTGGAGCCGGAGAGCGCCTCCGCCTCGGCGACCAGCTTCTCCTTGGTCTTGCGGGCCTCCTCGCGCTGCGCGTCCAGCGACGCGAAGTGCGCCTTGCGCCGCTTGGAGAACGCCGACCGGGCGTGCGAGAAGCGGTGCCACAGCTCGTCGTCGGACTTCCGGTCCAGCCTCGGCAGGCCCTTCCAGATGTCCACCAGCGCCCGCAGCCGCTCACCCGCGGCCCGCCACTGCTCGCTCTGCGCCAGCTCCTCGGCCTCGGCGACCAGCGCCTCCTTGGCCTTCCGCGCCTCGTCGGTCTGCTTGGCCTTCTGCGCCTTGCGCTCCTCGCGCCGCGCCTCGACCGTCTCGACCAGCTTGTCGAGCCGCTTGCGCAGCGCGTCGAGATCACCGACCGCATGGTGCTCGTCCAGCTGATGACGGATGTGGTCGATCGCCGCCATCGCGTCCTTGGCCGACAGGTCGGTCGTCTTCACCCGCTTCTCGAGGAGGCCGATCTCGACAACCAAGCCCTCGTACTTGCGCTCGAAGTAGGCCAGTGCCTCCTCGGGAGATCCGGCCTGCCACGATCCGACGACCTTCTCGCCGTCGGCTGTACGCACGTACACGGTGCCCGTCTCGTCGACGCGGCCCCACGGGTCGCTGCTCACAGCGCCTCCTCCACATGATGCCGGCGAGGGGGGTCTGCCCCCGGGCATCGTCCACAGTTTCCTCGGGCGGGCTCTGCCCGCCCTGCACAACGCCAATCTAGGCGACCGGCCGCCCGGCTGTCCGCACTCGGCGGTACCCAATTCAGCGGCACCGGACGCGGCCGTTCACGCCTTGCCGACGGTGGCCTTCTCAATGGTGACGGGCTTCTTGGGCGCACCGTCCTGGGCGCCGCCCGCGACCCCGTCCTTGGCGATGTCCTGCACGACCTTCAGGCCGGCCGCGTCCATCGTGCCGAAGGGGGTGTACTCGGGAGGCAGCTTGGTGTCCTTGTAGACCAGGAAGAACTGGCTGCCGCCGGAGTTCGGCTCCGAGGTCTTGGCCATGGCCACCGTCCCGGCCGGATAGGTCACCGCGCCGTCCGCGCCCGCCTTGCCCAGGGCGTTCAGGTTCTCGTCCGGGATCGTGTAACCGGGACCCCCGGTGCCGTTGCCCGTGGGGTCGCCGCACTGGAGGACGAAGATCCCTCCGGTGGTGAGGCGGTGGCACTTGGTGTTGTCGAAGTACTTCTTGTCCGCCAGGTGCTTGAACGAGTTCACCGTGCGCGGTGTCTTCGCCGCGTCCATCGTGACCGTGATGTCGCCCTTGTTCGTCGTGAGCGCCATCGTGTACTTCGCCTTGGCGTCGACGGCCATCTTCGGCTCGGGCGACGAGCTCTCGCTCGGCGTCGGCGTGCCGGCCTGCGAGGGGGTTTCGGACGCGGAGTCGTTCTTGGTGTCCCCGTCGGACAGTCCCACCGAGGCGTACGCGGCGGCTCCGGCGGCCAGGACCACGGCGAGCGCGGCGGCGATGATCGCGTTACGCCGCTTGGCCTTCTTACGGGCCTCTTCGCGGCGCCTCATCTGCCGCTCGTACTTCTCCCTGGCGAGCTGCCGCCGCCGCTGATCGCTACTGACCACCGGGTCTTCTCCTTGTCGGTCTTCTGTTCCTGGCCTGGCCGAGTGTGCCCGTACCGTATACGGGTTGGCTGGGGAATGAGCAGCGCCGGTAGGCTCTGAACTGCCGCATTCTCCGCCGGACGACCTGTGCCGGACGACTCTTTAAGGACGATCGTGCTCATTGCCGGGTTCCCTGCCGGGGCCTGGGGGACCAACTGCTACCTGGTCGCCCCCGCCGCCGGCGAGGAGTGCGTGATCATCGACCCCGGGCACCAGGCCGCCCAGGGGGTCGAGGAGACGCTCAAGAAGCACCGGCTCAAGCCGGTGGCCGTCGTGCTCACCCATGGCCACCTCGACCACGTCGCCTCCGTCGTCCCGGTCTGCGGCGCCCATGACGTACCCGCGTGGATCCACCCCGCCGACCGGTACATGATGAGCGACCCGGAGAAGGCCCTCGGCCGCTCCATCGGCATGCCGCTCATGGGCGAGCTGACCGTGGGGGAGCCGGACGACGTCCACGAGCTCACCGACGGGGCCAAGCTGGCCCTGGCGGGCCTGGAGCTGACCGTGTCGCACGCGCCCGGCCATACCAAGGGGTCGGTGACCTTCGCGATGCCCGAGGCGGCGGACATCCCGCCGGTCTTCTTCTCGGGTGATCTGCTGTTCGCCGGCTCCATCGGACGCACCGACCTGCCGGGCGGTGACATGGACGAGATGCTCGAATCGCTGGCCCGCGTGTGCCTGCCGCTCGACGACTCCACCGTGGTGCTGTCCGGACACGGTCCCCAGACGACCATCGGCCGTGAGCGCGCCACCAACCCGTACCTCCGCGAGGTGGCCGCCGGCCCCGGGAGCATGAACGCTCCCCGACGAGGAATGTGACGAGAGAAATTCCGTGAGTACCTTCCAGGCCCCCAAGGGCACGTACGACCTCCTGCCGCCGGACTCCGCGACGTTCCTGGCGGTACGCGAGGCCATCGCCGCGCCGCTGAAGAACTCCGGCTACGGGTACGTCGAGACCCCCGGTTTCGAGAACGTCGAGCTGTTCGCGCGCGGTGTGGGCGAGTCCACCGACATCGTCACCAAGGAGATGTACGCCTTCGAGACCAAGGGCGGCGACAAGCTCGCCCTGCGCCCCGAGGGCACCGCCTCCGTGCTGCGCGCCGCGCTGGAGGCCAACCTCCACAAGGCGGGCAACCTCCCCGTCAAGCTCTGGTACTCGGGCTCGTACTACCGCTACGAGCGCCCGCAGAAGGGCCGCTACCGCCACTTCTCGCAGGTCGGCGCCGAGGCGATCGGCGCCGAGGACCCGGCGCTGGACGCCGAGCTGATCATCCTCGCCGACCAGGCGTACCGCTCGCTCGGTCTCAGGAACTTCCGCATCCTGCTGAACTCCCTGGGCGACAAGGAGTGCCGCCCCGTCTACCGCGAGGCACTCCAGGGCTTCCTGCGCGACCTGGACCTCGACGAGGACACCCGCCGCCGCATCGAGATCAACCCGCTGCGCGTCCTCGACGACAAGCGCTCCGAGGTCCAGAAGCAGCTGGTGGGCGCGCCGCTGCTGCGCGACTACCTGTGCGACGCGTGCAAGGCGTACCACGAGGAGGTGCGCGAGCTGCTGAAGGCGGCGGGCGTGGCCTTCGAGGACGACGAGAAGCTGGTGCGCGGCCTCGACTACTACACCCGCACGACCTTCGAGTTCGTCCACGACGGGCTGGGCTCACAGTCCGCGGTGGGCGGCGGCGGCCGCTACGACGGCCTGTCCGAGATGATCGGCGGCCCGGCCCTGCCCTCGGTGGGCTGGGCACTGGGCGTGGACCGCACGGTGCTGGCCCTGGAGGCGGAGGGCATCACGCTCGACCTGCCGGCCACCACCAGCGTGTTCGCCGTGCCGATCGGCGAGGAGGCCCGGCGCCGGCTGTTCGGCGTGGTCACCGAGCTGCGCCGGGTGGGGGTCGCCACGGACTTCGCGTACGGCGGCAAGGGCCTCAAGGCCTCGATGAAGGCCGCCAACCGCAGTGGCGCCCGCTACGCGCTCGTCCTGGGCGAGCGCGACCTCGCCGAGGGCGTGGCCCAGCTCAAGGACATGGAGTCCGGCGAGCAGGAGGCCGTCGCGCTCGACACGCTCGTCACGACCCTCCGCTCGAAGCTCGCCTGATCGGGAGGTGCGGTGGCCGGCACAGCCGGCCACCACCCCCTCTCCCCTCCTTATGTCCACCGAACGGCGGACAGGGGCGGCCGTGCGGCAAAATGACGAGTCATGACGAGTGCGACGGTTGACGAGGTGTCCACGGACCACGGCAGGACGGTCGGCAGCAGCCGGGCGTTCGCGTGGATGCTGGTGGTCACCGGCGCGGCGGGGCTGCTCGCCGCGTGGGTGATCACGCTGGACAAGTTCAAGCTGCTGGAGGACCCGAACTTCACGCCGGGCTGCAGCCTGAACCCGGTGGTGTCGTGCGGCAACATCATGAAGAGCGAGCAGGCCTCGGCCTTCGGCTTCCCCAACCCGATGCTGGGCCTGGTCACCTACGGCATGGTGATCGCCATCGGGGCGGGGCTGCTGGCCGGCGCCCGCTACCGCCGCTGGTACTGGCTCGGCCTGAACGCCGGCACGCTCTTCGGCACCGGGTTCTGCATGTGGCTGATGTATGAGTCGCTGTACGAGATCAACTCGCTGTGCCTGTGGTGCTCCCTGGCGTGGGCCGCGACGATCGTCATGTTCTGGTACGTCACCTCCCACAACGTACGCAACGGCATCCTCCCGGCCCCCCGCGCGCTGCGCGGCTTCCTCGACGAGTTCACCTGGGTGCTGCCGGTCCTGCACATCGGGATCATCGGCATGCTGATCCTCACCCGCTGGTGGGACTTCTGGACCGGCTGAGCGGCCGCGCCGGGACTGTCAGTGGGCTGACATAGGCTTCTGGATGTGGAGCCCGACCTCTTTACCGCCGCCGCCGAAGAACGCCAGGAGAAGGATCCGTCCAGCAGCCCCCTGCCCGTACGGATGCGTCCGCGCGTCCTCGACGAAGTCGTCGGCCAGCAGCACCTGCTCAAGCCGGGATCTCCGCTGCGCCGGCTGGTCGGTGAGGGCGCGGGCGGCCCGGCCGGTGCCTCGTCCGTGATCCTGTGGGGCCCACCGGGCACGGGCAAGACGACCCTCGCGTACGTCGTCTCGAAGGCGACCAACAAGCGCTTCGTGGAGCTCTCGGCGATCACCGCGGGCGTCAAGGAGGTCCGCGCGGTCATCGACGGTGCCCGCCGCGCCGCCGGCGGCTTCGGCAAGGAAACCGTCCTCTTCCTGGACGAGATCCACCGCTTCAGCAAGGCCCAGCAGGACTCGCTGCTGCCCGCCGTCGAGAACCGCTGGGTGACCCTCATCGCGGCGACCACCGAGAACCCGTACTTCTCGGTGATCTCCCCGCTGCTCTCCCGCTCCCTGCTGCTGACCCTGGAGCCGCTCACGGACGACGACATCCGCGGGCTGCTGAAGCGGGCGCTCGTCGACGAGCGCGGGCTGAACGGCGCGGTGTCGCTGCCGGACGACGCCCAGGCGCACCTGCTGCGGATCTCGGGCGGCGACGCCCGCCGGGCGCTGACCGCGCTGGAAGCGGCCGCGGGCGCGGCCATGGCGAAGAACGAGCCGGAGATCACCCTCGCCACACTGGAGGAGACGGTCGACCGGGCGGCCGTGAAGTACGACCGGGACGGGGACCAGCACTACGACGTGGCGAGCGCGTTGATCAAGTCGATCCGCGGCTCCGACGTCGACGCCGCCCTGCACTACCTGGCCCGGATGATCGAGGCCGGCGAGGACCCCCGCTTCATCGCCCGCCGCCTGATGATCTCCGCCAGCGAGGACATCGGCCTCGCGGACCCCACGGCACTGCCCACCGCGGTCGCCGCCGCCCAGGCGGTCGCCATGATCGGCTTCCCCGAGGCGGCCCTGACCCTCAGCCACGCCACCATCGCGCTGGCGCTCGCCCCCAAGTCGAACGCCGCGACCAGGGCGATAGCCGCCGCCCAGGCCGACGTACGCAACGGGCTGGCCGGACCGGTCCCGCCCCATCTGCGCGACGGGCACTACAAGGGCGCGGCCAAGCTGGGCCACGCCCAGGGGTATGTGTACCCGCACGACGTGCCGGGCGGTATCGCCGCCCAGCAGTACGCGCCGGACACCGTCCACGGCAAGCGCTATTACGAACCGACGCGGTACGGCGCCGAGGCGCGGTACGCGGACGTGGTGGAGAAGGTCCGCGAGCGGCTGCGCGGCGAGGGCCCCGCGTAGTCAGCCCTGGCCGTGGTCCGCCTGGGCCGTTTCGAAGAGCGCGTGCATGGCGCGGCGCAGCCCGTGGACGTTCCCTGCGGGCTCGGGGAAGTCGAAGCGCGCGTCGAACCAGCGGCCCGCCGCGTCCCGGCACCGCACCCGGAGCCCGAACCGGTCCAGCGCGAGCGGCACCACGCGGCGCACGGCGCAGGGCCCGTCCGAGGCCCGGTGGCCGAGCAGGGTGCTCAGGGCCTGGACGTGGTCGTCGTGCGTGGCGGCGAGGTGTTGCAGCAGCTCGGTCTCGTACGCGGTGAGGGGATCCGGCAAGGCACGGGCGAAGTCCTCCGGACCGACCGTGCCGTCGCCCCACAGGTCGTCGACGTACAGCTCGCCGACCTCCAGGCGCAGCATCATGTGGCCGGGCGCCGCGATGCCGGGGGCGCAGGTCAGCCAGCCGGACACCCAGGCGCGGCCGCGGACGCGGTTGGGGACGGCGACCGGGGCCACGTCCGTGATCTCCAGCACGGCGGCCAGTTCCCCGGCCTGCGCGTGCGTGGCGGCCCGCACGGGCGGGGAGTCGGCGGGGAACAGCAGGAACACCTCGCCGTCGGTGCCCACGGTGCGGGCGTCCGGCACCAGCTGGTCGGGCCGAGCGCCGTCCGCCCCCGGCACGATGAGCACCGCGGAGCATGTACTCTGTACGAGAGTTCGTGTGCGCTCGGCTGCTGACGGCATCCGCGCGATTTCAAGCCCGCTGGGACGCGGCTGACCATGAGCTGATCGGACCTCCGTCACATCGATGCTCTGCGAAGCAGGAGCGTCGCTCTCTGTGCTGCTGTCTGTGATGCGCGTGGTGTTCCCAGGGCTCGACATGCGATCTCCTTGATTAAGGTAAGCCTAACCTAACCTATATCGGAGGTCTGGAGAACGTGCCTAACCAGTCGCGTCCCAAGGTCAAGAAGTCCCGTGCGCTCGGTATCGCGCTGACGCCGAAGGCCGTCAAGTACTTCGAGGCTCGCCCCTACCCGCCGGGTGAGCACGGCCGTGGCCGCAAGCAGAACTCGGACTACAAGGTCCGTCTGCTCGAGAAGCAGCGTCTGCGCGCCCAGTACGACATCAGCGAGCGCCAGATGGCGCGCGCCTACGACCGCGCCAAGAAGGCCGAGGGCAAGACGGGCGAGGCGCTGGTCGTCGAGCTGGAGCGCCGTCTCGACGCCCTGGTCCTGCGTTCGGGCATCGCCCGCACCATCTACCAGGCCCGCCAGATGGTCGTCCACGGCCACATCGAGGTCAACGGCTCCAAGGTCGACAAGCCCTCGTTCCGCGTCCGCCCCGACGACGTCGTGATGGTCCGCGAGCGCAGCCGCGACAAGACCCTGTTCCAGGTCGCGCGTGAGGGTGGCTTCGCCCCCGACGGCGAGATCCCCCGCTACCTGCAGGTCAACCTGAAGGCCCTGGCCTTCCGTCTCGACCGCGAGCCGAACCGCAAGGAAATCCCGGTCATCTGCGACGAGCAGCTGGTCGTCGAGTACTACGCCCGCTGACCCTGGCGTAGCACCGCGGTCCCCAGCCCGCCGTTTCCCCGCCCTCCGGGCCGGGGGAGCCGGCGGGCTTCCGCGTTCCCGGGGCACTGCCCTTGTCGAGGCTTCGCCCCGAACCCTCTGCCCGTCTGCGGACCGCGCCCGGTTGTGCCCACCCTCGGTGAGTCGGCCCGCAAGGGGCCATAGCGGCGAGCCGAACCCCACAACCGATTAGCCGGCGAACCGGCCCGCATCCGGCCGCGGCGTGCCGAGCCCACAGCCGGTGTCGGCCTGTAGTCGGCATCAGGGCCCGGGTGGGGCCGTGCAGGGTCGTCCCCGCAGGGGCTGGCGGCGACGGAAGGGCTCCCCTTCGACGTACCCAAGGCCGCCGGCCCCGAGGAGACGAGCCCGGAGGGGCCCCGCCCCCACCCACCCGGGGTGGCCGCAATGCCCCGCCCCGGGCGGGTAGGCGCGGTCGCCGCGCGCTGCACCGCGCCGCACCGCCCCGCTCAGCGGGCCCGCCCGCCGCGGCGGGTCGACGCACGGTCGCCGCGCGGTGGCGGCACCCGGTCCAGGGGGCGGCCCGACAGCGCCCGCGCCACCGCCGCGTCCAGCGGCAACGCGCCGCCCTCCGCCACGTACGACCGGAACCGCTCGGGCCCCAGCTCCTCGCCGGCCCGCCGCTCGCACAGGGCGCGGGGTGCGCTGAAGTACGCGGAGCCGAACAGCGGCAGCCCGACCGCCTCCCATATCGGCGCGGCCGCACCCTGGAGCACCGCCGCCTCGGCCGGGTCGCCCTCGCTCGCCGTGACCAGCGCCAGCAGCTCGATGGCCAGCACCAGCCCGACCAGGTCATTGAACGTGTGGTCGATGGCGATGCACTCGGCCAGCAGCTCCCGGGCCTCCCCGTGCCGTTCCCGGGTCCAGGCCGAGTACGCCAGCACATACAGGGCGTACGCCCGCGTCCACCGCTCGCCGCGCTCCTCGCAGACCTCCCGGACCTCCTGGCACAGCGCGACGGCCGCCTCCAGGTCACCCCGGAAGGCCTTCGCCATCGCCAGCTCGACCTGCCCCATCAGCACCTGGCTGTTGAGCTCGCCCAACTCGCGGTACGCGGCCAGCGCCCGGCCGAGCAGTTTCTCGGCCCGCGGCATGTCGCCCGACAGCAGTGCGAGGCAGCCCATGCGGTGGGTCGTGTACGCGGCCGCCGTCGCGTTTCCCGTACGGGCCGCGTTCTCGCCGCACTCGTGCAGCGCCGCCACCCCCGCCGTGTTGTCGCCCTGGAGGATCGCCACGTACCCCAGCACCCACAGCGCCTTGAGCCGTGCCGTGTCGTGGTCCGACTCCAGCGCCACCGCCCGGTCCAGCCAGTGCCGCCCCTCCGCGAGCCGCCCGCACCCGACCCAGTAGAACCAGAGCGTGCCGGCCAGGTGCTGCGCCAGGTGCGCCTCCTCGGGGTGCTCCAGGCACAGTTCCATCGCGGCCCGCAGATTGGGCAGCGCGCTGTCGGCGCAGGCGGCGACCTCTGCCTGTCGCGGGCTGAACCATTCCAGCTCGCACCAGGTGGCCAGCCCCATGTACCAGTCGCGGTGGCGCCGCCTCAGCCGCTCCGCATCGCCCAGCTCGGCCAGCCACTGCGCCCCGTACGCCCGCACCGTGTCCAGCATCCGGTGCCGCACGCCCGCGGGGGTCTCCTCCCGGCCCACCACCGACTGCGCCACCAGCTCACCGAGCACGTCCAGCACCCGGTCGGGCGGCAGCTCCGGGCCGCCGCACACGTACTCGACCGCCTCCAGGTCGAAGGGGCCGGTGAAGACCGACAGCCGCGCCCACAGCAGCCGCTCCTCGGGCGTGCACAGCTCATGGCTCCAGCCGATGGCCGTCCGCAGCGTCCGGTGCCGGGGCAGCGCACCGCGCACCCCGTGCGCCAGCAGCCGGAAGCGGTCGTCGAGGCGGTGCAGCATCTGCTCCACGCTGAGCACGGGCAGCCGGCCCGCCGCCAGTTCCAGCGCCAGCGGAATCCCGTCCAGGCGCCGGCACAGCTCCCGTACGGCCGCGGATTCCTGGGCCCGGAAGCCGGGCAGGACCGCCTCCGCCCGCTCGGTGAACAGCCGCACGGCGTCCTCGTCGGACATCGGCGTGAGCGAGAGGACCGCCTCGCCGTCGAGCCGCAGCGGGCGGCGCCCGGCGGCCAGCACGGTCAGCCCCGGGGAGCGGCGCAGCAACTCCCGTACGAGCGCGGCGCACTCGTCCACGAGGTGTTCGAAGCCGTCCAGGACGAGCAGCAGCCGCCGGTCGGTGAGGTGCTCGACCAGCACCTCGCGCGGCGGTCTGCTGGTGTGGTCGGTCAGGCCCAGGGCCTCCAGCACGGCGTGCTCCAGCAGCCGGGCGTCCCGCAGCGGAGCGAGCTCGGCCAGCCGGACGCCGTCGCAGTAGCGTTTCTCCGACGCCTCCGACGCCTCCGACGCCTCCGACGCCTCCGACGCCTCCGACGCCTCCGCCATGGCCGCCGCCCGCGTCACCAGCCGGGTCTTGCCGACGCCGCCCACGCCCACCACCGTGACGAGCCGGAACTCGGCCAGCAGCCGCGTCAGATGGTCCAGTTCGCCCTCACGCCCCACGAACCGGTTCAGCTCCGCCGGGAGATTGCTCCGTCGCATGGGACACGGAGCGTACCCACACCGCAGCACTCCGTACAATCCGACCGCACAACTCCGGCTCCGGGCGCCCTTAATGCGGTACGGGGAGCGAGTGCGGGCGCGATAGGCTCGGAGGACGACTTTCTAGAGTTTTCTACGAGCCGGATCCGACGAGCAGAGAGCGGTGCGCAGTGACCGGTGGAGAGGTTGCCGGGATTCTGGTGGCCGTCTTCTGGGCGATCCTGGTCTCCTTCCTGGCCGTGGTGCTGGTGAGGCTGGCCCAGACGCTCAGGGCGACCACCCGACTCGTGGCAGAGGTGACCGAGCAGGCCGTCCCGTTGCTGGCCGACGCCTCCGCGACGGTGCGGTCGGCGCAGACTCAGCTCGACCGGGTGGACGCCATCGCGTCGGACGTCCAGGAGGTCACGTCCAACGCCTCCGCGCTCTCCACGACGGTCGCCTCCACCTTCGGGGGGCCGCTGGTCAAGGTCGCGGCGTTCGGCTACGGCGTGCGCCGGGCGATGAGCCGGAACAAGGACGACAGGCCGGCCGAGCGGACCCGGCGTACGGTGATCGTCGGCCGTACGGTGCCGAGGGCCAGGGGCTGGAAGCGGAAGGGCTGAGGCAAGGGATGTTCCGCCGTACGTTCTGGTTCACCGCGGGCGCCGCAGCCGGTGTGTGGGCCACCACCAAGGTCAATCGCAAGCTCAAGCAGCTGACCCCCGAGAGCCTCGCCGCCCAGGCCGCCGACAAGGCGATCGAGGCCGGTCACCGGCTCAAGGACTTCGCCCTGGACGTCCGGGCGGGAATGGTCCAGCGCGAAGCGGAGTTGGGTGAGGCACTGGGCCTCGGCGCCCCCGCCGATCCCGCGCTGCCGGCACCGCGCCGCGCCGCCGCGCTCGGCCGCGCCGAGGACCCGTACCCGCACCGCCCGAGCCCCGGCCGCCCGGACCCGGCGGCGCGCCCGGACCCGGCCCGTCCGGAACCCGGTCGCCCGGACCAGGACCGCCCCGACCCGGACCGTCCGAAACCCAACCACCCGTAACCAACCACTCGTACAACCGGAATGAGGACCACTGATGGAGTCGGCTGAAATCCGCCGCCGCTGGCTGAGCTTCTTCGAGGAGCGCGGGCACACCGTCGTCCCTTCGGCGTCGCTCATCGCGGACGACCCGACTCTGCTGCTGGTCAACGCGGGCATGGTGCCCTTCAAGCCGTACTTCCTCGGCGAGACCAAGCCGCCTGCCCCGCGCGCCACCAGCGTGCAGAAGTGCGTGCGTACGCCCGACATCGAAGAGGTCGGCAAGACGACCCGCCACGGCACGTTCTTCCAGATGTGCGGCAACTTCTCCTTCGGGGACTACTTCAAGGAAGGTGCCATCTCCTACGCCTGGGAGCTGCTCACCACGCCCCAGGACAAGGGTGGCTACGGCCTGGACCCCGAGCGCCTGTGGATCACGGTCTACCTCGACGACGACGAGGCCGAGCAGATCTGGCGCGACAAGATCGGCGTCCCCGCCGAGCGCATCCAGCGCCTGGGCAAGAAGGACAACTTCTGGTCCATGGGCGTCCCCGGCCCCTGCGGCCCCTGCTCGGAGATCAACTACGACCGCGGCCCGGAGTTCGGCGTCGAGGGCGGCCCGGCCGTCAACGACGAGCGGTACGTGGAGATTTGGAACCTGGTCTTCATGCAGTACGAGCGGGGCCCCGGCGACGGGAAGGAGGACTTCCCGATCCTCGGCGAACTGCCGTCGAAGAACATCGACACCGGTCTCGGCCTGGAACGACTCGCCATGATCCTTCAGGGCGTGCAGAACATGTACGAGATCGACACCTCGATGGCCGTCATCGACAAGGCCACCGAGCTCACCGGCGTGCGCTACGGCGCCGAGCACAGCTCCGACGTCGCCCTGCGGGTCGTCACCGACCACATCCGTACGTCGGTCATGCTCATCGGCGACGGCGTCACCCCCGGCAACGAGGGCCGAGGCTATGTGCTGCGCCGCATCATGCGCCGCGCCATCCGCAACATGCGCCTCCTCGGGGCCACCGGCCCGGTCGTCAAGGACCTGGTCGACGTCGTGATCAACACGATGGGCCAGCAGTACCCGGAGCTCGTCACCGACCGCAAGCGGATCGAGACCGTCGCCCTCGCCGAGGAGGCCGCCTTCCTCAAGGCCCTCAAGGGCGGCACCAACATCCTCGACACCGCCGTCAGCGAGACCAAGGCCGCCGGCTCCACCGTCCTGCCGGGCGAGAAGGCGTTCCTGCTCCACGACACCTGGGGCTTCCCGATCGACCTCACCCTGGAGATGGCCGCCGAGCAGGGCCTGACCGTGGACGAGGACGGCTTCCGCCGCCTGATGAAGGAGCAGCGGGAGCGCGCCAAGGCCGACGCCAAGGCCAAGAAGACCGGCCACGCCGACGTCTCCGCGTACCGCGAGATCGCCGACACCGCCGGTTCCACCGAGTTCACTGGATACGTCAGCACCGAGGGCGAGTCGACCGTCGTCGGCCTGCTCGTCAACGGTGTGCCCTCCCCGGCCGCCACCGAGGGCGATGAGGTCGAGGTCGTCCTCGACCGCACCCCCTTCTACGCCGAGGGCGGCGGCCAGCAGGCCGACACCGGGCGCATCAGGCTCGACTCCGGTGCCGTCATCCAGGTCCGTGACGTCCAGCAGCCGGTTCCGGGCGTCTCCGTGCACAAGGGCTCCGTGCAGGTCGGCGAGGTCACCGTGGGCGCCTCCGCCTACGCCGCCATCGACGTCAAGCGCCGCCGTGCCATCGCCCGCGCCCACAGCGCCACGCACCTCACGCACCAGGCGCTGCGCGACGCCCTCGGCCCGACGGCCGCCCAGGCCGGTTCGGAGAACGCCCCGGGCCGCTTCCGCTTCGACTTCGGCTCGCCGTCCGCCGTGCCCGGCACGGTCCTCACCGACGTCGAACAGAAGATCAACGAGGTCCTCGCCCGGGAGCTCGACGTCCAGGCCGAGATCATGAGCATTGATGAGGCCAAGAAGCAGGGCGCCATCGCCGAGTTCGGCGAGAAGTACGGCGAGCGGGTCCGCGTCGTCACCATCGGCGACTTCTCCAAGGAGCTGTGCGGCGGTACGCATGTGCACAACACCGCGCAGCTGGGTCTGGTGAAGCTGCTCGGCGAGTCGTCGATCGGCAGTGGCGTGCGCCGTATCGAGGCCCTCGTCGGCGTCGACGCCTACAACTTCCTCGCCAGGGAGCACACGGTCGTCGCCCAGCTCCAGGAGCTGGTCAAGGGCCGCCCCGAGGAGCTGCCGGAGAAGATCTCCGCCATGCTCGGCAAGCTGAAGGACGCCGAGAAGGAGATCGAGAAGTTCCGCGCCGAGAAGGTCCTCGCCGCCGCCGCCGGGCTCGCCCAGGGCGCCAAGGACGTACGCGGTGTGGCGCTGGTGACCGGCCAGGTCCCGGACGGCACCTCCGCCGACGACCTGCGCAAGCTGGTCCTCGACGTGCGCGGCCGCATCCCGGGTGACCGCCCGGCCGTCGTCGCCCTGTTCTCCACGGCGAACGGGCGTCCGCTGACGGTCATCGCCACCAACGAGGCCGCCCGCGAGCGCGGCCTCAAGGCGGGCGAGCTGGTCCGTACGGCCGCCAAGACCCTCGGCGGCGGCGGTGGCGGCAAGCCGGACGTCGCCCAGGGCGGCGGCCAGAACCCCGCCGCCATCGGCGACGCCATCGACGCCGTCGAGCGGCTCGTCGCGGACACCGCCTGATGAGACGCGGCCGCCGGCTCGCGATCGACGTCGGGGACGCCCGGATCGGGGTCGCCTCGTGCGACCCCGACGGGGTCCTCGCCACGCCGGTGGAGACCGTGCCGGGGCGTGATGTCCCGGCCGCCCACCGGCGGTTGCAGCAGATCGCGCAGGAGTACGAACCGATCGAGATCGTGGTCGGGCTGCCTCGCTCCCTCAGCGGGGGCGAGGGCCCGGCCGCGGCCAAGGTCCGCGCCTTCGTCCAGGAGCTCGCCCGTTCGGTCGCCCCCGTCCCCGTACGGCTCGTGGACGAGAGGATGACCACAGTGACGGCCACTCAGGGGCTGCGCGCCTCGGGTGTGAAGTCCAAAAAGGGCAGGTCTGTCATCGATCAGGCAGCCGCTGTGATCATCCTTCAGAACGCTCTTGAGTCCGAACGGGTATCGGGTAATCCGCCCGGAGAGAGCGTCGAAGTGGTCATCTGATCGCGATACGGTAACGTTCCGCGCGATGCGGCGGTGTTCGAACAGCCGCCGCACTACGTAGAGGCGGATCGTCCGGACGCCTCGCGGCTGTTTGGGGATCGATGACTGAGTATGGCCGGAGCCCCGGCTCCCAACCGTGGCACCCCGAGGACCCGGCATACGGGGACCAGGGGTGGGAAGGTCAGCAGGCCTACTACCAGCAGACGCAGCAGCAGCCACAGCAGTACGAGGCCCAGCAGGACCCGTACCAGCAGCAGCCGCAGCAGGGGTACGGCGACCAGCAGTACCACGCCCCGCATGATCACCAGGCCGCGCAGGAGTACCAGGCCCAGCAGGCGTACGCCCAGCACTACGCCCGGCAGCCGTACGACACCGGCGGCTGGGACACCGGCCAGCAGACGGCGATGCCCTACGGCGCGCCCGCCCCGGCCGACCCGTACGGCCCGCACGCCCCCGACCTGTACGGCACCCCCGAGGCGTACCCGCCGCCGCAGCCCCCGGGCCAGCGGCGGCCCGAGCCCGAGCCCGAGCCGGAGCCGGTGCGCCACGAACCGGAGCCGGAGCAGGAGAACCACCCGTTCTTCTCGGACGGCGCCACGGACGGGGACGGCGACGGGGACGACGGCTACGACGATGAGCCGGCCACATCGAGGCGCGGCGGCGGCCAGGGCCGCCGGGGCGGCAAGCAGCAGAAGAAGCGCAAGAGCCGCAACGGCCTCGCCTGCCTGGTCGTCGCCCTGGTCCTCGCGGGCGGCGCGGGCGGCGTCGCCTACTTCGGCTACCAGTTCTGGCAGGGCCAGTTCGGCGAGGCCCCCGACTACGAGGGCGCGGGCACCGGCGAGACGACAGAGGTACGGATCCCCAGGGGAGCCGGTGGCGGCGAGATCGGCTCCATCCTCACCCAGGCCGGTGTGGTCAAGAGCCAGGGAGCGTTCCTCTCGGCGCTCCAGGAGAACCCGAACGGCAAATCCATTCAGGACGGCGTCTACCTCCTCAGCAAGGGAATGTCGGCCGCCAATGCCGTCAAAGCCATGCTGAACCCGGCCAGCCGCAACAACCTCACCATTCCCGAGGGCAAGCGGAACGCCTACGTCTACGCGCAGATCGACAAGAAGCTGAAGCTGAAGCCCGGCGCCACCGAGGCGGTCGCCAAGGCCAACGCCAAGAATCTCGGTCTGCCGGCCTGGGCGACCGGCCACCCCGATGTCAAGGACCCGCTCGAAGGCTTCCTCTTCCCGGCCACGTATCCGCTGTCCAAGAAAGCGAAGCCGGAAGACATCCTCAAGGACATGGTCGCCCGCGCGAACACGGAGTACCGCAAGCTCGACCTGGAGGGCAAGGCCAAGTCCCTCGACCTGGAGGGGCCTTGGGAGCTCCTCACCGTGGCCAGCCTGGTGAACGCGGAAGGCAAGACCCATGACGACTTCCGCAAGATGGGCGAGGTCGTCTACAACCGCCTCAAGCCCACCAACACGGAGACGAACCAGCTGCTCCAGTTCGACTCGGCCTTCAACTACCTCATGGGCCAGAGCGAAATCGAGATCAGTGAATCCGAGATCAACAGCAACCGGGACCCGTACAACACGTACACCCGGAAGGGCCTGACCCCCGGACCCATCGGCAATCCCGGACT
This sequence comes from Streptomyces ficellus, assembly GCF_030406405.1. Classification (GTDB taxonomy): domain Bacteria; phylum Actinomycetota; class Actinomycetes; order Streptomycetales; family Streptomycetaceae; genus Streptomyces; species Streptomyces ficellus_B. The sequence continues at coordinate 29,091 of NZ_JAUEPL010000048.1, forward strand.
GGAAGCCCTGAAAGCCGCCCTGAATCCGACGACGGACGGCTGGATGTACTTCGTCGCCACGGACGGCATGGACAAGACGGAATTCGCCAAGACGCACGAGGAATTCCTGAAGCTGAAGGACAAGTTCAATGACAACCAGGGCAGCGACTGACGTCCGGAGGGCTGCCGTCCTCGGGTCGCCCATCGCCCACTCCCTCTCCCCGGTGCTGCACCGGGCCGCCTACGCGGAGCTCGGCCTCGCGCACTGGACGTACGACCGGTACGAGGTGGACGAGGCCGCGCTGCCCGGGTTCTTCAAGCGGCTGGACGAGTCGTGGGCCGGGCTGTCGCTGACCATGCCCCTCAAGCGGGCCGTCATCCCGCTGCTCGACGAGATCACCGGGACGGCCTCCTGCGTCGAGGCCGTCAACACGGTCGTCCTCACCGGCGACGGCCGCCGCGTCGGCGACAACACCGACATCCCCGGCATGATCGCGGCCCTGCGGGAGCGGGGCGTGGAGAAGGTCGAGTGCGCCGCCGTCCTCGGCGCGGGCGCCACCGCCTCCTCCGCGCTCGCCGCGCTGTCCCGGATCTGTACGGGGCCGGTGACCGCGTACGTACGCAGCGAGGCCCGCGCCGACGAGATGCGCGGCTGGGGCGAACGGCTCGGCGTGCCGGTCCGCACGGCCCCCTGGGCGGATGCGCCCGAGGCGCTGCGGGCACCCCTGGTGATCGCCACGACGCCCGCCGGCACGACCGACGCGCTCGCCGCCGCCGTCCCCGACCGGCCCGGCACCCTCTTCGACGTGCTCTACGACCCCTGGCCCACCGACCTCGCCGCCGCCTGGTCGGCGCGCGGCGGCGCCGTGGTGGGCGGCCTCGACCTGCTCGTCCACCAGGCAGTGCTCCAGGTCGAGCAGATGACCGGCCGCACTCCCGCGCCGCTGGCCGCCATGCGGGCGGCGGGGGAGAGGGCACTCGCCGGCCGCTGAGGCCCCCGCGATGCCGTCCGCGTACTGGACCGGCGCTCGGATACGGGCCCGGACGTGGGAGGATCGGTGGTGAGGCGGGCCAGGGCCGCGCACCCGGTCGCGCCGTCGCAGTCGAGGCGCGAGCATGAGGAGCACCGTTGAGCAGGTTGCGCTGGCTGACCGCGGGGGAGTCGCACGGCCCCGCACTGGTGGCGACGCTGGAGGGCCTTCCCGCCGGCGTACCGATCACCACGGAGATGGTGGCGGACCACCTCGCCCGGCGGCGCCTCGGCTATGGGCGCGGCGCGCGGATGAAGTTCGAGCGCGACGAGGTCACCTTCCTCGGCGGCGTCCGCCACGGGCTGACCATGGGCTCGCCGGTGGCCGTGATGGTCGGCAACACCGAGTGGCCCAAGTGGGAGAAGGTCATGGCGGCCGACCCGGTCGACCCGGCCGAGCTCGCCGAACTGGCCCGTAACGCCCCCCTGACCCGGCCCCGGCCCGGCCACGCGGACCTCGCGGGCATGCAGAAGTACGGGTTCGACGAGGCCCGCCCGGTCCTGGAGCGCGCCAGCGCCCGGGAGACCGCGGCCCGCGTCGCGCTGGGCGCCGTCGCCCGCTCGTACCTCAAGGAGACGGCCGGCATCGAGATCGTCAGCCACGTCGTGGAGCTGGCCGCCGCGAAGGCCCCGTACGGGGTGTACCCGACCCCGGCCGACGTCGAGAAGCTGGACGCCGACCCGGTGCGCTGCCTGGACGCGGACGCGTCGAAGGCGATGGTCGCCGAGATCGACCAGGCCCACAAGGACGGCGACACCCTCGGCGGCGTGGTCGAGGTCCTGGCGTACGGCGTGCCCGTCGGCCTCGGCTCGCACGTCCACTGGGACCGGCGCCTGGACGCCCGGCTGGCCGCCGCGCTGATGGGCATCCAGGCCATCAAGGGCGTCGAGGTCGGCGACGGCTTCGACCTGGCGCGCGTGCCCGGCTCCCAGGCGCACGACGAGATCGTCGCCACCGACGAGGGCATCAAGCGCACCTCCGGCCGCTCCGGCGGCACCGAGGGCGGTCTGACGACCGGCGAGCTGCTGCGCGTACGGGCCGCGATGAAGCCGATCGCGACCGTGCCGCGGGCACTGAAGACCGTCGACGTCGTCACCGGCGAGGCCGCCGCCGCCCACCACCAGCGCTCCGACGTGTGCGCCGTCCCGGCCGCCGGGATCGTCGCCGAGGCGATGGTGGCCCTGGTCCTCGCGGACGCGGTCGCGGAGAAGTTCGGCGGCGACAGCGTCACCGAGACCCGCCGCAACGTCCGCGCCTACCTCGACAACCTCCAGATCCGGTGAGCACCGGCCCGCTGATCGTCCTGGTCGGACCGATGGGCTCCGGCAAGTCCACCGTGGGCGCGCTGCTCGCCGAGCGGCTCGGCGTGGCCTACCGGGACACCGACGCCGACATCGTCGCCGCCGAGGGCCGCGAGATCTCCGACATCTTCATCGAAGACGGCGAAGAGCACTTCCGTGCCCTGGAGCGCGAGGCCGTCAGGGCCGCCGTCGCCGAGCACACGGGCGTCCTCGCCCTCGGCGGCGGCGCCGTCCTGGACGCCGGCACCCGCGAGCTGCTCGCCTCGCTGCCGGTCGTCTACCTGGCGATGGACGTCGAGGAAGCGGTGCGGCGCGTCGGCCTGAACACCGCCCGCCCGCTGCTCGCGGTCAACCCGCGCCGCCAGTGGCGGGAGCTGATGGACGCCCGCCGCCCCCTGTACACCCAAGTCGCCCGGGCCGTCGTCGCCACCGACGACCGGACCCCCGAAGAGGTCGCCCAGGCGGTCCTCGACGCACTGGAGCTGAAGGACGCATGACTGACCAGGCAGTGACCCGTATCCAGGTCGGCGGCACGGCCGGCACCGACCCGTACGAGGTGCTGGTCGGCCGGCAGCTGCTCGCCGAGCTGCCCGGCCTCATCGGCGACCGGGCCAAGCGTGTCGCCGTCATCCACCCCGAGGCGCTCGCCGACACCGGCGAGGCGCTGCGCGCCGACCTCGCCGAGCAGGGGTACGAGGCGGTCGCCATCCAGGTGCCGAACGCCGAGGAGGCCAAGACCGCCGAGGTCGCCGCGTACTGCTGGAAGGCGCTCGGCCAGACCGGCTTCACCCGCACCGACGTCCTCGTCGGCGTGGGCGGCGGCGCCACCACCGACCTCGCCGGGTTCGTCGCGGCGACCTGGCTGCGCGGTGTGCGCTGGATCGCGGTCCCCACCACCGTCCTGGCGATGGTCGACGCGGCCGTGGGCGGCAAGACCGGCATCAACACCGCCGAGGGCAAGAACCTCGTCGGCGCCTTCCACCCGCCCGCCGGCGTCCTGTGCGACCTCGCCGCGCTCGATTCGCTGCCGGTCAACGACTACGTCAGCGGCCTGGCCGAGATCATCAAGGCGGGCTTCATCGCCGACCCGGTGATCCTCGACCTGATCGAAGCCGACCCGGCCGCCGCACGCACCCCCACCGGCCCGCACACCGCCGAGCTGATCGAACGCTCCATCCGCGTCAAGGCCGACGTCGTCTCGTCCGACCTGAAGGAATCCGGCCTGCGCGAGATCCTCAACTACGGCCACACGCTCGCCCACGCCATCGAGAAGAACGAGCGCTACAAGTGGCGTCACGGCGCGGCCGTCTCCGTCGGCATGGTCTTCGCCGCCGAACTGGGCCGTCTGGCCGGGCGGTTGGACGACGCCACCGCCGACCGGCACCGCACCGTCCTGGAGTCCGTGGGTCTGCCGCTGACCTACCGGGGCGACCAGTGGCCCAAGCTCCTTCAGACCATGAAGGTCGACAAGAAGTCCCGCGGCGACCTGCTGCGCTTCATCGTCCTCGACGGCCTGGCCAAGCCGACCGTCCTGGAGGGCCCCGACCCGGCGGTGCTGGTCGCGGCGTACGGGGAGGTCTCGGCGTGACCCGGCGCGTGCTCGTCCTCAACGGCCCGAACCTCGGCCGGCTGGGCTCGCGCGAGCCGGACGTCTACGGGGCCACCTCCTACGCCGGACTGGTGGACGCCTGCCAGAGCCTCGGCAAGGAGCTCGGCTTCGACGTCGACGTACGCGAGACCAACGACGAGGGCGAGATGATCCGCTGGCTCCATGAAGCCGCGGACGGCTCCATCCCCGTCGTCATCAACCCCGGCGCCTTCACGCACTACTCGTACGGGATGAGGGACGCGGCCGCCCAGCGCACCGCCCCGCTCATCGAGGTGCACATCTCCAACCCGTACGCCCGCGAGGAGTTCCGCCACACCTCGGTCATCGCCGCCGTCGCCAGCGGCACCATCGCGGGGTTCGGCATCGGCTCGTACCTGCTGGCCCTGCGCGCCCTCGCCGGCGAACCGACCGGCTGACCGGACACCTCGACCCTCCCCGGCCGTTCCCCCACCGAGGGCCCGGGAGGGTACGGTTCGGTAACGGGCGGCCCGAACGGGCGCCCGGTCAGCGTCAGTCGTACGAGACGGAGTGGCACCGGATGCAGCATGCAGTGGGGGCTCCGCTGCCGCCGCCCCACCAGCCCGGGCACGCGGGCACGGGCACCGGATGGACCAACCAGGCCGCGCACCACCCCGGCCCGCCGCCGCCCCAGCCTCCCGGGTCGCGCAGCGCACAGATCGCCCCGGGCTGGACGCCTCCCCCGCCTCCCGCGCCCGCCCCGCCTCCCGCGCCCGCCCCGCCCTCGCGGGACACCACCGGCCATATCCACCTGCCCCCCGGCGCCCCGGTGGCCGCCCCCACCTCACCGCACAACGGACACGGCACCGGAAACGCCACCCTCGCCGTCCTGCTCATCGGCCCGGCGGGCGCCGGCAAGACCACGGTCGCCCGGCACTGGGCGCAAAGCCGCCGCGTCCCCACCGCCCACATCAGCCTCGACGACGTCCGCGAGTGGGTCTGCGCAGGCTTCGCCGACCCCCAGGACGGCTGGAACGACCAGTCCGAGGCCCAGTACCGCCTGGCTCGCCGCACCTGCGGCTTCGCCGCGCGGAACTTCCTCGCCAACGGCATCTCGTGCATCCTCGACGACGCGGTCTTCCCCGACCGCCCGGTCGTCGGCCTCGGCGGCTGGAAGCGCCACGTCGGGCCGGGCCTGCTGCCGGTCGTCCTCCTCCCGGGCCTCGAAGTCGTCCTGGAGCGCAACGCCGAGCGCACCGGCAACCGCCGCCTCTCCGACGAGGAGGTCGCCGGCATCCACGGCCGGATGGCCGGCTGGTACGGCTCCGGCCTGCCGATCATCGACAACTCCACGTACGACGTGGAAACCACCGCCCGCGTCCTCGACGACGTCCTGGCCCGCTCGATATCGAGCCCACCGTCCTGGTGACGGCGCACGGCCGGGCGCACCGCCTGCCCGGACTCCGTCCGGAACCCGTCCGGAGCCTGTCCGGACCCGTCCGGACCCGCCCGACCTGCCAAGGGCGCCGCTCACTCGTAGGCTCGTGGCATGTCAGAGGTGTTTGCGGACCGCCGCGGGCGGCTGCGCGACCGGTGCGCGGCGGCCGGCTCCGTGGCGGCCCTGGTCTCCCGCCCCGCCAACGTCCGCTATCTCGCGGGCGGATCGCCCGCCGGTGCCGTCCTTCTGCTCGGGGCGGGCGAGGACGTGCTGCTCTGCCCCCGAGCGCCCTCCGGCGACCTGGTGGAAGGGCGCATCGACGAGCAGCTGCGCCTCGTGGTGCTGCCCGCCGCCGGCGGCGACCCGGCCGTCGCGGCGGTCGACTTCGCCCGCAAGGCGGGGGCGGACATGCTCGCCGTCGAGGAGCACCACCTGAGCGTCGCGCGCCACCGCGCGATGGGCTCGGTCGCCCCGCAGCTGCGCCTCGCGGACCTCGGCACCGCCATCGAGCAGGAGCGGATCGTCAAGGACGAGGACGAGATCACCTGCCTCAGGATCGCGGCGGAGATCACCGACCAGGCGCTCGGCGAGCTCCTGGAATCCATCCTGGTGGGCCGTACGGAACGCCACCTCGCCCTCGAACTGGAACGCCGCCTGGTGGACCACGGCGCTGACGGTCCCGCCTTCGCCACCTCCGTCGCCACCGGCCCCCACGCGGGCAAGGCCCGCCACCGGCCCTCCGACCGGCGGGTCGAGGAGGGCGACTTCCTCTCCGTCTGCCTGGGCGCCAACTACCGCGGCTACCGCTGCGAGATCGGCCGCACCTTCGTCATCGGGACCTCGCCCGCCGACTGGCAGATCGAGCTGTACGACCTCGTCTTCGCCGCTCAGCGGGCCGCGCGGGAGACCCTCGCCCCCGGCACCGCGTACCGTGACGTGGACCGCGCGGCCCGCCAGATCCTGGAGTCGGCGGGGTACGGAGACGGCCTCGCGCCCTTCCTCGGACACGGTGTGGGCCTGGAAATCGAGGAGGACCCGCAGTTGGCACCCGGCGCCATGGGTAAACTGGACGCTTGTGTGCCGGTCACCGTCGAACCGGGGGTCCACCTCCCGGGCCGGGGCGGGGTCCGGATCGATGACACGCTCGTCGTACGCCAGGAGGCGGACGGCGGACCCGAGCTACTCACCATCACGACCAAGGAGCTGCTCGCGCTGTAGCGCGAAGGCACCACGCCTCGGTCGTCCACCAGCGTCAGTCCAGGAGATTCCGCAACCGTGGCTTCCACGAACGACCTCAAGAACGGCATGGTGCTCAAGCTCGACAACGACCAGCTCTGGTCCGTGGTCGAGTTCCAGCACGTCAAGCCCGGCAAGGGCCCGGCCTTCGTGCGCACCAAGCTCAAGAACGTGCTCTCCGGCAAGATCGTCGACAAGACGTTCAACGCCGGTGTGAAGGTCGAGACGGCCACCGTCGACCGCCGCGACATGCAGTTCTCGTACATGGACGGCGAGTACTTCGTCTTCATGGACATGCAGACCTACGACCAGCTGCACGTCTCCCGTGCCGCCGTCGGCGACGCCGCCAACTTCCTGGTCGAGGGCTTCACCGCCACCGTCGCCACGCACGAGGGCGAGGTGCTCTACGTCGAGCTGCCGGCCGCCGTCGAGCTCACCATCCAGGAGACCGAGCCGGGCGTCCAGGGCGACCGCTCCACCGGCGGCACCAAGCCGGCGATCCTGGAGACCGGCCACCAGATCCAGGTCCCGCTCTTCATCACCACCGGTGAGAAGATCAAGGTCGACACCCGCACGAGCGACTACCTCGGCCGGGTGAACAGCTAACCGTGGCTGCCCGGAACAAGGCCCGTAAGCGCGCCTTCCAGATCCTCTTCGAGGCCGACCAGCGCGGTGCGTCCGTGCAGCAGGTCCTCGCGGACTGGGTCCGGCATGCCCGTTCCGACGACCGGCAGCCGCCGGTCAGCGACTACACGATGGAACTCGTCGAGGGGTACGCCGAGTACGCCGACCGGATCGATGACCTCATCGCCACCTACGCGGTGGGCTGGTCGCTCGACCGGATGCCGGTGGTCGACCGGAACATCCTGCGCCTCGGCGCGTACGAGCTGCTGTGGGTCGACGGCACTCCGGACGCGGTGGTGATCGACGAGGCGGTGCAGCTCGCCAAGGAGTTCTCCACCGACGACTCGCCGTCGTTCGTCAACGGCCTGCTGGCCCGCTTCAAGGACCTGAAGCCGAGCCTGCGCAGGGACTGATTCCCAGCCTGTACGAAGGGCCCGCGGCGCACCTCGCGCCGCGGGCCCTTCGGCATCCGCCGGCCCGGCATCGGCCGAACCGCGTTCACCCGCCCCGCATCGGCCGAACGGGGGAGGCCGGGGAATGAAGAACCGCCGGGGCGACGGGGAACCCTTGAGGCTCCCGCCGCACCCGGCGGCAACGTTTCTGCTGGACAAAGCCTTGATCGGTCCCGATCAGGCCTCTTCGTGCGCGACGGCACGGCGCGCGTCCGCGTCCAGCACGCCCCAGCTGATCAGCTGCTCGGTCAGCACCGAGGGCGACTGGTCGTAGATGACCGCCAGCGTGCGCAGGTCGTCCTGCCGGATCGACAGCACCTTGCCGTTGTAGTCGCCGCGCTGCGACTGGATCGTCGCGGCGTAACGCTGCAGCGGTCCCGCCTTCTCCGCGGGGACGTGAGCCAGGCGCTCCAGGTCCAGGACGAGCTTCGGCGGCGGCTCCGCGGCCCCGCCCGGCGTGGTGCCCGGCAGCAGCTCCTGTACCGGGACGCCGTAGAAGTCGGCCAGCTCGGCGAGGCGCTGTACGGTCACGGCACGGTCACCGCGCTCGTACGAACCGACCACGACGGCCTTCCAGCGGCCCTGGGACTTCTCTTCCACACCGTGGAGGGAGAGGCCCTGCTGGGTCCGGATGGCACGGAGCTTGGCCCCGAGCTGTTTTGCGTATTCGCTGGACATATGGCTCCCGGGACGAAGAGGTAACTCACTGTGAGGTTACGCAGCGTTACCTGCCTGCGTCAAGCCGAATGGTCCGTACCGACCCTCTTCCCCGGGCCGGGACCGGAGCAGCCGCCCGGTCCTGGTACCGTGGGTGGCGCAATTCCGACGTCCTTTAAGGTCCGTCCCGTGAGGCGGAGAAGGAGGTCCGTTTCGTATGGACGCCATTCAGCAGTCCGATGCGGCGCGCCCGGTTCTTGAGGGCCCCGACATCGCGCGGGTTCTGACCCGTATCGCCCACGAGATCGTCGAGCGCGCCAAGGGCGCCGACGACGTCGTACTCCTCGGCATTCCCACGCGTGGCGTCTTCCTCGCCCGCCGCCTCGCCGACAAGCTCCAGCAGATCACCGGCCGCACGATTCCGGTCGGCTCGCTGGACATCACCATGTACCGCGACGATCTCCGGATGCGCCCGGCCCGGGCCCTGGCCCGTACCGAGATCCCCGGTGACGGCATCGACGGCCGCCTCGTCGTCCTCGTGGACGACGTGCTGTTCTCCGGCCGCACCATCCGCGCCGCCCTCGACGCGCTCGGCGACCTCGGCCGGCCCCGCGCCGTCCAGCTCGCCGTCCTGGTCGACCGCGGCCACCGCGAACTTCCCATCCGCGCCGACTACGTCGGCAAGAACCTCCCCACGTCGCTGCGGGAGACGGTCAAGGTCCAGCTCGCCGAGGAGGACGGCCGCGACGCCGTGCTGCTCGGTGTGCGCGCGACCGCCCCGGCCGGCGAGCAGTAGCCCTCTGTCGTACGACCCCCTCGTACGGCGTGCCGCGCTGCGCGCCCGCATGCCTGCCGGACGCGCCCCGGCAGGACGCCCACGGCCACCCAGCCTCCACAAAACCGGAGAAAACCCCCAGATGATGCGCCACCTCATCTCGGCCGCCGACCTCACCCGCGACGACGCCGTCCTCATCCTCGACACCGCCGAGGAGATGGCCCGGGTCGCCGACCGGCCGATCAAGAAACTGCCCACCCTGCGCGGCCGTACCGTCGTCAACCTCTTCTTCGAGGACTCGACCCGTACCCGCATCTCCTTCGAGGCCGCCGAGAAGCGGCTCTCCGCCGACGTCATCAACTTCAGCGCCAAGGGCTCGTCGGTCTCCAAGGGCGAGTCCCTCAAGGACACGGCGCAGACCCTGGAGGCCATGGGCGTCGACGCCGTCGTCATCCGGCACGGCGCCTCGGGGGCCCCCTACCGCCTGGCGACCTCCGGCTGGATCGACGCCGTCGTCATCAACGCCGGTGACGGCACCCACCAGCACCCCACGCAGGCGCTGCTGGACGCCTTCACCATGCGCCGCCGCCTGGTCGGCCGGGACGCGGGCCTCGGCCAGGACCTGGCCGGCAAGCGGATCACGATCGTCGGTGACGTCCTGCACAGCCGCGTCGCCCGCTCCAACGTCGACCTGCTGCACACCCTGGGCGCCGAGGTCACCCTCGTCGCGCCGCCCACCCTGGTCCCCGTCGGCGTCGGGACCTGGCCGTGCGAGGTCTCGTACGACCTCGACAGCACCCTGCCCAAGTCGGACGCCGTGATGATGCTGCGCGTCCAGCGCGAGCGCATGAACGCCGCCTTCTTCCCCACCGAGCGTGAGTATTCGCGGCGCTACGGACTGGACGGCGAGCGGATGGCGAAGATGCCGGAGCACGCCGTCGTCATGCACCCCGGGCCGATGGTCCGCGGCATGGAGATCACCGCCGAGGTCGCCGACTCCGGCCGCTGCACGGTCGTCGAGCAGGTCGCCAACGGCGTCTCCATCCGCATGGCGGTCCTCTACCTGCTTCTGGGCGGCAATGAGTCCGCCGTCAGCCAGACCCGTACCGAGGAGAGCAAGTAAGCATGACCAAGATCCTGATCCGTGGTGCGAAGGTGCTCGGCGGCGAGGTCCAGGACGTCCTGATCGACGGCGAGACCATCGAGGCCACCGCCCGCCAGGGCGAGATCGACATCAGTGGTACGGACCCGGATGCCGAAGGCATCACCGTCATCGAGGCGGCGGGGCAGATCCTGCTGCCCGGCCTGGTCGACCTCCACACCCACCTGCGCGAGCCCGGCCGCGAGGACTCCGAGACCGTCCTCACCGGCACCCGCGCCGCCGCGTCCGGCGGCTACACCTCCGTGTTCGCCATGGCCAACACCTTCCCGGTCGCCGACACCGCCGGTGTGGTCGAGCAGGTCTACCGCCTCGGCCAGGAGCACGGCTACTGCGACGTACAGCCCATCGGCGCCGTCACCGTGGGCCTGGAGGGCAAGAAGCTCGCCGAGCTGGGCGCCATGCACGAGTCCGCCGCCGGTGTCACCGTCTTCTCCGACGACGGCAAATGCGTGGACGACGCCGTGATCATGCGCCGCGCGCTGGAGTACGTGAAGGCCTTCGGCGGCGTCGTCGCCCAGCACGCCCAGGAGCCCCGCCTCACCGAGGGCGCCCAGATGAACGAGGGCGTCGTCTCCGCCGAGCTGGGCCTCGGCGGCTGGCCGGCCGTCGCCGAGGAGTCGATCATCGCCCGCGATGTGCTGCTCGCCGAGCACGTCGGCTCCCGCGTCCACATCTGCCACCTGTCGACCGCCGGGTCCGTGGAGATCGTCCGGTGGGCCAAGTCGCGCGGCATCGACGTCACCGCCGAGGTCACCCCGCACCACCTGCTCCTGACGGACGAGCTGGTCCGCTCGTACAACCCCGTCTACAAGGTCAACCCGCCGCTGCGCACCGAGCGCGACGTCATGGCGCTGCGCGAGGCGCTCGCCGACGGCACGATCGACATCGTCGCCACCGACCACGCCCCGCACCCGCACGAGGACAAGGACTGCGAGTGGGCCGCGGCCGCCATGGGCATGGTCGGCCTGGAGACCGCGCTCTCCGTCGTCCAGCACACGATGGTCGACACCGGGCTGCTGGACTGGGCCGGCGTCGCCGACCGCATGTCCTTCAAGCCCGCGAAGATCGGCCGCGCCACCGGCCACGGCCGCCCCGTCTCGGCTGGTGAGCCCGCCAACCTCACCCTCGTCGATCCGGCTTACCGTGGTCTCGTGGACCCCGCGGGCTTCGCCTCCCGCAGCCGCAACACCCCCTACGAGGGCCGTGAGCTGCCGGGGCGCGTCACCCACACCTTCCTGCGGGGCCGGGCGACGCTCATGGATGGGAAGCTGGCGTGACACTCTTCGAACTCGCTGCGGAGCAGAAATCCGCCGAGGTGACCGACTGGGCCGCCCGGCTCGGCTGGGTCGCCGGACTGCTCCTCTTCATCGCCCTCGTCTACTGGCTGATGCGCCAGGGGTGGAAGTGGCGCGGCAGCCTCCAGTCGGACCTGCCGCAGCTGCCCACCGCGCCCGAAGAGCCCGGCGAGGTCAGCCTCACCATGACCGGGCGCTACCACGGGTCCACCACCGCCGGGCAGTGGCTCGACCGGATCGTGGCCCACGGCCTCGGTACCCGCAGCCGCGCCGAGCTGACCCTCAGCGACGCGGGCCTGGACGTCGTACGCCCCGGGGCGAGCGACTTCTTCATCCCGGCCGGTCAGCTGCGCGGGGCCCGGCTCGACAAGGGCATCGCGGGCAAGGTCCTCGCCGAGGGCGGCCTGCTGATCGTCACCTGGGCGCACGGCGAGACGCTGATCGACTCCGGCTTCCGCTCCGACCGGGCGGCGGAGCACACCACCTGGGTCGACACCCTGAACACCATGATCACTACGACGGAAGGCGCCGCACGATGACGACCTCCACCCGGGGAACCAGGGTTCCCGCCGTACTCGTCCTGGAGGACGGCCGCAGCTTCCGCGGCCGCGCCTACGGGGCCGTGGGGGAAACCTTCGGCGAGGCGGTCTTCTCCACCGGCATGACCGGCTACCAGGAGACCCTGACCGACCCGTCGTACCACCGCCAGGTCGTCGTGATGACCGCGCCGCACGTCGGCAACACCGGCGTCAACGACGAGGACCCCGAGTCCAGGAAGATCTGGGTCTCCGGTTACGTGGTCCGCGACCCCGCCCGCGTCCCGTCCAACTGGCGCGCCACGCGCACGCTGGACGAGGAGCTGGCCGCCCAGGGCGTCGTCGGCATCAGCGGCATCGACACCCGCGCCCTCACCCGCCACCTGCGCGAGCGCGGCGCCATGCGCGTCGGCATCTTCTCCGGCGACGCGATCGCCGACGAAACGACCCTGCTGGCCAAGGTCAAGGCCGCCCCGCAGATGAAGGGCGCCGACCTCGCCGCCGAGGTCGCCACCACCGAGCCGTACGTCGTCCCCGCGATCGGTGAGAAGAAGTTCACCGTCGCCGCCGTCGACCTCGGCATCAAGGGCATGACCCCGCGCCGGATGGCCGAGCGCGGCATCGAGGTGCACGTCCTGCCCGCCACCGCCACCGCGGACGACGTCTTCGCCGTCAACCCGGACGGCGTGTTCTTCTCCAACGGCCCCGGCGACCCCGCCACCGCCGACGGCCCCGTCGCCGTCATGCGGGCCGTCCTGGAGCGCAGGACGCCGCTGTTCGGCATCTGCTTCGGCAACCAGATCCTCGGCCGCGCACTCGGCTTCGGCACGTACAAGCTGAAGTACGGCCACCGCGGCATCAACCAGCCCGTGCAGGACCGTACGACCGGCAAGGTCGAGGTCACCGCGCACAACCACGGCTTCGCCGTCGACGCCCCCCTCGACACGGTGTCCGACACCCCCTACGGCCGCGCCGAGGTCTCCCACGTCTGCCTCAACGACAACGTGGTGGAGGGCCTCCAGCTGCTCGACCAGCCGGCCTTCAGCGTCCAGTACCACCCCGAAGCGGCCGCCGGCCCGCACGACGCCGCGTACCTCTTCGACCGCTTCGTATCCCTGATGGAGGCCGAGCGTGCCTAAGCGCACCGATATCCAGTCCGTCCTGGTCATCGGCTCCGGCCCGATCGTCATCGGCCAGGCCGCCGAGTTCGACTACTCCGGCACCCAGGCGTGCCGCGTCCTCAAGTCCGAGGGCCTGCGCGTCATCCTGGTGAACTCCAACCCGGCGACGATCATGACCGACCCGGAGATCGCCGACGCCACGTACGTCGAGCCGATCACCCCCGAGTTCGTCGAGAAGATCATCGCCAAGGAGCGCCCCGACGCGCTCCTGCCCACCCTCGGCGGCCAGACCGCGCTCAACACCGCCATCTCCATGCACGAGCAGGGTGTGCTGGACAAGTACGGCGTGGAGCTCATCGGCGCCAACGTGGAGGCCATCCACAAGGGCGAGGACCGCGACAAGTTCAAGCTGGTCGTGGAGGAGGTCCGCAAGAAGATCGGGCACGGCGAGTCCGCCCGCTCGGTCATCTGCCACTCCATGGACGACGTCCTCAAGGGCGTCGAGACGCTCGGCGGCTACCCCGTCGTCGTCCGCCCCTCCTTCACCATGGGCGGCGCCGGCTCCGGCTTCGCGCACAACGAGGAGGAGCTGCGCCGTATCGCCGGCCAGGGCCTCACGCTCTCCCCGACCACCGAGGTGCTCCTGGAGGAGTCCATCCTCGGCTGGAAGGAGTACGAGCTGGAGCTGATGCGCGACAAGCACGACAACGTCGTGGTCGTCTGCTCCATCGAGAACTTCGACCCGATGGGCGTCCACACCGGTGACTCCATCACCGTCGCCCCGGCGATGACCCTCACCGACCGCGAGTACCAGATCCTCCGTGACGTCGGCATCGCGATCATCCGCGAGGTCGGCGTCGACACCGGCGGCTGCAACATCCAGTTCGCGGTCAACCCCGAGGACGGCCGGGTCATCGTCATCGAGATGAACCCGCGTGTCTCCCGGTCCTCCGCGCTCGCGTCGAAGGCCACCGGCTTCCCGATCGCGAAGATCGCGGCCCGGCTCGCCGTGGGCTACACGCTCGATGAGATCCCCAACGACATCACCGAGAAGACCCCGGCCTCCTTCGAGCCCACGCTCGACTACGTCGTCGTCAAGGCGCCGCGCTTCGCCTTCGAGAAGTTCCCCTCCGCCGACTCCACGCTGACCACGACCATGAAGTCGGTCGGCGAGGCCATGGCCATCGGCCGTAACTTCACCGAGGCCCTGCAGAAGGCGCTGCGCTCGCTGGAGAAGAAGGGCAGCCAGTTCACCTTCACCGGCCCCGCCGGTGACAAGGACGCGCTGCTGCGCGAGGCGGTCCGCCCGACCGACGGCCGGATCAACACCGTCATGCAGGCCATCCGCGCCGGTGCGACGCCCGAGGAGGTCTTCGACGCCACGAAGATCGACCCCTGGTTCGTCGACCAGCTCTTCCTGATCAAGGAGATCGCCGACGAGCTGGCCGCCGCCGACCGCCTCGACGTCGACCTGCTCGCCGAGGCCAAGCGGCACGGCTTCTCCGACACCCAGATCGCCGAGATCCGGGGCCTGCGCGAGGACGTCGTCCGCGAGGTCCGCCACGCCCTCGGCATCCGCCCGGTCTACAAGACCGTCGACACGTGCGCCGCCGAGTTCGCCGCGAAGACCCCGTACTTCTACTCCTCGTACGACGAGGAGAGCGAGGTCGCGCCGCGTGAGAAGCCCGCCGTGATCATCCTGGGCTCCGGCCCGAACCGCATCGGCCAGGGCATCGAGTTCGACTACTCCTGCGTCCACGCCTCCTTCGCGCTCAGCGAGGCCGGCTACGAGACCGTGATGGTCAACTGCAACCCCGAGACCGTCTCCACCGACTACGACACCTCCGACCGGCTCTACTTCGAGCCGCTGACGCTGGAGGACGTCCTGGGGATCGTCCACGCCGAGCAGCAGGCCGGACCGCTGGCGGGCGTCGTCGTCCAGCTCGGCGGCCAGACCCCGCTGGGCCTCGCCCAGGCGCTCAAGGACAACGGCGTGCCGGTCGTGGGCACCTCCCCGGAGGCCATCCACGCCGCCGAGGACCGCGGCGCCTTCGGCCAGGTCCTGGCCGAGGCCGGGCTGCCCGCCCCCAAGCACGGCACCGCCACCACCTTCGCCGGCGCCAAGGCCATCGCCGACGAGATCGGCTATCCCGTCCTCGTGCGCCCGTCGTACGTACTGGGCGGCCGCGGCATGGAGATCGTGTACGACGAGGCGCGCCTGGAGGCGTACATCGCCGAGTCCACCGAGATCTCCCCGACCCGCCCGGTCCTGGTCGACCGGTTCCTCGATGACGCCATCGAGATCGACGTCGACGCGCTTTACGACGGCCGCGAGCTGTACCTCGGCGGCGTCATGGAGCACATCGAGGAGGCCGGTATCCACTCCGGCGACTCGGCCTGTGCGCTGCCCCCGATCACCCTCGGCGGCTTCGACATCAAGCGCCTGCGCGCCTCGACCGAGGCGATCGCCCGCGGCGTGGGCGTGCGCGGCCTGATCAACATCCAGTTCGCCATGGCCGGCGACATCCTGTACGTCCTGGAGGCCAACCCGCGCGCCTCGCGGACCGTCCCCTTCACCTCGAAGGCGACCGCCGTGCCGCTGGCGAAGGCCGCCGCCCGCATCTCGCTGGGCGCCACCATCGCCGAGCTCCGCGAGGAGGGCCTGCTGCCGAGGAGCGGTGACGGCGGCACCCTGCCGCTCGACGCGCCGATCTCCGTCAAGGAGGCCGTCATGCCGTGGTCGCGCTTCCGCGACGTGCACGGCCGCGGCGTGGACACCGTCCTCGGTCCCGAGATGCGCTCCACCGGCGAGGTCATGGGCATCGACGCGGTCTTCGGCACGGCGTACGCCAAGTCGCAGGCCGGCGCCTACGGCCCGCTGCCCACCAAGGGCCGGGCGTTCATCTCGGTCGCCAACCGCGACAAGCGCTCGATGATCTTCCCGGCGCGCGAGCTGGTCGCCCACGGCTTCGAGCTGCTCGCCACCTCCGGCACGGCCGAGGTCCTCAAGCGCAACGGCATCAACGCCACCGTCGTGCGCAAGCAGTCCGAGGGCACCGGCCCGAACGGCGAGAAGACCATCGTTCAGCTCATCCACGACGGCGAGGTCGACCTCATCGTCAACACCCCGTACGGCACCGGCGGCCGCCTCGACGGCTACGAGATCCGTACGGCGGCGGTGGCGCGCAGCGTCCCGTGCCTGACGACGGTCCAGGCGCTCGCCGCCGCCGTCCAGGGCATCGACGCCCTCAACCACGGCGGCGTGGGCGTCCGTTCCCTCCAGGAACACGCGGAACACCTGATCGCGGCCCGCGAGGACTAGCAGCCAACCACGAGGGGGACACCGGAAACGGTGTCCCCCTCCTCATGAGGACACCACCACCATGTACAAGCTCTTCTTCCGGCTGTTCTTCACCCGGATGGACCCGGAGCAGGCGCACTACCTGGCCTTCCGCTGGATCCGCCTGGCCGCCCGCATCCCCGTGCTGCGCACCTTCCTCGCCGCCGCCCTGGCCCCCCGCTACAAGGAGCTGCGCACCGAGGCGCTCGGCCTGCGCATGCACGGCCCCTTCGGGCTCGCGGCCGGCTTCGACAAGAACGCCGTCGCCATCGACGGCATGGCGATGCTCGGCTTCGACCACGTCGAGATCGGTACGGTCACCGGCGAGCCGCAGCCCGGCAACCCCAAGAAGCGACTCTTCCGCCTCGTCGCGGACCGCGCCCTGATCAACCGCATGGGCTTCAACAACGACGGCTCGGCCGCCGTCGCGGAGCGCCTCCACGCGCGCGTGCCGGTCTTCACGACGGTCGTGGGCGTCAACATCGGCAAGACCAAGGTCGTCCCGGAGGCCGAGGCCGCCGCCGACTACGTGACGTCGACCGAGCGGCTCGCCCGGTACGCCGACTACCTGGTCGTCAACGTCTCCTCGCCGAACACCCCGGGCCTGCGCAACCTCCAGGCGACGGAGTCCCTGAGGCCCCTGCTCACGGCCGTCCGCGAGGCCGCCGACCGCGCGGTCACCGACCGCCGCGTCCCGCTCCTCGTCAAGATCGCGCCCGACCTGGCGGACGAGGACATCGACGCGGTCGCCGACCTCGCCGTCGAGCTCGGCCTCGACGGCATCATCGCCACCAACACCACCATCGCGCGGGCGGGTCTGAAGTCCCCGGCGTACCTGACGAGCGAGACCGGCGGCCTGTCCGGCGCGCCGCTCAAGCAGCGCTCCCTGGAGGTGCTGCGCCGCCTCTACGCGCGCGTGGGCGACCGCATCACACTCGTCGGCGTCGGCGGCATCGAGAACGCCGAGGACGCCTGGCAGCGCATCCTCGCGGGCGCCACCCTGATCCAGGGCTACAGCGCCTTCATCTACGAGGGGCCCTTCTACGCCCGCGCCATCCACAAGGGCCTGGCCGCCCGGCTGAACGCCTCTCCGTACGCCACCCTCGCCGAGGCGGTCGGCGCCGACACCCGAAAGGCCACCGTATGAGCCCGCTCGACCCCTTCGGCGCGCGTCTGCGCCGGACCATGGACGCCCGTGGCCCGCTGTGCGTCGGCATCGACCCGCACGGCTCCCTGCTGTCCGCCTGGGGGCTGAACGACGACATCCACGGCCTGGAGACCTTCACGCGCACGGTCGTCGACGCCCTCGCCGACCGGGTCGCCGTCTTCAAGCCGCAGAGCGCCTTCTTCGAGCGCTTCGGCTCGCGCGGCATCGCCGTCCTGGAGAAGGCCGTGGCCGACCTCCGCGACGCGGGTGCCCTGGTGATCATGGACGCCAAGCGCGGCGACATCGGCTCCACCATGGCCGCCTACGCCGAGACGTACCTGCGCAAGGACGCGCCCCTGTTCTCCGACGCGCTGACCGTCTCCCCGTACCTCGGGTACGGCTCGCTCAAGCCGGCCGTCGATCTGGCGCGCGAGAGCGGCGCCGGGCTGTTCGTCCTGGCCCTCACCTCCAACCCGGAGGGGGCCGAGGTCCAGCGCGCGGTGCGCTCCGAGGACCCGGCCGGGCGCACCATCGGCGCGACCATGCTCGCCCACCTCGCCGACGAGAACGCGGGGGAGACGCCCCTGGGGTCCTTCGGCGCGGTCGTCGGCGCCACGCTCGGCGACCTCTCCTCGTACGACCTGGACATCAACGGCCCGCTCCTCGCGCCGGGCATCGGCGCGCAGGGCGCGACCCCGGCCGACCTGCCGGGTGTCTTCGGCGCCGCCGTACGCAACGTGGTGCCCAGCGTCAGCAGGGGCGTGCTGCGGCACGGTCCGGACGCGGCGGGACTGCGCGAGGCGGCGCGGCGGTACGCCGAGGAGGTACGGGCGGCGATCGGCTGACCCGTCCGCCCGGGCCCGTCCTCTCGGACCCGTCATCCGGCCCTCATCCGGCCCTCATCCGGCCCTCATCCGCAGGCGAGCCCGCGGTCGTCCCGGCGACGACCGTGGGCTCAGGCGTTCCGGGTGCCGCTCCGGGCCCTTCCCGGCGTGTTTCCCGGCGTGTGATGTACCCCACTCGCGGTGCGGATCGGAGCTTCTCCAGGGCGTCGCGGGACCGGCTCGCGATCGTCCTTTCCGAAATCTGCACGCCAAACCGGGTCGTTATATCTGAAATGTCTGGGTAGGTCGATGCTGACCAGGACTTTTCGTCTGTTCTCGCTGACTCCGGCGGCCATGGCCGCTAGTCTCCGTCGCAGAGCCAACGTGCACTGCGTTGCTCGTTGCTCCCCTGGTGTGGGCCGACTAGGTTCCTCACCGGTCCGTATCCGACAGTTCGACATCCGAGGTGACGTAGGCGTGGCTCTTCCGCCCCTTACCCCTGAACAGCGCGCAGCCGCGCTCGAAAAGGCCGCCGCGGCTCGCCGGGAGCGGGCCGAGGTCAAGAATCGACTCAAGCACTCCGGCGCCTCACTCCAAGAGGTCATCAAGCAGGGCCAGGAGAACGAAGTCATCGGCAAGATGAAGGTCTCCGCCCTCCTCGAGTCCCTGCCGGGCGTGGGCAAGGTCCGCGCCAAGCAGATCATGGAGCGGCTCGGCATCTCCGAGAGTCGCCGTGTGCGGGGTCTCGGCTCCAACCAGATCGCGTCCCTGGAGCGCGAGTTCGGCAGCTCCGGAGCCTGACGTCCAGGGCACTGAGGTAAACCTGGAATAATCGCCCCATGGCTGCAACATCCCGGGGCTCCGCCCCCGAGCCCCCGGACGTACGTCCGCGGCTGACCGTGCTCTCCGGCCCCTCAGGGGTCGGCAAGAGCACGGTCGTCGCTCATCTGCGCAAGGTCCACCCCGAGGTCTGGCTGTCGGTGTCCGCCACGACCCGCAAGCCGCGACCCGGCGAGCGGGACGGCGTGCAGTACTACTTCGTCAGCGACGAGGAGTTCGACAAGCTGATCGCCAACGGCGAGCTGCTGGAGTGGGCCGAGTTCGCCGGCAACCGCTACGGCACGCCGCGCCACGCCGTGCTGGAGCGGCTCGAGGCGGGCGAGCCCGTACTGCTGGAGATCGACCTCCAGGGTGCGCGGCTGGTCCGTGAGTCGATGCCGGAGGCGCAGCTGGTGTTCCTGGCGCCGCCGAGCTGGGACGAGCTGGTCCGCCGGCTGACCGGCCGGGGTACGGAGCCGCCGGAGGTCATCGAGCGCCGTCTTGAGGCAGCCAAGATCGAACTCGCGGCCGAGGCCGAGTTCGACACCACCCTGGTCAACACCTCCGTCGAGGACGTAGCCCGTGAGCTGCTAGCCTTGATGCAAGTTGTTTGATCTTTGTCCCATTTTCCAGAAGTTTTTCGGAAGGTAGAGCGTGTCCTCTTCCATCACCGCGCCCGAGGGCATCATCAACCCGCCGATCGATGAGCTGCTCGAGGCCACTGACTCGAAGTACAGCCTCGTGATCTACGCGGCCAAGCGTGCGCGTCAGATCAACGCGTACTACTCGCAGCTCGGTGAGGGCCTGCTGGAGTACGTCGGTCCGCTGGTGGACACCCACGTCCACGAGAAGCCGCTCTCGATCGCCCTGCGTGAGATCAACGCGGGTCTGCTGACCTCCGAGGCCATCGAGGGCCCGGCCCAGTAGGCGCCCCACTGCACGTCATGACAGGCCCGGTGGACACTCCGCCGGGCCTGTGGTGTGTCATGGAGACCGTAGTAGCGAGCCGGAGCCGGGAGGCGTTGAGTGGACAAGCCGAAGGTGGTCCTCGGAGTCAGCGGCGGCATCGCCGCCTACAAGGCGTGCGAACTGCTGCGGCGGCTGACCGAGTCGGGCCATGACGTACGCGTCGTCCCGACCGCCTCCGCCCTGCACTTCGTGGGCGCGGCCACCTGGTCCGCGCTCTCCGGACACCCGGTTACGACCGAGGTCTGGTCGGACGTCCACGAGGTTCCCCACGTACGCGTCGGGCAGGCGGCCGACCTCGTGGTCGTCGCCCCCGCCACGGCCGACATGCTGGCCAAGGCCGCCCACGGCCTCGCCGACGACCTGCTCACCAACACCCTCCTCACCGCTCGATGTCCGGTGATCTTCGCACCGGCCATGCACACCGAGATGTGGGAGCACCCCGCCACCCAGGAGAACGTCGCCACGCTGCGGCGCCGGGGCGCCGTGGTCATCGAACCGGCAGTCGGCCGGCTCACCGGCGCCGACACCGGCAAGGGCCGGCTGCCCGACCCCGACGAGATCTTCGAGGTCTGCCGGCGGGTGCTCGCACGCGGCACGGCCGGGCCCGACCTCGCGGGCCGCCATGTGGTGGTGAGCGCGGGCGGTACGCGCGAGCCGCTGGACCCGGTGCGGTACCTGGGGAACCGTTCCTCCGGAAAGCAGGGGTACGCCCTCGCCAGGACCGCCGCCGCCCGGGGTGCCCGCGTCACGCTGATCGAGGCCAACACCGGCATGCCCGACCCGGCGGGCGTGGACGTGGTCCACGTGGGAACGGCCGTCCAACTGCGCGAGGCCGTACTCAAGGCGGCGGCCGACGCGGACGCCGTGGTGATGGCCGCGGCCGTGGCGGACTTCCGCCCCGCCGCGTACGCCGAAGGCAAGATCAAGAAGAAGGAGGGCCAGGAGCCCGCGCCCGTGGCGCTGGTCCGCAACCCCGACATCCTGGCCGAGATCTCCGCCGAGCGCCCCCGCCCGGACCAGGTCATCGTCGGCTTCGCCGCCGAAACGGACGACGTGCTGGCCCATGGCCGCGACAAGCTGCGCCGCAAGGGCTGCGACCTGCTCGTGGTGAACGAGGTGGGGGAGCGCAAGACGTTCGGCTCCGAGGAGAACGAAGCTGTGGTGCTGGCGGCGGACGGCGGGGAGACCCCCGTGCCGTACGGCCCCAAGGAAGCCCTGGCGGACACGGTCTGGGACCTTGTCGCCCCCCGCCTCGGGTGAGGGACTCGGGCCTGACTCCGGCCTGAGTCCGGTATGACTCGGACAGGACTCGGACAGGACTCGGATGAAGAGGGATGAATTTCTCATTTCGCCCCTTTGGGTGGATGGAGCCCCCTGAAAACCGGCGTTCCGGCCGGTGGCGAGGGTCGATCTTCCTACCGTGGAGGCGACCGGACCGGCCGATCCGGCTCCCACCGTGCGAGACACCTGGTCCAACCGCCGAGAGCGCCCGATAAACTGTCCTCGGAACGACGCGGGGCGCAGCCCCCTGCCGGTCCGCAAATGATCAGCCAGCAGCCGCTGCAACCCCAGGGAGCGTTGTGTCCCGTCGTCTGTTCACCTCGGAGTCCGTGACCGAAGGTCACCCCGACAAGATCGCTGACCAGATCAGCGACACGATTCTCGATGCGCTGCTGCGGGAGGACCCCACCTCGCGTGTCGCCGTGGAGACGTTGATCACCACCGGCTTGGTGCACGTGGCCGGCGAGGTGACGACCAAGGCGTATGCCGACATCCCCACGCTGGTGCGCAGCAAGATCCTGGAGATCGGTTACGACTCCTCGAAGAAGGGCTTCGACGGCGCGTCCTGCGGCGTGTCGGTGTCCATCGGCGCCCAGTCGCCGGACATCGCGCAGGGTGTCGACACGGCGTACGAGAAGCGTGTCGAGGGTGATGAGGACGAGCTCGACAAGCAGGGCGCGGGCGACCAGGGCCTGATGTTCGGGTACGCGTCGGACGAGACGCCCGAGTTGATGCCGCTGCCGATCCACCTCGCGCACCGGCTGTCCAAGCGCCTGACCGAGGTCCGCAAGAACGGCACCATCCCCTACCTGCGCCCCGATGGCAAGACGCAGGTCACCATCGAGTACGACGGTGACAAGGCGGTCCGCCTCGACACGGTTGTCGTCTCCTCGCAGCACGCCTCGGACATCGACCTGGAGTCGCTGCTCGCGCCCGACATCCGCGAGTTCGTCGTCGAGCACGTGCTGAAGCAGCTCCTGGACGACGGCATCAAGCTGGACACCGAGGGATACCGGCTGCTGGTGAACCCGACCGGCCGCTTCGAGATCGGCGGCCCGATGGGTGACGCGGGCCTGACCGGCCGGAAGATCATCATCGACACGTACGGCGGCATGGCCCGCCACGGCGGCGGCGCGTTCTCCGGCAAGGACCCGTCCAAGGTCGACCGCTCGGCCGCCTACGCGATGCGCTGGGTCGCCAAGAACGTGGTCGCGGCCGGGCTCGCCTCGCGGTGCGAGGTCCAGGTCGCGTACGCCATCGGCAAGGCCGAGCCGGTCGGTCTGTTCGTCGAGACCTTCGGCACCGCCAAGCTGGAGGTCGAGAAGATCGAGAACGCCATCGCCGAGGTCTTCGACCTCCGCCCGGCCGCGATCATCCGCGACCTCGACCTGCTGCGCCCGATCTACGCGCAGACCGCCGCCTACGGCCACTTCGGCCGCGAGCTCCCCGACTTCACCTGGGAGCGCACCGACCGCGTGGACGCGCTGCGCACGGCGGCGGGTCTCTAAGGCCTCATCGCGGAGTCCGGCACCCTTGGGAAGGGTGCCGGACTCCGGCGTTTTCCGGGCAGGGGGCGCTGTCAGTGGGCTCTGGTAGGAATGGGGCTGTGAGCAGCGACAACGGGAAGCGGGAGGGGGACGGCGGCCGGGCGGCCGAGCCGCCGGAGCAGCTCGCGCTCATACGGGAGACCGTGCGCAGGGCGAAGGTGCCGAGGGCCAAGCCGCGTACGTGGCGGGGGGCCGCGCTGGCGAAGGAGCTGCCCGTCGCGCGGGTGGTGGTGAACAAGGGCGTGCTGCACCTGGACCAGTTCTTCGACTACGCCGTGCCCGAGGAGCTCGACGCCGTCGCACAGCCGGGGGTGCGGGTGCGGGTGCGGTTCGGGGCAGGGGCGCATCAGGTGCGGGACGGGCGCCGCGAGGGCGGGCGGCTGATCGACGGGTTCCTCGTGGAGCGGCGCGCCGAGTCCGACTACTCCGGGCCGCTGGCCGCGCTCGCCGACGTGGTGTCGCCCGAGCCCGTGCTCAACGCCGAGCTGCTGGGCCTGGCGCGGGCCGTGGCCGACCGGTACGCCGGGAGCCTCGCCGATGTGCTCCAGCTGGCGATCCCGCCGCGCAACGCGCGCGCCGAGGCGCGGCCGTCGCCGGAGCCGCTGCCGCCGCCCGCCGCGCCCGAGGCGGGGACGTGGGAGCGGTACGGGCAGGGGGAGGCGTTCTTGCGGGCGCTGGCGCAGGGCGGGGCGCCTCGGGCGGTGTGGAACGCGCTGCCGGGGCCGTACTGGGCGGAGGAGCTGGCCCGGGCGGTGGGCGCCACGCTGGCGTCGGGGCGCGGCGCGCTCGTCGTGGTGCCGGACGGCCGCGCGGCCGGGCGTGTGGACGCGGCGCTGACCGCCGTGCTGGGGGAGGGGCGGCACGCTGTGCTGACCGCCGAGGCCGGGCCCGAGAAGCGGTACGCGCAGTGGCTCGCCGTGCGGCGCGGCGCGGTGCGGGCGGTCGTCGGGACGCGGGCGGCGATGTTCGCCCCCGTGCGGGACCTCGGGCTCGTGGCCATCTGGGACGACGGGGACTCCAGCCACAGCGAACAGCACGCGCCGCTGCCGCACGCGCGCGAGGTCCTGCTCCTGCGCGCCGCGCACGACAAGTGCGGCTTCCTGCTGGGCGGTACGAGCTGCACGGTGGAGGCCGCGCAGCTGGTGGAGACCGGCTGGGCGCGGCCGCTGGTGGCGCCGCGCGAACAGGTCAGGGCCGCCGCGCCGCTGGTACGGACCGTGGGGGACGGGGAGCTGGCGCGGGACGAGGCGGCGCGGGCCGCCCGGCTGCCGTCGCTGGCCTGGCAGGTGGCGCGGGAGGGCCTGAAGTCCGGGCCGGTGCTGGTCCAGGTGCCGAGGCGGGGATACGTTCCCCGGCTGGCCTGCGAGCGGTGCCGTACGCCCGCGCGGTGCCGGCACTGCGCGGGGCCGCTGGAGGCGCCCGAGCAGCGGGAGCTGCGGTGCGGCTGGTGCGGGCGGGGCGCCCCGGACTGGCACTGCGCGGAGTGCGGGTCCGTGCGGCTGCGGGCCCAGGTGGTGGGCGCCCGGCGCACGGCGGAGGAGCTGGGGCGGGCGTTCCCGGCCGTGCCGGTACGGACGTCGGGGCGGGACCATGTGCTGGACACCGTGCCGGGGCGCCCCGCGCTCGTGGTCAGTACCCCGGGCGCCGAGCCGGTCGCCGAGGGCGGGTACGCGGCGGCGCTGCTGCTCGACGGCTGGGCCATGCTGGGGCGGCCCGACCTGCGGGCGGGGGAGGAGGCACTGCGCCGCTGGATGGACGCGGCCTCGCTGGTGCGCGGGCAGGACGAGGGCGGCACCGTGGTGATCGTCGCCGAACCGACGCTGCGGCCGGTGCAGGCACTGGTGCGGTGGGACCCGGTGGGCCACGCACAGCGCGAGCTCGCCGAGCGGGCGGAGCTGGGGTTCCCGCCGGTCTCGCGCATGGCGTCGGTGACCGGGCGGGCGGAGGCGGTGGCCGCGCTGCTGGCGTCCGCCGAACTACCGCCGGACGCCGAGGTGCTGGGCCCCGTCCCGCTGCCGCCCCCGCCCCCGGGCGCCCCGCGCCGCCCGGGCGACCCACCCCCGGGCGAGACCTGGGAGCGTGCCCTGCTGCGGGTCCCGCCGGGCAGCGGAGCGGCGCTGGCGGCCGCGCTGAAGGCGGCCCAGGCGGCGCGGCTGGCGCGCGGCGGCACGGAACCGGTGCGTATCCGGGTGGACCCCCCGGACATCGGCTGACGGCGCGCGGGGCCGGACCCGGCAGGCGGGTGGACTCACGGGAGCCGACGCCCCGGCCCCCGCGCCCTGCGGCCGGTGTGGGGCCTTGGCCGGCGCGGGCCGGATTCCACAGGGGCGGCCGCCCGTGCCCGGTGCCCAGCAGCAGCCGTTTCTGTGCGGTGGCCGGGGGGTACGGGGCGGCTCGGGCGTGCCGCCGCCCCGCCGTGGCCGAGGAGCGGCGTCTGCCCCGCCCCGGCCAGCGCCGCGAGGCGGTGCCGGGCGCCCAGCGCCGGGCGCGGCGCGTGGCTACCCGCCCGGGCGG
>NZ_JAUEPL010000049.1 GCF_030406405.1 Streptomyces ficellus
GCGCTCCAGCTCTACCGCGACCGGCTCACCCCCACAGCCGCCCTGGCCGAGCCGTACGCCCTGGCCAGCGACCCCGACAGGGCCGCCGCCGACGCGCACGAGGCTGGCACAGGCCCCCCCCCCCCCCCCGGCCCCGGCGCCCGCCCCGACGGCTCCCGCTGCCGCCCCCGCCCCCGCCGCCGCACAGCCGGCGGAGGACGGCGCGTACGTGACCCCGCTGGTCCGCAAGCTCGCCGCCGAGAACGGTGTCGACCTCGCGACGGTCAAGGGCACCGGCGTCGGCGGCCGCATTCGCAAGCAGGACGTCCTCGCCGCCGCCGAGGCCGCGAAGGCCGCCGCCGCTGCCCCGGCTCCGGCCGCCGCCGCCCCGGCCGCCGCCGCGAAGGCCCCGGCGCTGGAGGCGTCCCCGCTGCGCGGCCAGACGGTCAAGATGACCCGCATGCGCAAGGTCATCGGCGACAACATGATGAAGGCGCTGCACACGCAGGCCCAGCTGACCTCGGTCGTCGAGGTCGACATCACCAAGCTGATGAAGCTGCGCAACCGCGCGAAGGACGCGTTCGCCGCCCGCGAGGGCGTGAAGCTCTCCCCGATGCCGTTCTTCGTGAAGGCGGCGGCCCAGGCGCTGAAGGCCCACCCGGTCATCAACGCCCGGATCAACGACGACGAGGGCACGATCACGTACTTCGACACGGAGAACGTCGGCATCGCCGTGGACTCCGAGAAGGGCCTGATGACGCCGGTCATCAAGCACGCGGGCGACCTGAACATCGCGGGCATCGCCAAGGCCACCGCCGAGCTGGCGGGCAAGGTCCGCAGCAACAAGATCACCCCGGACGAGCTGTCCGGCGCGACCTTCACGATCAGCAACACCGGCTCGCGCGGTGCGCTGTTCGACACGGTCATCGTGCCGCCGAACCAGGTCGCCATCCTGGGCATCGGCGCCACCGTCAAGCGCCCGGTGGTCATCGACCACCCGGACCTGGGCGAGACCATCGCGGTGCGCGACATGACGTACCTGGCGCTCTCCTACGACCACCGTCTGGTGGACGGCGCCGACGCGGCCCGCTACCTGACGGCCGTCAAGGCGATCCTGGAGGCCGGCGAGTTCGAGGTCGACCTCGGCCTGTAACCCCCAGCCGTACGACGACGGCGCCCCCGGCCGGATGCCCTCCGGCCGGGGGCGCCGTCGTCGCGTGACGGGCGTCTCCCGCACGGAGCAGCCGCAAGCGGTTACCGGGCGGAATAATGGCGATCAACCGCCGCAGCCGCGAAGGAGCACCCCCATGACCCCGCCCGTCGTCCACTCGCTGCGCGAGCAGATCCGCGAGCACATCGTGGAGGGCATCGTCAGCGGCCGCTGGAAGCCGGGTGAGCGGATCGTCGAGCGGCGCATCGCCACGGAGCTGGCGGTCAGCCAGACGCCCGTACGCGAGGCGCTGCGCGAGCTGGAGAGCCTGCGGCTGATCGAGTCGGCGCCGAACAAGGGCGTACGGGTACGGAACCTCACCGCGGCGGACCTGGAGGAGAGTTACCCGGTCCGGGCCGGTCTGGAGCAGATCGCCGCCGAGCTGGCGGCCGACCGGCTGGGCGAGGACTGCTCGGCCCTGGAGCCGCATGTCGCGGCGCTGTACGAGGCCGACGCCCGCGCGGACGGCACGGCGCAGGTGCGGCACACGGTGGCGTTCCACCGGGAGCTGGTGCGGGCCGCGCGCAACAGTGTGCTGCTGCACACCTGGGAGGGCCTGGGCATCGAGGTCTTCACGGCGCTGTCGATCCGCTGGCTCGGCACCGTACAGAAGTCGTACGCGGAGGAGCACGAGGAGCTCGTCCAGGCATTCCGCCGCCGGGATCCGCGCATCGGCGTCCTGGTGAAGGAACACGTCCTCGGCTGTGCCCCGCGCGCGTAGCCGCCGGCCCCGCTCATCGGGCGGCGCGCACGCTCATCAGCGAGGACGACCTGCGAAAACAAGGCACCCGGTGCCCATTTTCCTGGCACCCAATGCCTACTTTGGCCCGTGAGGGCATATTTTTGGCTCAACACTTTGATCGATCATCGATCACGGTCGTACAGTCGTCCGCGGACTTCAACAAGAGGTCTCTCGCCCTGTCCTGCCAAGACCAAGGGCTCCACACCCCTTCGACTCCGGAAGGCGGCGATCATGACGACCGACCCCACCCGCATCCAGCCGAGCGAGCTCGACCAGCTGCCGGACCGCGACCCCGAGGAGACCGCCGAGTGGCAGGCGTCCCTCGACGCCGTCGCCAAGGCCGCCGGGCCGCACCGCGCCGCGTACCTGATGCGTCGCACCCTGGAGCGCGCCGAGGGCGCCGGTCTCGCGCTGCCCAAGCTGCTCGAAACCGACTACGTCAACACCATCCCCACCGCCGCCGAGGCCGGCTACGGCTTCGACGGCGACGAGGCGATGGAAGCGAAGATCACCGCCTGGAACCGCTGGAACGCGGCGGCCATGGTGAGCCGCGGTTCCAAGTACGGCGTCGGCGGCCACATCGCCACCTTCGCCTCCGCCGCCTGGCTCTACGAGACCGGCTTCAACCACTTCTTCCGCGGCAAGGAGCAGGACGGCTCCGGCGACCAGCTCTACATCCAGGGCCACGCCTCCCCCGGCATCTACGCCCGCGCCTTCCTCGACGGCCGCCTGACCGAGGCGCACCTGGACAAGTTCCGCCAGGAGTCCGGCGGCGACGGCCTGCCGTCCTACCCGCACCCCCGCCGCCTGCCGTGGCTGTGGGAGTTCCCGACCGTCTCGATGGGCCTCGGCCCGCTGTCGGCGATCTACCAGGCGCGCTTCAACCGCTACCTGACCAACCGGAACATCAAGGACGTCTCGAACTCCCACGTGTGGGCGTTCCTCGGCGACGGCGAGATGGACGAGCCGGAGTCGACGGCGGCCCTCGCGCTCGCCGCCCGTGAGGAGCTCGACAACCTCACCTTCGTCATCAACTGCAACCTCCAGCGCCTCGACGGCCCCGTCCGCGCCAACTTCAAGATCGTGCAGGAGCTGGAGGCCCAGTTCCGCGGCGCCGGCTGGAACGTCGTGAAGTCGCTGTGGGGCAACGCCTGGGACGAGCTGTTCCAGCTCGACACCACGGGCGCGCTCGTACGCCGGCTGCGCGAGGTACCGGACGCGCAGATCCAGACGTACCAGACCCGCGACGCCGCCTACATCCGCGAGGACTTCTTCGGCAAGGACCCGGCCCTGGTCGAGATGGCGAAGCTGCTGTCCGACGACAAGATCATCGAGTGCTTCCAGCACTCGCGCGGCGGCCACGAGCCGCGCAAGGTCTTCGCGGCCTACAAGGCGGCCCTGGAGCACAAGGGCGCGCCGACCGTGATCCTCGCCCAGACGGTCAAGGGCTTCACGCTCGGCAAGGGCTTCGAGTCCAAGAACGCCAACCACCAGATGAAGAAGCTGTCGGTGGAGGAGTTCAAGGACATGCGGGACCTGCTGGGCCTGCCGATCCCGGACTCCGCGTTCGTCGACGGCCAGGTGCCCTACGGCCACCCCGGCGCCGGCTCCCCCGAGGTCCGCTACCTCCAGGAGCGCCGCGCGGCCCTCGGCGGCCCCGCCCCGGCCCGCCGCGTCCAGCCGGTGGCGCCGCTGCCGGCGCCGGCCGACAAGACGTTCACCGCCTTCGACAAGGGCTCCGGCAGCCAGTCGGTGGCGACCACCATGGCGTTCGTACGCCTGATGAAGGACCTGATCCGCGACAAGCAGACCGGCAGGCGCTGGGTGCCGATCGTCCCGGACGAGGCCCGCACCTTCGGTATGGAGTCGCTGTTCCCGTCGCTCGGCATCTACTCGCCGAAGGGCCAGACGTACGAGCCGGTCGACCGCGACCAGCTGATGTACTACCGCGAGGCCAAGGACGGCCAGATCCTCAACGAGGGCATCACCGAGGCCGGCTCGATGGCCGACTTCATCGCCGCGTCGACCGCGTACTCCACGCACGGCGAGCCGATGATCCCCTTCTACATCTTCTACTCGATGTTCGGCTGGCAGCGCACGGCCGACCAGATGTGGCAGCTCGGCGACCAGCTCGGCCGCGGCTTCCTCGTCGGCGCCACCGCCGGCCGCACCACGCTGACCGGTGAGGGCCTCCAGCACGCGGACGGCCACTCCCCCGTCATCGCGGCGACCAACCCGGCCGCGCTGACGTACGACCCGGCGTTCGCCTACGAGGTGGCCGCGATCGTCAAGGACGGCTTGCGCCGGATGTACGGCGAGGCGGCCCCGGGCGAGGACCCGAACGTCTTCTACTACCTGACCGTCTACAACGAGCCGATGCCCCAGCCGGCCAAGCCCGAGGGCGTGGACGAGGGCATCATCAAGGGCCTGTACCGCTTCAAGGAGGGCACGCCCGTCACGGCCGACGCGCCGCGCATCCAGCTGCTGTCGTCCGGTACGGCCATCCACTGGGCGCTGAAGGCCCAGGACATGCTGGCCGCCGAGTGGGGCGTGAGTGCCGACGTGTGGTCCGCGACCTCGTGGACCGAGCTGCGGCGCGACGCGCTGGAGGCCGACGCGGCGCTGCTGCGCGGCGAGGAGCGGGTGCCGTACGTCCGCCAGGCGCTGGCCGACGCGCAGGGCCCGGTGCTGGCGGTCAGCGACTACATGCGCCAGGTCCCGGACCAGATCGCGCAGTGGGTCGAGCAGGACTACAGCTCGCTCGGCGCGGACGGCTTCGGCCTGTCGGATACCCGCGAGGCGGCCCGCCGCCACTTCGGCGTGGACGCCGAGTCCATCGTGGTCGCCTCCCTGGCCCAGCTCGCCAAGCGCGGTGAGGTCCCGGCCTCGGTGGTGAAGGACGCCCGCGAGCGCTACGGGCTGTAAGGGTCCCGTCCTCAGGAGCCCCCGCTTCGGCGGGGGCTTCTTGCATGATGTGGACATGCGTGCTGCCCGGCTGATCAAGATGGTGCTCCTGCTCCAGTCGCGGCCGTCCATGACCGCCGCCGAGCTGGCGCGTGAGCTGGAGGTCTCGGAGCGGACGATCACGCGGGACGCGCTCGCGCTGTCGGAGGCGGGGGTTCCGGTGTACGCGGACCGCGGGCGGGCGGGCGGGTACCGGCTGATCGGCGGGTACCGCACGCGGCTGACCGGGCTCGCGCGCAGCGAGGCGGAGGCGCTGTTCCTGTCGGGGGTGCCGGGAGCCCTGCGCGAGATGGGGCTGGCGGACGCGGCGTCGGCGGCCCGGCTGAAGGTGTCGGCCGCGCTGATGCCGTCGCTGCGGGACGCGCCGACCTCGGCGGCGCAGCGGTTCCACCTGGACGCGCCGGGCTGGTACCAGGAGCCCGAGACGCCCGAGCTGCTGCCCGTCATCGCGGAGGCGGTGTGGGACGACCGGCTGGTGTCGGTGCGCTACCGGCGCGCGGAGGTCGAGGTGGACCGGGAGCTGGCGCCGTACGGGCTCGTGCTGAAGGCGGGCGTGTGGTACCTGTGCGCCCGCGTGGAGGAGTCGTACCGGGTGTACCGCGTCGACCGGTTCGCCGCCGTGGCCCTCGGCGACGACCGGTTCGTACGGGATGAGGAGTTCGACCTGCCGGGGTTCTGGGAAGAGCGGGCGGCGCAGTTCGCCCGCTCGATCCTGCGTACGGAGGTGGTGGTGCGGGTGACGGAGGCCGGGGCGCGCGGACTGCCGTACGTGACGGACCGGGCCGCCGCCCGCGAGGCGCTGGAGGCGGCCGGTCCGCCCGACGCGGAGGGCCGTGTGACGCTCACCCTGCCGGTGGAGTCGGAGGAGGTCGCCTACAGCCAGCTCCTGGCGCTCGGGCCTGAGGCGGAGGTGCTGGAGCCGCCGTCGCTGCGGGAGCGGTTCGCCGAGGCGGCGGCCCGGATGGCGGCCCTTTACCGGTAGTCGTCGGCGGTCGCGTCCTTGCCGCCGTGCACCACGTCGATGAAGTACGCCCAGCCGTCGGGCCGGGAGCCGTCGGTGTCGGTGAAGCCGTAGACCTTGGCGAGCTGCCCGCTGGAGAGCGACTGGCCGTTCCAGCGGTGGCGGTCGGGGTCGGCGGCGAGCGCGGCGGCGGCGCGGCCGACGTACGCGGGCGACTCGGCGACGGCGAAGTGCGGCTCGTTCTTCACCGCGTCGCGCCAGTTCTCCTCCCGTACGCCGTAGATGTCGAGCATGATCTCGGAGCGGAGGTAGCCGGGGGTGAGCGCGACCGCCGTGCCTCCCACCTCCTTCAGGTCCTCGCCCAGGGCGAAGGCCATGCGCAGGGGCGCGTTCTTGGCGAGGTCGAAGTAGAAGTTCTCGCGGAAGCGCGTTCCGTTGTACTCGGCCGTCCCGTCCGTCATCTCGATGACCAGCCCGCCCGGGTGCCGGATCAGCAGTGGCAGGGCGAAGCTGCTGGTGATGACATGGCTGCGGACGCCGAGCTCCAGCATCCGCAGGCCCTGGCCGAGATCCGTCTCCCACATCTTCTTGCCCCAGGGGATGAGGTGGTCGCCGCCCCAGAGGCTGTTGACGAGGATGTCGAGCCGTCCGCGCTCCTGCTCGATACGGGTGATCAGGTCCCGTACCTGGTCGGGGTCGAGGTGGTCGGTGGGTACGGCGATGCCCTCGCCGCCCGCCGCGGTGACCAGTTCGGCGGTCTCCTCGATCGTCTCGGTCGGCCGGCCGACCTCGCTGGTGCGGCTACGGGTGGTGCGGCCGGTGACGTACACGGTGGCCCCGGCGGCGCCGAGCTCGACGGCGATGGCACGGCCCGCGCCGCGTGTCGCGCCCGCGACGAGGGCGATCCTCCCGGTGAGGGGCGTGCTGTCCGTCGTGTTGTCCGTCGTGTTGTCCGTCGTGCTGTCCGTCGTGTTGTCCGTCGTGTTGTCCGTCGTGCTGTTGGTCCTGCTGGTGGTCGTGCTCTCCGTGTTCTGGTGGGTCATACGACGACGCTCGCACTGAAATACGACATCTGCTGTCCGGTTTCTTTTTGGCCGCTGGGCGTGCACGGGGCCCCCTGACCCCCGATGCTTGTCCCGTGATGGACGAGACGGAGTTCTGGGAGATCATCGACACGACCCGCGAGGCCGCCGAGGGCGACCCCGAGGACCACGCCGAGCTGCTCGTCGAGCGACTGCTACAGCTCGATCCCGACTCCGTGCTGGACTTCGCCCGGCACTTCGAGGCCCGCTACAACCGCGCGTACACCTGGGACCTGTGGGGCGCCGCCGCCGTACTGCTGGGCGGCGCGAGCGACGACGCCTTCGACTACTTCCGCTGCTGGCTGATCGGCCAGGGCCGGGAGGTGTTCGAGGGGGCGGTGCACGACCCGGACTCGCTCGCCGAACTGCTGGACGACTTCGACGAGGAGATCGACGGGGACGGCGAGGAGCTGGGGTACGCGGCGGACGAGGCGTACGAGCAGCTGACCGGGACCGTGGCGCCGGACCTGGGCATCCCGCCGCAGCCCCCCGAACCCGAGGGCACGCCGTTCGACTTCGACGACGACGAGGCCCTGGCGGAGCGCTTCCCACGGCTCTGGGAACGCTTCGGGGCCTGAGGGCAATGAGGGCCTGAGGGCCTGAGGATCGGGCGTCGGCCGTCAGCCGTTGTCCAGCAGGCTGCGTCCCATGAGGACGTCGTCCACATACCGCCCGTGCAGATGGAACTCCCCCGGCAGTACGCCCTCGACGGCGAAGCCCTCGGACTTGTAGAGCCTGCGCGCAGGCGTGTTGTGGCCCAGCACCCGCAGGGTCATACGCGTCGCGCCCTGGCGGCGTGCCTCCTCGAACGAAGCCCGCAGCAGGGCCCGCCCGACGCCCCGGCCGCGCGCCCACCCGGCCACGGCGAGGCCCTGGATCTGGCGTACGTGCGCGTTGCAGGCCAGTCGCGTGGCGGGCACGAGCCGCAGGTACCCGGCGACGCGGCCGCTGTCGTCCACCGCGACCAGGAAGTCCCCCGGGCGGTGGGTGGAGTCGAAGAACGGATCGTACGGCGGCTGCGGCGCGGGCTGTACGGCGTGCAGCGGCGACCAGGTGGCGCGGTCGAGCTCGGCGAGCGCCGCGTCGTCCTCGGGTCGTGCGCGGCGTATGCGTATGCCGGTGTACGGGGCGGTCATGACCGTCACTGTGCCACGAGGGCAGGATGTGCCCATGAGAATTTCTCGCATCGCGGTCACCGGCTCCACCGGTCTCATCGGCACGGCCCTGGTCCGCTCGCTGCGGGCCGACGGACACGAGGTCGTCCGGCTCGTGCGGCGCCCCGCGCGGGCCGGTGACGAGGTGGAGTGGGACCCCAAGCGGCAGTACGTCGACGTGGCCGGCCTGGTCGGCTGCGACGCCGTCGTCCACCTCGCGGGCGCGGGCGTCGGTGAACGCCGCTGGACAGAGGCGTACAAGAGGGAGATCCGGGAGAGCCGGGTGCTGGGCACCGCCGCGATCGCGGAGGCCGTCGCCTCCCTGGACGTGCCGCCGAAGGTCCTGGTCTGCGGTACGGCGATCGGCTACTACGGCGACACGGGGTCGCGCGCGGTGGACGAGACCGCTCCGGCGGGCGAGGGGTTCCTGCCGTCGGTGTGCGTCGACTGGGAGGAGGCGGCCGGCGCGGCGGAGGAGGCGGGCGTCCGCGTCGTGTACGCCCGCACCGGGCTGGTGGTCGCGCGCGGGGGCGGCGCGTGGGGGCCGCTCTTCCCGCTGTTCCGGGCCGGGCTGGGCGGGCGGCTGGGCTCGGGTGAGCAGTTCTGGAGCTTCATCTCCCTGCACGACGAGATCGCCGCGCTCAGGCACCTGGTGGACGACGAGTCGCTGTCCGGCCCGGTGAACCTGACCGCGCCCGAACCGGTCACCAACCGGGAGGTCACGGCCGCGATGGGCCGCGTCCTGCGGCGCCCGACCCTCCTGCCGGTCCCGGCGGCGGCGCTGCGGATCGCGCTGGGCGACTTCGCGGCGGACGTGCTGGGCAGCCAGCGCGTACTGCCGGCGCGGCTCCTGGAGTCCGGCTTCCGCTTCGCCTTCCCGACGATCGACACGGCCATCGCGGCGGCGTGACGCCCGGCGGGCGCCGGTGCTGGGCGAGGGCCCAGGGGGCGGCCGTGCTGGGCGGGGGGCCCGGGGGGCGGCGCGCGGCGTGCGACCCCGTGCTTCGGTGACCCCCCGCGCGCGCGTGACCGGGGCCGGGGGCCCGCTCATACTCTCGGGTACCGAACGTGAGTATTCCTAGGCTCTGTCACGGGCATGAGCCCCCCACGCACCGAACCGCCACCCCGGGGAGGGACACGTGCTCAGTAGCGCACGCGCACGCCACGCGGACGTCGTCATCGTAGGAGCCGGGATCGCCGGACTGTCCGCGGCTCATCAGCTGACCAGTGCGGGAGCGACGGTCAGCGTCCTGGAAGCCGCCCCCCACGTCGGCGGCCGGATGGCCACCGCGCACGTCGACGGGTTCCGGCTGGACCGGACGGGGCAGTTGCTCAGTACCTCGTACCCCGGCCTCGACAGCGCCGACCTGCGGCTCTTCCAGCCGGGCATCCTGGTGCACAGCGACGGCCGGCTGCACCGGACCGGTGATGCCTCCAGGGGCGGAGCGCTGACCCGGGCGCGCGCGATCGCGAGCGGCCCGCGCCCGCTGGACCAGGCCCGGCTCGGCGCGGCGCTCGCGCGGCTCGCGGCG
Organism: Streptomyces ficellus; assembly: GCF_030406405.1. Lineage (GTDB taxonomy): Bacteria > Actinomycetota > Actinomycetes > Streptomycetales > Streptomycetaceae > Streptomyces > Streptomyces ficellus_B. The sequence goes on from NZ_JAUEPL010000049.1 coordinate 9,625, forward strand.
ACGCCGACCGCCCGGCTGCTGGCCCGCCCGGAGCGCCCGGCGCTGGACACGCTGGCGGGCCGCGGGCTGCCGGCGCGCACCGTCAGCGGGTTCCTGCGGCCGCTGCTGTCGGCGCTGCTGAGCGACCCGGACCTGACCACGTCCAGCCGCTGCGCCGACCTCGCGCTGCGCGGCTTCGCGCGCGGCCGGCTGTGCGTGCCGGCGGGCGGCGCCGCGACGCTCCCGGAGCGGCTGGCGGCCGCGCTGCCGCCCGGCACGGTGAAGACGGGCGTCCACGTCAAGGACGCGTCGATCAGCAAGGTGGTCACCGCCGAGCACGGCGAGCTGAGCTGCCGCTGTCTGGTCGTGGCCACCGGCGCCCGCGCCGCCGCCGAGCTGCTGCCGGGCCTGCGCGTACCGGCGTTCCACCCGGTCACGGTGGTGCACCACACCGCGCCCGCCGTGCCGCTGCCGGACGCGGCGCTCGTCCTGGACGCCGACCGCACCGGCCCGGTCTCGCACTCGGCCGTGATGAGCGAGGTCGACCCGTCGCGGGCCCCGCGCGGCCGCGTGCTGATCAGTTCCACCGTGCTCGGCGCCCCGCCGGACCGGCTGGACCAGCGGGTCAGGAGCCAGCTGGCCGGCCTGTACGGGACGGCGACCGACGACTGGGAGCTGCTGGACGTCCATCACGACCCCGAGGCCGTCCCCGCCATGCCGCCGCCGCACGATCCGCGGCGGCCGGTCCGGCTGCTGGGCGGGCTGTACGTGTGCGGCGACCACCGGGACACCAGCACCGTCGAGGGCGCGTTCCGCTCGGGCCGCCGCGCCGCGGAGGCGGTCCTCCGCGACCTCGGCATCGCGCCCGCGTACCGCGAAGCCGCCGTGAGCGCCGCGGCGGCCTAGGCAGTGGCCTCGCGCGGCGGCGCCGTCCGCCCGGAGTCCTTCCGGGGCGGACGGCGTCTGCCTGCCCGACCGGGCCCGGGAGCGTAGGGGCGCAGGGGCGGAGGTCAGGAGCCGCTGGTGCCCTTGAGCGCTCCAGCGACGAAGTTCTTCGTCAGGGCGGCGGCCGACTCCATCGGCACGTGCTGTCCTTGCGGGGGAAAGAAGTCGACCACGCCGGCCGCGCCGTAGTTCGCCCAGAAGCAGGTGGTCATGGGCAGGGTGTCGGCGGTGTTGTGGCCGCACTTCACCACCAGGGTGCGGCTGGTGAAGGCCCGTGGTTCGCCGATGAGGTCGCGGCCGTAGCTCTTGCTCAGCGACATGGACTGTTCGAAGATCTCGTCCAGTGACGCCGTGGGGTCCGCGACCTTGTCGTACAGGTTCGTCCTGGCGGTGAAGTCGGGTACCGACGCCGACGCCGTGCCTTCGCGGAGGGTGATGCGCGGACTGCCGGAGCAGGAGATCTCGTCCGCGTGATCGTCGGCTTCGTCCGCGACCTCCTTCAGCCCGTCGTCGCCCGAGACGCTGATGTCGAGGCCCTGGCCGAACCGGAAGCCCCCGTCGCCCTCGTCGCACACGAGGCCTTCCATCGCCGGCACGACGGCCTTCTCGTACCGGATACCCGGGTCGGCGGCGAGCTTCTCCTGCGCCGGCGGCGCGGCCTTGGCGGGAGCACTCGGCTCGCCGTCCGGCTGCTTGCCGGACCCGCATCCCACGACGATCGTTCCCACGGCCACAACGGCCGCCACGGTCCTCCACCTGGTCACGTCCGCCGACTCCCCCCGAGAGTGCTGATGGTGATCAATGCCTCGGCGATCCTACGGCAGCGTCGTGAGTCGACCCCCGAGGGTCTAGCCGATCGCCCCCACCCGGTCGCGGTAGTTCCGTACCGCCGTGGCGTCCCGGTAGGGCTCAAGGCGGCGCTCGAAGTCCCGTACGTACTCCGTGGCGCGGGCCGAGCGCATCTCGGAGGCCTGCTGGGCGGCCTCCGCCCCCAGCGCGCACGCCTGGTCCAGCTCTCCGAGACCGAGGCGGGCGGTGGCGAGCACGACACGGCAGAAGAGGCGGCTGCGCGCGAAGGCGGGGGCGCGCAGTTGGAGGGAGCGTTCCGCGTGCTGGACGGCGGCCCGGTACTGCTGGAGGTCCCGGTGGCAGTGGCCGAAGTCGTCGGCGAGCTGGGCCTCGTCGAAGAATCGCGCCCAGTACGGCACGTCGTCGCCGGGCCGGGCCGTGTCCAGGGCCCGTTCGGCCCGGACGAGGGAGGAGGTGCACGCCCGCACCTCGCCGAGGACGGCGTGCCCGCGCGCCTCGACGGAGTGCAGCATCGCCTGGACGACGGGCGGCGCGGAGGAGCCGACGCCCTGCTGGGCGACGCGCGCCAGCTGTACGGCTTCGCGCCCGTGGCCGAGGTAGACGGCCTGGCGGCTCATGGTGATCAGGACGTAACTGCCGTACGCGCGGTCCCCGGCGGCCTGGGAGAGCCGCAGGGCCTGGACGAAGTACCGCTGGGCGAGGCCGTGCGCGGCGATGTCGTACGAGGTCCAGCCGGCCAGCCGGGTCAGATCGGCGGCCGCGGCGAACAGCCGCCGCCCGACCGTCTCGCCGTAGACGCCGCGCAGCATGGGCTCGGCCTCGTGTTCGAGGTAGCGGACGAGGGCCTGGCGGGCGTGCCCGCCGCCGTACGCGTGGTCGAGGGTGCGGAACAGCTCGGCGACGGAGCGCAGCGCGGCGATGTCGCCGCCCGTGACGCGCTGGCCGGGCCCGCGGTCGGTGGAGCGCTGGCGCGGCACGGAGGCGCGGCCCTGCGCGGGGACACGGGCTTCGGTGCCGGGGCCGGGTTCGCCGCGGCCGACGCGCTCGTCGGCGCGGCCGATCAGCCAGTCGCGGCTGGGCACGACGAGACCGGCCGGGGTGAACGCGATCTTGCGGAGCTCGGCGTGGCTGCCGGAGTCCTTGCGCCACAGGCCGCTGACGATGTCGACGGCCTCCTCGGGCGTGGCGGCGAATTCGAGTCCTGCGTATACCGGCGCGCAGGCGTCGAGGCCCAGGTCCTGGGCGGACAGCCGACGCCCGAGGCGGCGGGTGAAGACCTCGGCGATCAGCGCCGGTGTGGTGCCGCGTGGCTGCTGGCCGCGCAGCCAGCGGGTGACCGACGTCTTGTCGTACCGCAGGTCGAGGCCGTGTTCGAGACCGAGCTGGTCGACCCGTCTGGCGAGGCCGGCGTTGGAGAACCCCGCTTCGGCGATGAGGGCGGCGAGCTGGCGGTTGGGGGTGCGCTGCGGGGGGCGATCCGTCATCAGCTGTGCGGTCTCCTGCCTTGCCTTCCGGGCCGGGGTGCAGTCCCCCTTGGATCGGCGCGAATTTAACCGCCTCCGACGTCCGTACCGCCGCCTTCGTCCCACATTCATCCGATCGTGTGAGGATTGGGGCGGTGCTGACGGGCCGCTGCGGGAACGTACCTGCCCGTCTGCCACCGGCGGACCCGCCGTACAGTGGCGGGGGCGCGATGAATGCACGCTGCAAGGTTCTGGCGCAAGGTTCTCGCGCAAGGTTCGCTGCAAGGTTCTAGGGAGGCGTTGCCGTGAGTGAGCTGCGATTCGTCCATGTGGGCTTCGGCGCGGAAGCCGTCGAGTACCGGCGCGCGTGGGACAAGCAGCGCGAGGTGCACGCCGCCCGTTTCGCGGACGAGATCCCGGACACCTGCCTGCTGCTGGAGCACCCGCCGGTGTATACGGCCGGGCGGCGCACGCAGGACAGCGAGCGCCCGCTGGACGGAACGCCGGTCGTCGACGTCGACCGCGGCGGCAAGATCACCTGGCACGGCCCCGGCCAGCTCGTCGGCTACCCGATCATGAAGCTGCCGCGCCCGGTGGACGTCGTGGCGCACGTACGCCGCCTGGAGGAGGCGCTGATCCGTACGGCGGCGGAGTTCGGCCTGGAGACCACCCGGGTCGAGGGCCGCAGCGGGGTGTGGGTGCTGGGCGACCCGGTGCAGGAGCGCCCCTCGCCGGGCGGGCTGTCGCTGGACTTCGACCCGCGCCTGGAGGACGAGGAGTTCGACCCCCGCCTGAACGGCCCGGAGTACGCCCCGTCCAACGCGGGCCAGCGCCGCGAGGACCGCAAGCTCGCGGCGATCGGCATCCGCGTGGCCAAGGGCGTCACGATGCACGGCTTCGCGCTGAACGTGAACCCGGACAACACCTGGTTCGACCGGATCGTGCCGTGCGGCATCCGGGACGCGGGCGTGACGTCGCTCGCGAACGAACTGGGCCGTGACGTGACGATTGCCGAGGTGCTCCCGGTGGTGGAGAGGCATCTGCGGGACGTACTGGGGAGCGCGGAGCTCAGGCCCCGCGAGATCGAGCGGGAGGCGCAGCCGGCGCCCGCCGGGGCGCAGGTACAGCCGTCGCCCGCCGGGGCCGCCTGACCGCCTGGGCACGGGCCTCACCCGGGCGTGCGTACGCGTCTGGGACCGGCCTGGGAATGCCCCTCACCGGCCCGAGGTTGGCCAGGGGCGAAGCCACATTTTTATCGGGCGTACCCTGGTGTTCGCCGAGGAATCGAAGCCGTAGGAGCCAGCCGTGTCCGCAGTCGCACCCGACGGACGCAAGATGCTGCGCCTGGAGGTCCGGAACAGCCAGACCCCCATCGAGCGCAAGCCCGAGTGGATCAAGACCCGGGCGAAGATGGGCCCCGAGTACAACCAGCTCCAGAAGCTCGTCAAGAGCGAGGGGCTGCACACGGTCTGCCAGAAGGCGGGCTGTCCGAACATCTTCGAGTGCTGGGAGGACCGCGAGGCGACCTTCCTCATCGGCGGCGACCAGTGCACCCGGCGCTGCGACTTCTGCCAGATCGACACGGGCAAGCCGCAGGCGCTGGACCGTGACGAGCCGCGCCGCGTGGGCGAGTCGGTCGTCACGATGGACCTGAACTACGCCACGATCACCGGCGTCGCGCGCGACGACCTGGAGGACGGCGGCGCCTGGCTGTACGCGGAGACGGTGCGCCGGATCCACGCGATGACCGCCGGGCGCGAGGGCGGCCACACCAAGGTCGAGCTGCTGATCCCCGACTTCAACGCCGTACCCGCGCAGCTGGCCGAGGTCTTCTCCGCCCGCCCCGAGGTGCTGGCGCACAACGTCGAGACCGTGCCGCGGATCTTCAAGCGCATCCGCCCCGGCTTCCGTTACGAGCGCTCGCTTCAGGTCATCACCAAGGCCCGCGAGGCCGGTCTGGTGACCAAGTCGAACCTGATCCTGGGCATGGGCGAGACCCGCGAGGAGGTCAGCGAGGCGCTCCAGCACCTGTACGACGCGGGCTGCGAGCTCATCACGATCACCCAGTACCTCCGCCCCTCGGTGCGCCACCACCCGGTGGAGCGGTGGGTCAAGCCGCAGGAGTTCGTGGAGCTGAAGGAGGAGGCCGACGAGATCGGCTTCTCCGGCGTGATGTCCGGACCGCTGGTCCGTTCCTCCTACCGTGCCGGCCGCCTCTTCCAGCAGGCGATGGAGCGGCGCGGCGAAGCGGCCGTGTGAATCGCCGCACAACAACTTACCGGCGGGTAGCGCCGGAGCGGCCGCGGTCCGGACATGCCCCCAGGTGAGGGGCGTGTACGGGCCGCGTCGGCATTCCGACCCCAGGCGTCAGGGCTTCACCCGTGTTTGACCGGTCGGTCATGCCCTGGTAACACCAGTCTGTAACGCTCTTTGCACACACCGCGCATGCCCCGCGCACGAGCCGCCGCGCGGAGCCGCGCACCCCCCACTCCCGCTGAACCCGCTCCCAGGGAGGACTTCGAGATGCAGGCCGCGACTCAGCAGGTACGCGAGGCACATCGGGCGCGCCGGGCACGCCACGTACACGAGGTGGGCGAAGTCCGGGCCAACGCCTTCCCGTCGGTCACCGACGCTCTGCGCGCCGTCGAGGCACTGCTGCTCAGCGGCGGCCAGCGCACCGCCCGCCGCAACGCCTGGACGTCCGTGCTGGAGGACCGGCGCCGGGCCAAGGACCGGGTGGAGGCCCTGCACGTACTGGAGGCCGTGTCGGACCGCGCTTCCCGGGCCACGTAAACTTCACAGCATGGCGAGGAAGGCAAAATCAGACAGCGGTGACGCCGCTGCGAACCCCGGGCGACTGAAGCAGATCGCCCTGACGTACAAGATGACCCGAAAGGCCGATCCCAAGGTCGGTCTTGTCGTCGCGGGCGTGGGAATCGTCGTCTTCGGCGTCCTCCTCGCGATCGGCTTCCTGATCGGGCACCCGGTCTACCTGGGCATTCTGGGCTTCCTGCTGGCTTTCCTCGCCATGGCGATCGTCTTCGGACGCCGCGCCGAGCGGGCGGCCTTCGGGCAGATGGAGGGCCAGCCGGGCGCGGCGGCCGCCGTCCTGCAGAACGTGGGCCGCGGCTGGACGACCACCCCCGCGGTCGCGATGAACCGCCACCAGGACGTCGTCCACCGCGCGGTCGGCAAGGCCGGCATCGTGCTGGTCGCCGAGGGCAACCCCAACCGGCTCAGGACGCTGCTGGCGGCCGAGAAGAAGCGGATGGCCCGCGTCGTGGACGTACCGGTGCACGACATCATCGTCGGCAAGGGCGAGGGCCAGGTGCCGCTGAACAAGGTCCGTACGACCATGCTGAAGCTGCCGCGCGTCCTCACCGGCCCGCAGGTGACGCAGGCCAACGACCGGCTGCGCGCGATGGGCGACCTGATGAGCAACATGCCGCTGCCGAAGGGTCCGATGCCCAAGGGCATGCGGATGCCGCGCGGCGGAAAGATGCGCTAGGCGTACGACGCTCCGCATACGACAAGGGGCGCCCCCGCCACGAAGGCCGGGGGCGCCCCTTTTCGTATGCGTATCCGTATCAGTTCCGCACCTGCACCGCCCGCGAGAGGCGGTCGTGCAGTCCGCGGCCGTCGCGGTCCCAGATGAGCGCGGGAATGGCGAGGCACAGCAGGGCGCTGCGCACGGCGACCCGTCCGAGACCCAGCCGCTCGCCGTCGACCGAGATGACGCGCAGACCGAGCAGCCGCTTACCGGGCGTGCTGCCGACCGTGCCGACGGTGAGCACGTTGAGTACGAAGAGGACGACCACGGCCCAGTTGCCGGCGGCCGCCTGGTCACCCCGCGCGATCAGGCCGTATGCGATCACCATGCACAGGGTCCAGTCGATGAACAGGGCGCCGAACCGCCGCCCGAGCGGCGCGATGGAACCGGGGCCCTCCTGCGGCAGACCGAGCCGTTGACCCCGGTAGCCGAAGTCGGCACCCATCTCCTCGGCTGCCGCGCGCGGCCCGGAGAGCCACGATCCGATTGCTTGCCTGTTGTCCACCCGTCCACGGTACTGCGACCGCTTTCGATCACTTCGACCCGGGTCTGTTCGCGCGCACAAGCCCCCGCGCCGGTTAACTTGGTCGAAACAAATGGGTCACGCTTGAGAAATCCCGCGTCCCTAGGGTCAGAACCAGCGTGTGCCACCGCACTGGCCGCACGACCGAGCTACAACCCCGCCCTCCCCTGGGTGGGAGTAGGAGGAGTTGGATGTTCCAGAACGCCGATGACGCCAAGAAGTTCATCGCGGACGAGGACGTCAAGTTCGTCGACGTCCGGTTCTGCGACCTGCCGGGCGTGATGCAGCACTTCACGATCCCGGCCAAGGCGTTCGACCCGGCCGAGGAGCTGGCCTTCGACGGCTCGTCGATCCGTGGTTTCCAGGCCATTCACGAGTCGGACATGGCGCTGCGCCCCGACCTGTCGACGGCCCGTGTGGACCCGTTCCGCCGTGACAAGACGCTGAACATCAACTTCTTCATCCACGACCCGATCACGGGCGAGCAGTACAGCCGCGACCCGCGCAACATCGCCAAGAAGGCCGAGGCCTACCTCGCCTCCACCGGCATCGCGGACACCGCGTTCTTCGGCCCCGAGGCCGAGTTCTACGTCTTCGACTCGGTGCGGTTCAACACCACGGCCAACGAGGGCTTCTACCACATCGACTCCGAGGCCGGCGCCTGGAACACCGGTGCGCTGGAGGACAACCGCGGCTACAAGGTCCGCTACAAGGGCGGCTACTTCCCGGCCCCGCCGGTCGACCACTTCGCCGACCTGCGCGCCGAGATCTCCCTGGAGCTGGAGCGCTCCGGCCTCCAGGTCGAGCGCCAGCACCACGAGGTGGGCACCGCCGGCCAGGCCGAGATCAACTACAAGTTCAACACGCTGCTGGCCGCGGCCGACGACCTGATGCTCTTCAAGTACATCGTGAAGAACGTCGCCTGGCGCAACGGCAAGACCGCGACCTTCATGCCCAAGCCGATCTTCGGCGACAACGGCTCCGGCATGCACGTCCACCAGTCCCTGTGGCAGGGCGGCGAGCCGCTCTTCTACGACGAGCAGGGCTACGCGGGCCTGTCGGACACCGCCCGCTACTACATCGGCGGCATCCTCAAGCACGCCCCGTCCCTCCTCGCCTTCACCAACCCGACGGTGAACTCCTACCACCGCCTGGTCCCCGGCTTCGAGGCCCCGGTCAACCTGGTCTACTCGCAGCGCAACCGCTCCGCGGCGATGCGCATCCCGATCACGGGCTCGAACCCGAAGGCCAAGCGCGTCGAATTCCGCGCCCCGGACCCGTCCTCGAACCCGTACCTGGCCTTCTCGGCCCTGCTGCTGGCGGGCCTCGACGGCATCAAGAACAAGATCGAGCCGGCCGAGCCGATCGACAAGGACCTCTACGAGCTCGCCCCCGAAGAGCACGCGGGCGTCCCCCAGGTCCCGACCGACCTCTCCTCCGTCCTGACCGCCCTGGAGGAGGACAACGAGTACCTCCAGGCGGGCGGCGTCTTCACGTCCGACCTGATCGAGACGTGGATCGACTACAAGCGCACCAAGGAAATCGCCCCGATCCAGCTCCGCCCGCACCCGCACGAGTTCGAGCTGTACTTCGACATCTAAGAGGCATGGTCGGGCGACCTGGGCCGGACCCCTGTAAACAGGCTGTGACCTGGGAAAACCCTTCTCGGTAGTTCTCACTGTCACCGCCTGCCTTCCGCCCCCTTGTGCACCGCGTGCGCACCGCCCGGCCAACCCTCCGACTTGCTGTCAGAAACGCCGCGAGGGCCGCTACCCCAAAGCCGGGTAGCGGCCCTCGCCGGTTTGTGGACAGCTACACCTGGACCGCTGCGGCGAACCTGCGTCAGCACCTGAAGAACTACCGGGGCGGTCGCGAGATCTCACGCTACGATGCCCGGCCAGGCGACGTGATCTTCGGCTACTACACCTCTTCCAAGAGGTGGAACCACACCGGGGTCGTCACCGCGGCCAAGGGAGGCAACATCAGCATCACCCAGCACGGCCGCAAGACCCACACCACTCTCAACCAGTGGTTCAAGGGCAACAAGCACCTCAGCGCCATCAGCATCATCCGACCGGGGAAGCGCAGTTGAGCCGGGCGCGCCGATCGGTGTGGCTGGTGGGAGCACTCGTGCTGCTGCTCGGCGGCTGCGACGCCCTGTCCACCGACAAGACCCCCGATCGTGTAAAGGACGGCACCGCCGAGCTCGACCTGACCGTCACCGGGCGCCCCACCCCCGGCAGCCTCGCCACCGCCGAGCATGTCCTGGCCCGCCTCAAGGCCCGCGACGCCAATGGCCTGGCCGAGGTGGCAGGGGAGGACAGTGGCACCGAGGAGGAAGCGAAGCGCTGGGTGGCCCGCTGGGGTGACGCCGCCCAGCGCCCCGCCACGGCGGACTTCGCCCTGGGTGAGCAGGAAGCCTCCGTGGACGTCCGTTTCGCCGGTGAACGCTCCACGTTGTCACTTCTGCTCCTGCCGAAGGACGAGGAGACCCCTTACGACGACAGGTTCGTGGTCGTTCTCCGGAAGGACCGGTGAGGTGATGACCAAGGGTCCCACCGGACACACGGCTGATCACAGAGGTCGCCGCAGCGCCTGATCGTAACGATCAGGCGGCTCGTGGCTCACGCAAGCGCTCGGCTGGGACCGCGGTCGGCTGCGAGGCCGTGCCCGCCGGCCTGGGAGGGCGGCGGGCACGGGACGCGCAGGTGGTCAGTGGTCAGCGGCTGGAGTGGATCAGCGCGCGGACCATCCGGCAGGTGGTGTCGGACGGCGGGTGGATTCCGAGGCGCTCCGCCGTGCTCCGTATCGTGTCGTTGTCAGCCTTCGACGGGTGGTAGACGCCCGAGTCGAGCAGGGCGATCGCCAGCCGCATGGCCTTGAGGCGGCGGTTGTGGGAGACGTACCACTCGCGGGGCCGTCCCGCCGGCAGTGGCTTCTTCTGCAGGGGCTTCCAGGGTTCGAGGGGCAGTGTCGTGAGTGCGGCAACGGCCATCGGCGACCTCCTGGTACGGGTGTGGGGACCCTCCCCCGGGCCCTCACGAACTCCCTCCATTTTACCGGCCACCACTGACAATCGGACCTGGTCGGCGCCGGTTTGAGGGGGTGTGGGAGTACGGTGACCGGCATGGAGATCTGGATCAATCCCGCCTGTTCCAAGTGCCGTGGCGCGCTCAAGCTGCTCGACGAGGAAGGGGCGGAGTACACCGTCCGCCGCTATCTGGAGGAGGTGCCGTCCCGCGAGGAGATCCGGGACGTGCTGGACCGGCTCGGCCTCGAACCGTGGGACATCACCCGCACCCAGGAAGCCGCCGCCAAGGAGCTCGGGCTCAAGGAGTGGCCGCGCGAAGCCGGTGCGCGCGAGCGGTGGATCACGGCACTGGTGGAACACCCGAAGCTGATCCAGCGCCCGATCATCACCGCCGACGACGGTACGGCGGTGGTGGCACGGACGGACGAAGCGGTCCGCGACGCGCTGAGCCGTTCGTAACCTCCGGGATAGCAGCGGGGGTTGAGAAGAAGCGCTTCGCCACTCGTACGTAGGGGCACACGGAACCGATCCGGCCGCCCGCTCGCGGTGCGGCCGGGGACAGGAGTCCCCCCAACGTGTCACGGAAGAAAACCCTCAGCGGTAAGAAGAAGCTCGCCCTGCTCGTCGGCGCGGTCGCGATGGTCGGCGGCACGGCGGTGGTGATGACCGGGACCAGCCAGGCGTCCGTCGCCTGCGACGGGCTGGCCACCGCACTGCGCAACAACGAGCAGTTCATCGCCGGCCAGCGCGCCGATCCCGACGCCCAGTCAGCGGCCCGGATCGCCAACCGGCAGGCGGTCATCGAGGAGATCAAGCGCAAGCAGGCCGCCTCCGGCTGCCAGGCCGGGCAGGGAGGCCGGGCCGAGGCGGGCGCCGGGGCCGGGGCCGGCGCGGGGGCCGGGGCCGGCGCGGGGGCCCAAAGCCAGGCTCCAGGGGGCGGCCCCAGTGCTCAGCCGCCCGGGCAGGGCCAGCAGGCCGGTGGCGAAGGGGGCGAGGCGGGCCAGGCCGGTCAGGCGGGCGAGGTGGTCTGTGCCGGTTCCACGGTGACCCTGTCGGGTGAGGGCGGCGCGCCGGCCGCGTCCAGCAACCAGTTCCCGATCGGTACGAAGCTGAAGGTGACCAACCTGGACAACGCCAAGTCCACGACCGTCGAGGTGAGGTCCACGTCCGGGAGCTGCGCCCTGCTGAACAACGCGGCCTTCGAGCAGGTGCGTGAGCCCGGCAAGTTCCTGATCCGCAAGGCCCGCATCGAGCGCGTCGGCTGACGGGCGCCGTACACAGGGCCGCGGAGGCGCGGCTTCAGTCGGCGAGCCGCGCCTCCGCCTGCGCCTCCGCCTGCGCCTCCGCTTCCGCTTCCGCTTCCGCTTCCGCCAGGATCTCCGTCACCCGCAGCCCGAACCGTACGTCGCAGGGGTGCGCCCGGCCGCTGCGTACCGCCCCCAGCAGCCCGTCCACCGCCGCCCCGAACGAGCCGACCGCGTCCGCCCATGAGGGCATCACCGCCCGCCCGTGATCGCCGAACAGCGCGATGCCCGCGTTCGCGGCCTTCGCCGGGGCGCTCAGGCTCAGCGTCACCGTGCTGCCCGCGCCCGACGCGTGGCCCAGCACCAGGTGCCGGGTGTCCCCCGCGCCCGTCACGGACGCCGACACCCCGGTCACATCGCCCAGCACGGGCAGCAGGACCGACAGCACGTGCGGGCCCACGTCCCACAGCCCTCCCTTCTCGCGGCGCCAGGGCGACGCGGCGTACGCACTGGCCGACGCTCCGGTCGAGACGCCGGCCGACGCGCCGGCCGGCCCGGGCGGGAACAGCGCGCCGAGCCAGTGCGCCTGCGCCAGGTACCAGCCGCCCAGCGCCGCCTGCTCCTCGATCCACGGGGCGGTGTCCGCGGCGAACCGCAGCGTGCAGAACACGACGGACGCCACCCCCGCCTTGCCCGCGGCCTCCGCCACCTCCCGCGCGGCCGCCACGCTCGTCGCGACCGGCTTGTCCAGCAGCAGATGGCACCCGGCCGCCGCGGCCCGCGCGGCCAGCGGCGCCTGGACGTCCGGCGGCAGCGCGAACGCGACCGCGTCGCTCGCCGCCAGCAACGCGTCCACGTCGTCGTACGCCCGCGTCCCATGGGCTGCGGCGAGCGCGGCCGCCGCCTCCGGGCGTCTCCCCCACACGCCGCTGAAGGCGATGCCGGGGTGCGCGGCGAGCGCGGGGGCGTGGGTGCGTCCGGCCCAGGGGCCAGTGCCGAGGAGTCCGATGCGCGGCTTGGTCATGCCCGCCAGTCTGCCCTTCGTATCCGTGTTCCATATCCGTCTTCGTATCCGCCTCCATGCTCTGCGGGCGTCCGCGAGCGCGGCGCATGGAAGCCTCGTATACGACGCCCACGGCTGCCGCCGGGATTCCCGCCGGGCCGCCCGGAGCGGCACATCGGCGAGCTGGTCACCGACCGCGAGGGCCGCGCCGTCCACCTGCCTGCCCCCAGGGCCGGCAGGCCGCGACCGGCAGGTGGGCCGGACAGGAGTAACACGGGGTTCACACATGGGCAACGGCCGGGAAATCCCGTATTGCGAAGCTGCGCGGCAAAGCGCTGCACTTGTAGAGGATGAGGCCCCCCGTGACCACCATCAAGGCTGAGTACATCTGGATCGACGGCACCGAGCCGACCGCCAAGCTTCGCTCGAAGACGAAGATACTGACGGGCCCGGCCGCCGATGTCGCCGAGCTGCCCATCTGGGGCTTCGACGGGTCCAGCACCAACCAGGCCGAGGGCCACGCCTCCGACCGCGTACTGAAGCCGGTCTTCTCCTGCCCCGACCCGATCCGCGGCGGGGACCACATCCTGGTGATGTGCGAGGTCCTGAACACGGACATGACCCCGCACGAGTCCAACACGCGTGCCGCGCTGGCCGAGGTCGCGGAGAAGTTCGCCACGCAGGAGCCGATCTTCGGCATCGAGCAGGAGTACACCTTCTTCAAGGGCTCCCGCCCGCTCGGCTTCCCCGAGGGCGGCTTCCCGGCCGCGCAGGGCGGCTACTACTGCGGTGTCGGCTCGGACGAGATCTTCGGCCGTGACGTCGTCGAGGCGCACCTGGAGAACTGCCTCAAGGCGGGCCTGGGCATCTCCGGCATCAACGCCGAGGTCATGCCGGGCCAGTGGGAGTTCCAGGTCGGCCCGCTGGCGCCGCTGGAGGTCTCCGATCAGCTGTGGATCGCGCGCTGGCTGCTCTACCGCACCGCCGAGGACTTCGACATCTCCGCCACCCTCGACCCGAAGCCGGTCAAGGGCGACTGGAACGGCGCAGGCGCGCACACCAACTTCTCCACCAAGGCGATGCGCGAGGGGTACGACGCGATCATCACCGCGTGCGAGGCGCTGGGCGAGGGCTCCAAGCCGATGGACCACGTCAAGAACTACGGCGCGGGCATCGACGACCGCCTGACCGGCCTGCACGAGACCGCCCCGTGGAACGAGTACAGCTACGGCGTCTCCGACCGCGGCGCCTCGGTCCGCATCCCGTGGCAGGTCGAGAAGGACGGCAAGGGCTACATCGAGGACCGCCGCCCGAACGCCAACGTCGACCCGTACACGGTGACCCGCCTGCTGGTGGACACCTGCTGCTCGGCCCTGGAGAAGGCCGGCCAGGTCTGATCCGCCACACCCTCGTACGCCGGAGGGCGCCCACCGTTCGCGGTGGGCGCCCTTCGGCGTGGTGACTGTCGCGGTCACTGTCAGTGGCGTCTGTCAGAGTGGCCTCATGCTCGCGATCAGGGTGGAGACGGAGAACTGGCAGGAGTACGCCCGCGTTTCGGCGGAGCGGCTGGAGGACCTCGTGCGGCGCATCGGCGCGGACGGGGACCGCTTCCTGGTGGTCCAGCGGATACCGGACGTGCCGGACGTCTTCATCCAGGTGTGGCACGCGGACGGGGGCGGCTACCAGTTGGAGCACCGGGACGGGGCGCCGGAGCGGCACTTCGTGGTGGAGCTGCCCGACGCGGGGCAGGTCGCCGGTGTCATGGTGCGGTGGGCCCGGCAGGAGCACGGCTGGGACGGCGGACTGGACTGGCGGGGCGACGTGCTGCCGTTGCCCGATCCGGTGCCGGAGCTCGACGCGCGGGTACGGGAAGAGGTCGAGGAGCACGTGCGCGAGCTGATCGTGTGCGGGTACGACAACCGGGCGCGGCTCGCCGAGGCCGCGGAGGAGTGGCTGGTCAGCGGGGACGACCGGCCGGTGTCGCCGGCGCAGGCCAGGCAGCTCGTGGACCGGCTCTGGCTGGAGCGGCTGGGGGCGCAGGCCGGCTGGCAGGGGACGACGGACCCGGAGCGGATATCGCGGGCCTTCGCCGCGCTCGAAGGGCGTGGGATCGTCGCCCGGGAGAACTTCACCTGCTGCCGCGCCTGCGGGCTGTCGGAGATAGCCGGGGAAGGGGACGAGGGCTCGCGCGGCTTCGTCTTCTTCCACTCGCAGTGCACCGAGGGCGCGGCGGCGGGGCATGGGCTGTATCTGCTGTACGGGGGGTTCGACGGCTCCGCCGCGACGACGGCCGCCGTGGGGCGTGAGGTCGTCGCGGCGCTCGGCGAGGAGGGGTTGACGGTGCGATGGGACGGTTCGCCGGATCAGGCGATCATCGTGACCGGGCTGGACTGGCGCAAGCGGCTTCCGTAAGCGCCGGGGGGCGTGCCTGCGCCGGCGTCCATGTCGCCCGGCTGCGGCGGGAGCTGGGCGCCGAGCCCCGCCGCACGATCGGGACCGTGCGGCGGGTCGGCGACAGGCCCTAGGCGGCGCTCCGGGTCCGTGCCCGTGCCCGCGCCCGGGCCAGCAGGCCGAGGGCGATGTCCACCACCAGGAACGCCAGCAGGCTGATGCCGAGCATCGGCACGAACCAGCCCACCAGCGCCGTCGCGGCGGCCAGCGGGAGGAGCAGCGTGACCGGCACCTTGCGCCAGGCACCGCGCGGCATGGGCCGGCCGGCGCTCAGTCGGCGGTCCTTCGTGGGCCTGCGCAGCCACCACATCCGGTAGCCCCAGACGATGAGGAGGATCACGGCGACCATGAGCGCGGCGAGCAGGAGCTGATTGGCGAGCCCGAAGAGGACGCCCATGTGGGCGTCGATACCGAAGCGGGTGAGCTTGGCGAGTACGGGGTGGTCCGCGAACCGGAGTTCGTCGATGACCGTGCCGTCGGCCGGGTCGACCGCCACCGAGTCCAGATGGACCGGGAACTGGGTGTCCGTCTCCTTGACCACGTATCCGTTGCCCTCGGCGGGGAGGGTCACGGCGATCTTCCCGGTCACACCGGCGGTACGGGCGGCTTCGACCGCCTTGTCGATGCCGACGTCCGGGCCCTTGGGCGCGGGGCTGGTGTGGTGGGCCGTGCCGTGGCCCTCGTGCCCGGTGCCGCCGTCGGCGGCCGCCCCGTCGAGGGTGGCGGAGACGGTGGGCGTGGCGCCGCCGAGCTGTGCCCTGACGGCGTCGATGTGCTCGCCCGCGTACCGGGACCAGGTCAGGCCGGTGGCGGAGAGGAGCACGAGCCCGACCGCCGCCCACAGGCCGACCGCGCCGTGCCAGGACAGGGTGCGGCGGCGCGACCTGGGGCCGCGCGCGGGGAGGAACAGCTCTCGCCTCGTCGTGCGCTTGCGGCCGATCCACAGTGCCAGGCCGCCGAGGGCGACCACCCACAGCCAGCTGGCGGCCATCTCGCTGTAGTTGCGGCCGAGGTCGCCGAGGTGCAGGTCGCGGTGGAGTTCGTCCAGCCAGGTCCGCAGCGGGAGGGCGCCCGAACTGCCGTAGCTGGGCAGGTCGCCCCGTACCTCCGCCGTGTACGGGTCGACGAAGACGGCGAGGGATTCACCCTCCTCGACCTCGGGGCTGCTCATCAGTACACGGGTGGTGGCGCCGTCCTCCGAGGAGGGCCAGACGGCGGTCACGGTGCCGTCCGGGTGGGCCGCACGGGCGGCGTCGACCTGCTCGGAGAGCGGGAGGACCCGGTCCCCGGCCGGGACCTGGAGCTCATGACGGTAGAGGACCTTCTCGGCCTGGAAGGACAGGGCGTACAGCAGTCCGCTGATCGCGGCGACGAGGAGGAGCGGGGCTATCAGCAGGCCCGCGTAGAAGTGGACGCGCAGGACGAGGGGGCGCAGCGCGCCCCAGGTCGATCCGGGTCCGGGGGTGGTGGGGGCGGCTTCGACGGGTGGTTCGGCCGTCGTACGGTCGTCAATGGCCATGACTGTCCTAGGAGTCGGCGTGTCTGCGTGTCTGCAGGGGGAAGCGGCCCCCAGGTCAGACGTGCGTGGCTCCGGGGACCGTGGCGCGGGAGAGGGCGGGCGCGGGCGGGCCGCGCCGCGAGAGGGTGTGCGCGAGGACCACGCCGGGGTCGCGGCGGGGCGTACGGGGCCGGGGTCGCGGGGGGCGCGGGGCGTCGGGCAGGCGTACGGCGCCGAGCAGCGGCCGCAGCGGGGTGAACGCGAGGGCGCCGATGGCGCGGGCGAGACGGAAGAACGCGGCCTCGCCACGGGCCAGCCACAGGGCGCAGACGGCGGCGGCGAGCAGGTGGACGGCGAGCATTCCGGCGGAGGCGCCGCCGACGAGCCCCGTGAGGAGGTCGGTCAAGCCGCCGGGTCCGGCCGGTACGCCGGGCATGGTGGCCCCGTGGGCCATGCCGGCCATCGCGTCCGGCGCCATGCCCGGCGTCATCGCGCCCGGTGCCGCGCCGGCGGTCATGTCCGGTGCCGTGGCGGCCGTGGCGGCCCCGTGCCCTAGGTGTCCGCCGCCGCCCATGAACGTCACGTGCAGCACACCCTGCACGGTGAGAAGTCCCGTACCGATGAAGGCGGACCCTCGGCGGCGGCCCGCCGCCAGCCAGGCGAGGCCGCCCGTGACGCCGAACGCGACGAGCAGCGAGGCGGGCGGAACGCCGTGCGCAGACATGGACGAATGCCCCATCGCCGCCAATGTCACGCACACCGCCGCGAAAAGTGCGGCTCGCAGCGCTCGCATCGGCGACCGGGCATCCGTCATGGTCCGCACATGCTGCCATCCCGGCGGCGGGGACGGGAGACCGGCCGTCGCCGGGCGGTTCTTCTGGCAGCCGGACCCGGCGGCTCGACCCCGGACCCGGCGGCTCGGCTCCGGGCGAGGAGTAGGGGTTCGCCCCCTTTGCGGACGTAGCTTTCTACGAAAACGGGGGCGCGCTGAACGGTCCCCGAATCGTGCCCGTATGGAACGGAGCGGTTCCCCCCGCCCAGGATTGGAGTTCCATGCGACGCACAAGAAAACGCTCGACGCTGGCCAACCGGGCGATCGCCGCCTCGGCTGCCCTGGTACTGGGCGGCGGCGGGTTGATTGCGGCCAACGTCTACGCTTCCGCCGGCGAGGGCTGGCACGGACCACCCCCGGAGCAGCGGCAGGAGCAGAACCCCTTCAATGCCGGGCAGCAGATGTCGACCATCGACTGTCCCGAAGTCGCCAACGGTCTTCCCGATGTGCCCGACCAGGCGCGCGCCGAAGTGGACCGGGAACTGGCGAAGATGGACACCCAGATCACCGAGGCCTACCAGCGGTTCGCCGAACAGCGGGAACAGATCGCACGGGACTCCTCCTTTGCCCAGAATGCCATTCTGAATCCGCTCAAGGACAAACGGGTCGCCGCCATTGAACGGATCGCGATCGCCATCGACCGGATCGCTCAGCGTCCGAGCGGACTGGAAAGCCTCGCACCGTGCACGCTCCGCGCGGACGGCACCAACCAGACGAACGACCAGAACGGCAATGGTCCCGGTGACTTCGGCCAGAACCAGGGACAGGACCAGAACCAGGATCAAGGCCAGGGCCAGGATCAAGGCCAGGGGCAGGGACAAGGTCAGGGGCAGGGCCAAGGTCAGGCCGGGAACGGGCCCGTGGCCGCCGACTTCGTCGACATCCAGAGCGTCCAGCCCAACGTCCGCAACCCGCGCAAGCTGCGCGGCGCCTCAAAGGGCACGTTCACCACCGATTGCGGGCGTAACGAGAACGGCAAGTTCAACCCGGACAACGTCATCGTCGCGCCCGGCGTGAGCAATGGCGCCCACCATATGCACGACTATGTCGGCAACCAGGCCAATGACGCCTTCGCCAGTGATGACGATCTCGCCAATGGGCAGACCACCTGCCGGAACCAAGGTGACAAGTCGACCTATTACTGGCCCGTTCTGCGCGTGCAGAACGGCCAGAACGAGAACGACGCCAACGCCGACGGCGGCGGAAAGGACCAGAACGTCGGAGAGATCCTGACCCCGTCCCAGGTCACGCTGAATTTCGTCGGCAGCCCGGTGTCCAAGGTCACGGCCATGCCGAAGTTCCTCCGGATCATCACCGGCGACGCCAAGGCTTTCACCAACGGTGACGCGAACGCCAACGCGTCCTGGAGCTGCACCGGGTTCGAGGACCGGCAGCTGAAGGACAAATACCCGGTCTGTCCCGAGGGCAGCGATGTCGTACGGACCTTCAAGTTCCAGAGCTGCTGGGACGGCCAGAACACCGACAGCGCCAATCACCGTACGCATGTCGCCTTCGCCGACGAGAACGGCCGCTGCCCCAGTGGCTTCCGGGCCATCCCGCAGCTCGTCCAGCGCATCGTCTACGACGTCCCGCAGGGGACCGTCTTCGCCGTGGACTCCTTCCCCGAGCAGCTCCACAAGCCGATCACCGACCACGGAGACTTCATCAACGTCTTCAACAACGGGCTGATGCGGCAGGTGGTGGGCTGCATCAACGAAGGGCGCCGGTGCGCCTGACGCCGGACGGGACCTCCCCGGCCCGAGGTCCCCGGCCCGAGGTCCCCGGCCTGAGGTCCCCGGCCTGAGGTCCTCCGCCCGACCGGGCGCCTGATCACCCCCACCTGATCAGGCGCCCCTTCCCCCCACACCCCCAGTGACCTGCGCGGTCAGCTCCCGTGGTGCCCCGAGTGGCCGTCCTCGCTCCCCCCACTGCCACCACTACTCCCCGAGTGGTGCGGCGAGGCGGTCTCCACCGCACCACCGAGCCGGCCGCGCAGTGCTGTGACCACCTTCTCGTCGCCGACCGCCACCCATTTGCGGCCGACCAGGTACGTGCCGCCGTAGTCGTTGGCCTCGTTGATCCACTCGCGCTGGCCGCGGTCGGTGGCGAACGTGGCCAGCACGTACGCGCCGTCCTCCGTCTCGCAGTTGGCCTGGCGGAGTTCCTCCGCGTTCGTCTGGATGTTCGGCTCGCAGTCCACCTTCGCCGCCAGCTGCTCCAGGGTGCCCGTGGCCGTCCTGGGTGCCGCGTCGGGTTCGGCCCCGCCCGCGTCGCACGCCGCGAGAGGCAGGGCCAGGGCCGTCAGGGCGGCTGCCATCAATGCCACACGAGTTCGTTCCGTACGCATCCGGCCATCGTGCCGGTCCGCACCCCCGTTCCGGGGGCGAACGCCGGGTAACGTGCGACACGTACGCACCTGATGTTCCGTCAGCATCGTGGAGGAGCGCGCCGTGACCGACGTGTCGAGACGAACGCTGCTGAGTGCCGCCGGAGCGGTCGGCGTGGGCGCCACCCTCGCGGCAGGGGGACGCTGCGCCGCGCACGCGAAGGAGTCACCCATGGCCCCGGCCCGCGCCGCCCTCGAACGGCTCCTGCCCGGCCACGCGGACCAGTTCACGCTGCACCATGTGGCCACGGGCCCCGAGCGCTTCCGTGTCACCGGCTCCACCGGCCGTATCGAGGTGGCCGGCACCAGTCCCGCCACCACGCTCACCGGCGTCCACTGGTACCTGAAGTACGTGTGCCGGGCGCACATCTCGTGGTCCGGCACCCAGCTGGACCTGCCGAGGCGGCTCCCGGCGCCGCGGGAGCCGCTCGCCCGTGACGCCACCGTCCCGCACCGGTTCGCGTTCAACGACACGCACGACGGCTACACCGCCCCGTACGCCGACTGGTCCCGCTGGGAGCGGCTGATCGACGTCCTCGCGCTGCACGGCTGCAACGAGGTCCTCGTCACCGCCGGCCAGGAGGCCGTCTACCACCGCCTCCTGAAGGACTTCGGTTACTCCGACGCCGAGGCCCGCGCCTGGCTGCCGGCGCCCTCCCACCAGCCCTGGTGGCTGCTGCAGAACATGAGCGCGTACGGCGGGCCGCTCAGCCCCGAACTGATCGCGCGCCGCGCCGCCCTCGGCCGCCGGATCGCCGACCGGATGCGCGAGCTGGGCATGGCGCCCGTCCTGCCCGGCTACTTCGGGACCGTCCCCGACGGCTTCGCCGACCGCAACCCCGGCGCCCGCACCGTCCCGCAGGGCGTCTGGGCGGGCCTGAGGCGCCCGGACTGGCTCGACCCGCGCACGGAGGCGTTCTCGCGCGTGGCGGCCGCCTTCTACCGCCACCAGGCCGACCTGTCCGGCGACGTACGGCACTTCAAGATGGACCTGCTGCACGAGGGCGGCTCGGCGGGCGACGTGCCGGTCCCCGAGGCGGCCCGCGCCGTCGAGGCCGCCCTCCACGCCGCCCGCCCCGGCGCCACCTGGGTCATCCTGGGCTGGCAGGCCAACCCGCGCCGCGACCTGCTCGACGCCCTCGACAAGAGCCGGGTTCTCGTGGTGGACGGGCTGTCGGACCTGGAGACCGTCACCGACCGCGAGAAGGACTGGGGCGGCGCCCCCTACGCCTTCGGCACCATCCCCAACTTCGGCGGCCGCACCACCATCGGCGCCAAGACCCATATGTGGACCGACCGGTTCACGGCCTGGCGCGACAAACCCGGCTCCGCCCTCGCCGGGACCGCGTACATGCCGGAGGCCGCCGAGCGCGACCCGGCCGCCCTGGAGCTGTTCTCCGAGCTGGCCTGGCGCGCCGAGCCGGTGGACCGCAGGCGCTGGTTCGAGGAGTACGCCGACCTGCGCTACGGCGGCCGGGACGCACGCGCGCGTGAGGCGTTCGCGGTCCTGCGGGACACCGCGTACCACATCACCAGCCGCGACGGCCGCCCCCACGACTCGATCTTCGCCGCCCGGCCGAGCCTCGCCGCCAACTCCGGCGCCTACTACGCCACCCACTCCCCCGCCTTCGACCCGGCCGACTTCGACAAGGCGTTCGCCGCCCTGCTCGGCGTACGGGAGCCACTGCGCCGCTCCGACGCGTACCGCTACGACCTGACCGACCTCGGCCGCCAGGTGCTCGCCAATCGCTCCTGGCAACTGATCGGACAGCTGAAAGCGGCGTTCACACGCGAAGACGTGGACACCTTCCGTGCCCTGGCCCGGCTGTGGCTGAAGCTGATGCGGCTCAGTGACGACATGACCGGTTCACACCACGCCTTCCTCCTGGGGCCCTGGCTCGCGGACGCGCGCCGGGAGGGCCTGGAGCGCACCGCCCGCGTCCTCATCACCACCTGGGCCGACCGCCCCACCGCCGACGCCGGGCGCCTGGCCAACTACGCCAACCGCGACTGGTCCGGCCTGATCGCGGACTTCCACCTGCCCCACTGGCAGGCCTACCTCGACGAGCTGGAGGACGCCCTCGCCGAGGGCAGGAGCCCGAGGACGTTCGACTGGTACGCGATCGAGGAGCCCTGGACGTACGAGACGAAGGCCTATCCCCTCCGTCCGCTCCACGACCCGTACCGGACGGCGCTGAAGGTGCGTGACGTCCTCGCCCGCGCCCCCTACCAAGGGACCGTCAGCGTCGCCGGCACGCCCGCCGCCTTCCCGCCGGGCGGCGAGGGCGAGGTCACCGCCACTTTCCGCAACGTCAACGGTCTGCGCGCCACCGGACCTGTCGGCTTCACGCTCATGGGCTTCGGGGACCAGCCGCCGCTGAGGCTCCCCTCCGTCCCGGCGGCCGGCACCGGCACCGTCTCCTGGGGGGTCACCGCCCCCGCCGGCCCGCTCGCCGCCCCCCTCGAACCCCTCCCCTACCGGCTGCGCACCACCTACGGCCCCCGGGGTGAGCCCCCGGTCACCACGGTCCAGGAGGGCAGCCTGTACGTCGCCGGGCCGCTGGACGACGCATGGCGTACGTACACCAACAACGGGGCCGTGTTCGGGCAGCTGCGGGACCGGTACGCCATCAACGGCGGCGGCCACGACCTGTGGAAGGCCATCGCCGAGTTCGGCGCCCTCTACCGGGAGGGGGTTTTCGCGGACGGCGTCACCCTGACCGTACGGGTGGACTCCCAGGAGGCGACCGACCCCTGGGCGCGCGCCGGGATCGTCGTACGCAACGCCCTGGACACCCCGGGAGCGCCCGGCTTCCTCAACCTCGCGGTGACCCCGGTCAACGGTGTGGTCCTGTCGTACGACACGAACGGCGACGGCACCCTCGACACCTACCGGCGGATCACCGGCGCCCCCTACAAGGCGCCCGTTTGGCTGCGGCTGTCCCGCGCGGGGGAGGCGTTCACCGGATCGTGCTCGACGGACGGCGGCACGACGTGGCGTGCGGTCGCCACCGTACGCGTGCCCGGTGCGGCGGCCGCCCAGGACGCCGGACTCTTCATGACGGCGAGGAACGGGGGCAGCGGGGCGCACGGGACGGTGGCGTTCAGCGGGGTGACGGGCTGGGGCGCGGCCGCCGCCAGGTGACCATCGCCGTATTCGCTCGTTCTGCTGAATGTGAGCACCCAGGAACTCGCCACCC
The DNA here is from genome assembly GCF_030406405.1 of Streptomyces ficellus. Classification (GTDB taxonomy): domain Bacteria; phylum Actinomycetota; class Actinomycetes; order Streptomycetales; family Streptomycetaceae; genus Streptomyces; species Streptomyces ficellus_B. The sequence continues at coordinate 32,540 of NZ_JAUEPL010000049.1, forward strand.
CTTCCCCCGTCGATGTCGACCAGGCCGAGGCGGCCCTCGTCGAGCACTACCCACGGCTCGTGCGCATCGCCTATCTGGTGCTGCCGCCCGCCCTCGGCCGCAACCGCCGTGTGCTGACCGCGCACGCGCTCGTGCAGCGCTCGCTGCCGCGCCGCCGCGCCTCGGCCGAGGACGGCGGGATGCCGGGGCAGCGGCGGCCCGAGGACGCGGTCGACCCGGGGTACGCGTATGTGCGCGGGCGGGTGCTGTGCCAGGCGCTGGAGGCGGGCCTGCCGCTGCGGCGCAGGGCCTGGCCGAAGCGGGCGCAGTTGCCGCCGCTGCTGCCCCAGGTGTGGGGACTGCGGCTGTTCCCGCGCTCGGGCGGCGCCGACGAACTGGCCCTTGACCAGCGGCTGTCCGCGCTGTCCGGGCCCGCGCGTGCCGCGTATGTGCTGCGCGGCCTGGAGCGCCAGGGCGACGCCGAGGTGCGGCGGGTGCTGGCGGCGGCCGGGGTCGAGGACCCCAGGGCCGCGCTGGCGGAGGCGGACGGCGTGGCGGCGCCGGGGGAGGTCAGCGCGGCGGGGCTGCTGGAGTCGCCCGAGTTCGACCCGTGTTCGCTCCAGGCCCGCCCCACGGACCTGATGCGGCGGCGCCAGCACGGCAGGGCGGCACTGGCGGCGCTGGCCGCCGCCGTGGTGTGCGGGACGCTGCTCGGGATGCCGGGTGACGGCTGGGGCCCCGACGGGGCGGCCGCCCCGGTGTACGCGCGCAACCCGGTCGCCGAAGCGGCGCTGGACCCGGCCAATCTGCGGCGGGTGGCCCCGGCCGCCTGGCAGCGCTCGGCCCGTACGGACTTCTCGGTGTGGCCCGCGCGCGGCGGCCTGGTGGAGGACCGGGCGCTGCTGCGGCGGGCGCTGGCCGTGTGGGCGCGGCCGGGGGCCACGGTGCAGGCCTCGGCGACGCCCGGTACGCCGCCGGGGCCGCCGATGGGCCCGCCGCAGTTGCTGTTCGCCGGCGAGGTGGACGGGGCGCGGGTGGTGCTGTTCCACGACGGTCTGCGGGCGGTGCGGTACGCGGAGCCGAAGGACGGCACGGAGGGGGCGGCGCTGGACTTCGCGCGGACGGACGGCGCGGACACGGCGTCGGCGGCCGCCCTGGTGGTGGGGCGTACGCACGCCAATGTGCGCTATCTGACGGCGCCCTGGGTACGGGGGGTGTCGGTGCGCGACCTGCTGGTGCCGTCCGGCGCGGCCCGTCCGGTGGAGCGGGACGCGTACGGCGTCACAAGTCCGCTGCTCAGCCCGGTGGCGCCGAGCCAGTGCCGCTCGTGGGACGTCCTGGAGGTGCGCGACGGGGTGACGACCCGCACGCTGACCGATCTCGGGGAGCTGGCCCCGGCCCGGCTGACGTCCGGCCCGCCGTCGGCGCCGGTCGACGTGTCGGGTGAGCGGGCGCGTGCGGAGTGGGCGCGGACGGCCTGTCTGCTGCCCATGGTGCGCGCGAAGGGCGTCCGGTCGGTGAACTCCTGGCAGTTCGGCCGGCAGGAGCTGCCCGGCGCGGGCGGCAGCGCCGCGTGGCTGTGCACGCGCGCGGAGACCTGGCGCGGGACGGGCGGCAGTGTGCTGGCGCAGTTCCAGACGCCGTCCGCGCGGGTCGGCTCGGTCGCGGCGAAGGCGGACGGCTCGCCGGCGTGCGGGGCGCGCGAACCGCGCGTACTGGCCGGTGTGCTGTGGCGGTCGCCGGCCGGGCAGTGGTACATGCTGGCGGCCGGCAGCCCGCAGGTGACGTCGGTCGCGGCGTCGGGCGGGGTGACGGGCGGCGAGGAGGGCCGGTTCCTGGCGGTGAAGGTGGCGGGCAAGCCGTCGAAGCCGGTGGAGCTGAGCGGTCGGCTGCAGGACGGCACGAACATCACCCCGCTGCGCTAGGGGCGCGCTGCTGACTCTTCCGTAAACAACGGGTGCACGACCCTGTCGCCCTGACGTACTCATCAGTACATTGACGCCATGTCTAACAGGCGGCCGGCACGTACAGCGTCGGAGCGGATCGAGCTGAAGGCCCGGAAGGTCTCCTTCGACTGGGAGGAGACCCCGCTCCACTGGGTTCCCGGCGACCCGTTCACCAGCCACACCATCAATGTCCTGCACCTGCTTCTCCCCGCGGGCGAGCGGTGGTTCGTCCACGTCTACCGGCAGGTGCTGCCGTACATCCGTGACGACCGGCTGCGCGAGGACGTCATCGGGTTCATCGGTCAGGAGGCGATGCACTCCCAGGCCCACGACGACGTACTGCCGCACCTGAGGAAGCTCGGGCTGGACCCGACCCCGTACACCGCGCAGGTCGACTGGCTCTTCGAGAAGCTGCTCGGCGACCGGACGCTGCCGCCCGGCCGGGCCCGGCGGTGGTGGCTGATGGAGCGGGTCGCGCTCATCGCGGCGATCGAGCACTACACAGCGTTCCTGGGCGACTGGGTGCTCAACGCCGAGGAGCTGGACCGGCGGGGCGCCGACCCGGTGATGCTGGACCTGCTGCGCTGGCACGGCGCGGAGGAGGTCGAGCACCGCGCGGTCGCCTTCGAGCTGTTCATGCACGTCGACGGCGGCTACCGGCGGCGCGTACGGACCTGGGCGACGGCGTTCTCGGCGCTGGTCTTCCTCTGGCAGCGGGGCGCCCGGTTCTTCATGGAGAACGACCCGACGCTGCCGAACGGCAAGGCGTCGGTCAGGGACTTCGTCCACCGCGGCCGGCACGGGGTGCTGCCGTCCACGCCCGACATGCTGCGGTCCGTCCCCCGCTACCTGAGCCGCGGCTACCACCCCTCGCAGGAGGGCAGTACGGCCCAGGCGGTCGCCTATCTCGCCTCGTCCCCGGCCGCCAACGGAGGTCACTGAGCCATGCCGCCCCGTCTGCGTACCGTCGTCGCCGTCGCCGGAGCGGCCCTGCTCGTCAAGCGGGCCGCCCGGCGCCGCATCCAGGCCGCTCCCCTCTGGCCGCTGCCCGCCCTGGAGGAGCCGATATCGGGCCGGGGCACCCGCTCGTCGACCACCCGCCGCCGCGTGTTCGTGACCGAGCGGTCCACGCCCGCCGAGGGGGTCGTCCAACTCCGCCTGGAGGGCACGGGGCTGCCGCCCTGGGAGCCGGGCGCGCATGTGGACCTGGTCCTGCCGTCGGGCTTGGTGCGGCAGTTCTCGCTGTGCGGCGACCCGGCCGACACCGGCACCTACACCATCGCCACCCGGCTCATCGAGGACGGGCGGGGCGGCTCGCGGGAGGTGCACGAGCAGGTGCACGAGGGCACGGAGGTGGAGATCCGGGGGCCGCGCAACCGTTTCCCGCTCGTCGCGTCGCCCGCGTACGTCTTCGTCGCGGGCGGCATCGGGATCACGCCCTTGCTGCCGATGGTGCGCGCCGCGCACGCGGCGGGGGCGGACTGGAAGCTGCTGTACTGCGGGCGCAGCCGGGCGACGATGCCGTTCCTGGACGAGGTGGAGAAGCTGGGGAACGTGAGCGTCGTGGCCGAGGACGAGGCGGGGCTGCCGGACCTCGCCTTCCTGGCGGAGCTGCCGACGGAGGCCGAGGTCTACTGCTGCGGCCCGGACGGCCTGATGGAGGCGGTGGCGGCCCGGCTGCCGGAGGGACGGACACCGCGGCTGGAACGGTTCACCCCGGCCGCCTCCGCTCCGGGCGGCGCCTTCGAGGTCGAACTGCGGCGGTCGGGGCGGACGGTGGCGGTCGCACCGGGTCAGTCGGTGCTGGCCGCCGTACGGGCGGAGGTGCCGCATGTGTCGTACTCGTGCGAGCAGGGCTTCTGCGGTACGTGCCAACGGCGCGTCCTGGAGGGCGAGATCGACCACCGGGACGAGTTGCTGACGGACGGCGAACGGCACGACACGATGCTGATCTGCGTCTCGCGCTGCCGCGGCGAGCGGCTGGTGCTCGACCTGTGATGCCCGTGGTGAGGCTGGGGTTACGGCAGCAGCAGCCAGTCGGCGGCCAGGGCGGCGAGGAGGCCCGCGCCCAGGAGCCAGGTGCCCAGGCGGGTACGGCCGTTGCGGCTGAGTTCGATCACGACTCCGCACAGGATCATGGCCAGCCCGTACACGCCGACCACCAGGACGGAGGTGCGGCTCGCCAGCCGCAGCACCAGGACGACCGCCATCGCCACCAGCAGGACGGACGCCGCGGCGATCCGCAGGCGCCGCGCCTGGCGCGGGGTGAGTCCGGTGCGCGGTACCGGGGTTTCGGGGTCGGAGACGCTCATGGTCCGGCAGCGTAACGGAAGCTGTAACGGCCACCGTTCGAAGGGCGGCGGTTAGGCTGGTCGCATGACGACCGGGGTGCGGCGCAGAATGGGCGTCGAGGAACGCAGGCAGCAGCTGATCGGCGTGGCGCTGGAGCTGTTCGGCCACCGCTCCCCCGACGAGGTGTCGATCGACGAGATCGCCGCCGCCGCGGGCATCTCGCGACCGCTCGTCTACCACTACTTCCCCGGCAAGCAGAGCCTGTACGAGGCGGCGCTGCGGCGTGCGGCGGACGAGCTGGCGGCCCGGTTCGCGGAGCCGCGCCAGGGGCCGCTGGGGGCACGGCTGCTGCGGGTGATGGGGCGGTTCTTCGACTTCGTGGAGGAGCACGGGCCGGGGTTCGAGGCCCTGATGCGCGGCGGACCGGCCGTGGGGTCCTCCACCACGCACGCGATGATCGACGAGGTGCGGCAGGCGGCGTACGTGCAGATCCTCGCCCACCTCGGCGTCACCGACCCGCCCGCCCGGCTCGAACTGGTCGTCCGCTCCTGGGTGTCGCTCGCCGAGTCCACCGCGCTGATCTGGCTGGACGGGCGCCGGATTCCGCGCGCGGAGCTGGAGTCGCAGTTGGTGCACGACTTCGCGGCGCTGGCGGCGGTGAGCGCCGCGTACGACGACGAGATGGCGGGGCTGCTGCTGCGCATCCTGAGCGACGAGCCGGTCGACGGGCCCTTCGGCGACCTGGCCGGCCGGCTCGGGGCGCTGCTGGCGAGGGTGCCGGCCGTGCCCGCTCAGCCGGTGCGGTAGGAGGAGTCGAGGTCGCGTACCTCGGCGGAGATGTGCACGGCGGGGCCGGGCTTGAGGAAGTCCCCCACGAGCGCGACGACGGCCTGAGTGAGCCGTGCCTTGACCTCCTCGCCGCGCCCGGCCAGCATCGCGATGCCGACGTGGATGATCGCGTCGTCGGCCGCCTCGCCGTCGCCGATCACGGCGTCCTCGACCCGGCGGGTGCGGGTCTTGCAGGCCTCCAGGCGGGTGCCGACCGTCTCGACGACCACCGGGTGCAGGGCCAGCGCGAAGCCGCGCCGGTCGAAGGCGCCGTCCAGGGAGGCGGAGTAGTCGACGGTGATCTGCGGCATGGGGAGCGCTCCTGGTGGTATGGGTGTCGGGCCTGCCCACGATAGAGCGGGGCGCCCCGATCCGGACACCTGTTCCGGATCGGGGCGCCCCGCTGTGCCGCTCAGCGCTGGGCGAAGACCGCCACCGTGCGGGCCGGCACCGTGAAGGTGCCGGTGGCCGCCTCGTAGGAGGACGCCTTGACCGTGGCGTCGGAGCCGCCCGCCTGGACCGGGTGGAGGGCGTAGCCGCCGCCGGACAGGGCAGGGACGGTCTGTCCCTGTGTCCGGGGCGTGGCGTTGAAGACCACCACCAGGTCACCGAGGCGCATGGTGATCACGCCCGGGGTCTCGTCCCTGCCGGAGAGCGGGAAGGACAGCGCGGACTGGACCTCGCCGACCGTGGAGAGACTGAACGCCTTCTCCGTCGTACGCAGCTTCAACAGGTCCCGGTAGGCGGCGGAGGCGCCGGTGATCTCCGGGCACCCGACGGTCAGGGACGGGGACGTCAGCAGGGGCTTGCCGAAGTGCCACTTGTCCTTGTTGTCGGCGGCGGGCGGCAGGCCGCGGCCGAAGCCGTTGCCCGCCCGGCAGTCCCAGTTGAGAACGTTGAACCAGTCGCCGCTGTCGTAGGAGTTGCGGTCCAGCGACTTGGAGCGGAGCAGGTCGCTGCCCGCCTGGGAGAGGGCCGGGCCCTGCGAGAGCGCGGCCGTCGCCATGGCGAGGACCTGCATGCGGGCGCGGTCGGCGGGGCTCACGGACGTCGGCAGTTTGAAGGCGAGCGCGTCGTACAGCGTCTCGTTGTCGTGGGCGTCCGCGTAGGCGAGGGCGTCGCCGGGGGCGGCGGCGTAGCCGGCGGGGGCGCCGTTGTAGTCGACCTCGGAGCCCTTGACCGTACGGCCGCGCGTGTCCGTGAAGGTGTAGGAGGCGAGGTTGCCGGTCAGGCCGACCTTGATCAGGTCCTGGTAGTGCAGGAGGCGGGCCCGCTGCTCCTCGCGGGTGCCGTTCGCCTTCGAGGTGTTGGGGTCGGTGAACAGGCCGGAGGCGAAGCCCTGGACGCCGGGGTCGGCGTCGAAGGGGCCGCCGCCGCGTACGGCGTCACGGGCCCGGTCGGAGAAGGTCGCGATGCCGGTGCCGGCCATGTTCTTCTGGGTGGCCTGGACGAAGCGGGCGTCGTCGGCGATCTCGCCGAAGTTCCAGCCCTCCCCGTACAGGATGATCTTCTTGCCGTCGACGCCGTCGCGCTCCAGGGTGAGGGAGTCCAGCGCCTTGCGGACCGCGAGCATATTGGCCTTGGGGTGGTGGCCCATGAGGTCGAAGCGGAAGCCGTCGACCTTGTACTCCTTGGCCCAGGTGACGACCGAGTCGATGACGAGCTTGCCCATCATCGTGTTCTCGGGCGCGGTGTTGGCGCAGCAGGTGGAGGTGGCGACGGTCCCGTCGGCCAGCAGCCGCTGGTAGTAGCCGGGCACGATCTTGTCGAGGACGGACTTGTCGGCCTGACCGCTCGCCACGGTGTGGTTGTAGACCACGTCCATGACGGTGCGCAGCCCGGCCTTGTTGAGGGACTGGACCATCTGCCGGAACTCGACCGTGCGGCGCGTGCCGTCCGGGTCGGAGGCGTAGGAGCCCTCGGGGACGGTGTAGTGCAGCGGGTCGTAGCCCCAGTTGTAGGCGTCCTTGGCGGCGGCCTTGGCGACGCACGCCTGCTGTTCGTCGGAGTCGGGGGCGTAGGCCTTCAGGTCGCAGTCCGGTGGCGCCTGGTCGGACTTCTTCTCGGGGATGGTGCCGATGTCGAAGACGGGCAGCAGATGCACGTACGAGGTGCCGCTCGCGGCCAGCTTCTTCAGGTGCTTCATGCCGTCCGACGTGGTGTCGGTGAAGGCGAGGTAGCCGCCGGGGTGCGTGGACGTGCGGTCCGCGATGGAGAAGTCCCGGACGTGCAGCTCCTGGATCTGCGCGTCGCGCAGCGGAGTGGCGGCGGGCTTCTTCAGGGTGTCCCAGCCCGCCGGGGCGAGCTTCGGGTCGGCGAGGTCGGTGACCAGGCTGCGGGCCGAGTCGGCGGTGAGGGCGGTGGAGTACGGGTCGGTGACCTTGTTGGTGACGACCTTCTGGACGCTGGGCGCCCAGACCTTCACCTCGTACCGGTACGGCTTGTTCCGCCAGCTCTTGCCGCCCGTGACCGACCAGACGCCGGTCGCCGCGTCGCGCCTCATCGGCACGCGCCTGCCGTCGAGTTCGAGGGCGACGCTCTGCGCGGTGGGCGCCCAGACGGACAGCGTGGGCGCGCCGTCGCGGAAGACGGGGCCGAGGGCCTTGGCTTGCGCCTTCGTGCCGTACAGGTCGTCGAGGACGCCCGGGATCTGGACGCCGGTCGCGGCGAGCAGGGCGCCGTTGGCGGCCCGCTGCGTGGCGATCAGCTGTCCGCGCAGGGCGTCGCGCACCCGGTCGCGGTCGCGCGGGTCGATGGTGAAGGCCGGGTAGTCCTTCAGGTGCGGGTACGCCGCCTGCTGGGCGCCGGTGAGCGCCGAGGGGTTCAGCCGCAGCCAGCGGCCCTCGTCGGAGAGGGCGCCACGGGTCGCGGTGATCCCGCCGTCCTTGGCGTACACCAGCTGCCGGCTGGTACCGGGCGTGGCCTTGACCTTCCAGACGACGGTGTCGGCGTCGATCCACTGGGCCTCGGCCTTGGTCAGGTCGAGGGAGGGCGCGGCGCCGGTGCTGGGCAGCAGGTAGGTGCTGTCGCCGGTGAGGAGCCAGACCTCCTTGCCGTACGTGCCGAAGTCCAGGGACCGGTCGGCGGGGATGTCCTTCTCGTCGCCCTTGTGGACGATGTAGCTCAGCGAGGTCGCGCCCTCGGCGAGCGGCACTTCGAAGGTGAGGCCGAAGGCGTCCCGGCGGGCGGGCTGGAGGGGCTTGGACCAGTCGGTGGGGGTGGCGGCACCGGTCCAGGTGTGCAGGCCCCAGCCGTCGTAGTCGCCGCCGGGGCGGTGGTAGTGGATGACGGCCTTGCGCTGGTCCTGCGGCGGGTAGACGCCCTCGGGCGCCTTGTTCAGCTGGCCCTCGGACCCCTGCTTGATCCACACCTCACCGGTGGCGGCGAGGTCCAGGGTGCGCTGCGGGCCGTCCGGGGTGCCGTTCTTCTCGACGGTGTACGGGACGGACGTCGCGCCGTCCTCGACCTTGACCCAGGCGAACGCCCCGTACGCGTCACGGCCGGTGAAGGCGGCGGTCGTGGTGCCGCTCCTGAGCTGCCAGCCGTCGTAGTCGCCGCCGGGGCGCTGGTAGTGGACGACCGCGTAGTCGCGGTCCACGGCGCTGGGCGTGCCGGGCTCGATGGGCCGCCCGGCGGTGGTGGCGGCGAGGGCGCTCGCGGTGCGGCCCGCGCTGTCGACGGCGACGGCCTTGTAGCGCAGGGCCGTTCCCTCGGGGGCGGTGACGGTGTGGGTGACCTTGTAGGGGGCGTGGTCGGCGGAGCCGAGCGTCTGCCACCTGCCGTCGCCGGTCTGGGCGGCGAAGACGACGCGGTTGAGCTGTCCGCCGTCGACGTCCGCGCTGATCTCGACGGTGCCGGTGGCTCCGGCGGCGGGGGCGGCCAGTTCGATGGCGGGCGGGGCGGCCGGGGCGGGCAAGGGCCTGGCCGCCTTCAGGACGACGGAGGCGAGCGCGGGGACGGTCACGGTGAGCTTGCCGCCGCTGCTCGTGACGGTGCCCTGGCCGCCGTACAGGACGCGGAAGTCCGTGCCGGCCGCGTCGACGGGGAGGGTCACCGTCTTCGGCGTGGTCGCGTTGTTGACGGCGACGACGTACTCGGTCTTCGTCTTGGCGTCCGTACGGGAGAAGGCGTACACACCCTGGCCGTCGTCGGCGTACCGCTCGGTCTGGACACCGTCGCGGAGGGCGGGGTGGTCCTTGGTGAGCCGGGAGAGGGCGGCGATGGAGCGGTAGAGCGGGTGCCCGGGGTCGTACGCGTCGGTGGCGTGCGTGCGGTCGGTGCCGAGCTGGTCGTCGTCCAGGTAGTCGGGGGTCTTCGACGCGAACAGGGTCTGGCGGGCGTCCTTGTCGCCACCCGCGCCGGTGAAGCCCTGCTCGTCGCCGTAGTAGATCACCGGATTGCCACGGCTGAGGAACATCAGCTCGTTGGCGAGCCGGTAGCGCTTCAGCAGCTCGGCGTCGTCGGCCCCGGCGTTGTCCTGCCTGAGGAAGGTGCCGAAGCGGCCCATGTCGTGGTTGCCGAGGAAGGTCACCGACTCGTAGGCGTTGGCCCTGTCGGAGGTGTAGCGGTAGTCCTGCGCGAAGAGCCCGGACAGCTTGGCGGCCGGGCCGCCCTGGGAGGCGTACCGGCGGGCGGCGTCCTGGAAGGGGAAGTCGAGCGTGGAGTCGAGCCTGCCCTGGGTGACGTACGGGGCGGTGACGGCCGGGTCGGCGGAGTACACCTCGCCGAACATGAAGAAGTCGTCGCGGCCGCGCTTGGCGGCGTACGCGTCGAGGGCGGTGGCCCACTGGGTCCAGAACTCGGTGTTGACGTGCTTGACGGTGTCGATGCGGAAGCCGTCGATCCCGAAGTCCCGCACCCACCGCTGGTAGATCTTCGCCATGCCCTGGACGACTTCGGGCCGCTCGGTCCACAGGTCGTCCAGGCCGGCGAAGTCGCCGTGGGTGGCCGACTCCCCGGCGAAGGTCGAATCGCCCCGGTTGTGGTACATGGCCGGGTCGTTGAGCCAGGAGGGGACCTTGAGGTTCCTCTTCGCGTCCGGGACGACGGGGGTGCGGGGGAAGGAGTCGAGGTCCGTCCTGGGGAAGGCCTTCGTGCCGTCCGCGTAGTCGGCGTCGTCGAAGGGCACGCCGTCCTTGGTCAGGTACGGGAAGGCGCCCTTGGAGAGGTAGCCGTAGGACTTCTCCTTGTAGTCGACCACGTCGGCGGTGTGGTTGGTGATGACGTCGAAGAAGACCTTCATGCCCTTGGCGTGGGCGTTGTCGATGAGCTCTTCGAGGTCTTCGTTGGTGCCGAAGTGGGGGTCGACCTGGGTGAAGTCGGTGATCCAGTAGCCGTGGTAGCCGGCGGAGGCGTTCTGGCCCTCGCCCTGCACGGGCTGGTTCTTGAAGATCGGCGCCATCCAGATGGCGGTGGTGCCCAGGCCCTTGATGTAGTCCAGCTTGTCGTTGAGCCCCTTGAGGTCGCCGCCCTGGTAGAACCCCTTGTCGCTGGGGTCGAAGCCGGTGGCCAGGCGGGTGCCGGTCAGTCCGCCGCGGTCGTTGCGCACGTCGCCGTTGGCGAACCGGTCGGGCAGGACGAAGTAGAACTGCTCGCGGGTCAGGTCGTGGCGGGCGGGCTCGGCGGCGAGCGCCCTGTCCGAGGGCGGGGCGGGCGGTCGGGGGGTGGCCGTCGCCGGGAGGGCGGGGACGAGGGCGGCGACCGTCGCCGCCGCGAGGGCGGCCGCGGTTCTGCGCGGGACGCGCGTGCGCGGCAGGGGCCTGAGGCGTATCAAGGCGGGATCTCCTGGTCGAGGGTTGCGGAGACGGGGTTGCGTGCCGCCCCGCGCCCGGGGAGGGGCGGCGGGAGGGCTGGTGGGGCGAGGGGGGTACGGGGGCTTCGCCCCGGCGCCGTCCTCGCGACGCGGCGGCTGCGTGCCGCGAGGACGGCGGCCGTGGCGGGTCAGGAGCGCCAGGTGTCGTTCAGGGTGACCTTCCCGGAGGCGGGGACCGTGGCGGTGCGGTTGGCGCCGCTCTCCCAGGTCACGTTTCCGGAGGCGTCCTTGCGGAGGTACTTGTACTGGAAGGCCGTACCGGCGGGCAGGGTGACGTCGAGCTTCCAGACGGGGTAGCTCGCCGGGTCCAGCTTGAGCGCGCCGGCCGGGTTCCAGCCGCCGAGGGCCGCGTGGTCGCCGGTGACGTGGATGTTCTCGCCGGGCACGGTCGTGGCGTCGACGGCGAAGGACGCGCCGCTGCTCACCTGGCCGTCGCCGCAGCTCCTGGCGCCCGCGTGCAGCGCGACGGCGGTGTTGGGGCCGAGCGTCGCGGTGAACTGCCCGGAGCCGTCGACCGTGACGGGCCTGTCGCTCTGGACGTCGCAGTAGTCACCGGCGGGCAGCGACGTCCGGAACGTACGGGTGAGGCTTGACGTCTCGTGGTTGATGGCGACGTACGCCTTGGTGCCGCGCCCGAAGGCGATCTGGTCGCCGCCGTTGTCCCACCAGTCCGTGACGCCCTGACCGCGCGCCGCGTTCCGGAAGGCCACCATGGAGGCGATCTCGCGCCAGGCGTGCTGGCACTTCCAGCCGTCGCTGTAGCAGGCGTTCACCTGTCCGCCGCCCGGCGGGCCCGCGTCCTTGTCGGTCCACTCGTAGCCGGAGTGGACGTCCGGCGAGCCGTAGGGCCAGGCCAGCATGAACACGTTGGCGAGGGTGTAGTCGGCGCCGTTCTTGTAGCTCAGCGTGTCGCCGCCGCGCTCGGTGTCGTGGTTGTCGACGAAGACGGCGGACTTGCCGGACTCCAGGTAGCCCCAGCCCTCTCCGTAGTTCTTCAGGTAGGCGAGGTTCTCGTTCTGGAACACGCGCTTGAGGTCGCGGGCGTAGCGGAACTCCTGCACATCGCCGTTGTCGAGGTACTCGCCGGGCGACACGGCCTCTCCGGCGCCGTATATCGCCTCCTGCTTCCAGTACACCGACGGGTTGGTCAGCTTGGCCTTGATGGCGGCCAGGTCGCTCGCCGGCATGTGCTTGGCGGCGTCGACGCGGAAGCCGTCGACGCCGAGTGACAGCAGGTCGTTCAGATAGCCGGCGATCGTGGTGCGGACGTACTCCTCACCGGTGTCGAGGTCGGCGAGGCCCACCAGTTCGCAGTGCTGGACGTTGTCCCGGTTCTGGTAGTCGGTGATCTGGGCGGTGCAGTTGTCCATGTCGGACGACGCGTACAGGCCGGGGTAGGCGTACTTGGTGTACGAGGAGCCGCCCGTACCGGTGCCGGACGCGGCCGCCATGTGGTTGATGACGGTGTCGACGACGACCTTGACGCCCGCGCCGTGGCAGGTGTCGACCATGTTCCTGAAGGCGGCGCGGTCACCGAGCCGGCCGGCGATCTTGTAGCTGACGGGCTGGTACGAGGTCCACCACTGGCCGCCCTGGATGTGTTCCTGGGGCGGTGAGACCTGTACGTAGCCGTAGCCGGCCGGGCCGAGCTGGGCGGTGCAGGCCTTCGCCACCGAGGCGAAGTTCCACTCGAACATCACGGCGGTGACGTCCTTGTCGCCGGGCGGCGCGGCCTGGGCGGGGGTGGGGGGCGCCGTGACGGCCACTGCGGCTCCCGCCACGAGGGCGAGCGCGGCGGCCACGGACTTTCCGGCCATGTTTCCTCCTGGGGAAGGGAGGTGCGGATGCGACGGTGCAGCCTCGTACGGCAACGCGCCATGCCCGCAAGGCCCTGATGAAGCTTCTTGCTGCAAGACAGCAGCAATGCTTTTCGGACGTGACCGTACGAGCCGCTCGCCATGCGGTCAACCCTTTGGACACAGCGGGTTTACGCGCCGGAAATCTGCCGGATCGATACCTGCAAGACCTTTCGCAAGACCTTGCAGTGGTGTTACGTTCAACGACGACTCCGGTCCGGCCGGCCGAGGGTCCCCTTACCCCGGGGCTCCACGCGCCCGGCCGGCCGGGCCGGTCACCAGCCGGGAGGTCCGGGGCATGAGAAGACCCCGCCGCGCCCTGCCAAGGGCAGGCCCCGGGCCCCCTACCGGCGCTGGGCGGTGGAGCCGCGTACCACCAGCTCCGGCTGGAAGACGAACTCGGTGCGCTGGACCGGGTTGCCCTCGATCTCCTCCAGCAGCGCGTCCACCGCGGCCGTCGCCATCGCCTGCACCGGCTGGCGCACCGTGGTCAGCGGCGGATCGGTGAACGCGATGAGCGGCGAGTCGTCGAAGCCGACCACCGACACGTCCCCCGGCACGTCAAGGCCGCGTCCGCGCACCGCCCTTATGGCGCCGAGCGCCATCAGGTCACTGCCGCACACGATGCCCGTACAGCCCTGGTCCAGCAGGACACCGGCCGCCGCGTGGCCGCCCTCCACCCCGAACAGCGTGGAGCGGACCAGCCCTTCGGCCTCCTCCCGGCGTACGCCCAGCAGCCCGTGCACCGCCGTGACGAACCCCTCGGCCTTGCGCCGCGACGGCACGTACCGGGTGGGGCCGATGGCCAGGCCGATGCGCTCGTGGCCCAGCTCCACCAGGTGCCGTACGGCCATCCGGGCGGCCGAGCGGTCGTCGGGGGAGACGAAGTGGGCGTCGATGTGCTCGTTGAACCCGTTGATCAGGACGAACGGCACGCCGCGGGCGGCCAGTTCGAGGTAGCGGGCCGGGTCGGCGCTGGTGTCGGCGTGCAGCCCGGACAGGAAGACGATGCCGGTGACGCCGCGCTCCTCCAGCTGCTCGACCAGCTCGTCCTCCGTCGCGCCGCCCGGCATCTGCGTACACAGCACGGGCGTGTAGCCGTGCCCGGCCAGCACCTGCTCGATGACCTGGGCGAACGCCGGGAAGATGGGGTTGGTGAGCTCGGGGATGACCAGGCCCACCAGTCCGGCGCTGCGCCGCTTGAGGCGTACGGGGCGTTCGTAGCCCAGCACGTCCAGGGCGGCCAGCACCCGTGTCCTGGTCCCCCCGGCGACGCCCGCCTTGCCGTTGAGGACCCGGCTGACCGTGGCCTCGCTGACGCGGGCCTGCGCCGCGATGTCCGCGAGCCGCGGGGCGCCCCCTCCTCCGTCGCCCCGCGGCTCGCTCCGCGCGTCGCCGCGCGGCGTCAGGATCGTCACACCGCCCACCAGACCGTGGTGTCGGCGGGCAACTCGGCCGTGCCGTCCACGCTGACGCGCACCTGCTCGCTGGCGAGCAGCATCCGGCCGGGTACCTCGATCCGTATCGGCTCACCCGTGGTGTTGGCCGTGCAGACGAATCCCTCGCGCCGGAAGGCCAGTACGCCCTCGGGCGCCTCCAGCCACTCCACGTCGTCGCCCGCGCCCAGCCCGGGCTGCTCACGGCGCACGGCCAGCGCTCCCCGGTACAGCTCCAGCGTGGAGCCCGGGTCGCCGGTCTGGGCCTCCACGCTCAGCGCCCCCCAGGTCGCGGGCTGCGGCAGCCAGCTGCCGCCGCTGCCGAACCCGTACGAGGAGCCCTCGACGGTCCACGGGATCGGCACCCGGCAGCCGTCGCGGAACCCGTCCTGGCCGGTCGCCCGGAAGAACGACGGGTCCTGGCGCACCTCGTCGGGCAGGTCCGTGACGTCCGGCAGGCCGAGCTCCTCGCCCTGGTAGAGGTACGCGGAGCCGGGCAGCGCCAGCATCAGCAGCGTGGCCGCCCGCGCCCGGCGCAGCCCGAGCTCCCGGTCACCGGGGCTGCGCAACTGGGTGCCGAGCCCGGCCGGGTTGGCGAACCGGGTGGCGTGCCGGGTGACGTCGTGGTTGGAGAGCACCCAGGTGGTGGGGGCGCCGACGGGGCGCATCGCGGCGAGCGAGGCGTCGATGACCGTGCGCAGCTCGGCGGCGTCCCAGTGGGTGCCCAGGTACTGGAAGTTGAACGCCTGGTGCATCTCGTCGGGGCGCACGTAGTTCGCGGTGCGCTCGACGGTCGGGGTCCACGCCTCGGCGACGAGCACGCGCTCCCCGTCGTACTCCTCCAGGACCTCGCGCCAGCTGCGGTAGATCTCATGGACGCCGTCCTGGTCGAAGAACGGCATGACGTCGTTGCCGAGCAGCTTGAGCTGGTCGTGGGCGCCGATGTCGGGCAGGCCCTCGGCCTTGACGAGCCCGTGCGCGACGTCGACACGGAAGCCGTCGACGCCCATGTCGAGCCAGAAGCGCAGGATGGAGCGGAACTCGTCGCGTACGGCGGGGTGTTCCCAGTTGAAGTCGGGCTGCTCGGGCGCGAACAGGTGCAGGTACCACTCGCCGTCCGGTACGCGGGTCCAGGCCGGGCCGCCGAAGATGGACTCCCAGTCGTTGGGCGGCTCGGAGCCGTCCGCGCCGCGCCCCTGGCGGAAGTGGTAGCGCTCGCGCAGCGGTGATCCGGGGCCCTCGCGCAGCGCGCGCTGGAACCATTCGTGCTGGTCGGAGGAGTGGTTGGGGACGAGGTCGACGATGATGCGCAGCCCCAGCCCGTGGGCCTCGCGGATCAGCGCGTCGGCGTCCAGGAGGCTGCCGAACATGGGGTCGATGGCGCGGTAGTCGGCGACGTCGTACCCGGCGTCGGCCTGCGGCGAGGCGTAGAAGGGGCTGAGCCAGACGGCGTCGACGCCGAGGTTCCGCAGGTACGGCAGCCTGCCGCGGATGCCTTCCAGGTCGCCCATGCCGTCGCCGTTTCCGTCGGCGAAGCTGCGCGGATAGACCTGGTAGATCACCGCGTCTCTCCACCAGCCCGTGTGCGTGCCGGTGGTCGGGGCGGCGGGGGCGGCGAGATGCTGGGTCATGTCTTCCCTGGGTGGAGGAGTGGGAGCGGCCGCCGGCCCGGGAACAGGCCGGGCCGGCGCCGCAGACGGGGAGTGCGGGGTGGCGGGGCGTGGCTTACGACTTGGTGGCGCCGGCCGTCAGTCCGGAGACCAGGTGGCGCTGGACGAAGCCGAAGACGAGCGCGGCGGGCGCCGCGATGAGGACGGCCGCGGCGGTGAGCGAACCCCAGTCGGCGGTGTACTGGTTGACGAAGGTCTGCAGACCGCCGGAGAGGGTGAGGTTCTCCTCGCCGGTCATGAACGCGGAGGCGTAGGCGACCTCGGCCCAGCCGGTGATGAAGCTGTAGAACGCGGTGACGGCGAGGCCCGGCTTGGCCAGCGGCATGATCAGCCGCCAGAAGGTGCCGAAGGGCGTGAGGCCGTCGACCCGGCCCGCCTCGTCGATCTCGGCGGGGATGCCGTCGAAGTAGCCCTTCATCATCCAGGCGCAGAACGGCACGGCGATGGTGAGGTAGGTGATGACCAGGCCGACCGGCTGGTTGAGCAGCCCGAGCGAGGCCAGCAGGTTGTACAGCGGCACGATGAGCACGGCGACCGGGAACATCTGGGTGATGAGCAGCATCCACATCAGCGGGCGCAGGCCCGGGAAGCGGAAGCGGCTGACGGCGTAGCCGGTGGTGGCGGAGATGAAGACGCCGATGACGGTGGTCAGTCCGACGACCAGCAGCGAGTTGCCCAGCCACGCCAGGAACCGGGTGTCGGCGAGGACATGGCTGTAGTTGCCGAAGGTGAAGTTCTTGACCAGCGAGGTGTCGAAGGCGTCGGTCGTGGGCTTGAAGGAGGTGACGACCAGCCACAGCGGCGGGAAGACCGCGACGACGGTGGCGATCAGCAGTGTCAGGTGCAGTCCGGCGGAGGCCAGCGGCGACCGCTCGCCCCGGCCGCGCCGGCGGGTCTGGGTGTCGGTGCTCACCACATGTCTCCCTGCTTCTTGAGCGCGCGGCGGTAGACGACCGCGAAGAGCGACAGCAGCGCGAGGATCAGCACGCCCCACGCGGCCGATCCGGCGAAGTCGCGCGGGCTGACGACGAACGAGAGCCGGTAGGCGTACGTCACCAGGATCTCGGTGGCGTCGCCGGGCCCGCCCCGGGTCAGCAGGAAGATCACCGGGAACATGTTGAAGGTCCAGATGGCGCTGAGCAGGATCACCGTGGAGGCGACCGGGCGCAGTCCGGGCAGGGTGATGTGACGGAAGCGCTGCCAGGCGCTCGCGCCGTCCATCTCGGCGGCCTCGTACAGCTCGCCGGGGATGGACTGCAGTCCGCCGAGCATGGCGACGAGCATGAACGGCACGCCGAGCCAGATGTTGACGGCGATGACGGAGACCTTGGCCCACGTGGGGTCGTTCAGCCAGGAGATACCGTCGATGCCGCCGCCCGCCAGCAGTTGGTTGAATAGGCCACTGCGCTCGTTGAACAGCAGCTTCCAGGTGAAGACGGAGACGAAGGCCGGGACGGCCCAGGGCAGGATCAGGGCCATGCGGTAGAAGCCGCGTCCCTTGATCTTGCGGTTGAGCATGTTGGCCAGGACCAGGCCGAGGGAGAAGGAGAGGGCGACACAGGTGACGGTCCACACCACGGTCCAGCCGAGCCGGTCCCAGAAGACGTTGTCGGTGAGGATCGCCCGGTAGTTGTCGAGGCCGACGAACTCGTACGTCGCGGGGATGTGGTTGACGCCGATCGTGCGCTCGACGTTGGCCTCGTTGGCGTCCGTCAGCGACAGGTACACGCCGCGCAGCAGCGGATAGCCGATGATGACGCCGATCACGGTCACCACGGGGGCGACCATGCTCCAGGCGTACCAGTGGGTGGACAGCGCCCTGCGCAGCCTGCCCGGCTGCGTGCCGGGCCGGCCCGTACCGCCGGGGGTGTTGTCGGTGCGGCGGCCGTGGCCGCGGGCGCTGGGGGCGCCCGCGGCCTTCGCCACCGACTGGCCGGTCTCGACAGCCATGGGTCGGTCAGCCCTTCTCACTGCTTACTTGTAGTCCTTGAGGAGCTTGCGGTAGGCGTCGCCCGTCTCCTGGGCGGCCTTCTCCGGAGTGGTCTTGCCGCTCAGGACGTTGGCCATCTGCAGGCGGACCGGCTCGAAGAGCGAGTTGCCCTGCGGGATCCAGGGCCGCTCGACGGCCTTGTCGACGGCCGGCTTGAAGAACTGGACCATCTCGTTGCCGGAGACGGTCGGCTGCGCGTACACCGACTGGCGGGTGGGCAGCAGGCTGAGCTTCTCGGTGGTCTCCTGCTGGACCTTGGCGGAGCTCATGTAGCGGGCGAACTCGTAGGACGCGTCGAGGTTCTTGGAACCGGCGTAGACGGAGAGGTTCCAGCCGCCCTGCGGGGAGCCCTGGCCCGCGCTGCCGGCCGGGACGGGCGCGATGCCGAGGTTCTTCGGGTCCTTGAACTGGGCGCCGGCGCGCGAGTCGGCGATGGCCCACGGGCCGTTGAGCATCATCGCGACCTTGCCGGTCTTGAAAGCGTTCTGCATGTTGTTCCAGCCGTCGGAGGCGTCGGTGATCGCCGCCTTCGAGTCGACCAGGTCCTTGATGGTCCGGTACGCCTTGACACCGGCCGGGTCGTCGATGGTGACCTTCTTGGCGTCGGCGTCGACCATGTCGCCGCCCTCGCCGTACAGGAAGGGCAGGAACCAGTACGGGTCGTCGCCGCGCAGGTACAGGCCGGTCTTGCCGGGCGACTTGGCGCTGATCTTCGCCGATGCGGCCTTGAGCTCCGCGATCGACTTCGGCACCTCGACGCCGGCGTCCTTGAGCATCTTCTTGTTGTAGAAGAGCGCCATGGTGTCGATGACCTGCGGGACCGCGTACGTCTTGTCGTTGTACCTGGTGCTCGCGGCGGCCTGCGGCAGCCAGTCGTCCTGCTTGTCGATGGCGCGGGTGCCGTCCAGCGGGGCGAGGTAGCCGAGGTGGGCGAAGTCCGCGACCCAGGCGACCTCGGTGCGCATCACGTCGGGGGCACCGGAGTTGCCGCCCGCCGCGTTCTTGAACTTGGCGTTGGCCTCACCGAACGGCACGTTGACGTACTGGACCTTCACCTTGGGGTGCAGCTTGGTGAAGCCCTCGGCCAGTGCCCGGTAGGTCGCCTTCTCCGCCTCGTTCGAGGTGTCCCAGAAGGTGACGGTGCCGGAGAGCTCGCCCGAGCCCTTCTTGGCACCCTCGGTGCCGCTGTCGCCACCGCACGCCGCCGTCGTCAGGCCCAGGGCCGCGACCAGCGCGGTGGCCGCTATGCCACGCCGCATGTGAACTCCTTCAACTGATCCCGGGGAAGTCGGAGGCGGATCACGTGACCGGATCTCGTGCCTCCTGCAGACCGCTCCCTCGCGGCGCGCCGGGTTGCCAGGAACGTAACAGGGATGAAAACGAGCCGAAAGACCTTGCGGCAACTTTCTGCAAGGCGCGCTGATCGTTACATCCACGTGTCCCTACAGTTGCCGTTGGATCGCTTGACACGCGGGCGCAGACGGGGTTGCGCGAGGCGGGAGCGCTCTGCAAGCCTTTTCGTAAGGTCTTGCAGGACCGTTGCAATACGGCTCTCACCTCGTTAGTCGTCCGTAGACCCCCATCCCGGCCCACCGAGAGGGACACCGCACATGGCCCACGAGCTGACCTCGTCCGTCCAGGCGCCGGAGGACCCGCGCCGTGCAAGCTCTTCCAGTGACCGACCGGGCTGGTGGCGCGACGCCGTCATCTACCAGGTGTACGTCCGGTCCTTCGCGGACAGCGACGGCGACGGCATCGGTGACCTGCGCGGGGCCCGCGAGCGGCTGTCGCACCTGGCCCGGCTGGGCGCGGACGCGGTGTGGCTCACGCCGTTCTACGCCTCGCCGCAGGCGGACGGCGGGTACGACGTGGCCGACTACCGCGCGGTCGATCCGCTCTTCGGCGACCTCGCCGACGCGGACGACCTGGTGCGCACGGCCCACGGGCTGGGGCTGAGGGTGATCGTCGACATCGTGCCGAACCACACCTCCGACCGGCACCCGTGGTTCACCGCCGCGCTCGCGGGAGACCGCGCCTGCCGCGCCCGGTACCACTTCCGCCCCGGCAGGGGACCGGGCGGTCACCTGCCGCCCAACGACTGGGAGTCCGTCTTCGGCGGCCCGGCCTGGACGCGGACGGCGGACGGCTCCTGGTACCTGCACCTGTTCGCGCCCGAGCAGCCCGACCTGAACTGGGAGAACGACGAGGTCAAGGCCGAGTTCGAGTCGGTGCTGCGGTTCTGGCTGGACCTGGGCGTCGACGGGTTCCGCGTCGACGTCGCCCACGGCATGATCAAGGCGCCCGGAATGCCCGACATCGGGCATGGCGAGCAGGCCCGGCTGATCGGCTCGCAGCAGTTGCCGTTCTTCGACCAGGACGGCGTCCACGAGATCCACCGCGCGTGGCGGCGCCTGCTCGACTCGTACGAGGGCGAGCGCATCGCGGTGGCCGAGGCGTGGGCGCCCTCGGCGGAGCGTCTGGCGCTGTACGTCCGGCCCGACGAGCTGCACCAGGCGTTCAACTTCCAGTTCCTGAACTGCCCCTGGGACGCGGCCTCGATGCGGCGGGTCATCGACGACTCGCTGCGGGCCACCACGTCGGTGGGCGCGCCGACCACCTGGGTGCTGTCCAACCACGACGTGGTGCGTCACACCACCCGGTACGGGCAGGGTGGGACGGGGCTGCGGCGGGCGCGGGCGGCCGCGCTGCTGATGCTGGCGCTGCCGGGTTCGGCGTACGTCTACCAGGGCGAGGAGCTGGGGCTGCCGGAGGTCACGGAGCTGCCCGACGAGGTCCGCCAGGACCCGGCGTTCCTGCGGGGCGACGGCCAGGACGGGCTGCGCGACGGGTGCCGGGTGCCGATCCCGTGGACCTCGGAAGGCCCTTCGTACGGCTTCGGCCCCGGCGGCAGCTGGCTGCCGCAGCCGCCGTCGTGGCGGGAACTGTCGGTCGAGGCCCAGACCGGCGACCCGGACTCGACACTGGAGTTGTACCGCGCCGCGCTGGCGATGCGCCGCGAGCACCCGGCGCTGGGCGCGGGCGACGCGGTGGAGTGGCTGCCCGCGCCGGACGGGGTGCTGGCCTTCCGCCGCCGCGCGAAGGGCGCGGGCGGCGGCCCCTGGCAGGGCGACCTGGTCTGCACGGTGAACCTGACCGCCCACCCGGTCGAGCTCCGCGCCCCGGGTACGCGAGTCCTCCTGGCGAGCACCCCGAACGCGGTCTCCCCCGCCGGAAACGGCCGCCCCGCCGCCACGCTCCCCCACCCGACCGCGGACGCCCCCGGCAGCGCCCCGCACGCGACGGCGGCCGGCGACGGCCACGTGCCCCCGGCCGACGGCCACGCCGCAGCCACGCTCCCATGGACGTCACGCGCGTACGCCGGATGTGGCACCTGCTGGAGCCGCTGCACGCGGTGCTCTACTACGCGCCGGAGGCCGTCGAGGAGGCCGCAGCCCTCGGGTACGGCACCGAGGAGCGCTGGCCG
>NZ_JAUEPL010000004.1 GCF_030406405.1 Streptomyces ficellus
AGAGTGACGGCGACGAGACCGGCGAGCAGCGCCCCCGTCGCGCCCAGGAAGCGCCCGGAGACCGTCGCCGGCGGCACCAGCACGCGCAGCGTGCCGTCGTAACCGCGCCCGGCCAGCCCGGTCTGGAGCCGCGCCGCACGGTCGAAGGCCCGCACGAACGCGGTCGCGCCCAGACCCGCGAGCGACCGCCAGGCGGCCGCCCGGCTCGTCAGCCCGAGCCGCGCCGCCTGCGCCTCCCGGACGCGCCGGACGGCGTCCAGCAGCAGGAAGCTGATCCGGTACATCACGAGCGCCACATCGACGACCGGGCCGGGCACCCCCGCCCGTACCAGCCGGGGCAGCACATCGCAGACCGGCGTGGTGAACGCGAACAGCAGCACGCCGAGCGACGCCGCCGACGTCCGCAGCAGCAACTGCCCCGCGTGCGCCGGCCCGTCCGGGGCGAGCGTGACGAAGCCGTCCGCCCCGCCCACCTGGAACAGCAGCGGAACGGCGCCCGTCACACAGAAGCCGAGCGGAATGCGCCACGCACGCCACAGCTGCCGGGGCGCGACGCCGGCCGGACCGAGCAGTACGGCCAGCGTGGCGGCCGCGACGAGCACGGCACCGGGCCATGGCGGCAGGCACACCGCGCACAGCGTCAGCCCGAACCCCAGCACGGCCTTCTCGCACGGGTGACGGCGGCGCCAGCGACTGCTGTGCGCCGCCGCGTCGATCGGCAGCACCGGGCGGCTACTCGGCGGACCGGGCGCCGTCGCCCGCGCCCGCCGCGCCCGGCACCGCCGCCCGGTCGGCCGCCGGGGCCTCACCGGGCGCGCCCGCCTCGCCCGCCATCCGCGCCGCACCGCTCGACGGCGCCGCCACCCCCTCGCGTGCCCGTGCCTCACCCTGGCTGCGCCCGCGGCGCAGCCCGAAGTAGTACGCGAGGACCCCCGCCCCGATGGCGGCCTGGAGCGAGAACAGCGCCGACTCGATCTCCCCCGAAGGCGGCTCGTACAGCGGGCTGAACCACGGCTGGTAGTCGGGCCGGTTCTCGGTGATGGCCGTCTCGGCCTGCGCGTCCGCGCCCGTGAACGGCTCCTCCTTGTGGTCGCCCATGCCCAGCGCGAGGGGGAGGACGACCAGCGCCACGACGACGAGCAGCAGCAGCGTATTGATCTTGGCGTTACGGCTCATCGGGCCACGGCCTCCGTCTCCTTCGTCCCCTTCGTCGCCTTCTTCTCCCACAGAACGCCGAGCCGGGTCAGGTCGCCCTTGCTGGACTGCGTCAGCAGTCGCATCACCAGCACGGTGAGCAGGCCCTCGCTGACCGCGAGCGGCACCTGCGTGACGGCGAAGATCCCGCCGAACTTGGCCAGCGCCCCGAGGAAACCGCTGCTGGGGTCCGGGAAGGCGAGCGCCAGCTGCACGCTGGTGACGCAGTACGTGGACAGGTCGGCGACGAACGCCCCGAAGAACACGCTGACCATCAGCGGCACGTCGAAGCGCCGCAGCAGCCAGTAGACCCCGAACCCGGCCCACGGCCCGACGACCGCCATGGAGAAGGCGTTGGCGCCGAGCGTGGTCAGCCCGCCGTGGGCCAGCAGCAGTGCCTGGAACAGGAGCGTGATGGTGCCCAGCACCGCCATGATCGGCGGCCGGAACAGAATGGCGCCCAGCCCCGTACCGGTGGGGTGCGAGCAACTGCCCGTCACGGACGGCAGCTTCAGAGCGGACAGGACGAAGGTGAACGCACCGGAGGCACCGAGCAGCAGAGTGGATTCGGGGTTGGCCCTGACCTCCCGGGTCAGGGCCCGTACGCCGTGGGCGACGAACGGAGCGGCGGCGGCGGTCCAGGCGACCGCGTGCACAGGGGGCAGATACCCCTCGGCGATATGCATGATGGGGAGACCCTCTCCAGCACCTCGTGGATGGACAACGCGCCCTGGCCGGTCTCCTGGCTGACGGGTCATGCCGCCTCGGCTCCGCCTTCCCGGACACCACGGTCTCCCGTGGCGTTCCAGTGGCTTCCCTGGGGATGGAGCCGGACTTCCCGATCACAGTGGCGAGGGCCGCACCGGTACCGCACCGGTTTCCCGTACACCAAGGCGCCCTGACACTAGTGCGTTGACCAGGTACATCACAACCCGCGCACCGGGGCGCACACCGGCTCCATCCCCCGCGGCCGTCACTCCTTGCGGTAGGAGTACGCCTCGGACGCGGCCGCCGCCACCGCGTCCAGGTCCCCGCCCGCCGACGCGGTGACCACCGCCGCCACGGCGCCCTCCACGAAGGGCGCGTCCACCAGCCGCGTGCCGGCCGGGAGTTCGTCGCCCTCGGCGAGCAGGGCCTTCACCGTCAGCACGGCGCTGCCCAGGTCGGCCAGGACCGCCACGCCCGCCCCGCCGTCCACGGAGGTGGCCGCCTCCGTGATCAGCTCGGCGCTGGTGCCGAACCCGCCGTCCGCGGTGCCCCCGGCCGCCGCCACCGGCGCGCTCCCCCCGCCTCCCGCGCCCCCGCCTCCGCCGGCGAGCGCCCGGGCCATGTCGGCGACGGAGGCGGCGACCGCAGCGCTGTGCGACACCAGCACGATGCCGACGCGGGCGCTCACCGGGCCGCCTCCGCTTCCGCCAGCGCCGCGATCAGCAGCGCCGAGGACGTCGCACCCGGGTCCTGGTGCCCGACACTGCGCTCACCGAGATAGCTGGCCCTGCCCTTGCGCGCCCGCATCGGTACGGTGGCGAGCGCGCCCCGCTCGGCGGCCTGCGCCGCCGCGGCGAACGACTCACCGAGCGCGTCGACGGCCGGCTCCAGGGCGTCCAGCATCGTCTTGTCCCCGGCCTTCGCCCCGCCGAGCCCCGCGACCGCCGTCACGCCCGCCCGCAGCGCCTCGGCGAGCTGGGCGGGCGTCACCTCGGCGGCATCGCCCAGGGTCTTGCCGGCGCGCCGCATCAGCGTCCCGTACAACGGCCCCGACGCCCCGCCCACGGTGGAGATCAGCTGCCGCCCGGCCAGCACCAGCACCGCTCCCGGGGTGGCCGTCTCCTCCTTGTCGAGGGCCGCGACCAGCGCGGCGAAACCACGCTGCAGATTGGAGCCGTGGTCCGCGTCGCCGATCGCCGAATCCAGCTCGGTGAGCCGGTCGGCCTCACGCTCGACGGCCGCCGCCGCCAGCTCCATCCACCGCCGGAAGAAGTCCGCGTCCATCACCCGGCTCACCGTCCCCACCGGAGCGCGGCGGTCCGCACCGGCGCGTCCCACAGTCGCAGCAGCTCCTCGTCGGCCTCGCACAAGGTGACCGAGCAGCCGGCCATGTCGAGCGACGTCACATAGTTACCGACGAGGGTGCGGGCCACCGGCACGCCCCGCTCGCCCAGCACACGGTGCACCTCGGCAGTGAACCCGTACAGCTCCAGCAGCGGCGTGGCGCCCATCCCGTTGACCAGCGCCAGCACCGGTCCGCCGGGCTTCAGGTCCTCCAGCACGGCGTTCACCGCGAAGTCCGCGATCTCCCCGGACGTCATCATGGGCCGCCGCTCCCGGCCCGGCTCGCCGTGGATGCCGATGCCCAACTCCAGCTCCCCGGGGGGCAGGTCGAAGGTCGGGCTGCCCTTCGCGGGTGTGGTCACCGCGCTCAGCGCCACCCCGAAACTGCGCGACCTCGCGTTCACCCGCCGGGCGATGGCCTCCACCCGCTCCAGCGGCTGCCCCTCCTCGGCGGCCGCGCCGGCGATCTTCTCCACGAAGAGCGTGGCCCCGGTCCCGCGCCGCCCCGCCGTGTACAGGCTGTCGGCCACCGCCACGTCATCGTCCACCAGCACCTTGGCGACCTGTACGCCCTCGTCCTCGGCGAGCTCGGCGGCCATCTCGAAGTTGAGCACGTCACCGGTGTAGTTCTTCACGATGAACAGCACGCCCGCCCCGCTGTCCACGGCGGCCGCCGCCCGCACCATCTGGTCCGGCACCGGGCTCGTGAACACCTCACCCGGGCAGGCCGCCGTCAGCATCCCGGGCCCGACGAACCCGGCGTGCAGCGGCTCGTGCCCGGACCCGCCTCCGGACACCAGGGCCACCTTCCCGGCGACCGGGGCGTCGCGCCGGAGGACGACCCGGTTCTCCACATCCACGGTGAGCTCGGGATGCGCGGCCGCGATCCCCCGCAGCGCGTCGGCGACGACGGTCTCGGGGACGTTGATCAGCATTTTCAACGGTGTCTCCTGCCAGTTCGGATGCGGCTCGTCGGACCGTTCGAGGTCTCAGCATCGCGTCTCACAGGTCCATTGGTGAAGGGATCACCCCGCGTGGCCGCCCTGACGGCCGGCCCGGGCCGCCGGGGGCCGGCGACCGGGGGTGCGGCGACCGGGGGTGCGGGACTGCCTTGTCACTCGTTGGGTTCGGCGGCGCTGATCTCGGAGAGGGCCGAGTCGGTGTCGCGTTCCACGGCGAGATCTCCCAGGGAGACGATGCCGACCGGCCGGCCGTCCTCGACGACGGGCAGCCGGCGCACCGCGTGCCCGCGCATCAGCTCCACCGCCCGGCTGATGTCGTCGTCCGGTGACACACTGACCAGCTGCTCACTGCACGCGTCGGCGACGCTGTGGTCCTCGGCATTGCCGCCCAGGGACATCACCCGCACCACCAGGTCGCGGTCGGTCACCAGGCCGCGCAGCGTGTCGCCCTCGGCGACCAGGACCGCGCCGATGTCGTCGTCACGCATGATGCGGGCGACTTCGACGACCGAGGTCTGCGGCCCCACGGTCCGTGGTGCTCCCGTCATGATCTCGCGAATCTTCTGTGCCATCACTGCCTCCACCTTCATGCTTCATGTCGGAGCTCCGTCCTCTACTCGCACGGTCCGCGCGGCCGGTTCACCCGCCCTCGCCGCCGGCCGGGCCGCCTCCGGACGCTCCCGGCCGACCCGTGCGGGGCGAGGCCTGTTGCAGGCGGTCGATCATCCGGGACGCCTCGGCCTTGGTGAGGTCCGGCGGAACCTCCTCACCCGCCTCTCGGGCCAGGGTGTGCAGATAGCTCAGCTGCGGGCCGGTGGCCGGTTCGTCGCCGGTCACCCAGTCCTCCACGTCTTTGCTCGGGTTCTCTTCGCTCATGACGTCCGACTACCCCGCTTTCCGCGTCCACCTCTCAGCTTCCGCGCCGCAATCACCGCTGGTAAAGACCCATGAGCGTGCCGGTGGCCAGGTGCCGTGCGTCCACCGCGGCGTGCACGTCCTCGGCGCCGGCGCCGTCCGGGAGCGGCACCGGCTCCGCGAGCGCGTAGAGGCGGAAGAAGTACCGGTGGACCGGGTCGCCGGCGGGGGGCCGCGGGCCGCCCCAGCCGGGGTCTCCGAAACCGTTCGTCCTGGGCTGTCCGCCCGGGGGAGTCCGGCCGGCCTCGACGCCCTCACTGGTGGGGTCGATGCCGGTGACGAGCCAGTGGACGAAGGTCCCCATCGGTGCGTCGGGGTCCTCGCACAGCAGCAACAGTTCCGCCGTGCCGTCAGGCACACCGGTCCACGTCAGCTGGGGGGAGAGATCTTCCCCGTCCTTGGTGTAGCGGCGCGGAATGAAGGCGCCGTCGTCGAACGCGGTGCTCTTGAGTTCGATACCTGCCATGACAGGGGTCATGCCCGGAAGCGGTGCCGGTGAGCTGGGCTGCTCCCCAAGACTCACCGACTGGCGCAATGACGTTCACTGCCCTGGTGCGGGGCTCCCGGGGGCATACCGCAGGAGTACGCCGACGCCGTCGTCCATCGGCATGTCGTCCCTCGGTACGACGGTCAGTTCGGCGCCGGTGCCGGCAGCCGCCCGGAGCAGCGCCGCCCCGGCCCGCTCCTGCCGGACAGAAGTCCCGCCGAAGAGCCGCAGCTCCTCCGCGGACAGGGAGATCTGGGTGTTCCCGGGGCCGACCCACAGCGGGTCCGTGAGGTGTGCGGGCCGGTTGACCAGCAGCGCCTGGGCCTGGCCGCGCCGCAGCGCGGCCACCGTGGCGGCCAGGCCCTCGGAGGCGTCCGGGTACCGGGCCCGCTGCGCCCGGTAGGTGTCGGTGTGCGTCCGGTCCCGCGCGCTCAGGCGCCCGCCCAGCACCTTGCCCACCTCGTCCTCCAGCAGGGCCCGGCGGGGGTCGGCCACCACCCGTCCCTCACCCGCCTCCACGGTGACGGTGCGCTCGCGCAACGTACCGGAGAGGCGGTTCAGCAGGACTCCGCGCGCCCAGGGGTCGTTCTCCTCGACATGGAGCACGATCACCTCGGCGCCGCTGCGGTGGACCATGTCCTCCAGCTTCGCCGCGACAGCGGCCGCGCCCCGCTCCCCGTCCTCGGCCCGCCACTCCCGGTCCACGAGAGGGCGCGGCGCCACCCGGCTCATCGGCCACCGCCCGGCCTGGAACGTCGCCACCACGTCCAGGACATCGCCCTGCCCGCCCGCCTTCCCGCCGGGTTCCGGGCGGCGTTCGCGGCGCACCGCCACGGCCACGTACGGAATGTCCGGGGCGTGCTGCACGGCCAGCGGCAGGGCGTCGGGGATCTCGCCGAGGCGGGCGGAGTCCCGTACCGGTGGCTCGGGCAGCTCCTCCGCCAGCAGGAGGCGGCCGTGCGCCGCGAAGAGGGCCTTGCCGTGCCGGCCCGGGACCTCCTGGTCCGTCCTCACCATCTCGGAGAGCGCCGCTACGGTCGCGCGGTCGGCGCCCTGGGCGGTGAGGTCGTCCCGCAGGTGCCGCCAGCGCAGCTCCACGGCCTTGTCCGGATCGCCGATGTCGCGGGAGGTGTCCAGATAGACGCTCGCGACGGGGTCCGGTGCGGCGTACAGCGGATCGAGGAAGGACAGCTTCACGGCTCTCCTCGCTTTCGTACGGCCTCAGGGTGACGAGAGGGGTGACGAGAGAGCCGTGCGCGCCATGTGCTCCGGCCCCTGTGCCGGGTACCCGCCACCGGGCCGCGCCACCACCCGGTGACGTCCCGCGTCAGGCGCTCAGCAGCGAGTCGTCCTCGGGGCGGGCGCCGGGCAGCCGGTGGCGGGCGGCGACGAGAGCGGCGTCCACGTCACTGGTGCCGGTGCTGACACACAGGGTGTAGGCGATGTCGTCCATACGCTGCTGGACCTCGGGGCTCCCCTCCTCGGCGTGGAGGACCCTCAACGTCTCGTACTGCTCGATGAGGTTGCTCAGAACCACGGGATGGGCCATCAGCACGACAGTCTCCTTTCACGCCAGGCGCCGTTCGCCTCACATGAAGCCGCTGCTACCCGCAGCCACTTGCTCCATGCGCGACGGCCACGCACTCGGGCACGCCGCGCTCACGTCGCATGGACGAAATGCCGCATGAGGCGGGCGGCCGTCACGGTGCCCAGCAGCCGTACCTCGTCGGCCTCGCGCTCGATCACCGCGACGAGCGGACTGTGCGTACGGGCCATCAGCGCCGCGATCTCCATCGGGCGGGCGTCCGGTCCGACGAAGAGCGGCGGATACAGACGCCGGGGCGCCCACTCGGCGACCGTCATCCCCTCCAGCCGCTCCAGGATGCCGTTGGCGTCCCTGTCGTTGACGGTGGCCGCCAGCAGCGGATCCTCGACGAGGTAGTCCGGCAGCAGCTGCCGCACGAGCTGGGAGCCCGGCACGATGGCGTGCGGCTGGCCGTCCGAGTCGAGCACCAGCAACGCCGGCAGTGATTGTTCGGCCAGCATCCGGGCTGCGGCAACGGCGTCGTCGTCCGTCGAGACGTACGGGTACGGCTCGGCGAGGTCACGGGCGTGCATGACGGTCTCCTTGCTGCTCTGCTCTGCGCTGCGCTGCCTCGGCACGTCCGTGGCCGGGCCGCTTCCGCGGGCCCCGGGGGAGGGGCGCCGGCGGGCGTACGCGGCGCCGGCTCCCCGGCACGCGCACACCGCACAGTCACGTGCCTACCCGGGATGCGACGCGCCACGAGGGGCGACGGCGTCACGGCCCGCACAGCCCCACCCGGACGGCGCAGCGGGTGCCCCGAGGCCGCCCTCACGAACGTGGGCGGCCCACGCCTCCCGGCCGCCGCCCGGGGGCCGCCCTGCGATCAGGCCAGCTTCTTCAGCAGTTCGGCGGCGAGCGGCGCGGAGGAGGACGGGTTCTGGCCGGTGACCAGGTTGCGGTCGACCACCACGTGCGGGGCCCACGGCTCGCCCTCCTGGAAGTCGGCGCCGATCTCCACCAGGCGGTCCTGGAGCAGCCACTTCGCCTTGCCGGCGAGGCCCGCCTGGGTCTCCTCGGCGTTGGTGAAGCCGGTCAGCCGGTACCCCGCGAAGGCGTTGGTGCCGTCCTCCTTGCGGGCGGCGAGCAGCGCGGCCGGGCCGTGGCACACCACGCCGAGCGGCTTGCCCGACTCCAGGGCGAGGGTGAGCAGCCGGCCGGACTCGGCGTTGACCGCCAGGTCCTCCATCGGGCCGTGGCCGCCGGGGTAGAAGACCGCGGCGTACGCGTCGAGGTCCACGTCCTCCAGCGGGACCGGGTGCTGGAACTCGGTGAGGGACGCCAGGGTGTCGGCGACCCTGGCGGCGCCGTCCTGGCCGCCGTTGACCTCGGGGGCGAGGCTCGCCCGGTCGACGGCCGGCACGACGCCGCCCGGGGTGGCGACCACGACCTCGTGGCCGGCCGCCCGGAACGCCTCGTACGGAGCGACGGCCTCCTCGGCCCAGAAGCCGGTGGGGTGCTTGGTGCCGTCGGCCAGGGTCCAGTGGTCGGCGCCGGTCACCACGAAAAGGATCTTCGACATGGTTCCTCCGGGGAGTGGGGCCCGCGTGGGGCGGGGAACGGTTCGCTCTCGACCGTAGGCCGACCGGCGTACGACGATCCAATGACGGAGCCGATCGCGCGTATGCGCTTTCCCAGGGCACGCGGGCCCTACACCTGCCGTCCCGCGGGATGCGGTGCTATCGAGGCGACCGGCGGCGTGTCGCTCAGGTGCGCCACCTGGTGCCGGGGGCGGTCCGGGGCGGCGGCGCCGGATAGGGCGGCCGTCGTGGGACCGGCGGCGGGCGCGGCCTTGGTCCGCTCGTCGGGCGCGTTGGCCACGGAGGACCAGGTACGCAGCCGATGGCTCGCCGCGTCGTCGAGGGTCACGGGAGCCCCGCGCTGCTCGGCCAGGCGGCTCGCCTCCCGGCCGAGCGCCGCGATGTCGTCCCAGCGCAGCCGGAGCACCACGGACACTTCCGCGCTGCCGTCCGGGAGACCTCGCATCGTCAGCTTGTCGCGCTCGTTCATGGCCACTCCTGTTCGTCGCCGCGGAGACGTTCCACCGCTAGTACGCACGGTCCCGGTGTGCCGTTCAGCGCCCGCCGATCCATGCCCCTCGCATGGGTGCGTGCGGGCATCCGCGGGTGCACGCTGGAGGAGTGACCAGGAGGTGAGTGTCATGCAGACGATCGTCGGATGGCACGTGGACATCGAGTTCACCGAGGAAGACGGCAAGACCCGGGCGGCCTGCATGGTCAGGCTTCCCGACGGCACCGAGATGCGCGCCCACGGCAACGCCAAGCGGCACCCGAACGACATGGAACAGCAGCGCGTCGGCGAGGAGATCGCCGCGGCACGCTGCCTGAACGAGCTGTCCCGAAATCTGATGAAGAAGGCGGGCGGGGAAATCGAGGAGGTGACCCACGTTCCGGCGCATCTGGCCATGTGAGCCGCAGGGTGCGCGAGGGTCACGGCCGGCCGCCGGCCGTGGCCCTTCGGCGTGACCTCCCGCACGGCCGCGATCTGCCGCGGCCGGGGAGGGGTCAGGACGACCGCGCCCGGCGGGTCTCCGCCCTGTTGGCCTTGCGAATGGCCTCCAGCAGCTCGGCCTTCGTCATCCGCGACCGGCCGCCGATGCGCAGCTTGCCGGCGATCTCGTAGAGGTGCTGCTTGGTGGCGTTCTCGTCGACACCCTCACCGCTACGGCCGCCCTGCTGCCTCGGCCGCGCCGCCAGCGGGTCCGAAGGCCCCTTGCGGCCGCCTTCCTTGCGCTCCCAGTGGTCGCCGACCTTCTCGTACATGTGCTTGAGGGCGCTGTACGCCACCCGGTGGGCACGCTCGCCCTCGCCGTACTGCTCGACGGCCGAGTCGTGCGCCTTGACCCACGTACGCTGCGCGCTCTTCGGTGAGCGCCGCAGGGTCGACGGCAGCTCCTGCTCTCCTGGCACGCTCATCACCTCCCTACGGCTCCACCGAGGACGGGTGTCCGCCATCGCCCGCGACAAACGGGGCCATGACCGTGGGCACAGGGGGCACACGAGGACCGGAGGGGAACCGATGCGGTCGTTGCCCGGCGTACGGCCGGGGCTGTCGGGTCCCGGGAAAGGACGGACATCACATGTCGCAGGTCGAGGAGTCCATCGAGGTCCGCGTGCCGGTGCGCACCGCGTACAACCAGTGGACGCAGTTCGAGACCTTCCCCGAGTTCATGGAGGGCGTGGAGCGCGTCGAGCAGCGCACCGACACCCTCACCCACTGGGTGACGCAGGTGGACGGCGCCGCCCGGGAGTTCGACGCCGAGATCACCGAGCAGATCCCGGACGAGCGGGTCGCCTGGACGACCGTGGGCGGCGAGGTGAAGCAGGCCGGAGTGGTGACGTTCCACCGCATCGACGACACCACCACGAAGGTCATGCTGCAGATGGACTTCGAGCCCGAGGGAGTCACCGAGACCGTCGGCGACAAGCTGGGCTTCGTCAAGCGGCAGGTCACCGGTGATCTCAAGCGGTTCAAGAGCTTCATCGAGTCGCGCGGCGCGGAGACCGGCGCCTGGCGCGGCCAGGTCTGATCCACGCCCCGGCCGGGTCGGCCCCACCCTCCGGCCCGTCCGGGCCGGACGGGTGACGTGACGCCGCGTCGGCGCGGTGACTGCCGCCGCCCGCCCGGCCGAGGTGGCAGAGTCGGGCCCGTTAACTCCAAGCGCTCTGCTCACTGGGGCTGCTGGGCCAGGCCCCCGGACGGCTCCCACCGTCCGGGGGCCTCGGTCTGCCCGTGCGGTCGCTTGTGAGCAGCGGAGACGGTTGCCCCGCGTGTGACGGGGCGGGGTGCGGGACGGCGGGTGCGAGCCGGCTGAGCGTCGCCGTCGGCTCCCGTCGGCGCGGCTGATCGTGTACGTCGTCCTGACACTGTGTCTCTTCGCGCGAGAGCCGTACGAGGAGGTGCTCCGGGCGCCCACCAGCGGCAGCGGCATCCCGGCCAGTCGGGGCATCGCGCGTGAACCGGTCGCCGCTGTGCGGGCGTGAGCCCGCCTCGGGGAGGATGTGCTGGAGACCGTGTTCCGGCTCGTACCTGTCGTCGGCCGACCGGGCGAGGAGGCCCGGCAGCCGCGCGGGAGGGCCGGAAGCCGCCCCGCACGTGATCTGCATCCGCAGTGCCGGTGGGGTGAAGCCGAGGCGCGCGTCGGCGCGGCGACGGCGCCGCGCTGAGACCTGATCGGAGACGCTGTCCGCCGGAGAGTGGGTGCCGACGAGAGGGCCGGCATCCACCGGCACTGACAAGGAGATTGCTACGTGTCCGTCGAGACAAATAAGGCCGTGGTACGCCGGTTTTACGAGGAAGTGCTCAACGGGCGGCGCATGGAGGCCGTCGACGAGCTGGCCGCGATGGACTACCAGGAGCACGACCCACTGCCCGGGCAGCGCGAGGGGCGCGAGGGGCTGAAAGACCGAGTGACCATGCTCGTGGAGGGGCTGGCACCCACCTTCAGCATGGACGACATCATCGCCGAGGGAGACCGCGTCGTCGTCCGTTGGACCAACAGCGCCACCCACTCCGGAACTTTCCTGGGCATCCCCCCGACGGGACGATCATGCCGCTTCGCCGGAGTCGACATCTTCCGGCTGGACGGCGGTCGACTCGTCGAACACTGGCACGTCGTCGATCAGCTCTCCATGCTCCAGCAACTGGAATTGCTCCCGTCGTCCTGAGCTCCAGCCGGTCCGGCACGTCAAGAGTCAACAGGGGGTGCGCCGGGGCATGGGAGCGGTCGGCAGACTCCTTGCACACCTACCGCCACCACCGCTGCCGCGGTAGGCATCCCGGCCTCCCGGAGTCCGGTCCTGCGACAACACGGCCGGAACGGCGGGGCCGAGGTCGCCACTCAAGCTGACCACCTGTTCGGTGAACTCTGCCGGGTCGGCCGTGTGCAACGTCCACGGCGGGGCCGGCCGCGCTGCGGTTGCCGTTCGCGTCCCGCAGTGGCGGGGAGCGCCGCTATCGGAGGACTGGTGACCTTCACCGGCAGTCCACGGCGGCCAAGCCCGTCACGTCATCTCGTAAAGTGACGGCCATGGCATGCCGCATCAGTGAACTGGTCATCGACGCTGCGGACCCCGACCGGCTGGCCGCGTTCTGGAGCGACGTCCTCGGCTACGTCGAGCTCGATCGGGAGGGCGACGGAAGCATCGCGATCGGCCCGCCCGACGCCGGTTTCGGCGGCCCGCAGCCCATCCTCGTCTTCAGCCCGGCCAGTGACCCCCGGACGGAAAAGCTCCGGCTGCACATCGATGTCAACGCCACCGACCGCGACCAGGACGCTGAGCTGGAACGACTGCTCGCTCTCGGCGCAAGGCCCGTCGACATCGGCCAGACCGGCACCGAAAGCTGGCACGTCCTGGCCGACCCCGAGGGCAACGAGTTCTGCCTCCTGCGCACCCGGCTCAAGCCGCTGTGACGGTTGTGTCCTCGTGCCGTCAAGCGCCGGAAAGGTAGGACCGGGGCGGCTGCCCCCGGGCTGCCTCCCGGAGGAGGCGGCGGGCCCGTCACGCGAGGCGGTCCAGCAACTGCCGGCAGGCGCCGTTGACCTGAGGGTGGCTCAGGTACTCGGTGACGCCGTGGTGGTTGCCGCTGTCGTTGGCCACCAGGACGTCCGTGACCCGGTCGGCCGGTGCGTACTCGGGGCGCAGGGTGTGGTCGAGGGCCACCAGGTCGCGCAGGTCGGAGGCGTTGAGCCAGGCCCGTACGCCGGCCGGCACCGAGGGCGGCCGCGCCAGATGGCCCTGCACCTCCGCGATACCCAGCGGTGAGCCGAGGGTCACGAAGAGCTCGGTCTCCCCTTCCGCCTCCGCCAGCGTCTCGTAGGCGACGACGGAGCCCAGGCTGTGGCCGACGACGAGGAGCGGGGCGTCGCCGGCGTCCTCCAGCTCCGCCGCGACGACGTCGCGGATGGCCGCACGGGCTCCGCCGAAGAAGTAGGCGTGGGCGTCCTTGAACGTGTGCTTGACGAGGACGCGGAAGACGGCTCTGCGGACCTCCGCCGGCAGGGGCGGCGCCGGAAGCCCGCCCGACTCCTCGGCCCGGGTCACCGTGTCCGCCAGGTACGTCATGTCCCGGAGCCAGCCACCGAGCGGATCGCCCGGCTCCCCGGTCCAGGGGCCCTCCGGCGCGGTGCCGCCCGACTCGAACCACGCCTCGCCCAGCGTGCGCGCCAGGAACTCCTCCGGCGGCTCGTCCCATACGGGCGCGGGTGTCTCGTCCGCGACGCCCTCCGGCCCGCCGTCCAGGGGGTCCGGCCGTTCATCGGGCAGCGGCGACTCGTACCGCACCGGAGCCCAGTACGCCATGCGCGACACCTCGCCCAGGTCCCGGCCGAACAGGGCGCTGTCCCACCGCGCCTTCAGCAGCTCCGGACGGACCTTGTTGCCGCTGCCGTGGACGTAGATCACCCTCGCGCCCATGGTGCCTCCCGCCCCCCACGAAGAAGACGGTCACTCTCAGTATCCGCCCGGGAGGACGCCCCCGCCATTCAGCCGGACCCGCGCACATGGTGCTCGGCCCCGTCAGGCCGCCGCGTGCGCCGGGGCGCGGTCGCGGCCGCCCGGGTGGCGGTGGCGCCAGAACCAGAACACCGCGCAGGACACCAGCGCCCACGCCGCCAGCACGGCGAACGGGAAGACGTGCTGGTGACCGCCGAAGTACACGGCCTGGTGCTGGGCGTTCACCGAGGCGCCCGGCGGCAGCCAGCGCCCGATGTGCCCCAGCGCGGACGGCAGCAGCGGCCAGGAGACCGCACCCCCCGAGGACGGGTTGCCCAGCAGCACCATCAGCCCCCACGTCGGCAGCATCGCCCACCGCCCGATCAGGGTGTTGAACATCGTGAACACCATGCCCGACGCGAACATCGTCAGCGACAGGATCAGCCACGACTCCGCGAACGGCAGATCCAGCGCGCCCAGCAGCCAGTCGACGCTCGCGGCGATCGCGAAACCGCCGAGCAGCGCGTACGCCACGGTGAAGGCGATCCGCTCGGCGGGGTCGAGCGCGCGGGCGTGCACGCTCAGCTGAATGGCCCCGACGAAGCCGATGATGACGGCGGCGAGTGAGATGTAGAACAGCGCCAGCCCCCGGGGATCGCCTTCCTGCAACGGTTTGATGTCCCGGACCTCGACCGGCACGCCGGTCTCCCGGCCCACCGCCGCGCCGGACTCCGCCAGCAGCTGCGCCACGCTCGCGCCCGCCGCGCCGGCCACGTCCAGCTCGACGGCGCGCGGCCGGACGGTGAGGATCGCGAAGACCTCCTGCTCCTCGACCGCGCGCCGCGCGTGGGCCGCGCTGTCGTACGGGCGCAGCTCCAGAGAGGCGTTGAGCGCCTCGTTCATGCCGTCGATGAACTTCCCGCCCGCCGCCGTGTCCGTGGCGCCGACCACCGCCGCGGGAATCCGGTGGGGCGTCGGATTCGCCATGGCGTACGTGTACGAGCCGGCGAACATCGCGGCCGCCGCCGCCAGGATCAGCACCAGCACGGAGGCCGGCAGGAAGGGCGACGTCGTGAACGCCGACCACCTGTCGGCCCGAGTCGGGGGGCGGCCGTGGGCACCGTGCGCCGCCTTGGCATCATCTGTGTCGGACATGCGGCCAGGCTAGATCGCGCATATCCGTGAGAAAGCCGGGCACGCGTGTGGCGACCGGGTACGGGCTTCCGTGACCGGCTTCGCCGCGAGCGTCGCCCGGGGTACGGTCAGCAGGCTGTACGGCCCCCGAAGATCGCCACGAATCCCTCAGGGTTCGCTCGCCGGATCGGGGCCGGGAGGCGGGGCCGCGGACGGAGAACCGCGGAGCGGATGGCGACGGAGAGCGCGGAGGGTTCATGGCGGAGCTGCCCGGCGAGGACGGGTCCCGGTCCGGGCGTCCTCGGTGCCCGCTCGTGGCCGAGGAGGACGAGTCCGGGGATGTGGGCCTGGTCCACGTGAGGGGCCAGGTCTATCTGGACACCCTCATGGAGTGGGAGCGGATTTTGGGCGGCCTGCGCGGTCGCGAGGGGGACATTCACATGGATCTGTCCGGTCTCACCTTCGTCGACGTGGCCGGCGCCAGTTCGCTCGCGCGCACGGCGCAGAGCCTGCCCGGGGGCCGGCGGATCCTCATCGAGAGCCCGCCCGCCTCCCTGAGTCGTGTGCTGGAGATGTTCTGGCCGGAGCTGGTGTCGATCGAGGTGGCGAAGTGAGCGAGATGGGGCCGACGGCCGAGCCGTTCGTGCACCCGGCCCTGTTCTACGCGGACGAGGCCGGGTACCTGGCCGGAACCGTCCCGTTCGTCGAGGAAGGCCTCGCGGCGGACGAGCCGGTCGCGGTGGCCGTTCCCGGCGCGAACCTCGCCCTGCTGCGCAAGGCGCTGGGCGGGGACGCCGAGCGCGTCCACCTGATGGACATGGAACAGGTGGGCCGCAATCCCGGGCGGATCATCCCGCGCGTGCTGCGCGGCTTCGCCGACGCTCACCCCGGCCGTCACGTCAGGATCATCGGTGAGCCGATCTGGCAGGGGCGCAGCGCCAGCGAGTACCCGGCCTGCGCACAGCACGAGGCGCTGATCAACCACGCGTTCACCGGCCGTGCGGCCACCATCCTGTGCCCGTACGACACCTCCGCGCTCGACGCGGCGGCGCTGGCCGACGCGCGTGCCACGCACCCGCTGCTCATCGAGGACGGCGTCGAGCGGGCCAGTGAGGCCTACGCGCCCGACCGGGTCGTGGACGGCTACAACCTCCCCCTGTCCTGTCCGACGGACGCCCGGGACCTGGCGTACGACGCCGGTCTGCTGCCCGACGCGCGGAGCTTCGCCATCGACCACGCCGACGCGCTGGGGCTGCCCGCGGACCGGCGTGACGACATCGCGCTGGCGGTGGCGGAGCTGACCACCAACAGCGTCGTCCACGGTGGCGGCCACGGAACGCTGAGGATCTGGGCCGAGGACGGTCACGTGGTGTGCGAGGTCCAGGACCGCGGCCGGCTCAGCGACCCGCTCGCCGGCCGCCGCCCGGCCGAACCCGGCCAGCTCGGCGGACGCGGCCTGCTGCTGGTCAACTACCTCGCTGATCTGGTGCGCGTCCACACTGTGCCCGACAGCACCACCGTCCGGTGCTACTTCCGGCTGTAGCCGGGTTCGTCGCCGAGGCTCGTCACCGAGGTTCAGCAGCCGAGGTTCGGAGCCAGGGTTCAGTACGCCGGCGGCAGCGGGGCCCCGGGAGCGGCGGGGGAGCCGCCCTCGGGCGGCTGCTCGGTGGCCGTGTCGGCCGGGGGAGCCTCCTCCGTGGCCGTCCCGGTGTCCGCGGTCTCCGGCTCCACCGGGGGTTCCGTGGTCCCCGGGGACTCCGGCGCCTGCGGGCTCGGCGAGGGTGGCGGAGTGGGCTCGGGCGAGGACGGGGGAGGGGAGGTTCCGGTGTCCGTGGGGCTGATGGACGGCGGCTTGGTCTCCCTGTCGTTGTCGGCGTCCGAGTCACCCGGCTTGCGGACGACCCAATCGCCGCTCTCGATGTCGACGATGACGAAGACCTTCACGACCCGCACCGCGGGCTTGACGACCACCGTGTTCGACACCCGGAAGCCCGGCCACGGCGTGCCGACCGGCCGGGGCGCGGTCCTCGTGATCACGGGGTCGGCCAGCGGGTTGCCGCAGGCGCACCGCACCCGTGGCGCACCCCGGTTGTCGACCAGGACGGCGGTGCCGGACTGAAGGGCGGCCTGGTACGGCTGCGGGGCCCCGTCCCGGTAGCCGTGGTTGGTGACCCAGGTGTCCGCCCGCAGCCGCAGCGGTGTCAGCGACCGCAGGTAGTCCGGCACGGTGGGCGGCTGGATACGGAGGGCCGAGGCGAAGGCCCGGTTCTTGGCCGGTTCGGCGGTGAGGTACCGGATCTGGCGCTCGACGTCGCAACTGGCCACCTTCCGGGTGCCGCCGTAGAGGCCGGGGCGCGAACCCTCGTACTGCCTGACGGTGTTGGCGCCGGGCGGCGGGGGAGTCGTGGGCACCTGAACGGTGGGGGACGGTGACGCGTCGGGGTCGTCCCGTGCCGTGGAGTCCGTGAACGGGTCCGGGCCGGTGGCCGCGGCGCTCTGGAGGGAGAGCGTGCCGCTCCCTCCGCCGGTCCCTCCGCCGTCGCCGTCGGGGCGGGTGAGGACGACGGCCAGTACCACCGCCACGACGACCGCGGTCGCGGCGATCGCGATTCCGGGCACCGACCGCCACCAGGGGCGCCCACCGCCCCCCGTGTCACCGGGGCCGCCCCCGCCGCCGGGGCCGCCCCCGCCGGGGCCTCCGCCTCCCGGACCGGAAGGCGGCGGAGGGCCGCCTGTCTGCGGGCGGCCGGACTGGCCGGAGATGGGCCCCGCGGGAGGGCCGGTAGGGCGATCGGAGGGCGGGTGGGAAGTCACGTTTTTCCCTTTCTTCCGTTCCGCGCCATTGTGTGTCCCGTACCCGGGCCGCCCGCAAGCGGACAGCGTCCATTCCGTTACGCACGGACACCGTCCGCGGGCGAGGGCGCGCGGGTGCGCTTAACGTGGCGAGGGTGAGCCGTCAGGGAACCACCGCGCCCAGCGCCGCGCCGAGCGGGATGCGCCGTGCCGTGCACGACTGGCGCGACGCACTCGTCACCGTGCTCGCCGCACTCGCCGTCATGGCCGTCATGGCGGCACTCGGCCTGTGGGCGGCGGGGGCCGCCGGTCTGCCGGAAGGGGCGTTCCCGCGGGTCGTCGCGGCCGTCGTCGTGATCGCGGCGGGCGGGTCGGTGGACCTGACGGGCGAGGCCGGAGCCCTCGCCGGAACGGACGCCGAACTCACCGTCATGCCCCTGTCCGTCACCCTCGCCGGAGCCCTGACGCTGGGGTTCTTCTTCCTGCGGCCGCTGCGGCACCGCGCCGTCACGGGCACCGGTGAGCTCCTCGGCCGCATCGCCCGCACGGCCGTACTGTGGCTGGCCGCGCTCGCCGCGCTGACCGCCCTCGCCCGGCACACCTTCCCGATCGCCCCGCCCGGCTCGCCCGTCGACATCATCGGCGGCCTGCTGGACGCGACGCCCACCGTGGGCTTCCGCGCCGACCTCGGGCTCACGCTCCTGTTCGGCCTGCTGTGGCTGCTCGGCGTCCTCGCCATGGCGCTGCTCGTCTCCCGCCGCGCCCCGCTCCCGACCCGCCTGCTGCGCTACCAGGAGGCCGTACGTCCGGCCGCCTTCTCGATGCTCCTCCTGCTCCTCGCGTACGTCGCCGCCGGCGCGGTCATCGGCCTCGTCGTGGCCGCGACCAAGGGCCACCCGGCGGAGACGTTCGCCGTGCTCCTGCTCGGCCTGCCGAACGTCGTGTGGCTCGCCCTCGGGCTCGGCATCGGCGCCTCCTGGGAGGGCAGGGTGGAAGGCCCGTTCGGCCTGCCGATGCCACACGTCCTGGACGCCGCGCTGCGCGGCTCCCAGGACACCACGCTCACCGTGTCCACCCTGGCGGAGCACGACGGGCGCGCCTGGTGGCTGGTACCCGTCGCCGCCGTCCTGCTCCTCGCCGCCGCCTTCGCCATGGCGGTCCGCTCACCGGCCGGCACCCGGCTGTGGCAGTACGCCCTGCACCTGGGCATCGCCTTCGCGCTCACCATGCTCGTGGTCACCCCCCTCACGCGGATCGTGGCGCGCCTGGGCCTGTCGGTGCTGGGCATCCTGGAGATCGATGACCTGGGCGGCCGGGTGGCGCTGCGGCCGCACGTGTGGACCGCGATCGGCCTGGCCCTCCTCTGGGGCCTGGTCGCCGGCCTCCTCGGCGGCCTGCTCGCCTCACGGGTACGCCGACGCGGCGAGGTCCCGGCCAAGCCGGCCGCGCCCCCCTCGGCGTAACCCTCACAGCTCCCGGAACACCGGCAGTGCCCAGCCCGGCGGCGCCGGTGGCGGCTTCGCGGCGGCGCTGTCGCCCTCCAGCGCCGCCCGCAGCTCCGCCACGAACTGCAGACACGTCTCGTACCGCTCTTCCGGCGCCTTCGCGAGCGCCTTCGCCAGGACGGGGTCGACCGCGGCCGGCAGCCCCGGGCGGTCCCCGGTCAGCGGCGGCGGCGGATCGTACTGGTGGGCCCAGAGCAGCGCCATGTCGTCGTCCCGCCGGAACGGCGGAACCCCCGCCAGCGTCTCGAACACGACGCAGCCCAGGCTGTACACATCGCAGCGGCCGTCCACCGGCCGCCCCGATATCTGCTCGGGCGCCACGTAGTCCAGGGTCCCCACGAACTGGCCCACGCTGGTGAACCCGGTCAGCGACAGGGACTTCTTCGTCAGCCCGAAGTCCGTGAGGTAGACGTGCTCGGGGTGGTCGCTGTCGGTGCCCGGCGCGACCAGGATGTTGCCCGGCTTGACGTCGCGGTGCACCAGCTCGTGCGCGTGCGCCGCGTCCAGCGCCGACGCCACCTGCGCGGCGATCCGCCCCGCCTTGTCGGGCGGCAGCGGACCCTCCCGGTCCAGCAGCGCGCGCAGGTCCTCACCGGCGACGTACCGCATGGCGATGTACAGCACGCCCTCGGTCTCCCCCGCCTCGAAGACCGGCACGATGTGCGGGTGGTCGATCGCGGCGGCCACCCGAGACTCGTGTGCGAACCGGCGCCGGAAGGTGTCGTTGCGGGCCAGCTCCGGCGCGAGCAGCTTCAGCGCCACCGCCCGGTCGAGCCGCAGGTCCCGCGCCCGGTACACCACGGCCATACCGCCGCGGCCGAGCTCGCTCTCCACCCGGTAGTCGGCGATCCGCCGGCCGACCAGCCCGGACGGCCGGCCCGCGGGCAGGTCGTCGCGCGTGACGCGGGCAGCCATCAGCCGTCACCCGCCCGGTCCAGCGGCCCCTCCGGCGGCCCGCCCTCGCCGTCGTCACGCTCACCCCGCTCCACCAGCCGCGTCGGCTCGGCGCCCCCGTCCGGCACCGCCGCGTGGTCCACGACCGCGGTGGGGTCGGGGAGCGCCGCGTGGTCCACGACTGCGGTGGGGTCGGGCGGCGCGGCCGGGTCGGGGAGCGCGGCCGGGTCGACGACCGCGGTGGGCTCCCGCAGCGCCGCGGGGTCCACGACCGCCGTGGGGTCGGGGGGCGCCGCAGGGTCTCGGAGCGCCGCGGGGTCCACGACCCGGGTCGGTTCGGGCCGCACGGGCGACGGGGCGGGGGGAGCCTCCGGCTCGGCCGCCGAAGGTGGCGACGAGGCCGCGTACGTGGACAGCCGCGTGCCGTCGCAGTACAGCCACCGCTCGTGCTCCGCGTCGTACGACCACAGTGCCTCACCGTCCACGACCAGACCCAACCGCAGTCCCCGGGTCCGCAGCCGGAACGTCTCGCCGTCCAGACGTCCCGCCACCAGCTCCTCGACGGCCCGCCGGTACCGGCGCAGCGACTCCTCCGCCCGGACCAGCAGCGGGCGCGGATCGGCGGCCGTGCCCATCGGCCGCCCCACGGCCGGAGGATCCGGCGGTACGGAGACCAGCAGCCGCCCGTCGACCCACGCGGACCAGCCGTTGGAGCACAGGACCTCCCCCCAGTCACCCACCCGGTCCACCAGCTGCACGGGCAGGAACGGGTCCAGCGGCACGGTCGGCCGGTCGGGATCAGGCGCCTCCCAGGCGGGCAGCCCCTCCGCGGGTACGACATGACTGGGCCGGAAGCCGCCGACCTGGGGGCCGGACGTACCGGACGTACCGGGATGGACCATCAGCCGGGCCTACTTTCGCATGATCACGGGCTCGTGCCGGCGCAGCAGCTTCGCCACCAGGAACCCGAGGACGAGACAGAGCACCACGAGCATCCCCATGTCGAGCAGCCAGGTGCCCAGGGTGTGATCGAACAGCGGGTCGGCCGTCTTGTCGGTCGGTGCGAGCTTGCGGATGTCGATCGTCGAGCCCATCGCCCCGAACGCCCACCGGGACGGCACGAACCACGCCAGCTGTTCGAGGACGAGCGCCCCGTGGATCTTCAGCAGCCCGCCGCAGAACACGACCTGGACGATCGCGAGGAGCACCAGGAGCGGCATGGTGACCTCCTCCTTGCGCACCAGCGCCGACACGAACAGGCCGAGCATCATCGCCGTGAACGACAGCAGCGCCACGGCCAGGGCGAGCTCCACGAGCGGCGGCATCAGCACGCCCTTGCCGCCCGGGACGTTCAGCGGGACGCCGACGAGGGCCACGAGGGTCAGGACGACGGCCTGCACGACCGTGATCAGGCCGAGCACCACCACCTTGGACATCAGGTACGCCGATCTGGACAGGCCGACGGCTCTCTCCCGCCGGTAGATCGTCCGCTCCTTGACCAGCTCACGCACCGCGTTGGCCGAGCCCGTCAGCACCCCGCCGACGCACAGGATCAGCAGGACGTTCATCGTCGACTCAGGGCCGAGACGGCCCTCGGACAGGGCCCGGGCCATCGCGCCCATCACGAACGGCAACGCCACCATGATGGCGATGAAGGTGCGGTCGGCGCTCAGCGCGGCGGCGTACCGGCGTACGAGCGTCCTGAGCTGAGCGCCCCAGCTCTGCGCCTTCGGCGGTGGCACCGCCACGGGGCGCACCTCGCCCGCCGCGGGCGACTGGGGGCGGTCCATGGCAGCGGCGATGTACTGCTGCTGGAACCGGGAACGGCGGTACTGCTCCGCCCAGTCGCGGCCACGGTCGTTCTCGAACGCCTCGAACGCCTCCGGCCACTGCGAGAAACCGAAGAAGCCCAGGCTGTCCTCCGGCGGCCCGTAGTAGGCGATCCGCCCGCCCGGCGCCAGCACCAGCAGCCGGTCGCACACGTCCAGGCTCAGCACGCTGTGCGTGACGACGATGACCGTGCGGCCGTCGTCGGCGAGCCCGCGCAGCATGTGCATCACCGAGCGGTCCATGCCCGGGTCGAGGCCCGAGGTCGGCTCGTCCAGGAACAGCAGCGACGGTTTCGTCAGCAGCTCCAGCGCCACACTGACGCGCTTGCGCTGCCCGCCGGAGAGGCTGTGGATCGGCTGCCCCGCACGCTGTTCGAGCCCGAGCTCGCGGATGACCTCCTCCACCCGGGCCTGCCGCTCCTCCTTGGCGGTGTCCTCGGGGAAGCGCAGTTCGGCGGCGTACGACAGGGCGCGGCGCACGGTCAGCTGGTGGTGCAGGATGTCGTCCTGCGGTACGAGGCCGATGCGCCGGCGCAGCTCGGCGTACTCCCGGTACAGGTCCCGGCCGTCGTACAGGACCGTGCCCCGGTCGGCCGGGCGCAGCCCGGTCAGCGCGTTGAGCAGCGTGGACTTGCCCGCCCCGCTCGGCCCCACGACCGCGAGCAGGCACTTCTCCCCGACGGGGAACGACACGTCATCGAGGAGCGTCTTGCGGCCGTGGTCCACGGTGACGGACAGCCCCTGTACGTCGAGGGAGACCTCGCCGGTGTCGGTGAACTCCACCAGGTGGTTGCCGACCAGGCAGAACGCGGAGTGCCCGATGCCGACGATGTCGTCGGCCGTCACCCGCGCACGGGTGATGGGCCGGCCGTTGAGGAACGTGCCGTTGTGGCTGCCGAGGTCATGGATCCAGTACGTGCCGTCCGGCTCGGCGAGCAGCTCGGCGTGCCGGCGCGAGACCGTCAGGTCATCGACGACCAGGTCGTTGTCGGGGCTCCGCCCGATGCGCACGGCACGGGCCGGCAGCGGCCGCACGGAGGTCGGCTGCCGGAACGTCCCGGTGGCCCCGGGCCGCGACACGGAGGACGGCCGGGGAACGGGTCGCGGGGACTCCTGGACCGGCGCGGGGCGCCCGCGCGGCGGCGGCGCCGGCTGTTCCGGCGGCGGGGCCGGCTGTTCCGGCGGTGGGGCCGGCGCGGGTGTTTCCTGCGGGGCCGGCGCGGCACGTTCGGGCTC
The DNA here is from genome assembly GCF_030406405.1 of Streptomyces ficellus. Classification (GTDB taxonomy): domain Bacteria; phylum Actinomycetota; class Actinomycetes; order Streptomycetales; family Streptomycetaceae; genus Streptomyces; species Streptomyces ficellus_B. The sequence goes on from NZ_JAUEPL010000004.1 coordinate 23,039, forward strand.
CGGGGCCGGACGCTCGCGCGGCGGCGGGGCGGGTTCCTGGGGCGCCGGGGCGGCACGTTCGGGCTCCGGGGCCGGACGCTGCGGCGGGGCGTGACGTTCGGGGGGTGGCGGCGCGGGTGTGGGCCGTTCCGGCGCCGACAGTACGGCGCGCGGACCGTCGGCCGGGTGTCCGAAGCGGATGACGCTGCCGGGCCCCACCGCCCGCATCCGCACCCGCCTGCCGTCCGCGAACGTGCCGTTGGTGCTGCCTTCGTCCTGGACCGTCCACTGTCCGCCCTCGGTCCGCAGCACCGCGTGATGCCAGGAGATCCGCTTGTCGGACAGCACCACATCGCTCGCCGGGTCGCGCCCGACGCGGTACACCCGGTGGGGACTCATCACGGTGGAGTCACCACCGATGTCGAGGACCAGCTCGGGCGCAGTGGGCACGTGAGGCCGCTCTCCCATATGGGAATTTTATCGTTCTGCCCGGATATGCGCGCATTCAGCGGCTGCCGCGGCGGCGGTAGTCGGCCACGACGCGGACGACGGCGTTGAAGGCCCGGACGCTGTCGGCGGGCTTCGGCTGCCCCAGGGGCCTGCCGAGCCGTTCACCCCGGTAGGTCTGGCGCGGATTGGAATAGCGGTTGATGCGCCTGCAAGGGCCGCCGGTCGCTTTCCGGCAACTCGACTCGTACGCTTCGAGCGTCGACCACTTCCCCGACGCGGGGAAGTAGCCACGGGCGCTGTTCGCGCCCCGGGGAGCGGTGACGTAGTCGTGCATCGCGCCCAGGTTGTGGCCGATCTCGTGGGCGAGGGAGTGGTGCGCGAGCGCCTTCTGGGCGACGACGCTGTAGGCGTGGCCGCTGGTGCGTGCCGTGACGCGCCGGGGCCGGTTGGCCAGTCCGGCGGGTCCCTGACTGCCCGTCACCACCGTCACCAGGTCCGCTCCGACGCGGTCGCGGAGGCGCGGCAGGTGGTCCGCGACGCCGTCGCCGCGCCGGGCGACCGCCTTCAGCAGGGCGCCGTCCGACCTGTCCAGCCGGGCGGGCACCTTGGCGCGGGTGATTCCGGTGAGCCGGAGGCGGGCGTGGACCGCGCTGGCGGCGAACGCCTTGGACGTGGAGGTGACGGCCTGCCGGATCCTGGCGCGCAGCGTGCGCTCACCGCCCGCCTCGCGGGCCGCACGCGCGGTGAACCCGGCCACGATGTCGATGGTGACGACCCGCTGGGCGTACCGCTGGCGCGGAGACCGCGTGCAGGGACGTTTCTCCTTCGTGGCCTTCGTGGCCTTCGTGGCCTCCGTGGCGTCCGTGGCGTCCGTGGACGTGTGGCAGGTCCCGCCCGCCCTCTCCTGGGCGGGCGCGGCGGTGGGAAGGGCGGGCGGCCGCTCCCGCGCGGGCGTGGAACCTGTCGTGCTCAGCACGAGCGCCAGCGCGGCGGCGGCCAGCGGGTAACCGGCGATGCGCATCTCCATCCTTTCGCCTTTCGCGAGCGAAGAACCCACGGTGGTCCTTGCGGGAAGGCGGGTGTCGCATGCGCGGGTCGCCGCCGATTCACCAATACGGCGCCGCCCGCGGCCCAGCGCCGCCCCCGCCGCGTCAGGGCCGGTCGGCGGCGTCGCCCGCCCGAGCAGCTGGGCCGCCGCGTCGCGTGCCCGCGTGGGCGGGGGCGGCCGAGTCGGTGAGGGCGGCCGTGGTGGTGGCGCCGCAACGGCCTGATGCGCAAGCGGTACGCGAGCATCAACGACCTGCCCATCACCGCCGCCGAACGCCGGACAGCCGTCTGACCCTTACGCGTGGTCGGCCGCACCGCGGGTGGTTTGGCCCATGGCTCCAGGGAACGCGAGAAGACGACCGTACAGATCAGGAGGACACACATGACGGATCGCGAACCCCAGGACCCGACCACCCGCCACCCGCGCCCGGACTTCCCCGAGCAGGAGCAGCCGCACCCGGGATGGACCGGCCCGATGGACCCGCCGCCGGACCACGGTGAGGATTCCTACCGCGGCAGCGGACTGCTGGAGGACCGCGTCGCGGTCGTCACCGGCGGCGACTCCGGCATCGGCCGGGCGGTGTGCCTGGCGTACGCCCGCGAGGGCGCCGACGTGGTGTTCACCCACCTCCCCGAGGAGGAGCGCGAGGCGCGGGAGACCGTACGGCTCGTCGAGGAGGCCGGCCGCAAGGCCATCGCCCTGGCCGCCGACAACCGGGACGAGAACCAGTGCCGCGCGCTGATCGAGCGGGTCACCGGCGAGTTCGGCCGCATCGACATCCTGGTGAACAACGCCGCGTACCAGATGGCCCAGCCGGACGGCATCGAAGCCATCACGACGGAACAGTTCGACCGGGTGATGAAGACCAACCTGTACGGCATGTTCTGGCTGACCAAGATGGCGCTCCCGCACATCCCCAAGGGCGGCAGCGTCATCAACACCACCTCCGTACAGGCCTACAAGCCCAGTCCGCCGCTGCTCGACTACGCCATGACGAAGGGCGCCATCGTCACGTTCACGCAGGGGCTGGCGCAGATGCTCGCGCCGCGCGGCATTCGCGTCAACGCCGTCGCGCCGGGTCCGGTCTGGACGCCGCTCATCCCCGCGACGATGCCCGAGACCGCCGAGTTCGGGAAGCAGTCGCCGCTCGGCCGTCCCGCCCAGCCCGCCGAGATGGCCCCCGCGTACGTCTTCCTCGCCTCGTCGGGCGCGAGTTACATCACCGGGGAGATCGTGAACGCCACCGGCGGCACCCCGCTCCCGTGAGCCCGGCGGCCGGCGCGGCGGCGCTGTGGCACCGGATCGGCTGGGAGGCCGCGGCGGTGGGGGAGTCCATACGCCGTGCGCTGTCCGGGCCCGGACCCGAGCGGGACATGGCCGTCCAGTCGCTGAAGGCCGCGGGCGCCGCCATCCTCGCCTGGGCGGTGGCCGGCTGGTGGTGGAAGGCGCCGCTCGCCCTGATGGCGCCCTGGACGGCCGTCGCCCTCGTACAGAGCACCGTCTACCGGTCCGTGAGGGCGGGCCTCCAGCAGGTCGTCGTCATCGCCACCGGTACGGTGCTGGCGGCGGCCGCCGCCGGCCTCACCGGCGACACCATGGCGGCGATGGCGCTCGTGCTGCCCCTCACCGTCCTGCTCGGCAACTACCCCCGCTTCGGGGACCAGGGCATCTACGCCTCCACCACCGCGCTGTTCGTCCTCGTCTACGGCTCCTACAGCGGCTTCGACATCCTGCACCGGCTGCTGGAGACCCTCCTCGGCGCGGTCATCGGCATCGGAGTGAACGCCCTGATCCTGCCGCCCGTCCATCTGCGCCACGCCCACGAGTCGCTGTGCCGGCTCCCGCAGGACGGCGCCGAGCTGCTGCGGACCATGGCCGAGGGCATCGAGCGCGGTTACGGGCGGCCGGACGCCCAGGAGTGGCACAGCCGCGCCCGCCGGTTCGGCACCCTCCTGGCGGACCTGCGCAACGCCCGTACCTGGAGCCGCGAGAGCTACCGTTTCAACCCCGCCACCCGCATCCGCCGCCGCCCGGAACCCGAGCTGCCCTCGACCCGGTGGGACGCCGCCTGGGAACGCGTGGCCGACCATCTGACCGCGCTCACCGGCATGCTCGCCGAGGCGGCGGGCGACAACCCGAGGCTGCGGCCGCCCCCCGACTCGGTTCTCGGCGAGGTGCCGCCGCTGCTGCACGCCCTGGCGGACGTGTGCCGCGCCGACTGCCTGGTGCTGTCCGGCGCCGGGCACGGCGACGGTCCCGACCGCGAGGCGGCCATGACCCGGGCCTGGGCCGCGCACGCCCGCCTCAAGGCCCGCGTGGTCGGCCAGGACCACGAGACGGCCACCTCGGTCGGCGGCCTGGCGGCCGAGACGCAGCAGCTGCTGTACGACCTTGAGGACGCCCGGATGGACAACGGGCGCCCTCCGCGTGACGGACCGCCCGACGCCTGAGCGGCCGTGACCCACGCGCCACCTCACCCACGCGGCCCTTCACCCACGCGCCACCTCGCCACGCGGGCCTTCACCCACGCGGGCCTTCACCCACGCGGGCCTTCCGCTCACGCGGGCCTTCCGCCCAAGCGGGCCTTCACCCACGCGGGCCTTCCGCCCACGCGGGCGGTCACCCGCATTGGCCGTCAGCCACGGGCGGCGTCGCTCATTTCCCGTCGACACCGTCCCCGGCGCAGTCCCGGCGGCCCTCCATGGCCTCACGGTCGCGGCGGGACCACGCGCGGGTGTCCCGGGGTTCCACGTAAGGCTCCTCCGTCGCCGGCATGCCCCCGCTGATCGCCCGCTGCCGCGCCAGCTCCGCGTCGAGCTCCAGGCCCAGCAGGATGGCGAGGTTCGACAGCCACAGCCAGACCAGGAAGGTGATGACGCCCGCCAGGGTGCCGTAGGTCTTGTTGTACGAGCCGAAGTTCGCCACGTACAGCGCGAACCCGGCCGACGCGACCAGCCACAGCAGCACCGCCAGCACGCTGCCCGGGCTGAGCCAGCGGAAGCCCTGGCCGTGGACGTTCGGCGCCCGCCAGAACAGCAGCGCGATCATCAGCACCACCAGCACGATCAGCACCGGCCACTTGGCGATGTTCCACACCGTCACCGCCTCTTCGCCGAGGCCGAAGGCCTGGCCCGCGCGCTCGGCGAGCGGCCCGGTGAACACCACGATCACCGCGCTCACCGCGAGCAGCACCATCAGCACCAGCGTCAGCCCCACCCTCAGGGGCGTCAGCTTCCAGACCGGACGGCCCTCGGGCAGGTCGTACACGGCGTTGGCGGTACGGATGAAGGCCCCCACGTACCCGGAGGCGGACCAGACCGCCGCCAGCAGGCTGACGATCGCCACCACGCCGCTGGCCCCCGCGCTGTCCTGCAACTGGCGCACCGCGTTCCCGAGGATGTCCCGGACCGGGCCGGGAGCCAGCTGCTGGAGGTTGTCCAGAACGGTGCGGGTCGCCGATTCGCCGATCACGCCCAGGGCCGAGACCAGGACCAGCAGGGCCGGGAAGATCGACAGGACGCTGTAGTAGGTCAGAGCGGCGGCACGGTCCGGGAGCTCGTCGTCAAGGAACTCCGTGCCGGTGCGCTTGACGACCGCCCGCCACGACCTCGTGGAAAGGTCGGTCGGTTCGTCGGGCGCCTCGGCGCCGTTTGTCTTGCCCTCTTTTTTCTTGTCCTCACCGGTGTGTCCCATACGAGCACGGTTACCCGGCAGGTCGGGCTCAACCCCGCCGGTCCCCGCGTTGCGGGGCCATGACCGGCGCGGCAGGGTCGGGACAGCGACTGCGAGGAGGATCCACCCATGCCCATCGCGACCGTCAACCCCGCCACCGGCGAGACGCTCAAGACCTTCGACGAGCTGACGCCGGACGGGATCGAACGGTGCCTTGCCGCCGCCGACGCGGCCTTCCGGCGCTACCGCACCACCGGGTTCGCCGAGCGGGCCCGGCTGCTCGAAAGCGCGGCCGACCTGCTGGAGCGGGACCAGGAGGACATCGCCCGCACCATGACCACCGAAATGGGCAAGCCCATCACGGCGGCCCGCGCCGAGGTGGCCAAGTGCGTGAAGGCGATGCGCTGGTACGCGGCCCACGCCGAACGCCTGCTCGCCGACGAGCACCCCGCCGACGCCGACGTCCAGGACGCCGGAGCCGCCCGGGCCCGCGTCCACTACCGGCCACTCGGCCCCGTGCTGGCCGTCATGCCGTGGAACTTCCCGCTCTGGCAGGTCGTACGTTTCGCCGCGCCCGCGCTCATGGCGGGCAACGTCGGCCTGCTGAAGCACGCCTCGAACGTCCCCCAGACCGCGCTGTACCTGGAGGAGCTCTTCCGCCGCGCGGGCTACCCCGAGGGCGTCTTCCAGACCCTGCTGATCGGCTACCGCGCCGTCGAGGGCGTCCTGCGCGACGGCAGGGTGGCCGCCGCCACCCTCACCGGCAGCGAACCGGCCGGCCGCTCGGTCGCCTCCATCGCGGGCGACGAGGTGAAGAAGACGGTCCTGGAGCTCGGCGGCAGCGACCCGTACGTGGTGATGCCCTCGGCGGACGTCGAGAAGGCCGCCGCCGTCGCGGTCACCGCCCGCACCCAGAACAACGGCCAGTCCTGCATCGCCGCCAAGCGGTTCATCGTCCACACGGACGTGTACGACGTGTTCGAGGAACGGTTCACGGCGGGGATGGCCGCGCTGGCCGTCGGCGACCCGATGGACGAGTCCACCGACGTCGGGCCGCTCGCCAGCGAAGCCGGCCGCGACGGCCTGGCGGAGCTCGTCGAGGACGCCCTGCGCCAGGGCGCGACCGTGCTGTGCGGCGGCCGCCGCCCCGAGGGCCGCGAGGAACGCGGCTGGTTCTACGAGCCCACCGTCCTGACCGGCATCACCCCCGCCATGCGGATCCACCAGGAGGAGACCTTCGGGCCGGTCGCCACGCTCTACCGGGTGGCGGACCTCGACGAGGCGGTGAAGGTCGCCAACGACACGTACTTCGGACTCAGCTCCAACGTCTGGACCCGCGACGAGGCGGACGTACAGCGGTTCGTACGGGATCTGGAGGCGGGCGGCGTCTACATCAACGGCATGACCGCCTCCCATCCCGCGCTGCCGTTCGGCGGCGTGAAGCGGTCGGGGTACGGGCGGGAGCTGTCCGGGCACGGCATCAGGGAGTTCTGCAACGCCACCACGGTCTGGCAGGCCGCGTCCTAGGCGCCGTCCAGGCCGCGTCTAGGTCGTGTCGTCACCGTCACAGCGGCTGGACGACCTCCTCCGGCGGGGGAGGGGGCGGCGGCGTTCCGTCACCGAACGGGCGCCCGCCCAGCTCCTCGCGGTGGTGCGGGGTCCGCCAGCCGCGCAGGTCCGGGCCGCGCGGCACGATCCGCGTCGGGTTGATGTCCTCATGGACCATGTAGTAGTGCCGCTTGATGTGGTCGAAGTCGACGGTGTCGCCGAAACCCGGTGTCTGGAACAGGTCTCGCGCGTACGCCCACAACACCCGGTCCTCGGTGAGTTTGTTGCGGTTGCACTTGAAGTGACCGTGGTAGACGGCGTCGAACCGGACCAGCGTGGTGAACAGCCGGACGTCGGCCTCGGTGATCGTGTCGCCCACCAGGTACCGCTGCCCGGCCAAGTGCTCGGACACCTGGTCGAGCCGGGCGAACAGCCGCGCGTACGCCGCGTCGTACTTCTCCTGCCGCTTGGCGAATCCGGCCACGTACACGCCGTTGTTGATGTCGCGGTAGACGCGGTCCATCCAGTCGTCGATCTCGTCGCGCAGCGCCTCCGGGTACAGGTCGGGCGCGCCCTCGCGGTGCAGGGCGCGCCACTCGGTCTCCAGGTCCAGGGTGATGCGCTGGTAGTCGTTGGTCACCAGCTTCCCGCTCGGTACGTCGACGATCGCCGGGACGCTGATGCCGCCGTCGTACTCCTTGTCCCTGGCGTGGTACGCCTCGCTCAGGAACGCGATGCCGAGGACCGGGTCGCGGCCGTCCGGATCGAGCGTGAACCGCCAGCTCCGCTCGTCCTGGACCGGGTCGGCGACCGCGAGGGGCAGGGCGTCCTCCAGCCCCAGCAGCCGCCGTACCACCAGGCTCCGGCTCGCCCAGGGGCAGGCACGGCTGACGACCAGCCGGTAGCGGCCCGGCTCGACGGGCCAGCCGTCCCCGCCGTCCGCGGTGATCCGGTCCGTGAAGTGGCTCGGGGAGCGCTGGAACTCGGCGGAGTCGTTCACGGTGGCTGCACCTCTCTCGCGACGGCGGACGGGGCGGACGGGTACCCGCCCCGCGCGAGGTATCACGCACACCCGGCCCGCGCCGGGCGGGCACGCCGGTGCCCCCGCTACGCGTCGGCGCGGGCGCGCAGGGCGGGGACGCGGCGGCGGCGCCGGCGTGCGCCGGGGTGGAAGTCGAGCAGGATCAGCCGGGACCCGGGCGCGCCCAGCGGCTGCGCGGCGCACATGGTCACCCACCCCCGCCCCAGCTCCGGGTGGCGCAGCGGCCGCTCGTCGCCGTCCAGGTGGCTGTAGGCGCTCGCCGACTCGTAGATCGACGCGGCCGCCGGATCGGCCAGGACCTCCCGCTCGATCCGGCCGAGCGTCCGGTCGGAGGGGTCCGCGGCGAGGGCGACCCGTAACTGGGGCAGGAACAGGGGTGCCCACGCGGTTTCCCAGTCCAGCAGGACGGTACGGGCCTCCGGCTCGACGGCCATCCACCGCATGGTGTTGGCGGGAACCCGGTGACCGGGGAAGAACGCCGCGAAGTGCGCGTTGTGGGCCAGCACGTTCCAGGAGCGGTCGTTGAGGTACGCCGGTTGGGAGAAGCCCTCCAGGGCGCTCTGCCAGGCGCCCGATATCACCGCGCCGGAGCGCGAGTGGAGCGGGTGCGGCGGGTCCTGGCCGAGGGCGTACCGCCACAGCGCGATCCACTCCTGCTCGTTCATGCGGAACAGGCGGGCCACGTCCTGGAGGAGATCGACCGGCGGGTTCGGGTAGCGGCCGGACTCCAGGCGGCCGTAGGTGTCCGGGGCGCGGTGCAGGATCTGGTCGATCTGTGCCTGCGAGAGCCCCCGGGCCCGCCTGCCCTGCCGCGTGGGGCGCGACAGGCCGTGACTCTCGGGCGTGATCGACGCCCGGCGCTCGCTGAGCAGGAAACGCAGTGCAGCCTTGTCCATACGGTTTCTTCCCCAAGGGGGCGGCCGCCGGTGGTGCCGTGGCCGCCGTGGTGAGCTGTGCACCGCTCGGGGGCCGGGGGCCGCCCGCGAGAACGGACCCGGACCGGAACGGTCGCACGGGTACGCTGACCCGTCGTACGTCAGCGATCAAGCGTCCGCGTGGTGCGTACATGCGCACGGCGCACACACGCAGGCGTCAACGGGGGCAAGGGCGATGGAGCAGGACAATTCCGCGCGCGGCGACGGCGGTTGCGGGGGGTACACCGGTGGCCCGCTCCCCGGGCGGGACGGCGGCCGGTTCTCGGAGTCGGACGGCGGCCCGTTCCCGGAGCCCGGGGAGCTGTCGGCCGCCGCGAAGGCGCTGTACGCACGGATCACCAGGGGCGGGCGGACCGGCCCGGCGGACGACGCCCCGCTGCGCGAACTGCTGGCGTGGCGCCTGGTCACCGTCGACCCCGACCTGCCGGAGGCGCCGATCGCCCTGGACCCGCAGGAGGCGGGGCGCCGCCGGCTCGACGAGGGGCTGCGCGAGCTGGCCACCCGGGCCGCCAGGATGGCGGAGGTACCGGGCGTCGCCGACGAGCTGGCCCTGCACTTCGAGCGCGCCAAGTGGCGTTCGGGCTCGGGCAGCGAGTTCCTCGCCGAGCCCGAGCAGGTCGGCGCCCGCATCGCGGAGGCCGCCGGCCGGGCCGAGACGGAACTGCTGACCGCCCAGCCGATGGGCCCCCGTGGCGGTGAGGCCCTGGAGGCCGCGCTGACCCGCGACGCCCGCGCGCTGGCCCGCGGGGTGAGCGTGCGGACCCTGTACCGCGACGGCGAACGGGACGATCCGGCGACCCGCGACTGGGTGACCCGGATGACCGCGAAGGGCGCCCAGTTCCGTACGCTGGCCGCGCCCTTCCAGAGCTGCGTCGTCGTCGACCGGCGCCAGGCGTTCATCCCCGACCACGTGGTCAACTCCAGCCCCACGCACGCCGCCTGGCATGTGATGGACCGGGCCCTGGTCGCGTTCATCGCCGAGGGCTTCGAGGACGCCTGGCGCCGCGCGGACATCTGGCACGGCGACCCGCGGCGGGCCGTTCCCGGCGGCGGTGGCGGACTCACGCGCCGCCAGCGCGAGATCCTCATCGACACCGCGGCCGGCATCGACCAGCGCATCACCGCCCGGCGCCTGAACATCGGACTGCGCACCCTCACCAAGGAGCTGGGCGTGCTGCGCGCCCGCTGGGGCGTGTCCACCCTCGCGGCGCTCTCCTACCAGTGGGCCCTGTCCGCCGAGCGCCGCCAGATGACCGACGAGGCGCCGGACGCGGACGCGTGACGTGCGGTGGGGGTGCGATTCCGGCCGGGAGGACGCGGGTTGGCCGAAGGTTTTTCACCGAAGAAGCATCAGAAGAAATCCCTTGAGGATTGCTGCATCCTGGACGGGTTGATCGGCACGCCCACGCCGGGCGCTGGCGGTCCGCGTAACCGCTATTACGGGGGGCGTTATCCGCGCCTCATGCCAGAACCGGGCAACGCAGGGCACGGGCAGCGTGTCCTGCCGGGCATCGCGTGGATACCGCAAGGTCGAGCCAGGGCCTTCCGGGCCGCCACACCGAATCCTCGGTACGTCCCCCGTGATAGGGCCCTCCTCAGAGACGGCCCTTCTGAGACATGGCACTGCCTGGGAGACGGCACTGCCTCGGAAATCTCAACCCATCGGCTCCGGTGCCCGCCGGGTGCGCGTCCAGGTGAGGAGCTGGTCGGCCGACCAGGTGTTGATCACCCGGTCGGCGGGCACACCGCACTCCTCCGCCCGCGCGCAGCCGAGGATCTGCCAGTCCAGCTGCCCCGGCGCGTGCGCGTCGGTGTCCACGGCGAAGAACACCCCCGCGTCCACCGCCTGCCGCAGCAGCCGCCGGGGCGGATCCAGCCGCTCCGGGCGGCTGTTGATCTCCACGGCCGTACCGGACTCGGCGCACGCCGCGAAGACCCGTTCCGCGTCGAACTGCGACTCCGGCCGCCCCCGGCCGCTGAGCAGCCGCCCGGTGCAGTGGCCGAGCACGTCCACCAGGGGGTCGCGCACGGCCCTGAGCATGCGCCGCGTCATCGCCGGCGCGTCCATCCGCAGCTTGGAGTGGACCGAGGCGACCACCACGTCCAGCCGGTCCAGCAGCTCCGGCTCCTGGTCCAGCGAACCGTCCAGCAGGATGTCGCACTCGATGCCGGTCAGCAGCCTGAAGGGCGCCCATGTCTCGTTCAGCTCGGCCACCACGTCCAGTTGCTCCCGCAACCGCTCCGCCGACAGGCCCCGCGCCACGGTCAGCCGCGGTGAATGGTCGGTCAGGGCCGCCCACTCGTGACCCAGCGCCGCCGCGGCCCGCCCCATGGCGTCGATCGGGCTGCCGCCGTCCGACCAGTCGGAGTGCGTGTGGCAGTCGCCGCGCAGCGCCGCCCGCAGCCGGGCGCCCGGCCTCTCGTCCGGCGCGTCCCCCAGCTCGCTCTCCAGCCGCTCCAGGTACGCCGGTACCCGCCCGGCGAGGGCCTCCCGCACCACCTGCGCCGTCTTCGGCCCGACGCCCTTGAGGTTCTCCAGCGTCCCGGCCGCCGCCCGCTGGGCGGTTTCGCCCTCGCCGAGCGCGGCCAGGGCGGCGGACGCGGTACGGAACGCCCGCACCCGGTACGTCGGCGCCTGCGACCGCTCCAGCAGGAACGCGATCCGGTCCAGCGCCTCGACGGGGTCCATCCGGGCCTCCTCATCACCGCGACTGTCGATCGGCCGACCTGGAGGGCGGTCCGATCTCGCACCACACCGCCTTGCCCTCGCCGCGCGGCTCGACACCCCAGCGCAGCGCCAGCGCGTCCAGCAGCAGCAGCCCCCGGCCCGACGTGGCGGCCTCGCCCGGCGTACGGCGCCGGGGCCACGCGCTGGAACGGTCCTGCACCGACAGCCGCACCCGCCGGACCGGCTCGGGCAGCACTTCCAGGGTGAGCACCGCGCCGCCTTCCGTGTGCAGCAGCACATTGCCGAGCAGTTCCCCGGTCAGCAGCTCGGCGTCGTCCGCGAAGGGGCGCATGCCCCAGTCCCGCAGCGCCCGCCGCACCACCGCCCGCGCCTCCGACAGGCCCTCGGGGTCCGCCTGGTGGATGTACTGGTGGATGCGCGGCGCCCGCGGCGTACCCGGGTCCGGGCTGCGCCGCAGCACCAGCAGCGCCACGTCGTCGCCCGCGCCCCACCGCTCCCAGAACCGTTCCGAGAGGTGGTCGGCCAGCGCCTCCGCCCCGGCGGGCCCGCTGCTCACCGCCGCCTCCAGCGCGTCCATCCCCTCACCGATGTCCCCGCCGGGCTGCTCGACCAGCCCGTCGGTGCACATCACCAGCGTCTCGCCGGGCACCAGGTCCAGCCGCGTCTCGGGGAACTCCTCGTCGCCGAAGAGCGAGGCCAGGCCCAGGGGCAGCCCGCCGGGCAGCTTGGGCTGCCCCACGCGCCCGTCCGTGTGCCGGATCAGCGGCCCCAAGTGGCCTGCCCGCACCGCCCGTACCGTGCCGGTGTCCAGGTCCACCTGCGCGTACGTGCAGGTGGCGAACCGCTCGGTGTCGAGTTCGGCGAGGAACCGCGAGGCGCGCGCCAGCACCGTGGAGGGGGCGTGGCCCTCACCGGCGTACGCGCGCAGGGCGATCCGCAGCTGGCCCATGATCGCGGCGGCGTGCGTGTCGTGGCCCTGCACGTCACCGACCACGATCCCGACCCGGCCCCGGGGCAGCGGGATCACGTCGTACCAGTCGCCGCCCACCTGCCGGCCGCTCCACGCGGAGTGGTACCGCACGGCGATCTCACCGCCCTCGACGGCCGGGATGCGGCGGGGGAGCATCGTGGCCTGGAGGCCGGTGGCGAGCTCCCGCTCCTCGTCGAAGAGGATCGCCCGCTGGAGCGACTGGGCCACGATGGCGGCCAGGCCCAGCGCGAGGTTCCGCTCGTCCGCGCTGAACGCGGTGCGCCCACGGTAGAACAGCGCCATCCCGCCGAGCGTGCGCGCCTGGGCGACCAGCGGCAGATAGGCGGCCGCCCGGAACCGCAGCCGTCCGGCGTACGGCGCGAGCGCCGGATAGTTCTTGACCAGCTCCTGGAACGAGCTGCTGAACAGCGGCCGCCCGCTGAGGACCGTCTCCGCCAGCGGCATCCCGCGCTCCAGCCGCCGCAGCCGCAGATGCTCCAGCACGTCGAGGGACTCACCGCTGAGGGCGATGATGTTCAGCGAGCCGTTCTCGACCAGGCCGAGCGCGAAGCCGTCCGCGCCGAGCCTGGCTAGTCCGCCGGGGCCGGTCAGCGCGGCCGTGACGTCGTCCACCGTCACCGCCCGGGACAGCGCCCGCGTCGTCCGCTCGACCATGTCCGTCTGGCGCTGCCTGCGCTTTTCCAGCTCCATCAGGAACGTGGAGTGGGTGATCTCGGACGTGGCGTCCCGGACGATCCCGACGATCCGGTGCGCCCGGCCCTCCACGTCACGCAGGATGCGCGCCTGGACGTGGGTCCACTGCACCGACCCGTCGTCCAGCGGGATCTGGAAGCGCGCCGAGTAGGAGGGCCGGCCGCTGGTCAGCGCCTCCTTGATCACCGCCTCCAGGCCGGCGCGCTCCTCCGGTTCGAGCCGGTGAACCAAAGAGGCGGGCCGGGAGTCGAACGTGCCGGGGGCCAGGCCGAACACGAGCAGTCCCGCCTCGTCGATGTCGATGGTCCCGGCGTCGAGATCCCAGTCGAAGCTGCCCGTGCGGTTCATGGCGAGCCGCTCCGTGGGCCGGATCTCGCCGCCGTGTGCCCGGTTCTCCGTCATCCCCCTCATTGTCGAGCCCGTCGCGCGGGAACGCCACGGCATGGGAGGAGCGGGTGGGCCGGCCGTGGCGGAGACCCGGCGCCGGTCGGGACCGCCTGCCGGGCGGTACCGCGCGCCGCGGGGCGCCCGAGGTCGGCCAGGCCCGCGGGGGACAGCGCGGCGGGGCGCAGGCGTTTCGGACGGGTGCCCGTTCGGCGCCCGGTGCGGCGCCGCCGGGGCACGCCCGGCGGCTGAAGCCGAGCGTGCGAGCCCCCGCGCACCGGCGGGACCGTGCCCACCGGCTCGCCCGCTGAGGCAACCGCTCACGCGCTGAGTCAACCGCTCGCCCGCTGGGGCAGCCGCTCACCCACTGAGACGGCGGAGGAAAGACGTACCGATGCGTTGACGTGTCAACTGCCCCTGCCTATCTTCCTGTTCGAAGTCCTGGTCAATGTCCGGTATCTCGAACAACTGAAGAAATCCAGGAGCACACACATGGCACCCATACGGCCGAGGCTCGTCCTCGCGCTGGCGGCACTCATGGTGGGCACGGTCATGGCCGCGCCCACCAGAGCCGACGCACCCACGGCGGACCCGGCGGCGGAGCCCGCCGACTACTCCCTCACCGTGTCCCCCGACCGCGCCGGCCCGGCGATCGACCGCACCATGTACGGCGTCTTCTTCGAGGACATCAACAACGCCGCCGACGGCGGGCTCTACGCCGAACTCGTACAGAACCGCTCCTTCGAGTTCAGCACCGTCGACAACCGGTCCTACACGCCGCTCACCGGGTGGCAGCAGACCGCGACGGGCGGCGCCACCGGCACCGTCCAGGTGGTGAACGACACCGAGCGCCTCAACGAGCGCAACCGCAACCACCTCCGCCTCGGCCTCGCCGGAACCGGCGGCGCGGGCGCCGGCTTCGGCGTCGTCAACAGCGGCTACGGCGCCGGGATGGCCCTGCGGGAAGGTGCCCGCTACGACTTCTCCGTCTGGGCCCGCACCGACAGCGCCACCGGCACCCGCCTCACCGCCGAACTGCGCACCACCGACGGCACCACCGTCTCCGCGCCCCTCGCCGTCACCGTGCGCGGCGACCGCTGGACCAAGTACACCGGCACCCTCACCGCCAAGGTCTCCACCACCGGCGGCCGGCTCGCGGTCACCGCCGAGGGCGGCGGCACCGTCCGCCTCGACATGGTCTCGCTCTTCCCCCGCGACACCTACAAGGGCCGTGCCAACGGCCTGCGCAAGGACCTCGCCGAGAAGATCGCCGCCCTCAAGCCCGGCTTCGTCCGCTTCCCCGGCGGCTGCCTGGTCAACACCGGCAGTCACCAGGCGTACGAGGCACCCGACTTCGAACGCCGCCGCTCCTACCAGTGGAAGGACACCATCGGACCGGTCGAGCAGCGGGCCGTCAACGCCAACTTCTGGGGCTACCACCAGAGCTACGGCCTCGGCTACTACGAGTACTTCCAGTTCGCCGAGGACGTCGGCGCGATGCCGCTGCCCGTCGTCCCCGCACTCGTCACCGGCTGCGGTGAGAACAAGGCCACCGACGACCCGGCGCTGCTCAGGCGGCACATCCAGGACACCCTCGACCTGATCGAGTTCGCCAACGGCCCCGTCACCTCCACCTGGGGCCGCAAGCGGGCCGAGATGGGCCACCCCAAGCCCTTCGGCCTGACCCACCTGGGCGTCGGCAACGAGGAGAACCTGCCCGATCAGTTCTTCGCCCGCTTCACCGAGTTCCGCAAGGCCATCAAGGCCACCTACCCGGACATCACCGTCGTCAGCAACTCCGGCCCCGACGACGCCGGAACCACCTTCGACCGCGCCTGGCAGCTCAACCGCGAGGCCCGCGTGGACATGGTCGACGAGCACTACTACAACAGCCCCCAGTGGTTCCTGGAGAACAACGACCGCTACGACTCCTACGACCGCCAGGGCCCCAAGGTGTTCCTCGGCGAGTACGCGTCACGCGACAACCGGTTCTCCAACGCGCTGTCCGAAGCCGCCTTCATGACCGGCCTGGAGCGCAACGCCGACATCGTCAAGCTCGCCTCCTACGCCCCGCTGCTCGCCGATGTGCGGCAGAACCAGTGGCGGCCCGACATGATCTGGTTCGACAACCAGCGCTCCTGGGGCTCGACCAGCTATGAGGTGCAAAAGCTCTTCATGAACAACACCGGCGACCGCGTCGTGCCGAGCCGGGCCTCCACCACCCCCGCCATATCCGGCCCGATCACCGGAGCGGTCGGCCTGTCCACCTGGGCGACCAGCGCCGCGTACGACGACGTGCGGGTCACCGCCGCCGATGGCAGCACGCTCCTGGCGGAGGACTTCTCGGCCGGCGACTTCCGCTGGACCCGGGCGACCGGGCGGGGCACCTGGAGCGTCCAGGACGGCGCGTACGTCCAGTCCGACGCCGCCGCCGAGGACACCTTGGTGACGGCGGGCGACACCGGCTGGCACGACTACGACCTGCGGGTCAAGGCCACCAAGAAGTCCGGCAAGGAGGGCTTCCTCGTCGCCTTCGGCGTACGTGACAGCGGCAACCACTACTGGTGGAACCTCGGAGGCTGGGGCAACACCCGCTCCGCGGTCGAGAAGACCGTGGGCGGCGGCAAGGAGACGATCACGGAGAACGGGACCACGATCCAGACGGGCCGCACCTACGACCTCCACGTCCAGGTGCGCGGCCGGCAGGTCACGCTCTTCCTCGACGGGCAGAAGTGGGGCGGCTTCACCGACGACAAGGCCGCCGAGCCGTTCCGCCAGGTGGTCACCCGCGACAAGGGCGACCTCGTCGTCAAGGTCGTCAACGCCCAGGCCACCCCGGCGCGGACCCGGATCGACCTCGGCACCTCCAAGGTCGCGCCGACGGCCCGGATGACCACCCTCCAGGGGGCGCCGGACGCCGTGCACACCGCCGACGAGCAGCCGGTCCAGCCACGCGAGTCGACCCTGCGCGGCATCGCGAGGAACTTCACGTACACCTTCCCGGCGCATTCGGTCACGTTCCTGCGCATCAAGGCGGGATAGGGTCCCGGTTCACTACCCTGGCCGGGGAGGGCGACAGCTCTCCCCGGCCGTACCCTTGCCCGGCGCCGATGGGTGGGAGACGGAGTCGAAGCGCTTCGACGAAGTCTCTGGACAGTTGCCGATGGCCGCTCTAGTGTCGGTGGCACACGCATCAAAGCTCGCGTCGAAGCGCTTCACCACTCTGGAGAGCCGAATGGTCACCCTCGCCGATGTCGCTCAGCACGCCGGAGTCTCCGCGAGCACGGTGAGCTATGTCCTGAGCGGCAAGCGGTCCATCTCCGCCTCCACCCGCGAGCGCGTCGAGCGCAGCATCGAACAGCTCGGCTACCACCCCAACGCCGGCGCCCGTGCCCTGGCCAGCAGCCGGTCCAACATCATCGCCCTGATGATCCCGCTGCGCACCGACATGTACGTACCGGTGATGATGGAGATCGCCATCGCCGTCGCCACCACCGCCCGCGCGCACGGCTACGACGTCCTGCTGCTGACCGGCGAGGAAGGCCCCGCCGCCGTACGCCGCATCGAGGGCAGCGCGCTCGCCGACGCGATGATCCTGATGGACGTGGAGCTGGACGACGACCGGCTGCCGCTGCTGCGCGAAGCCGTGCGCCCCGGCGTCCTCATCGGCCTGCCCGCCGACACCACCGGCCTCAGCTGCGTCGACCTCGACTTCCAAGCCGCCGGCGCCCTGTGCGCCGAACACCTCGCCGCACTGGGCCACCGCGAGATCGCCGTCATCGGTGAGGCCGCCGCCGTCTACGAACGCCACACCGGCTTCGCCGAACGCACCCTCGCCGGCCTCCGCGACCGCAGCCACGAGCTGGGCCTGCGCCTGCTGCACCGCCCCTGTGAGGGCAGCTACGCCGCCGTCTCCGCCACCCTCGCCCGCGTCTACGACGAGCGCCCCGGCACCACCGCCTTCGTCGTCCAGAACGAGGCCGCCACCGACCCGCTGCTCGCCCTGCTGCGCCAGCAGGGCCGCGCCGTCCCCGAGGACGTCTCGGTGGTGGCCATCTGCCCCGACCAGGTCGCCGCGCACGCCTCCGTACCGCTCACCTCGGTCGCCGTACCGGCGCAGAAGATGGGGCAGTACGCCGTGCAGCAGGTCGTCGCCAAGCTGGAGGGACGCGGCACGGACGAGGTCGTCCTGCTCGCTCCGGAGCTGACCGTACGCGAAAGCACGGGCCCCCGGGCGGTGCTCGTACCCGGGGACCCGCGCTCCTGACGCTCCTCTCAGCTGGAGGAGACGGTGAGGTTGTTGGTGGTGAAGTTCAGCCCGCCGGCCGACGAGGTCACCTCGTAGCCGAACTGCACGTCACCGATCGTCTCGTTGCCCCACCACTTCTTGGTGTCCTTGATCCACTTGAGGACCGGCAGGATGTTCACCGAGCCGGAGGTGGAGTCCGAGGTGCGCAGGAACGAGAACACCTCGTGGTACGAGCCATCGGGGTTGACGACCCGCCCCTTGTAGACGTTCCAGCTGTGGCCGCCCAGCGTGACACTGCCCTGCGGGCTGCCCAGCGGGCCCACGGCGCCGTTGTGGTTCATCCAGAGCATGACCTCGAAGTCGTAGTCCGTGTCCCAGATGTCGTACGCCGTGTTGTACGCGCCCGCCGAGGGCACCGTCACGTTGTAGTTGCTGGTGAGCGACGCGAGCGAGGTGATCGACTTGTTGATCACCTTCTTGGCGTTGGGGTACGACTTGATGCCACCGGTGTTGGGGTGGTCGGCCCACACCCCCCAGTTCGTCCCGGAGTTGGCCCAGGTGCACTGGGCCCCGGCGCCCTGGCCCCAGATGTTGTTGTAGAGGGTGTAGCCGTTCAGCGAGGTGCTGCCCCACTTGTCGCAGCTGTTCCACACGGCGGCCTGCGCGGGCGCGGCCGCCGGCCCGATCGTCGCGCCCAGCGCGAGGACGGGCGCGAGCAGCGCCGTACGGAGCCTGGGGCGGGTTCGTCGTGCCATGGGGGGTCCCTTTCCATGGGTGGGGGGAAACTACCGGGTGCTCACGGTGAGCACCCGCTCTTCGCCGGCGGTCAGGTCGAGCGGCTCTGAACCGGCGGAAGTCAGCAAGGAGATCCGCACCGAGCGGGCGGGGCGGACCGTGGCGGTGCACACGCCACCGCGCCACACCAGGTCCACCTCGGCGCCGAACCGGGTGCGCACCCCGTGCACGGAGCCGCTCCCGTACGCCCCGGGCAGCGCGGGCAGCAGCACCAGACGGCCGGGCGTCGACTGCACGAGCATCTCGATCAGCAGCGCGGGCAGCGCGTGCGCGGCGTCCGCGTTGTACACCTCGCGCCGCGGATAGTGCGCGCTCATCAGCGAGACGTGGAAGAAGTCACCGCCCAGGACCCGGCCCAGAGCGGCCGCGGCCCGCTCGCCGTCCCTCAGCCGGGCGGCGATCAGCGCGTGATGCAGGTGGCCGTGGGCGGAGTCGTTCTCCGCGCCGCGCAGCTCCAGTGCGCGATGCGCGGCGCGGGCGAGGCCGGGCGTGTCGTACGGGTTGATCTCGCCGAGCGGCCACACCGGGTACAGGTGGCTGAGGTGGCGGTGGTCGTAGCGGTCGCCGAGGCCGGGCCAGGCCCATTCGGCGAGCGCACCGTCCTCGTTGATCCGGTAGTCGGGCAGGCGGGCGGCGAGGGCGAGGAGCCGCTCGCGGTCCTCGGGGTGGTGGGCCGCGGCCGTGGTGAGGGCGTGGCGGGCGGCCGCGATGTCCATCGTGGCGTTGACCGTTCCCCAGCTCGCGCCCACCGGCCGGTTCTCCGGGGAGTACGACGGCACGATGGCGATCCGCCCGTCGGGTCCTGTGCGGGTGAGGAAGTCCTCGTAGAACAGGGCCACTTCGGCGAGGGCGTCCGTCAGGCGCGGATCGGCCGCGCCGGTCGTCTCGGCGTGCTCGACCAGGGGGTGCAGCAGCCAGTCGGCGCCCGCCGTCCACAGATGGAGCGGGTAGGCGCGCTGGAAGTGGTACGTATGGCCCGACGCGCCGTCCGTGTGGCACGGCGCCACCACGCCCCGCGCGCCGAAGATCGCCCGGGCGTTGTCCCGCCAGTCCGCCAACTGCCCGTACACCAGGGCCGCGTGGGCCTCGGTGACCTCGGGCAGGGCGGCCGCGGCGGCGGAGGCGGTCTGGAGGTTGAGGTTGGCGTTGGTGGTGAACGCCCCGGACCAGGCGGTGTTCCAGTCACCGGTCCACAGGCCCGGCAGGCGGGGCGGCAGCATCCCGCTCGCGGACAGCAGGTGGTAGCGACCGGCCGCGAACAGCCGCTCGACCAGGGCGGGGCTGCCGGGCCTGGCGAGCAGTTCACCGCCGGACAGGGCACGCTCGGCGGGGCTGCCGCCGAGGTCCAGCACGACCCGCTCGTACGCGGCGCGGTGCGGCCGCTCGTGCCGGGCGAGCAGCTCCGCGTACGCGGCGTGGGCGGCCCTGCCCTCGGTGAGGGCGAGCAGGGAAGCCGCCTCGGCCGTCACGTCCAGCTCGTCCGGGTGGCGGCGCACCCGCGTGAGCAGCAGCAGCTCGTCCGCCCCCGTCACGTGGAGCCCGCCCGGGCCCACAGCGGCCCGGCCTCCCCCGACGACGGCCAGGGTCACGCCCGTGAACGACAGGTCGCTGCCGGGGTAGCGGACCCGCAGGGTGAGCAGCGCGCCGTCCCGCGTCAGCACGGTGCTCCGGCCGGCGGCCAGGGTGCCCGGGGCGCCGGGCAGCCGGTGGTCGAGGGTGACCGCGGCGGTGAGGCGGGCCCCGGTCACGTACCGGACGATCACATCGTCCGCGCGGGACACGAACGCCCGCCCGGTGCGGTCCGCGCAGACATCGCTCACCACGCCGGTCGCGAAGTTGACCGAACGGCGGTAGCCGGTGGCTTCCGTGGCCTCGGTGGCCTCGCGCCGTACCCGTACCTGGAACGCCGGATGGAACGCGCCCACCCAGGACAGCTCACGCCCGTCCGTGAACCGCTCCGACGCCTCCGTGTCACCGGCCAGCAGCCGGTCCTGAAGCCCGGCCAGCCGGCCGGCGAGCCGCGGCGGCTCGGTGTGGTCCACCGGGCGTACCAGTGTGTGGTGGTTGACGATGACGCGGTCATCGTCCGGATCACCGAACACCATGGCGCCGTGCCGGCCGTTACCGCTCAGGAAGGCGTCCTCCCAGCGCACGGCGGGCGAAGGCTCCCAGGTGCCGTGCACGGGACCGGCGGCGTGCATGGAGTCGGTGGTGTGCATGGTGGGGTCAGTGGTGTTCGCGGGACCGGTGGCGTGCGCGGGACCGGTCGCGTGGGCGGGGCCGGCGCCGGTCACCGAACCGCCTCCCGCAGCACCGCCACGCCGTAGCGCTCCAGCACGAGCGGACCCTCCACGGCCGCACCCGTCAGCACCTCCCGGAACGCGCCCGGCACCGTCACCGTGACCCGGCCCCGCCGGTGGTTCAGGACGAACAGCAACGCGCCGCGGCGCACCGCCTCGACGCCCTCCGGCAGCCCCTCCAGCACGGGCCGCACCCCCGCCTCACCGGCCACCCGGGCGAGCAGTTCGCGCAGCGCGGGCGGCGCGGGCAGCGTGGACAGGTACCAGGCGCGGCCGCTGCGCAGCACCGCCGGAAGCCCCTCCAGCTCGCCGCCCCGGTACGCCGCGACCACCTCGCCGCCGTCCGCCGACAGCTCCTCCGACCACAACGTCCCCTCGAACCCGTCGCAGGTGATCGTCTCGCCCCTGTCCAGGGGCCACCACTCGTGCACCGTGCCGATGCCGAACAGCGCCCGCAGCCGCGCGTCCATGCCCCCTTCCCGTACGCGGTCGTCCTCGTCGGCGACCCCGGTGAGGAATCCCGACACGAGGGTGCCGCCGCCGCGTACGTAACGGACGAGGTTGTCGACCGCCGTGTCGGTGAGCAGGTAGAGGTGCGGGACGACCACCATCCGGTAGCCGGTCAGGTCGTGCTCGGGATGGGCGAACGCGGTGGCGAGATGAGCCTCCCACAGCGCGCGGTGCCAGGCACGGACGATCTCCGGGTAGTCGACCTCGGTGGAGAGCCGGCCGTCCTGCTGGTCCGCCCACCAGGAGGCCCAGTCGTGCAGGACGGCGATGTCGGCCGTCGCCTGCCGCGTCCCGGCCACCTCGCCGCTGAGCGCCGCGAGTTCCGCACCGATCCGCTTGACCTCCTGGAAGGTGCGGCCCCGCTCGCCCGCGTGCGACACCATCCCCGAGTGGAACTTCTCCGAGCCCTGCCGGGACTGGCGCCACTGGAAGTAGCAGATGGCGTCGGCGCCGTGCGCGACGGACTGGAGCGACAACAGCCGGTTCAGGCCTCGCGGCTTGGGGTGGTTCACCCCCCGCCAGTTGACCGGGCCCGCCGCCTGCTCCATGACCATCCACGGCCCGCCGCCCGCCTGTGAGCGCGTCATGTCGCCGATCATCGCGTTGTACTGGCCGCCCAGCGGGTCCCTGGGGTCCGGGTAGACGTCGACCGACACGACATCCTCCTCGCCCGCCCACACCCACGCGTCCTGGCCCGTCCAGAACGGCATGAAGTTCGTCGTCACCGGGACGAGCGGGGTGTGCCGGGTGACGATGTCGCGCTCGGCGGTGTAGCACTCCATGAGCGCGTCGGACGTGAACCGCTTGAAGTCCAGCGTCTGCGCGGGGTTGCGCATGTACTGGGCGCGGCGCGGCGGAATGATCTCCTCCCAGGTGTCGTAGCGCTGGCTCCAGAACGCGGTGCCCCACGCCTCGTTGAGCGCCTCGATCGTGCCGTGGCGGGCGGCCAGCCAGCGGCGGAAGTGGCGGGCGGTCTCGTCGCACCAGCAGTGTGTGCAGTATTCGTTGTTGATGTGCCACATCAGCAGGGCCGGGTGCGCCCCGTACCGCTGCGCGAGGTCTTCGGTGATCGCGGCCGCGTAGGTCCGGTAGGTGGGGGAGCTGGCGCAGAACTGCTGGCGCGAACCCCACCAGACGGTCTGCCCGTTCTCGTCGCGCGGCAGCGTCTCCGGGTGGCGTGAGCCCATCCACGGCGGGGGAGAGGCGGTCGGCGTGGCGAGGACGACGCCGATGCCGTGCACGTGCATCAGGTCCATCAGCCGGTCGAGCCAGCCGAAGTCCCGGGCGCCGGGGCGGGGTTCGATACGCGCCCAGGAGAAGACGCCGAGTGTCACGGAGTTGACCCCGGCCTCCTGCATCAGCCGCACGTCCTCGTGCCAGGTCTCCTCGGGCCACTGCTCGGGGTTGTAGTCGCCGCCGAACAGCAGCCGGCCGCGGGTGGCGTCGTCGAGGGAGGGCATCAGACCGGGTCTCCGTACTGGATGCCACGGCCGTTGGTGCCGAGGTAGACCCGGCCGTGGACGCGCGGGTCGCCGGTGATGACCTCACCGGTCCAGCCCCACTGATGGGCGTCGTCGTTGATGCGGACCCACGTGCGGCCGGCGTCGTCGGAGCGCAGGACGGCGACCGCGGCGCCGGTTTCCGCGCCGGCCGCGCCGGTCGTGCCCGCCGCGCCGGCCGTGCCCAGCGAGCCGGCGGAGTCGGCCGCGCCGGTCTGGAAGATGGCTGAGTAGTCCGCGCCCGGCGCCGCCTTGCCGAAGCCGAGGGCGTACGACTGGGTGCAGCCCGGCACCTTGGTGAAGGTGGCACCCTCGTCCGTGGAGCGGTACAGGCCGTTGCCCTTGGCCGACAGCCACAGGTCACCGCGCCGCCCGGGGGCCGCGGCGATCCGGAACTGCCCGTCACCGGACGGCAGTCCGGCCGCGCGGGCGGTGAACGAGGCGCCACTGTCAGTGCTCGCGTATACGGTTCCTGTGTCGGTGTCGTACGCGTAGAAGAGCGTCGGGTCGGCCGGGTCGGCGACCGGCGTGGCGCCCTTCGGGAAGGAGGGGATCTCGGCCCAGGTGCGGCCGTTGTCCGTGGAGCGGTAGGCGGGGTGCTTCGTGCCGTCCCAGTGCACGAAGGACCACAGCAGCGCCGTGCCATCGGCGCTGGTGGCGATCGGCCCCGGGGCGTCCTTGGCGATGGCGGGCTGGGCGGCGAAGGGCGCCCACGTCCGGCCCCCGTCGGTGGAGTACGCGCCGTTGCCGTTGCCGCCCCAGCCGGCGCGGACGACATACGACGGCTCCGCCGCGGCCTGCGCGAGTCCGGTCGCCGACCCGAACACCGGATTCGTCGCCATGCCGCGCGACGGGGACGCCGTGAGCCGCTCGTGGTACATCACGCCGATGTCGGCGAGCCCGCTGATCAGATGCGCCGCCCCGGCCGGCGGCGAGATCAGCTGCCGCACGGCGGCCTCCTCCAGGCCGCGTATGCGCGGCGCCCAGTGGCGCAGGTCGCGGGTGCCGTAGAGCGTCGCCCCCGTCCCGTACACGATGTGCCGCGAGTCGTACGGGTCGACGGCGAGTGCCTGGATCCACCAGCCGAACTTGGGGCTCGGCTCGCCCCAGTTGAGGAAGGGAGTCTCGGACACGTCAAGGACGGCGGTGTCCTTCAGGGACACCCACGTCGCGCCGCCGTCCGTGGAGCGGAAGAGGGTGTCCACCGCGCCCCAGCGGTTGTTGGTGGAGACGACCACGGTGCCGGGGCGGCGGGCGTCCACGGCGACCCCGCCGTAGCCGAACGTGTCGCCGGGCCCGGGCGTGACCGGCGTCACCTCGCGCCACGCGCCGGTCACGGTGTTCAGCCGGTGCACGGAGCCGGCGGACTGGCCGTTGGGGCCGGGAGCGTCGGCGTACGTGACGTACAGGCAGCGGGTGGCGGCGTCGTACGCGGCGCGGATCGGGACCTTCGCCGAGGTGCCGGACGGCCGGCCCGGCACGGCCTCCCAGCCGCCGGAGGCGGTACGGGCGGTACGGGCGGTCGTACGGTACAGGGCGCCGTCACCGTCGCCCCAGCCCGCGTAGACGGTGCGGCCCGCGGCGACGAGGAAGGTCACGCCCTGGCCGGTGGGGGAGGGGGAGGCGGGGAGGGAGGAGGGGGAGGGGCCCCATGTGGCGCCGCGGTCCGTGGAGCGCAGCAGTCCGTCGTGCCGGGTGCCCAGCCACAGGGTGTCGCTGTCGCGCGGGTCCACCAGGAGCCGTTCGCCGGTGCCCCGGCCGTCCTCGTTGGCGCCGAGCTTGACGGTCAGGTCGGTGCGGGCCCAGGTGGCGCCCCGGTCCTCGGAGCGGAGGACCGCGCCGTTGCCGGCCCAGGGCTGGGCGTAGGTGCCGAGGGCGAGGTAGAGCCGGTCGGGGTGCGCGGGGTCGACGGCCATCGCCTCCACCCCGAGCAGGTTCCAGTCGTCCCAGCCCAGGTGGTCGGTGAGCGGCGTCCAGCGGGCGGCCCGGTCGTCCCAGCGGTAGGCGCCGCCGATGTCGGTGCGGGCGTAGGCGAGGCCGCGCACCGAGGGGTGGAAGAGCACACCGGTGATGAAGCCGGTGCCGCCGATGACGACGTTGCGCCACCGGTACGGGCGGACGTCGCGGCCCGCCGCGCCCGCCTCCGGAGCGGCGCCCGGGGCGGCGGGTGCCGGGGGCGTGGCCGCGTGCGCGGCCGGGGCGAGGGCGGATCCGGCGGCGAGGGCGGCGGCACCGGCGGTACCGCCCGCGAGGACGGCGCGTCTGCTCAGGGGGGAGGGGGGCATGGCATGCCTCGATCTCTGCGGGTGCGGGAAGTGGGGGTACGACGTCTGCCGGGGCGCGACGGGGGGTGGGGGCCACGCTCCGGCAGCCGTCCGTTCGGACACCGCGCCGCCCCTGGCGTCCGACGCGGCCATCGGACGGGCGGTGAGGGGGCGGGCGGTGAGGGGGCGGGCGGCGGGGATGTGTACCGGGCTCAGCCCTTGACCGCGCCGGTGAGCATGCCCTTCTTGAAGTGCCTCTGGACGAAGGGCGACGCGATGGCCACCGGCACCAGGGCCAGCACCATGACCGCCATCTGCACGGATAGCGGCGACAGTTGGTTGGTCTTGATCAGCTGCCCGAGTCCGGTCGGCGGCTCCTGCTTCTGCACGATCTGGATCATGACGTTCTGCAACGGCATCATGTCCTGGTCGGTGAGGTAGATGGAGGCGTTGAACCACGCGCTCCAGTACCCCACCGCGTAGAACAGCGAGATCACCGCGAGCACGGCCCGGGACAGCGGCATGACGATCTGCCACAGGATCCGGAAGTCTCCGGCCCCGTCGATCCGGGCGCTGTCGGTCAGCTCCTGCGAGATGTTCATGAAGAACGCCCGCAGCACCAGGATGTTGAAGACGCTCACCGCGCTCGGCAGGATCAGCGCCAGGTAGGTGTCCGTCAGCCCCAGCGCCTGCACCAGCAGGTACGTCGGAATCAGCCCCGCGCCGAAGAACATCGTCGCCAGCAGCGTCATCAGCATCCAGCGGTGCCCGAGCGAGCCGCTGCGCGACAGCCCGTACGCGCACAGCACCGACACCGCCATGCTGAAGAGCGTGCCCACCGCCGTGACACCCAGGCTGACCAGCGCCGCACGCTGCACCTGCCCGCCGCCCAGCAGCTCCTGGTACGCGACGAAGGTGATGCCCTTGGGGATGACGACCAGGCCACCGGCCCGGCTGATCGTCTCGGGCGAGGAGAGACTGGTGACGATCACGATCCACAGCGGGAAGAGGATCGCCAGACAGGCCCCCGCCAGCACGATGCCCTTGGCCACCAGACCGGCCTTGCCGGGCTCGCCCTCCCAGACCGGGCGGGGCGGCGCGGCCCAGCGGCTCCGCCGCTTCGCGGGCTCCACCGTCATCGAGGTCACTTCTTGTACACCCCCTGCTCGCCCATGAGATGGGCGACCTTGTTGGCCGCGAGGACCAGCCCGAGCCCGACCACGCCCTTGATGAGCCCGGCGGCCGCGGCGTAACTGAAGTCCTGGTTGCGGATGCCGTTCCACCACACATAGGTGTCGAGCACCTCCGCCGCGTCCGGCCCCACCGCGTCGCGTTGCAGCAGCAGTTGCTCGAAGCCGACGGTGAGCGCGTCACCGACCCGCAGCACCAGCAGCAGGGCGATCACCGGCCGCAGCGCGGGCAGCGTGACGTGCCACATCCGCCGCCAGCGCCCGGCCCCGTCCATGGCCGCCGCCTCGTACAGGTCGTTGCTGACGGAGGACAGCGCGGCGAGGAAGACGATGATGCCCCAGCCGGCGTCCTTCCAGATGCCCTCGGAGGTGACCAGCAACGGGAAGATCCCCGGGTCGGTCATCAGGTCGAAGCCCTCGATGCCGTGCTGCCGCAGCGTCTGCGCGATGATGCCGGCGCCGCCGAAGATCTGCTGGAAGACGGTGATGACCAGCACCCAGGAGAAGAAGTGCGGCAGGTACATGATCGCCTGGGCGACCGCGCGGACCCGGGGTCTGATGATGCTGTTGATCAGCAGGGCCAGCATGATCGGCACCGGGAAGAACAGCACGAGCTGGAGGAAGAACAGCACCAGGGTGTTCTCGACCGCCCGCCAGAACGCCGAGTCGGCGAAGATCCGCTCAAACTGGTCGAACCCGACCCACGGGCTCTCCAGCATGGCGATGAAGCCGTTCTCGCTGAGATACGGGTCGTAGTCCTGGAAGGCGACGATGTTGCCGAGCACCGGTATGTAGGTGAAGACCAGGACCAGCAGCAGTGCGGGCAGGGTCATCAGGATCAGCGCGCGGTCCCGCCGGAACCTCAGCCGCAGGCTCAGCTTTCCGCCGTTCTTCTTTCCGCTGTTCTTCTTCGCTGCCGCTGCCGCTGCCGCTGCCGGTGCCGGTGCCGGTGCCGGTGCCGGTGCCGGGGCAGAGGCCGGGTCAGATGCCTGGGCGGATGCCTGGGCCGGTGGTGGGACGGACAGCCCGGCTCCGGGAGTCTCCCCGCCCTGGCGTGGCGCCCCCGTCTTCTCGCGGGGCCGTGGGCCGCCCTGACCGGCCGGCTGTGCGCCCGGCACCGTGCTGTGCTGCGACACGGTTCTCTCCTCGCGTGTCGGCGGGTCAGTTCGCGGCGGAGCCGGAGTCGTCGAGCAGCTTGCGGTACCAGTCGCGGAGCTGGTCGCCGCCCTTGCTCCGCCAGTCCGACACGGCCCGCTGGACGTCGCTGATCTTCTTGCGGCCGCGGACGACGTCGTCCTCCAGCTGCTCGAAGTCGTCGGCGAGGTTGGTCCAGCGGGTGGGCTCGGTGACGGTCAGCCCGTAGAAGGAGGTCTTCTTCGTCAGGGCGCCCATCCGCTGCTGCCACTCGACCCGGAGCCTGGTCACGTCGGGACGGTCGGGGTGGGCGACGTACGGGGCGGGGTCGCCGAGGTAGTCGAAGGCGCCCGCCACCTCCAGGAAGCCGGTGTCGTTCTTGACCGGCAGGCCCTTGTCGTACGTGTAGTGGACGCCCTCGACGCCGTAGTCGGTGAGCATGCGCTCCTTGGTGCCGTACGGGGCGGCACAGAAGTTCGCGATGGCGAGCACGTCCTTGATGACCGCCTGGGACGCCTTCTTGCTGACGAACGCCCAGATGCCGGCGGGCTGCCCCGCCCAGAGCGTCGGGGCCGAGCCGTCGTGGCCGAAGATGTCGAAGGCGCCCATCCGAAACTCGGGGTTGCGGGCGCCCTGTTCGACGCTCTTGGAGTACCAGTGGGACAGGTCCTGGTTGTAGACGAGGACCTGACCGGCGGTGAAACGGTTCCCCGGGTCACCTTGTGTGCCTCCCGCCCTGGCGTCCGGGTGGACCACGTGGGCCGCGTACAGCGTGCGCACCCACTCCAGGGCTTCGAGGTACTCCTCGGTCTCGACGCGGTTGACCAGCTTCCCGTCGACCATGTTCCACCACAGCGCCTTGTCGCTGCCGGGGAAGACGCCGAACATGTTGAAGGCGGTCCACTTCATGTCGTCGCAGGCCCACACCTTGGCCTTGGCGTTGGTGGCCTCCTTCGCCCAGGCGAGGAACTCGGCGGCGCTCTTGGGCTGCTGGTAGCCCTTGGACTCGAAGACGTCCTGGCGGTAGAAGGGCGCGATGTTCGGGACGTACGAGCCGGGCATCGGGATGCCGCGCAGCGCGCCGCCGAAGATGGACCGCTGCCAGGCGTCCGTGGGCACCGCTGCCAGGTTCGGGTACGCCTTGACCTTCTCACCCGACAGGTACGGGCCGAGGTCGGCGAACTTGGCGTTGACCGCGCTCGGGATCTTGCCGGTGAGGTTCCAGCTGGGCACGACCACGACGTCGGGGATGTCGCTGGAGGCGAGCACCGCGCCGAGCTTCTCGTCGTAGGTGTTGCCGTCCTGGTTCTGCCAGACGGTGCTGACGCCGATGGCCTCGTTCATCGCCCGGTAGTAGGGGTTGTCGCTCTTGGGCGGGCTGCCCCACAGCGGCGCCATGATCTTGATGCTGCTGCCCTTGCCGAGCTTGTCGGGGACCGAGGTCTTCAGCGCCGCCGTGGCGATCGCCGTGGTGAAACCGGCCGCGGAGCCGTTCTTCGACGGGATGTCGGGCGACACGACGTTCTGCGCCACGAAGGCCGGCAGGAGCTTTCGCGCCTCCTTGCCGGAGGTGGCGCCGTCCTTCTTCTCGCCCTGCGAGCCGCCGCACGCGGCCAGCAACGGCATCCCGCCCGCCACGGCGGCCGCGGCGACGGCGGTGGAGGCGAGGAAGCTTCTCCGGCTGGGGGCGGAGCCCGCGCCGGAGCCCGGAGCGGAGGAGAAGTTCGGCGTCATTGCGTCAACCCTTCATGGCGCGCCAGAACACCCGGCGAGGTCCGCCGGTCGGCTGCGGTGTCAGAGGTGGATCCGGCGTAACTGGCTGATCCGAAGCGGGCCTTGAGAAGCACAGCCGTATGCGTCCTCGGCCGCGTCATTTCGTCGAAGCGCTTCGATGTTGCTGCGAGGTTAAGTGAACGCCACCAGCCGCACAAGAGTCGTTCCCAAAGATTCCTCGGTGCTTCGGGACGTTGCCCAGGCGCCGACCTGGCGGCCTGCGGCGAGTTGTCGGCCCCTGTGTCTTGACACCCAAGGCTGCGACCCCAGAGCATCGAAGCGCTTCGAAGATCTCGTAGATCCCTCCAGGACATCCGCAAGGGGAACCGCACGTGACCGCAGACCGGCCGCCTTTCCGTGACGCCCAGTTGCCACTGGACAAGCGCGTCGACGACCTGCTCGGGCGGCTGACGCTCGACGAACGGATCGCGATGCTGCACCAGTTCGGGCCCCCGGTGGAGCGCCTGGGCATCGCCGCCTTCCGCACCGGGCAGGAGGCCCTGCACGGCGTCGCCTGGATGGGCCCCGCCACCGTCTTCCCGCAGGCCGTGGGCCTCGGCGCCACGTGGAACGACGACCTGGTCCGCCGCGTCGGCGAAGCCGTCGGCACCGAGGCGCGGGCCATGCGCGCCCGCGACGACCGCGTCGGCCTCAACGTGTGGGCCCCCACCGTCAATCTGCTGCGCAACCCCCTGTGGGGCCGCGGTGAGGAGGGCTACTCCGAGGACCCCGCCCTCACCTCCGCCATCGCCGTCGCCTACACCCGTGGCCTGCGCGGCGACCACCCCCACTACTGGCGCACCGCCCCCGTCCTCAAGCACTGGCTCGCCCACAACAACGAGACCGACCGGGACACCGCCTCCTCCTCCGTACGCCCCCGGGTCCTGCACGAGTACGACCTGCGGGCCTTCCGGGGTGCCGTCACGGCGGGCGGCGTGGCCGGCGTCATGCCCGCGTACAACCTGGTCAACGGGCGCCCCAACCACCTCTCGCCCCACCTGCGCGACCACCTGCGCACCTGGACCGACCAGGAACTCCTCGTCTGCTCCGACGCCGGCGCACCCAGCAACCTGGTCGACTCCGAGCACTACTTCGACACCCACGAGGAGGCCACCGCCGCCGCCCTGCGCGCCGGCGTGGACAGCTTCACCGACCACGGCACCGACAGCTCGCTCACCACCGCCCGCGTCCGTGGCGCCCTGGAGCGCGGACTGATCGACGCAGGCGACATCGACACCGCCGTACGCCGACAGCTCCACGTCCGCTTCCGGCTCGGCGAGTTCGACCCCGAACTCGACCCGTACGCCACCGTCAGCGCCTTCGACACCGACGAGCACCGCGCCCTCGCTCAGGAAGCCGCCGAACAGGCCGTCGTCCTGCTCACCAACGACGGCATCCTGCCGCTCGACCCGGCGGCGCGGCCGCGCCTCGCCGTGGTCGGCCTCCTCGCCGACGAGTGCAAGCTCGACTGGTACAGCGGCACCCTGATCCGCCGCTCCAGCCCCCTCGACGGCCTGCGGGAACGGTTCGGCGCCGAGAACGTCACCCACGCCGAAGGCGCCGACCTGGTACGGCTGCGCAGCGCCGCCGGGGCGCTGCGGGTGCCCGAGGCCGACGCGGCCGCCACCGAGGTACGCGGCGCGGAGGGCGCCCTCGACCCGGCGCTCCTCGCGGGCCGCACCGACCTGCCGCCGCTGACCGCCGACCCGGACGGCGACGGCACCACGCTCGCGCTCATCGACTGGGGCGGCGGCGTCCTCACGCTGCGCGCCCCGGACGGCCGCTACCTCTCGGTCGCCGACGACGGCCGCGTACGGGCGTCGGCCGACCAGCCCGGCGGCTGGGTCGTCCAGGAGACGTTCCGCCTCGAACCACACGGTGACGGGCACCTCCTGAAGCACATCGGAACGGGTGGCTACGTCTGCGTCGCCGCGGACGGCGCGAAGGTTGCCGCGCTTGCCGAAGAGGGCGACGTCTTCACCCTCGAAACGGTCGAACACGGCACCCACGCCGTGGCACGCGCCGCCGCCACGGCGGACGTCGTCATCGTCGTCGCGGGCAACGACCCGCACATCAACGGCCGTGAGACCGAGGACCGCGCCACGCTGGCCCTGCCCGAGCAGCAGGACCGGCTCTGGCGCGCCGCCCGCGCCGCCAACCCGCGCACCGTGCTCGTCCTCGCCTCCTCCTACCCGTACGCGGTCGGCGACGCGGCCGGCGAGCTGCCCGCCCTGCTGTGGACCGCGCACGGCGGCCAGGCGGCCGGCACGGCCCTGGCCCGCGTCCTCGCCGGCGACGTCTCACCGGCCGGGCGGCTGCCGCAGACCTGGTACGCCTGCGACGACGACCTGCCGGACCTGCTGGACTACGACATCATCGGCAGCCGCCAGACCTACCTCTACTTCGACGGCGCCCCGCTCTTCCCGTTCGGCCACGGCCTGTCGTACACGACCTTCGCCTACAGCGACCTGTCCGCCGAGCTCCGGGGCGACCTGGTGCGCGTCGCGTTCACCGTCACCAACACCGGCCCCGCCGCCGCCGACGAGGTCGCCCAGCTGTACGCCAGGGCCGTCGCCCCGTCCGTGCCACGGCCGCTGCGGGAGCTGGCCGGGCACCGCAGGGTCACCCTCGCGCCCGGTGCCGGCCGGCGCCTGGAGTTCGAGGTGCCCGTCGCGGCGCTGGGGTTCTGGGACGTGGCCCACGGCCGCTGGACCGTCGAGCCGGGGACGTACGAGATCCTCGCCGGGTCCTCCAGCGCCGACATCCGCCTCACCGCCACCGTGGAACACACCGGCCAGGCCCGGGCTCCGCGCCCCGTCCTTCAGCGGCCCGTGGTCGCCGCCGACTACGACGAGCAGCGCGGCACCGTGCTCGCCGACCGCACCAAGGTCCGCGGCGACTGCGTCACTCCGGCCGCCGCCGAAGCGCCCGGCGAACTGCTCTTCAGGGACTGCGACTTCGGGGCCGGCACCGCGGCCGCCGCCCTGGAGGTCTCCGGCACCGGCACGGTCACCCTCGCCCTCGGCGACGGCACCGTCCTGGCCGCCGTGGACGTGGCGGCGGGCGGCGGGCCGTACGCCTACACGACGCTTCAGACGCCGTTCGCGGTGAGCGGCGTTCAGGACGTACGGGTCGGGCTCACCGGCTCCGTACGGCTCGCGTCGCTCGGCTTCACACCGGCGACGTAGGCGCGGTACCCGGTCAGCCGGCCCAGGTCCGGCAGCCGGTGGACGGGCCAGCCCCGGGCGTGCGCCGGGGGCTGCGCCGCGCCCGAGACCAGCACCGCGACCGGCCGGTCCCGGGCCAGTTCGGCGAGGCCCCGGGGCGTGATGCTGCCGTCGTGGCCGCCCGGCTGGCGGGAGGCGCAGCCGGTGCGGAACGCCACGCGGATGGCGTCCTCGCCGCTGACCACGCACGGCGGGCGCACGCCCCGGGCGTGCAGGGCGGCGGCGATCCGCGTCAGGTCACGGGTGTCGCGGCGCACCCGGTCCGCCACCCCGTCCACCACCCGGTACTGCACCGCCAGGTGCGCGACCAGGGCGAGCGCGACCGCGCCGGCGGCCGCCCCCCGCCGCCGGCACAGCCCCAGCAGGCACCCCGCCACCGGCAGGGCCAGCAGCGCGTACGCGGGCAGCAGGAACCGCGGCGCCGCGTAGCCGACCGTGAACAGGTACGGCAGGGCCAGCGACAGCCCGACCGCGCACGCCACCACCATCTCCGTCCCGTGGCGGCGCTCCCGCAGCGCCCGCCACACCCCGCCCGCCACCAGCAGCGGCAACGCGAAGAACCACAGGGCGGCGGCGGGGTGCCGCCATGGCACGTCACACGGGCGGCACAGCGTACGGCCGCCGAGCGCGCGCGCATGGTCGTCGACGGCCAGGTACCAGCCCAGCCGGCCCTGGATCTCGCTGGCCCGCTCCAGTCGGGCCATCAGCCCCCCGTAGCGCGTCTGCGCCTCGATGACCCACTCGGCGCACCCGGCGGCCACGCCCGCCGCGAGCACCGTCAGCAGCAGTGGCCACCGCCACGCCCGCATCGCCACCGCCGCCACGGCCAGCGGCAGGGCCAGCCACACCGCGTCCGTCGGACGCATCAGCCCCGCGAACGCCACCCCGGCCCCGATACCGGCCACCGCCCACCGGTCTCCCGGGTCGCGGGCGGCGCGCAGGAAGCAGCCGGTCGCCGCCAGTGCCCCGTAGGCGACCCACAGGTTGGGCATCGCCTGCCCGGCGTAGAACAGCGTGACCCACAGGCTCGCGAACAGCGCCCCGGCCACCGCCAGCAGCGATGGCGGCAGCAGCCTGCGCCACGCCCACAGGGCGAGGAACAGCCCGCAACCGGCGAGCACGGCCAGGTACACGCGCAGCGCCAGGACGGAGCTCGTCAGCAAGGTGACGGGGGCGACGAGGAATGTGATGCCCCGGGCGCGCGGCGCGCTGAAGAACGCCGCCGGTGCCTGGCGGCTGACCTGGCTGACGTAGACGGTCTCGTCCCAGCCGAGCCCCAGGCCCGGGGCGACCAGGAGGAGATGGGCGAGCGTGAACGCGGCGGCGACGCCCGCCAGCCACGGCGCCGCGTGAGTGCCCGCGCGCGGGTCCCTGCTCTCCTGGAGGGGTGCGCGCGGCCCGCCGCCGTGGCGCGCGCCGTCGATGACTGATTCCTGCATGGCCCGTCCTCGTTCGGGGGGAGGCGCGGGTGACGGATTCCCGGCCTGTCCCCTCACGCTGCGGTGCTCCCGGCGGGCCCACCAGGCGGGCGTGGCACTCGGCGCAACGACGCTCCCGGACCGGGTGAGCCACCCCTCCCGGTGCCGCACGTGGTTTTCGGGTTTCCGAAGTTTCTGTTATCGGCGTGCGGCTCCGGCGCCTCCTGTGTGTCAGGCCCGTTCCAGAGCCCATTCCACAGCCCATTCCCGAGCCAAAAGCCAGAGTCAGAGCCGCAGGAGCCGCCCATGAGTCACGACAACAAGCACCGCCGCATGAGCCGCCGCGGTCTCATCCGTCTCGCGAGCGGCCTCGCGGTCGCCGGAGCCGCGGGCGGTGCGGCCGCCGCCTTCGCCGGCCAGTCCGCTCCCACCCCCGCCCCCTCGCCGCGCCCCGGGCCGGCCCCCGCCCGCACCTTCGCGCACCCGGGCATGCCGCACTCGGCCGGCGACCTGAACCGTGCCAAGGTGCGGGTCGCCGCCAAGGCACAGCCCTGGCTCGGCGGCTGGGAGCGGCTGACCGCCAACCGCCACTCCCAGGCGACGTGGCAGGCCAACCCGCAGGCCACCGTCGTACGGGGCGGCACGGGGCAGAACTACGGCATCCTCTTCAACGACATCCACGCCGCCTACCAGAACGCGCTGCGCCGGCGTGTCGGCGGCACCCGCGAGCACGGCGACACCGCCCGGGACATCCTCAACGCCTGGTCGGCCACGCTCACCACGCTGACCGGCAACGCCGACCGGTTCCTGGCGGCGGGTATCTACGGCTGGCAGTTCGCCAACGCCGCCGAACTGATGCGCGGCTACCCGGTCAGCGCGGGGCGGATCAGCGCGCCGAGAAGCTGTGGACGGTCGCCGACCGGTAGGTGGCGCCCGGCCGCAGCACCGTCGAGGGGAACGACGGCTGGTTCGGCGAGTCGGGGAAGTGCTGGGTCTCCAGGCACAGCCCGTCGCCCTGCCGGTAGGTGCGCCGCGACGGGCCCGCCAGGGTGCCGTCCAGGAAGTTCCCCGAGTAGAACTGCACGCCCGGCTCGGTGGTGGCGATCCGCATCGTGCGGCCCGACCCGGGGTCGCGCAGCGTCGCGAACGGCTCGGGGCGCTCGGTGATGCCCTTGTCCAGCACCCAGTTGTGGTCGTACCCCTTGGCGAGCACCAGCTGCGGATGGGCGGTACGGATGTCCTCGCCGATGAGCTTGCCGTGCCGGAAGTCGAACGGCGTGCCCGCCACCTTCGCCCGCTCACCGGTCGGGATCAGCGTCGCGTCGGTCGGCGTGTAGCGGGAGGCGGCCAGCCGCAGCTCATGGCCCAGGACGTCACCGCTGCCCTCGCCCGCGAGGTTGTAGTAGGCGTGGTTGGTCAGGTTCACCACCGTGGCCCGGTCGGTGGTCGCCGCGTAGTCGATCCGCCAGTCACCCCGGCCGGTGAGGGTGTACGTCACCTTCACCCTGAGCGTACCGGGATAGCCCATCTCGCCGTCCACGCTCACATACCGCAGCACCAGCCCGACGCCCGTGGTGTCCGCGAACGGCTCCACGTCCCACACGCGCTTGTCGAAGCCCTGCGCCCCGCCGTGCAGGCTGTTCCCGCCGTCGTTGACGGACAGCTGGTAGCTCGTGCCGTCCAGGGTGAACCGGCCGCCCGCGATGCGGTTGCCGTACCGGCCGATCAGCGCGCCGAAGAACGCCGTCGCGCCCAGGTAGTCGTCGAGGTTGTCGAAGCCGAGCGACACATTGGCGTACCGGCCGCGCCGGTCGGGTATCTCCAGCGACTGCACGATGCCGCCGTACGACAGCACCTTCAGCCGCGTGCCCCCGTTCTCCAGCGTCCAGCGGTGGACCTTCGTGCCGTCGGGGAGCGTGCCGAAGAGTTCCTTCACGGGCTTCCTTCCCTGCCGTGCGCCGTCCGCGCCGTCCGCGGCGTACGCCGTGGACGCGGCGGCCACCGTGAGTCCTGTGGCGGCCGCGGCCGCCAGCACCGTACGTCTGCTCGTTTCCATCCGAACTCCCGAGGAGAGAGGGGTCACTTGCCGGCCTTGCGCTTGTTCCACACGTCGAACCCGACCGCCGCCAGCAGCACCAGCCCCTTGATGACCTGCTGGTAGTCCGTGCCGATGCCGACCAGGGACATCCCGTTGTTCAGCACGCCCAGCACCAGGCCGCCGATCACGGCGCCCATCACGGTGCCGACGCCGCCGCTCATCGAGGCGCCGCCGATGAACGACGCGGCAATCGCCTCCAGTTCGAAGTTCAGGCCGGCCTGCGGGGTGCCCGCGTTCAGCCGCGCCGCGTACACACAGCCCGCCAGCGCCGCCAGCACGCCCATGTTGACGAAGACGAGGAAGGTGACCCGCTTGTCCTTGACGCCCGACAGCTTCGCCGCCGCCTTGTTGCCGCCCAGCGCGTACACATGGCGCCCGATGACCGCGTTGCGCATCACATAGCCCAGCCCGATCAGCAGCCCACCCGTGATCAGCATGACCACCGGCACGCCGTGGAAGCTGGCCAGGGTCAGCGTGAACGCGACGACGGCCGCGGTGATCGCCGTGCACTTGGCCACCCAGATGCCGGTCGGCACCACATCGAGCCCGTACGCCAGCTGCCGCCTGCGGTCGCGCCACTCGCGCAGCAGCAGGAAGACCACCGCGGCGAGACCGAGCAGCAGCGTCGGGTTGTGGTACTGCGTGTACGGGCCCATCTCCGGGATGAAGCCCTTGGCGATGTTCTGGAAGCCCTCGGGGAAGGGGGCGATCGACTGGCCCTCCAGCACGATCTGGGTGAGCCCCCGGAACAGCAGCATGCCCGCCAGCGTCACGATGAACGACGGAATGCCGACGTAGGCGATGAAGTAGCCCTGCCACGCACCGGCCACCGCACCGATCAGCAGCGACAGCACCAGCGCCAGCACCCACGGCATGTCGTGCTTGACCATCATCACCGCCGACATGGCGCCGACGAAGGCGACGACCGAGCCCACGGACAGGTCGATGTGGCCGGCGATGATGACGATCATCATGCCCATGGCCAGGATGAGGATGTAGCCGTTCTGCTGGATCAGGTTGGAGACGTTGTTGGGCAGCAGCAGCGTGCCGTCGGTCCAGATCTGGAACAGCACGATGATGAACGCCAGCGCGATGAGCATGCCGTACTGGCGCATGTTGCCGCGCAGTGCCTGGAGCAGCACGGCGCCTGCCGATGGCCGCTGCCCGGACGGTGCCGCGGACGCGTCACGCGGCGGAGTGGTCGTGGTGGTCATGACGGTGCCTCAGCTTCTGTTCTGGGTCATCTGGCGCATCAGGACTTCCTGGGTGGCCTCGGCGCGGGAGACCTCACCGGTCAGCCGGCCCTCGGCCATGGTGTAGATCCGGTCGCACATCCCGAGCAGCTCCGGCAGTTCGGAGGAGATGAACAGCACGGCCTTGCCCTGCGCCGCGAGCTTGTCGATGACGGTGTAGATCTCGTACTTGGCGCCGACGTCGATGCCGCGCGTCGGCTCGTCCAGGATCAGCACCTCGGGGTCGGCGTGGATCCACTTGCTGAGGACGACCTTCTGCTGGTTGCCGCCCGACAGCCGCCCCACCTGCTCGAACACGGTGGGCGCCTTGATGTTCATGGTGGTGCGGTAGCGCTCGGCGACACGGCGCTCATGGTGCTCGTCCACGACGCCGCGCCGCCGCATGCCCGGCAGGGAGGCCAGCGAGATATTGCGGTTGATGTTGTCGATGAGGTTCAGCCCGTACTGCTTGCGGTCCTCGGTGCAGTACGCGAGCCCCGCCTCGATCGCCGCGGGCACCGTCCTCGTCACCACCTCCCGCCCGCCGACCTCGACCGTCCCGGCCACGTACTGGCCGTAACTGCGCCCGAAGACCGACATCGCGAGCTCCGTGCGGCCCGCGCCCATCAGGCCCGCGATGCCGACGATCTCGCCGCGCCGCACGGTCAGCGACACATCGTCGACGACCGTGCGCTGGTGGTCGACCGGGTGGCGGACCGTCCAGCCCCGCACGCTCAGCGCCACCTGGCCGGCGTCCTCGCCCTCGTAGCGCGTGCGGTCGGGGAAGCGCTGGTCGAGGTCGCGGCCGACCATGCCCCGGATGATGCGGTCCTCCGACAACCGCGGCTCGTCCTCGGGCGCCTGGCGCACCGTCAGCGTCTCCACGGTCCGCCCGTCGCGCAGGATCGTCACCGAGTCGGCGATCCGCCGGATCTCGTTCAGCTTGTGCGAGATGATGATGCTGGCGATGCCCTGTTCGCGCAGCTCCAGGATCAGATCGAGGAGCTTCGCGCTGTCCTCGTCGTTGAGCGCGGCCGTCGGCTCGTCGAGGATGAGCAGCTTCACCTCCTTGGACAGCGCCTTGGCGATCTCCACCAGCTGCTGCTTGCCCACGCCGATGTCGGCGACCGGCGTCTGCGGTTTCTCGCGCAGCCCCACGCGCCTGAGCAGCCGGCTCGCGCTGCGCAGCGTGTCGTTCCAGTCGATCAGGCCCCGCTTGGCCTGCTCGTTGCCGAGGAAGATGTTCTCGGCGATGGACAGGTAGGGGATGAGCGCCAGCTCCTGGTGGATGATCACGATGCCGTGCCGCTCGCTGGCCCGGATGTCCTTGAAGGCCACCGGCTCGCCCTCGAACCGGATCTCACCCTCGTACGAGCCGTGCGGGTACACCCCGCTGAGCACCTTCATCAGCGTGGACTTGCCCGCGCCGTTCTCACCGCAGATCGCGTGGATCTCGCCGGCCCGCACCGTCAGGTTCACCTCGCAGAGCGCCTTGACGCCGGGGAAGGTCTTGGTGATCCCGCGCATCTCCAGGACCGGGCGCGTCACGAGAGCTGCCCGGCGGTGAAGTAGCCCTCGGAGACGAGGAGCTGGGTGTTCGACTTGTCGATGCTGACCGGGTCCAGCAGGAACGACGGCACGATCTTCTTGCCGTTGTGGTAGTCCGTGGTGTTGTTGACCTCGGGCTTACGGCCGTTGAGGACGGCGTCGCCCATCGTGACCGCCTGCGCGGCGAGCTTGCGCGTGTCCTTGAAGACGGTCTGCGTCTGCTCGCCCCGGATGATCGACTTCACCGACGCCAGCTCCGCGTCCTGCCCGGTGACCACCGGCAGCGGCCGGCTCTTGGTGCCGTAACCGGCGCTCTTGAGCGCGGAGATGATGCCGATGGAGATGCCGTCGTACGGGGAGAGGACCGCGTCCACGCGCTCCTCGCCGTAGTTCTTGCTGATCAGGTCGTCCATCCGCTTCTGCGCGGTGCCGCCGTCCCAGCGCAGCGTGGTCGCCTGGTTCATCCGGGTCTGCTTGCTGCGTACGACGAGCTGGCCGGTGTCCAGGTACGGCTTGAGCACCTTCATGGCGCCGTTCCAGAAGTACTTGGTGTTGTTGTCGTCCGGCGAGCCCGCGAACAGCTCGATGTTGTACGAGTCGCCCGTGCCCCTGGCGGGCTTGCCCAGCTTGAGCGCCTCGACGATGTACCTGGCCTCCAGCTCGCCGACCCGCTCGTTGTCGAACGACGCGTAGTAGTCGACGTTCTCGGTGCCCATGATGAGGCGGTCGTAGGAGATGACGGGGATGCCCGCGTCCTCCGCCCGCTGGAGCACCTCGGTGAGCGCGGAGCCGTCGATCGCGGCGATCACCAGCAGCTTGCGCCCCTTGGTGATCATGTTCTCTATCTGGGCGATCTGGTTCTCGACCTTGTCGTCGCCGTACTGGAGGTCGGTGTCGTAGCCGGCCTTCTGGAACTGCTTGGCCATGTTCCGGCCGTCGGCGATCCACCGCTCCGAGGACTTGGTGGGCATGGCGAGACCGATGGTGCCGCCCTCGCCGGCCTTGGGCTTGTAGCGGCTGCCGCCCCTGGCCTCCTGGCCGCAGGCGGTGAGCGAGGCGGTGAGCAGCGCGGCCAGAGTGGCCGCGGTGACGATACGAGCGATGCGCATGGATCAGTCGCCTTCCGGGACGGGGAAACGCCGCAGTTCGCCCGGCAGTCGCGCGCCGAGCGGTGACATGCCGCCGTCCGCGCCGTGCCGGGCCAGCAGATCGAGCACCAGCCGCCCCCGGCGCACCCGCTCGCGGGCGGTCGCGAGCGCGGTCTCGCGCAGCTGCGCTCCGTAGGGGTAGATGCCGGGGGAGCGGCTGAGGCCGAACTTCAGGTAGAGCGGGGCGCCGCGCCGGATCAGCTCGGCCGCCTCGTACATGCGGATGTAGCCGCCGAGGTCGTCCGGCGCCTCGATGTACATGTCCATCGGCGCCCGGCCGGCCAGGCGGATCTCG
Source organism: Streptomyces ficellus (assembly GCF_030406405.1). Classification (GTDB taxonomy): domain Bacteria; phylum Actinomycetota; class Actinomycetes; order Streptomycetales; family Streptomycetaceae; genus Streptomyces; species Streptomyces ficellus_B. Next base: position 63,150 of record NZ_JAUEPL010000004.1, read on the forward strand.
GTCAGGTGGTCCAGGGTCAGGTCCGAGGGCACGTTGATGGAGTCGGCGCCCAGGGCCTCGTACACGGCGTACGAGGCCGGGTTGACCGGGCCCGTCAGCGCGGACAGCTTGAAGGTGGTGTCGGCCGGCAGCCGCCCCGCCACGCGCAGGCGGTGCAGCGTCCACAGCACGCCCTCGTCCGCGACGAGCAGGCAGCGCACGCCGAGCGAGGTGGCCCGGCAGGCGTCCTCCACGCACCCCGCGAGCGCGTCGTGGCCACGGGCGCGCAGCCCGGCGCCGCCGGAGTCGGTGCGGGTGCCCGCCCCGATGTCCCAGGTGCCGCGCGGGCCGGTGAACAGGCAGAGCTCGATGTCGCGTTCGGCGCAGGAGTCCACCATCTCGGTGATCTCGGCGTCCGTGAGCATCCAGATGCCGCTGCCCTGGCTGATCCGGTGAATGGGTACGTCGAGCCGGGAGCTCTCCTTGAGGACGACGGCCAGGGCCTCCGGACCCTCGACCGAGGGGATCTCGGTGCGCCAGGTGCCGCCATCGGGGAAGGCGTGCGGCGAGGTGTCGGCCGGATCGACGGCGGGGGCCGGGTGGCCGATGGCGGCGAGGGCCTCCAAGCCGGGACGGCGGGGTACGGACGGGGCGGTCACAGGACTCCTATGTTCGGTATGTCGGACGTGGTGCGGGCCGTTGGGTGTACGGCGGTACGGGGGCGGTCAGGGCGCCCCGTACCGCCGTACGGCACATGGCCGGTCTCAGGGCCGCTGGCCTCGGGCCTACGGGCGCAGCAGCACCTTGCCGGTCTTCGGGTCGCCGCCGCCGACCAGCGCGATGGCGTCCGCGAACCGCTCCAGCGGGAACTCGTGCGTGATCAGCGGCGCCGGGTCGAGCAGCCCGAGCCCGAAGGCTCGCACCGCGTCCGACCAGGCCGAGGAGGGGGCGCCGAAGACGCTGCGGACCTCCAGCTGGCTCAGCGACAGGTGCACCGGGTCGATGCCGATGGCGCCGGGCGTGAACATCCCCGTCAGCACCACCCGGCCGCCCCGGCGCGCCAGCAGGCAGGAGGAGGCCGCCGTCGTCGCAGCGCCCGCGGTCTCCACCACCAGGTCGAAGCGGCCGCTCAGCGCGTCCGCCTCGGCCGGGGCCGCCGCCTGGCTCGCCCCGAACCGCAGCGCCTGCTCGCCGCGCGCCGCCCGCGGGTCGATCACCGTCAGTTCGGCGGGCGACGAGGCGGCCAGCAACTGCACGGCGAGCAGCCCGAGCGTGCCCGCGCCCACCACCGCGACCCGTTCACCGGGGCGCGGCCGCCCCGCCCGTACCGCGGCGGCGATCACCGCGGCGGGCTCCAGCAGCGCCGCGGCCGGCAGGTCGGCGTCGTCGTTCAGCGGGTGCAGCAGCCTGGCCGGCAGGGTGACGTGGTCGGCGAAGGCCCCCGGCTCGGTGAACCCGGTCTCCGCGTAACCGCTGGAGCACAGGCTCGTCTCGCCGCACCGGCAGCGCTCGCAGGCCCCGCACGCCCGGAACCCCTCGGCGACCGTCTTGCGCCCGGTCAGCGCCGGGTCCACGCCCTCGCCCACCGCCTCGACGGTCCCCGACCACTCATGGCCCGGGGTCACCGGGTAGCGCACATACGCGGCGTCGCGGTGACCGTCGTAGACCTCGCGGTCGCTCATGCAGATCCCGGCCGCGGCCACCCGTACCACGACCTCGCCGGGACCCGGCTCGGGCACGGCCCGCTCGACGAGCCGGTGCGCGCCCGGCCGGTCGACCACGAGCGCGCGGCTCACCGGCCCGCTCACGGGCCCGCTCACTTGGGCGCCCGCTTCTCCCAGCCCTCGGCCCACAGGTCGAACCGGGCCCTTTGCTGCGGGAATTCGGCCGCCGCGTCCACGTCCAGCTCCACGCCGAGGCCCGGGGCGTGCGACACCTCGAAGCAGCCCGTCTCCGGGTCCACCTGCGGCGCGCCCTTGACCACCTTCTTGATCTCCGCGTCCGCGAAGTCGTTGAAGTGCTCCAGGATCTTGAAGTTCGGCGTGCAGGCCGCCAGTTGGAGCGAGGCCGCGGTCAGCACCGAGCCGCCCACGTTGTGCGGGGCGACCAGCATGTAGTGCGTCTCGGCGGTCGCCGCCAGCTTGCGGGTCTCCAGGATGCCGCCGATGTGCCCGAGGTCGGGCTGGATGATGTCGGCCGCCTGTGACTCGAACAGCTCGCGGAACTCGATCCGGTCGTGGATCCGCTCGCCCGTCGCCACCGGCAGGTCCACCTTCTCGGCGACCTTCGCCAGCGCCTTGAGGTTCTCCGGCGGCACCGGCTCCTCCAGCCAGGCCGGGCTGAACGGCGCCATGTCCTTCGCGAGGCGGACCGCCGTGGCCGGGCTGAACCGCCCGTGCATCTCCAGCATCAGCTCCGCGTCCGGCCCGATCGCGTCCCGCACCGCCTCGATCAGCGACACCGCGTAGCGGGTCTGCTCGGCGTCCAGCTCGAAGTGCCCCGTCCCGAAGGGGTCGATCTTCAGCGCCCGGTAGCCGCGCGCCATGACCTCCTGTGCCGCCTTGTGGTACGCCTCGGGGGTGCGTTCGGTGGTGTACCAGCCGTTCGCGTACGCCTTGACCCGGTCCGTCACCTTTCCGCCGAGCAGCTGCCAGACCGGCACGCCCAGCGCCTTGCCCTTGATGTCCCAGCACGCCATCTCCACGACGGCGATGCCCGACATGACGATCTCGCCGGCCCGGCCGTAGTCGCCGTACTTCATGCGGCGTACGAGGTCCTCCACCGCGAACGGGTCGGACCCGGCGATGTGGTTGGCCTCGGCCTCCTTGAGGTAGCCGAGCAGCGCGTCCGTATGCCCCAGCATGCGCGTCTCACCGACACCGGTGAGCCCCTCGTCGGTGTGGACCAGTACATAGGTGAGATTGCGCCAGGGGGTCCCGACGACATGAGTGCTGATTCCCGTGATGCGCACGGCAGTTGCCCTCTCGAGCTCGTTCGGTATTTCGTCACACGTTCGAAATCTTGGCGTGACCGTAATCAGCCACTCCCGGGGGTGTCAATGGTTTGCGCACGGCGGACGGAGGTTCGTGCGGGCCGGTGCGCGCGCTTCCACCACCCCCGCCCATTGCCGGGTGAAGTAGCCTGTGGTTAGCCTGTGTTCGTCATACCGGTCATCGGCCGGAGTTTCGAACGAAGGGGTGGGTGGACGGTATGGGACGTCTTGTCCCCGCTGTGACCAGGGCGCTCGACATCCTGGAACTGTTTCTGGCCGGTGACGGAACCCTTTCCGCGCCGGAGGTCACCCGCAAGCTCCAGCTGCCGCGCACCACCGTGCACGAGCTGCTCACCACTCTGGCGGCCCGCTCCTACCTGGTGCCCGTCCCCGAGCAGCCGGGACGCTACCGCCTCGGGGTACGCACCTACCAGCTCGGCAGCCGGTACGCCGAACAGCTCGACCTCGCCGCCGAGGGCCAGCGGGTCGCCCGGGAGGTCGCCGAGACCTGCGACGAGACCGTCCATGTCGCCATCCTGGAGGACACGGACGTCATCTACATCGCCAAGGTCGACTCCACGCACGCGGTCCGCATGGTCTCGGCGGCCGGGCGCCGGCTCCCCGCCCACTGCACCTCCGTCGGCAAGATGCTGCTCGCCTCCCTGCCGCAGCACGAGCTCGACGCCCGTATCGACGGGCGCGAACTGGCCGCCATGACCCCCAACAGCCTCACCGACCCCGATGAGCTGCGCGCCGCGCTCGCCGAGATCCGCGAGCGCGGCATCGCCATCGAGCACCGCGAGTCCAACCCGGACGTCAGCTGCGTCGCCGCCCCCGTGCGCGACAGCGCCGGCCGGGTCGTCGCCGCGCTGTCCATCTCCGTCCCCATGATCCGCTGGAGCGAGGAGCGCGAGACCGAACTCGCCGAGCTGGTCGCCAAGGGCGCCGACGACCTGTCCGTGAGCCTCGGCCACCGGGGCGGCGTCCGGTGACGCGCGCGGAGGTCGCCGTCCGGGCGTACGCCGAGCTGGGCGAAGGCCCCACCTGGGACGCGGCCGCCGGACGGCTCATCTGGGTCGACATCCTGGGCTCCCGTGTCCACACCTACGACCCGGCCGGCGGTCACCGCTCGGTCATGGCCACCGCACAGCACGTCGGCGCGGCCAAACCACGGGCGGGCGGCGGACTGGTGGTCAACCTCAGGGACGGCATCGGACTGTACGACGCCGACGGGGCGTTCTCCTGGCTGGTCCACGACCCGGTCCCCGGGCGGCGCGGCAATGACGCGGCCGTCGCCCCGGACGGGGCGCTGTGGGCGGGCACCATGCGCTACGACGAGGCGGACGGCGGCGGCACCCTCACCCGTATCGCCCCCGAGGGAACCACCACCACGGTCTTCCCCTCCGTCGCCGTCAGCAACGGCACCGGCTGGAGCCCGGACGGCACCCTCATGTACTACGTCGACAGCGCCACCCGGCGCGTCGACGTCTGCCGCATGGAGGGGCGACGGGCCCTGGACCGGCGGCCGTTCGCGACAATCGAGCACGGCGCCGGCTTCCCCGACGGCCTCGCCGTCGACGCCGAGGGCTGTGTGTGGGTCGCCCTCTGGGACGGCGCCGCCATCCGCCGCTACACCCCCGACGGCACGCTCGACAGGGTGGTCGAGCTGCCCGTGCGCCGCCCCACCGCCTGCGCGTTCGGCGGCCCGGGGCTGCGCGACCTCTACATCACCACCGCCCGTACGGGACTGACGCGCCCCGCACCGCCGGCGGGTTCCCTGCTGGTGGTACCGGACGCGGGAGAGGGAAAGCCGGACACACCGTTCGGTGCATGACAAGCGCTTGCTAGTATCGCGCACCCGCTCCGGCGGCAGGGGGAGGGGGCTGTCAGGTACCGCACCATCAGCGACACGTGCGCGACGAAGCGCAGGGGGGAGGCCGCCGTGGAGACATCCGCCGATGACGCCGTCACGGAGTTCCACGCGTTCTTCGAGCGGCACTACGCCGAACTGGCCCGCCTCGCCCACCTCCTGACGGGCGAGGCCGACGCCGCCGACGATCTCGCGGCCGACGCCCTGCTCGCCCTGTGGCACCGCTGGGACCGCGTCCGCGCCGCCGACCACCCCGCCGCCTACGCGCGTGGAGTCGTCGCCAACCTCGCCCGCACCCGCATCCGCAGCGCCGTACGCGAACGCCGCCGCATCGCCCTGTTCTGGTCGCAGCACTCCGGGCACGTCGACGACCCCGACATACCCTCCGTCGTCGACGTCCAGGGCGCGCTGCGCCGCCTGCCGTTCCGCAAACGCGCCTGCGTCGTGCTGCGCCACGCCTTCGACCTCTCCGAACGGGACACCGCTCTCGCGCTCGGAATCTCGGTGGGTACGGTGAAGAGCCAGACGTCCAAGGCCATGGCCCAGCTCGAACGGATGCTGGACAGCAGGGCGGCGTCACACCTGGTGGGAGGGAGGGAGTCATGGACGAGCTGAGGAAGCACCTGCGGGAAGCGGCCCACGCGCACCGCCCCGACCGCGCCCGCATCCTCGCGCGCGTCGAACGCGGCATGGCCCGCCCGCCCGCCGATGGCGCCCCGGCGCCCCGCCGCCCCTCCCCGCGCACCCCGTGGCTGCGCGTCGCCGGAGCCACCGCCGCCGCCGCGGTCCTCGCCGTCGGCGGCTACACGGTCGCCTCCGTACTCCAGGACGAGGGTCCCGCCGCGACGGTGGCCACCCCGCCCCACCCCGTTCGCGTACGGGCCGAGGGTGTCATCGACCCGCACAGCAACCGCTTCTGGGCCCAGAGCAACCTCACGGTCACCACCAGCGAGCCGCTCACCGCCCTCACCGTCGACCTGCGCGTCGTCCAGACCGGCGGCATCGCCGACACCGGCCACTGGCGCACCCGGCCCGCCGGGGACTTCACCGTCTCCGTACGCGAGGACAAGGGCGCCCTGCGCTACACCTGGACGCTCAGGCCCGGCCGTACCGTCCCGGCCGGCCGGCACGTCTTCGCGGCCCAGTACAACCACGCCGAGGGCGGCCGCGACGCCACCGGGGACCGCTACGCCATCACCAGCACGGCCGCCGGCGGCCAGAAGGCCACCGTACGGGGCGACTTCGCCCCGTAAACGTGCTCGACACTTTGCGGCAACCGGGCGGCAACCCTTCGGGTGGCGGTGACGACCAGCAGGCGCAAGGTCTCACCCCCACATCGAAGGAAACGGGACACATGAGCCAACGAGCCGACGCGGCCTCCAAGCGCCGTCTGAAGCGCCGCGCCATCGCCGCGCTGACCGGCGCGGTCGCCCTCACCGGAGCCGCCCTCGTCACCAACGGGGCGCTCTCGACGGCCGGAGCCGCGGCAGCCTGGCCGACGCCCAACGGCAGCAAGCCCGTAGCGGCCACCATCGACGTCCCCGTCAGCTACGACGGTGGCATGCAGCGCCACTACGGCACCGGCGACCTCGGCAGCGGAGGCCAGAGCGAGAGCCAGCCGCCGGTCTTCAAGCTGAGGGACGGCGCCGTCCTGAAGAACGTCATCCTCGGCTCCCCGGCCGCGGACGGCGTCCACTGCATGGGCAGCTGCACCCTCCAGAACGTCTGGTGGGAGGACGTCGGCGAGGACGCCGCCACCTTCAAGGGCAAGTCGGCGAGCGCGGTCTACACCGTCACCGGCGGCGGCGCCAGGAAGGCGTCCGACAAGGTCTTCCAGTTCAACGGCGCGGGCAAGCTGACCATCACCGGGTTCCAGGTCGCCGACTTCGGCAAGCTCGTCCGCTCGTGCGGCAACTGCTCCACCCAGTACAAGCGCACCATCGTCGTGGACAACGTGGACGTGACCGCTCCGGGCCAGTCCCTGGTCGGCATCAACACCAACTACGGCGACACCGCCACCCTCCGCAACATCCGCGTCTACGGCGACAGCAACAAGAAGATCAAGCCGTGCGTGCGGTTCACCGGCAACAACACCGGCGCGGAGCCGGTCCAGACGGGCAGTGGCCCCGACGGCACGTACTGCCGTTACACGGCGGCGGACATCAGCTACCGCTGACCACACGGCCCCTGCCGGACACCCCCGGCAGGGGCCTGCTGGACGTCCTGATTGATCCGGTCGGTGCAGGGGATGCGTTCCGGGTACCCGGCGACGACAATGACTGCAGGACGAACAAGGAGGCGGCATGAACGCTGAGCCCGATTCGACCTCCCAGCGAGAGGGCGTCACGCCCGACCGGCTTCTGCACAGCGGTGCCGAAGGCGAATTCAACGCGGAAGACCTGGTCCTCGCGTCAGGACGTGACGTCACCCCGAAGAACCTGGCCTGGGCCGAGCGCAGGCTGGCCGAGAAGGGCAAGGCCGCCCTCGACGAACTGCTCCCCTGACCCGGCCCACCGCACGGGCCACGCGGCCACCGACCCCGCACACGGCGACACCAACGGGCCGGCAGCCGCGTGGCCCGACGCCCATGCCCACGTAACGGGGCGCGAGCCGTCGCAGCACCCTCCGCTCACGCGGCCACCGCGCGGCGCCGCCCCGCGATGCGGCGGGCGGAGCACCGCCGACCACCCTTCACGCCGGCAGCGGGCCGCGCAGGGACGGCCGGCCGTGGTCCCATGCCGTGAGCACCCGGTCCTCCCAGCGCGTGTCCAGCCAGACCGTCGCCCGGATTCCGAACGCGACATCCGCCGCCAGCTCCGGCTCCCGGGCCAGCAGGTCGCCGAGCACGTCCCGGCGCATCACCTGCTCGTGCACCGCGTCCGCCTCGATGTGTTCCGTGAAGAACCGGACACACCGCTCCTCGGCGCCCAGCCGCTCCAGCGCCTTCGCCATCCGCCGGGCGCCCGGCGGCGAGGTGATCTCCAGGACGGCGAAGTTCCCGGCCGCCGCACCCCGCAGCGACCTGTGCAGCCCGAACAGCGACATCACGTTCACCGTGGCCAGTGTGGTGGCCGGGGCGAGGTCCAGATAACGGCCGTACGAGGCGTCAAGCCCGGCCCCCTCCATGAGCTCCGCGAACAGCCGGGCGTGCACCCGCTCACCGCGTCCCGCCCCGAACTCGTCGAACGCCACCGCCACCAGCGACGCCTTCGCCTGCCCCTCCAGCCGGGGGATCAGCCACGCCTGTGGATCGGACTCCTTGAGCTGGTACAGCGAGCGGTGCGCCAGATACTCCCGCATCCACTCCCAGGTGCCCTCCTCCATCAGCCGGTGGGACACCCCGTGCCCGTCGACCGGCTCCACGAGCAGCGGCTCCAGCGCCGCCTCCGCGTCGTCGTCCCCCGGTACGGCCTCACGCAGCGCCGCCAGGAAGGCGCGCTCCATGGGCCGGCGCAGGCCCAGCAGCGCCGGGTCCCACTCACGCTCACCGTCGACGCCCTCCAGGGCCCGGTAGTGCGGTTCGTACGCGAGGTACAGCGCCAGCTGGAGATCCTCGCCCAGAGGGTCGGCCCCGGCCACGGTCACCTCCGGCGCCGCACCGCCGAGCAGCACCTGCCGTACCGCCGCGGACAGTGGGCCCCGCGCCTCGGGCAGGGGAGCCGGTGCCGTCATCGGTCTTCCTCCTTCACGTTGTCCTCCATGGTGCCCTCCACGTTCTCCTCCACGTCGAACCGTTCCAGGGGCTTCAGCGCGGGCCCCTGCGTCACCTTGCCCTCCACGTCGAACCGCGACCCGTGGCACGGGCACTCCCAGGCGCACTCCTCGTCGTTGAAGTGCACGATGCAGCCCAGGTGCGTACAGCGCGCCGACACCGCGTGCAGCGACCCCGCCTGGTTGCGGTGCACGGCCAGGCGCCGCCCCCCGATCCGTACGACCGCGCCGCCGCCCCTGGGGATGTCGGCCGTCGAGTCGGCGTGCGCGCCCGGCAGCCGGTCGCCGATGAAGTGCTTGCCCACCTGGGCCTGGAGCCGCAGCATCGCGGGCGCCTCCTTCACCGGATGCAGCCGTACCGGGTCGTACAGGCTCGTCCAGGCGGGCTCACGGCCGCGGATCCGGGACGCCAGCAGGCTGCCCGCCATCACTCCGCTGCTCATGCCCCAGCCGGCGAACCCGCTCGCCACGTACGTGTGCCGGGAGCCCGCGTGCAGCCTCCCCACATACGGCACCCGGTCCGTCGTGTAGTTGTCCTGCGTCGCCCAGCGATGGGTGAGCTCCACGCCGGGGAAGCGCTCCCGCGCCCAGGACGCCAGCCTCTCGAACCGCCGGCCGACCTCGCCCTCGCCCTCCGTGCCCGGCGTGAACTTCTCGCCGGTGATGATCAGCATCCGACGGCCCTCGTCGTACGGCGCCGTCCGCACCGAGCGCGTGGCGCCGTCGGGCGTCAGGAACACTCCGCCCGGGTCCCGCCCGGCCGGCATCGGCCCGGCCACCACCAGCTCCCGCTTGGGCTCCAGCCGCGTGAACAGCAGCGCCCGGTCGAAGACCGGATAGTGCGTGGCGATGACGACGTCGCGGGCCTTGACCGTGTGCCCGCCGCTCGTGGTCAGCTCGCACGACGGGCCCTCCGTCAGCCCCGTCACCCGGGTCCGCTCGAAGATCCCGCCGCTGAGCGCCTCCAGGTCGGCGGCCAGCGCCAGCAGGTACTTGCGCGGATGGAACTGCGCCTGGTTCTCCACCCGGACCGCGCCCGCCACCGGGAAGGGCAGCGGCACGTCCGTCACGTACGAGGCGTCCAGCCCCGCCTCCCGAGCCGCCTGCGCCTCCTCACGCAGCAGGTCCGTCTCCGCCGGATCCTCGGTGTACGTGTACGCGGGCAGCCGCTCCAGGTCGCAGTCGATGCCCAGCTCGTCGCACACCTCGGCCACGTGGTCGACGGCGGTCTGCTGGGAGTGGGCGTACAACCGCGCGCCCCGCACGCCGTGCACGGAGCGGATCTGCGCGTACGCCAGGCCGTGCAGCGCCGACAGCTTCGCCGTGGTGTGGCCGGTCACGCCCGAGGCGATACGGTCCGCCTCCAGCAGCGCCACCCGGTGCCCGGCGCGGGCCAGCTCCCAGGCCGTGCACAGGCCCGCGATCCCACCGCCCACCACGGCCACCTCGGTCTCCACGGGACCGTCCAGTGCCGGGCGGCCGGGCCCGGGGGCGTACTCCATCCACAGGGAACCGGATCCGGACTCATGGCTCATCACTTGCTCCTTACACGCCCGCCGGGACGTTTGGTCGGCGATCTTGGAGGTACCCGCTGGGCATGCGCCTACTCAGACCGCGCGGTGTCTATGCGCCGCAGGAGGACACGGAACTGCTCGCCGAGGCAGTCCGCAGTGAGCTGTGCGGCGTGCGCCGCCGGACCCGGCCCGACGTGCTCGACGTGGGGACCGGGACCGGTGCGCTCGCGGTGCTGGCGGCCCAGTGCGGAGCGGCCCGGGTGACCGCCGTCGACGTCTCGTGGCGGGCCGTGCTCGCCGCGCGCCTCAACGCCCGCCGCCTCGGGCTGCCGATCACCGTCCACCACGGGGACCTGACGACACCCGTCAAGGGCCGGCGTTTCGACCTGATCCTCTCCAACCCGCCGTACGTGGTGTCGCCGGGCCGCGCCCGGGGCGCCGACCGCAGCTGGAACGCGGGTGCCGACGGGCGCCAGGTCCTCGACCGGCTCTGCGCCGACGCCCCCGGGCTCCTGCGGGACGACGGGGTGCTGCTCCTGGTCCAGTCGTCGCTGTGCGGTGTGGAGCCCACGCTGGACCGGCTGGAGGAGGGTGGCCTGTCCGCGCGCGTCGAGCTGCGCAGCACCATCCCCTTCGGGCCGGTCATGGCCCGGCACGCCGAGTGGCTGGAACAGCGCGGGCTGATAGCGCCCGGTCAGCGCAAGGAGGACCTGGTGGTGATCCGTGCCCAGCGAACCTGAGCGCGTCGTCGTCGACCCCGAGGGGCCCCTGCTGATGGAGGGGCCGGTCGAGATCCAGCTCCCGGACGGCACCACGGCGTGCTCCGACCGCTTCATGGTCGCGGTGTGCACCTGCCGCCGCAGCCGCCGCTACCCGTGGTGCGACACCAGCCACCGCCGGCGAACCCGCCGCGAAACCGATTAAAGGCCGCATACCTGAATGAAAGGCCTCTCCGTGCCTACCCGTACGCCATGACCGACCAGACCCCGCACCCCAACCCGGACCCTGACCCGGACAGCACCACCGGTCTCGACGCCGGTGGCAGCGTCCCGGCGGGCGACACGCCGCCCGCCGAGTCGAGCATGCCGGAAGCAGGGCCCCAGGAGACGCACAATCCGCCGACCGGCTGGGCGAAGGCACCGATGGTGCTGATCCTGCTTCTCGTCGTCCTCGTGGCGGCGCTGTTCGCCGCGATGGCAGTGGTGATCGCCCTGTGAAGGAGCACCCGGCATGACAACCGCACGTCAGCTGATGACCAAGGGCGTCGACTGCGTGGACGAGCGCGACACCGTCCTCCAGGCCGCCGAGATGATGACGCAGCTGGGCGTCGGGGCGATGCCGATCTGTGGCTCCGACGACAAGCTCAAGGGCATGCTGACCGACCGCGACATCGTGGTGAAGGTGCTCGGCGCCGGCAAGGACCCGGCGAGGACGACGGCCGGCGATCTTGCCCAGGGCCACGTCGTGTACGTGGACGCGGACGACGACGCGCAGATGGTGCTGCGCACGATGTCCCAGCACAAGGTGCGCAGGCTGCCGGTGATCGACGACCACCGCCTGGTGGGCATGATCGCCCAGGCGGACGTCGCCCGCGGCCTTCCCGATCCCCAGGTCGGCGACCTCCTGGAAGCCCTGTCCACCGACTGACCCGGCCGCCACGGCCTCCGCCGGTCACCCCGCAGGCCGCGCGGGCCCGCGCGGCCGGCGGCAACCACTGCGCCAACCCCGACCCGTGCGCCCACGTCACGCGGGCACCGCCCCGTACCCACCGCGCCGAGAGGCCGCCATACTGGACGGGCCGGGGAGGGCGTAGCGAGGCGACGGGGGCGACGGCACGCGATGGGGGACACCAGGGGGGACACCAGGCTGCTCCAGGGCCGCTACCGGCTGCACGAGGTGATCGGGCGCGGGGGCATGGGGGAGGTGTGGCGGGCCACCGACGAATCGCTCGGCCGCCGGGTCGCGGTCAAGTGCCTCAAGCCGCCGGGACCGCGGCAGGACGAGGAACTCGTACAAATGCTGCGCGAGCGCTTCCGCCGCGAGGCCCGTGTCGCGGCCGCGCTCCAGCACCGCGGCGTCACCGTGGTCCACGACTTCGGCGAGTCGGACGGCCTGCTCTACCTCGTCATGGAGCTCCTCGAAGGCCGCAACCTCAGCCAGCTCCTGGAGGACAACGGGAACCACCCGCTGCCCGTGCACGACGTCGTCGACATCGCCGACCAGGTCGCCGACGCCCTCGCCTACACCCACCGGCAGGGCATCGTGCACCGGGACCTCAAGCCCGCCAACATCATGCGCCTGGCCGACGGCACCGTGAAGATCTGCGACTTCGGCATCGCCCGCCTCGACGCCGACGCCGGCTTCACCTCCCGCCTCACCGGCACCGGCATCGCCATGGGCACCCCGCATTACATGTCGCCCGAGCAGATCGGCGGCGGCCACGTCGACCACCGCAGCGACCTGTACTCGCTGGGATGCGTCCTGTACGAGATCGCCACCGGCGCCCCGCCCTTCGACCTCGACGACGCCTGGGGCGTGCTCGTCGGGCACCGCGACACCGCGCCCACGCCGCCGCGCGACCACCGGGCGGAACTGCCCGCCTTCTTCGAGCGGATCGTCCTCGACCTGCTCGCCAAGACGCCCGAGGCCCGTCCCGACGACGCCGCCGACCTCCGCCGCCGTATCACCGGCGCCACCGGCGCCCATCCCTCCCGGCCGCTTCCGCCGCCCGTACCGCCCGTACCGCCCGCCCCGGCACACCCGCCCGCGGGCGCCCGCCAGCTGCCTCCGTGGGCCCGCGGCATGACCACCGGCCTCAAAGCCCTCGGCACCGCCGCCTCGCCCGCGACCCGGCCGCCCGACCCGGCGGCCGGCCTCACCGGCGACTGGACCCCCGCCCCCGCCGCACACGCGCACGGCCCCGCCGCACATGCGCACGGCCCCGGCGCACGCGGCACGCGCCCGGACCGCACCGCCCTCCCCATGCCGCCCCTGGAACACGGCGCCGGCGCGTGTTACGAAGGGCCATGACCGCACCGCGAACGCCGCGCCCGTACGACGCCGTCATCATCGGCGGCGGCCACAACGGACTGGTCGCCGCCGCCTACCTCGCCCGCGCCGGGCGCTCCGTCCTCGTCCTGGAACGCCTGCCCGCAACCGGTGGGGCCGCCGTCTCCACCCGCCCCTTCGCCGGGGTCGACGCCCGGCTCTCCCGCTACTCCTACCTGGTGTCCCTGCTGCCGCCGAAGATCGTGCGGGAGCTGGACCTGCGGTTCACCGTCCGCCGGCGCGCCATCTCCTCGTACACCCCGGTGGAGCGCCACGAGCGGGCCGGTGGCCTGTTGGTGGGCGCCGGGCGCACCCGCGACTCGTTCGCCGCGCTCACCGGCTCGGACGACGCGCACGCCGCCTGGCGGCGGTTCCACGCGATGACGGGGAGGGTCGCCGAACGGGTTTTCCCGACCCTCACCGAGCCGCTGCCCACCCGAGAGGCGCTGCGTGCCAGGATCGCGGACGACGAGGCGTGGCGGATGCTCTTCGAGGAGCCCATCGGCGTCGCGATCGAGGAGCACTTCCACGACGATCTCGTACGTGGTGTGGTGCTCACCGACGCTCTGATCGGCACGTTCGCCGACGCCCACGACCCGTCCCTCGTCCAGAACCGCTGCTTCCTCTACCACGTGATCGGCGGCGGCACCGGAGACTGGGACGTCCCGGTCGGCGGCATGGGCAGCCTCACCGGCGCCCTCGCGGACGCGGCCCGCTCGGCGGGCGCCGAGATCGCCACCGGGCACGAGGCGACCCGGATCGAGACGGACGGGCGGGCCGCCGAGGTCACCTTCCGTACGGCGGACGGGGAGGGCACGATCGCCGCCCGGTACGTGCTGGTCGGCGCCTCGCCGCACGAGCTGGCCGCCCTCATCGGCGACCCGGCGCCGGAGCCCGCCGAGGGCGCCCAGCTCAAGGTCAACATGCTGCTGAAGCGGCTGCCCCGGCTGCGCGACCGCTCGGTGGACCCGCGCGAGGCGTTCGCCGGGACCTTCCATGTGTCCGAGGGGTACGGGCAGTTGGCCGCAGCCTACCGGGAGGCGGCCGCCGGGCGGCTGCCGAGCGCCCCGCCCTCGGAGCTCTACTGCCACTCGCTGACCGACCCCTCGATCCTCGGCCCCGACCTCGCCGCACGCGGTCACCACACGCTGACGCTGTTCGGCCTGCACACCCCGGCGCGGCTGTTCACCGCCGACAACGACACCGCGCGCGCCGCCCTCCTCACGGCGACGCTCGCCGAACTCGACACGCACCTGGACGAGCCGATCGCCGACTGCCTCGCCCTCGACGCGGACGGGCGCCCGTGCATCGAGGCCAAGACCCCGCTGGACCTTCAGCGGGACCTGCGGTTGCCGGGCGGCCACATCTTCCACGGCGACCTCGCCTTCCCGTACGCCACCGGCGGCACCGGCCGCTGGGGCGTGGAGACGGCGCACGCCAATGTGCTGCTGTGCGGTGCGGGCGCGGTGCGGGGCGGCGGCGTCAGCGGCGTCCCGGGCCACAACGCGGCGATGGCGGTGCTGGGCCGCTGAGACGCGCGGGGCGCCGACATGCGGGGGATGCGGGGGGACGACGAGCGGGGGGACGACATGCGGATGGGCGCCGCGGAGGGCGCCCATCCGGGGACGCTGCTCAGGCTCAGCCGACGTCGAAGCAACCGCCCTCGATGTGGTTCACGTGAACCTTGCCGGTCTGCACATGGCCGCCGGACACCCAGCAGCCCTCGACGCCGGGGTCGTGAGCGGCGGCGGGAGCCGCGGCCAGGAAACCGAACGCCGTCGTATCGCGTCCGGCGTATCGCGTCCGGCCGGGGCAGAGCGCCGGCAGAGAGGCGGCAGAGAGCCGGGAGGGCGCGGACACGCCTCGTCCCCGGCGGCCGTGGGGCAGGACCGCCGGGGACGAGGTGGTGTCGTCAGGTGCTGGGCGCGCCGGACGGTCAGGTCCGGGTGGGCGGCGGCGGCCCCTGGTCGGGGTCGTTGCCGTACTCGTTGCGCAGCTTGTCCTGGGCGGTGTCGACCTGGTCGCTGTACTTGCCCTGGGTCCTCTTGTCGACCTGATCGCCGCCCTTGTCGACGCCCTTGCCGACCTGCCCCTCATGGCCCTTGAGCATCTGCTTGAGCTTGTCCATCACGGACATAGGGTCATCCTCCTCGCCGAGTGATCCCCTGGTCCCAGTCTCACGCCGCAGAAGACCCCCCGCATCCCCGCATGGGTCCTCAGTCCGCCGACGCACTCCATCCGTACGCCTCGATACGGCCGGCGTCCTCGGGCCGGGCCTCGTCGAAGAGCGTCCGGGAGCCGTCCTGGACCCGGATGCCGTCCACGTACACCCCCCGCCCGACGTAGCGCGGGTCCGTCACGTACCGCCAGCGCAGCCGTACCGGCGTCTCCCGCCACGCCGACAGGTCCGCCTCCAGCCGGTGCCAGAGCCGGCCCGACCAGCCCGTCACCGACCCTGCCGGGTGCGGCCGGGCCGGCTGTCCGTGGCGCACGGTCACGAACGGCACCGGCCGCCACGTCGCCCCCGAGTCGCCGGACGCCTCCAGGAACAGGCCGTCCGAGCCCGGCTCGGTGTCCCACCACACCGAGCACCGCAGCCGGGGACGTGGTGAGCGGGGCGTCAGCTCGGGCAGGGTCAGCGTCGCCGCCGTGGCCGAGGCCATGCCGCCGAACCAGGCGGTGCGCCCGTGCGCGGGGCGTACGGCGACGGCGCGCGCCAGCTGGTCGGCGGCGGCCACGCGCGGCGCCGAGCCGGAGCGCCAACTGCGTACCGGGTGAACCGAGTTGCCGAGGAGCACCAGGAAGGAGTCGGTCGTCGGGTCGATGACCAGACTGGTGCCGGTGAAACCGGTGTGACCCGCGGTGCGCGGCGTCGCCATGGCGCCCATGTACCAGTGCTGGTAGAGCTCGAAGCCCAGCCCGTGCTCGTCACCGGGGAACGCGGTGTTGAAGTCGGTGAACATGAGGTCCACGGACTCCGGCTCCAGAATGCGGGCGCGGCCGTAGACGCCGCCGTTCAGCAGCGTACGGGCGAGGACGGCCAGGTCCCAGGCGCAGGAGAAGACGCCGGCGTGGCCCGCGACACCGCCGAAGCCGTACGCGTTCTCGTCGTGGACCTCCCCCCACACCAGGCCCCGGTCGAGGCCCGACCAGGGCGCCCGGGCGTCCTCGGTGGCGGCGATCTTCGGCTTCCAGGAGGCGGGCGGATTGAAACGAGTGCGGTGCATCCCCAGGGGGGCGGTGATCTCGCGGTGGAGCAGTACGTCCAAAGAGCGACCGGTGATCTCCTCCAGGATCAGCTGGAGCGCGATCAGATTGAGGTCGGAGTAGAGGTAGCGGCTGCCGGGCGGGTTCGCCGGGGCCTCCTGCCACAGCAGCCGCAGCTTCCCCTCGCGTGTCGGCTCCTTGTACAGCGGCATCCAGGCGCGCAGACCGGAGGTGTGCGTGAGCAGCTGACGTACCGTGATGTCCTGCTTGCCGCCGCCCCCGAACTCCGGCAGGTACGCGGTGACCTTGCCCTCGAGCTCCAGTGCCCCGCGCTCGATCTGCTGCACGGCCAGGACGGACGTGAACAGCTTCGAGACGGACGCCAGGTCGAAGACCGTGTCCTCGGCCATCGCGATCCGCCGCTCGGGCGGCAACTCCACGCCCGTGTCGGTCTTCTCGTCGTACGCGGCGTAGCGCACCGCGTGCCCGATGGCCCGGTGCAGCGCCACCGTGCCGCCGCGCCCCGCCAGCAGCACCGCCCCCGCGTACCACGGGTGCTTGGGGGAGGGGCCGAGGAACCGCTCGGCGTCGGCGACCAGCCGGTCCAGCGGCTCGGACAGCAGCCCGGCCCGCTCGGCGGAACCCCGCCGCAACGTCGGCCGGCCACCCCGCGCCGCACCGCCTGAACCCCCCGCACCCTCCGCGTCCGCCGCCGCGGCGCCCGGAACCGACCCGATCACCAGCGCACCTCCCAGGGCCAGCACCCCGCCACCGAGCCGACGACGGCTCATCCCCTCCGTCATGCCCACCCTCCCTGAAGCCCTGAAAGAATCCTTCGGGAACGCCCGCACCACGTGAAACTTTCTTACCGCCCCCACGCCCCGTCAAGAACCGCCCGTCTACAAGGAACCTGACGGAACATCAGTAGCCTTTGTGGCGACGAGCGGAAGGAGACTTGTGGGCGAGGCGTTGTTCGTGAGGTTCCAGGAAACCACCCACAGCCCACGCGGAGCTTTCCCGGCATCTTCGCCCTGGCCAATGGTCTGGCGCGGGAGGGGAAGCTGAGCGAAGAGGAGTACCGGTTCTGGTGGGCCGGCAACGACTGGTACGACGCCCACTTCACCAACCCGTCATACGTGGACCCCACCGTCTACGATCCACACCTGCATCCCGGCGCCGTGGCATGGTTCAAGGCCACGGCCACGCACCTCGTGGACCGTGCCGCCGGCTATCTGGAGCTTCTGACCGCTCACGGAGTGGCGTGCGAGCGAGTGGAGTCCTCCGACCCCGGGCGGATCATCTATGAGGACGACGACCAGGTCGTGGTCGTGCCGTGGAACCTGGGCGCCGGTGGCCGCCGTACTCGTCCTGGCCATCGGCTGGGGGCGGGAGCTGCCCGGCCCGGTCGTCGCCGTCGTGGGGCTCTGCCTGATCGGATCCGTCCTGTCCGCCGTGCACCACGCCGAGGTCGTCGCGCACCGCGTCGGTGAACCGCTCGGCGCAGGCCGTCCGCGCCGCCCGCCGGGAGCGCGTACAGACCAGCCTCCCCTGGCGTACGGCTCCGCCATCGCCAGCATCGGCCTGACCATCCCGGCGATCGCGCTCGCCTCCGTCTGGCTGCCCGGGCCGCTGGTGCTGGGTCTCGGCCCGCTGCACCTGGTGCTGCTCACGCTCACCGCCGTGGTGAGCGCCCTGACCGTGGTGCCCGGACGAGCCACACTCCTCCAGGGCGGCGTTCACCTGTCCCTCTTCGCCGCCTTCGTGTTCCTGTCCTTCAGCCCCTGACCCGCACGGCCCTCGTCGCGGGGCCGGCGAGGACGCCCGCATGCCGTCCCCGGCCCCGGGTAACCGGACGTGTACGCGTAAGCCGCTACCGTCAGGGGAGTTGTGATGCCACGGACCGCCGGGCGAGACAGGACGCCGAAGGCCACCGACGAAGCTCCGCAGACGCGCGGGGGGCCGCGGCTGAGCCGGCCCGCACGGCTGGTGGCGGTGGTGCTGGCCTTCGCCGCGATGGTGGCCTTCGCCGCCCTGCTGGCCCGTCTGACGCTGGAACCCTCCGCCGTGTCGGAGCCGCTCACCCACAGCAATCTGCGGCCCGGTGACTCCATTCGCGACTATCTCGGCAAGCCCGCTTTCCGTGACACCGTCAAGCAACTGGGCGGCAACATCGTCCTCGGCATACCCTTCGGGCTGCTGCTGCCCGTGCTGTTCCCGCGCGCCCGCGGCACGGCACGGGTCGTGGTCCTCACGGCGGTGGTGATGCTGCTCGTCGAGCTGGTCCAGGGGGCCCTGGTGACGGGCCGCGCCTTCGACATCGACGACGTGCTCCTCAACAGCACCGGCGCCCTGCTCGGTTACCTGCTGCTCGGCCGGCGGCTGGGCCGCTACGTCCACCCCCGCCGCCGCCACTGGTGGCACCGCTTCACCCGCCCGCGCGACCTGAACCCGAACGGCTGAGCCCCACCGAAGGGCTGAGCCCCCACCAGGGGGCTCAGCCGCGCGTGCGCCGCACGCACTCGGCGACCACCTCGCGCAGACTGCCCGTAGTCCGCAGCAACTCCCGCTGGATGCGGGCGCCGTTGCCCGTCTTGAGCAGGGCGGCCAGCGACTCCTGGGCCGCCACCACGTCGCCGCTGTCCTCCAGGGCGTCCCGCACATGGTCGAACAGGGCCCGCACCACGGCCTCGGCCGGTGCGGGACGCATGGTGACCGGGTGGACGAGGTGGTCCTCCAGGCCCGACCGCGCGGCCCGCCACGCCGCCAGCCGCAGCAGCGCGACTCCGTGCCGCGTGGGCGGCACACCCTCACGCCACTCGCGCGCCGCCGTCTCCACCAGGGCGCGGATCAGCGTGGCCAGCAGCACCGTCGTGGAGGGGTCCAGGCAGACGTCGGCCACCCGGATCTCGACGGTGGGGTACGAGTGGGAGAGGCGGGCGTCGAAGTAGACCATCCCCTCGTCGCGCAGCACACCGCTCGCCACCATGTCGTTGACCTGTTCGTGGTAGCGGTCGGCGGACCCGAAGACCTCCACGGGACCCGCCGAGGGCCAGCGGCCCCAGACCCGGTTGCGATAACTGTGGTAGCCGCTGTCCTCCCCCTGCCAGAACGGCGAGTTGGTGCTCATGGCCAGCAGCACGGGGAGCCAGGGGCGGATACGGTCGAGGACCGCCACGCCCTCCTCGTCCGACTCCACCGACACATGGACGTGGCAGCCACAGGTCAGCTGCTCCTGGGCCGTCAGCCCGAAGTGCTCCTTCAGCCACTGGTGGCGCTCGCCCGTGCCGATGGACGGATTCACCGGCAGCGGTGAGGTCGCCAGCGCGGCGACCGACGCGTCCAGCCGTTCGGCGTGCCGCGCCGCCTCCGCCCGCCAGCGCCGGATCTCGTCCGCCAGGTCGCCCATGGCGGTCTGCGGGCGGGTCGCGAACTCCAGCTGCTGGCGCTGCAGTTCGCTTTCGAAGACCTCCTCGTTGCCCGAAGGGTCCAGCGAGGCAGCCGCAAGGACCGCCGCCGAGAGCGCCCTCGGCTCACCGGTCCTGGCGTCCACCAGAAGGAGCTCCTCCTCGACACCCACACTGCGCACGTCGACAACCGCCTTTCTTCACGCCCGGCCGGACATCGGCCGCACGGGAGCCCTCGAAGGCTCCGGGGATGCCGGTCGCATGCCCCCGATCCGGTGACTCACGCCTCGGCGGCCCGCGCGTGCGGCCGGCGCGTCCGACCGGCGCGAACCCGGGGGAGTGCCACCGCCGCAGTACGGGGCATACGCCCAGGAGCAAGATCAGTTCCGGTGCCACCAGAAGGGAAACCCCGCAGATGGCGATACCCGGCCGCAAGCCGCGCCCCGCCCCTCGCACCCGCCCCGGCGACCGCCGCCGCGCCTTCAGCCTGCGCGACCTCGCGCTGGGCTTCGGGCTGGTGGCCATCGTCCTGTGCGGTACGGGAGTGACGGCCCGGGCCGCGGTCGGCGACGCCTCCGACGTGCCCGCCGCCGCGCTGGCCCTGGCGGGCGCCCTGATCGTGGCGGCGGCCCTGGCCCACGCCGGCCGCCGGCGCGCCGGGCGGGCCGACCGCGTCGCCGATCCGGAGCGGGAACCGGCGCTCGTGGTGGACCCCGCCGGGGCGGCCGCGTGCCAGGACTACGCGGCCATGGATCCGGACACCTTCGAGCACTCCGTCGCGGCGCTGTGCGTCCGGGACGGCTGCCTGGGCGTCGAGGTCGTCGGCGGCGCGGGCGACCTGGGCGCGGACGTCGTGGCCACCGCCCCGGACGGGCGGCGGGTCGTCATCCAGTGCAAGGCGTACGGTCCCGACCACAAGGTCGGCTCCCAGGACGTGCAGCGCTTCGGCGGCACCTGCTTCGCCGTGCACGACGCCCAGGTCGCCGCCGTGGTGACCGCCAGCGAATTCACCGAACCGGCTGCCGAGTACGCCGCCCAGTGCGGCATCCTCTGCGTCGACCGCTCGGCGCTCGACGCCTGGACGCAAGGAACGGGCCCGGCCCCCTGGCTCCACGCCCCCCTCCCCACCGAACCCCACTGACCCCCGCCCTGCCGCCCCTCACCCGCGCCAGAACCCCCGGTCCCGCCCAGCCAGCCACCCCCGAGGCCCGGCGGAGCGCAGGACGACGTCCAGGGCACGGTCCGGGTCGGCGGCGTAACAGTTGCTGAACCAGGCCATGTTGGCCTCCACCACGGCCCACCCCTCCGGTGCTCCGGCCTCGGGGGCCGTCAGCAGTCCCACGTCCACCACGACCGCGCTGGGCAGCGTGTCGCCGCACGCGCCGAGGAGGTCCGCCGCGAAGTCCAAGGCCGCGTCCCGGTGGCGGTGACCGTCGAGCGGTACCGCGTCGAGCCGGCCGAAGGCCGCGTACTGCGACCCCGTAAGGACCCGGCCGTCCAGCACGAACAGCCGGAACTCCGCCTCCCACGTCACCACGTCGCTGACCAGCACCGGCGTGTCCGACGGCAGGTCCGGGTCTCCGGGCAGCCGGCCCCCGTCGGCGTACACGGCGGCCGGAAAGCTCTTGTCGCTGGGCGGCTTGACGAAAGCCGGCCGGGTCAGCCGACGCGCGTCACCCAGCGTGACCTCGGCGACGCGCCGGCGCGTGTACGCGAACGGAAGCGTGGCGAGCCAGCCGTCGGCCGGTTCCAGCAGCGCGACCGCGAGGTCGTCCACGACCCCGGCCGCGAACAGGGGGCCACCGTAGTAGTGGCACTCCCGCCCCGCCGGCACCGCGGCCGCGCTGCCGTGGGCGGGAAGCACCTCGACCCGCATGCCCCGGCGCTCCGCCGCAGCGGCGAGCAACTCGCCCGTCGTGGTGTACTGCGGCGCCAGGGCCAGCATTCCGTGCGTGTTCATGAGCCCGGACGATGCCGGTCGTAGCAGGGCACTGTCCACGCGTTTTCGCGTTACGGCGCGGGGCGCAGGTCCACGATGCGCTTGAGCTTGCCGACCGACCGCTCCAGTGTCTCGGGGTCGACCACCTCGACGGCCACCGATACCCCGATGCCGTCCTTCACGGCCGCCGCCACCGCGCGCGCCGCCTCTGCGCGTACCTCGCCGGTCGCGTCCGGCCGCGCCTCGGCGCGCACGGTCAGGGCGTCCAGCCGGCCCTCGCGGGTGAGCCGGAGCTGGAAGTGCGGGGCGAGTCCCGGCGTACGGAGCACGATCTCCTCGATCTGCGTGGGGAAGAGGTTCACACCCCGCAGGATCACCATGTCGTCGCTGCGCCCCGTGACCTTCTCCATCCGCCGGAAGGTCCGCGCCGTCCCGGGCAGCAGCCGCGTCAGGTCCCGCGTGCGGTACCGGATCACCGGCATCGCCTCCTTGGTGAGCGAGGTGAACACCAGCTCGCCGCGCTCCCCGTCCGGCAGCACCTCGCCCGTGAACGGATCCACGACCTCCGGATAGAAGTGGTCCTCCCAGACGTGCAGGCCGCCCTTGGCTTCCACGCACTCCTGCGCGACGCCCGGGCCCATGACCTCCGACAGCCCGTATATGTCCACCGCGTCGATGGCGAACCGTTCCTCGATCTCCCGCCGCATCTCCTCCGTCCACGGCTCCGCGCCGAAGATGCCCACCTTCAGCGAGGTCGACCGGGGATCGACACCCTGCCGCTCGAACTCGTCGAGCAGCGTCAGCATGTACGACGGCGTCACCATGATGATGTCGGGCCGGAAGTCCTGGATCAGCTGGACCTGACGCGCCGTCATGCCACCGGACGCCGGCACGACCGTGCACCCCAGCCGCTCGGCCCCGTAATGCGCCCCGAGTCCGCCGGTGAACAGCCCGTACCCGTACGCCACATGCACGGTGTGGCCGGGACGCCCGCCCGCCGCGCGGATCGACCGTGCCACCACGTCCGCCCAGGTGTCCAGGTCACGGTCGGTGTACCCGACGACGGTGGGCCGTCCGGTCGTCCCGCTCGACGCGTGGACCCGCCGTACCCGCGACTGCTCGACCGCGAACATCCCGAACGGGTAGTTGTCGCGCAGATCGGCCTTGGTGGTGAACGGAAAGCGGGCGAGATCGGCGAGCGTACGGCAGTCCTCGGGGCGCAGCCCCGCCGTGTCGAACGCCTGCCGGTAGAACGCCACGTTCTCGTACGCGTGGTGCAAGGTGGCCCGCAGGCGTTCGAGCTGCAACGCCCCGAGCTCCTCACGGCCGAGCCGCTCCCCGGCGCCGAGCACATCCGTCATCCGCCGCTCTCCCGTCCGTCCTCAACACGCCCCAAACCGGGCGACCGATCATTCGGTCGAGATCTTCGGGATCAGCTAAGTCAACTCGCCCGCCCGATGGCAAGGGGCCGGACGCCACTTTCTCCCTTGCCGGGACCAGCGGCCGCTGTGAGGATCGCGGCCATGCCGACGTTCAGCGCATGCGACGGGACCCAACTCGCCTACCACGTACGCGGAGAGGGCACCCCACTCCTCTGCCTGCCCGGCGGCCCCCTGCGTGCCTCCGCCTACCTCGGCGCCCTGGGCGGCCTGACGGCGCACCGCCGCCTGATCCTGCTGGACCCGCGCGGCACCGGCGACTCCCGGGAGCCGGCCGACCCGGCCACGTACCGCTGCGACCGGCAGATCGCCGACGTCGAGGCCCTGCGCGAGCACCTCGGCCTGGCGCGGATCGACCTCCTCGGCCACTCCGCGGGCGCCACCCTCGCCGTCCTCTACGCCGCCGCGCACCCCCAGCGCCTCGCCGGCCTCGTCCTCGTCACCGGCGGCACCCGCGCCGTCGGCATCAAGGCGACCGACCCGGACGGGCGCGACGCGCAGGCGCACGCCGCGAGCGACGGGGCCCCGGCGCGCCTCTACTACGCGAACGGCGCCCTCGGCGACCCCGACGCCACGCGTACCGCCCTCGCCACGGTCACCGCACCCGTGCTCGTCCTCGCGGGCGAGTACGACGGCGGCCCCACGCCCGCCCGCGCCGCCGAGCTGGCCGCGCTCTTCCCCCACGGGCGGCCGGCCGTGCAACCCGGCGCGGCGCACTATCCGTGGCGGGACGACCCGGGCGCCTTCACCCGCACCGTCGCCGCGTTCCTCAACGCCCCGGTACGCGACTGATCGCGCCGACCCGCGCGCCGCACCCCGCCCCCCGGCGCCCCGCACCGGCGGCCTCCCGCAGCGCAGGACGCCGGCAGACGGCGTCCGGCGGCGGAACAAGCCCCGCGACGCCCCGCAGACGGCGGCGGTCGGGATGGGGCCGTTCAGGCCGGCCCCCCAGGGGCTCCCCCTCAGGAGACCCGAGGGGGTCCTCCGGGCGCGGTTCCGAGGAGCCGAGCCCTCAGGATTCCCATCCACCGGCAGCAGCCACCGGCGCGGACCACCGCCCGCATCCGCAGCGCCCGGCGCGCCCTGTCCGCGACCGGCCCCGATGGCTAGTCTGAGCGCGGACGACGAACCGGGAGGAGCAGGCACGTGGCCAACAGCATCACCGCCCAGCAGCAGCTCGCGGGCTGGAACAAGCCGGACCTCGACCTCAGCAAAGCGGACTGGCAATCGGGCAGTCACGGGCGGGGTGACGTCCAGATCGCCTTCGTCGAGGGATTCATCGCGATGCGCAACGGCGGCCGTCCGGAGAGTCCGTCGCTGATCTTCACCCCGGCCGAGTGGCGTGCCTTCGTACTCAACGCCAGGGAAGGGGAGTTCGACCTCACCTGACCCACGGCAGCCCCCGGCCCGGCCGCTTCAGGGCGCGTACGCGGGGCTCGTCGCCGACGGGCCTGCCGGTCACCACCGCGACCGGCAGGCCGCGGCGTACGTCAACGCCCGAGCAACGCCCGGTACCCGGCGCTAGGGTGCTGATCATGACTCCAGAGCGTGACCTGACCCGGTTGCTGGCCACCATGCGGCCGGAGCTCAACCCCGGGCGCTACGTGTTCGCCACCATCGACGGTGCCGTCGTGCCGCCCGGACTGCACCCCGTCGTCACCGTCACCGAGTCCGAGGGCCTCACCCTGGTGGTACGGCAGGAGGAGGCGGACGCGGCCTCGCTCCCGTACGACTACGTGGCCGGCTGGATCACTCTGCGCGTCCACTCGGCCCTCGACGCCGTGGGGCTGACCGCTGCGGTCTCCCGGGAGCTCGCCGAGGCGGGTCTGAGCTGCAATGTCGTGGCGGGTTTCCACCACGATCACCTCTTCGTCGACCACGCGCGCGCCGGCGAGGCCCTCACGGCGCTGCGGCACCTGGCCGAGCGCTCCGCCTGACCCCGCGCCCGTACGCGCCCTACGCGCCGTACGCACCGCACGCACCGCACGCGCCGCCCGGTGTCGCCCGAAGCGGTGCACCCTGGCCTTGGCGCGGGGCGTCGCGGGCGCCGTTCCGGCGGCTCGGGCGCGCGGGCCCGGGCGCCGTTCGACCGGCCCGGGCACGTACCATGGCGGTATGTCCTTCCTCCGCCGCCGCAGCGCCGCCACACCCGCCGGCCCGGACTTCGACGTCCTGGCCATGGACCCGGGCGACTGGCCCGGCAATCTCGGCGCCGGTCTGCTCCCCGCCCCCGACGGCACCTGCCAGGGCGTCTTCCTCCGGTACGACCTGTTCGGCGGCCGGGGCCCCGCGATGATCATCGGCAACCTGCCCGAAGGATCGCCGGCCCGCGAGCTCGCGGAGGGCCAGATCCCGTTCGAGGTCGCCCAGCTCCTCGCCGCGCTGGAGAACGACGAGCCGGTCGAGGTGGTGGAGACCGAGGAGGTGCCGGTGATGCAGGGCGACAACCTGCTCATCGTGCGCCGCCTGAAGTTGTCCGAGAGCCGGATCTCCTGCGTGCAGTTCGACCGCAGCGACAATGTGCTGGTCACCATCGCGAGCTGGGACCGGCCGATCACGGACGACCTCTACGCGCTGCTCAAGCCGCTGCCCGCGGAACTCTTCCAGCAGGGCTGAGCCACCATGGCGGCGGACGAGCACAACCCGCAGGCGACCGCACGCGTCGACAGCTGGATCTGGGCGGTACGGCTCACCAAGACGCGCTCGCAGGCCGCCTCCGCGTGCCGGGCCGGGCACGTCCGGGTCAACGGCGAGCGGGCCAAACCGGCCCAGCCCGTCAAACCGGGCGACGAGGTACGGCTGTTCCACGCGGGCCGCGAGCGCATCGTGGAGGTGAAGCGGGTGATCGCCAAGCGGGTCGGCGCGCCGGTCGCCGCCGAGGCGTACGTCGACAACAGCCCGCCCCCGCCGCCCCGGGAGCACATCGCACTGGCCGGCGTCCGCGACCGCGGCACCGGCCGCCCCACCAAGCGCGAACGCCGCGAACTGGACCAGCTCCGCGGCGTCCGCCCTTCCTGACCCCTACCGGGACGTGAACAGCTCCGTCACCCGGGCCGCCGAGGTCCCCAACCCCACCGGCCCGGTCGGCAGCCCGGTCCCCACCGGGCCCCTGTGGGCCACAGCCGACCCCACCGAGCCCGCCCCCGCCGGACCTCCGCCCGCCGAACCGGCGGCTCCCGCCACGTCCCCGCCGCGCAGCGCCGCCGTACCCGCGCCCGAGCGGACGTCCTCGTCCCGGTAGCGGCGTACGTTGCGGTGCCAGTTGAGGATGCCGGCGAGCCAGTCCTCCAGCTCCCGCACATACGCGTCCAGCGCCGCCCTGCCCTTCTCCTCCAGCCCGAACTCCTCGCACAGCACGGGCAGTTCATGGCGCTTGATGTGCTCGAACTGACGCAGCCGGCTCCGCATCAGATCGTCGATGATCGCCACGCCGGTCGGATAGTCGCAGTTGAAGAAGGTCTGCACCACCAGTACACCGTTGTGCAACTCGCCCTCGACCTCGATCTCCTTCTGGTACGAGATGAGGTCATTGAGCAGCGCGGCGTAGTCCGCCGCGGAGTTCTCCAGGGCGCGCACCGTCCCGCTCCGGAAGATCTCCGGCGGAAGGCCGTGCTCGTGCCGCAGCCGCGCCAGGCTCATCGTGAGGTCGGAGCCGAACGTGAGGCGCCGCATCTCGATGTAGTCGACCGGATCGGGCACGCGGTGCTGGGCCATGTTGTGCAGTTCCCACAGCCAGCTCTCCAGCATGACGTCCATCGCCCGCCGCAGCGACGCCCGCGCCCCGGCGCCCATCGGCCCCGCGGTGCGTGCCCAGAGATCGGCGAGGGCCCGCTCCATCGGGCTCACCGCACCCGCCGCCCCGGCCGCCGGGTCGTCCACGGGCATGCAGGCCTTGAGGCGCTCGGTGGCGGCCTTCGCCCCGGCGAGGTCGCGCGGCCGGCCGAACGCGAGCGGGTAGTAGTCGTCTCCGTACGTCCCCCAGGTCAGCCACTCGGCGCTGAGCTCCAGCTCCTCGACGGTGGCGTCCGGGTCGAGCCCGGCCGAGCACAGCGCGAAGTCGAACCCGGCCAGCATCGGCTCGTCCCAGATGTCGCCGAGCAGCCCCATCCGGGCCGCCCAGGCGAGGGACCGGGCGCGGGCCTCCTCGTGGTGCGGGCTGAGCGTCAGCGGGTACGGCAGGTCGAACTCCGGCAGCAGCGACGGGCCGACGCGCTGGTGCGGCACATGGGTGAGGCCGCGCACCCGCGCGGCGGCCGGGCGTCCGAACAACGTCCGGATGTCCAGCGCCGAGGTGCCCAGGACCCCACTGAACAGTGAACGGCCCCCGCCCGCACCTTCGTTCATGTAGCGGCTGGAGCGCAGGTGCCATTCGTGGCCTCCGGACTGCCAGTCCTGGAGCCCCTTGGTGTACGCCGCGACCGAGGCGCACTCCTCGGGGCTCAGGCCCTTCTCCAGGCACAGCCCCGGCACCTCGGTGAGCGCCGTGTTCTCGAACTGCTGCAACCGCGAGGTCAGCAGATCGTTGACCGCCTCGGCCGCCTCCTGCGTCGTACAGCCGAGGAACCTCTCCAGCACCAGGACGCCATTGCTGTTCTCGCCCTCGTCCTCGACCTCCCGCTGGTACGAGAAGAGGTCGTTGCGCAGATGCACGGCGTCGGCGAACGCGTCCCGCAGTACCCGCAGCGGCCGGGAGTCCGCCACCGCCTCCGGAACCTCGGCGCTCGCCGCGTACTCCACCAGCCCCGCCGACCACGGCGCGCCGCCCACCTTGCGGCGCATCTCGATGTACTCGACGGGGTTGGCGATGCGCCCCTCGTTGATGTTGGCGAGCTCCCACAGGGACTCGTTGAGCAGGTGCTCAGTGGCCTCCGCGAACCGGGCCCGCCAGGCCGGTGACATGCTCGGCACGGTCCGGGTCCACAGGTCGGCGAGCCCGGCCTCCACCGGGTTGGCCGGCTCGGGGATGCCCTGGGCCAGGTCCATCGGCATGAACGCCGGCATCCGCTCCAGGTAGGCCTTGCCGCCGGCCAGGTCCTGGGTGCGCTTGAACACCTCCAGGAAGTGGTCGTCGAAGAAGAACACCCACACGTACCAGTCGGTGACCAGGGACAGCGCTTCGGCGTCGCAGTCCGGATGGGTGTACGCGCACAGCAGGGCGTAGTCATGGGAGTCGAGGTCGCGCTCCTCCCAGATCCCGGAGCCCTCCAGCATCCCCATCCGGCGCGCCCAGCCCTTGGTGTGGGAGCGCGCCGTCTCGACATGGGGATTGAGGCGTGCCGGATACGGCACATAGAAATCCGGCAGGGTGAAGGGCTGTGCCATGCGCGCAGGGCCTTTCCACGAGGGTGGGCGTACCGCGCCACTCTCTACCCCTGCCGCTGGGCCCTACGCCAAAGGCAGGATTAGTCATATGAACGCCAGTGCCCGGCGGTCGCACCCCCGGGCGTAAGGCCCACGCGCGACGCCGGCCTCCGGCACGTCACCGGAGCACACCCATCACGCCCGCACACCCATCACGCCCGCACACCGATCACGCCCGCACACCCATCACGCCCGCACACCCATCACGCCCGATCGCTCAGTCGACGCGGACGGCCAGCAGACACGCGTCGTCGTCATGGGTGCCGCGCTGGTACTCCTCGGTGAGCCGGTCGACGATCCGCTGCGGTGGCAGGCCCGCGCTCGCCCTCAGTGAGGCCGTCAGCGCGTTGATGCCCTCAGAGATGTCCTGGCCGCGCCGCTCGACCACCCCGTCCGTGTAGAACAGCAGCACATCGCCCCGCTCCAGCGGGAAGTCCGCGGTCTCGTACGCATGGCCGGGCAGCGCCCCCAGCAGTGGCCCGCGGTGTTCCGTCGGCAGGGCGAACGCGTGACCGCCGCGCAGCAGCAGTGGCGCCGGGTGACCGGCGCACGTCCACCGGAAGACCCGGTCCCCACCGATGTGGCCCACCGCCATCGTGGCCGTCGAAGCGGTGGGGTCGCTGCTCACCAGCTCGTTGAGCCAGGTGGTGATGTCCCCGGCGCTGGCACCCGTCTGCGCCAGTCCCGCCACCGCGTGACGCTGCTGGGCCATCCGGGCGACCGCCTCCAAGCCGTGCCCGCTCGCGTCCCCGATGGCGATCAGGGCCCGGTCGCCGCTCGGCAGCGGCCGGCACTTGTACCAGTCACCGCCCACCGCGGCGTCCGGCTCGGCGGGCAGGTAGGCAGCCGCCACGGTCAGGCCCAGCTCCGCCAGCCCCTCCGAGTACGTCGGCAGCAGCGCCTCGCGCAACGCCGAGGCCACGTGCCGCTCCGCCGCGGCCTGCTGCCGCAGCTGCTCGGTCTCCACCTGCTTCTCCACCAGCCGCCGGCGGCTGCGCATCTGGGGAGTGAGGTCACGGGCCACGATCTGCAGCGCCCAGGGCCGGCCGTCCGTGCCCGCGACCGGGCGGCCCAGCAGGTCGAGCGTACGGATCTCGCCCAGCACCAGGAACCGGATCCGCGTCCAGGCGGGTTCCTCACCGGCCAGTACCGAGGAGATGAACTCGCCGAACGGCCCCACGTCCGCCGACACCAGCGCGTCGCACAGTTCCAGCAGGGACCAGGGCAGCGCGGGGTCCGCGCGGAAGATCCGCTGAAGCCCCTCCGACCAGGTGACCGCCCCGGACAGCAGGTCCCAGCGGCCCCACCCCATGGACGCCAGGTGCTGCGCGTCGATGGTCAGGAGCTCGGCCTGACTGCGTACCGGACGCCAGGTCGTCAGCACCCGGTCGCCGCACGACGACGCGTAATGCACGAGCTGTACGCGCCGGAGCCTGCCGTACCGCTCCTCGGTGTAGTCCACGACGAGGCCGTTCAGGGACCGTCCGGTCGCCATGACCTTCTTCAGCGCGGCCAGCAGCCCGCTGGCGGCGGCCCCCTGGCGGGCCTGGCCGAAGAACGCCTGGCCCACCTGCTGGTCCGGTGAGACCAGCCACTCGACCGAACGGATGTGGTTGCCGGCGCGGATGATGAAGTCGGTGATCTCGCCGGACGCGTCCCGTACGGGGGTCAGCAGCGCGGCCGAGACGGGAATGGCCGGCAGCGCGGCGCACAGGCACCTCCACGGGTCGTGCCCTTCACCCGCGTCGACGCACGTGTGCGGAGCGCCGCTGCCCTGGCCGCACGGGCACTGCGCGGCCCGGGTGGCGCCCCCGGCTTCCGGTGACGGCACGACCGAGCCCTCGCCAGGGGTACGGCCCGGCGAGGGCTCCGCGGTTCCGGCCGTCTCCGCCTGGCGGCGGACCTCCGCCCGCAGTGTCGCGATCTCCCGCTCGATGAACGCCTTGAGCGACGCCACGTCCGGGATCTGCGACAGGGTCATGAGGGCATCACAGCCCCGGCAGCCGGAAGGGCTCTCGCGCCGGGAACGCTCATGTCGACGGCCTTTCTTCTCGTACTCCCGCGAAGCCCGCGTCCTCGTTCACGCCGGGCGCCGAGGGTCAGGCGTGCGCCCGGTGCCCCCGCCCCGTGAAGAGCCGGTAGAGGGCGAGAACGATCACCGATCCGACGATCGCGGCGATCCAGGTGGACAGGTCGAAGAAGCCGTCTATCGACTGCACGCCGAAGATGACCTTGCCCAGCCAGCCACCGAGGAGGCCGCCGACGATGCCGATCAGCATGGTCACCAGGATGCCGCCCGGGTCCCTGCCCGGCATCAGCGCCTTCGCGATGGCCCCGGCGAGCAGACCGATGATGATCCACGCGATGATTCCCATTCTCGACCTCCCATAGGTTTTCGCATCTCCCGCGTGGCAGCGGGACATGTGACCGCGTTGCCTGCCCTGTGGTCGATAAACCCGGCCGCCCGCAACGGCCACCGCAACGGCCACCGCAGCGCCCCCGTACGGCCCCCGTAACGGTCCCGTGAAACCGACAGTGCGCTGTGCGTCCGGTGTGTCGGCACCGGGCGCACAGCGCACTTCCCCCTCGTGGGGCGGTCAGCGCGTGCCGACCGCCGCGCGCACGGCCCGCCGTGCCAGTGCGCAGTCATCGTGCAGCCGCCTCAGCAGCAGCCGCTGTTCCTCCCCGGTCGACACCGCACCGGGCTGGGCCGGCACCGAACCGGCCGGCGGAGCCTCGCGTATCGTGCGCTGCACGGCGGTCTCGTAGTTGCGGATCTCGCGGGTCAGCACCAGCATCAGGTTCACCAGGAACGCGTCCCGCGCCGCCGGCCCCGCCGACTGGGCCAACTGGCTGATGTGGCGCCGGGCCGCCGGCGCGTCGCCCAGCACCGCCCACAGCGTCGCGAGGTCGTACCCCGGCAGGTACCAG
This sequence comes from Streptomyces ficellus, assembly GCF_030406405.1. Taxonomy (GTDB): domain Bacteria; phylum Actinomycetota; class Actinomycetes; order Streptomycetales; family Streptomycetaceae; genus Streptomyces; species Streptomyces ficellus_B. Next base: position 94,545 of record NZ_JAUEPL010000004.1, read on the forward strand.
CCGGCGTGCTCCCAGTCGACGAGGACCGGACCGGTCGGCGACAGCAGGATGTTGGAGAGCAGGGCGTCACCGTGGCAGAACTGCCCCATGCCCTGCCGCCCGCCCGCGTGCGCCAGGCCCCGCAGCAGCTTCTGCAGGTCGTCGCGGTCCCGGTCGGTGAAGAGGCCGAGCTCGTGGTAGCGGGAGATCCGTGACCCGTAGTCCAGCGGGGCGTCGAACGTCCCGGCGGGCGGCCGCCACCCGTTGAGCCGGGCGATCGCGCCGAGCGCGGCCCGCACATCGGCACGGGGCGGCGCCTCCACCGGGTGCCGCGTGAGGGCCGCCGCCCGGCCGGGCATCCGCTCGATCACCAGCGTGCAGTTGTCGGGATCGGCGGCGATCAGCCGCGGCACGCGCACCGGCGGGCGGTGCCGTACGAAGGTGCGGTACGCGGCGATCTCGTGCCGCAACCGCTCGACCCACGCGGGGGAGTGGTCCAGTAAACACTTGGCGACCGCGGTGGCGCGCCCGGTCGATCCGACGAGCAGGACCGAGCGGCCACTGCGCCGCATCACCTGCACCGGGTTGAACTCCGGGCAGATCCGGTGGACCGAAGCGATCGCCTTCCGCAGCTGAGCGCCCTGGGGACCGGACAAGTCGATTCTCCCGCTGAGCGGTCCGGCCACCGCCCCCGCCCAGCGCCGCGCCCGGCCCGCCTGCGCGGGATCCAGGTACGGTCCGCTGCCGGCCGGGACGGTGCGTGCTTGCGGCCGGGGCGGGGCGGACACGGAGGACGATGCTGTGTACATGGGCGAGACAGATCCCTTCGTGTGCCGACGAGTTACGTACGCTGCCCCGTCCCGGCAACCGGCCGACACCCTGGGGAATGAGGGCCGGTTGCCGGAACGGGGTGGCGCTTTCCTACCTGACACCCGGGCGCGGGTGGCACACCATCTGGCGGACCCTGGCGAACCCTGGCGAATAGTCGCCAGCCCTATGACAGCGGGTTACTGTCAACTCAGCCGAGAACCTGGGGGCTTGTTGTGACCGGACAACCCAACACCCGCCTTGCAGACCTGTTCGGCCTGGCCGGCTGGTCCAAGGGCGAACTCGCAAGACTCGTGAACCGGCAGGCGGCGGCCATGGGCCATCCGCAGCTGGCGACCGACACCTCGCGGGTACGGCGCTGGATCGACATGGGGGAGACCCCGCGCGATCCCGTGCCACGAGTGCTGGCAGCTCTGTTCACCGAGCGACTCGGCCGTGTCGTGACCATCGAGGACCTCGGGTTCGTACGGCACGGGCGCGCCGGGAAGCGGCGGGACGTCAGGAAAACCGACAACCCTGACGGGCTGCCCTGGGCGCCCGAGCGTACGGCCGCGGTCCTCACCGAATTCACGGGAATGGACCTCATGCTCAACCGACGCGGCTTGGTGGGCGCGGGCGCCGCGCTCGCCGCAGGCTCCGCACTCACCAGCGCCATGCACGACTGGCTCCACACCGACCCCGCTCTCGCCGCCGACGCTCCGCGCCTCGACGATCCCCTGCACGCCGATCCCGCCGGGTTCGACCGCTACGAGGCCGCCCCCATCGGGTCGCAGGAGATCGAGGCGCTGGAGCGCTCCGTCGAAGTCTTCCGCGCCTGGGACGCCGCCCGTGGCGGCGGGCTCCAGCGCAAGGCCGTCGTCGGCCAGCTCAACGAGGTGGGCGGCATGCTCGCCTACCGCCACCCCGACCACCTCCAGCGCCGCCTGTGGGGTGTCGCCGCCAACCTGGCGGTCCTGGCCGGGTGGATGTCCCACGACGTGGGCCTGGAGCCCACCGCCCAGAAATATTTCGTCATCGCCGCCCACGCGGCCCGCGAGGGCGGGGACCGGCCCCGCGCCGGGGAGGCCCTCTCCCGCGCCGCCCGCCAGATGGTCCACCTGGGCCGGCCCGACGAGGCCCTCGACCTGATGAAGCTCGCCCGGTCTGGCTCGGGCGAGGAGATCCTGCCCCGTACGCAGGCCATGCTGCACACCATCGAGGCCTGGGCGCAGGCGGCCATGGGCCGCGGCCAGGCGATGCGGCGCACCCTGGGCGAGGCGGAGGAGCTCTTCGTGTCGGACAAGAGGGATGTGCCACTGCCGAGCTGGATGCAGACCTTCAGGAAGGAGGATCTGTACGGGATGCAGGCCCTGGCCTACCGCACCCTGGCCGAGCACGAACCGGCGGCCGCCAGGCAGGCCCAGCACTTCGCGCAGAAGGCGCTCGCCCTGCGCACCGAGGCCACCCAGCGCTCGAAGATCTTCGACTTCCTGTCCATGGCGTCGGCCTGTTTCATCGCGGACGACCCCGAACAGGCCGACCGGTACGCCAGGCTCGCCCTGATGTCGATGGGCGAGACCTCCTCCCACCGCACCTGGGACCGGCTGCGTGAGATGTACCGGCTCACCGGGCAGTACGCGGGCTACTCGAAGATCGAGGACCTCCGCGAGGAGATCCAGCTGGCCATGCCGAAGCAGACCGGCAAGAGGCCGAGGAACACCGGAATCTAGGGCATCCAGGAATCCAGCACGAGAAGACCGACGCAAAGACCAACGCAGAGCCCGGCGGAGAGACCGACGGCACCGACCGCCTTCGAGTCGGAGGGCTTACGAGCCGGAGGGCTTACGGACCGTAGGGCTCAGGACCGCCCTGACCGTTGCTCACGCCCGGCCGTCGACCTTGGCGACCATGACACAGGCCCCGCCCTCACGGGCCGACTCGCCGAACTCCTCCACCACCAGGCGCACACACTCCTGCGCATCGCGCGCCCGGGCGAACCGCGGTGCCATGTCCAGCAACCTGTCCCTACCAGAGGCGTCCGAGAGACCAGAGGCGTCCGAGCGCCCCGGCGTGCCCGCACCCGGCCCGTGGGTGAGCCCGTCCGTGTGCAGCACCAGCAGGTCCCCGGGCAGTAGCCGGACTTCGGCCTGCTCGTACACCGCGCCGGCGGTCGCGCCGAGCAGCGCCCCGTCCGGCCGCGCCAGCGCCTGCCCCGTCCCGCCGCGGAACAGCAGCGGGGCGGGGTGGCCCGCCTGCGCCCAACTGAGCGTCCTGGCCCGCGCGTTGTAGCGGCAGCACACCGCGCTGCCCAGGGCGGGCTGCGAGGAGGAGTCCAGCACCTGGTTGAGGTGGCCCATCAGGGGGCCGGGCCGGATTCCGGCCACGGCCAGCCCGCGCAGCGCTCCCAGCAGCATCGCCATCGTGGACGTCGCGGACACCCCGTGCCCGGTCAGGTCGCCCACGGTCAGCAGGGCGTCCCCGTCGGGCAGCTCCAGCGCGTCGTACCAGTCGCCGCCGAGCATCGCGCCGGCGCCGGACGGCAGGAACTGTCCCGCCAGGTCGAGTCCGGCGGGCCCGCCCCGGGGGTAGCCGGTGGAGTTGCGCCACGGCGGCAGGACCGCCTCGTGGATCTCCACGGCCATCCGGTGCTCGGTCTGCTCGATGTGCTGGCGGCGCTGGAGCGAGTTCCGCGATTCGCGCACGGCCCGCTCGCTGCGGCGCAGTTCGCTGACGTCCCGTAAAACCGCCCACATCGACGCGGTGCAACCGTCCGTGTCGAGGACGGGCTCGCCCATCATGTGGAGCGTGCGCACGCGCCCGTCGGCACGGACGATCCGGAACTCGCCGTCGATCGGCTTCCCGTCGATCAGACAGTCCGTCACCATCGCGGTGAGCAGCCCCTGGTCCTCGGCGAACACCATGGAGGGAAGCTCGTCCAGGGTCATCGGGCCGGACTCGGGTGAGCGGCCGAAGATCACGTAGAGCTCGTCGGACCAGCTCACCTCGTCGGTCAGCAGATTCCACTCCGCACTGCCGACCCGGCTGAGCAGCGAGCCCGTGGGCGGCCGCTCCTCATGGAGGTCGTCGCGGACGTCATCGGTGTCCACGGCCCCGTAAGGCTCCGCCGGCTCTTCGGCGCCATCGGGCAGACCTGCCTTGAGCTGCCCCAACTGAGCGCCGAGGTCGTCGAGTTGGTGGACGGCGAGGTCGCACAGCGCGCGCTGCCAGCGGCCCTGCGGGTCGTCCTCGTCCGCCACGGCGTCCCGGCGTACGGCATCGACGTCTCCGCGCAGCCGGCGGGTCTGCGAGATGAGGGCGTCCACCGTGCCCCGCTCGGGCGGCTGGGGGGCGGGACGGTCCGCGAACAGATGGGACGGCATGTCGTACTCCGATACGGGCGCGGCGGCCAGGGTCTGAAAGTAAGGACCGATAACGACTGTCGCACAGGCGAAGACGGGCTGTAAGTGGTTTGGCAACACTCGATACGGTGGTGCTCATGGCATATGCCAAAGGCCCGGCGAGAACCGGCCAACCCGGCCGGATGTCCGCCCGGGCAACCGTTCGGAGCCCCGCTCCGCGCCCGCCTGTGCCGTCGCGCGATCACGGCAGGATGGAGTCCACGTAGCCGCCGTCCACGCGGACCGCTCCGCCGGTGGTCGCCGACGCCTGCGGGGAGCTCAGGTACACCACCATGTGCGCGATCTCCTCCGGCTCGATCAGCCGCTGGAGCAGGGACTGCGGCCGGTGCTCGCGCATGAACACGCGCTGCGCCTCGTCCCACGGCAGGGCCCGGTCCACCAGCTCGTACACGAAGTCCTCGACACCACCCGTATGGGTGGGTCCCGCGATGACCGAGTTGACCGTGACGCCCGTCCCGGCTGCCTCCTTGGCGAAACCGCGGCTCACCGCGAGCAGCGCCGTCTTCGACATGCCGTAGTGGATCATCTCGGCCGGGATCACCACCGCGGAGTCGCTGGCGATGTACTGCACCCGGCCCCAGCCGCGGCTCTTCATGCCCGGCAGGTACGCACGGGTCAGCCGCACCGCCGCGAGCACGTTCACCTCGAAGTACCGCCGCCACTCCTCGTCCGTGATCTCCAGGGCGGGCCGCGGCTCGAAGATGCCCAGGTTGTTGACCAGGATGTCCACCTCGGGCAGCAACTCCACGGCCAGTTCCGCGCCCTCGTCGGTCGCGATGTCCGCGGCCACCGGCACCACCTCGGCATCGGGGACCTCCGCCCGCAGCCGCTTCACCGCGGCGGTGACCGTGTCCGACGTACGCCCGTTGACCGCCACCGTCGCCCCGGAGCGCGCCAGGGCGGTGGTGATCGCCGCGCCGATGCCCTGGGTGGAGCCGGTCACCAGTGCCGTTCTGCCCGTGAGGTTCACTCGCATCCGCCAAGGCTTCCCTTCTCGCGTGCCTGCCCCCGCGTCCCATGGTGCCCTTCCGTCGCCGCCGTCATGCGCCGGTAGGCCCGCGACGTGGACCGCCGCGCAGCGGGTACCCGGACCTCCCCGGCACGCCGGCCGGGACCACGCCGAACCGTCGGAGGGCAGGAACCGTGAGTATGAACGCCGGCAAGAGGGTCGTCGTCACCGGAGCCACCGGAAATGTCGGTACCAGCGTCGTGGCGGCCCTCGCGGACGACCCGCAGATCTCCTCCATCCTCGGGCTGGCCCGCCGGCTGCCCGGCTGGTCGCCGCCGAAGACCGACTGGGCACCGGTCGACCTCCGCGAGGAGACCGACCTCGTCAGGCACTTCGAGGGCGCCGACGCCGTGATCCACCTGGCCTGGGCCTTCCAGCCGACGCACAACCCCGCGGCGACCTGGCGGACCAATGTGCACGGCAGCCTCCAGGTGTTCCGGGACGTCGCCGCCGCGGGCGTACCCGTGCTGGTCCACGCCTCGTCCGTGGGCGCGTACTCGCCGGGCCCGAAGGTCGGCGCGGTCGACGAGTCCTGGCCCACGCACGGCTGGCCGGAGGCCGCGTACTGTCGCGAGAAGGCCTATCTGGAACGGGTCCTCGACGCCTTCGAGCCCCGCAACCCCGGTGTGCGGGTGGTCCGGATGCGCCCGGCGTTCCTGTTCAAGGAGGAGTCCGGGAGCGAGCAGCGGCGGATCTTCGCGGGCCGGTTCGTGCCCGGACCGCTGGCCGGGCCCAGGACCATCCCCGTCGTACCGGACATCCCCGGGCTGCGGTTCCAGGCGCTGCACACCGACGACGCGGCCCAGGCCTACCGGCTCGCCGTCACCAAGGAGGTCAGCGGCGCCTTCAACCTGGCCGCCGAGCCGGTCATCGACGCCGGCGCGCTCGCCCGGCTCCTCGACGCCCGTGTCGTACGGCTGCCGCGCCCGGCCGCCCGCGCCGCGCTCGCCGCGGGGTGGGGCCTGCACCTGATCCCGGCCTCCCCGCAGCTCTTCGACGCCGTGCTGCGCCTGCCGCTGCTGGACAGCACCCGCGCCCGCGAGGAACTGGGCTGGAACCCCCAGCGCACCGCACTGGAGGCGATCGGGGACATGCTGCGCGGCATGCGGCGCGGCGCGGGCATGCAGACCGCGCCCCTCGCGGGCCGCAAGGCGAGCTGATCAGCGGGGGACAGGTTTCCAGGAACGTCGCTCGAACGCGGCGAACGCCGCCTCCTGGCGCCACTGCACGGCCGCCTTCGGGCTCTGCCGCAGGAACCGCGCGCATCCCGGCCCGGGAGCCGCGGCGCCGGGCCGGGCGGGCGCGCAGGCGGGTACGGGTGTGTAGGCGTGCCGGCCGGTGACGGTCCGCCACAGGCTGCGCCCCGGCAGGAACGCGTACTCCAGCGAGTCACGCGCGAGGTCCTTCAGCTCCGGATACCCGAGCCCGTACGTCACCGCCGCCCGCTGGTACTCGCGGCTGATGTCGGTACGCGACACCCCCGGGTCGTCGGTCGCCAGGACCACCGGGACGCCGTGGCGCCGGTAGGTCAGGAAGGGGTGCTCCGCGCCCCGTACGCCGAGGATCTGCTCGTTGCTGGTGAGGGGCGTCTCGACGGCGACGCGCCGCTCCCGCATGGTGCGCAGCAGCCCCGACCGGCCGGCCTCGTACCACAGGGACACCCCGTGCCCGATCCGCTCGGCCCGGCCCGTGCGTACCGCCTCCCCGATGTGGAAGGTCAGCTCGTGCGGCTTCACCAGGCCCGGCACCAGCTCACCCGCGTGGAGCGTGATGTGGGCCCGCGGGTAGCGGCGGTGCAGCAGGTTCAGCATCGACATGTGCAGCCGGTAGTCGCGCAGCGCCCGCTCGCCGTCCTCCGGCTGGACCAGGTTCACCGCGACGAACCGGGCGTCCCGCTCCGCGAGTTCCATCCCGAGGACCAGCTGCGTGAACACCCGCTCCGGCGGGCTTTCGCGGTACGCCTGGGAGATGAACCGCACGGCCAGGCCGCAGCCGGGGCCCGGCCGCGACGTCCCGCAGCGCGCCGCCTCGCGGAACTGCGCGTCACCCGCGTCGGCCTCCGCGCGGGCCAGCCGCACCAGCCGGTCCATCCGCCCGCCGGCCAGCAGCTCGCGGTGCAGCCGGCCCAGGTCCGGGTCGAATCCGACCTCGTCGGCGAGCCGTTCCGCCTCCCCGGCGACCGGCGACACCATCGTCTCCAGGTACACCTGACCCTGGCGGGCCACGGAGCCCGCCACCTCGGCCAGCACCCGCCCATGGCCCCGCCGCGCCACCTCCGCGAACCTGCCGAACGTGGCGAAAAAGTGGTCGTGCCCCGGTGTGCCCCGGGGGAAGTCCTGCATCGACCACGCCCGGACGATGCGCGACCGGAACCGGGCGTCCCCGCGCGCGTCCGCCGCCGGCCGCGTACCCGGAGCGCACGGCGGCTGGCGGGCCGTCATCGTCCGCAGCTCGACGCACAGCCCGTCCCGCCCCGCGAGCTCGATCAGGAACTCGGTGGAGGCGGCCCCGAACAGGTGGTTGTGCAGGTCACCGCCCTTGGGCAGGGCCCGGAAGAACGCGCGCAGCGCGCCGGGCCGCGCCCGCAGCGCCGTCAGCTCCCGCGCGACGCGCCGCTCGTCGGCGGTCGTCTCGCGCTGCCGTGCCTCGGGGGTCCCGTGGGCCGCGAGGCCCGGGGCCGGACGGGCGGTGGCCGGACGGGCGGTGGCCGGTGCGGCCCCCGGCAGCAGCGCCGACAGCAGGAGGAGCAGGAGAAGCACGACGAGCGGGACGGGCGGGACGAGGGGGGCGGGCAGGACCATCGGGGCCCGTGGGGCGGGTGCGGTGGGCCGGGTGGCGCGTACGGGGATCACCGCCGCATCATCACCGGCCCGTCGTGCCGGAGCGCCCCCGCAGGCGATGGCTCGCCGGTCGCCACCCACACGGGTGACACGGTCCGGAGCTGCTTCGATCCCGCACGGTCACGGGGTGACGAGGCGGCCGCTCCTGGGCAGACCGAAAGGAAGGAGGGCGCGGGACGCCTAAGCGTCCCGCCGCGCATGATCGGTGTGAAGGGGGCAGCGGTGCCGGACAGACGTCCTCGCGGATACCAGCCGGACTGGCAACCACGCCCCGCGACGCTGGAGTTGCTGACGGCCGTCGAGCTGATCCTCGGCAGATACGCCGCACACTTACCTCTGACGATACGTCAGATATGGTATGCGGCCGTCGTCGGCGGTGTGCTCGCGAAACAGGAGCGGACCTACAAACGCCTCGTCGAGCTCCTCGGCATGGCCCGCCGCTCCGGCCGTATCTCATGGCTGGCGATCCGCGACGACACGGAAGCCGCCGTGGAACCCGTCGCCTACGACGGCCCCGACGGGTTCCGCCGGGCGCAGCTCGACGCCGCCCGCGGCTTCCGGCTCGACCGCCAGGCGGGCCAGGAGGCCAGGCTGGAGGTGTGGTGCGACACGGCGGGCCTGGTGCCGCAGCTGGCCGCCGTCACCGACCCGTGGGGCGTGCCGGTGTACGCGGGCGCCGGCGGGCTGTCCGGCAAGCGCGCCGCCGCCCGGCGGGCGGCCGTGGGCGGCCACGCCACCGTACGCATCTTGGTGATCAACGACTGGGACCCGGGTGGACTGCACCTGTTCACGGCACTGGCCGAGGACATCACGGCCTTCGCCGCGCTCGACGCCCCCGACGTGACGATGGAGTTCGACCGCCTGGCCGTCACCGAGCGCCAGGTCGCCGAACTCGGCCTGCCCACGGCCCCTGTGAAGGCCGGCGACCGGCGCTCCTTCCCCGGCACGTCCACCACCCAGGCCGAGGCGTTGCCGCCGGACGCGCTGGCGACGCTGGTACGTGACGCGATCAGCGGCAGCCGCGACACCGCCGTCCTGGCCGACGTCCTCGAACGCGAGGAGGCCGAGCGCCGCGTCCTGCTGGAGCGCTTCCGTCCGTAGCCTCAGGGCGGATCGCCGGGTGCCGCCCTGGCCCGCATGCGGTCGAGGCGGCCGATGACCGGTGTCGCCGCCACCCCGTGCAGGACGACGGAGGCGAGGACGGTGAACGCCACAGCGGCCCACAACTGCCGCTCCAGCCCGCCGAAGTCGTCGTGCCCGAGGGCGTACGCGAGGTAGTACAGCGACCCGATGCCGCGCAGCCCGAACACCGCCGTGACCACCCGCTCGCGCGGCCCCGCACCGAAGCCCAGCTGCGCCAGCCACCCGGTGACCGGGCGGACGACGAGCACCAGCAGCAGGGCGACGGCCGCCGCCTGCCACGTCAGGGCCGCGAGCCCGCCGGCGGCGACGTACGCGCCGAGCAGGAACAGCAGGAAGGCGGTGAGCAGCCGCTCGACCTGTTCGGTGAACTCGTGGAGCACCTTGTGGTACCCGTGGCTGCGTTCGGCGGCGCGCAGGGTGCAGGCGGTGACGAACACCGCCAGGAAGCCGTAGCCGTGCAGCAGTTCGGTGACCCCGTACGCCAGGAAGGTGGCGCCCAGGGCCACGAAGCCCTCCATGTGCTCCGACAGCCGCAGCGCCGCCGGCCTGGCGCGGAAGAACATCCACCCGAGCAGCCGGCCCACCGCCACGCCCGCCACCAGCCCGACCGCCACCTTTCCCAGGACGTCGCTCAGGGCCCACTCGCCGATCCACCCCGCCGACCAGCCCGCCCCCGCCGAGGCGGCCAGCGCCACGGCCGCGAGGACGAAGGGGAAGGCGAGCCCGTCGTTGAGGCCCGCCTCGCTGGTGAGCGTGAAGCGCACCTCGTCCTCGTCGTCCTCGGAATCGGTCGGCTCCCCCACCCGCACCTCGGAGGCCAGCACCGGATCCGTGGGCGCCAGGACCGCACCCAGCAGCAGGGCCGCGGCGGGCGGCCAGTCCAGCAGCGTCCAGGCGAGCAGTGCCGTCACCGCGATGGTCAGCGGCATGGTGATGCCCAGCAGCCGCCAGGTGCCCGCCCACGAGCGCAGTCCCATCGGCCGGTTGATCGCCAGTCCCGCACCCATCAGGGACACGATCACGCAGGCCTCGGTGAGGTGTTCCGCCCACAGCCGGTCGCCCACCGGATCGACCGGCGCCGCCGGCAAGGGCAGCAGGTGGGCGATGACCCCCGCGGCGAGGAACACCATCGGCATCGAGACCGGGCGGGTGAAGACCACCCTCGGCAGGACGGCGGCCGCCAGCGCGCCGACGCCCAGACCGGCGTACACGAGATCGGAAAAAGTCATTCCGCCGACGTGCGGGTGGTAACGGTGAACAGCCCCCCGTCGGGGTCGCGGAGGGTGGCCTGGGCGCCCGGGTCATGGTGGACGATGCTGCCGCCGTGCCGCCGCGCCGCCTCCACGCACGCGTCGACGTCGCCGACCACGAAGTGCACCTGCCAGCGGGGCCGGACCATGGGATCGGGCGCGGCTTCGAGGGCGCCGGAACTGAGCCGGGCGGCCACATGACCGCCGCTGAGCAGGACCACCTCGTCCTCCTCGTACACGACGTCGCAGCAGCCGGGGCGCCCGCACGCCCAGTCGAAGACTTCCCCGTAGAAGATCGCGGCCTCGAACGCGTCCCGCGTCTGGAGCCTGATCCAGGCGGGGGCCGCCGCACGCCACGTCTCCCAGCCGGAGAGCAACTGGCCCTCCCAGATGCCGAACACCGCGCCGTCCCGGTCCGCCGCCAGGGCGCCCCGCCCCAGCACGAACGCGACCGGCCCGACGGCCACCGTGCCGCTGCGCTCGCGGATACGGGCGGCGGTCTCGTCGGCGTTCTGGACGGCGAAGTACGGAGTCCACGCGACGGCCACCTGGAGGGCCGACGCCAGGGCGCCGATTCCGGCGACGGGCTTGCCGTCGGCGAGGGCGACGCTGAATTCCTTGCCCAGCCGCGCCGGGCGGAACTCCCACCCCATCACCGCACCGTAGAAGTCCTGCGCGGCGTGGAGATCGCGGGTCATCAGGCTGACCCAGCAGGGGGCGCCGTACACCGTCCCGGTGGACGTCTGTCCCGCCTCCTGGGCCTGCCCCGACTCCGAGGTCGCTGTCGGCTTCCTGTTCATGTGCAAAACCGTCCCGGTGTCACCAGTGATGCGGATGTGCCGCAGGTGGTTCTCTGTCCCGTTTGCCCGGTGTCCATCCTCGCACTCTTTACGGAGGCGAGTCCTGCGTCCGGACCCGTCCGGCTCATGGGCGCCGCCGTGGCGGGCGCAGGCGCAGCCGCCCGCGCAGTCGCCCCCGCAGCCGACCGCGTGCTCGCCGCAGCATCCGGGCCAGGTGCCAGCGCTCCTCGTACAGCAGCCGGCCCACCAGCGCGCCACCGAAGACGACGAAGCCGACGCCGACGAGCCAGGACTGGACGACCAGCATCGTGCCGACCGGGCCGTACGCCACGGCGTTGGAGGCGATCAGCGGGGAGAAGACCAGGCGCGAGAAGCCCCGCAGTCCGGCCAGCCCGATCACGGTCACCACCGCGCCCGGCAGCAGGGCGCGCCAGGGCAGCCGTCCCCCCAGCAGCAGCCGCTGCGACCACCAGAAGAACACCACCGTGCTCAGTACGCCGACCACCATGCGCCAGACCAGGTCACCGCCGGCCGCCGGCTGGGAGGCGACGTCCGCCGACAGCAGGAGGAAGCCGATGAGCAGCGCGAGCCAGACCAGGTGGCGCCACATGGTGTGCCAGCGGGCGGCGGGCAGTTCCCACACCTTCTCGTAGCCCGTCTGGACCACGCCGCCGAAGGTCAGACCGAACGCCGCCAGCGCGGCGATACCGAAGCCGGTGGTGGACTCCAGCGCCGCGCCCGGTGGCGCGAACAGCCGCTCCACCTCGTCCGTCGAGGCCTCCGCGACCCCGAGACCGTCCGAGAGCCACTGCGCGAACCCCTGCCCGCCCGCCGGGTCCGCCGCCGCCACCACGATCAGCAGCGGCACCAGCGTCAGCAGCCCGAGCGCGGCGAACCCCATCGAGCGGTGCATCAGTTCCAGGTCGGTGCCCCGCCGCCAGCCGCGCCCGGCGGCCGAGCCGTGAAAGGCGCCGTGCAGCCGCCCGAACCACCATGCGCGGGCCCCGCCCTCGGCACCGGGAGACTTCTGGGACATGCACCTCGCATACCCGGCGGCGGGCGCCGGGGTTCGGGCCGGAGCGGGGGAGGGCCCGAATGGACGCCTCGGCCGGACGCCTCGGCCGGACGCCTCGGCCGGACGCCTCCCCCCGGCCGAGGTGTCCGCGGCCTGCCGGGCACGGGTCAGGACAGGCGGCCGTCGTAGTCCGGCAGCTTGAACGTCTTCTCGGCGTGGCCGCCGACCAGGTCCGTGGCCCTGTTGCCGATGTTGGCGATGATCGTGTACCCCTTCGCCTCGATCTCGCCGCGCTTGGCGGTCTTGTACGCGCTCACCTCGTCGAACAGGTCCGGGAGGTCGCGTACGTACAGACCGTCGACGGGGTAGCCGGCCCGGGTGAGGTTGTACGAGGTGGGCGCGTGGAGGATGCCGGGCCGCGCGGTGACGAAGAAGACGTCCACGCCGCGGGAGTCCGCGTACCGGGCCAGGTCACGGACGGGCCCGACAGCCGGGGTCGGGTACTCCCAGAAGTAGTGGAAGTCGGTCTCCAGCGACGTGTTGTCGATGTCGAGGACGATCGCCATCCGCTCCCCGGCGGGGCTCTGGCCGGCGGGGGAGGAGGTGCGCTGCTCGATGTAGGGGCGGGCCTGGGCGATGACGGCCGCCACATCACGCTGCCAGGCGCCGTAGTCCACGGGTGCCGGGGCGGCCGTGGTCGTGGCGCTCGCGGCAGCGGTGGCGGCGGTGGCCGCCGGGGCGGACGGGGCGGACGGGGCGGCCGGGGCTTCGGTGGCGGCGGTGGCGGTGGTCGCCGAGGTGGCCGTGGTGACGGCGACGGTGGCCATGGTCATCGCCACGCGTGTTCTCCATCGAGCTGCGTGCATGGGGGGCTCACTCCCTGTGGGGAAGAAGGGATCCGATCAAGATGTTGGCATGCTCCTGCTCAATGATGGACGGAACGAGACGTTCCAGCTACTGCCCGGTAATCATGTGGTTGGCGTACGCCGTCGGCGTCAGAGGCGGCAACTCGTCAGGAGGGTGGCCGGATCGGCCCCGCGCGGCATCGGCACGGTGCGGCCGGCCGGCGGCCGGTGGCCGTGGGTGAGCCAGTCCTCCAGGGCTGTGAAGGCCGAGCGGTGGCACGGCACCAGGGGGCGGAGCCGGTCGGGAAAGGCATCGGCCAGGGCATCGGTGTGAGTGGCGCCCTCGATGCGGTAGTAGCGGTGCAGGCCGCCTCGTCCGGCGTCGCGCACCATGTCGGCGTAGACATCGGAGTCCTGGCCGATGGGCAGCAGGACATCGAGGGTGCCGTGCACGGTGATCAGCGGTTTGCCGATCCGGCCCGTCAGGGCGATGCGCTCCACGGCCCGGCGTACCTCGGCGGGCCGGGCCCCGTAGTCGTAGTCGGCGTCACAGGCGGCGGTGCCCGGAGCGCAGTACGGCGTGCCCGCCTCCCTCGCCCCGTCGAAGCCGGGGTCCAGTTCCTCGCGGTAGATGCGCTGCGTGAGGTCCCAGTAGTACGTGTGATGGTACGGCCACAGGAACTCCGAACCGGCCGGATAACCCGCGGCGTGCAGCGCGGCGCGGGCGGGCCCCGCCGCGGGGCCGCCCGAGGCCACGGCCGGGTAGTGGCGCAGCGCCGGCGGCAGGAAGGTCAGGAGGTTCGGCCCGTCCGGGCGCCACAGCGTGCCCTCCCAGTCGACACCGCCGTCGTACAGCTCCGGATGGTTCTCCAGCTGCCAGCGCACGAGGTAACCGCCGTTGGACATGCCGGTGGCGAGGGTACGGGCTGGTGGCCGGTGGTAGTGCCGGGCGGCCACCGCGCGGGCGGCGCGGGTGAGCTGGGTCAGGCGGGTGTTCCACTCGGCGATGGCGTCCCCGGGCCGTTTCCCGTCGCGGTGGAACGCGGTACCCGTGTTGCCCTTGTCGGTGGCGGCGAACGCGTACCCCCGGGAGAGCACCCAGTCGCCGATGGCGCGGTCGTTGGCGTACTGCTCCCGGTTGCCCGGTGTGCCGGAGACGACCAGGCCGCCGTTCCACCGATCGGGCAGCCGGATGACGAACTGGGAGTCGTGTTTCCAGCCGTGGTTGGTGTTGGTGGCGGAGGTGTCGGGGAAGTAGCCGTCGATCTGGACGCCGGGCACGCCGCTCGGGGTGGCCAGGCCCTTCGGCGTCAGGCCCGCCCAGTCCGCCGGATCGGTATGGCCGGAGGCCACGGTCCCGGCGGTGGTCAGCTCGTCCAGGCACACGGCCCGCTGGTACGCCGCTCCCGGAACCCGGGGCAGGGCGCCGGACGAGGCGGAGCAGCGGCTTTCCGGCGGCCGCTCGTGCGCGGCGGTTGCGGGCGCGGCCTGTGCGGGCGCGGCCCCTGCGTGCGCGGTCGGCGTGGGCGCGGTCAGGGCGGTGCCGGCCGTGAGGGCGAGGACGGCCAGGGCGGGGAGCGGCGCCTGACGCCACCGTCCCGACGCGGTGGCTGCGGTACCGGTGCCGGTGCCGGTACCTGTGCTGGTACCGGTTCGGGTCCTGGCTGCCGTACGGCAGGGGAATGGCGCGGGCATGGCGGCTCCTCGGTGGCATGCGGTGGCGGTGAGCGCACCGTAGAGCCGCCGGGATACCGGCCGGAATGGCCGTGAGCACCACACTCCGGCCCGCTCCGGGCGGAGGCGAGGGGATTGCGCCATGGGGCGGCGCCTGCTAGCCGGGCGCCGGGTCCGCGTTGTCAGTGGCGCCTGCCACGATGGCACCCATGACCACTTCGAGGGCCGCAGGGACGGGCTGCGCGCACTTCATCCGATCATGACCCGTACACTCGTCCACCGCTGCCCGCAGCGGCGGTGAGCGATCAACAGACGTCTTCGGAAAGGTATTTCGACATGGACTCCGCTGTGCGAGGCGACGCGCCGATCTACGACAGCCTCATCGAAGAGCGCGGCGATGTTCCCGCCGACGTCCGCCGGACGGCCGAGGAGACCCTCAGGCAGGTGACACGGGCCATGGACTTCCGGGGCGCGGGCGGGCCATCGGCGTACTCGGGCATGGCCTTCCCGCCCACGGCCTCCATATGACCGGGGCGTGGCGCGCGGGCGGTCACGGCTGTTCGTCGACGAGCCCGCACACCCACGCCAGCGCGTCGTGCACCCCGCGGACGTGGTCCACGCGCTCCAGGCTCTCGGTCGGGTCCGCCAGCTGCACCACGGCCGCGTCCAGCTCGGCCGTGAGCAGGTGGCTGGACGGTACGCGCCCCGTGCCGACGGCTCCCGTCACCGGGGCCTCGGTGACCCGCCCCAGCGCCCAGCCGTAGGCCGCCAGGGCGCCCATGGAGAAGGGCGTCCGCAGGCCGGGGGCGGCGACCGCGTGCTCCAGCCGCCGGTACGCCCCTTCGACCTGGACGCGGGGCTTGATGCCGACCAGTGCGTCCTTGCCGCGCATGTCATCGTTGCGTTCGGAATCCACTGCCATACGTCTACGTCTGACCGCCGTGGCCGCAGCGATGCCCCGAAATGCGAAATTCTCCCGACAGGACGCCCGGTCATCGACTGCGAGATTGACTCCGGCCCCGATTCCGGCATCGATTTCCCGCATTGATTTCCTGCCGGCCGGCGCCCGCACGGCCGACGAGCCGCCGCAGTGCCCCGATCCGGCGGTGCGCACGCGAAAACCGGCGGCCCGCCGCGAGGCGGACCGCCGGTCCCGGATGCCGGATAACCGGCGGGGCGAGCGCGTCTAGAAGACGCTCACGCCATAGGCGCTCAGCGCCTCCGTGACGGGCTGGAAGAACGTGGTGCCGCCACTGGAGCAGTTGCCGCTGCCGCCGGAGGTGAGGCCCAGCGCGGTGCTGCCCGAGAACATGGCGCCACCGCTGTCGCCCGGCTCGGCGCAGACGTTGGTCTGGATCAGGCCGTAGACGACATCGCCGTTGCCATAGTTGACCGTCGCGTTCAGACCGGTGACCGAGCCGCCACGCAGGCCCGTCGTGCTGCCGCTGCGCTGGACGGACTGGCCGACGTACGCGTTGCCGGCGGCCGTGATGTCACGGTAGCTGCCGTTGTACAGGTACACGCGGCCGTCCGCCGCCGAGGCGTTGGAGTGGCGGATGATGCCGTAGTCGTTGCCCGGGAAGCTGGACCCCGTCCGGGTGCCGAGCAGGGTGGTGTTGGCCGAGTTGGTGTACCAGGTGCTGCCGATGTTGGTGCAGTGCCCGGCCGTAAGGGCGTAGTACGTGCTGCCGCTGCGGACGTTGAAGCCCAGAGAGCAGCGGCCGCCGCCCGCGTAGATGGCCTGGCCGCCCGCGATGAGCTTGTTGAACCGGCCCGGCGTGCGCTTGACCTCAAGGGCGTCGGCGCGGCTGCCCGCGGCCTCCTTGATCCGGGCGAGCTCTGCCGCCGACACGGTGGAGTCGGCCGTGACGACCAGCTTGCCGGTCTTCGCGTCCGTGTACCAGGCGGTGCCGGGCACATTGGCGTCCAGGACGGCGTCGCTCACCTGGGCCAGCTGGGCGGTGGTCGCCCGGGCGCCGTCGTGGGGTTCGGCCACGGCGCTGGGGGCCGCAAGCGCGGAGGCGGCCACAAGAGCGGCTGCGACGGCGGTCAGCCGCGCACCCCTCGTGATACCGCCGAGGGGGGTGAAGCGCTTGAGATTCACTGCATCCTCCGGTGGGGGATCCGGGGGCCCGCTGGGTGGGCGGGCCCGACAGCGCGCCGGCGGTGGGTACATGACGAATGGTTGCCGCCATGTGCCTGACAAGTGCGCGCCCTAGGAATCCTGGGCTCCGGTCGGATGCGGGGCAAGATCGTCTTTCGGCCGCTCTACGCGCGTCCGTCCAGGACGCGTCGCCAAGGGGCTCGCCGGGGCGCGAAGGCGCGCACGGCACCGGCTGGTGGTGGCAGCCGGTCGAGGGTCGGCGAGGGGCCCGGAGCAAAGGGAGAAAGCGTTTGCTGAATGTTCACCGGATGGCCCGGCCGTCGTGCGACCGGGCGCGGGGATGGGCCAGTATGGGCGCGGCGGTACGGCGGCGGACGGCGTACCGTTCGAGCTGTTCAGAGATCAACGGATGGCCCCCCATGGGCCGTCGGCGCCGACCGGGCGGCGCCCGTCCGGCCCCCGGCCGTGCTGACCGGGCCGGCGCCGCCGTTGCAGTGGCTCTCGCAATCCGGACGCCCGGCAACGAGGATCGGTGCGCCCGGGTCGCGGGGCGGCGCATCGCCTCCGGCGAGGAGCCGGTGGCTGTCCGCCACGTATCCCTCCGGGCGCAGCCGCCACTGCTTTATGCGTCAATCACTCCCGTTCGCCCAGCGGTGCCCGGTGTCCGAAACCGGACCCTGGGTCGCCGTTTCGGGGGCACCGCTCAGCAGGCCCAGTCCATTTCCACGCCGAGGCACGCTCGGGGCGCCCCCGGGCGAAGCCCCGGGGTGTAGGGCCGCCGGTTGCGAGGAAGTCGGGAAGCACAGGCGAACCCGGGCGAACGGACCCGTGCGAACGGACCCGGGCGAAGGAGAGAAATGAACGAGCGGAAACGCAACCCCCGAACCGCCACCGAAGAAGTCCTGCACGAGTTCGAGGAAGCCGAACTGCGCATCGGTGAAGGGCGCCGGGACGACGAGAACGACAAGGAGGCGGCCGACACCCTCACGCCCAGCCAGACGGCCCAGGAATCCGTCCAGAACGACAAGCACCGCCGGAACGACGACACACCCTGACGACGCCGCTCCCCCCAGCCGCCATCGGCGGACCCGCCCGGCCGCGGCTGACGCCGTCGCGGCCGGGGGGCGTCAGCCGTCAGCGCACCCGCCTCTCCGCCAGCGGCGCGGCGCCCAGCCGGGAGGCGGCGCCGCCGGGCAAGTGCGGGGTGTGGCTGACCAGCCGGGCGGAGTTGGCGACGACTAGCAGGGCGATCCGGGACACCCCCAGCTCGGTGAGCTGACGGATGACGGTGTCGGCACCGCCTCGTACCGCATCCGACAGGCCCAGCATGCCGATCAGGTTGTCGTCGTGCGCCAGGGAGATCACCGTCTCGCCGTCCGCGCGCAGCCGCTCGGTCCACTCTCGCGCCACCTCCGGCAGCGCCACGCCGTGCTGCCGCAGCAGCGCCGGGCTGCCCACCAGCAGACGGCTGCCGTCCAGCTCAGCCCGTACGCCCATGCCGAGGACGACCTCGCGCGCCTGGTGGATCGGAATGTGCAGGTGCTGCTCCTCGGTACGGCGCACGTGCAGCTCACCGGAGGCGGCAAGGCTGAGCACCTGGTCGGCGGTGTACGCCTCGTCCAGGGTGACGACGCTGGTCACCAGCGGCCGGCCCGGCGTGAGGGTGCCGGTCTTGGCCTTCGACCACCCGCTGACCGAGCTGGAGGAGTCCCCGCGCGGCGCCCCCGACCCCGACCGCGGCGACCGCCTCGCCACCGCCACCCGGCACGCCCTGACGGCGCTGCTCCTCCTCGACAAACAACTGCTGTCGAAGATCACCGCCCGCGCGAGCACCCCTTAGCCGCCTACCGCCGCGCCCACCGCCTCACCAGGCGCCGGAGAAACCTGCGCAGCCGCCGCAACCCCAAGTACGGCCCCGGGCGCGCCGGTTCATACCGTGAGCCGCCCAGTGGCACCCGCGGCATCAGGTACCGTGTGCCGCCCGTCTCCATCACGCAGAAGGGCACCCCGCCCATCTCCTTGGCGCTGCTGACGGTGATGCTGAACGGCCGCGGCGGGTCGCCGGGAAGCTCCGCCGGTACCGTGCCGCCCCGGCGCCAGTCCCGCTCGTACGCGACGACCTTGCCGTCCACGAGCACCTCAAGTCCGCCCGAGCGCCCGTAGAGCTGGACCGTGACGGAGTGCCCGTCCTGATCGAGGTGGAAACGGGGATCGCGGGCCATGACGAGCCTCCCGGACCCGTACGAGACGCTGTCATCCCAGCGCTGTCATCCGAGCGCTGTCATCCCAGCGTACGTACGCGGTGACCGGTGGCCGGGTCCGGCAGCCTCAGCCCCACAGGGCGTCGGCCATCCAGAGGCCGGCGAGGAGCGCGCCCAGGCCGGCGACCACGCTGCCCACCACGTTGACGACGGCGAAGAGCCGCGCCCGGCCCTCCACGAGCCGCAGCGTCTCGTAGGAGAAGGTCGAGTACGTGGTGAGCGCCCCGCACAGCCCCGTGCCGAGCAGCAACCGCCACGCCGACGAGGCGGCTCCCGCGGCCACCGCCCCGGTCACCACGCCCAGCACCAGGCAGCCCACGACATTGACGGTGAACGTGCCCCAGGGGAAGACCGTGCCGTGCCTGGCCTGCACGGCCCGGTCGGTCAGATACCGCAGCGGCGCGCCGACCGCCCCGCCCACGACCACCAGCAGCCAGTTCACCGCGCTCCCTCCCGCTCCCGGCCGGCGGCGTACCGGACGAGCAGTACGCGCCGCGTCAGCCACACCGCGCCCGCCACCGCTCCCAGGGCCGCCAGCAGCGTGAGCCCGAGGTACGCGACAGCCGCCACGGCCCGGCCACGGGCCGCGAGCTGCTGGATGTCGAGCGCGTACGTCGAGAAGGTCGTGAAGCCGCCCAGGACCCCGGTCCCGAAGAACGGCCGCACCAGCCGGTGGGCCGCCCACACGTCGCCGACCAGCACCATGAACACGCCGATCAGGGCGCAGCCGACCGCGTTGACGCACAGCGTGGCCCACGGGAAGCCGCCCACGGCAGCCGGCCACACCAGCGACGCGCCATAGCGGGCGCCGGCTCCGATCGCCCCGCCCAGCGCCACGACCCCCACCACGGGGACCCGCTCCCGCCACGGCCGGGACAGCCCGGACGGCCGGGACGATCGGAACGGCCGGGGCGGCCGGTCGCAAGTCTTCCGCGGGGCTGTCATCGTCGTACGTCTCCTACTCGCCGGCGCCGCGTACATGGGTACACGGCGCACACCCTCGCAAGCAGGGACCGTTGGCGGCATCCGCGCCGCGGTTGGGGTACGGCGGGCCCCACCGCCGTCGCGGCGACCCACGGGTCACCGGCCCACCAGGCTAACGCACACGGGAGAACCGACCGGTGTCCTCAAGCCCGGCGGAAGACCCTGGTGGTCGGCCCGGTCAGCCGCCCACGGGCCCGAAGTACCTGTGCAGGGCCCATGCCGAGACGCGGGTGCCGACCGCGGTTCCGGCGGTGTCGGCGAACCGGGTGTGGATGCCTCCCCAGACGCGCGAGTCCACCACGTCCCGGTTGTACTCGTGCGCGTAGCGGTAGTACCGCGTCGGGCTCCTCCCGGCGGAGGGGACCCGCAGGTCGATGCGCGAGGTGCCGAAGAGCTCGGTCAGCGTGCGCGTCAGGGCACCGCCCACGGTGGTGTGCCCGCTGAGGTAGTCGGGGTGCGCGGGCGTGGTCAGCAGCGGTTTCCACCGTGGGTCGGGGCGGGTGGCGGGGTTGCCGTCGTGACCGGCCTCCCGGATGGCGGTGACCGGGCGCCAGGTGCCGTAGCGCAGTTTGGCGTTCCAGGCGGTGATGGCCGCGTCCGCCTGCGTGGTGTTCGCGGCGGCGAACAGGCGCGCGGTGTCCACGATGTCGAGGCGGTGGCGGCGGGCGTAGTCGCCCAGGGCCTTCTGGATGTCCGGCTTGGCGAAGAACACCGCCGTCCGCGTCTGCGCGGGTGTCCTGCGCGACCCCGTCCGCCCGCCGTACGCCAGCAGTTCGGCGAAGTCCTCGGCGTAGCGGGCCGAGGTGGTACGCGGCGGCGGGCCGGGCCGGAACTGGTCGGGGGAGTCGAGCAGCAGCGGACGCAGCAGGCCCAGCCAGGCGGTGGTGAACGGCTCGTGGCGGGGTGGCGTCGGCCGCCAGCGGCCGGGTACGGGGACTGCGGGGAACGGCACCCGCGCGCCACGGCCGTCCCCCGCGCGCAGCGCCATGATGTGGTCGGCGGCGCGCTCTCCGAAAGCCACGCCCTCGTCCTCGGCCCGGCCGTCCGGCACCTTCGCGAGGCTCGCGGCGTACCGGCGCTTCAGCGCGGGCCCGGCGGAAGGGAAGGAGGCCCGCAGGAGCCGGTGCGCGGCCGCGGCGGCCGCCGCCTCGGGGGAGGCCGTGCGCGGTGCGCGTTGCCGCCAGCGGTAGGGCTCGTAACGGCCCTCGATCCCGACCACCGCGTTGTACATGGCCGCGGAGACGAAGGCGTGCCAGAGCAGTTCCTCGGAGGCGGCCACCTCGTCGTGCGGATTGACCGTGGCGGTAACGGTGTCCACCCACTCGGTGATCACCGCGCCGGAGGCCGTCGCGGCGTCCTTACCCGCCGCCCCGGCGGAGGCGTGCGGCAGCGCCGACACCAGCGCGGCCAGCCCGGCCGCCGCGGCCACGGCCGCACGGGATGCGCAACGCCCGGCTTTGCCTCGCACAGCAGACTCCTTCGCGGCCTGGTGGCACCCGCCACAACACCCGCCCCCCGTCACAGCACCCGTAGAGAGCTGTCGACCCCGGGGCGGGCGGGTAACCGCATCACCCCGGGGCCTGCGCTGTACGGGGCAGCCACGCCACCCGGATGGAGTGCCCGCGAGCCCGGGCGAACCCGTGGTCAGTCCTCCACGCGGTCCAGGACGCCGTCCAGAGGGACGAACTTGAAGTTGGTGGACTCACGTTCGCCGTCCACCGGCGTGTCGTGGCCGTCCTGGACGACGAGCAGGCCGTGCGGGTACTTCGCACCGAGGGGCGCGCTCAGGACGGCGGCGCCGTCGCACGCCTCCGAGCCGTCGAGGGCGGCGGAGGCGGCGGTGACGCGGAAGCCGCCCTCGTACTCGTTGGCGTCCCCCACTTCACGGTCGTACAGCGCGAAGGTGTCGTCGCCCTGGCTGGAGGCGAGCAGATAGCCGTCACCGCCGGGCTCGGTGAGCAGCGCCAGCCCCTCGACGTCGGCCGCCAGGCGGGAGCCGCCGAAGCCCGGGTCGGCGCCGGCGGCGCACTCCTCGGTCTCCTCGTCGTACGCGGCCGGGACGCCGTACTCGCGGACCCGGTCGACGAGCGCCGGAGCGCTCCTCAGGTCGGCGCGCAGCCGCCAGATGCCGACGTCCTCCTGCCCGGCGTAGAGCATGCCGTTGGCCGGGTCGACCACCATGCCCTCCACCTGGGGCAGCTCGCCGGGCTCACCGCACGGTGTCCACGCGGTCCCGTCCGGCAGCCGGAAGGAGGACGGCAGGTCCAGGGTGCGGACCTTGCGGTAGGTGACCGTGCCGGCCGGGGTGGGGACAAGTTCCAGCAGGGCGAGGGTGGTGCGGTTGCGGCGGCTCACCAGGGCGTAGGCGCGTCCGGTCGTGGCGTCGGTCCAGGTGGCGAGGCCATAGGCGGTGTTCTGGTCGTTGATCTCCTCCTGGCCGGCGGAGAAGACCGGCGGCGCGGCGGGATCGGTGATGTCGGTGAGCGGCCCGCCGGGACGGCCGGGGGTGATGCGGTGGATGCGCAGGCGGTCGTGGCCGCGGTCGGTGGTCACCGTGACATCGGCGCGGCCGGACGCGAGCCGCAGCCCGTGGAGGAGGTCGACGTTGTTGAAGCGCCCGGGGGCGTCCCCGGGACCCGCCGCCGGGGGCGCCGGAAGGGACTGCACCTGGCGGGCGTCCAGGTCGTAGACGCGCAGCCCGCCCTCCTTGGCCGTGGCGATGACCAGGCTGCGGCCGGGATCGGCGGCGTTGCGCCAGATCGCCGGGTCGTCCGCGTCGGCGTTGCCGCCCGCCTCGTCGTCGTGGAGCGGGGCCGTCTCCGCCCGGGGCGCGACTGCGGGCAGCGGCGCGACGCGGTGCGGCGGTGCGGCGGCGGCCGGTGTGCCGGCGGGGACGGAGGCGGCGAGCGCCACCCATGCCGTACCCAGCGCGAGCGCGGCGGACCGGACGGGACGGTGCCTGATCACGAGAGAACCCCTTGCTGCCGGGAACATGGCAAACCGGTGCCGATCCTGTGAGGGCGGGGTGACCGTCACCCCTACGCCGGGTGTGGCGTGGATGTGGCGCTCATGAACGCCCGTCCGTCCCCGGCCCGCCGCCGCCCCGGCGGACCGGGACGAGCCGCGATACCGTCAACCGCACGGGGACCGGCGGACAGGCGGCCGGGCCCCGACCGGTCACCGCGGCGGTGTTCGGGTGCGCGAGCCGGTGGTACCCGCTGTGCGGGTTCCCTCCGCCACGCGAAGGAGGCGACGGAACGACCGCGGCCACGGGCCTGCCCGGGACCGCGGGCAGCGGCCGTTACCGCCCCTGAGCAGGGCACTCTCCGCAGCTGTTTCGGTCACCGCCGCCGTGTCGGACATTGGAGGGGTGACGTGTCCGGGCGGGCCCGGGCGCGGCGCCGGTACGTCAGGCGCGGTGCCAGTACGGAGAGGAGCGGTCATGGGCGGCACAGACGGGATTCCGGCCGGCCGTGGCACGGTGAGCGGAGCGGCGGACCCCGAGCCGTCACCCGCGGAAGGGCTGCTCGACGTCCTCGGCGTGGCGGCCGTGGTGGTCGATGCGGAGGGGCGCATCGTCCTGTGGAGCCCGCAGGCGGAGGAACTGCTCGGTTACACGGCCGAGGAGGCGCTGGGCCGGTACGCGGCGCGGCTGATGGTCGACGAGGCGCACTTCGACAAGGTCCTGCGCCTCTTCGCCGAGGTCATGGCGAGCGGGGACACATGGTCAGGCGTGTTCCCCGTGGTGCACAAGGACGGCGGCACACGGCTGCTGGAGTTCCGCAACATGCGGCTGCTGGACGACCAGGGCGACTACTACGCCCTGGGGCTCGCCACCGACCAGGAGACGCTGCGCAAGGTGGAGAGGGACCTGGCGCTGTCGGTGAGGCTGGTGGACCAGTCCCCGATCGGCCTGGCGGTCGTGGGCACGGATCTGCGGTACGTGGGGGTGAACGCCGCCCTGGAACGGATCGACGGCCTGACCGCCGAGCAGCACATGGGACGGCGCGTCGGGGAGGTCCTGCCGTTCGTCAACGCCGAATCGGTCGAGGAGTCGATGCGCAAGGTCCTCCAGACCGGCGTACCCGTCCTCGACCGGCAGGTGGTGGGCCGCACCCCGGCGGACCCGGACACCGATCACGCGTGGTCGGTGTCGCTGTACCGGCTGGAGGACGTCGGGGGCCGGGTGCTGGGGCTCGCCTTCTCGGTGATCGACGTCACCGACCGGTACCGGGCGGCCACGGAGGCGGAGCGGGCGCGTGACCGCCTCGCCCTGGTCGCCGACGCCTCCGTACGCATCGGCACCACCCTCGACCTGGAGCAGACGGCCCGCGAACTGGCCGACATCGCCGTCCCCGAACTCGCCGACGTCGCCGCCGTCGACCTCCTGGACTCCGTCCTCGAAGGGCGGCCCGGCCGCGTCCCGGCCGATGGGCCGGCCGTCATCCGGGCGCTGGCCGTCGCCGCCGCCTACCCGACGATCGCCGTCGAGGCCGCCGATCCGCCCGGTGAACCGGCCCAGTACGGCGCCGACCGGCTGGTCACCCGCTGCGTGCGCACCGCCCGGCCGGTCCTGGTGGCCGACGTGGACGACGACGACCTGAGCTGCATCGCCCGGGACAGCCACGCCGCGCGGCAGCTGGCGCGGGCCGGCGTCCACTCCTACCTGGCCGTGCCGCTGATCGCCCGCGGCGAGGTGCTGGGCGCCCTCGACCTCAAACGCGCCCGTAACCCCCTGCCCTTCACCGAGGAAGACGCGATGCTCGCCGGCGACCTGGCCGCGCGCGCGGCGGTGTGCATCGACAACGCCCGCCTGTACCGGCAGCAGCGGGACACCGCCCTGACCCTCCAGCGCAGCCTCCTGCCCGAAACGCCCCGCCACCTCGTCGGCCTGGAGGTCGCCTCCCGCTACCAGCCGGCCGGAGCGGTCGGCGAGGTCGGCGGCGACTGGTTCGACATCATCCCCATGGACCACGACAGGACCGCCCTCGTCGTGGGCGACGTGATGGGCAGCGGCATCAACGCCGCCACCACCATGGGCCGGCTGCGGACCGCCAGCCAGACCCTGTCCCGGCTCGCCCTCGAACCCGCCGAAGTCCTGCGGCACCTCGACGAGATCACCGCCGGCCTGGAGCCCTCCCTCGCCACGTGCGTGTACGCCGTCTACGACCCGCACCGCGCCCAGGCCTGCGTCGGCACCGCCGGCCACCCCCCGCCCGTACTGATCCGCGCGGGCGACGGTCCCCACCTGCTCGACCTGCCCACCGGCGCGCCACTCGGCGTCGGCGGCGTCCCGTTCCACGACGTGACGATCGACCTCGCCCCGGGCGACCGGCTCGTCCTCTACACCGATGGCCTGGTCGAAACCCGTGACGAGGACATCGACGCGCGGCTGGACGTCCTGCTCCGATTGCTCCGCACACCGGACGCGTCACTGGAGGACGCCTGCGACCGCCTCCTGCGCGAACTGCGCCACCGCGGCACCCACGACGACGTCGCGCTGCTCTTCGCCCGCGTGCGCGACCGCGAGCAGGACCGCCGCTAGGGGACCGTCAGCTCATAGAACCCCCTGCCGAAGGTCGCGGCGACCAGGCGGTGGTGTCCGGCGTCGTACTCGATGTCGTCCACCGGGACCGCGGGCATGCCACGGCCGAGGCGGACCCACTGCCGGCCGCCCACCGCGGCGGACGTGAACACGCCCTGGTCGGTGCCTATGTGCAGCAGATTGCCGCGCCCGATGACGAGGTCGTTGACGGGCGCGTCCGGCAGGTTGCCGGACAGGTCCCGCCACCGCTCGCCACCGTCCGTGCTGCCGTACACGTGGGCGAGCGGTGAACCGGCGCGATAGCCGGAGTGGGTGGTGTAGACGACGTCGGCGTCGGCCGGGTCGACCACGACGCGGGTCACCCACGGGCGGCCCTCGGCGAGCTTCGTCCAGGTCGCGCCCAGGTCCCTGGTGACCCAGACCCGGCCGTCGTCGGTGCCGACGTAAATGGTCCGGCCGTCGCCCGCCGGGGCGATGGAGGTGATGGTCCCGTAGTTGGTGTAGATCGGGTCGGGCCCGGGGCCGCCGGACAGGTCGGGACTGATGGCCCGCCAGGTCGCGCCCCCGTCCGTGGAGCGGTTGAGCACCTCCGACCCGTAGTAGAGGACCTTCGGATCGCGCGGGTCGAAGACCACGGGCGTGAACCAGTTGCGCCGCTTGTACGTCGTCCGGTCGGCGAAGTACGTCAGGGTGTCGCCGCCATCGGTGGACCGGAAGCAGTTGCCGTACTGGTAGCAGGCGAACACGTTGTCCACGTCGGTCGGGTTGATCAGGTTCTCCTCGCCGTCCCCGCCGAGGTACTCGTTGAAGCCGTCGCCACCCCAGGAGCGCAGCGACCCGTTGTCCTGGGCTCCGCCGGAGACGCGTGAGGTGTCCTGCGGACTGATCGCCGCGCTGTAGAGCTGGGTGTACGGCTCGTGGCGGGCCTTGACCCAGCCGCCGTCCCCGTTGGCGTCGGAGCGGTAGACCCCGCCGTCGTTGCCGAGGTAGACGCGGCCCGGCCGGCGTGGATCCCACACCATGGCGTGCTGATCGACATGGATGCTGGAGTCGTCGTACGTCCACGTCGCGCCGGCGTCCTTGGTGGTCATCAGCGGCACCCCCGCCACATGCACATGCCGGGCGTCCGCCGGGTCGGTCCACACCTTCCCGAACCACCAGCCGAACGTCGACTGGGACCCGGTCAGCTTCTCGTCGGCCGGTGTCCGGCTCCAGCTGTCCCCGCCGTCCGTGGACGTGTAGAAGCCCTCGAAGGGGCCGCTGGTCTTGTTGACGATGGCGTACAGCCTCTCGCCCGCGACCGCCAGACCGATCCGCCCGACGTCCGGCCCCTGCGCGGGCAGGCCACCGGCCAGCCGCTGCCAGGTCCCGCCGCCGTCGGTGCTGCGGAAGACGCCGGAGCCCACCCCGCCGTAGGTGCGCAAGCGCGGCGTACGGCGGTGGTCCCACATCACGGCGTACAGGGTCCTGCCCCGCACGAACACCTCGGTGGCGCCGGTGAACTCGTTGGCGCCGGCGAGGATCCGCTCCCAGGTGTCGCCGCCGTCGTCCGAGCGGTACACGCCCCGGTCGCCACCGCCGTTGTACAGCGAGCCGGCCGCGGCCACGTACACGCGCCGCGGATTGCCCGGGTCGACCGTGATGGCGCTGATCGCACCGGAGTCGCGCAGCCCGATCGGCCGCCAGTGGGCCCCGCCGTCGGTGCTGCGGTACATCCCGGTGCCTTCGTACGTGATGCTGCCACCGCCCGGGTTGGGCTCACCCGTCCCCGCGTACAGAGTCCCGTCCGGCCCGGTGGCGACCGCGCCCATCGCCTGCGTCCAGCCGTCCGGCCACACCGACGCGAAGGTCTGCCCGGCATCCGTGCTGCGCCACACCCCGCCGCTCGCGGCGGCGGCGTACACGGTGTCGGCACGCTTCGGGTCGAGGGCGAGCGACACGATCCGGCCCCCGATGTTGGTGGGCCCGAGCGGCTTCCAGCGCCCGCCCACGGTGGGCAGCCGACGCGCCTGCGCCATGGCGTCCTCATGGGCGTGGCGCGGAATCGACTGCCCCGGCACCGTCTTCTGCAGATAGCGGTACTCGGCCGGCGCGGCAGGCCCGCGAACGGGCCGGTACACATCGGACGGCCCGGGCGGCGCGGCTGCCGCGGGCGCCGTGATCAGTGTTAAACCCGCGAGCGGGGCGAGGACCAGGTGGAGCAGACGTCTGCGCATGGGACCCTCTCTTCGGCATGGCCATCTCAAGCCGTGCTGACGTTACGAGAGGGACGGGGGCAGCAGAAGGGCGCGTGCCGGCCGTGGCCGACTTCGTGTCTCGCCCGGTGCCGTACTCCCGCCCGCGAGGCGCGTGCGGTTAGGGTCGGGGCCATGGCGGAACTCACAGCGTTCACCGACCTGGTCGACTATCCGATGTACGTCGTGACAGCGGCGGCGAACGGCGAACGGGCGGGCTGCCTGGTCGGATTCGCCTCCCAGTGCTCGATCGACCCGCCCCGGTACGCCGTATGGCTGTCGAGGGCCAACCGGACCTACCGGGTGGCCCGCCACGCCACGCACCTCGGCGTGCACCTCCTGGCCAAGGAACACGCCGAGGTGGCCCGGCTGTTCGGCAGCGAGACGGGAGACAGCATCGACAAGTTCCGGCACGTCGCCTGGCATCCCCGGCACGGTGACACGCCGGTGCTGCGCGAGGCGTGCGCCTGGTTCGTCGGCCGCGTGGGCGGGCACATCGACGGCGGCGACCACGTGGGCTTCCTCCTCGACCCCGTCGAGGCGTCCCCGCCCGCGCCCGGGCGCCCGCCGCTCGTCATGTTCCGGGACGTCGTCCATCTGTCGCCGGGGCACCCGGCGTGACGCGCGTACCCGACCAGTGGCCGGCGGCGCGCTCGCCGAGGCAGGTGCGGAGCCTGAACCCCCGGGACGCGCGCCGCGATCAGGGCCTGTCCTCCATGCCGGGTACCAGCCACAGGGCGGGTGCCACCGGCTCGATCAACTGGCGCAGCTCGCCCAGTCGCTGAAGCCCGTCGACCCGCTTGAGGAGGGAGGGCCCCTGGGGCGCTCCGGGGGCGGGCACGATGACCGCGGCCGAGGCGGGGCGGCCAGTGAGGAAGCCGGCACACCGTGCTGAACCCGAGGGGGCGGCGGCACGTATGGAGGGGCAGCTTTCTGTTTCCCACCCGTACGGACGTCGGAGGCCATGGATGAAGCACGGGCGGCGCACGCTCCGCCGGGGGATCCGGCTGGCGGCCGTCGGGGGACTGCTCTGCGGCGGACTGCTGGTGTCGAACGCGGTGGCGGGCGAGACGCCGGCTCGACCCCTGAACGCCGGCGGTGACCCGGTGGCGGCCCTGGTCGCACGGCTCGGCACCTCTCGTACCGCGGGCAGCTGGATTGGGCCGGACGGCCGCCCGGTCGTCGCCGTGACCGACGAGGACTCCGCCGCCGAGGTGCGGCGGGCGGGGGCCCGGGCCGAGGTCAAGCGGTACAGCATGCGGGACCTCCGCTCGGCGACCGAGACCCTGCGGCGGTCCGTGAGGGTGCCGGGCACCGCCTGGGCGGTGGACTACGCGTCCAACCAGGTGAAGGTGTACGCGGACAGCACCGTTTCCGCCGCGGACTGGTCGCGTGTGTCCGGCGTCGCGCGCAGGGCGGGCGGCCTCGTACGCATGCGGCGGACCGAGGGGGCTTTCACCACCAGGGTCGACGGCGCGGTGCCCATCGTCAGTGGGAGCGGCCGCTGCTCCGTGGGCTTCAATGTCACCGACGGGCGGCAGAACTTCCTGCTGACGGCCGGGCATTGCGGCCCGGTCGGCACGCCCTGGTTCCGGAGCACCCCGGGCGCGGGACAGCTGGGCACCACCGTCGCCCGCAGCTTTCCCGGCGGCGACTTCTCACTCGTCCGGTACGACGACCGTGACGCCTTCGACGGAACCAACGCCGTGGACATCGGCCAGGGCAGGCGGGTGCCGGTCGTGGGCGCGGCCGATCCCGTGGTCGGCCGGCGGGTGTTCCGCAGCGGCAGCACCACCGGGCTGCGCTCGGGCCGGGTGACCGCGCTGAACGCCACGGTGAACTACCGCGAGGGCACGGTCACCGGCCTGATCCAGACCACGGTCTGCGCCGAGCCGGGGGACAGCGGCGGCCCGCTGCTCGCCGAGGGCTTGGCGCTCGGCCTGACGTCGGGCGGAAACGGCGACTGCGCCGAGGGCGGGATGACGTTCTTCCAGCCCGTCACCACGGCGATGACCGCGCTGGGGGTACGGATCATCGACGGCGGCCTCGCCGAGGGCACGGGCGCCATCACGGACCCTTCCGCCACTCCCTCCGCCGCTGCCTCCGCCGGCGCCGCGCCGACTGCCCGGGCCGTGGAGCCACCGGGCGGCGCACCGCGGCGGACCGTCACCGGGATCGTCGAACCGCGGGGCCTGATAACGGGTGTGGGAGTCATCGGGGTCAGCCTGGTCCTGCTGCTGGCCGCCCGGCGGCTCCTGTCCGAACAGGATGATCGCGACCACCTCCGCGCCCACTACTCCCGAAACTGGGGCTGACGCTGCGAGCAGCCGTCCGCCATCCGCACAGCGCTGGATGGATGACCCTTTCATGTCGAATAGTCAGGTTATCGGGCGATGTGCTTAGGCTGGGCCGCTGAAGCCATCCCTCTACCCTGGGAGACACAGGACATGGGTCAGTTCATTCGTACATGGGGCGTCGGGATCACCGCTGCCGCGGTGGTCGCCGGTTCGGTCGGGACAGCCGTGGCGGTCGCCTCCCCGTCCTCAGCGCCCCGCAAGCCGGCGGCGTCGAGCCCCGCACTCGCGAGCGCGTCGGCCAAGGCCCCCATGAAGACCGTGAGGGCGTGGCAGCAGTTCCGTATCAGCGGCGTCATCACCAACCTGCGCCCGGGCAGCAAGGTCACCCTCCAGCAGAAGCAGGGCAAGCGGTGGACGTCGCTCCCCGCCTCGATGCGCACGACGAACCGCTCCACCTACTCCATGCGCGTCATGCTCGGCATGAAGGGCCACAACAAGCTGCGCCTCGTCGACACCCACAAGCGAGCCGTCACACCCGTCATGCACGTCTGGGTGCGCTAGGGAGTGTCGGCCCGAAACGCCCACTGCGGCGCCCGGATCCCCTGGGCGCCGCCCGGCGGGCGTCAGGCCAGGAGGTCGAGGAGAGCGGCGCCGTTGTCCGTCAGGTGCAGGCGCACTTCCCGCCCGTGGCGCAGGCGTCGCAGCAAACCCGCCTGCGCGAGCTGGCCGCAGTGGTACGTGGCGGTGCTGACCGTGACATGGGCGAGCCGCGCGGCCTCCGACACGGACGGCCGCCGCCGCGCATGGCGCAGGATCGCGGCGCGGACCGGCCCGAGCACGAGGTCGAGCCGGTCCCGGCCGCTCCTCGGCTCCGGCTCGCCGCAGCGGCGGGTGATCAGCCGGCCCAGCCCCGGGAGGGGGTAGCCGATCCAGACGAAGTCCGGGTCCTCGGCGCTGTAGGTACAGGCGGAGAGCCCGGACGCCAGCGGGACGAGCACGAGGCGGCGCCGCCCGGGGCCGGTGAGGTGGCCGGGGCAGGGGTGCGGCAGGTGGAGCAGGCCGTCGCCGTAGCGCACGGGTGAGCCGAGGCCGTTGAGCACCGTGCCCAGTACGCCCGTGACGGAGGCGACCCCGATGCGTTCCACTTCACGCATCAGCAGGCCGTCGGCCTGTTGCCACAGCGGGCCGAAGGTGTCCCACACCGAGCGTGCCAGGTCCCGGTAGCCCGCGAGGAACGCGCGGGGCCGGTCCGCGACGTGCCGCCACCCCGCCGGGACCGCGTCACCGAACCGGTTCTCGACCTCCGCGACCAGCCTGTCGGGCTCGATCCCGTCGAGTTCGTCGGCTACCGACACCTCTGGGCCGGAGCGCATGTTCCCGGTCAGAGCGAGGCAGTCGGGCGCCCATGGGTGCCCGGTGGTGAGCAGCGCGCGCAACGTGGCGGCGGCTTGCGGAGGGGCGCCGTCGCGGACCGCCTGACGCCAGGCCGGCGGCATGCCGTGGGCGTGACTGCCGAAGGCGTTGGTGATGACCGAGAACAGTGTCGTACCCGGATGCCGGCTGATGGACAGATGGATGTGTTCCAGCGGGCCTATGGGCACGGTCGGAACCTTGGACATGCTTCCCCCGGATGTGTCCCCGTTGGCGACCGGTGGTCTTCGGTCGCCCCGGCAGCGTACGACGGGGGAGAACGCCCGCAAAGCCCCCGCCGCGCGGTGCGGCGGGGGCGTGGCTCAAAGCCGGACGGCGCTGTGGTGGGCGTGGGTCAGCAGGAGTTGACCCACCGGTGCGAGGAGATGTTGTCGTTCATCGCCTGGCCGCCGCCCGCTCCGTTGTGCGGGAAGTAGTCGTAGCGCATGTCCATCAGGTAGCTGCCGTTGGGCAGGCAGTAGGAGGCGCCCCCGTAGTTGGCGTCCCAGTAGAGCCGCACGTCGTCGTAGGCGCCCGGGTAGCCGTTGTTGTGGACCGACGAGGCCTGGTTACGCATGTTGCGGTCGGCCCAGTTCGAGCTGTTGCCCGACCAGGCGGCCACGCGCCCGCCCTTCCACGAGTGCTCCCAGGCGTACAGGTTGCCGTCGGCCGCCGCGACCGCGGCGGTACGGGCCGACGCGGTGCCGGCCTTCGCGGCGCCGGCCGGCACCGCGTCCTGGGCGTGCGCGACCGCCGGAGCCAGTCCCAGCGTGGCGGCGGCCAGCGCGGCGGCGAGCACGAACTTTCCTCGGTTCGCAGACACAGAGTCTCCTTGATGATGTCGGTTGGTGATGTCGTTGGTCATGTCGGTTGGTGATGTCGGTCGGTGAGGGAAAACCCGCGCTTCACCGGGCGCGGGAGCCTTGAGGTGCCGGCCGGTCAGCCGGCCACGACGGCACGTGCCCTTGGCAGTGCGGCCGCGCGCAGCCGCTCCGCCCGTTCCACGGCCGCGTGGTGCTCACGGCGCAGCTCACGGTCGTGGTGACGGTCCAGTCGCCGGGCGACGGCGGCCAGGCCGCTGCTGTGCGCGCAGCGCGCCTCCTGGACTGCGGTACGGATCTCCCGCGCCCGCTGCCGGCCGCTGTCCTGCCCGAGGAACGCGGCCCTGGCGTCCGCCGGGTCGTCGTACGCGAAGCCATGCGTGCGCATGCACGCCGACCAGGCCGGCACAGTGGAGGTGAACTCGGCGTCAGCGACGACGCGTTGACGTCTGATGCCGCTGAGGTTGCCGACGAGGGTGCTCGCGGCGTACCAGCCCGGCACGTCCCCGTACAGCGTCCGCCAGGCCGTCACCCGGCAGCCGTCCGTGCTGTGTCCCACGACCACGCCGCCCGGAAGCCGTGCCCTCAGCCCCTCGCGGCCACCGGTGCCGTTGAGTGCGGCCACGGCGGCCCGGCGGCGTTGCTCGGGCAAGCCGCGCAGGTAGACCTGGTTCGGGTCCTGCCGGCGCAGACGCTGGATCTGTGGCTGGAACACGCTGCCGTAGCCGTACCGTTGGGCCCACCGCTCGTCGTCCACGACGTACGGGAAGTCGCGCGCCTGCGGCAGCGGGTTCTCCGGCACGGCCCAGAACCGGAAGCCCGCCGCGGTCATGCACGCGCGCTGCAGTTCCTGCTCGGCCCGGTACAGCAGGCTCCGCTCGGCGGCCGTGGTGGGCCTCGCGGCCGGGGCGCCGGACGCCGCTGCGGTCCCGTCCTGCCGCGGTAGGTGGGCGCCGGAGCACCCGGTGACGGCAAGGAGCAGGGCGACCCCGGCCAGCCTTCTGCGCATCATCGATCGCTCCTGACAGTCCTGGCTGACGCTGCCCCGCGTGAGCACGCGAGGCGCCGGTCCCGTACCGGGAGCGAGCGGGTGGCCCGCGCCCCGACCGGCACGGACGAGTCTTCAGCAGCGGCCTCGGCGCGGACAGCCTTTCGAAAATCCTCCAAACGTGCCGGGCGCCCGCCCTGGACGGCCGGTTACGGCCGGTGTCGTGCGCGGTGGCGGCCCCTCATCGGGAACCGCGCCTGCCCCGCCGCCGTTCGACCAGCCATGACGCGGCGAAGAACACCGGCAGGGCCACCCCCGCCATCAGCGCCGAACCGGTGAACGCGCTCATCAGGAAGCGGCCGCCCACCCGCGCCACCCCGTGGTAATAGCCGACCACCACGGCCATCAGCAGCAGGTATCCGCCGACGGCGGTGCCCAGCACCTGGCGGACCAGGCCGGGCCAGCCCCGCCGCCCGGCGGCGGGAGCGAGCTGCCGGGCGAGCCGGCGCTCCGGCGTGCCGGGCGGCTGGCGGCGAAGCAGCCACAGGCCGAGGCCGAGGTACCCCATGACCAGCAGGTAGCCGGTCAGCATGAGGGCGATGTTCAGGGAGAGGGGCAGCACGGCACGCTCCCTCCGGTCCGGCGGAGCGCCGTCACGGTGCGTCCCGCAGCAGGAAGTGCCAGCCGCGCACGAAGGTGTGCCAGCCGAACCACAGCCAGAGCGCGAACAGCGCCCAACGCCCCAGCGGATAGCGCATGACCGCGCGCATGGCGTCGCTGAGGGTCGGGAAGGCGTCACCCGTCCGTACGAGAGCCAGGCCCTCCCAGGCGAACAGGGCACCGAAGATCACCGCCCAGATGAGGTACCCGATCACCGGATGCTCCGCCACCGTGACCTCCCACGCTCGTGTGGGCTGCCCCGCCGCGCCGGGGCAGCCACGTCGATCATCCGTCACGATGGCCACGAAACGTGGGATACCGGGACGATCACGGCGGCCTGTCGTGCCGACCGCTCGCGGCAGCCCCCGGCCGCCCGACGGGCCCACGCACGTGCTCCGGCCCCCCGCCGGGCGATCGGCGGCAGAGCCGGAGCGCTGTGGGCGGCCCGGGAAGGCGTTACCGGACCTGCGGGCCCGACCGGCCGGTCACATCCGTCACCCTCCAGCGCTGGTGGGAGCCGGAGTTCGGCTCCCACACCGTGACCGCCGCCCCGTCGTGCGTGGCCTGGCCGCCGACCTCCAGGAGCCGCCCGGTCGCGGCGTTGACGAGGGTCCAGGTGCTGTCACCGGTCGTCGACATGATCCACTGGGCGCCCCGGTCGCGAGGCCCGCGGTCGGCCTCCAGCACCGGCGCGCCATGGCGTACGGCCAGACGCTTGCCCTCCACCGGGTTGGTGAACACATACCGCTGCCGGTTGCCGGTGTCACCGCTGATCTGCCGCAGCTGGCACTGCCGGCCGACGGCGGCCGGGTCCGTGCTCGCGCTCGCGATGACCAGGCCGCTGCCGTTGTCGGCGACGGTGAGTGCCTTGCCGCTGTGGACACCGGTCAGCTGGTACGTGTGCCCCTTGCGCAGAAGGGCGGCGTCCTTCGCGACACCGGACACGCCCGTGACGACAAAGGAGGTCACCGACGGGGCCGGCACGGTGAAGGTGGCCTTCCGGTCGCTGACCGCGAGGGCCCTGTGCCGCTCCAGCTTGCCTTCCGCGCTGGTCACGATGGGCGTCACGGTCGCCTTCCGGCCGACGTGGCGGAACGTGGACAGATCCACGGTGACCGTACGGGCGCTGCTCGCGCTGTTGACGTGGACGACCGTCGCGGCGTCACCCTCCTTGGAGACGGCGGCGGCGCTGGAGGTGTCGTCCACCGAGATCAGCCGGTCGCCGGGCTTGATGTAGTGGGTGAAGTTGCGGGCCGTCAGGACTTCGCCGAAGTGGGCCGACGCTGCGTCGAGGGCGTCCTGCGCCAGATGCGCCACGAAGCGCCGGAACCCGGCACCACGCTCGTCCCCACGACCCTCGTACGGCGCGCCAGCACGGCCCCGCCACCGGTGCGCTGACCGCCACCGGTGCGCTGACCGGCGCCGCGGCGCGGCCGGCCGGGCGACCGGTGAGGCCGGGGATCAGGAGGCCAGGGATCAGGAGAAGACCACACAGGCGGCGGCCGGCACCTCCACCGCGCCGGCGCGGCGCAGCCGCCCGTCCACCGGGTCGATGTCGAACCAGGTGACGTCCCCCGACCACTCGTTGGCGACGTAGAGCCTGCGCCCCGTGCGGTCGGCCACGAGATCGCGGGGCCAGCTGCCCCCGCACTCCACAGCGCCGGTGACCCGCGGCTTCTCGGCTCCGTCGGCGAGGGAGAGCGTGACGAGGGTGTTGCTCCCGCGTACGGCGGCCCAGACGAAGCGCCCGTCGGACGAGACCGACACGACCGAGGGGTAGGCCCGTCCGTCCTCCGGAGCCCCTTCGGGCTCGACCGCCACCTCCGAGAGCGGTTCCAGGCCCCCCGACACCGGGTCCCAACGGCAGACGGTCAGCTGCGGCTCCAGCTCGTGCAGTACGTACACCAGCTCGCCGTCCGGGTGGAAGGCGAGGTGACGCGGCCCCGACCCGGCCCGGAGCACCGTCTCGGCGTGCACACGCGGCATTCCGCTCCCGGGGTCGAGCGCGCAGACCCGTACCGAGTCGGTGCCCAGGTCCACACTGAGCACCCAGGCGCCGCTGGGGTCGGGCAGCACCTGGTGGGCGTGCGGCCCCTCCTGTCGCTCGGCGTCCGGGCCCGACCCCCGGTGCGCGAGCACGGCAGGGGGCCCCGACAGGCTGCCGTCGGCCGCCAGCGGCAGGCTGCTGACACTGCCGGAGCCGTAGTTGGCGGTCAGCAACCGGCGCCCGGCCAGGCTGAGATGCGTAGGCCCGCAGCCGCCCACCTCGACCGCCGGGCCCAGTGGGGTGAGGACACCGTCCCCGGTCCGGAAGGCCGCCGCCTTGCCCGGCTCCGTCTCGCTCACCGCGTAGAGCACCCCGGTGTCCGGGGCGAGCGTGAGGCACGCGGGGTTCACGACGGTGTCGACGGCCGTGCGCGGGGTCAGCGCCCCGGTCGCCGGATCGACGGCCGCGACAGTGATGCCGCGGCCACCTCCCGAGGTGAACGACCCGATGTACGCCCAGTGCCCGCCGTCGCGGCCTGACCGCTCTCCCCGCTGCTCCGCGCTGCCCACAGGATGCCCTCTCGCTCCGCCGGATTGGCTCGGAACTCCACGATCGCCCGGAACGGTCGTCCACACCACGCCGTTACGCCCATCGTGGTGGATCGCGGCTCCACGTCGGTCCTGGACGGGACGATTCCGGCCGGCGGACGTGCCGCGCCGCCCTACGCGTCCTCGGCCTCTTCCCCGTCGCGTTCCGGTGACTCCACGGAACCGACGACGTCCGGACTGTTCAGGGCCCCGTCCCCGGTGGCCGCCTGCGCGGCGGGCGGCGCGGGGCTGAGGGCGGCGATCGCCGCTCCGACGGCAAGGGACGCGACGGCGAGCATGCTGCGCTTCTTCATGCCCAGCTCAACTGCCGGGCCCGGCCGGGCGTCACGACGGGAACCCGTCGAAAATATGTCGGTCCGGCCACGGCCCGCTCTGCCCCGCCATCGGCAGCGACGAGGCGCAGCCGGGGCCCGGCCGTATGCCCCGCCGCGCAGCGGGTACGCGCACCCCATGCAGTCGTCGCCCCAGGACATGTCCACCGTGGTACGCGAGGAAATGGACAACGCCCGGCAGGAGGCGGCCCTCGGTCTGTCCGAGGCCCGGCGGGGCGCCGTTGCGCTGGCGGCCGGCGGCGCGTGCGGCCTGCTCGCCCTGTGGTCGGCGCACACGACGCTGCTGCGCCACCTGGAGCGCGCGTGGGAGCCCCAGCGAGTCACGGGCGTACTCACGGTCGTCTACGCCTCCGGGGCTTCGGCCCTCGTCCGGTACGGCTCCAGGAAACTGGGCGTCGCGCGCTCCGCGTCCGGTGAGGCGCTGCACTCCTCGCTGGACGTGGTACGGCACGTGGCCGACGAACTGCGGGACGGCTGACGGCTGGCGCGCGGCCGAGCCTGAAGCAGGCGAGGCTCGAAGGCAGGAGAGCGAGGCCCGAAGGCAGGGGAGCAGTGCGCAGGCATCCGGTCAGGGAAGGCCGATTCCGGCACCGTGGGGCCGAGCTGGTCTATGACGTCCATGACGTCCATGACGTCCATCGCGACGCCGGCGAGGGTGACGCCGGTGAGGGTCCTCTCGCCGTGTACGCGCACGGCGGCTTCGCCAGTCAGGCCGCCGAGGACCGGATGGGCCTATTCGACTGGACGCCGGTCCTGGCGGCGGGGCGGCGCCTGGTCCGCTACGACGCCCGCGCCCATGGCCGGTCCACCGGCGAGCCCGTGGACGACGACTACACCTACCCCTCGCTCGCCGGCGACCTTCTGGCCTTGCTCGATCACCTGGGCGCCCGCCGGCCGGTCGACGCCATGGGCGCGTCGATGGGATGCGGCACCGTGCTGCACGCCGCTGTCCGGGCACCCGACCGGTTCTCCCGGCTCGTCCTGCTCATCCCGCCCACGGCGTGGACGACCCGGGCGGCGTACGCGTCGGACAACCGCCGGTCCGCCGCCACCATCGAACGAGCAGGAGTGGACGCATGGCTCGCGGCCAGGCGGGCAGCGCCCCGCCCCCCGGTCGTCGCCGACGTTCCCGAGGTACCACCGACGCCCGCCGGCCCCGTACTGCCGGCCGTCCTCAGAGGGCTGGCCCGGTCCGACCTGCCCTCCCTCCCGAAGATCGCCGCGCTGCCCCACCCCACGCTGATCCTGGCGTGGGCGGACGACCCGGGCCATCCCCTGTCCACCGCGCGGACGCTCGCCGACACGCTGCTCCACGCCGATCTGCACGTGGCGCGCACACGCGCCGACATCCACGCATGGGGAGCGCGCATCGCGGAATTCCTGACCCGCCCCGGCCCGTGAGGGCCGCGTCATCACCGGCGGACGGGCACCGTGCCGGCGGCGCGGCTACTCGAACCGCGACGTCTCGCCGGCGCCTCGCCGTACGATCTCCGCTTCACCGCCGGAGAAGTCGATGACCGTGGTGGGCTCGGTGCCGCAGTCACCCGAGTCGACCACCGCGTCCACCACGTGGTCGAGCCGTTCCTTGATCTCCCAGCCCTGCGTCAGCGGCTCGGCCTCGTCGGGCAGCAGGAGGGTGCTGGAGAGCAGTGGCTCACCGAGCTCGGCGAGCAGGGCCTGGGCAACGGCGTGATCAGGGATCCGCACCCCCACCGTCTTCTTCTTCGGGTGCAGCAGTTGGCGCGGCACCTCCTTCGTCGCGGGAAGGATGAACGTGTAACTGCCGGGCGTGGACGCCTTGATCGCGCGGAACACGTCGTTGTCGATGTGTACGAACTGACCCAGCTGCGCGAAGTTCTGACACACGAGGGTGAAGTGGTGACGGTCGTCGAGGTTCCGGATCGACCGGATCCGGCTGAGGCCGTCACGATTGCCCAGCTGGCATCCCAGGGCGAAACAGGAGTCCGTCGGGTAGGCGACGAGCCCGCCGGAGCGGATGCTGTCAGCCACACTGCTGATGGTGCGCCGCTGAGGGTTCTCGGGGTGCACGTCGAAGTACTTGGCCATTTCTTGAGCCTACGTGATGGGGCCACCGGCCCCCGGGCGACCGTCCGGGCAGGGACCTGCGGGTACCTGGGGGACCTGCGGGTACCTGGGGGGCGGACTACGCCGGGTGTTCCCCGGGCCCGTTCGGGTGCGGTGCCAGGGGCGTGGGGGAGAGGTCGGTGGTCTCCTCGCCCGGTTCGAGGAGGGTGTCGGCGGCACCGACGATGAGCGGGTCGGGGTCCCCGGCCGCCTGGGCGTCCTTGTTCTCGTAATCGATGCGCCACAGGAGATGACGCATGGCTTCGAGGCGCGCACGGCGTTTGTCATTGCTCTTGACCACCGTCCATGGGGCCTCGGCGGTGTCGGTGGCACGGAACATGGCGACCTTGGCGTTCGTGTAGTCGTCCCAGCGATCCAGGGAGGCCAGATCGGTGGGGGACAGCTTCCACCGGCGCACCGGATCGACCTGGCGGATGGCGAAGCGGGTGCGCTGCTCGGCGCGGGAGACGGAGAACCAGAACTTGATCAGGTGGATGCCGTCCTCGACGAGCATGCGCTCGAAGAGCGGGCACTGCCGGAGGAAGCGTTGGTACTGCTCCTCGGTGCAGAAGCCCATCACCCGCTCCACCCCTGCGCGGTTGTACCAGGAGCGGTCGAAGAAGACGATCTCCCCGGGCGAGGGCAGGTGGGCGACGTAACGCTGGAAGTACCACTGCCCGGCTTCCGCCTCCGTCGGCTTGTCGAGGGCGACGATGCGGGCACCGCGGGGGTTGAGGCGTTCGGTGAAGCGCTGGATGGTGCCGCCCTTGCCGGCGGCGTCACGGCCCTCGCAGAGGACGACGACCCGTGCGCCGGTGGCCTTCACCCAGCGTTGCAGCTTGAGGAGTTCGATCTGCAGGATCCGCTTCTGCCGTTCGTACGCGCGCCGCCGCACCTTGTGCCGGTACGGATAGTTCTCCTGCCACGTGCGGATCGGCCGGCCTTCGCCGTCCAGCAGTATGGGCTGTTCCGGCCGGGTGGTGTCGACACTCAACCCGTCCAGCAGTTCCTTGTGGACCGATTCATTGGCTTCGTCACTCATCTGCCCGCCCTCCACGACGTCCGGTGCTCCTTCCCCTTGCCCGCAATAGGGACCGTGATCCCCCTCCTGCCCCTCGGCGCCGCTCTCGCGTCCCTGAGGGCGCGGAGAGATTCTCTCCGCCCGCCCGCGTTTTTCTGTTATCACGGCCCCGGTGCTCGTATCTCCCTGATGACGGTAGGAAAAGACGACCGGGCGCAGCCCGGAGAAGAGAGTGGTCGCGACGTGGACATCGAACGGGAAGCCGCAGTGGTCAGGGCGGCGCAGAGCGGGGAGCAGTGGGCACAGGACAGGCTCGTCGCCGCGTACCTCCCGCTCGTCCACAACATTGTGGGCCGGGCGCTGAACGGACATGCCGACGTCGACGACGTGGTGCAGGAATCCATGATCAGGGCGCTCGACCGTCTCGGTTCGCTGCGCGATCCGGAGAGGTTCCGTGCCTGGCTGGTGGCCATCACCATGAACCGGATACGCGGCCACCGGCAGGCCGCCCGGCGTGAGGCCCCGGTCGGCGGAGAGCCGCGGGACGCCGATGATGTGGCCGATCCCGGCGCGGACTTCGTGGACCTGACGATCGTACGCCTGGGTCTGTCGGGTCAGCGCAAGGAGGTCGCCGAGGCCACGCGGTGGCTGGACGAGGACGACCGGACGCTGTTGTCGTTGTGGTGGCTTGAGGCAGCGGGTGAGCTCACCCGGGCCGAGGTGGCCGCCGCGATGGAGCTGTCCCGGCAGCACACCGCCGTACGGGTGCAGCGCATGAAGGCACAGCTGGAAACGGCTCGGCTGGTGGTGCGCGCGCTGTCGGCGGTGCCGCGGTGCGTCCTGCTGGACGATGTGCTGGGCCCGTGGGACGGTGTGCCGTCCGCGCTGTGGCGCAAGCGGTTGGCCCGGCACGCCCGTGGCTGCACGGTCTGCTCCGCCTGCGAGGCCGGGCTCGTTCCGGCCGAGGGGCTGCTGGTGGGTCTGGGGTTGGTACCCGTGGCCGCCGCGCGGTGGAAGGGCGCGGCGGCCACGGGCGGCGGTGGCGGAGG
This sequence comes from Streptomyces ficellus, assembly GCF_030406405.1. Lineage (GTDB taxonomy): Bacteria > Actinomycetota > Actinomycetes > Streptomycetales > Streptomycetaceae > Streptomyces > Streptomyces ficellus_B. Next base: position 135,712 of record NZ_JAUEPL010000004.1, read on the forward strand.
GGCCGATCCGGCGGGGCACCACGACGTGGTGGGCGGCCCTGTGACACCGGCGGACGCGCTCGTGGCTCCGGTGGCGCGTGGGCGGCGCGCGAAGCGGCGCGGCGGGCGGCCGGCGCGGCGCCGAACCGTGGTCGTCGGAGCCGTGGCGCTGCTGGTGGGCGGTGGCGGGGTGTTCGGGGTGACGCTGCTGTTCCCCGACCAGGACGCGGGGGCGGTCCTCTCGCGGCCGGCCGCAGAGTCCGCCCCCGCGCCGGCTCCCACCGGCCGCAACACCGCGACCGCTCCAGCGACTTCGCCGTCCCCGCCCCCGTCGGGGTCCCCTTCTCCCTCTGCCACGCCCCGTGTCACGGCCTCGCCGAGCGACGCGACGGTCTCCGCCACGCCTCGGCGGACGCCCGTTCCGGCAGCCCGGCGTGAGGTGTCGCCGTCGCCGGACCCGGGCAGCCGCCCACCGGCCGCTCCGGCCTCCCTCGGCGGCCAGGTGACCGAACTGGTCAACGCCGAGCGCCGGAAGAACGGTTGCGGCCCGGTACGGCAGAACAGCCGCCTGGACACCGCGGCGCAACGGCACTCCGGGGACATGGACGCGCGTGACTTCTTCGACCACACCGCTCCGGACGGAACGGGCCCCGGTGAACGCATCACCGCGGCAGGCTACGAGTGGAGCACGTACGGAGAGAACATAGCCCGCGGCCAGCAGACGCCGAGCCAGGTGATGCGGTCCTGGATGGACAGCCCCGGACACCGCGCCAACATAGTGAACTGCTCGTTCGACGAGATCGGCGTCGGTGTCCATCAGGGCCCGGGCGGCCCCTGGTGGACACAGGTCTTCGGCGCCTCGCACTGACGGCCGGGCGCACGGGCGCACGGGCGCACCTGAGGTGGCTGTCAGCCGGTGGGCGCCTGGTAGAGACCGCGGCCCGCACGGTGGGCACGGGAGGTCGCGACGAGCCGGTCGAGCGTGCTGCGTACGGTGTTGATGGCGCCGGTGGAGCCGTCACGGCCGAGCGCCTTGGCGACGTCCCTGGCGCGCAGCGGTGTGTCACCGTTGCGGGCCAGCACGGCAGCGACCTGCTCGGTGAGCCCGCCTGCCTCCGGGACACCGGCGGAAGAAGCCTTGCCGGCACTCCTCTTGGCCGTGGTGGGCTGAACCGAGCCGGTCTTCTTGCGCTGTCGGCTCTTGGGTGCCGAGGGGGCCGGCTTCTTGGAGGTGTTCTTACGCCCGGTGGCACTCTTGCGCGGCTTGCGCCGCGTCGCCGAAGTGCCCTCAGCCGGGGGCGCGTCCTGGGTGGCGGCGCTCTCGGCGCTCTCGGGGCCCTCGGGCGCCGCCTCTTCGCGCGCGGCCTCTTCCGGTGCCGCCTCGGCCGCGGGCTGGTCCTCCGGCGCCGCGGCAAGCTCGGTCCGGGCTTCCGTGTGGGCACGCGGCGCCGGGACTGCCGCGGCGGACAGGGCTTGCAGCGCGGCGAGGGCGCCGCGCACCGATTCGAGCCGATCACTGACCGCCGCGAGGTCCTGCTCCAGGGCCTGTTGCTGTCGTTCGAGCTGCGGCAGTTCCTCCAGCAACAGGGCGGTGGTCGCTTCGATGCTGCCAGCTGTGGTGACCGGGTTCGGCATATGCCCTCCTGCGGGGGCTCGTGGTGTATGTGCGGAACGAGAACTGTGCCCGAAGGGTAGGGCGGTGTTGCTGCGTCCGCAAACACGTGTTGTCACCCGGATTGCCGTCCGCGCCCCCTCGGGCACATCGCACGGTGTCGTTGATTGAGTCCGGACCGGGACGGGCGGTGTCGCCGACTCGATTCGGGATAGGGATAGAGGGAAATCGGTGGCGAACGGAAGGACGAGGGCAGTGGGGGCAGCGCGAACGCGTAGTGACAACACGGCCTCCATCGGGGCCGCGAGACCCTATCGGGCGGCTGCCCGGGAACCGGGGCGCGGGAAGCCCGGTGTGCCCGCTCCGGCGGGAGCCGCGTCCACCGTCTACACCGACCTCGATGGCGCCATCGCGTCGGCGCGGGACTTCACCGCGTCGTTCCTGCTGGCCAAGGTGGCCGAGGGGGCGGTGGTGCGGCCGCGGACCGTGGAAGACGCCCGTCTGGTGGTCAGTGAGCTCGTCACCAATGTCGTCAGGCACGCCTCCGGGCCCTGCCGGGTCGACGTCAGCCTCATGAGCGGCATGCTGGAGATCGCCGTATCCGACACGTACGAGGTACCTCCCATCGCCCGCGCCCCCGACCCCAGCAGGATCGGGCAGCATGGGATGGAGATCGTCCTGGCGCTGTGCGAAAGCCTGGACGTGGAGCCGCTGTCCTCGGGGAAGCGGGTGCGCGCCCGCCTGGCGGTGAAGTGATGCTTCGCGTCCGTGGTGGACGTGCCGTGACCTCGGTGTAGAGCCTTGTGAGGAGGAGAGCAGGAATGGAGCCCTCTCGGGTACGGGTACGGGTGCGGGCTGAGGTACGTCCAGCCGGCGTCGGGATGCTGAGCATCAGCGGCGAGTTCGACCATGACGGGGTCGCGACCTTCGAGGAGGCGGTCAGATCCGTCCGGGCCGAGGGCTGCCACTGCCTGCTGCTGGACCTGTCCGGCTTGACGTTCATGGATTCGTCCGGGGTCAACGCGATGCTGCGCGTGCAACGCGACTCCCGGGCGAGGGGCGGCTGGACGCGGCTGGCGGGACCGCGTACGCCGGTGCTGAAAGTCATCGAACTCGTGGGCCTCGACCAGGCGATCCCGCTGTACACCACCGTCGACGACGCCCTCGCCGCATAGTCGCCGGCGGGACCACGACGGATCAACGGGACCACGACGGATCAGGCGGATTCGGCGGACGCGGACCTCCCCGTGCTGTCCGTTGCGCGTCCTTCCCGCTCGCTGTCGTCGATGGCGTGGCGGAAGCTGTTCAGGCCGGCTGCGAGTGCGGCGCGTTGTGCGGGTGGCATGGCGGAGATGACGTCGAGGAGGGCGGTTTCGCGGCGGGCGCGCAGGTCTTTGAGGTAGTTGTCGCCGCGGGTGGACAGGCGTAGTTCGAGTTCTCGTCGGCTTGCTGAGCTGGGGGAGCGTTCGATGAAGCCGAGTGCGTCGAGGCGGTCGCACATGCGGCTGACGGAGGAGGGTGCCGAGCCCAGGACGTCTCCGAGGGTGCGCAGGTTGATCGGCTGGTCGCGGTCCAGGATGTACAGCACGCGTAGCTGTGAGGAGGAGACGGGGGCTGTCGAGGTCAGGTCCCGGCCCTTGGTCCACAGCACTTCGAGCAGCTCGATGACCTCCCGGGCGGCATGTGCGGCAGCATCCCGTCCGGCACCTGGGGAAGTCTCGGAATGCATGCCCTCAACTGTGACACTTTGCAACGGCCTTGTCAGTCTCTGAGACATGGACCTTCCTCGTACCGCTGGGCGACAACCTCACACCTCACGAGGGCACTGGCACCTGCCCGGTCGCGCCGGGGCACGGCGCGACCCGTCACTCATACCACCTGGATGCCGATGAGACACGTGTCGTCGTCGGTGTCCGACTTGCTGTGCGTGAGCAGACCGTCGAGCCGCTGCTCCAGCGTGGTGGCCGGTAGCCGGGCGTTCGTCAGCAACTGGGCCAGGGAGTCCTGGACCGACTCGTCCCTCCGCTCGACAAGCCCGTCGGTGTACATGAGGAGAGTGTCGCCCGAATCCATCTGCAGCTCCTCCTCCTCGTAGACGGTCTCGGAGAGCGCCCCGAGGAGTATTCCGCCGACCGGTCGCAGAGCGCTCGCCTTCTGGCCCCGGACCAGTACGGGGGGAAGATGGCCGGCCCGCGCCCACCGCAAGGTGCGCTTCTGCGGGTCGTACAGGCCGCATACCGCTGTGGCGGTGACGTGCTCCGTCAGATAGTGGGCCACGATGTTCAGCCAGGACAGCAGCTGAGCCGGTCCCGCCCCGGTGACGGCCAGGCCGCGCATCGCGTTGCGCAGCACGACCATGCTCGTGGCGGCCTCGATGCCGTGGCCGGCCACATCCCCCACACACAGCATGACCTGCTTGGACGGCAGGACGACGGCGTCGTACCAGTCTCCGCCGACCATGGACTCCGACTCCGCGGGACGGTAGCGCACGGCGATCCGCAGCCCCGGACTGTCCAGCGGCGCCTGCGTCGGCGGCATGATGGCATGCTGCAACTGCAAGGTGAGCCGGTTGCGTTCGGCGGCCTGCTGCTCGGTCTGTGCGAGCTGGTCCCGGGTGGCCGCGAGCGCCACCTCCGTCCAGTGCTGCGCGGAGATGTCCTGGTAAGCGCCGCGGATCGCCAGCAGCCTGTGGTCGGCGTCGAGGACGGGCTCGGCGATGACGCGGATGTGCCGGGTGACGCCGTCCGGGCGCTGCAGACGAAAGGCCGCCGATGCCGGGCGCCGGTGATGCAGCACCGCGCGCAGGAAACGGCCGATGGCCACGGCGTCGTCCGGGTGGGCGTGAGTGGCCAGCGCTTCCAGAGGCACGGGCCGGGTGCTGGGGGAGCGGCCGTAGAGGTCGAACAGCTCGTCGTTCCAGACGATCTCGCCGGTGGCGACGTTCTGCTCGAACCCGCCGATCCGGCCGAGGCGTTGGGCATGCTGAAGGAGATTGGCCAGGCGTGCCGTGTCATCCTCGACCCGCCAGATGAGCAGCACACTGCTGCCGTGCCGGCTGACGCTGATGTCGGCGACCGCGTCCAGAGGCACCTGATCGACCAGAGCGGTCAGAGTCATCCGCTGCGCACGGAACGGCTCACCGGTGGCATAGACCCGTTCGATCCTCTCGAACAGCTCGCTGCCCCCGACAGCCATGGGATAGGCCTCCAGCAGCAGCGCACCGTTCACAGCGCTGCGGGGACGCCCGGCCGGGTCGATGAAATGGCTGTTGACGTGATGGATACGGAAGTCGGCGAGACTGCCCTCGGGGCCGAGGAAGGGAACCAGGACCAGCGCGGGGTCGTACAGCCCGTCCGCCAGGTCCACCAGCTCCGACAGGTCCGACCTGGTGGTCCACGGGTCCGCGGCGGGCGAGGCGGCGGAGACCGACCGGCCCTCCAGGGTGTGCGCGCACAACTCGGCCAGCGCCTCGATCTGCCGCTCGATCTGCGGCGGCTGCGGCTGAAGCGGACCTGGCCAGCAGATCTCCAGAATCCCGTGAATACGTCCGCCCGTCCCGGCGGGTACGGCTACCCGGCCGCCCTCCGGGCTGTGCGTCCCTCCGATGGAAGGCAGACCCGCCGCCGACAGGGAGGTGACCCGTACGGCCCGCCGCTCTATCAGCGCCTGTCGCGCCAGCGTGGACACCCCTGGCGGTACGTAGTGCCACCGGCCGGCCTCATCGACGGGGAAACCGGCGTGCCCCGACAGGCTCAGCGACGCGTCCGAACCCGCCGTCCACACGGCCACCGCGTCGGCCCCCAGGGGTGTCAACGCGTGTTCCAGGAGCGATTCCGCGACCGCTTGGGTGTCTCCCGCGGCCAGCGCGCCGCTCTCCGCCGTGCGCAGGCGCACACCGACAGCGGTGGCGTCTTCCGCCGCGCCCTCGCCGCTCGTCCTCCTGACGAAGTCGGTGGCGACGTCGGTGACATGGTCGTGTGCCGCCTGGTTGATGATGTCCGCCGCCAGCTCCAGCTGCGAGACCCCGGACTCGTCGGCCAGCATGGTCAGCTGCTGGGCGGCCGCGGCGGGTCCGCACTGGAGCCGTTCGATCAGGATGCCCTTGGCCAGCTCGATCAAAGCGCGGCCGTCGGCCGCCGCCTGCGCGGCGCGGATCTCGCCCCGCAGCCGCTCAACCGTCGCGGCCAGCCGCCCGACCCCCGTCTCCTCGGCATGCGCGGCCTCCGGGGCGGGCGGGGTGGCCGGCACGGTCTGTGAGCCGCCACCCGACGCCAGGGAGGGGATGTGCGACGCCGACCTCTGCCGGGGCACGTCCTCCGGTGAGTGCGCCGCCGCCGACGCTTCACCGGGGCGGGACGGGGCCGGGTGCGCGGGCGTCAGCGGCTCATCCTGCCGGATCGGCTGTGCAGGATTGTCCGGAGTGCTCACTGTGCTGCTGACTCCTCGGTCGGCGGGCGATGGACTGGGGGCGAGAGCGCGGGGCCGGGCGCGGCCCCGGCGCGTCTCAGGCGGCGGTGAGCCAGCGCCCGATGCGGGCGATGAGGTCGTGGGCGTCCACCGGCTTGGTCACGTAGTCGCTCGCCCCCGCGGCCAGGCTCTTCTCCCGGTCTCCCGGCATGGCCTTCGCCGTGACGGCGATGATGGGCAGCTTCGCGTACCGGGGGTCCTCCCTTATGGCGGACGTCGCGGCGTACCCGTCCATCTCCGGCATCATCACGTCCATCAGGATCAGATCGACCTCCGGGTGTTCCCGCAGCGCCTCGATACCCTTGCGGCCGTTCTCGGCGTGCAGGACCTCGATGCCGTGGATCTCGAGGATGCCACTGATGGCATACAGGTTGCGGGCATCGTCGTCCACCACGAGTACGGTGCGCCCGGCCAGGCTTTCGTCGATGGGCTGGGAGGGCTGCCGGCGCGTCTCCTCGTTGCGTACCAGCGGCAGCACGTCGCCCGGCTCCTCGGCGGACAGATGCAGGGCGATCCGCTCGCGGAGTTCGTCGAGGCTGGAGATCAGTTCCAGCGGCCGGGTCTCGGAACGCGACTGCAGCCGCTCCTCGTGTGCGGGATCCAGACGGCGGCTGTTGTGTGCCAGGACAGGCACGGTCGTCACCGCCGCGTCGCCGTCCATGGCGTCCAGGAACCGCAGGGCTTCGTCCTTGGGCATGTCCAGTTCCAGGACGACGCAGTGGAAGGGCCCCGCGGCCAGGCTCTCGGCCGCTTCCTGCGCACCCACGGCCGTGATGACCTCGATGTCCGCCATACGCTTGGGGAGGTCGCGGGTGCCGGAGATATCGGCGACCGCGCTCTCGGCGACCAGGGACAGCAGCCCGCGCGCGCGTTCCTCGACGACCAGCAGCCGGCGCTTCTGCCGGGGCACCGAGGGCGTACGCGGCGCGGCGGCGCTCCCGGACGTGGTCGTGGTCTCGCTCCTCGGGCTCCGCGCACCCGCCTCGGCGGGGGAGTCGGTGCCCGAGCCGGCCGACGTCACCGGCAGGTAGAGGGTGAACGTACTGCCTCGTCCCTTGGCGCTCTCGGCGGTCAGCGCGCCACCGAGCAGGTGGGCGATCTCCCGGCTGATGGACAGGCCCAGGCCCGTGCCCCCGTACTTGCGGCTCGTGGTGCCGTCGGCCTGCTGGAAGGCGCCGAAGATCGCCTCCAGGTGCTGGTCCGCGATGCCGATGCCGGTGTCCTTGACGCGGAAGGCGAGCACCGTTTCACCGTGGCGCACGGACGGGGGGATTTCCTTGTCGGCGGCCGTCTCGATGCGCAGCTCGACACTGCCGCGTTCGGTGAACTTGACGGCGTTGGACAGCAGGTTGCGGAGCACCTGCCGCAGCCGTGAATGGTCGGTCAACAGGTCGGTCGGGACACCCGGAGCCGTACTGATGGTGAACTCGAGGTTCTTCTGCGTGGTCATCGGACGGAAAGTGGCCTCGACGTATTCGACCAGCTGCCGCAGCGGGACCCGCTCGGGGTTGATGTCCATCTTTCCGGCCTCGACCTTCGACAGGTCGAGGATGTCGTTGATGAGCTGCATCAGGTCGGATCCGGCCGAGTGGATGATGCCCGCGTACTCGACCTGCTTGGGCGTGAGGTTGCGGGTCGGGTTCTGCGCCAGCAACTGGGCCAGGATGAGCAGGCTGTTCAGTGGCGTACGCAGCTCATGGCTCATGTTGGCCAGGAACTCAGACTTGTACTTGGACGCCAGCGCGAGCTGCTGCGCCCTGGTCTCCAGCTCCTGGCGGGCCTGCTCGATCTCCAGGTTCTTGGTCTCGATGTCGTGGTTCTGGGCGGCCAGCAGGGCGGCCTTCTCCTCCAGCTCCGCGTTGGAGCGCTGAAGCTCCTCCTGCTGGACCTGGAGCTCCTCCGAACGGGCCTGGAGTTCGGCGGTCAGGCGCTGGGACTCGTCCAGCAGTTCGTCGGTGCGGGCGTTGGCGACGATCGTGTTGACGTTGACACCCAGCGTCTCCATCAACTGCTCCAGGAAGTCCCGGTGCACCGGGGTGAAGGGCGTGAACGAGGCGAGTTCGATGACGCCGAGGACCTGGTCCTCGACGACGATCGGCAACACCACCAAGCTGCCGGGTACGGCCTGCCCGATGCCGGAGGAGATGGTGACGTAGTCGCCGGGCAGCCCTTCGACCGCGATGGTCCGGCGGCTGCGCGCGGCCTGCCCCACCAGGGACTCACCCAGTGCGAAGCGAGCGTGCCCGGCGAAGTGGGCCGGACGGCCGTAGGAGCCGACCGAGATGAGCTCGGTGCCGCCAGGGGTCTCCTCGGCCAGGTAGAAGGCTCCGTACTGGGCGGACACCAGCGGCGTCAGCTCGTCCATCACCAGCTCCGCGACGACCGCGAGGTCCCGGTGCCCCTGCATCAGGCCGGAGATTCTCGCCAGGTTGGACTTGAGCCAGTCCTGCTCCTGGTTCGCCCGGGTCGTCTCGCGCAAGGACTCCACCATGGAGTTGATGTTGTCCTTGAGTTCCGAGACCTCGCCCGAGGCGTCGACGGTGATGGAGCGGGTCAGGTCGCCCTCGGCGACGGCGCTCGCCACCTCGGCGATGGCCCGCACCTGGCGGGTCAGGTTCCCGGCCAGCTCGTTGACGTTCTCGGTGAGGCGCTTCCAGGTGCCGGACACCCCCTCGACCTCGGCCTGCCCGCCGAGCCGGCCCTCACTGCCGACCTCACGCGCCACACGGGTCACCTCCGCGGCGAAGGAGGAGAGCTGGTCGACCATCGTGTTGATGGTGGTCTTCAGCTCCAGGATCTCGCCGCGGGCGTCGACGTCGATCTTCTTGGACAGGTCGCCGTTGGCGACGGCGGTGGTGACGAGGGCGATGTTACGCACCTGACCGGTCAGGTTGTTCGCCATGGAGTTGACGTTGTCGGTCAGGTCCTTCCACGTACCGGCCACGTTGGGGACCCGCGCCTGGCCGCCGAGGATGCCCTCCGTGCCGACCTCCCGCGCCACGCGGGTGACCTCGTCGGCGAACGCCGAGAGCGTGTCGACCATCGTGTTGATGACCCCGGCGAGCGCGGCCACCTCGCCCTTGGCCTCGACGGTGATCTTCTGCGACAGGTCACCCTTGGCCACGGCCGTGGCCACCTGCGCGATGGAACGCACCTGACCGGTCAGGTTGGACGCCATCACGTTGACGTTGTCCGTCAGGTCCTTCCAGGTGCCCGAAACGCCACGCACGGTGGCCTGGCCGCCGAGATTGCCCTCGGTGCCGACTTCGCGGGCGACGCGGGTGACCTCGTCGGCGAACGCGGAGAGCTGGTCGACCATCGTGTTGATGGTCTCCTTCAGCTCCAGGATCTCGCCCCGGGCGTCGACCCGGATCTTCTGGGACAGGTCCCCCTGGGCGACCGCGGTCGTGACCTCCGCGATCGAACGCACCTGGGCCGTCAGGTTGTCGGCCATCACGTTGACCGACTCGGTGAGGTCCTTCCACGTGCCGGAGACCCCCTTGACGTCGGCCTGCCCGCCCAGCCGGCCCTCGGTGCCGACCTCGCGGGCCACCCGGGTCACCTCGTCGGCGAAGGAGGAGAGCTGGTCGACCATCGTGTTGATGGTGCTCTTGAGCTCCAGGATCTCGCCGCGCGCGTCGACGGTGATCTTCTGCGACAGGTCGCCCTTGGCCACGGCCGTGGCCACCTGCGCGATGGAGCGGACCTGGGCGGTGAGGTTGCCGGCCATGAAGTTCACCGAGTCGGTCAGGTCCCGCCATGTGCCGGAGACCCCCTTGACGTCGGCCTGGCCGCCCAGGATGCCCTCGGTGCCCACGTCGCGCGCCATGCGGGTGACTTCGTCGGCGAAGGAGGAGAGCTGGTCGACCATCGTGTTGATGGTGTTCTTCAGTTCCAGGATCTCGCCGCGCGCGTCGACGGTGATCTTCTGCGACAGGTCGCCCTTGGCCACGGCGGTGGTGACCTGGGCGATGTTGCGCACCTGGTCGGTGAGGTTGCCGGCCATGAAGTTCACGGAGTCGGTCAGGTCCCGCCAGACCCCGCCGACGCCCGGTACCAGGGCCTGTCCGCCGAGCCGCCCCTCGCTGCCGACTTCGCGGGCGACGCGGGTGACCTCGTCGGCGAAGGAGGAGAGCTGGTCGACCATCGTGTTGACGGTCTCCTTGAGCTCCAGGATCTCGCCGCGCGCGTCCACGTCGATCTTCTGCGACAGGTCACCCTTCGCCACCGCGGTCGCCACCTGGGCGATGTCCCGGACCTGGGTGGTCAGATTGCCCGCCATGGCGTTCACCGAGTCGGTCAGATCCGCCCACGTACCGGACACCCCGGGGACCACCGCCTGGCCGCCGAGGGTCCCCTCGGTGCCGACCTCGCGGGCCACCCGGGTCACCTCGGAGGTGAACAGGGACAACTGGTCGACCATGCCGTTGAAGACGGTGGCGATCTCCCCGATCAGCCCGTCGCTCTCATCGGGCAGCCTGGTACCGAAGTCGCCGTCGCGGACCGCCGTAAGCCCGGCCAGCAACTGCCGGAGCTCCGACTCCCCCACGCCGCCCCCACCGGAGGGTCGCGACCGCGGTACGGCACGCGTAGCTCCGACCGCTGTCTCAGTCATGACCGACCTCGTTCCCCTCAGATGCCACGACGGAAAGACCACAGACGCGCGCCCCTTGTGCCGGGCGGCCCCACGCTATTCTTTCGGGCTTAACCATTGCCGTACGACAAATATCACGCAGGCTAACCCGGGCGGCGGGAATGGGGCAATCGAGCCCCGAAGCCCCCTCATGTGTCGGACGCCCAGCGCACGGCGGTGATGGTGGTGCCGCTGCCGGGTGTGGTGCGGACGTGGAACTCGTCCATGAGGCGGCGCGCGCCCCCCAGCCCGTGGCCGAGCCCGGCGCCGGTGGTGTATCCGTCGATGAAGGCCGCATCGAGGTCCGCGATGCCCGGTCCCTGATCGGATACGGACAGCCGGAGCCCCAGCCGCCCCGAGTGCTGGATGATTTCGAGCCGGATGGAGCCGCCTCCGCCGTGAACGTAGGCGTTGCGGGCCAGTTCGCTGGCAGCCGTGACGATGCGCGTCTGATCCACCAGACCGAAGCCGGCGTTCAGGGCGGCGGCCCGCACGGCGTGGCGCACGGTGAGGAGATCCTCCTCGGTGCGCAGGGGGTGCGTGGTGGCGGTGTCTTTCCGCTGCGGCTCCGTGACCGCCGTGGGAGGCGCCGGGGCGGGCGGCGTTGTGCCGTGGTCACCGTGGTGGAGCATCCCCGGCCCCTTCCTGCGGCAGGTGACCCCGGGACCAGCCGAGCGCGGTCATGCCGCGTTCCGCGTTGAGGGCGGTTTCCACCCCGGTGAGTGCCAGTCCCAGTTCCACCAGGGTGATCGCGACCGCGGGGCGCATTCCGCACACCACGACGCGGGCGCCCAGGAGACGCGCGCTGGTCGTCAGCTCCATCAGAGCCCGCGCGACGAACGAGTCGATCAGCTCCAGCCGTGAGATGTCGATCAGGACCCCGCGTACCCGTTCGGACGCGACGCGCTGGGTCAGTTCCTCCGTGAGGGCGACGGCCGCCTTGTCGTCCAGCTCGCTGAGCAGACCGGTGACCAGCACGTCGCCCAGGCGCAGTATGGGTACTCCCGCGCCGGCGGGGGCGCTCACCGGATCGCCGCGGACCCGGACCCGGGGGCCTCGCGGTCGATCAGTGCCATCGCGGCGGCCAGCGCGTCCGCCAGTGTCGCGCGGGTGAGGATGGGGGACAGGTCGATGCCGAGCTGGGCGATGGTCTGGGCGATCGGTGGCCGGATGCCGCTGATCAGGCAGTCCGCCCCCATGAGGCGTACCGCGTTGACCGTCTGCATCAGATGGTGGGCCACCGCGGTGTCCACGGTCGGCACGCCGGTGATGTCGATGATCGCCACCTGGGCCTCGTGCCTCTGGATCGCGTGCAGGAGGTTCTCCATGACGACTTGGGTACGGGCGGTGTCGAGCGTGCCGATGAGGGGGACGGCCAGCACCTTGTCCCACAGGCGCACCACCGGGGTCGACACTTCGAGCAGTTGGCGGCTCTGACGCTGGATGATCTCCTCGCGCCCCTCCACATACGTCTCGAAGGACAGGGCGCCCGCCGCGTCCAGGAGCCGGTTGACCAGCAGCGCCGCGGAGTACAGGGCGGCGCTGTCGCGGGCGTACTGCTGCACCGCCTCGAGCAGGGCTTCCTTGAGTGACAGCACGGCCAGCGAGGTGACGGTCGGCGTGGACCCGCCCCGCGCGCGGCGCAGTGAGAAATCCACTATGGCCTGGTGCAGGACGCGCTGGGTGGCGACCACCCGGTGCGCCGACTGTTCGTTCTCCAGACCGGAGCGCAGCGCTCCGACCAGGACATCGGCCTCTTCGCGCAGCTCTGCCTCGGTCAGCCCGCCGCCCAGCACCGCCTGCTCGAACTGCAGTTGTACCCAGCGGTCGGCAATCTTCTCGGGCTGTTCCCGCAGGGCCGCGAGCACATGGAGGCGAGCCTCTGGCTCACTGAGGACCATTCATCCACCTTCGCAATCGTTGCCGCACGGCAAAGGTAGCGCGAGACCGAGGGCCGCCGAAAGCTGCGGAATCCGGGCATGGCGTGGCCGGCGCCGGGCACCAGGAGGGAGACCGCACGCCGGCATCAGCCAGAGCCGCGGTGAGTGACGGCGGCACATGGGAACGGGGACGGGGCCGACGCCCCGGAGCGGCGGAGCGGCGCGTCGGGGGCGCGGCCGCATGAGCCCCGTCGCGACGACCGTACGGCCCTTGTCGCCACCGACTCCCGCGGCCGCGCGGGGACGCGGGAGCCCGCTGAGCGAGCGCCATGGCTGGTGTGATGCGGCGCGGCGACCAGCTGGGCCTCGTGCTGTACGGGTGGGAAACACGGAGAAGGAGGGAGAACGGTGTCGCCTTCGACGCGGCCGTTACAGGGCAGGACCAAGCGATTACGCAGCGGTAAAACTTGTCGTTTGACAACTGTGCACCGAAGGAAACACTCTTTGCCCTGGTGTCAGTCCGTCCGTCCGCGCGCCGTGTGCTCCGTGGCCGCACACTGGGGAGCAGAGGCAGGTGAACGTGGAGCAGGCGACACGTCGAACACCCTCCGCGGTCAGGCTGATTCCGCTGCGTCACCGGTCGCGTCGTCGGGCTTGTGGCCGCCGCTGTGGTCGATGGCGTGGCGGAAGCTGTTCAGGCCGGCTGCGAGTGCGGCGCGTTGTGCGGGTGGCATGGCGGAGATGACGTCGAGGAGGGCGGTTTCCCGGCGGGCGCGCAGGTCTTTGAGGTAGTTGTCGCCGCGGGTGGACAGGCGTAGTTCGAGTTCTCGTCGGCTTGCTGAGCTGGGGGAGCGTTCGATGAAGCCGAGTGCGTCGAGGCGGTCGCACATGCGGCTGACGGAGGAGGGTGCCGAGCCCAGGACGTCTCCGAGGGTGCGCAGGTTGATCGGCTGGTCGCGGTCCAGGATGTACAGCACGCGTAGCTGTGAGGAGGAGACGGGGGCTGTCGAGGTCAGGTCCCGGCCCTTGGTCCACAGCACTTCGAGCAGCTCGATGACCTCCCGGGCGGCATGTGCGGCAGCATCCCGTCCGGCACCTGGGGAAGTCTCGGAATGCATGCCCTCAACTGTGACACTTTGCAACGGCCTTGTCAGTCTCTGAGACATAAGAGGCCATACGCTCCTTCTGCTCTTTTCTTACTGAATAGGCGGTAATTGAACGGTGGACAGATTCTCGGCTGTGGAACGCGCGCTGCGTGGAGCGCCGGCCCACGCCCTCTTGGAAGCGCTGCAGGATGTGCTCGTCGCCCACTACACGGCCGTCTCCGTCGACCTCCTCATGGCCGATTACGCGATGACCATACTGCAACCCGTCCATGCCCTCCCCGACACCGCTGAGCCCGTCCCCGTCCACGCCAGCGCTCCGGGACGGGCCTTCGGTGCGCAGCAGCCGTACGTGGAAAGGCACGCCCGCTCCACCGACGTGGTCGCGCATTTCCCCGTCAGCGTGCGAGGGGACCGCATCGGCGTGCTCATGGTGCGGCTCCCCGAGGACAGCTATACCCCGCAGACCGAGCGCGAGCTACAGGACATCGCCGAGATTCTCGGCCACGAGATCGTCGTGGCCGAACGCGACACCGACCTGTACCTCCAGGCCCGCCGGGCGAGCCGCCTCACTCTCGCGGCCGAAATGCAATGGCACCTGCTGCCCGGACGCTCCTGCGCACGCCCCGAGTACGAGCTCGGAGCCCAGCTCGAGCCCGCCTACGCGATCTACGGTGACAACTTCGACTGGTCCGCCTCGGCCGACCACCTGACCCTCACCGTCACCAACGGCATGGGCGAGGGCATCGAAGCCGCCATCCTGACCAGCCTCGCGGTCAACGCCCTGCGCAATGCCCGCCGAGCCGGGCTCTCGCTCGCCGACCAGGCCTTCCTCGCCGATCAGGCGATCTATGGGCACTACCACGGCGACGCCCACCTTTCCGTTCTCCTCCTGCGCTTCGACCTCGCGACCGGGGAGACGGAGATCGTGGATGCCGGGTCGCCGAAAATGTGGCGTCTGAGAGAAGGCAAGCCCGAACCGATCGAGCTGGAGGCGCAACTTCCCCTCGGCATGTTCGAGGACACCATCTACACGGCGCAGCGCTTTGAGGTCCTGCCCGGCGACCGGCTCTTCTTCCTCAGCGACGGGGTGTACGACGTCGCCTCGCCGGCCGGCGAACGCTACAGCGAGAAGGCGCTCACCCGCGCCATGACCGCGACCCGACTCCTTCCGCCGTCCCAGGTCCCCCGGGCGGTACTCCAGGAACTGGCCGGGCACCGCGGCTCCATCGACGCCGAGGACGACGCCATGGTCGTCTGCCTCGACTGGTATGGCCGTCAGTAGGGCGCCCCGGAAGCCCCGGGGCGTGGCCCTCGACCCGCCCGTGCGGGAGGCCCGTCGATGATGTTGTGGCGTCTCGTGGTGGCCGCGTACAACGATCCGCAGGCCGAGAACCGAGAGAAGATCCTGGCATGGGGCGCCGCCGAGCTGGCCCTCGTCCGCCACAGGGACGCGCTCGGCGGCCTCCCCGCCGACGCCGACGATGTCCGCCGTATCGCGATGGAGGAGTTCGGCGTCGCACTCGACCGGCGCAGTGCCGAAGCGGCGCTGGAGGAACGACGCCGGCCCGGCTTCCGGGAATAGGACGGCCCTTCCGGGGGCCGGCGCGCAGCGCCCACCGCCGTGGCAGCACTCCTGAGTGCCCGTCATCACCGACGGGTTTGGCGTCGTCCAACGGGACGGGCGGTACGCCGAGCCGAGACGCGTGGAGATACATCCACGGAGCGCTTCCGGGTAGGCGCTCAGCATGACGACAAAAACAGCGAATCGATTAAGCGAGACGAGTCGGACCAGTCCGGTCACCAAGACACTCCTGCTCGCCGAGCAGCCGGGTGGTCGCACACCTGGCGGGGCGGGCCGGCATCAGCCGGACGACGAGGTGGGGAGGCTGTCGTGATCTCGCCCATGCTGGCCGCCGGGGACGCGTCCACTGCCCCCGCGTGGCTCCATCTGACCGTCATCATCGTCGCCGTGTTCGTTCTCGCCTACAGCCTTACCAGGCACAGCGGTTGACCGCGCCGCGGTGGGAAACCTCGGCATTGAGCCTCTGAGCGCGGGACCCGCCCTGACAGGAACAACCCCCCGCCCGGCTCAGGGGCCCGGGCCCGGGTCCGGATGGACCGGGTTCTTGATCCCGGCGCGGGCCGCTTCGAGTTGCGCGGAGAACGACATGCCCAGGAAGAGGGCGATGCCCGCCAGGTTCGCCCAGAGCAGCAGCGCGACGAACGCGGTCAGCGGGCCGTACACCGCTCCGAACGATCCGCTTCTCCCGATGTAGAGCGAGAGCAGCCACGTGGCGGTGACCCACAGGAAGAGGTGGATGCCCGAGCCGAACACGAGCCAGGTGTAGCCCGGCTGGTCCCGGCGGGGAGCCCAGCGGAAGATCACGGCCGAGGCGAACGCGGCAAGGACGATGCCGATCGGGAGGTGGGCGAACTCCCACCGGTCGAGCAGCGACGACGGCCAGTGCAGCGCCCGCACCACCGCCTCGCCGATGTGCCGTCCGGCGACCATGACCAGGAACCCCGCTCCCAGCGGAAGACCCGCGAGCAGGGCCAGAAGCACCCCTCGGCCGTACTTGGGCAGGAAGGGGCGGTCGCGCTCGATGCCGTAGATGCGATTGCAGCCGCGTTCGATCTGGCCCATGGTGGACGCGAGATTGACGATGGCGAAGGCCAGGCCCAGCCACATGGCGACCGCACCGGCCGTGTCCGCGCCGGCGCTGCGGCGGGTGTCCGCGAGGGCCTGCTGCACGAGATCCGCGCTGGTGCCCGGCACGATCGCGGCCAGGGTCAGTTCGATCACCTGTCCCAGGCTCTCCGTGTGTGTGGTCGTGGTGACCCCTACCAAGGCGATGGTGAACGGCACGATGCCGAGGACCACTTGGTACGCCAGGGAGCGGGCGGAGGTGAATCCGTCCGCGTACCGGAAACGCGTGAAGGCGTCGACGAGCAGTTTGCGGCCGCCGTAGTGCCGCAGAGCCGAGAAGGCCTCATCGCCCGAAAGCTCCTCACCCTTCATGTCCCGCGTCTGCGGCACATGCACAACCGTTCCCATGGCTTCCTCCCCCGCCCATGCCCCTGGGCCTGGCCTTGCAAGAGCGCCGAGCGCGTAGGGCGTATGCCCGGTTTCCGAGGGCGCAGACCTGTGCTCCGGTCACCCGCCGCCCCACCGCACAGGAACCGCTGTCCGGGAACAGTCCGGAGTCGCGCGGCGGGAAGAACGCGGACGTACGGCATATGTTGATGATCGTCCGCACAAACAACGTCACCGTCACGGAAGGCGCCCCATGTCGAAACCCCCGCTTCCCGAGAAGGCCGTCGCGATGCTGGCGAAGGCCAATCCGGCCGTCATCACGACCCTGCGCCCCGACGGGCAGCCGGTCTCCACTGCCACCTGGTACCTCTGGGACGACGGCCGGGTGCTCGTCAACATGGACCAGGGACGCAAACGGCTGGACCACATGCGCAACGACCCGCGGGTGTCGCTCACCGTCCTGGACGGCAGCAGCTGGTACACGCACATCAGCATCGTCGGAAGGGTGGCCGAGCTGCGCGAGGACGCGGAACTGGCCGACGCCGACCGGATGGCACAGCACTACATCGGCAAGCCGTACCCGCAACGGGATCGTCGGCGCTACAGCGCGTGGGTCGAGGTCGAACGCTGGCACGGCTGGGGCGCCCTGAAGGACACCGACCAGCCCGGGTGACGGCTCTCCCGGGTCGGGTTCACCCGAACGCGTTGTCCGGCTTGCCGTGACGTCGCGGCGGCCGTCGCATGGGCGGGAGACATCGAGGTCAGCCGGGAAGGGTGCCATGTTTGTTCGTACGACCTATGCGACGGGTGATCCGGCGGCGCTGGACGACGCGGTGCGGAAGATCACCACGGAAGGCAGGGACCCGCTGGTACAACAACCCGGCTTCCGTGGCCTGGGCCTGTTCGTCGACCGCGAGCTGGGCAAACTGCTGACCAAGACGTGGTGGCAGGACGAGGAGTCCCTCCGGGCGAGCGCCGAGCGCGTGCGGGAGCTGCGCGCCCGGATGCTGTCGCCGTTCGCGACGACCATGGCGGTCGACAACTGGGAAGCCGCAGCCGCGACGCGTCCCGAGCCGGTCGGCGAAGGCGCCTGCTTCCGGCTCACCCGGGTGGAGTTCGACCCGTCCCAGACCGACCTCGTGGTCGATGCCTTCAAGAAGGATGTCCTGCCCAGGCTCCAGGCCATGCGCGGTTACCTCGGTGGATCGCTCCTCATCGACCGCGCGCGGGGGCGGGGTACGGTGGGAGCGATCTACGCCGACCGGGACAGCCTCGTGGCCTCCCGGGGGCCCGTCGCCAAACTGCGTGGCGAGGCGGCGGCCACGGGGCAGGCGACCGTGCGCTCGATCGAGGAGTTCGACGTGGTCACGGTGGAGCCGGTGAAGCCTCAGTCCTGACGGCCGTCGCGACAGGCTTGTCACCGGCCGCGGCCTGGCTTTCCCCGTTGAGCCTCGGACACGGCGGGCTCCTCCCGCCCAGCCCGTCCGAATGGGGGACGGAATCAGTGCTCAACGACGGGCTGATCGACCGCGTCCGGCTGGGTGTCGATGGAAAGCTCGGTCAACGCGTGCTTGAGCAGGTCGTCCACACGGCCGACACGGTGCAGTCGAAGGCTTCGATCGGGCCGACCGGCCAAGAAGGCCGTCCATCGGCGTAGCAGGCGGCAGGCCCTTCGCGTGCGCCTTCGGCCTTTGATCAGGCCGTCCTTGTTGACGCGCTCGATCCGGCGGCCCACATACAGGGCCGCCGGATCGGCGTCGGTGAAGTGAGCGAGCAGCCCCACGCGGACGAGGCCGGGGTGCTCGCGCAGGGCTTTCCGCGTCATGGGGGAGTCGGTCGCAGCGGCAGGAGGCGATGTCCTCCGGCACCGCCGACCCGTCGACGCCCCCGGCATGCCCGAAAAGTCCAGTGCGGTCGGCCTTCGCAGGCCGGTTCCGCGGCGGCCACGTGGAGCCGACATG
Source organism: Streptomyces ficellus (assembly GCF_030406405.1). Classification (GTDB taxonomy): domain Bacteria; phylum Actinomycetota; class Actinomycetes; order Streptomycetales; family Streptomycetaceae; genus Streptomyces; species Streptomyces ficellus_B. The sequence goes on from NZ_JAUEPL010000004.1 coordinate 154,384, forward strand.
TCGGTGTCCCGCCCACAGCGCCAGGGCCGGCCGGCCGGCCGCTGAACGGCCACCGCGCTCGGCCCGGCGGTGGACCCCCATCGCCCTGCCGGCCGTTTCGAAAAGAAGGCTACCCCAACCCCCCTGGGCACCGGTCGCGTTGAGCGCCTGCCGGTGTGCCGCCGTGCTGACCGGCCCCGCGCCATGACGGCGATCCGTTCCCGCACGGCAGTTGAGCGCCTCGCCGCAGAGTGCCTCGACCACGGCCGACCCGCGCCGTACTCCCACGTGCCCTCCCACAGGCGTATTCCGGACCCCCATACGCAGCGGTGAGCAGTGCAAGGGATTTCCCTCTTCCTCAGCCGTTGCGCGCTCTGACATCTTGCGTTCGCCCCCTACACATTCGGCCCGGCGGCCCGACCGGCATGCCGGGACTCGGAGGACGCATTGATACGTCACATAGTGAGCCGCTTCCGGGCGCCTGTGGCCGCCGCCGTCACCCTCGGCGCCACGCTCGCCCTCGCCACCCCGGCCGCAGCCGTCGAAACGGCACCGCGGGCAGCGGCGGCGGCCTGGGCCGCCGGCACTCGCGCCCACCTCGTCATCACCGCACCAGGTGACACGTCCGCCGTGCGAGCGGCCGTGGCGGCCAACGGCGGCTCGGTCTTCGCCTCGTACGACGCGATCGGCGTGATCGTCGCGCACTCGGCGTCCGCCGGCTTCGCCTCGGCCATGCGCGGCGTGACCGGCGTCCAGCAGGTCGGCGCGACCCGCACCTCGGACGTACCGGCCGACGCGTACAACCCGAAGCTGCCGGCGAACCCCGCCCAGTCGCCGACCACGCCGGCGGAGAGCCTGACCCGCTGGGACATGACCCAGATCAAGGCGGACCAGGCCTGGGCCGTGTCCACCGGCTCCGCGGCCGTCAAGGTCGGGGTGCTCGACACGGGCGTGGACGATCAACACCAGGACATCGCCCCCAACTTCAACGCCGCGGACTCCGTCTCGTGCGCCTACGGCAAGGCGGACACCCGCACCGGCGCCTGGCGGGACGTCGGCACGCACGGCACGCACGTCGCCGGTACGATCGCGGCGGCCAAGAACGGCAAGGGTGTCGTCGGTGTGGCGCCGGGCGTCACGATCTCCTCGGTCCGCATCGCCGAGCCCGGCAGCAGCCTGTTCTTCGCGGAGAACACCATCTGCGGCTTCATGTGGGCCGGCGACCACGGCTTCAAGGTCACCAACAACAGCTATTACACCGACCCCTGGCAGTTCAACTGCCCCGACAACGCCGACCAGGCCGCCATCATCGAGGGCGTCAAGCGGGCCCAGGAGTACGCGGAGAAGCGCGGCTCCCTGCAGATAGCTGCGGCCGGCAACTCCAACCTCGACCTGGCGAACAAGACGGTCGACACGGAGAGTCCCAACGACTCCACACCGGTCACCCGCACCATCACCAACGCCTGCCTCGACATCCCGACCGAGCTGCCGGGCGTCGTCACCGTCGCCGCGATGGGCAAGGGCAACGTCAAGGCCTCGTACTCCAACTACGGCAACGGCGTCATCGACATCGCCGCCCCGGGCGGTGACGGCACGTCCGGTGTCTACTCCACTCTCCCGGGTGGCAAGTACGGCAACATGAACGGCACGTCGATGGCCTCCCCGCACGTCGCGGGCGTCGCCGCGCTCATGGCGAGCGCGAACCCGGCCGCCACGCCGGCCGACCTCCGCTCCGGGCTCGGCGTCCAGGCCAATGACACCGCCTGCCCGTCGGACAGCCGGTGCACGGGCACGACCGCCACGAACGGCTTCTTCGGCGAGGGCCAGACCGACGCCCTGAAGGCGGTCGGCGGCGCGACCCCGCCCTCCGGGCCGTACTTCGAGAACACGACGGACGCCGCGATCGCGGACAACGCCACCGTCGAGAGCCCCATCACCGTCTCCGGTGTGACCGGCAACGCGCCCGCCACCCTGAAGGTGGGCGTGGACATCAAGCACACCTACCGCGGAGACCTCGTCGTCTCCCTGGTCGCCCCGGACGGCACGGTCTACCTCCTGGAGGACTTCGCCGACAACGACGGCACGGACAACGTCACCAAGACCTACCCGGTCGACGCTTCGGCGGAAGCCGCCAACGGCACCTGGAAACTCCGCGTCCGGGACACCGCCTCCCAGGACACGGGCAGGATCGACGCCTGGAACCTGACGCTCTGAGACAACGCGCTGCCCGCTGTCAGCGGCCTGGATCCCGGCGCCGGCCACCGAAGGGCCGCATCCCGCGCCTCCTCGGGCGGCGCCGGGGCGCTGACCGCCGGCCGCACGCCGCGGACCGGCCGAAGGGGGCGGGCCCGCCGGGGTCACCCGGCGGGCCCGCCCACCCGTTGTCTCGCGCTCCGCCGTTACGGCGCCATCTCGTACGCCCCCGCCAGGGCCTCGACGCGCTGCCAGACGCGCGCCGAGCGGGCCTCGTCGACGACCGGACGGCGGACCGCGTCGAGGGCCCAGCGCTGCTGCTCCACGCCGGCCGAGTCCTTGCCGTGCAGCTCGACGGCGTGCGCCGAGAAGTCGCGTACGAGGACGGCGAAGAGTTCGTCCAGGACGTCCTCGTCCAGGCCGGTCAGGCCGGCCTGCTCCAGGATCAGCTGGCCGTGGACGACGAGCGCGAAGAGCTGGCCGACGGCGAGGAGGAGGTCGAGGTCGCGGCTCTGCTCCTCGTCGGGGGCCGCGGTGGTGACGAACTCGCACAGTGCGTCCGCCTGCTCGCGGAAGCGGCCGACGTTGGGCAGGTGGGCGTAAGCGTCGAAGGCCGGGCGCCAGTCGTGGAAGCGGACCGAGCCCAGCCCGCGGGCCGGGCCCTGCCGGAAGAGGAAGGTGTCGTCGGCGGCGTCGAGGCGGGTCGGTACGGGCGCGTGGTCGACCGGGTTCAGCAGGTGGTTGCGCATGAACTTCAGGATCAGCGCCAGGTTGACGTGGACCGTGCCCTCCAGCTTGGGCAGCCCCCGGATCTCGATCGCGGCCTGGGCGAAGTAGTTGTCCTTCTCGAAGCCCTTGGCGGCGATGACGTCCCACATGAGGTCGATGACCTTCTCGCCCTCGGTGGTCACCTTCATCTTGGTCATCGGGTTGAACAGCAGGTACCGCCGGTCGTCGGGGCCCGCGGCGCGGAAGTAGTCGACGGCGCGGTCGCTGAACAGCTTCATCCCGACCAGCCGGACGTACGCGTCGGTCAGCTCGCGGCGCACGTGCGGGAAGGCGGTGACGGGACGGCCGTAGAGGATCCGGTTGTGCGCATGCGTGACGGCCTCGTACATCGCGTGCTCGCAGATGCCGATGGAGGCCGTACAGAGGTTGAACTTGCCGACGTTGACGGTGTTGAGCGCGGCGTCGAAGGCGGCGCGGCCCGTGTGAAGCACGTCGTCGGGGCCGACCGGGTAGCCGTCGAGGCGGAACTCGCTGACGTACTTCGAGGAGTCGACGACGTTCTTCACCAGGTGGTACGCCGGGTGGCGGCTGTCGGCGGCGAAGAAGACATAACCCTCGGGACCCTCGACGTCGGTGCGGCGGCCGAAGACGGAGACCAGCCCGGCGGCGTTGCCGTTGCCGATGTAGTACTTCGAGCCGCTGGCCCGGAAGCCGCCCTGGCCGTCCGGCTCCAGCAGCATGTCGGTGGAGTAGATGTCGGCGCCGTGGGCCTTCTCGGACAGGCCGAAGGCGAACACCTCGCCCTGGGAGAGCAGTTCCGCGGCGCGGGCGCGAGCGGCGGTGTTGTCGCTCTGCCAGACCGGGCCGAGCCCGAGGATGGTGACCTGCCACGCGTACCAGTAGTCGAGCCCGTAGAAGCCGAAGATCTCGTTGAGGGCGGCGATCCGGGCCGTGTCCCAGCGCTTGTCCCGCTGCCCGCCGGCCTCGGTGGCGGGGGTGAGGAAGGTGGCGAACAGCCCTTCCTTGGCGGCGAACGCGAGGAAGTCGGCCAGCCAGACACGGGAGCGGTAGTCCTCGATCAGCCTGCGCTTGCCGCGGTCCTCGAACCAGTCGACGGTGGCGCGCAGCAGCCTGCGGGTCTCGGGGTCGAAGTGCGCCGGGTCGTAGGTGCGCGGGTTGAACAGCAGCGGGTCAGCCATGGATGTTCGCCTTTCCGGCTTGGGGTCGGGGAGTGGTGAGGGGGATGGAGGCAGGAGGCCGGCTCGCCGGCGACCGTGTCAGAGACCGGGAGCGAGCCGATGGAGGGTGGCGAGTACGTCATCGAGCCAGGCGAGCATCATCCGCTCGTACGCGATCCCGCCGCGGAGCACCGCGTGCTGGAGCTCCCGCCCGGCGTCCGGAGCTGCGGACGCATCGCTTGCGCCGAAGTCGCGCCGCTCTCCCGCGAGGTAGTGCGCGAGGCGGTCGCCGTGCAGTCGCCGATGCCGCTCGACCTCCTGGATCAGCGCGGCCGGGTCGTCGAAGGCCGCACCGCGGATCTTCACGGCGAGGTCGTGCCGCACGCTCTCCGGCTGGATCGGCTCATGCAGCCACTCGGACAGACAAGCCTGGCCGAGGGCGGAGACCGAGTACTCCTTCTTGTCCGGCCGGCTCCTCTGCGGCACCTCGCGCACATCGAGGCGGCCGTCCGCCTCCATGCGCTTGAGGACGCGGTAGATCTGCTGGTGGGTGGCGGTCCAGAAGTACCCGATGGACCGCTCGAACCGCCGGGCCAGCTCATAGCCGGAGCCCGGCTTCTCCAGCAGGGAGACGAGGATCGCGTGCTCGAGCGCCATGCGGGGATCCTGCTATGCAACTTGTTGCATAGACAAGCGCCGCCGCCCAGGTGAGATGCGGCTCACTCGCGGTCTTCCACCGGGACCGGCACGCTAGTGTCGGTCGATCATGTACCGGGTTGCGGCCCGGGAGGAGTGGACAGCGAAGGGGGGCCCGTGAAGGTCAAGGATTTCGACCACGTGGTGCTCAATGTGGAGGACGTCGAGCGATCGTTGGAGTTCTACTGCGGGCCGCTCGGCCTGGGCCCGGTCAGGGTCGAGGAGTGGCGGGCCGGCAAGGTGCCGTTCCCCTCCGTACGGGTCAGCCCGACCATGATCATCGACCTGCTGGCCCGGCCCCGCGGCGAGTCCAACGTGGACCACATCTGCCTGGTCGTGGAGCCGGTGGACTGGCAGGAGGTCATCGACTCCGGCACCTTCACCGTGCTGGAGGGCCCGGTTCCCCGCTTCGGCGCCCGCGGCACCGCCCAGTCGCTCTACGTGCGTGACCCCGACGGCAACACCGTCGAGCTGCGCTGGTACCCCGAGGACGCCGAGGACTGAGCCCCGAGGCCGGACCCGATCGTGGTTTGCGGGAACCGGCCGAAGGGCCGCTCTGGATCGCTCGCGCTGCACCGCGGTTGGGTACCGAGCCCACTCACCTGGCGATCGCATACGATCCGTTCCACGATCCGAAGGGGGAGACCATGCGTAAGGCCTACAAGCTGATACTGGCGGGTACGGCGGCAGTTGTCGCGGCGGTACCGGCGGCGTTCGTGGTGCAGAACAGGCTGGAAGAGGCGGAGCGGAAGTCGCTTCGGGGACGCTGCTGAGCAGATCTTCCAGCGCGAGGCCGACGTTGCCGACGCGCCCTGGCGGCAGTACCCAGCGCCGACGGGACGTGTGTGGAGCGAGGCGAAGGCGAAGGCCACCATCTCCCGGGTGGAGATGCACGGTGAACGCGCCAAGGTCTGGCTCAGCGAGGTGACGACGCCCTACGCGACCACGCGCTCCGGTGCCGACCCGCAGCCGACCCTTCCCTACGCGCAGTCGCACGTCCTGCTCTTCGAGCGGGCAGGAGACAGCTGGCGCCTCTCTCAGGACCTGACCAAGGCGGAGTTCGCTGACTGAGCGTCAGCGGGCTCGGGGCGTCAGGCCATCCGGGGAAGCACCGGCTGCGGCGGGAGAGGAAGGGGCCCCCAGCTGATGCGGTGAGCCCCTTCCCATACGAGATCGCAAGGTCCTTTAGAGGAGCCGACCGCGATGCCGAACCACCACCGGTGGTGGCCCCATCATGGTCGGGTACGGCACCGAACCACGCGCTCAGCTCACCGCAGCGACGCCGAACCACGTGGGCAGCCGGCTGAGCAGGTCCTGCTGGTCATCACCCACCCACGCCACGTGGCCATCCGGCCGCAGCAGCGCCGCGGGCACGTCCAGTTCCTCGCTGACGTCGACGATGTGGTCCACCCGATCCGCCCAGCCCTCCACGGAGAGCCGGCCGGTCCGGTCGAGCAGCAGTCCGCGGCCGCTGTGCATCACCTCGTAGAGGCGACCCTGCTTCAGCTTCACGTCCCGCATCCGCCGGCCGAGCAGGTCGTGGCCCCCTCCGACGTCGTACTGGACCCCGACCGCGGTGATCATCTCGGTCACATACCGGTTCACCTCCTCGAAGTCCATCAGCTTCGCGAACAGCTCCCGCAGCGCGGTCGCACCCGGATCGGTCCCCAGCAGCGTCATCTGCGCGCGGGTGTTGTCCAGCACGCGGGCGCCCACCGGGTGCCGCTCGGTGTGGTAGCTGTCCAGCAGCCCCTCCGGCGCCCAGCCGTTGACCGCGGCGGCCAGTTTCCAGCCGAGGTTGAACGCGTCCTGGATGCCCAGGTTCAGCCCCTGCCCGCCGGTCGGCGGGTGGATGTGCGCCGCGTCGCCGGCCAGCAGCACCCGGCCGACCCGGTAGTGCTCGGCCTGCCGGGTGGCGTCGCCGAACCGGGACAGCCAGCGCGGCGAGTGCGCGCCGAAGTCGGTGCCCGCGAAGGCCCGCAGCTGCCGCGTGAACTCCTTGAGGGTCGGCGGGACCGTGCGGTCCTCGGACACCCCTTCGGCGGGCACGACCAGGCGGTACACCCCGTCCCCGAGGGGAATGGCGCCGAACCGCAGCTGGGTCTGGCGGACGTCCGCCACGACGGCGGCAACCGTCGCCGCATCCTCGGTCAACGCCATCTCGCCCAGCAGCGTCTCGACCGTGGCGGGCTCGCCGGGGAAACCGACGCCGAGCCGCTTGCGCACCGCACTGCGGGCGCCGTCGCACCCGACCAGGTAACGCGAGCGCAGGTGCGTGCCGTCCGCCAGTTCGGCGGTCACCCCGTCCTCGTCCTGGCTCAGGGCGACCACTTCGCAGCCGCGCCGGATCTCGGCACCGAGTTCGAGGGCACGCTCGTTGAGCAGCCGCTCGGTGACGGGCTGCGGGGTGGCGAGGCCGTACGGGTGCGCCGTGTCCAACCGCTCCGGCCACGGCTTGACGATGCCGCCGAAGAGACCGCCCACCTGGAACCTCTCACTGACCGCGAGGAACCGGTCCAGCAGCCCGCGCTGGTCCATCATCTCGACGCTGCGCACATGCAGGCCCTGCCCGCGGGACTGCCCGGTCGGCTCGGTCAACTTCTCCAGCACGACCACGTGCACCCCGTGCAGCCGCAACTCGCCCGCCAGCATCAAGCCGGTCGGTCCGCCGCCGACCACGATCACGTCAACCATGAAACCCCCCATGCAACGACATTGGATTTAGGCCAGCCGCTCCCCGCAGCCCGGCGGCGCGCACACGGCGGCACCTCCGCACGGAGCGCAGCACCGTGAGGCCCATGCCTCGGCACAAGCACACCTGACTCGTGAATCCCGGATTTCCACAGGTCCTGGCCTCGGCCGACGATTCTGCGCCACGACCCGGGTCTTGCCGCAAGGCCCCCGGTGCGCTATAGGTTGAGAGTGGCAAGGAGCGGTCAACCTCCTTGCCTCTGCCTTTTGTCGAGGGGGCTCACCGGGCGGTGCGGCGACTGCCGCCAGGGGGCCCAGCGCACCGGACAGCGCTACGGCCGAGCCGCGCCGTACAACACGGGTCCACCACAGCCCGTGTCGCATCGCCACAGGGGCCGTGCCCGGTCCGAAGTGGGCCGTGATCGTCCAGGCTGCGCCCGCCAGGAGGGGTGTCCCAAAGAGACGGCCTAGCCGTCGTGGAGGGCGTACAGGCCGGTGACGCGGGCGCCGCGGAGGCGTTTGGCCTGGATGGCCTTCATGCCGGCGTGCACGGCGTTGGTGCCGTGGCGGTAGGCGTCCGCGATGGGCAGGTAGTACGCCAGGGTGAAGTAGGCGAAGGGTACGGGCCGGGCCGGGTCGGTGCCGACGGCGCGTAGCCAGGTCGTGCTGCCGTAGTGGTAGTAGAGGCAGAAGGCGGCCAGGCGGGAGCCGTCGTAAGCGGCGAGGACGCGCGCCTGTTCCCCCATGGCGTCGGCCTGGCGTTTGAGCAGGCCGGTCATGGCGTCGGTGTCGTCGGCGTGGCCGTGGGAGTTCTGGAGGGACGCGAGGAGGCGGCCGGCGTCCTGGTAGCAGTCGGCGAGCGCCTGGTGGCGGACGTCGAGTCCGGCGGCGTGGAAGGCGGCGCGTTCGTGGCGGATGGCGACGCGGCGCTTGGAGGGCAGGGAGGCCAGGTAGTCGTCGAAGCCGGTGCCGGGCAGCGGGATGGTGGCGTCGTCGTCGAGCCGGTACGGGGCCGTCCGGTAGAGGGGGGTGAGCTGCCGGGCGGCGGTCTCGGTCAGGTAGGGCCACCAGTGGGTGGTGCCGTGCCGGGCGGCGTGGGCGCGGATGGTGTCGCGGAGCAGCGCGAGGCAGGCCGTGCGCTGTTCGTCGCAGAGGCCGGGATCGGTCAGCGGGGCGTTGTGGTAGCCGCGGCGGGCGCCGGCGATGACCCGCGGCCGCCCGGCGCCGGGTGGGAGGTGGGCCGGCTCGTAGTACGCGTTGGGCTCGGTGTGTACGACGTAGAGCGGCGCGGCGGCGATGAGGGCGCCCGCGGCGTCGCGCACCAGCACGTAGGAGGCGCTCGCGGTGGGGTCCGTCTCCTCTCCGGCGAGCCAGCGGTGGGAGAGGTAAAGGCCCGCGTGCCGGGCGAGCCGGTCCCATGCCGCCGCCGGGACGGCGGCGATGCCGGTGGTGGTCTCGGCTTTCAACGTGGTGTCCTTCCGCGTGGTGTCCTTCCGCGCGGCCGGCCCTGGTCCCGCCGGGACGGTTCAAGGGCCGGGACCGCGATCAGGGCCAAGAGGCAGGCGGCACCCTGGGCGGCCCAGGGCAGGAGGGCGCCGGCGTCGAGGAGGGTGGTGAACAGGACGGGGGCGGCGATGTTCCCCGTCGCCCAGGAGAGCTGGTAGAGGCTTTGCCGGCTGCCGCGCGCGGCGCTGGGGGTGAGGGTGACGGACAGTTCGTTCATGGCCGGGGAGTAGAAGATCTCGGCCAGGCTGAACAGCACGATGGCGACCAGCAGCGCGGGCCACGCGGTGGAGCCCAGTGCGGGCAGCGCCGGGGCGGCGAACGCCAGCATGGCGGCCGCCAGCAGGACGTAGCCCAGCGTGATGGTGTGCCGGGGTTTCGAGGGTGCGGCGTGGGCCGTCAGGGGGCTGGTCAGGGTCGAGACCATCACGGTGTTCAGTACGAGCAGGACGCTCGCCGTCCAGGCCGGCAACCCCAGGGCCCGGGTGGCGTAGAGGGCGATGAGGACCGACAGCATGGACTGGGCCAGCACGAACGGGACGTTGCAGGCGACGAGGAGCAGGTAGCGGCGGGTGCTGTCGCTGTCGGCCTCGGTGGGCGGGGCGGTGTGAGGAGGCGTCTCCCCGGGGGCGCCCGGCGCGGCCGGCGAGGTGGACGCCGCCGGCGCGTTCGGGGCGTTCGGGGCCACGGGTTTGGCCGTGGCGTTCATGGCCTTCGTGGCGGCGGGCGACGGCGGTGGGCTGGTGGGCACACCGGCGAAGCAAACGGCGGCGATCAGGTACAGAGGGGCGGCGGCCGCGATGAGCCAGGTCAAAGCGCCGGTGCCGAACAGGGCGAGCGCGGCTGCGGCCAGTGCCGCTCCGGCGCCGATGCCGATGTTGCGCAGGCTGCCGGTGAAGGCGAACCAGGCGCGGGTCTCGGCGGCGGGGACGGTGTGCGTGATCAGCGTGCGCTGCGCCGTGTAGTACGCGTTGACGCCGGACTGGACGAGGAGGTAGGCGCAGGCCACCTGCCAGGGCCGGTGGGCGGCGAGGAAGGAGAGGAACCCGGCGGCGCCGACGACGTTGGCGACGACGGTCAGGCGCCGGGGGTCGCGCCGGTCCATGAAGCGGCCGGCGACGAAGACGACGGGGAGCGCGGCGAGTTGACCGATGGTGACGGCGGCGCCGACGGCGGCCAGAGGCAGGTCCCTGATGGTGGTGAAGTACAGCAGGCCCAGGGGTAAGAGCATGCCGTTGCCGAGGGAGTCGATGAGGTTGCCGGTGATGAACCGCCCGTGCCCGCCGGTGGCCGGGAGGCCGAGCGCACGCCGCACCCGGCCGGGGCGGGCCATGGTGCCGGTGCCGGTGCCGGTGGCCGTCACGGGGTGAGCAGGGCGCGGACCTTGTCCAGCACCTCCGGCCGGGGGAAGCCGCTCGCGGTGTGCACCGCCTCCAGGGCCTTCACGGTCTGCTCCTCGTCGCCCTCGGCGAGAGTGAGGACGACGATGTCGCCGTGGCTGACGCCGTCGATGACCAGCTCGTGCGCGGTGATGACGGCCAGCCGTTCCGTCAGCTCGGCGCGCGCGGGCGCGGGCAGCCGCTCCGGGGAGAGGAACTCGATGGCCCACCGTGTGCGGTGGGCCGTTCCGGAGGTGTACCGGCCGCGGGCCATGTCGGCGAGCGACCGGAAGGTGTTGGTGCCGGAGGCCGCACAGGACAGGGTGGTGGCTCCGCCGATGCGGGGGTTGATCTCCAGCACCACGTACCGGGAGCCGGTGTAGATCATGTCGACGTTGACCGACCCGTACACGCCGAGCCCCTCGCACAGGGCGGCCAGCTTCCGCGCGACGGGCGCGAACGCGGCGTCGGCCTCCGGCCGGGGCCCGCACCAGCGCAGGTCCGCGAAGGTGAACACCGGCTCGGTTCCGGCGGTGCCGGTCCAGCACAGCGGAAGCACCTGGTAGCCGCCGGGCTGTCCGACGATGTCGACCGAGCACAGGTCGCCGCTGACGCACTCCTCGATCACCGCCGACACCTCGGGCGGGTCGGCCAGGTAGGCGTCCAGCGCCGCCGGGTCGGGCAGGGCGCGGATGCCCATGCTGGTGGAGTCCCAGATGGGCTTGGACAGCAGCGGGTAGCCGATCTCCTCGGCGGATGCGCGCAGGGCGTCGGCGTACGCCGGCACCGGCAGGCCCCGGCCCGCGAGGAGGTCGGAGTCGGCCCGGACGCCCCGCGGGGTGTCCAGGCCGGCGCGGGCCAGCAGCTGTTTGGTCTCCCACTTGTCGGACAGGGCCCGGGTGGCGGCGAGCGGTGTCATGACGGTCGGGATGCCGCGGGCGTCGAGAAGCTGCTTCACGGTGGCGTCCCGCAGGGCGTTCTCGCACGGCAGCGAGATGGAGACGGCGGCGTCCGCACCCCAGTCGGCCACCAGCCGGGCGAGCTCCGCCGGAGTGACGGCGGGGTCCACCCGGTGGCGTTCGCCGGGGAAGTCGTCGTCGCCCGCCTCACCGTGGGTGTGGAACAGGCGGGTCTCCACGCCGCTGCGTGCCAGGTCCCGGACGCACTGCTGGATGTAGGGATCGGCGCGCTGGATGTCGACGGACCGCAGGAACGCCAGTTTCCGCATGCTCTGCACAGGTCAGTTCACTTTCACTCGTGTGCCGGCGATCACCCGGTCGGCCAGGCGGCGGGCGTCTTCGATGGTGTGGGCACGGGCCACGACGTGGCCGATGCGACCGGAGCTGTCCGTCGGTTCGGGGACGCGTTCCCCCGGGCGGATGTAAGTCTCGCTGTGTGTGCCGGGGAGGTCGGGGATGGCCACCTGCTCCAGTAGCCCCGCACGTTCGGGGAGCAGGAAGCGGATGGCCGCCGCGGCGTCGCGCGTGGGCGTGGTGTCGGGCAGGCGTCCGGTCACGGCGCGCAGGTGGGCGACCGCCTCGCTGACGCCGGTCGCGGCTTCGACGATCTCGCAGATGTTGTCGCCGGGCAGGCGGGCGCCGGTCTCGATCACGACCGGCACCCCGGCACCGGGCGGGATCTTCACCTCGGTGTGCGCGATGCCGTTCCGTACGCCCACGGCCAGGGCGGCGCGGGCGGCCGTGTGCTGTACGGCGAGGGTCGTCTCCCGGGTCAGCCCGGCCGGGCAGGTGTGGCCGGTCTCCACCCGGTACCGTCCGGCCGTGGTGTCCTTGCGGACCACCGGCAGCGCGTAGGGCACGCCGTCGCAGACGACCGTCTCGGCCGAGTACTCCTCCCCGGCCACGTAACTCTGCAGCAGCACGCGGGAGTCCAGCGGCAGGCCGTGCGGCCTGGCGGTGGTGTACCGCTGGGCGGCGGCCACCGCGGAGTCGAGCTGGTCGGGGCCGTGCACCACGCTGACCCCCCAGGATCCGCCCTGCTCGGCCGGCTTGACCACCAGGGGCCAGCCGAGCCCCGCCGAGGCGGCCACCCGGTGGGCGTGCCGGGCGTCGGTGACCACCGCCCCGCGCGGGGCCGGGACACCGGCGGAGCGGAAGGCCCCGGCCATCGCGATCTTGTTACGGGCCGCCGCGGCGAGGCGCGGATCGTTGCCCGGAAGGCCGAGGCGGTCGGCCAGCAGGGCCGCCAGCGGCGTCAGCAGCTCCCAGCACGCCGCGACGCCGGTGACCCGGTGTTCGCGGCAGAACACCTCCATGTCGGTCAGCGCCCGGTCGGTGTCCGACAGGTCGGTGAAGCACACCCCGGCGAGCGACTCCCTCAGCCACGGTTCGTAGCCGTCGTGGATGGTCTTGTGCGTGGCCGCGTAGAGGCGCAGCCGCAGTCGCCCGGCGGCCTCGACGAGGAAGCGCCCGGCGTTCCCCATCGGTTCGATCACCATCACGCCGGTCCCGCCCGGCTCTTGGCTGATGTCCACCAGGTCAGTGGACCCGCCGGGAGACCGCACCGTCTATCGGCCTCTTCTCTGAAAACAACTGTCCGTCGGGATGGGCGAGTTGGACGAAGGTACCGACCAGACGCCGTCCGGTGCAGGCGAGTTGGTGCACATGACCCATAGCTTCAACAAAATGTGGCGTGATCGAATCGCTGCGCACGGTCACTACGACGGCATGACCCGAATGGGGAGATCCATCGTGAACAGCCTGCACGATCAGCTCGCCGCGTACATCCGACAGGGCGTCATCCCGCCTTACCAGTACTCCTATCCGCCCCGCTCGACCTACCGCCCCCTCGAAGAGGGCGCCTGGGACGTCCACGACGTCTGGGCCAGGGACCTGGAGGCGTACCAGGTACCGGAACTCAACCTCTACCTGCACGTTCCCTTCTGCCGCTACAAGTGCGGCTTCTGCAACCTCTACACGGTGATCTCCACCGACGAGGACCTCTACGACGCCTACACCGACGCGCTCTGTACGCAGATCCGCGACCACGCCGAGATCATCCAGGCACGGCGGCTGCGCACCGTCTACATCGGGGGCGGCACGCCGGCGCTCCTGTCGACCCGGCACTTCGAGCAGATCTTCACCACTCTCACCGAGATCTACCCCAACTGGCGCTCCACGGTGGAAGAGGTCGCCGTGGAGGCCACGCCCGACTCCATCGTCGCCGATCCCGACGGCTTCAGCCGGCTGCTGGAGATGGGGCTGACCCGGGCCAACATCGGCATCCAGTCGCTCGTCCCGAAGGAGATCCGGGAGGCGGGCCGCGGTCAGGCCGGCGAGGACGTCATCCGCCAGGCCGTCTCCATCGTCCAGGAGCGCGGACTGCCGGACCTGTCCACCGACCTGATCATGGGCTTCACGGGGCAGACCCCGGAGACCTGGCGGCACTCGGTGGACGAGCTCGCCAGGCTCGCCCCGACCACCATCTCCACCTACTTCCTCACCGTGCGGCCGGACGCCTGGTTCTCCAAGACCGGCTCCTACCAGTACATGTGGAAGCCGGAGCTGTACGACCGCTACGACTACGCGCGCGAGGTGTTCACCGAGCACGGGTACGTGCAGGAGGGCTCCGTCCGCTACAAGAAGCCCGGGCGCGGCGGCTACGTGCAGAAGGTTCTCACCTTCCACGGCGTACCCCTGCTCGGGCTCGGCGTCGGAGCCCGCTCCTACACCTCCGTGCTGGACTACATGACCGGCAGCGTCAAGCCGTCCATGGCCGAGGTGGCCGATTACATCGCCCAGGCCAAGGAGCACCGGCTCCGTCCCACCACGGGCTTCGCCCTCACGCCGGAGGAGATCGTCCGCAAGCGGCTCGTGCTGGACTCCTTCGACCTCGACCTGTCGGAGCTGGACCGCTTCGGCCTGGACAAGATCGCCGACGAGGTCGGCGCGGTGCTGGACGCCGCGGAGTCCAACGGGCTCATCCACCGTGTCGGCCCGCGCCGGATCCAGCTCACCCCGAAGGGGTTCAAGTACCGCGACATCCTGTCGTGGATGTTCTACTCCGATCACGTCAAGAATCTCGACCGCGAGTACTACGAGGGTCTGCACAACGCCAACATGCGGGCGAAGAAGAACATGGGGACCCCGGTGCGCATCACGGGGATCACCACCGCGGGGGAGAGCGCGTGAGCGATGTGTTCGTCGCCGCGGGCGGGGGCGGCGACCCCGTGGGCACCGCGATCACCGCGGCCGCCATATCCAGAGCCGCAGCCACAGCCGCAGCCGCAGCCGCAGCGACCCGCACCGGCACTCGCACCGGTACCGGCACCCGCACCGGCACCGGCACCGGCGAGTTACCCACGATCGTCACCTACGCCTGGGAACGCCTGGAGGTCGACCCCACCCCCGGCCCCCTGGGGGATGGCCACTTCACGGGCCTGTCGCAGGTCGGCGAGCGACCTGTCGTCACCTCGGCCACCCGGCCGGTGCCGCCGGCGGGTTCGACGCTGCCGCGCCTCGCCGGGGACCTGCCGGCCAGGCTGGTGCTGCTCGACCCGTACCAGGGGCTACGGGGCATGGCCGAGCAGATCCTGCGCCTCGCGCGAGACGGACACGGGGTCGGGGACGGGGACGGGGAGGCGCACGTCCGGATCGTCGACATCGGCGGGGACGTCCTCGCCCACGGCGACGAGGAGACGCTGTGCAGCCCGCTGGTGGACGCGCTGACCCTGGCCGCGTGCAAACTCGCCGGCGTCGGCGCCACCGTGTACGTCGCCGGTCCGGGAACCGACGGGGAGATCCCCCAGGCGGTTCTCCTGGACCGGCTGGGGAGCCGCTACCTCACCCCGACCACCGGGGACGCCGCGACCGCCGCCACCGCGCTGTCCTGGCACCCGTCGGAGGCCTCCGCCCTGTTCACCGCCGCCATCGGCGGAGTGCGCGGGACCGTGCGGACCGTGGATCGCCTGATCCCGCTCACAGACGCCTCCGCACGCGTCTACCACCTGGACCTGGACGAGGCCATCCGTCACAACCTCGTCGCCGGACACCTGCTGGAGACCCTGCCGCCGACGCTGGACGAGGCCGCCGATCTGGCGGCGAAGCTCACCGGCATCCACGAGATCGCTCGCGAACGCCACCGGGCACACGGACGGTCACCCGCCCGGGCGGGCCTGCTGCCGGCCAACCGGGACCAGGCACTGGAGCAGGTGCGGGCGACGGCGAACGGCGCCGACCACGTCACGTACCGCTTCGCGGCCCGCGCCCTGGGCCTGACATGGCAGCAGATCACCGCGCTGCGGGCGGTCATGGGTGCCGACGACGCCGTCCTCACCCTGGCGTGAATCCCCGCGCCGCCCGCACGCACACCGCGCTGCGGGCGGCGTCGTCCCGTGCCCCCGCCGACGCCGCACCGGGCCGGCCGGCCGCGCGCATCGCCTGACCCGTGCGGTGCAGGGCCCCCACTACCTGGCGGTAGAGGCGGAGCAGCCCCGTCTCGTCGGTCTCGTCCTACGAGATGCCCTTCTCCTCGCCAGAACTCCCCGGTCTCCTGGTAGTTCAGGCCGCCCAAGGCCGCATCGATGAAGGGACCGCCCCGGATGTTACGGGACGTTCGCACCTGGCGGCGCAGGAAGCCGGACATCATCCCCGGCGCATGATGAACCGCTCCATCACCCAGTCGTCACGGGCCACCATCACTCACCCGTGCTCGCGGTCCGGCGTCCACGCCGGTGGCAAGGCCGCCGCCCCCTTCAACCGTTGCAGCGCCATGAGCGTCTTCTCGCGGCGCACGGTCTTGCGAGCAGCAGCCCACCACTCCAGGACACTGGCAGCGACAGCCACGGCACATGTTCCTGAGAGCGGTCACCAGGCCGAACACGTCCGCACGCCAACGGGGTCGTTGGCTTCGGTCAGGCGGAAAGCGCGGCTTCGAGCATCCGCCGGACCACCGGGGTCAGCTCGGTCTCGTCGGGCAGCGGGCGGCTCGTGGCCATCGCGCCGGCGAGCCAGTCGTACAGCAGGCCGTCGGTCCAGGCGACGAGCAGATCCGCTGCCGGCGCCGGACGGGGAGCCCCAAGCGCTGCCAGCAGGGCGGCGGCCCTGGACCGTGCGGCGAGGCCGGCGGTCCGCAGGTCGGCACGCAGCTCCGGCCGCCGGGTTGCCTCCAGGCTGAGTTCGAAGCGGGCGAGCTGGCGGTCGCGCGCCGCCGTCAGCCAGTGATGCAGCAGTGCGGCGAGCGCCCCTGCGGCGGAGTCCAAGTCCGGGCGCCCGTGGTCCGCCTCCCAGCGATCCACGTCGGCGACCGAGAGTTCGGCCAGGCGGAGGTAGCAGGCGCTGATCAGAGCGCTGCGGGTGCGGAAGTAGTACGACGTGCTGCCGGCCGGCAGGCCTGCGGCGGCGTCGACCGCGCGATGGGTCAGGCCGCGCAGCCCGGCGGTGGCCACGGTACTGATGGCGGCGTCGGCGATCAGGTCCCGGCGGTCAGGAGTGGACATACCCGCACTCTACCGATGTAGAGTGCGAGTATGTCGCCTCTACAGATGTAGAGGCCGCAGGGAGGGGGAGGCAGTCGACATGGGTGTTCGTCATGCTGTTGTGGCCGGAGCCGGAATCGGGGGCTTGACCGCGGCGGTGGGCCTGAGCCACCGCGGATGGCGCGTCACCGTCTGCGAACGGGCCTCTGTGCTCACGGGCATCGGCGCCGGCATCGTGCTCGCCCCGAACGCACTGCGCGCCCTGGATTCCATCGGTCTGGGCCCCGGCCTGTGGGCGGGTGACGCCCTGCCCGGTCAGGTCGGACTGCGTACGCCCGACGGCACGTGGCTGAGTCGATCCGACAGCGGCGCGGTGTCCGCCCGCTACGGGCTCTCCGCGCGCGCCGTGCACCGCGGCTTCCTGATCGAGACTCTCGCGGCCGCCCTGCCGGCCGGCGTCGTACGTCTCGGCGTATCAGTGACCGGCGTGGACGACGCGGGGGACACCGTGGCCGTGCGTACGTCGGCAGGCGACCTCCGTGCCGATGTCGTACTGGCGGCGGACGGCAGTCGCAGCGTGCTCCGCGGCCAGCTCTTCCCCGCTCACCACGGTCTGCGTCACGCCGGTGAAGCCGGATGGCGAGCCGTGCTTCCCGGTGCGGGCCTGCCTCCCCAGCGGGCCGCCGAAACGTGGGGGCGAGGCGAGCGGTTCGGCATCGTTCCGCTCGCCGATGGCCGTATCTACGTCTACGCCACCGCCCTTTCCCGCCCCGGCGCGAAACCGGCCGACCACCACGCGGAGCTGACCCGGCGCTTCGGCGCGTGGCACGATCCGATACCCGCGCTGCTGGACCGGCTGAACCAGGGGCACCCCGACCCGGTTGGCATACTCCACCATGATTTCCACGAACTGGCCGCGCCTCCGCCCCGGTTCCACGCCGGTCGGGTGGCCCTGCTCGGAGACGCCGCCCACGCGATGACCCCCAACCTGGGACAGGGCGGCTGCCAGGCCATCGAGGACGCCGTAGTCGTGGCGCATCTCCTCGCGCCCGCCGACGACGTGCCGGCCGCTCTCGCCGCCTATACGAGGGCCAGACACCGGCGGACCACCCGGATCAGCCGCCGTTCCCGGCGCATCGGCGAACTCGCCAGGCTCTCCCACCCGCTTGCCGTGTCCATCCGGAACCTGGCCGTACGAGCCACGCCGCAGGCGCTGTCGCTGAGGGCTCTGGACACGGTCCTGAGCTGGCAACCACCTTCCACCCCCGTCAACGTCAAGGAGTAACGGTGAACACCACGGTCATATCCGGCCCCCTCCGCCGGGCGGACTCCGTCCAGCCCTTCGTGGTTGGCGCCTACGGCTTCGTCGTCCTGGGCATCGGCCACCTCGCCCTCTCCGCCGCTTCGGCGCTGGCCACCAAGACCCCGCGACAGCGGGCAGCCGACACCGCCATGCGGGAGTCCACCTTCAGCCTGCTGGGTCTGGAACGCGCGGTCCTCGACGTCTTCACCGGCATCAGCATCGTCATGGCCCTCTCCATCATCACCTGCGGCCTCCTGATCCTCACCGCCGTCCGCCACGCCCCCACCCTCGTCCAGCGCCGCACCGCCTTCGGATGGATCACCCTCACGCTCTCCCTGGCCGCCTTGGCGATATCCGTCCTCCTGCTGCCCCTTCCGCCGATCGTCGTCCTCACCCTCACCAGCTGCGCCTTCGCCCTGTCCCTGCGCAGGGCGGTCCCCGCCGCTCGCGCGGCCGCTGGGAACCGCAGGTAGCAGCTATGGACCCGGGTCGACCAGGCTCCGCCTTCCGGGCAGGTGGCGCCAGCCGCGGTGCACGGCGCGTCGACGCGCACGATCTCGGTACCCACGTCCAACGACAGCACCGCGATGTCTGCGGTCGACGGGAACAACAGCTCCTCCAGACGGAGCACGACCTCTTCCACGGCCCGGAACTGTCAGGCGAACCACCGTGACCACGGCTCATTTCCGGGCGACTTCCAAGGCGCCTGGAAGTACGAGCCGCCACGCACGGGGGCCGTTGCGCGGAAGCTTGTGCCAGAACCCGAGACATAGCAGCAGGCGGGGCGCCGCTCGGTTGCAGGGCTTTGGTCATCGAGGCGGTCCCCCGTGGGGATCTGTCGCTATCGTGCTCCCGTGACTGGCTCTGTGCGGCGTTCCCTGTTGTTTCTCGATGTCGATGGGCCACTCATCCCATTCGGCGCGGTCTCCCAGCCGTATCCGCCCTATGTGACGGGCCCTGAACTGCCTGGCGCCCATGCGAATCCGCTTCTGACCAGGATCAATCCCGAGCATGGACCCCGGCTGGCGGCGCTCCCGTGCGAGGTGGTCTGGGCGACGACATGGATGGCGGACGCGAACGAGTGCATCGCGCCCCGCATCGGTCTGCCTCAGCTGGCAGTGGTGGTCTGGCCGGACCCGTCCGACATCGATGACCACGACGAGCGGAACGGACTGCACTGGAAGACCCGCGCACTTGTCGAGTGGGCGGCGGGGCGCCCGTTCGCCTGGGTTGACGACGACGTCACAGACACCGATCGGGCCTGGGTTGCTGCCCACCACCCGGGACAGGCCCTGCTCCATGGTGTCGATCCTCGCCATGGCCTGACTGACAGCGACTATGCGGCTCTCGACTCGTGGCTGCGACAGCTGGTCTGATACTCGGCCGGCGGGGCGAGGCGCTGGAAGCGGGTCCAGTGGCAGGTGACGGTGGGGCCGAGGCGGTACCGGCTGTCGCCGGTGTCCTGGACGCGCGGCAGATAAGCTTCGCCGTCGCGTCATTGGCCAGCCAGGAGCGGGTGCGGCAGATGACCGCGTTGCGCATCTCTTTGCCGACCAGGCGGCCGGGCCAGAGGGAGCCCGGGCAGTCCACCGGGCACCGTGCGAACACTGCCCGACGAACCGTCGGTGGCATGCCGCGGGGATGCAGGACCAGGGGGGCTGGTGCGCAGTTGCCCGGGGACCAGGTGGCCCTCATCGGCATGGCCGGCGGCTTCAGCGCCGGACTGGCCCTCACCCGGCTGCGATGTTCCGCTCCTCGCGGGCCACCAGTCGGGACAGCTCGACGCGGGAGCGCACCCCGAGGAGCGCGAAGACATTGCGCAGATGGTGGTCGACGGTACGGGGGCTGATGGAGAGCCGCAGTGCCACCTCACGGTTGGTCGCCCCTTCGGCGACACACCGGGCGATCCGCAGCTGCTGCGGGGTGAGGCACGCCAGCGGGCCGGCCGCCTCCCGCGTGGCAGTCCCGCCGGTGGCCCGCAGTTCGGCCCCGGTCTGGTCGGCCCAGACCCGGGCGCCGGAGCGCTCGAAGGCGTAGAGCGCGTCCGTGAGCCGGCCCCGCGCCTCCCGGGGCCTCCTGCGGCGGCGCAGCCACTTGCCGTACAGCAGCAGGGTGCGGGCACGCTCGAAGTCGCCACCCGCGTGCTCGTGCCGGGTGAGCGCGTACGCGTACAGCGCTTCGGCCTCGCCCGGCGGGGCCAGCAGGGCGCGGCAGCGGGCGAGCTGGGCGGGGGCCTGCGGGTCGGCGCCCAGGGCCGCCCAGAGGGCGAACTCCTCGACGGCGGTTCGGGTGTCGTCGCCCGGTTCGCCCGCGAGCACGGTGGCCTCGACGAAGCAGGGCGCCATGAGCATCCGTACGGCGAAGTGACCGCGCCGGTGACCCGGCCGTACCAGGGGGCCCAGCCGGGCGGCGGCGTCCAGGGCCAGGCCGCGGCTCAGGTCGGCGCGGGCGCGGGCCCATTCGGCGAGGCCGGCGGCCTGGGCGAGCCCGTGGGGACCGGCGACCGCCAGGGCCGCGTCGGTGTGCGCGGTGAGCGCGGCGCCGTCGCCCTCGATGGAGGCCACCAGGGCGAGGGCTGCATGGTGGTGGGCCACGACGTTGCGCTGGCCCGCGTGGTGCGCGGCGCGCAGTCCCTCCTCGGCGTGGGCGCGTGCGCGCGCGTGCCGCCCGGCGCGCAGCTCGGCGTAGGCGAGGTGTTCGAGGGCCTGCGGGACGAGGGTGGCGATGTCGCGGGCCCGGGCGGCTGCCAGCGCCCGGGCGTTGACGTGGCACGCGGCGGCGATGTCGCCGAGCACGAGCGCCGCCACTCCGGCGCGCAGCAGCCCCGCCGGGTCGTCGTCGTGTCCGGCCCGCGCCAGCACCCGCCGCAGCGGCCCGCTTGCCTCGCCGAACCGGCCGCCCAGCGCGGCCAGCATCCCGGCCCGGAAGTCGTCGTGGCCCGGGGCGGGGGCTGCGGGGGACACGCCCTGGCCGAGAGCGGCCAGGCAGGCAGGCACGTCGCCCGCGGCCCACGCCGCCTCCAGGGCGCCGAACCGGGCCGTCCAGGCGCCCCCCGGGTCGTACGGATCGAGCAGGGCGGCCGCCAGCAGCAGTGCCTCGTGCGCGTCGCCCACGGGGCCGTCCCGCAACGCGAGGGTGCCGCGCACGAGTTCGGTGCTGCCCCGCACCGCGTCGTGCGCCGCCGCCCCCTCGCGAGCCGCCGCCAGCAGCTCCCTCGCGCGGCGGGGACGGCCGCCCAGCCGGGCGTACTCGGCGGCGGCCGTCAGCCGGGCCGCGCGGGCGCCGTCCGTGGCGGTGAGGTCGGCTGCCCGGGCGAACGCCAGGGACCGCTGGAGAGGCTCCGCCCGTACGTCCGGGGCTGCCGCGGCGGCCGCGAGCTCGGCGGCGAGCCGCGTATCGGGGCCGTCGCAGGCCAGGGCCCGGTGTGACAGGTGGGCCAGCCGGTGGCGTTCACCGTCGAGGGCGGCCGCGAGCAGCGTGTGCGCCGCGCGCCGGCGGGAGAGCGGGGCGCCGCGATGGACGGCACGGCGCATCAGCGGGTCGTCGAACCGGATACGGTTCCCGGCATCGCGCACCACGCCCGCCGCCTCCGCCGCGTCCAGCGCGGCCGGGTCGAGGCCGGCGGCGCGGGCGGCCCGCAGGACGAGGGCCGCGTCGGCGCCCGAACCGTCCCCGTGCTGCTCGTGGGCCGCGGCCACCAGTAACAGCAGCTCCCGGGTGGCGGGAGGCAGTTCGGCCAGTCGGCCGCCCACGACACGCATGAGGGCGGGCCCGTCGGCGAGCGG
Source organism: Streptomyces ficellus (assembly GCF_030406405.1). GTDB lineage: Bacteria > Actinomycetota > Actinomycetes > Streptomycetales > Streptomycetaceae > Streptomyces > Streptomyces ficellus_B. The sequence goes on from NZ_JAUEPL010000004.1 coordinate 176,256, forward strand.
CCTGGGCAGCGGGGCGTGCCCGGACAGCTGGGGCCCGGACAACCGGTCGACGAGGGCGGTGAGGAGGGCGGGGTTGCCCTCGGCCTCGTACAGCAGCTCCTCGCGTACGAGGGGGTCGGCGGCGGCGCCGGTCAGTTCGTCCAGCAGCGCGCCCGCGGCCTGTTCGGTGAGCGGGCCAAGGCGTACCAGGGGCAGCCCGGCGAAGTCGGGGGCGTCGGCCCGGTGGCCGGCCACCGACAGCAGCAGGCCGATGGCCGGCACGGAGTCGACGCGCCGCGCGGCGAACCCCAGAGCGGCCCGCGAGGGCGGGTCCCACAGGTGCGCGTCGTCGACGCAGACGAGGAGCGGGCGGTGCGTACTCGTGCGCCGCAGCAGGTCCAGGAGTCCGGTGGGTGGCAGGCCGGTGCGCAGGAGGGTGGCACATAGGGTGCCGGTCGGGCCGGGGGCGGTGCTCAGCAGCGCGTGCACGCCGCTGTGGGCGAGGTGGCGCTCGGCGGGGGCGGCACGGGTGTGCAGGACGGGTCCGGCGTCGAAGTCCCGTGCCGCCCGGTCCAGGAGGGCGGTACGTCCGAGGCCCGGCTCCCCGGCGAGCAGCAGCACTCCTGACCGGCCGGACAGCAGGCGTCCGAACAGGGCGGCGACGGCGTCAAGTTCCGCGTCGCGGCCGAACAGTCGCAGCGGGCTCCGGGCGGTCGTCTTCGTGGGCACGCCCGTTACGTTACTTGCGCGTAACGAGCGTCGGAAGCCTTGCGTCCGTCCGGAGCGAGGGCCTTGAGGTTCGTAAGTGACCGGCCGGAACAGGCTCGTCGATGGGCCTGGCCCCAAGGACGGGACGGCCACTCTGTGCGCATGCACAACGCCCCGGTGGTGGCCGCGCCCGTGGCGGCGGCCGTCACCGGGGCGGGTCGGCCGTCAGGCGTGCGGACAGTTGCCGCGGTACTCCTCGATGGTCAGGCTCGGGCGCGGAAGGGGGCACAGGAACTGCTCGTAGCGGGTGTCATTGTCGATGAACCGCTTGAGCCACGAGATGCTGTACTTCGCGATGGTGGTGTTCGAGGTGTTCGGCGTGAGGTGGGACGCGTTGTTCAGTTCGAGGTACGCCTTGTCGAGCGTGCCCGGCAGCGACTCGTAGAACGGCTCGGAGTGCGAGGAGACCGGTGCGACCGTGTCGCCGTCCGCCCCGACGATCAGGGTGGGGGTCCTCAGCTCGGGCCATGTCTTGTCGGTGTTCCATCCGGTGAGGGGGATCGCGGCCTGGAGGGACGGCCGGCTCTTGGCCGCCTCCAGCGAACCGCCGCCGCCCATCGAGTGCCCCATGACGCCGAGTCTGGTGCTGTCGATCCGGCTCCTGACCGTGCTGCGCTGGGTCAGGTGGTCGAGCGCGGCGAGGAGCTGGCGGCCCCGGCTCTCGGGCTGGTCGAGGGTGCTGAGCGTGTCGATGGTGATGACGACGAACCCCTGCGAGGCGAGCCGCGGCCCCAGCCAGGCGATGGACGACTGGGTTCCGGTGAAGCCGGGCGAGATGGCCACCGCCCCGAACGTACCGTCGCTGGTGGTGGTCGGGTAGTAGATCGTGCCGCCGCCGAAGCCGCTGGCGCTCAGCGACGAGACGGTGGTCTGCGACACGGCGTAGGGGCCGCGCGCGGCCTCGATGCTCGCCGTGGTGGGGGCGGGGCCCCGCTCGTAGGGGTTGTCCGCCGCCTGGGCGCCCGAGGTCAGGGCGGTGCCGAGGCCGGCCACGGCCAGGAACGCCACCAGGGCCGCGGTGAACGGCCGGTGGCGCTTCCGCGCTGCGGGGGCGGGGGCGGGGGTGGCGGCGGTGCTGTGGGTTCGGGTTCCGTTGCTGTTGCTGTACTTCACGACGGAGTCGTCCTCTCTGTCGTGGCGGGTGCGTCCCGGTGGGGGCCGGTCGACATCGCCGTCGTGGATGGCGGTGTCACTGTCGGGGCGCCCGGGTCGGTACGGCATCGGCGTAATCACCGGTCTCGGAGCGGGCCGGAGCGGGCAGGAGCGTCCGGAGCGGGCAGGAGCGTCCGGAGCGGCCGGACGGAAATCCGCCGCACGGAAAGTCCGGCGACGGCGCCCGCGCGGGTTTGCGAAACTGACGCGGATGAACGATGCGAGGCGTTTCCGGTCGGCGGTGGTCGCCTGGGCGGCAGCCGGTGGCGCAGCCCGGGCGGCCGCCGCGGACGCGCGTGAACTGGCCGCTCGTACCCGGCCGAAGAAGGTCGTCCTCGTCGAGGGCCACAGCGACCGGGTCGCGGTCGAGGCCCTGGCCGCGCGGCTGGGCCGGGACCTCGACGCCGAGGGCTTCCCGGTCGTTCCGCTCGGCGGCGTGACCAGCATCGGACGGTTCCTGGAGGTGCTCGGGCCCCAAGGGCTCGCCCTCGACGTGGCGGGCCTGTGCGACGCCCCGGAAGAGCGCTGGTTCCAGCGCGGTTTGGAGCGGGCGGGGCTGGGGGCCACCCTCGGCCGCGCCGACATGGAGCGCCGCGGTTTCCATGTGTGCATGGCCGATCTGGAGGACGAGTTGATACGGGCGGTGGGCACCGACACGGTCCGGCACGTCATCGCCGCCGAGGGCGAATGGCGCGCGTTCCACACCTTCCAGAGGCAGCCGGCGCAGCGTGAGCGGACCGTCGAGCAGCAACTGCACCGGTTCATGGGCACCCACAGCGGCCGCAAGGCGCAGTACGCACGCCTTCTCGTCCAGCGACTGGACCCGGCCGGCATCCCCCGGCCACTGGCACGCCTGCTCGCGGACACGGCGGTGTGAAGTGACTCGGCGCTGAAGTGACTCGAGGCTGAAGTGACTCGACGGACTACGCACAGCGCATGATGTGCTGCCGCCACCCGGCCCCCTACGGTTCCGAACGGCGCCGAACCAACGGGGAGGGGCAGTCGGATGATCGAGGACCTCGGGACCGATCACTGGGCGGACCGTGAGACGGATGCGGAACTGGCCGTCGTAGAACTCCTAACGGAATGATCTTTGGGGTGGTTGGATCACTCCGGAAGGGACGATCCGGGGGTGGGTGGCTCGGCCGAAGCCATGGCATGTTGATGACGAGCTGTGGGCGGCGATCGAGCCGCTTCTGCCGAAGGTGGAGCGCCGGACGCACCATCCCGGGCGCAAGCGTCACCCGGACCGATGGGTGTTCCAGGGCATCATGTTCGTGCTGCATACCGGGATTGCCTGGGAACACCTGCCGCAGCAGCTTGGTTTCGGCTCGGGCATGACGTGTTGGCGCCGTCTGGCCAGTGGACCAAGGCCGACGTCCGGTCCCGGCTCCACGGAGTCCTCCTGGCCAAACTCCGCGGCGTGAACGTGCTGGACTCTTCCCGGGCGGCGGTCGACAGCTCCCACATCCGGGCGTTCAAGGGGGCCCAGGACGGGACGAAGCCCTGTTGACCGGGGCAGGACAGCCAGCAAGCATCACGTGATTACCGATGCCTCCGGCATCCCGCTCGCCGTCACGCCGACAGGCGGCAACCGCAACGCTATGGCTCCCTGGCAGACCTGGTCGACGCGTTCGGGAATCGTGTGCGGGATGCCCGAGTCCGCCACGGGACCGGCCGGGGGGGGGTGACGCCCGCAGCCGTTGAGAGTGGCTGCGGGCGTCGTCATTGGTGCGGTCGGCCGACCGGCGTGCCGTCATGCTGCTGGCCACGCTCGCGCAGCGCTTCCGCCTCGACCTGACGATCGCGGAGGTGGAGCCCCGGGTGGGCCTGCTGCTCCAGCCGTCGGCCCCCCGTTCGCCACCCTCCGCGCCCGCCCATAACCGGTGGTTACAGCGTCTTCGGGATGTGCTGGGTGACGCAGTGCACTCCACCGCCTCCCCAGCCGAGGGTGCGGGCCGGGGCGCCGATGACCTCGCGGGTGGGGAAGAGGGTGCGGAACTGGGCGAGGGCCAGGGTGTCCACCGGCTCGCCGGACAGGGGGACGACGACGCTGCCGCTCGTCTCGTAGTAGTTGGTGTAGCTGAACGTCTCCACCAGCAGCCCGTTGTGCCGGTAGTGCGGCTGGTGGTGCAGCTCCACGATCTCGAACCGGCGCCCGCGCGCGTCCGTGGCGTTGTCCAGCACCGCCTTGTTGGCCGCCATCCGGGCGTGGTTGGGGCTGGTGGCGTCGGGCTGGGTGTGCAGGAGGATTTTCGCCGGGCCGAGGTAGGCGGCGACGAGGTCGACGTGCCCGTTGGTGATGTCGTCGTTGTGCAGCCCGTACGGCAGCCAGACGACCTTGCTCGCCCCGTACGCGGCCAGCAGCGCGGCCTCGATCTCGGCGCGTGTCATGGACGGGTTGCGGCTGGGGTGCAGCAGGCACTCCTCGGTGGTGATGAGCGTGCCCTGCCCGTCCGTGATGACCGCCCCGCCCTCCAGCACCATGTCGATCGCCTTGCGCTGCACGCCCAGGTGGTCGCAGACGCCGACCGGGAGCAAGTCGTCCTTGTCGTAGGGGTATTTCTCGCCCCAGCCGTTGAACCTGAAGTCGAGCCCGATCTTCTGCGTCTTGCCCGCGTCGACGGCGAAGACCGGGCCGGTGTCGCGCGTCCAGCAGTCGTTGATCGGGTACTCGATGACGGTGACCGTGCTGCCGCACCGGGTCCGGGCCGCATCGCCGTGGCCCGGCTCGGCGACCATGAGGACGGACTCGAAGCGGGCGATCTCCCGGGCGATGCCGGCTATCTCCGCCTGGACGTCGCGCAGCAGCCCGCCCCAGCCGACGGCCGGGTCCCAGGGCCAGGCCATGACACAGCCGGAGTGCGCCTCCCACTCCGCGGGGGCGCGAAACACGGTCGTGTTCTCCTTGGCGGTGGTCTCCTCGGTGCTCGTCGCGGCGACGGCACGGCCGGAGCCGAGCAGGGCGGCCGCGGCGGCGGAGAGGGCGGCGCCGCCGAGTGCTCTTCTGCTCAGGTGCGGCATGCGGGGCGTGCGGGGCAGGCTCATGTCGTATCTCCTCTGCAGTACGGGGCTGATGCGGTCGGACAGGGGGTGCTGGGGGCGTCGCCGCCCCGGGAATCGGGGAATCGGGACGGCCCCGGCCGCCCGGAGCCCGGAACGGTCCGGGCCTCCGGGCGGGGCCTCTGTGCCCGGGTGCGCCGGGCCGGGTGCCCCGGGCCGGGGGCTCCGGGCCGGGTGCGCCATCGGGTCGGAGCGGGCCGGGCGCTCCGGGCCGGGTGCGCCATCGGGTCGGAGCGGGCCGGGGTGACCCGGCTGGATGGGACGGGTCGAGCGGCTGGTGACCCGGCATGGTCGTGGGCGCGCCGGTCGGCTCCCTCCCACCCGGCCTGCGGTGCGCGAGCCGGGCTGGAGCGCGAGGACGTCGCCGGCCTCGGCAGTGGGGGCCGAGACCGGCGTCGTGCCCAGCCGGGGTGGCGCCCGAGGGGTTGTCGGCGCGGCCGGGTGGGGCGGCCGAGCCGTCAGGAGGCGTCGGCTGCGAGCGCGGCGGACTCGCCCGCGTCCGGCGCACGGACATCGCCGGCCGACGGCTGGTCGCCCCGCTCGCCCCGCTCGTCGCGGATCTTGTCCTGCGGGCGCTTCGCGATCAGGTAGACCAGCCCGGCGAGGATGATCACGGTGGTGCCGATGAGCCCGGCCCAGACCTGGTACCAGGGGGCGCCCGGAGGGGCGAGGATGGCGCGCGGCCAGCAGACGTTGACGACCTCGAAGCCGGTCCACAGGACGGCCAGCGCGTTGAGGACCGTGCCCTTCCTGCCCTGCCGGATGTGCCCCGAGGGCACCCACGTGGAGCGGAGGCGGGCGACCAGCGCGGCCAGGGAGGTCAGGAAGAACGGCAGGAAGGTCGCCGCCGTACCGAAGGCGATCAGGCTGCCGATGGCGGTGGCGTCGAGGCCCAGCAGCAGTGCCGTACCGCTGACCAGGGTGGAGGCGACCAGGCCGCCGATGGGTGCCCGGCGCCGGTTGACCTTCCGTACCTGCCGGGAGAAGGGGAACACCCCGTCCCGGGCCAGCGAGTACAGCCCGCGCGCCGCCCCGCCCTGGGACGCCATGGCACACGCGAGGAAGCCGACCAGGACGACGGCCACGAAGGGCTTGTCCGACCAGGAGCCGAAGGAGTGCACGACCGCCGTGGTCACCGGGTCGATGTCCTCGCCCAGGACGACCTTCTCGGGGGCGGGGTGGGACAGGGCGACCGCCATCGCGTTGAGGATCACGACCGCGCCGACGCTGAGCAGCGCCCACCACATGGCGCGCGGCACCTGCCGCCCCGCGTCCTTGGTCTCCTCGGAGGTCGAGACGCAGGCGTCGAAGCCGATGAACGCCCAGCCCGCCACGGCGACGGCGGCCAGGAAGGCCAGGACGGTGGAACCGCCGGACAGCGCCTCGGCGCCCATGGTGTCCGTGAACAGCACGAAGTCGTGCTCCCGGAAGAACAGCAGCAGGGAGAAGCCGACCAGGACGGACGCGACCGCTTCCGCCGCGATGCCCAGGGACACGATGAAGCTCAGGACCCGGATCCCGTAGGCGTTGATCAGCATGCAGCCGAGGAGGATGGAGACGGCCACCGCCACCATCGCCCCGGGCGACGGCGTGATCCCGAAGAGGGCGAAGACCCAGGGGGAGGCGAGGTACGCCACGGTGGTGTTGCCGAACATCACGGCGAACTGCCACACCCAGCCGCCCATCCAGCCGAACGCCGGCCCCAGCAGGCGGCGGCTCCACTGGTACGGGCCGCCCGCGAGCGGCCACTGGGATGCGAGCTCGGAGTAGACGTTCACGACCAGGCACTGGCCGACGAGTACCACCGGCAGCGCCCAGATCCAGGCGGGACCCGCGACGGTCGTGCCGACCATGGCCACCGCGTAGAGGGCCACCACGGGTGAGACCACGGCGAAGCCCATGGAGATGTTGCCGAGGATGCCGAGGCTGCGGCGCAACTCCTGGCGGTAGCCCAGGTCGCCGAGGCGGGCGGCATCGGCGTCACTGTCCGGGGCTATGGGTTCGGGTGGAGCGGGCGTCATGGGTCACCTCGGCGTCGCAGCTATATCTAACATTGTTAGGTATCGGGGTGCGGGGAACTTAACGCGCCACTGGCCGAATGTGAACCCCTTCCGCCCGGTAACCTGGCGGCGGAAAGAGGGGGAGCACCGCGATGGGCCGACCGAGCCAGCCACTGCTCAGCCGCGAGAGCATCGCGCGCACCGCGCTCGAACTGCTCGAGGAGAGGGGCCCCCAGGCCCTGACGATGCGGGCCCTCGCCCAGCGCCTGGGAGTGCGCGGGGCGTCGCTCTACCACCACGTGGCGTCCAAGGACGACCTGCTGGACGCCGCCCTGGAGCGGATCAACGAGGAGATCGACCTCGCCCCGCTCGACGACCCGCGCTGGCGCGAGGGCATCGCCGCGTACGCCCGTGGCTACCGGCGCGTCTACCTCCGCTACCCGCACATGATCGCTCTGGTGGCCCGCCGCCGCGTGGAGGCGGACAAGGCCCTGCGCGGCTACGACACCCTGATCGCCGCCCTGGTCCGTATCGGCTGCACTCCCGCCAAGGCGGCCGAGGTCGCCGCCGCGCTCGACTACCTGGTCCTCGGCTCGGCCCTGGAGACCTTCACCGCCGGCTTCACCCGCCCCCCGGACCGCTACCGCCCGGCCTACCCCTCCCTCGCCGCCGCCCTCGAAGACGCCGACGCCGACCCCTCGGGCCTGGCCGGCCTGGACGACCGCGGCTTCGAGGCGGGCCTCGCCCTCCTCCTCGACGGCCTGGCCGCCGTCGTCACCCCTGACCAGGGAGGCACACCCCTTGCCCTGGAGGGGTGAGCGGTAACGACGCGGCTGGCGGAGATGCGGACGGTGTGAAGACGTACGAGATCCGCACCTACGGGTGCCGGATGAACGTCCATGACTCCGAGCGTCTCTCCGGCCTTCTGGAGGAGGCCGGCTACGTCCGCGCCCCCGAGGGAGCCGATGGTGACGCGGACGTCGTCGTCTTCAACACGTGCGCGGTACGGGAGAACGCCGACAACAAGCTGTACGGCAACCTCGGCCGGCTCGCCCCGATGAAGTCGAAGCGGCCCGGCATGCAGATCGCAGTCGTTGGCTGCCCAGAATCCCATCACCGTCACGGTCGATCTCCTGAAACCCTCGGGCGAGGTCGGCCGGTTGCAGTTGGGGACCGAAGACCCGGCGGTACTCCGCCAGCTCCAGATGTCCGCTCTGATCGCAGTCGGCCGCGTCGAAGACCGCCGCCATGACCTGGAGCAGCCCGGATCGCAGGTACGGTCGGCCCGCGGCCGGGTCCGACAGCGTGCCCACCACGAACTCGTCCTTGGAGACGCAGCCGTCGTCGTCCGTGTCCAGCGCGGGCAGTTGGGCCCACCACCCGTCGAAGGCGTCGTAGACCCGCTGTTCAGCCCTATCGGTGAGATCGAGCGGCCAGCACACGGAGAGCACCATGGCCTGCAGGTCCTCACAGGTAATGAAGCCGTAGCAGGTCTGGTCGAGTACGTCGTCGAAGAAGCGTCCCACCCGCGCCGGGCGCGCATCCGCCGCGCCCGAGCGCCGGCGCGGAGCCGGGATTCGACGCCGGGCGACCCGCGGTTCGACAGATCGGCCTTCCATGGCAGCCGACACGAGCGGCAGAAACCGCCACCTTGCCGGTCGGCCGGCCAGACACCACCGGGCGGTGTGGCGTGGTGCACGAGCCACGACAGAGTCCGGTCGCGGCGACGAACGGGCGAGTGCAGTCGGCGACGGTACGTCGGGCCGGGGGTGGGGGCGGCGTCGACGTAGCCGTCTGCGGCGAGGTGCGTCTGGGGGTTCATCAGCTGGCCTCCGCCAGGGTCTCTGTGGGGCGAGGCGAGTGAGGTCGGGAGTGTACTGAGCGAGGTCCAGCAGCTCGCGATTGCGCCGCTTCTGGGCATCGGTGAGCGGCCGGACGTGCGGGCTGTGGCGGTGCCAGAGCGGCGAGGCCGGCGGCTCGGGGTAGGCGAGCGTGTGGTCGACGTCGCGGTTGGTGCTGCTCATTGAGCCCTCCACCTGGAGGTGAGGGGGCAGGCGTGGTCGGTGGTCCCGCCCTTGGGCGGGTCGGAGCCGAACGGGTCTGGACGGGGTGCTCCGCGTTCCAGAGCTCCGCACACGTTGTGCACGGGCTCGTCGGCGTGGGACCTCAGCGGGGTGGTGGTGCCACACAGCACGCCCGACGCGGGCAGGGCGGAGTGCTTGTAGTGGCGCCAGTTCAGGAGCCGGACCGGCGCCACGGGCTGTTCCGGCGGTGTGGGCACCGCGCGCACGTGGCGGCGCCGAGTGGTCACGGCCGCAGGTGCGGCAGTTGCTGGAGGACCTGAGCGATCAGGTTCCCGGTGGCCGCCAGGGTCCGAACTGTCCGCGCGCGGGGATCGGCAGGGCGAGGGCTTGGACGTCGCTGGCTTCCAGATGCCACGCGTCGGGCTGTGCCCCCGGCGTGCAGAGCGGGGAGCCGCCGGGGTTCGGGTGGCAGCTGGTCAGCCGGTCGACGCCGATCACTGCGCCGGTCGTCAGCTCGCGGCTGCGGATCGTGCGGGTGATCAGCGGCATGCGAAGGGCTGGCCGGTCGATCTGCTGGCTCGCGTGCAGCAGCAGCCAGCCGCAACGGTCTGCTGCGCCAGCAGCTGGCCGACCGTGCCGGTGTCGTCCGGGTACTGCCGAGGCAGCCGAGGAGCGGCGACAGCGCACATCCGGGGCCGCCGGGCCTGGGGTGATCGTCCGGTGCCGGGGCCAGATTCAGCAGGCGTACCGTGAGCGAGCACCGGACGACGACGGCGTACCGAAGCCGGTCTCGGGGTGGGGTTACCTCTGCGGGTCAGACGGGGGTGTTCTCGTCGGGGACGAAGGGGTCTCCGTGGCCGGGGACGACCAGGGCGGGCTTGAGGGCGAGAATTTTGCGGCGGGAGGCGCGCAGACCCTCATGGTCGTCGGAGGTGGGATCTTCGGCGGGGCCGTGGACGCTCCACCAGGCGTGGGTGAGGACGACGGTCCCTTCGGCGGTGTCCGCGACGGTGGAGATGTCCTGGGGGGTGTGGCCGGGCGTTTCGATCAGGCGGATCGAAGGGGAAAGCCGGTGCCCGTCGGCGGGCCGGTCGTACCAGAGGTTGTTGTGGTAGACGGCCCAGACGTCGTGGGCGCGCGCGTTGGGGAAGAGGGCTGCGTTGAGGGTGTGGTCGGGGTGGTGGTGGCTGAAGACCACGTCGGTCACCTGCTCGGGGCTGATTCCGGCGGCGGCGAGCGGGTCGAGGATGAGTTTGCGGTCCTCGACCATGCCGGGGTCGACGACGACGATTGTGTCGCCGTCGCGCAGGAGGCAAACGGTCGAGGCGACGTGCCAGGGCTTCTCGCGACCGTCGCGATCCGCATTGCGTGCGTCAAGGCTGTCGTAGCCGGTGGTCAGCAGGGTGAATGTGGCCGTCATGAGAGGTGATGGTCCTTCGTTGATCGTGGGGGATGGCCGGATGGAGAGCGCGGTGTGCCATCCATGCCGGGGGCTTGAGGGTGTGCGAAGCCGCGCCCCGGCGCGGGTCTCGTGAACCGTCGGCGGGGCGGGGGTGGCCGAACTCAGTCGGTGGTGGTCTGGGTGCGGCGGGCGTAGGCGCGAGCGGCGCGGGCTCGGTCGCCGCAGCGGACCGAGCACCACTGGCGGCGCCCGGCGCGCAGCAGGTAGCGGTTGCAGGGGGCCGAGGGGCAGGCCGTCAGCCGTTCGGCGTCGGGCCCGGTGAGCAGGTCGGCGGCGTCGGCGGCGAGGATGCCCAGGGCTTGGTCGACGATCTGGTCGATGGGGTGAGGGGCGGTGCGGTGCATGCCGCGGACGGAGTCCCAGCCGAGCGGGGAGGCGGTGGGGACCCGGGTGAGGGCGTCGTTGACGGCGGCCAGTGCGGTGGCGGGGGCGGGGTGGCCGCCGACTTGGGCGGCGAGCAGGGCGCGTACCTGTTCGCGCAGGGAGCGCAGGCGTGCCGCGCAGATCTCCTGCATACCGGCGTCCGCGGGGGCCAGGTTGTGGTCGACCAGCCACTGGTTGGCGCCGGACGGGGTGCCCAGCACGTCGAGGAACTGGCCGCCCGGCAGGGCGATGGCGCTGTTGGCGAGGTCGAGCGCGGGGTAGTGCTCAGCGCCCGGCGCCGGCGGCAGGCCCGGGTCGACAGTTTCGGCGGTATCGGTCTCACTCACGCATCTCACGTTACAGCTTGCTTTCATCCGTGACAAACCCCTATGGTCACGGATGTAAGCCTATCTATCCGTGAGGTGATTTCGTCATGACAGTAACCGGCGCGTCCAGCGAGCAGGTCCCCGTCCGTGTCTTCGGCGGCCCGACCGCGCTCATCGCGTACGGCGGGCTGAGGTTCCTGACCGACCCGACCTTCGACGCCCCCGGCACCTACCCGTCGGGGCTGGCCAAGACCGCGCCTGCCTCCGCCGCGCCCGCCGATCTGGGCCGTATCGATGTGGTGCTGCTGTCGCATGACGAGCACGACGACAACCTCGATGCCTCGGGCCGCGCCCTGCTCGCCGACGTACCCCTGACCCTGACCACGCCCAGCGGCGCGGGCCGACTGGGCGGCACCGCACGCCCCCTGAAGGACTGGGAGTCCATCGAGCTGGACCGCCCCGGCGGCGGCACGATCACCGTCACCGGCGTTCCGGCCCTGCACGGACCGGGGGCACGCGAGGACCTCGAACCGGTCGTCGGCGAGGTCGTCGGCTTCGTCCTGAGCGGTGATGGCCTGCCCACCGTCTACGTCAGCGGCGACAACGCCCAGCTCTCCGTGGTCCGTGAGATCGCCGACCGTTTCGGCCCGGTGGACACCGCTGTGCTGTTCGCCGGCGCCGTCCGCACCGATGTCCTGGACCGCCAACTGCTCACCCTCGACAGCGCTCAGGCCGCCGAGGCCGCCCGCATCCTGGGCGCCCGCCGCATCGTGCCCGTTCACTTCGACAGCTGGGCCCACTTCACCGAGGGCCGCGAGCAGCTCGTGGACGCCTTCACCACCGCCGGATTGATCGACCGGGTGGAACTGGCCTGACCTCGAACGCCCTGGCCGCTGCGGTGTGTCACGAGCGCACCGCAGCGGCCCATTCCCCGGCCCGGCCACTCGCGCCGGGCCGGCGCACCGCAGAAGGATTCCCGTGAACGACCCGATCAAGGGCATAGCCCGCGGATCTGCTCCCGCGCCGCTGTCCGTCCTCGACACCGCCCTGGCCGGCCGCGGCATCAGCGCCACCGACGCCCTGTCCGGCAGCATCGCCCTGGCTGAACTCGCCGAGAGGCGCGGCTTCACCCGCTACTGGGTGACCGAACACCACTCCATGCCAGGCGTCTCCTCCTCCAGCCCCGCCGTCCTGCTGGCTCGGCTGACCGCCCACACCACGCGCCTGCGGCTTGGGGCGGGCGGAGTAATGCTGCCCAACCACCCCCCGCTGATCGTCGCCGAGCAGTACGGCCTTCTCCAAGCCCTCGCGCCGAACCGGATCGACCTCGGTCTGGGTCGCGCCCCGGGCACCAACCAGGCCACCGCAGCCGCCCTGCGCCGCGGCCGCTCGGACAACGACGACTTCCCCCAGCAGGTCAACGAGCTGCTGCACTTCCTCAACGACGACTTCCCCGAAGAACACCCCTACCACGAGCGCGTCTACGCCGTGCCCGGACCCGGACAGGACAAGGAGAACGGACTTTCACAGACGGCCGGCCGGCCCTCGGTCTGGCTGCTGGGATCCTCCGGGTACTCCGCCCAGCTCGCCGCCCACCTCGGCCTGCCCTTCGCCTTCGCCGCGCACTTCTCTCCCGAGCACGTCGCCGCTGCGCTCCAGCTCTACCGCGACCGGTTCACCCCCTCAGCCGCCCTGGCCGAGCCGTACGCACTGGCCAGCTTCGCCGTCATGGCCGCCGACGACGAGCACGAGGCCCTGCGCCAGACACGCAGCTACGCCCACAGCATGATGCGCATGCTCCATGGCAAGTCCTACGTCGTGCGCACGCCCGACGAGGCCGCCTCCCACCGCTACACCGCCTCCGAGCAGCATGTCCTCGACCGCTGGACCAACAGCGTCCTGCACGGCACACCCGACCAGGTCACCGCGCACCTCAACCGCCTGCACGAGACAGCTCTCCCCGACGAGATCATGCTCGCCAGCGTGGGCCACAGCCCTCAGGCGCTCCTGCACTCCACTCAACTCATCACCGATGCCTACAACCTGCCGACCACACCGGCCCCCGTGTCCGTTCGCTAAACCGGCCCCGCACCCGGCAGTTGGCACCAGACCGCGTCGAGCAGTCGGACAGGCAACCACATCAGGCGCCGCAACACCTCGCCCACCACCGCGGGGCTCGTAACGGAGAAACCATGCACCACACCGCGACCACACCACCCAGCGGGCCGACAGACGCCCCATCGGCCACTCCTGCGCCTCCTATACCTGAGACGCAAAAAAGCATCCTGGTCATCCTGCTGGCCTCCCAAGTCCTCAGCGGCGTGGGGCTCGCGGCCGGCGTCACCGTGGCCGCCCTGCTGGCTCAGGACATGCTCCACTCCACCACCCTGGCCGGGCTGCCCAGCGCCCTGCTCACCGCGGGCTCCGCCCTCGCCGCCGTCACCATCGGCCGCATCTCGCAGACCCGCGGGCGCCGCCCCGGCCTGGCCGCCGGCTACCTCGCAGGCGCCCTCGGCGGTGCCGGAGTCGTCGCCGCAGCCGCCCTGGACAACTCCGCCCTGCTGTTCATCTCCCTCTTCCTCTACGGCGCCGGCACCGCCGCCAATCTCCAGGCCCGCTACGCCGGAGCCGACCTCGCCGCCCCGCGTCACCGCGCCCGCGCCCTGTCCACCGTCCTGGTCGCCACCACCCTGGGCGGCGTCGTCGGCCCCAACCTCACCGCCCCCGCCGGACACCTCGCCACCGCCCTCGCACTACCCCCGCTGAGCGGCCTGTTCCTCATCTCCAGCGCGGCCTTCGCCCTGGCCGCACTGACCCTGCTGATCTGGCTGCGCCCCGACCCCCTCCTGCTCGCCCGTACCCTCCTTCCCGAGCCGGAGGGGCCAGAGCGCACCGGCACCGGACCGGCACCCGACGTCCCGCAGCCCGTCACACACCGCCGCCCCAGCCTGCCGCTGGGCGTACTGGTGATGATCCTCAGCCAGCTCGTCATGGTCGCGATCATGACGATGACCCCCGTGCACATGCACGACCACGGCCACAGCACCGCCGCCTCCGGCCTCGTCATAGCCCTGCACGTCGGCGCGATGTACTTGCCCTCACCCCTGACCGGAGCACTCACCGACCGCTACGGCCCCACCGTGATGGCCGCCGCCTCCGGCCTGACCCTGCTGGCTGCCGGCATCCTCGCCGCCGCCGCGCCCGCCGAGTCCGTCCTCCTGCTCACCCTCGCTCTCATCCTGCTCGGCATCGGCTGGAACTTCGGCCTCGTCAGCGGCACCACCCTCATCACCGACGCCGTTCCCCTGGCCACGCGAGCCAAAACCCAAGGCATGGTCGACGTCGCCATCGCCATTGCCGGGGCCACCGGCGGCATGACCTCCGGGATCGTCGTCGCTGCAGCCAGCTACCCCCTCCTCGCCCTCACCGGCGCCGCTTTCGCACTTGCTCTCCTCCCCGCAGTCATCGTCACTGCCCAGAAAAGCCCGCCCCGCACACCTTCCTCGGAACGCCGATAGACCAGCGCCGAACCGTCAGCCCGCCCGCCCAGGCATTCCGCAGTAACTGAACCGCCAGGCGCAGGAGGGCTCACGCCGCATAGGACGTGCCCGAGGGCGACACCCGGGCATTTCCCCGGGTTAGGCTCCCGCGCATGAACAGCGAGAACCCTCACGCCGACCGGTTCCTCGGCGAGTTCCAGGAGCTCAAGCACGGCCGGCCCGACGGCCCTTCGCTCCGTGCTGCCATGCGCGGTCACGCAGGCCCGGACGAGCCCCGCCTCGTGGAGTATCTGCGCTCGGGTTCGATCCTTGCCGTCACTGGGTCTCGCGTTCACGACGTTCTGAGTCCCGGCCGAGAGCTGATCGACGGGCTGCATCTACTGACCGACGGGCGATGGTTCTGGTACTCCGACCTCGCCCACTACGTCGAGCAGTACCACGTCGCCTTGGACGAGCGGTTCGTTCAGCATGCACAAGACCAGAACTGGGCTGCACCCCCTCTGACCACTGCTGAACTCATCAAGATCGGAGAGACCCTGTTCGACGACGAGAGCACCTGACCCGACGCCTCAAGAGCCTGACTCGGCGAGTTAGGACCCCGAGGTGTCTCATACCCCGCATCGCTCAGATCATCGGTGTGCGCGGACGGCCCACCGGGCAGCGGGCGGCTGCGGTGGATCTGGGTGCGGTCGGCGAAGGTTACCGTCAGTGTCACACCTTTCGCCGCCTGTTGGCGCGTTCGCAGCCGCTCGCCGAGCTCGACCGCCAGCGACAGCAGCGCAGAGTGCACCAGTTCCGGGCCAGAGTATCGGTCGGGAAGCAGCGCTGCCCGCCGCGCTGTGCGGCAGCCCGGCCGACACCACCCGGCGGCGGTCAACTCCGCGGGCCGCTCCCGCAGCAGCCTGTCGGCCTTTCCGCCCAGCACCCGCTGCACCGTCCGGCCTCCGGCAGATTCGCCCGCAGCACGATCGTGTACACCCCGTACGTCGTCAGCGTCCGCTCGTGGGCGCGCCCGATGCCGTGAAGCTCACCAACCGGCCGCGGGTGAAGGAACGCCGCCACCTCCTCCCGGCCGGAGCCGACCATATGCACTCCGCATGCACTCCGCCCAGCCCCGCTCCAGGGACGCCATTGACGCGACGGCAAAGACCGTTGCAGTACTAGTCGAAGACGATCGGCAGGAAGGGGGTAGCCGCGACCCCCGCGTCCGCCCACCGTCCCGACGTCCGCTCCGGCGACCGCCCCCGTTCCTGCACCCGCAGCCGGTGCTGCCGCAGTGCCGGCCAGGGACCCGCCCTCACGTCCCGTGACCATGATCGATAACGTTCGTTGGGGGCATGAACAACCTGAAGCGGGTCCTTACCGCGACAGGTCACTGGCGAGGGTCGTGGCGGTGGATGGGTCGCCGCGCTGCCGGCCCGGTACGCCCTCGCGGCGGGCGGTCTCGACCCTCTGCTCGTAGGTGAGGGGCGGGCGGTCCTTGGGGGCGGCGCGTACGGAGCGGTCCCAGACCTGTTGGGCAGGGCGCTGGTCGGTGTCGGAGAGGGGCAGCAACTGGTCCAAGAGGCGCTGAAGGACCTCCATTCCGAGTGAACCGGGAAGTCCCGCCCCCGGGCCGCTACCGGCCCCGGAACGCGGTGCGTCGCGGCTACCGCGGCGCCGGGTCGGCCATCGTCCGCGTCTTGCACGTTTGCCCGGGGACCGCGGTGGAAGGGTTGACCCCGACGACCGGCCGGCCGAGTCGCTGACGGGACGGCCGATTCTCCTCGACGCCCTGAACAGAACAGGAGCCCGCCGTTGCGCCTCTACGCCCAGACTCCCGCACGCCGAAACCGCCAGGTGCTCGTGGACCTGATCGCCGTGGCCCTGATCGCCCTCACGGTGTGGGCGGCATTCTTCGTCCGCGACACGATCCTGCTGCTGGCCGAGCCGGGGCGGAAGGTCGAGAGCTCCGGAGACGGCCTCGCCGAGGAACTCGGCAACGCCGGGGACGCGGCGTCGGACGTACCGCTCATCGGCGACGTCCTGAAGAAGCCGCTCCAGTCCGCAGCCGACGCCAGTACCGGCTTCGCGGACGCCGGCGCATCGCTCCAGGAGACCGTCACCCAGGTCGCCGACGTGGCGGCCACGGCTCTCATTGTCATCCTCGTGCTCCTCATCCTGGTTCTGTGGCTCCCCCCGCGCCTGCTCTGGATTCGCCACAGCATGATTGTCCGCCGTCTCGCCGACGCGCCGGGCGGCGCCGACCTGCTCGCCCTGCGCGCCCTCACCGGCCCGCCGGCCGCCCTCGTCAAGCTGCCCACCCCGCCCGGCGGATTCGCCGATGCCTGGCGCCGGGGCGACCAGCAGGTCATCGCCACCCTCAGCGAGGTCGCCCTCGCACACACTGGCCTGCGCCCCTGACGCACGCCTCCCAAAGCCAGGGACAACCGACGGACGGATACAGCCCCGGGGGACCGGAGGTGCGTACGGGCCGCTGGCTCCCTGGCGGTCAGGCCGCCACAAGCTCCTCGGCGACGAGGTTTTCCACGAACTCCCCGTGCACGCCGGTCGAGATCGGCGTACTGCGCCTCTCGCTCAGCGCCCGTGACCGCTTCGCCGACCAGGAGGTTGCCTTCGGCGTCGACGCGCTGCGGGCGCTCCTCCGCGTCGGTGAGCAGGCCGACGGTGGAATGGGAGAAGCCGCACGGGGAGGCCCGCCGCCTGGGGTGGTCTCCCGAGCCGCCACCTCCGGCCAGCCACACATCTACGTCGACGGTCTCAAAACCGCCACCGTCGACCTGAAGTCGTCCACACCAAGTATCGCGACGCCATCTGGACCAAGACCTGGGCCACCAGCGCCAAGCACACCATCAAGATCGTCGTGGTCGGCACCAGCGGCCGCCCCACCATCACCACCGACGGCCTCGTCCGCCTCACGTAGCACTGTTCGGCCCCGATGAGGACACCAACAACTGGGCCTGCTCCGCAAAAACGCCCACGATGTCGTCATCGGTGACAGCAGCACAGATCAGCCGGTCGCGGATCGCTCGGGCGTTCCCCCAGCCATGCCAGACTCCACCTCGTGCCCGCAATGCGGCGCGACCCGTGCTCTGGCCGCGACCGGCCGCTGGACCGACTAGGCGCGCTCTACGTGTCCGGCAGGGCACGAGTAGGAAGAGGAGGCCGGCGTGGGCCGCCATGGCTTCACGCTGATGCAGTGGCTCATTCTCAACTCCAAGGCAGCCGGGGAGGGCGCGGCATGACGGCGCAGTGGGAGCGAGCCGTGGCGCGAGCCGAAGAGATCGTCGAAGCGGACTTCCCCCAGGCTCCGGGCTGAGGACCACTGGGACTATGTACCCCGGAGACCGGGCAGCTGGACCTGCGCCCCGGCTTCTCTGAATTATTGAGGTTGAAGCCATGACGTGGATCCGAGCATCATGATCCAACGCTCAGCTCCACCGATCGGCCCCGGAGGTTCCATGCCCCTGCAGATGAAGTTGGCCGCGATAACACTCGACTGTCCTGATCCGCTCGCTCTGGCCGCGTTCTATCAGCAGGCCACCGGCCTAGAACCCCACCCCAAATCGGACGCTGACTTCGCCGGTCTCAACCGCGAGGACGGACTCTTCCTCGGCTTTCAACGAGTCGACGAGTACCGGGCCCCGACCTGGCCCGACCAAACCGTGCCCCAGCAACTCCACATCTGCTTCTCAGTCGAGGACTTCGACCAGGCCGAGGGCCTGCTGATGGAGCTGGGTGCGGGTAAGCCGGATTACCAGCCGGATGAGGACAGGTGGCGCGTCTTCACCGATCCGGCCGGGCATCCCTTCTGCCTGGTCAGAAATCCGAAGCGTTGAACGTTCGGATCGACCGCCGGGGTGGGCCGAGAACGCCCAGCTTCGCGAGGGCTAGGTGTATTGACCCGCAGCGTTGTTGACGCGGCTGATCGGTGGCTTGCCGTCGAGTGCGGTGTGGCAGCGGTGGTGGTTGTAGGTGTGGAGGAAGTCTGTCAGGGCTTCGGTCCGCTCGGTGTTGCTGGTGTAGGGCCGTAGGTAGGCCCACTCGTCCAGCAGGGTGCGGGTAGGGTCGGCCGAGTGGCGAGGTCCCTGCTGGGCAGGGCCTTTTCCGCTCGGCCTCCCTCCGAACCGGACGGGCCCGCTTTCCGAGCATCCGGCTCTCCAGTGACTACTGCGTGAGCATTGCGTTTGGCTTCCCGGTGTGGATGCGCTCGTGACAGGCACCGCAGACCACGAGGGCCTTGCGCCGGCGCCTGGCCATGAGCTTCATCCAATCGGGGGACGGGGCATCCAGACGGTTGAGGTCGTTGAGTGACCTGATGTGGTGAACCTCCACCTCACCAGCTTGACCGCAAACCTCGCACGGATTTCCCTGAAGTCGACGGATCAACTCCTTGTGGGGATAGGCAGGACCCGCCAGACGGTCAGTCAACTCCGCCGTCTTCTGCCGCTTGAGGGGAATCCCTCCGAACCGTGCTATCAGTTCCTTCCTGTTGTCCCGTGGCATGCGAGCCTCGAAACAGGTGCGCGGTCCGTACGGCGTCTGGATCTTGGCCTTGAAGCGGGCCGCCATCTTCGACACCGTGGAGCCGTGCTTTCGCGCCAAGGTGCGGAGCATTGCTGTCTCCATGACCCAGCGCAGCCGGTGAAGCCGGAAGACGTCACCGGCCATCAGGTAGTACTGGACGACACCCCGGTACTCGATGGCGAACTTTCCGACAATGACATGGTCAGACTCGTTCACAAGGGAGTTCTGGCAGGCGGGTTTTCCGCGTGCCAGAAAGGGTGCCGACTTGGCCTTGATTACGGCGGCAGGCACATGCAGGACGATCGTCCCGTTGAGGGACCGGCGGTTGCGCCGGTCCGTCGTTGACGGTCGCCGTGTTCTGCGGTCCGTACTCGCCGTCGAGATCTCATAGCCGAGGAATCGAGCCCTGCCCGTTCGGGCATGGGTGATCAGCGTTTTCTCCTGAGACAGTTCCAGCTTGAGGTCGTCACGCAGGAACTTCGCCAGACGCCGTTTGATTTCTTCGGCTTCGGCCTTCGGTCCGACAAATCCCAGGAGAGTGTCATCGGCATAACGCACGTATCGCAGTCTCCGGTAGTCAGGATCGTTGGGATCCTGACTGGGAAGACGGTGCAACCGCTTGTAGAGAGACCGCACTTCTACTCGGTCGCCTCTTCGGCGGGCACGTGCGATCGCCGATTCCACCCGCCGGTATTCCGTACTACGTGCACGGAGGCGTCCTCGGTTGTATTCCGGGATCAGTGTCTGCTCGACGTAGGTGTCCAGCTTGTGCAGGTAGATGTTGGACAGGACGGGTGAGGCCACGCCGCCTTGCGGAGCTCCGCTCAGCGTCGCGTGCCATGTCCAGTCCTCCAGGTAACCGGCCGTCAGCATGTTCCGCACCAGCCGCAGGAACCGGCTGTCGTGGACCTTCTCGCCCAGCGTCCGGAGCATGACCTCATGGTCGAGGCTCCCGAAACAGTCGGCGATGTCGCCCTCGATGAGCCAGGTCGTCCCCGTCCAGGTGTTCACCACTTCGCGCAGCGCGGTGTGGCAACCTTTCCGAGGACGGAATCCGTGGGACCGACCGGAGAAGACCGGCTCGTAATACGCCTCCAACAGGAGTCGCACCACCTCGCCAACCAACTTATCCGACCAAGTGGGTAGGCCGAGAGGGCGAGTCTTCCCAATCTGTTTCTTCGGGATATAGACACGTCTCGCGGGGCGGAAACGATAGCGCTCGTGACGCATCGCATCAATGATGCGATCGATCCGGCCCGTTGACATACCATCCACGGTCTCCTGCGTGACCCCCGGCGTCATCGCCCCCTTGTTGGAGTAGATGCGGCCGTAAGCCAACAGATACAACTGCGGATTGAACATCTGTCGATACAGCTCCTCACACGGCAGACCACGCCTACCGCGCTCACGCAGGACACCCAGCACCGTTTCGGCGCTCTGCATTTCGCATACCTCCCGACTTCGAGTGTCCGATCACCTGGCCCCCTTCGCCCTATGCGGACGGCTTTCCCGTCCTCCTTGGCCGGTCGTGACTCCGGCGACTACTACGGGGCCTCCGTCACCATGGGGCTCGCGCCCGTTAGGTGATCCCACGTTCATCTCTGTCGCACGTCATAGCGTGACGTAGGCGCCCCACTCATCTCCTTGAATGCCTTCACTAGGTATCGCTCCTTGCCCCGAGAGTTGCGGAGTCCGTTCAACGCGAACTCCGCAGGGCTGGCGCCGGTTTCAGATGTCTTTCCGGCGGATGTGAACTTCCATCTCCTGGAGATTGGGATTCAAGCAATCAAGCCTTCGCCATATCACGCGGGCCTTCCCAGTACGCCGTCCCTGACATCTGAACCCGGCTGCTGGTTTCCTGGCATGCTCTGGTCCCCTTCACCTTTCGGATCCAGGTAAGCCATTAGGCCCAGGAACCTCCCCTCGATTTCCTCCCGGCTATGCCGGGGATACGACAGAGCGCCTCGTGGCGCACTTGAAGCGTTCGACCTTACCGTTGGACTGGGGCCGGTAGGGCGGATGCGTTTGTGGGTGGCGCCGCCCGCGGCCAGGGTCTGGGTGAACAGCTTGGACTTGTAGCACGAGCCGTTGTCGGTCAGGACCGCTCGACGGTGATGCGGTGGGCGGTGAAGAAGGCCTGGGCCCGCTGCCAGAAGCCGACGGCGGAGTGGATGTACCTGTAGCCGATCACCGGCTTGCAGTTCTTGCGCTCCCTGGTGGTGGCCTGTCGGTGTCGCTCGCCTGTCGCTCTGCCGGCTATGCGCCAGCCGCCGCCGTCGGGGATGTTGCCGAGCTTCTGATGTGGACGTGGACCAGCTCGCCGGGCCCGGAGCGCTCAAAGCGGCGGATGGGTTGGCCGGTGGGCCGGTCCAGCCAGGCCAATCGGTTCAGCCCGTGGCGGGTCAGGATGCGGTGCACGGTCGAGGCGGCCAGGCCCAGGATGGGCCCGATCCGTGCCGGGCCCAGTATGCGGGCCTGGCGCAGGTCGCGGACCCGGGCCTCCAGGGTGGCCGGGGTACGGTGCGGCGTCGTGTGTGGCCGGCTGGAGCGGTCGTGCAGCCGGGCCTCGCCTTCCGCCCTCCACCGGCGCATCCATTTGTGGGCGGTGGCCCGCGCGACGCCCATCTCGGCCGCAACGTGCGCGACCGGACGAGCCAAGCGGACACGTTCGACCGGCAGTCATCTCCCATGAACGGTCAGCTGGGCATTACGGTGGGACACGAAGATTTCCGTGCGGTGCAGTCCTAGACAGCTCCGCCACACCGGAGGTCTTCGCCATGATCAAGACCCCCGGCTGTCAACAAGGCTCATGATCAATACATCTAGTGGTTTTGTTCACGAGTTTGGGTTCTGGCTCAACTTCTGTCACGCCCCCACCGTGAGTGCTCGTCGCTGCTCCAACGCTCGGAGGATCAGCCGCACCTTTTGGCTGTATTCGGGAGTGCCGGTGCCGTTTTGCCCAGCCTCGTGGCGGGCGGGAAACCCGGTGGGTCGTTGTCCGAGTCCATAGGGGGTGTGACCGAGATACGCGCCAAAGGGGCAACGGGACGATCTTGAAGCCCTGATCCGCTCGGATTTACGTGCGGCGACGTGCAGCGGGGTCGCGTTCGGCGACGTATCGGGCGACCGAGTCGACGCCGGGGCGGGCGTACCGCTCCAGGGAGCGGACGGATGCGTGGCGGGAGCGGGCCAGCAGCATCGGGGTGGAGGTGCCGTCCTCGGCGTCGTGTGTCAGGGCACTGTGGCGGAGCCAGTGGAGCGTCCACCCGTCCAGGTCCTCGATGTCGTCGGGTGAGGCGAGGGGGTTGGCCAGCAGCCGGGTGTTCTCCTCGAAGATCTCCTCAGCGCGGCGGTAGGAGAGCGGGGCCCGGCCGGTCTCCGGGCACACGTCGAGCGCCGGTGTTCCGGCCGGGGCCTTGCGGTCGGTGAGGAACAGCGGGCCGCGGGTAGGGCGGGCGGGGCAGCAGCAGGGCGGTGCCGGACTGCCAGTGAATCCACTCGGTCGCCCCGCCCTTGGCGGTGATCCTGCCGCGCTTGTCTGCGGGTAGAAATCTTCCGCGTTGAGGCACAGCACCTCGTCGGCCCGTGCGCGGACTCGTAGAGCATCTTCCACTGGGTCTTCTCCCGCAGCGCGACGTCGAGGCGCCACAAGGCGGCGATCTGGTTCTCCACGAGGGCGTTGGTGCGGTCGGGCGGCGCCGGCCGCCGCTCGATGCCGATCGTGGGATCGCCTTCGATCCAGCCCTGGCGCTGCCACCAGCCGATCGCCTTGCGGGCGATGGACAGTTCCCGGTTGACGGTGTCGGCGTCCATCTCGTCCGCCCGCGCCGCCGCCAGCTCGGCCAAGACCTCCGGCAGTGCCGGGTCGTCGATCGCGGCGACGGGGAAGACGGGGGGCTTCGCGCCTCGGCGGGCGGTCCGGTCGGCGCCGGTTCGCCAGTGAGCGTCCCTCCCCACGTCGTCAGCGAGATGCGGTGGATACGCGCGGAGGACTTCGCGATGCCCGCGCCGGTGAGGTAGCGCTCGACCGCCGCGGTGTACGACCCCGAAGCGGCGGACAGGGGTACGACCCGGGCGCGCGGCACACGCAGCGCGCCCCCGGCTCCCAGCTCGGTCACTCGTTCGATCGTCACGTCCGTCCCGCCCTTCCGGCACTGCCGCAGTAAATGCGTACACCTCGCCCCGGCGGCCGGAATGGCCCGTCGCAGGCCGCGGTGATCAGGGTGGGGGCTCTGTCGCGGTAAATCCGGCATTTACTGCGGCAGTTGCGAACGCGTTTCCGCGATCGAGCATCCGGGCGAATGCGGCTCTGTTGTGCGGACTTGAGGGGAGGGGACTGTCAGTGCCCGGCGCCAGCATGCTTACCTGGGGTCATGCCCCAGATCCTCCGTCACGGGCAGGCACTCGGCGAGCAGGTCGACGACGTCGCGCCAGGCTCGCTGCGCGTGCCGTGGGTGGTAGCCGACGCCGGGGACCACAGGGTGGCCGACCGGCGGGTGGTGGAAGGCGTGCAAGGCACCGCCGTAGACCGCGAGGCGCCAGTCGACGCCCGCGGCCTGCATCTCGGCGGTGAACGCGTTCCGTTGCGCGGGCGGCATGATCGGGTCTTCGGACCCGACCCCGGCCCACACCGGGCAGCGAATGCGCGCCGCCTCGCCCGGTCGGCCCGTGGTAGTTGCGTTGACTGTCCCGATCGCGCGCAGGTTGACGCCATCGCGCCCGAGTTCCAGCGCGATGGCGCCCCCGGTGCCATAGCCGACGGCGGCTATCCGGTCGGGGTCGGTCCGCGGTTCGGTGCGCAACACGTCGAGCGCCGCGTGGCCGATGCTCCGCATCCGGTCGGGGTCGGCGAGCAGCGGCATGCAACGGGCCAGCATCTCCTCGGGGTCGCCCAAATAGCGCCCGCCGTGAAGGTCGAAGGCCAGCGCTATATATCCCAGTTCGGCGAGAGCATCGGCCCGGCGGCGCTCGACGTCGCTGAGCCCCATGCCCTCTGGTCCGAGCAGCACCGCGGGCCGGCGGTCGACACCGGCCGGGAGCGCGAGGTGCCCGATCATCGTCAAACCGTCGGCCGGATACTCGACCGTACGCGTCGTAAACGTCGTCATGAGACTGGACTGTAGTGATCGTCGAGCCCGGTCCGGCTGGTGTTCTGCCGCTGGCAGAACAGCGCGGATATCCCTCTGAAATACGGCGAGGGCTCACCAGAACGGTCACAAACCCCGTCCCCACGGCAGCGCTATCGGATCACCTGCCCAGGCCACGGTGCTGGAGGCTGACCCTCGCAGCAGGATTCTGAGGTATACCGGCCCGCTCCCGCGAAGGGCGTCACCAGCTGGTTGACCTCACGGTTCAGGCGGCCTGGCCGAGGCCGGCGGCGGTCAGGTCCTGCTCGCGCAGCGGGGTGAAGTCGACGTCGAGTTTCGGGTCGTACGCCTCGGGCTGGACGCCGAGTTCGTGGGTGCTGTACTCGCCGAACCGGTTGATGTGCTCGGTCAGGTACGGCGAGATGTGCGCCAGGTCTTCCGGGTCGATCTCCCATCCCTCCTCCAGGAGCTGTCGCACGATCTCCGCGATGTCCAGAGCGTTGTGGAAGATCACCGCGTTCGTGAGCAGCGCGTTGAACTCCATCGCCTTCTCCTGCTCGATGGGGTCGTTGTCGGCTATGACGCTGCGGTTGCCGAAGCCGATCCACTGTGAGAACCGGTTGAACGACTCGACCTTGTTGGTCGCCGCGGTCACCTGCCGGCGCAGCGGCGCGTCGAAGAGGTAGCGCAGCAGCCGAACAGTACGGATCACGCGGCCGACCTCGCGGAAGGCCGCGTAGGTAGCGTTCTTCCGCAACCCTGACCGCAGCCGCTTGAGCAGCGTGGAGGAGGAAATGGTGCCCTCGCGTACGGAGACGGCCACCCGCATCAGGTGGCGGAACTGGGACTCGATCAGGTCGAAGTCGATGACGTGCTTGCCCGGTTCGCCGAACAGGGCGTCGATGTGCACGTACTCGCTCTGCTTTGAGAGCCGGTAGAAGGTCAGTTCCTTCCAGTTCCTGATCCTGGGCATCAGGTCGAAGCCCAGGAGGTGGGCGAGCGCAAAGACAGGGAAGCTCTGGCCTTGGGTATCCGCGTGCACGGTGGTCGGCTGCACCTCGCTGATGTTCTTCAGCAGGCCCTCGATGATGTAGACAGCCTCCCACACGCCGCACGGGATGAAGTGCATGAACAGCGCGATCTAGGTGTCCGAGACGTGGTGGTAGGCGATGCCGCCCGGCTTGCCGTACCGGACGCTCGTCTCGGAGAGCAGGTTGTCGAGGTACGTGTCCATGTGGGTGCCGTCCGCCGCGACGGCGGTCCCGTCGCCCCACGCCTGCGAGATGTCCAGGCGGGCGTGCGCGTTCACCAGGTCGGCGATCGCCTCGTCCAGCAGCACGATCGAGAAGTGCTTGTTGGCGACGTACGACAGCTCGTGCCCGCTCACGCCGGGGATGTGCCGGGCGGCCTCGTACGGGTCCATGTTGGTGCCCTTGACGAACGTGGCGATCACGTAGCGGCCCAAGGGGTCGCTGAGAGCTAGGGCTCGTTGCCGGAAGGCGGGCCGAAACGGCGCTGGAGCTGTCGGCGCAGCACGCCGGTGCTGCCGACCACCTCAACCAGGCCGGCCCCGACCACCCTGGACCGGCGTAAGGTTCACCGCCACCTGGAACAGCCGCGGACCCGTTCGGCCGGGCGGTCAACGCGGCCACCACGCCGCGGCTGTCCTGGTGGGCACGGCGACGCGTTGTCCGCGCCGGGTCGTAGTTTCTCGGGAGCCGTCGGCTTGCAGGCAGGGCCCGCAGCCGGCTGGCCCTCCACGAGATCAGCGGCGCGCTTCCCACCACAGGATCAGCACCGTCACGGCGCCACTGCCCAACTTGTAGGCGACGCCCTGGAGGAAGTGGTGGTGGACACTGTGTCCACCGTTTCCGCGCCATTTCCGCAGGTGACTGCGGATGGACGACAGCCACCTGTCCACCGGACGTGGATGCTTGTCTAATGGATTCACGCCAGGCTCCGTACTGGTGAAGTTGCGTTTCTCTGCGTTGCGACACCACGCAAGGAGCCCTCCCAACTCAGTGGCCTGGAAACCCGTCGGGAAGCAGGGCTCCTTTCGAATTCTTGGAGTCTATCGACGGGTGATCGTGGCGCTGTAACTTGCGGCCGTAGCAGAGCGCTTGGCGACCTTTCCGATCTACAGGCTTGCTACACCCTGAGTACGTTATAGGCCCTAAAACCCCAGGTACGACTCTGCATGCTGCGATGCCAGTAACTCTTCTCAGCAAGCACATCGCTTAAGCCTGTCAAACCAACTCCTCAAGGCGGAATCACTGTCGCACGCGGGTTCATACCGCTGTGCCTGTTGCCAGTGAGGATGCGTGAGGGTGGATAGGTCTGGCCGAGGGGAAGTGAGTCTGGCTGAGGTTCAACGGGCTTGAACTCGTCCTTAGTCCGGGCGCACCTGGTCCTCGCGGGATGAGTAACGCCTCGCCCCCGGCAGCTTCAATACCTGGGACTGATGCGGTTGGCCAGTTGAGAAAGGGGAGCGCGCCCACACGGCCCACCCAGCTCACCTCGCTGTCAACGCTCTGTGTCATTATGCGGACGCGTCCCAGGGGAGTGGGCCGCGGTCTACTGATTGCCAGGGGGTTGGGGATGGGCGCGGGTACGGAGTCGGACGGGTCGTCCAGGTCCGATGAGGAGTGGGAGCGGTTTCTGCGCGAGTCGGTGGCGGGTGCTGCCGACGCGCCCAAGGAGCCGTCGGCGCGGGCCCGCGATGTGGCAAAGCGGCTGCGCGCGGAGCCCGGCCGCGGCCTGGAGGGCTGGCGCAGCTACACGCCCGCGCGGCCGAAGCGGCGCACGGGCTGGTACGTGGTCGGGCTGCTGGCCTCGCTGGTGCTGCTGGTGGTGGCGCTCGCGCCGGGGCGGATAGTGGGCCTGTTCGCCGACGCTGACTCCCCGCTGCTCGCGGCCGAGACCGCCCGCCCGACCCAGGTACCCCCGGCGGAGGTCGCCCAACGCCCCACCATGGACGAACCGTTCCGCGGTTCGCCGGCGGCGGGCTGGGCGAGCGGAGCGGCGGGGATCACCGTGCCGAAGGCCGGAGCGGTCGGCTGGATGAGCGCGGCCGAGGTCGAGCGGGCCCTTGCCCGCAGCCGGGACTTCCTCGTCGCGTCCGGCCTGGACCGCGGCGTGCTGCGGGGCGAGCGCCCCGAGAAGGCGATTGCCATGATCAACCCGCACCAGAAGGACGTCCAAGACCTTTTGAAAACCGCTTTCCGAACCCCGAGTGAGAAGAACGACCCCCTCCTGCTCTTCAGCCGCTTCCAGCCCTCCCGCACCCACCTGGTCGGCGACGTCGTGAAGACCCAGGGCCGGCTCACCTACCGGGAGGGTGAGCGCGGCGCGCTCCAGGTGACCGCCGACGTCACCTTCGTCTACCCGGTCACCCGCGCGGACGCGGGCGGCGACGACGAGATCGTGCGCACGATCGTCCGGCGCGAGCTGGTCCTGAGCTGGGACGACCCTGACAAGGTGATCACCGAGCCGGGTACGTTCTCGATCGTTTCGTACAAGTACGACATGACCAACGGCGGCTGCGACGCTGCCGCGGGCTACCTCACACCGCCTTTCGGCACGGACCGCCGGGCGGACGAGGCCGGCACGGCGGTCGACCCGTATGACCGCAGCGCGCCGGTCGGGCGCGGCGAGTCCTCTGGGGACGAGTGCGGGAGGGCGACGCGGTCCTAGCGGGCGTTACTCGGTGGCCGCCACCCCAACCGCGAGGGTGATGAACATCCAGCCGGCGATCCGCTCCGAGCGCCGACGCCAGGCCGGTTGGCCGAGCGCCGCGCACAGCCGGTCGGCGACGTGCACGAGCACCAGCCAGTAGACGACGCCGATCGCGACATCGATCGCGCAAGGCCGTTTCGTTCGGGCATCGGGCGGACCAGAGGAAGATGCCCGCGATGTGGAGGGCGGCCAGGTAGATGGTCGCGGACTTCTCGCAGCGGGTGGCGATGCCACGCCACTGCTTCAGGCGGTTGATGCACCGCTCGGCGGTGTTGCGCTGCGTGTAGGCATCACGGTCGAAGGCCGGTGGCCTGCCACCCTGGCTGCCCCGACGCAGCCGTGGCTCCGCTGGTCGGCCGGGATGGGGATCGCTGCCCGGATTCCGCGCTTGCGCAGGTGCTCGCGGATCGCGCGGGAGGAGTACGCCCTGTCGGCCAGGACCACATCCGGCCTGGTGCGTGGCCGTCCTTTGCCGTAGGGCGACCCGCAGGCGGGCGTGTCGAAGGTGGCCAAGGGCTACAACCGTCGACGGCATTGTCCAGGCGTGGGCGGACGGCCAGCCCAACTACGGGGTGCGGCTGGCTGCCGTGGACGAGACGGACACGGTCACCTGGCGGCGCTACCGCTCCGCCAAACTACGTCGACGGTGTACACGACTCGGCGACTGAGCCGTCACTGATCGTCACCTACAACTCCGCACCGACGACGCCCACCGAGCTGAATGTCAGTCCGCTCAAGGCGGGGACCACACTCACGATCGCCGGGAGCCTGACGCCTGCACTCCGGGCCACGGTCGGCGACAGCGATGCCGAATCCGCTCTGGTGACGGAGTTCCAGGTCAAGGCGGATCCAGCCTTCGCCGATGCCACGTACACCTGGACCGGGAAGACGGCGGAGTTCGCTCCGGGCGCCGTCGCGACGACGCAGATTCCCACCGCGTCGGCGTTGCCGGACGGCAGCCATCTGCGGATGCGCGCGCGTACCAGCGACGGGACGGACACATCCGCCTGGTCCGGCTGGAAGACCTTCCGGGGCGACGCGAGCGCTGTCCTGCCCGCCGACCTTCTCACGCAGGTGCAGGCCGGGGCCACGGACACTGCCTCCCCCCTGATCACGGGCATCGTCACCTCACCCAACGGTGGCATGATTGAGGCCCAGTTCCGGCTCGGTAATGCCGAGGGACATCAGACCCTGGCCAGGCAGCTCGTCCCCAACGGAGAGCGCGCCGACTTCCGGATTCCGGCCGATCGGCTCACTTCCGGCGGTCCCTTCCACTGGTCGATGAGAGCCTGCTAGGCGGGCAAGTGCTCCGCGTGGACCGCCAGCACAGCGATCACCCGGGGTTCCGGCACGGAGCCGACCCCAGCGCCCGCCGCTTCGTCGGTGGACGCCCCCGCTCACCAAGGCCACTGTCTGCACCGGTTCCGACGACTGCGTAGGGCAGACCGGCAGCACCCTGAATGTCGGTAACGTCTCGGGCAAGAACTGGCGTACGTACCTCAAGGCCGACGTGTCGAAGATCCCGCCGGCGCGCGGGTGACCAACGCCGTGCTCAAGCTCCAGTCAAGCGCGACGACGCCCGACCTCGATGTGCAAGCCCGCAACGGCGCCTGGGCTCCGACAGGGACGGGAAGCGCACTGGACGCGGTCACAGCCGCCGAGGCCAACCTGACGGCCGGCCCGCCGTGGACGATCGATGTCACCGGCCTGGTCACCGGCTGGACCGACGGCGCGAACACCAACCACGGTTTGGTACTGCGTACGCCCGACGGCACGCCGAGCACGGCGGGCATCAGCTTCACTTCTGCCTCGCTCACGGTCGAGTACGGCGCTGCGACACGGCCGTCACCGCCCACCGAGGTCAGTGCCCGGGCCGGGGACAGCGGGGCTCTGATCACCTGGGGTGCCAGCAAGGACAGCTGATACAACGACACGGTCCCCACCTACGAGGTGACGGCCGTAGACTCCTCCGGTGCTGCGGTGACCAAGCGGACAACAAGCGGCACGGACACCGTGATCAGCGGCCTGGCCAACGGCGCGTCGTACACCTTCCGGGTCAGCGCCTCGACCCCGTACGGCAGTAGCGACACCGCCATCAGCAACGTGGTCAAGCCGTTGAGCGGCCCCTGGACAGCGCCACATACACCCAGACGCCGGCGAGTACCTCGAAGCCGGTGCTTCCTTGACGACCGGCACGCACAACAGTGCCACTGCCGCGGCGGCTGGCCGCCCGAACGCCGCCAAGTACTCGTGGCTGCTGAAGGCGGAGGAATCCTGGGTGATCGACACCCGAGACCCCCTTAAGGCAGACGGCCTCGCCTACACATCGATCACCACCACCCTTTCCGACGCCCTGGTGATGCCCTCAAGCGACGGATCGGTGACCGTCCGCGCCGTGGTGAGTGAGCAGAGGACACTGGCCGACGCGCCCTCGGATCCGGAGACCAGCGAGGCGACCGTCCTCTACATCTTCTCCCGTGGAGACGCTCCCGTGGTACGGGGCAAAATGAACGCCGGTCAGTACGAACAGCGGCTGGCGAAGGACGACAGCGCCTTCGGTTCCGTCACCCACGGCACCGTGGAGAAGGACGGCTCGGCCACGGCGGCCACCCGGTCGCTCACCCTGCCTGCCAACACGTCCACGGCGTACGCGGCGCAGTACACGCCGTACGCCGCCATCAACGCCAGCGGCACGGCAAAGTGGGCGAGAGACCACTGGAACGACCGCCCGGAGTACAGCCAGGACTGCACCAACTACGTCTCCAAGGCGCTGTATCACGGTGGCGGCATGCGTATGAAGGGCGTGAACAAAGACAAGAGGAGCGCCGACAACTGGGGGCGACTCAAGCACGCGTCACCGCCGCACTCCGGCGGTGGCTTCCACTACACCAACTCCCATAGCTGGACCGTCGCTGACACGATGCGTCTTTTCCTCACCCGGCACAGCGACGGCTTAGTGAACACGGAGACCAAGCAACAGTACGCCAAGGTCGGAGACGTGGTCCTGCTTAACTGGGCCGGCAAGGGAGGCTATGACCACGCCGGTGTCATCACCAAGATGGCCAACGGAAAGGCTTACGTGAGCGCACACAACAACAACCGCCTCAACCAGCGCCTCGATACCTACGTGAACAGCCAGAGAGGCACCTGGGCGGACATCATCCGCGTCAAGCCAGGGTGGTACTGATGCCGAAGGTCCCAGGAGCCAAGTGGGCCATAGGGGTGGGTCTGCCCCTGTGCCTCGGCGCAATCGCTCTCACGTGGTGGCTACTTCGAGAGCCCGCACCCTACGCCTTGCGGGACACTCCCGAGGTACATGTGACGGTTCGGCCTGCGGAGACCACCTACCCGGAGGCAAAAGAAGTCGCTCGCGAAGCTGAACTGGTCATCAAGGTGTACGTCCAGCGCCTTCGCGCGGGGGACGCTAGGGATTTAGCCCGTATTGGTGCTCCGTGGTTCACGGACAGAGAGCGGGCTGCGCAGAGGGCGATCTCCAGGTATGCGTCACACGCTGACGAGCCGGTTGATGCGGTCGTATCGGACCCCGCACACCTGGTCTGGCCTCTGCGGAACTAGGCTTCAGCGGTGGGGGACGACAGGTGTTGGATCTGACCCAGGACGACGATGTGTGGTGGCTGGCACTGGGCGACGGTGATCCGGTGAAGCCCTAATAATCGGCATCTCATGAGAGATAGCGGCCGCCGCCCACAGGAGAGGACGTGGGCGGCGGTTGCCGCATCCTGTCGCCTACGCCCAGGCCGACGCTCCCGCCCGGCCGTTCGTCGCCGCGCTGACCGAGCTGGTCCAGGCACAGGCCGACACCACCGGCTTCGTCACGCTGCCCCGCTGGGCGGAGATCCTGAAGCGACACTTCCCGCTCGAGCTCCTCGACCCCGACCACACGACCCAATAGGGCCACAGGGCCGACTAGTCAGCAGTGCCGGGGCGTCGGATGTCCGCGTTCACCCGCGCCTGCACCCCGGGCTCTCCCCGACGTACGCCATACCGGGGTGATCCCCGAGGTCGCCCACTGCTGCTGAAGGGCGTCCATCACCGCGCGGCCGGTGTCTTCGTCGGTGGAGGTGATGTCCCGGACGAGCAGCCCGGGTTCGGCGATGTGCTGTTCGTCGATGTGCATGACCCTGGCGACGACCCGGCGCGGTCTCCCGGTTCGCCGGCAGCCGTACGACCGCCCGGATGGGTGAGGGCCGTAGGCGTGCTGCCCGCGGCCGGTCGCGTGGGTGCGGCCGGGTCCGTAGACAGAGACAGGTGCGGCCTGCGGTCCGATGACAGGACGGGACCTTTAAGGCTGCTGCCCCCTCTCGCCGGGGTCCGCGCTACCCCGAGCGCGCGGGCCCCGGTGAAAGCCCGGGTCGCGCCGTGCGCAGTGCCGTCGTAGACAGAAGCTATGAGCGAGGAGAACACGTCGTGGCATCCCGGTGAGATCGTGCCCGCCAGCGGGGGGATCTATGAATGCGGCTGCGGCGGCGAACACCACTGGAGCACCGACGTGAAGGGCCACCGCTTCCCGCCGCTGCCGTCGGGCTGCTCGGGCGAGTTCTGGACGCTGCAGAAGCCAGCGCATCCCGAGAGCTACCTCGGCTGACCCAGGGCCTTGGGCGCGCAGTGGTGCTGAAGCCGCCCGTTGGAGCCGATGCTTCCCCAAGCCCGTGAGACGGTGGGCGCCGCTGCGGTGCCTGGGTGGCAGCTGGATGATCAGCTTCGCCGGTCATCGCCCTCGTCGACGCCTTCGGCTTCGATCTGCTCCTTGCGGACCTGGCCGTGCACTGTTCCTTCCTCGGCGTGCTCCTCGGTGTCCAGGCGTATCCGCTCCACGGGGACGGCCTCGGTCTGCACGACGGGTTTCTCTTCGTCGAGTGTGACCTCGTGCTCGGCCTCGCAAATCTCGGGGCCGGGCATGGCCTGGTCGACGTTGGCGTCAGTGAGCGGCTCACGCTCAACACGGACCTCTTCGTGCCGCACGGGGACGGTCCGCTGGCCCTCCTCCGTCACCACATACTTGGGCAGGCGGGCCCGTCCTGCTTCACGGCGTTCGGTGCCGACATGCATCTGCTCCCCGGACCGCGTCATCGTCGTCACCGGAGCGCTGCATGGACGTATCACTGCGGGCCCAGCCGCCCTCGCCGGGCTCATTGGCCTGCTGCCACGCCGTGTCCCAGCCGATGCCGTAGTGCTCGTAGAGGCGGTGCTGGCACGGACACCGCAATCAAATGAGCACCAAAACCAACCCGGCCCACTACTCCGAGCGCTATCGGGACCATACGAACGGCCAACCTCACGCCCACCAGAAGTCCGACACCATCCGGCCGGATTCAAAAGTGGAGCGCAACGCCGGCAGAGAGCCGGGGCAAGTCGGCCTCCCGGCCCCCGACGGGAGCGAGATCCCTACGGTAAGTCGGCGTTCTTCGCCGATGCTGTCTGCCCCGCTGCGGATGTGGTCCGCGCGATCAATGCCGATGCCGAGGCGATTTTCAACGCGCTGCCCTGCTCGCTGCTGACCTGGACGGCAGCGATCCCCAACGGACGGATCAGGCTGCTCGCGGCTGGGCGGGGTGCCGGGCGGGCCAGAATGAGAGCCCTGCCCGGGACCAGCCCCGGCTGATGTGTTCTTCCCTTTGCCTGCATACCTGGGTGGTGTCCGGTGGATCCTTCGGCGTGTTCGCTACAGGCTGCCGGTGTCGCCGCGCACAGTGAGGTCGTGGGGCCGCCCCCCTGGTGGCCTCGCTTCACGACGAATGGAGATGCCGGTGAGCGTGGTCAGTGACAGCACGACGGGCGAGAAGCTTGCCGAGAGTCTGTTGGAGGGGGTGGTGAACGAGCCGATGAGGGCGGCGACGAAGTTGCTGGGGGCTCACAGCGATGGTTACTGGCTGCGGCGCATGACCAATGACCGGGAACTCGCGGCCCTGGTCGACCATCCGCTGATCGACCTCACCGGCCGGTATCCGACGGTCGGCTGGGACGGCGTCGGCCACCTCCTGAAGGCCCCAGGATGGTCCCGGGGGGCCTCCAGGAGTCAGGCGGCTGTGCTGGAGTTCGCCGCGTCCCTCGTGAGCCGGTGCCCCGTACAGCTCGGCAACGTGACCCGCGCGGTGGACGATGCCGAGTTCCAGCTGCTCCTGGAGGCCATGGAAAAGGCTTCGTACGGCGACCCCCGCTGAGTGCGCGGGGTGCCCCTGACTGCACCGCGGCAGCGCACCGGCAACCGGATGATGGGGGCGCTCTGGGTGCCGTGGCGCTTTGGCGGGCTGACGGTGGGGGCGTACGAAGGCCTGGTGAGCCGGCCCGGGTAGGCGAAGAACCTTGGGTCGGCCACGTTGAGTAGAGCGCTGATGTGGATGTGTACCCGGCTTGCTAACGGCTGGGTCCCGGTGAGGTTGCACGCCTACTGGCGTTCGTGTCGCGGGCCCGGGGCGTTGGTGGGGCATGGAAGGTTCCCACGGTGAGATCGCTCCGGGGTTGTCGGCGTCTGTGTACTGGCTGGACTCGCCGGTTCGCGTCGGTGACCACTGGGTGATGTGTGCGCTGCTGCGGCAGACAGGTACCCGAGGCCGGCGGAGTGACGACCCGGTGGGTGCCGGGCCGGAGCCGGACAGCTCTGGATCCGGTGCGTCGGCTGGCGGGTGGGGGACGCGGTATGGGGGCGAGGACGGGCGGTGATGCTCTACACCGCGATGATTACGGTTATGGGGCGATGGTGGCTGTAGCGCTGAGCTTGTTGTTTAAGGCTAGGCGTCGAACATGACTCGAACTTGATCTTCCTTTTCGCGGTTCAGCGGACGTGAGGGCGGCCTTCGTCTGATCCTGTGCTCCGTCACAGAGGCAGAGGAAGCAGTACGAAGGCCGTGGTCATGAGTCTGGGGTATCAAGGCGTCCTGCGGGATGCGTTCGCGGAAGTGTCACGCTTCCGGACGGAGTTGTACGCGTGTCTGACCGCGCGGGGGGACGCGTTGTTCGAGTTATGTGACGCGCTGCTGTGCGCGGAAGGGCCGGTGCGGACGCTGGTCGATCTGGCGCTCGCGCCGGAGCACCGCCGCGGGCATGGGGCCATGTACGGCGGTCTCAATCAGGGCCGGATCGACGTGGCCCGGCTGCGTCGCGCGCTTGCCTCCATGCCGTTGCCGAGGGCGGCGGACGGTCGGATTGTGCTGGCCGCGGACGTTTCGCCATGGCTGCGGCCGGACGCTAACACTTGCCCTGACCGGGCCTTTTGTCACACGTTCGGCCGGGGCGAGGGTGAGCACCAGATGGTGCCAGGCTGGCCGTACTCGATCGTGGCCGCGTTGGAGACGGCCGGACATCGTGGACGGCAGTGCTGGGCGCGGTCCGTCTGGAGCCCGGCGCGGACGTCGCAGCGGTGACCGCGGTCCAGAACCGCGAGGTCGTCGAACGGCTCGTCGCGGCCGGCCAGTGGAAGCCGGGCGACCCGGAGGTCCTGGTGGTGCTGAAAGGGCGGCCGACCACCCAAGCACGGCGGCGAGTTCGTATTCGGCGATCCCGCTACCTGGGGCGCCGAGCAGGCCAGGACTGTCACGGATACCCGCCGCTACGGGAAGGCCACCGCGCAGGCATGGGACCGGCTGCACCCGAGGCTGACCAGGCGGGCGGCCTGGATCGACCACGACGGACCACTGCCCATCATCGAAGGCACCGTCATCCGCCTGGCCGTGGAGAAGCTGCCCAGCGGCGGGGTGAACAAGCCGGTCTGGCTGTGGTGGTCAGGCACCGGCGCCACCGCCACCGACGTCGACCGCTGCTGGCAGTCCTTCCTTCGCAGATTTGACCTGGAGCACACGTTTCGCCTGTTCAAGCAGACGCTCGGCTGGACCAAGCCCCGGCTTCGCAGTTCGGAAGCGGCTGGCCGGTGGACGTGGCTGGTGATCGCCGCCCATGCCCAGCTCCGGCTCGCCGGCCGCTGACCACCGAGCTACGACGGCCCTGGGAGAAGCCAGCCGAGCCGAACAGACTCACACCGGCCCGTGTTCGCGGAGGGTTCAGGAACCTGCGCACGAAGACCGGCTCCCCGACCGGTGCACCGAAACCGTCCCGACCCGGGCCCGGCCGACCGCCGGGGTCGAAGAACCGTCGCACGGCCACTTGTCATGACGTGGGAAGAGTCCTGGCGACCGGTGAGGCATGCAGCCGCCCCGCGCACCACAAGAAGGGCAACCAAGCCCAGGCGAACCGTCACCGAGCGCCCAGATCAGAGATCTGAGAGCGAGTAGCTGAAGCAGCGATGCCAGACTCCCGCAGCTTGCGGGCCAGGCGTTCGACCTCGGGAAGCGTTCCTGAGTAACCACCGTTCAGCACACGGAGCAGCACAGCTTTGGCACTCATCAGGTCAATGCCGAGCTCAGCCCGCAGCACCCGCATGATGACGACACTCTTCGTCGACGGACCCCTCACCTGCAGCCTCGTGGCTCCATGCTCCGAGAGCATCTGATCGCGCCGTTCAGCTGGCAGGTCGCCACCGCACACGGCTACCGCAAAGCCACAGGCGGAACATGTTGACTCAACGTCCCACCGCAAGCGGCCGTTGACCAGGGCTTGGACCCCATAACACTCCAGCTCAGCGCCGCAGTCCTGGCACACGGCGGAGTACCTGACGGATTCGAAAACCGCGTGCTCCATCCCCACCCCCAACGGAGACAAGGTTAAACGACAAGCTGAGAGCTTGTTTTTGAACTCTGGCCGTGAGGTTTGTACGGCTGGATGATCTGGGTTGTGGCGTCTGGCGGGGTGGGCCGGCGGTACTGCCGGGAGTGCGGTAGTCCGCTTCCGTCGTCGATGGCGGCGGAGGCGGTGTTCTGCTCGGGCCGTTGCAGGTCATGGCGGTGGCGGAGGCTTCAGCGGGCCCGGCGGCGGTGGGTGCTGTGGGTGCTGATGCAGCGGGGGGAGACGGCCGAGTGTCCGGTGTGCGGGCGGTCGTGGACGGTGGGAGTCGAGCGATCGCGCTCGGCGGTCTACTGCTCGACGCGGTGCCGTGTACGGGCCTGCCGCCAGCGACGGGCGTCACGGATGGGTGTTTCAGAAACGCTTTAGCCGAACGGCACGGCAACGCCACAGGTCACAGCTGTTTTTCATGCTCGCCGGGGGCGGGCAACCGGTGCTTCGAGCGCCCGCATTTCGCGCTCTGCCCCGTCAAGTCGGGCTCGCGTCACGGTGGAAGCGACCTAGGGCCTGTCGTTTGGATCAGGCTGTGGGGCGGCGGGCGCGGAGCCGGTGAACACCCTTCATGGCGTAGACGGCGGCCATGAGCGCGAAGCCAGCGAACGTGAGCCAAAACCAGGATTCCGCCACCACCAGACTCAGCAGCAGGCCGCCGAAGAGCAGCAGGGAGCCGACGACGTCCAGCAGGTCAAGGCTCGCCTTGAAACGCACCGCGGAGTCGGATCCGCGCAGTCGGCGGATGACGGGAACGAGGCCGAGGGCCTGCAAGACGGCCAGACCGAGAGCGATCCAGACGAACCAGCCGGGTATGTCCACGCCGCGCACTGTATCGCTCCCCCGGGACCCTCGGAACCAAGATCCGAAAGACAGGCCCCAGCGCGCGGGTACGACCCGACCAGGGCCACGAGTGCTACACGAGTGCTACGAGGGCACACCGTACGTTACACACTGTTCGGCCGGACCGGCCTGCGCGTGAGCGAGCTGGCGCTGGGCGCCATGACGTTCGGCGACGAACTCGGCGAGGACGTGAGCGGCCGCATCCTCGACGCGTACGCCGGCGCGGGCGGCAACTTCATCGACGCGGCCGACGTCTACAACGGCGGAAGTTTGGAGACGGTACTCGGCAAGCTGCTCGACGGCCGTCGCGACGGCTTGGTCCTGGCCTCCAAGTACACCTGCGCGACCCGCCAGGGCGACCCGAACGCGGCGGCCAACCACCGCAAGAACCTGGTGCGGTCGGTGGAGGAGAGGCTCGCCCGGCTGCGCACCGACCGCCTCGACGTGCTGTGGGTGCACGCGCGGGACGAGTTCACGCCGGTCGAGGAGGTCATGCGCGCGCTGGACGATCTCGTACGCGCCGGAAAGGTGCTCTACCTCGGTGTGTCCGACTGGCCCGCCTGGGAGATCGCCCAGGCGAACACCCTCGCCGACCTGCGCGGCTCGACCAGCTTCGCGGGTTCGCAGCTGCGCTACAACCTGCTGGAGCGGACGCCCGAACGGGAACTGCTGTCCCAGGCCCGCGCCTTCGGCCAGGCGGTGTTCGCATGGGCACCGCTCGCCGGCGGCAAGCTCACCGGGAAATACCGCCGCGGTGAGACGGGGCGTCGCCCCGCCGGCCTGGACGCCGCCGGGGCGGACCCTCAGGAGGACGCGGTCATCACGGCGGTGCTGGAGATCGCCGAGCAGGGCGGCTGGAGCCCGGCCAGGTGGCGCTGGCCTGGCTGCGCGGCCGCCCCGGCACCATCGTCCCGATCATCGGCGCCACCCGTCCGGACCAGCTCACCGACAACCTGGCAAGCCTCGACGTCACCCTCGACGCCGAGTCCGTCGAGCGGCTCGACCGGGTGAGCGCGGTACCGCTCGGCTTCCCGTACGCCTTCCTGCGCGAACCGGGCATCCTCCGCAACGTCTACGGCGACCTGTGGGCGGACATCGACGACCGCGGCACCACGCGCCGCAGCGCCATGGGCCAGGACTTGAAGACATGGCCAAGGTGCGGAACGGGCCGCTTTCGCCGTGGAGCGTTCAGAGCCGAACGCCGGGGCCGTCCAGCTCGGGCAGACCGGCGGTGGACAAGGGTTTCCGTACCGTGACGTCGTCGGCGATGTCGATGGTCATCCGGTCCAGGCCCATGTAGAGCGGGCCGTCGTACCCGGCCTTGCGGGTGCGGTTCATGATGACCTGGTCTCCGGCTTCTCCATGCAGGCCCTTCTTCGCGATGTGCGAGAAGACGGCGATGCGCGGCCGGGCTTCGGAAAACACCCGGGCGGCCTGTTCCGGTGTGGTGAGTTTCTCTTCGACCGCTTTCAGCTTGCCCGACTTCGTCAGTTCCTCGTCGAATGCGATGACGTTGTGTATGAGTGCGTCGACGCCCTTGCCGTGGGTGACGACGTTCTCGTGGTACGTGGTGTCACCGGAGAGCAGGACGGACTTTCCGGAATGGTCGAAGCGGAACCCGTAGGCGGGATTTCCGTCCTTGTGTTCCACGGTGAAGGCGGTGACCTTGACGCCGTCCTGGTCGTACACGATGCCGGGCCGTATTTCATGCACGCGTATGTCGAGATACTCCTTCTTGAACAGGGCGTTGGAGCGGTGGTCAAGGTCGTGCTGGTACATGGCCCGCATGCCCTTGACCATGCCCGCCGTGCCGGGCGGGCCCCAGATCTCCAACTGCTCGGTCCGGCCGAGCATGAACCATGGGTTGAGCCAGAGCGTCGGCAGGTCTTCGTAGTGATCGTTGTGCAGATGCGTCAGGAAGATCTTGGTGACGTCCTTGGGGTTGACACGGGACTCGTACATGTTCTGGGTGGCGCCCCGTCCCACGTCGAACAGCAGGCGTAGGCCGCCGGCCTCGATGAGCGTCGACATGCCCTGCCGCGTGGTGGACATCTCCGGTCCGCCGGTTCCCAGGAGGCGCACCCTGACAGTGGGTGCCGGTCCGCCGGCCGCGTCCTGCTGTCCTGCGCGCGGCGCGGTCTCACTCGCGGTCGCGCTCGCGGCCTCGGTCCCGGTCTTGGCCGCGGCGTTGCAGCCGAGCAGCCCGAACGGCAGGGCTGCCGCTGCCCCGAGCAGCGGGCGTCGCGCTATTGCGGCAGGGGAATTATCTGTGGCGGGACGGCTCGATGACCCGGCGTTGCTCGAACGGCGAAATATGCGCATGGTCGTTCCTTCCGGCGAAGCGGTCGCGCCAAGCGGCTCAAGTAGAGCAACCGGAAGCACCGCTGCCCATGGGCGAGTCCTCCAGACAGGACGGTGCGACGGGCAGGGAGTTCCGGAGGATCACCCCATTGCCCACAGCGTTTACCGTTTCTTCGGATCAGCGTGCGGACCGGATGAAGACGCCGAGACCACGCCATTTCTTGACCCCACGACGAGGCGGTCCGCCACCTCTACATGACGGCCGTCACCACCCACGTCTCCGGTTGCGCAGCAGGCGGCAGGCTCCCGCCGGCCGGGAGCGGGGGACCGCCGAGATACGGCCGGCGGTTACACGACGGGCGGCTGAGGCGGCTGCTGTTGCGACGCGGCGTTCGTAGCCGTGCGCGCACCCATGGATACGAACTTCAGTCACCCGGGTCGCTGCGACGCGGGACGAGGATCTTGGACAAGGCCAGGAGGCCCGGGCCGCACGCCGGGAACTGAACCATGTAACGCGCGGCAGCCCCGATCAGAGGTGTCTGGCAGGGAACGCAAGGTGGACAAGCGTGCGCAAATCGATCGAGGTACCCGTCGGAAGCCAAACGGCCTGTAGCGGCCGCGCAGCGATGAGGGGACGCTGTGGTCCAGCGCCTGAGCGCGTTCGCGCGGCCCACGAGGCAGGGCAGGGTTACATCGGGCACCGCGGAGTGCTCCGACGAGGTGTGCCCAGGAGGGCGGCTCTTCCATGGAGCAGGACCGACCGTGGCATCGACCGACACAGTTCACTCCACCGGTCCAACAGGGTCCTTCCGACCTGGGTCTCCTCTAGAGGGTGGCCCAGGCGCCGTCCACCTCCCTACGGACTGATCGCTCTGGAGTGGGAAAGGCGGGCATGACCATGCAACAGTTTGTCGGTCAGCCAATGATGGCGACCGGGGCGTCCCAGGCGTTGCGGTCGACGGTGATGGTGTGACCTCCGCGTGTCTCCTTGCTATTGGCCTTGTACTGGTGGCCGCGGCTGTGGTCCGTGTACAGCTTGGGGTTCCAGGGCCAGTCCTTCGTGGTGGTCTCCTGACCGTTCCACAGGGCGTACCAGAGGTTGCCCGGCAGGTCCGTGCGGTCCTTGGCGGTGGCGATCGCCTTCGCGCTGGAGCTGCTGAAGCCGTAGAGGCCGGAGCGGTAGGTCTTGGCGCGCAGGGTCCTGCTGAAGGACCGCACGTAGGCGAGGGTGGCATCGTTGCACGCCTTGTCGGCGATGTCGTACGACTCCATGTTGAGGTAGATCGGACTGCCGGGCTTCATCCCGAGCGCCGTGGCCTTGGCGATCGCGTCGTTGGCGTTGCTGACGCCGACCGAGACCGCGGTGGCGGCGGTGAACCTCTCCTTGTTCCGGCTCTTCTGGCAGGGCGGCTGGGCGCCGACGTACAGGGGGATGACGCGCCAGCCGAGGGTGTCGACGGACTTCACCCAGGGCTTGGTCAGGTTGGGCTGGGCGCAGCCGCGGTTCTTGCCCCCGATGTAGACCGCGACGCCGCCGTAGTAGCCGTCCTTCTTCCACGCCTTCATCGCGGCGAGTGAGGGTGCGGTGCAGGCGTCGAAAGCCCGGCCTGTGTACGTCCTCTGAGTCGGCCACGCCGAGGCGGCCATCGTGGTCTGCGCCGCGATCCCGGCGCCGACCACGACGACGACACCTGTCGTCGCCATGGCGATGTAGCGGCCTTTTCTGGACAACCGGTGCTTCGGCATTCCCCACCCCAGGACACGATCGAGCCCCGGTTCTCCGGAGCCCGATCACCTTACCGGGAAGTGGGGCCCTGCAATGGCCTACCAGCATGTCCACCTAGGCGTCTTCGTCGCCGAGGTCGGCAGCGCGGCCTCTACCGGCGCGCCGCCGTACTCGACGGGGTCGCGCCGCACCCCGGTGTCTGGGGTGCGAGCGGTTCGGAACGCGGCGCGGCACAGCGGAGAAGATGCGGCCTCGCATCAGCCTGCGCGCTGCGGGCCGAGGATCCGCCACGCGGGTATCACCGTGGCTGTCGCCGTCCTGGAACTCGCCCTCGCCTTCCACCGCGCCGTCCTGGGCGAGTACGACAAGGTGCGCACCGTCATCGACCGGCTACGCGAGCTCCCCTGGACCGGCGACTACGTCTACTACGCCGACATTGCCCACTCCATGGCCGACCTGCCCATGGAGTCATCGTCGTCCACGCGGTGGATCGACGGCACGCAAGCCGTCCGCAGGCGCTGGCGCGCGCTGGTCACCGCACGGCGCGCGTACTTGCGCACCGCACGATGACGCCTCCGGCTGATGCACGTGTCACGTGTGGCGAGTGGCAGGTCCAGCAGTTCCTACAGAGGCTGCGAAACCGAAGCGCAGAGGAAATGCCGGTGCTGGCATCGATGGCGGGCGCGAGACGTGCGGAGGCCGCGGGCAGTCCGACTGCCCGGAGCCTCCGGTCTCGCTACTGCTCTCGGCCTTCGCCGTCCTCGGGCCTTCTTTAAGGTTCCAGTTGGTCTCCTCGATCTCCGTGAAGAGTGCGGAGCGCTCCTCGTCGGTCAGGGAGTCCCCATTGATGCTGTGCATCCCCCACGGAACGGGGCAGGGACCGTCGTGATCGGGGTCCGGGCAGAGCACGTCCGCAAGGCGGTCCATCAGCTCCTCGTGCTCGGCGGAGGTGGCGATCATGGCGATCTTCACCTGCCAGAGCCTCGGCTCCTCGGACCCACCGTCGGCATCCGTGCCGGCACCGGGGTCGGTGTCAGGGGTGGTGTCGGGCATGTCGGACGTCCTCCAGGCAGATCAGGGGCCGCAGCCACACCAGCTGCCGTAGGTGCCCGCCACACCTCGCTGTGGAACAGAATGCCCCACGAGTTGTGGTTGGCGCTGCGCATCCAGTTGGCGGCTTGCGGCGGTGGATGTTGCGCGGGCTGTTGTTGCTGTCTCACCACTGGCGGACGCGGTTCTTCGTGCAGTCGTACGCCTTGCAGTGGCGGGCGTAGCAGCCGCGGGGAGCCTGGTGCACGGTGTCGCGCTTGGCGTCCCGGGCGGCCTCCTTCCTGGCTGTGGCCCGAGCCCGCGCCCCAGATGTACCCGGTGCAGTGCGAACCGTGCCCGGCCAATTGGCACTTGGTGTTGCACTTCCACTTGCGGCCGTCGAGGTCGTTCTTGTTGACCGGGTCGCCGGGGTAGCGGTTGCGGTTGTCACCGCCGCCGAAGACCGGGTCGACCGAGAGGAAGCGGCCGGTCGCCGGGGCGTACAGCCGGATGCCCATGAGCGTCTGGCCGGTCACGGTCTCCGCGGTCCGCTGCTTGGCGCCCAGCCAGCCATAGCGGGGCACCTGCTGGCCCGCGCGGGCGTTGCCGTACTCGTCGGTGTCGAGCGCAGTCGGGGCGACGGAGGCGTCCAGGGGCAGTTGGAGCGCCACGTCACCGTGGATGGTGGTGAAATGGAGCACCGTGTCGCCGGTCGCGCCCGTCGTGGCGGACAGACCGCCGGAGAGGGGGGGACACGTTGCGGGTGACCGCTGCGGTGGCGTTGTCCTCGACGATCCACCGCGGGCTGTCCGCATCGCGCTTGTAGTGGTTGGTCTTGCTGCCGACCTGTGTCCAAGTGGTGCCGGTCCTGTTCTCGGCTGTCCAGGTGCGGATGCGCAGCGCGGCGTCGAGTTTCCAGGTCTGCCGCTGGGTGGCCGTAGTCTGCTGCCGCGCGATGTCTTTCGCGAAGTAGCGGGTGGTGACGCCGCCCGGCTGGGAGGTGGTCCGGCCGAAGGCGTCGTAGACGTAGCCCGCGGCCACGGACTGGTCGGCCGAGCGGCAGGCGGTGGTGACGGTGGTCCCGCCGGAGACCGAGTAGTCCTCGCCCGGTCCGCCGTTGGCCGTGGTCAAGTCCGGTGCGGTTGGTCCGGCCGTCGCACGCGTACGTCCGCCGGGTACACACGGTGTCC
The DNA here is from genome assembly GCF_030406405.1 of Streptomyces ficellus. Classification (GTDB taxonomy): domain Bacteria; phylum Actinomycetota; class Actinomycetes; order Streptomycetales; family Streptomycetaceae; genus Streptomyces; species Streptomyces ficellus_B. Next base: position 220,016 of record NZ_JAUEPL010000004.1, read on the forward strand.
GCGGTGTCCTGCACGCTGGTCAGATTGCCGGCGGCGTCGTAGCCGAACCTCTGGTCGGACCAGCCGGCACTGCTCGTGTTCTGGTCGTGGACGGACTGGGTGACGGCGTTGTCGTGCACGAGGGTGCCGTCGCCGTCCCGGCCGCGTTGTAGGTGCCGCTGAAGGTTCCGGCGGCGGAGTCGGTGATCGCGGTGGCCAGACCACGGGGTTCGGTGCTGTGGTCGTATGTGAAGGTCTGGGTCTAGGGCACGCTGTCGGCGACCTTGACCGGGCGGTCCAGAGTGTCGTACTCGGTGCTGGTGACGCCGCCGTCGGCGTCGGTGTAGGAGGTCAGGCGGCCGAGCTTGTCGTACGCCTTGGTGATGGTCCCGGAGGAGGCCTAGCTGACGGTCGCGACCCGGCCGGTGTCGGGTCGTATGCCGTGGTCGTCGCGGGGACGGCCTGGCCCAGGCCGCCGGTGACGGTGACGGTGGTGGCGCGGCCCGCACCGTCGTAGGCGGTGGTGGTGGTACGGGTGACGCCGTTGGCGGTGTTGGTGATGACCGCCGTGTTGCCCCACACGTCAACTCGTAGGTGGTGTGGTGGCCAGCGCGGCGGGGTTGGTACCGCCGCCGGTGATGGCGCCTGCGGAACCTGTGGACCCAACTCACGCAACGCGGCCACCAACGTCCCAGTCCTGTCGGTCACCTACAACAATCCGCCGGGAATCCCCACGTCCGTGGCGCTCTCCCCGTCCTCGTACAACGCCTTCAACAAGCGCACGTACGCCACCTCGGTGACGCCGACCTTCTCGGCGAGTGTGACGGACGCCGACAGTGGCACCGTGCGTGCCCAGTTCGAGGTCACCCCCGACCCGGCGTTCAACGACGCGGGTACCTATAGCTGGGCGGGCACCAGCGGTGCCGTCACGTCCGGTAGCATCGCCATGCTGACGCTTCCCGAGGACAGGAAGCTTGGCGCGTTCGGCTACCGGGTTCGTGCACGTGCCTATGACGGGTCCGCGTACGGCCCGTGGAGCGGCTGTGTCCCCTTCCGCGTGAACACCGGCAAGCCTGCCGCCCCGCAGATCGCGTGCGTCGGCCACCCGCAGGACGCATGGACCGACACGAGTGGTGAAATCGACTGCACCTTCACCACCACCACCTCCGACGGCCGCGGCTTCCTGTGGGGGCTCGACGACCCCAACACTCGCCAGCAGGTGAATGACCCGGCCGGCACCGGCGGCAAGCCGCAGACCGTCAGGGTCAACCCTGCCAAGGGCTGGCATGTCCTGCACGCCCGTACCGTGGATTCTGCCGGTCTGCTCTCCGGTGTCACCGCCTACCAGTTCGGCAGGGGCCCCAAGCCGGCGGTTCTGCCGGTGCCGGACATGCCTAGCGCTCTCCAGGAGGGCGCCCAGGACACTCCCGCACCGATGCTGTCCGGTGTGCTGACGTCGGGAGACCGCGCATACCTGCACGGTGAGTTCGCCCTATACGACGCCACGGGCGCGCCCCTGCCGGGCGTGCAGTTGCCGCCGTCCTGTGAAAGCGGCCGGCGCGTCGCTACCTTGATTCCCGAAAGCACTCTCGTACCCGGGCGCACTTATCAGTGGGCCATGCGCGCCTGTAGCGACACGGCCTGCTCGGCGTGGACACCCAAGCGCACCTTCACCGCCAAGGCCCCGGCCGCCCAGCCGGTCCCGCAGGTACGCACCGTCGACATTTCCGGCGACGCCCTGCGCGATGCCACCGCCCCGGTCGGCGCCACCGACTGCGGCACCAGCCCGTGCGCGGCTGTCCAGGACGGCATGCTGCGGGTAGGCACACCGGGCGGCATCGCCTGGCGCACCTGGTTAAAGGCAGACCTGTCCGCAGTACCGGCCGGCGCCCGGATCACCGACGCTCGGCTCACCCTTCACCGGGCCGATTGCGGGGGCGGGGACGAGCCCACCTGTACCGAACCAGCCGCTACGGTGCGTGACCTCGCTACGGCATGGGACCCTGCCCTCAGCGGACAGGATCTCGCCGCCGCAGCCAACGAGGAGCCATTGCTCGCCGAGGACGAACTGCTCGCAGCGCTCGGTGACCTGAACCTGGGATCACTCGTCGCGGACTGGCTCTACCAGACTGACAACCACGGCTTGAGCCTCCAATTCGGGGACGAGAAGACGGCGGCGCCCGGTGTGGTGTACCACTCCTCGCGGGCTCAGGACCCAGAACTGCGTCCCGTGCTCAAGGTGTCCTACGTCCCCTCTGGCGCCCCCGGCGCCCCTGAGAACGTCAAGGCCGTACCGGCCGCCCGCGGTCTGCTGGCCACCTGGAATCCGCCGACCGACCCCGGTGCAGCCACCGACGCACTCACCTACACGGTGATCGTCCACCGTGACGGCACTGAGGCTGCCCGTACCACCACCCAGGACACCCGAGTCGTCTTCGACAGCCTCACAAACGGCGCAAACCACACCGTGACGGTCACGGCCGCCTCCACACACGGAACATCCCAAGCAGCCGTGTCGGTCACGGCCAAGCCGGTCGCCGTCGCTGAGCAGGAACGTTACGCCCCAGCGGTGCGCGACTACCTCGCCGCTCGTGCCGGAGTCCTCAAGGGCACGTACACCACCGTCGAGCAGGCCGCCGCAAGCAGCCCGCACGGCGCGATGTTCCGCGCGCTGCTGGAACAGCAGCTGCCCCACCTGAACGACCGCCGCGAAGCGTATGCCCGTCACGAGCGACGCTTTACCGAGATCACCACAGTTTTCGACGACGTGCTGACCGGTCCAGGCGCCGACAACACCGTGATCGTGCGCGGCACGGTCTCGGAGCGTAGTGTGCTCACCCACACCGACGGCACACAGGAGCCGGAGGAGAGCGACCTGCCCGGTCGCTTCGTCTTCGCCGACGGCGTCCTGCGCATGGAAGCCGACGACGCTGCGGCCGAGGTCACCCTGCCCACGACGAACGATGCCGTGCGCGATGCCTCCGTGGCGCCGCTGGCGGAGCAGAGCGTCGAGGAGGTCGCGCAGGGGGAAGAGGACCTGCCGACCAAGCTGGACGCCGACGGCATGCTGCCCGACGAGCCCGCCCCCGACACTACGACAATGCAGCTCGCCGTAGTGTCGCCGCCGCGCCCGACGCAAGCGGCACCGCGACATGGGCCAAGCGCAACGCCGACAGGATCGGGAAGGACTACAAGTACGACTGCGCCACCTTCGCGTCCAAGGCGCTCCACTGGGGCGGCAAGATGCAGCAGCGCAAGGGCGGCCGTAAGAATCCATCCCGCTGGTTCCGCAACAACATCGGTTCGTGGCGGCTCGACAGCTGCACCTGGGCCGGCGCCGCCAACTTGCGCCAGCATCTGAAGAACTACCGGGGTGGCCGAGAGATATCCCGCTACGATGCCCAGCCAGGCGATGTGATCTTCGCCTACTACACCTCTTCCAAGGCGTGGAACCATGCGGGGATCGTCACTGCTGCCAAGGGAGGCAACATCAATATCAGCCAGCACGGCAGCAGGCCGCAAACGATGTTGAACCGGTGGTTCGACAACAAGCATCTCAGCGCCATCAGCATCATCCGGCCGGGGAAGCGCGGTTGAGGCGGGCACAGTGGTCAGTGGGCCTGGCCGGCGCGCTCATGCTGCTGCTCAGCGGATGTGACGCGCTCTCGACGGACAAGGCAGAGCGTCGGTGGAAAGACGGTACGGCTAACATCGAGCTGTCCGTCACCGGACGCCCCACTCCTGGCAGCCTCTCCATCACTGAGCACGTATTGGCCCGCCTCAAGGCTCGAGACGTCGATGGGCTGGCCGAGTTCGCGGCCAAGGACGGCGATACGAGGGGCGCCGCCAAGCGCTGGGTGGCCCGCTGGGGCGACGCCGCCCAGCGCCCGGTCACGGCCGACTTCGCGCAACCCGAAAGGGAACATCCGTCGATCTCCGCTTCGTCGGTGAACGGTCTGCCCTGACATTGCTATTGGTACCGAAGAACGAGGACGAGCCGTACGATGACGAGTTCGCTCTCCTCCTCCGTGACGATTAGCGACGTCATGACCAAGGACTCCATCGGACATACGGCGGGGGCGAAGGCTGACGCCGGACTCTGACATGCGTTCCCGTGCCCCGGTCGGTTCCTCCGGCCGGGGCACACGCGCGTCAGAGCCGTGAGCACTACTTGATCAGTTCCATTCAGCTTGGCGTTTAAGGTCCGATGTCGAACGCGACTCGAATTGATCTGCGTTCTCGCAGTTCAGCGGACGCGAGGGCGGCCTTCGACTGATCCTGTGCTCCGTCACAAAGGCAGAGGAACCAGCACGAAGGCCATAGTCGTGGGTTCGGGGTCAGGACGTCCTGCTGGTCGGGCACTGCCGTCATCACAGCCGACATCGACCGTTGCTGGCAGTCCTTCCTCCGCCGCTTCGACCTGGAGCACCTTTCCTACTGTTTAAGCAGATGCTCGGGGTGGACCAAGCCCCGGCTTCGCAGCTCGGAGGCTGCCGACCGCTCAGACGCGCCCGCCCAAGCGCACGGAGCTGCTGTCGCTGACCGAGCGATGGCGCACCTCAGCGATCCGGACGTTCGGCGCCTGCACCATCTACCGGCTCGCCGAGCGGGCGCGGGCAGCGGCCGCGGCGGTGTGGGCGCGGGTGCGGCCGGTCGTGGACATAGCGCTGGCCGCCGTCGACGTCGTCGCCGTGGTGTACGTGATGCGCGGCGCGTTCAAGCGCCACCATCTGCTCGCCGAAGCCCGCCGCTACCTCTCCTACGTCCTGCGTGGCCGGCCCCACCAGCCGGGCCTGGATGAAGAGATCGTGCAGACGATCGTCGACGACTACACCCGCCCGGCGAGCCGGCGGATGACCGCCGACCTGCGTGCCCTGTACCCGCGCGACACCGAGGACCAGGCCGTGCTGCGCCCGCTGACCCGCAAGCGGACCGCCCCGCCGTACGAGCGGGCCCGCTCGTACGGCGGGGCGCTGAGGGTCCGGGTACAGGCGGTGCGCCGTGCGGAGCGACTGGGCTCTCGCACCCGGCCGCGCGCCGTCGCCGTGCCCGCCGCCTTGAGGTCGCGCCCACGGCCGTTCCGCACCGGCCCGAAGGACGGCCGCCTCGTGAAGCCGGAGACCGGCGTCGACACGGTGGAGCAGACCCGCCGGACCTTCGAAGCCGCCGCCCGGCTGGCCGCCAAGCTCCAGGACGGCAAGCGGGAGCGCGCCGTCGCCCACGGCCCCCGCCACAGCCCGCCCCGGCGACGGCCCCGCAGCCGCCGCACACTCAGCAGCCCGGCACCCAGCACACACCGGGCCGGACCACAGGAGGAGTCGCATGAGCACCCCGGAAGAACGCCCTAACCCCGACGAAGCCCTCGCCCGCGCCCACGCGGCCCGCGCGAAGATGGCCGCCGCGCTCACCGAGGACCAGGAGCACGAGCCCGACGAGCCCCTGGGAAGGCAGCCGATCTGGAAGCGCCCCCGGAAGCCGAAGTCCAAGGCCGCGAAGAAGCAGGAGCTGCGCAAGCAGCGGAAGCGACTCCAGAAAGCCGGGAAGCGCCGCCTCGCCGCCTCGCAGTCGCGCCGGCCCCGCCCCCGGCAGAACCGGATCGGCAACGCGGCCGCACGCCGCGACGCCCGAGCCCTGTCCCGACTGCGGCACTCCAACGCCTGGCTGTGGTGACGATGCCGGACACCGTCCAAAGAGTGGAACCCACCGAGTGGCACCCGATGGAGCCCACCGAGTGGAGCGCACTGAGATCGTTTCACCTTGAATTCGCAGGTCGGGCCGCTGGTGTGGGTGGAGATTGACGTGCTCGTGCTGCTCTCGGACGTGATCGTTAGCAGGTGATCGTCTGCCACGGGCCGGTTCGCGGGTTCCGGGGTGGTCCGCCCGAGGTGTCTCGTAGATTCCGCAACGGGAGGGAGGCGCATGGTGGACGTGCTGACGTGGACGATCGAGCGGCGGATGCGACTGGCTGAGCGGGCCGAGCTGCTGCGCAAGGAACTGGCGGAGATCGACGCCGAGCTGAGCCGGCTGGAGGCGGCCGAGGTGGTGTTCGGGCAGTGGGCCGAGGCGACGGACGGGGGACGGCGGGCGCCGGGCATCGTGGAGCCGGAGCCGGAGCCGGAGCCGGAGCCGGAGCCGGAGCCGGAGCCGGAGCCGGTGGTGACGCCCGGGGCGGGTGGGATGCGGCTGATCCCGGACCGCGAGGAAGGTATGGGGGTGGAGGTGCTCACGCCGGAGTACCGGCGGATCATAGAGATCGTCCCGAAGGCGTCGGGGCCGGTGATGGCCAAGGACGTCGCGCTCGCGCTGGGTCGGGAGAACACCCCGGCAAAGGTCGAGCCGGTCCGCGGCCAGTTGCGCAAGCTGTCCGACCGGGGCTGGCTGACCCGTACGGGCTCGGGACGGTACCTGCCGCGTTGATCGCCGACTGCGGCAGAGTGGTCGGTTCCAGCCGTAACACGTGGGTCCCCAGCGGGAGTTGGCGTTCGTGAAACAGCCGCCCGCCGAGGGCTCTCCCGGTGTTGTCCACCAGGTCCGGCTTCCTGTGTCGAAGCGGACCATCGATCTCGTCGGCGGACTGATACGCCGGCGCCGCAAGCAGCTGGGCACGCGCTGGCGCAAGGCCGCTCCGGGCACGGCAGGCGATCGTCGTGCTGGCCGTCCTGCGCCACGACCAGCGCCTGGCCGACATGGCCGGCGGCAACGCCGTCTCGGCCGCCACCGTCCGCCGCTGGGTCCTGGAAGCCCTCGACCTGCTCGCCGCCCGGGCCCCGCGTCAGGACCGCGCCCTGAAGAAGATCGCCCGTCGGACGGTGCGGTGGTCCTGCTGGACGGCACCCTCGTGCGCACCCGCCGCCGCACCAAAGCGGCCAACCGCAAGAACTACAGCGGGAAACACAAGGCCCATGGCCTGCTCTTCCTCGCGCTGACCGACGAGAAAGGGAACCTGATCTGCATCTCCTCCACCCGCCCTGGCCGGGCCAGCGAGATCACCGCCGCCCGCCACGACCACATCACGAGGCATCTGCGCGAGGCCGGCCTCGGCGCCCTGGCCGACCTCGGCTTCGTCGGCCCCGACGACGACCCCGACGATGCTCCGGTCATCATCACCGGCCGCAAGGCGACCCGCTCCGACCGTCTCACCGACGCCGAGAAGGAGGCGAACCGGCTGGTCAGCCGCGGAACGCGCCGTCGAGCACGGCTTCGCGAACCTGAAGACCGGGCGCATCCTGACCAAGGTCCGCCTGAACGCCCATCACGCCACCAAGTTGCTGCGAGCCCTGCTCGTCCTGGCGAACTGCGAAATCCAGCGGTGACAGACGGTCACCCGACGGCGATCACTCCGCCTGCCAGCACGAGGACAGCAGCCGGGGCTCACACCAGTACCGCGACTTGCGAGTTCAAGATGGAACGATCTCACTGGGGCAACCGGGGCGGGGTGGTGTCGTACCGGACACCGGAGATGAAGCAAGACGGCTCAGATGCTGGCCGCACGCTGGCCGAAGTACCTGCGGCTGCGCCCGGCGAACACCGGGGAACGCGAAGGGGCCGTGAGCACGGAGGGCCTGTACGGGTTGGCGTTCGAGCCGCGGCCTCGGATGCGGGCTCGGTCTCTTTGAAACAGCGATCAGGAAAGAGGTAGGACGATGGGTTCGAGGAGTGGTGTGGGTCACCGGGTGGCGGAGGAGCAGATGGAGGGGGCGTGCCTGGAGGCGGCGCGCCTGTGGGCCGAACACTCGCGCGGCGACGACACCGTTGACCTCATGATTCAGTCGGGGAGCGTGTTCTTCTCCAGGATCGACAACCTCGGCATCGAGGACGCCGGGGACCGGGAGACGGCGCTCGCGCTGATCGCCGGGTACGCGCTGCGCCTGGGCAGCCTGTACGCCCAGCAGCAGGACCCTGAGCTGGGTGCTGTGAAGTGGCGCGAGTTCATCGACGTGGAGGAGAAGGCGTTGTTCGCTCGGGAGGCCGCGCAGGTCAGCGGCTGAGCACCGGCTTGCTGGGGTCAGCTCATGCCCGCAACGGAGCCGCGCAGGCGGAGAAGTTCGCTCTCTTTTTGCGTGCGGCGGATGCGGGGACGAGCCCGGCCTGCCCTGCTCGCCGGTCGTGCCCTGAGCGCAGAAGCAAGGGCCAGGCGGTGGCCGGGCGTGGACGGAGGTGGCGGCGTGGACGAGACCGCATGCGCTGAGGTGCGCGCGTACGCCGCAGGAGAGGCCCGGAAGCTGGCCGCGCGCCCGTGGCCCCTGTGCCGGCCCGGCCTATCCGGCAGCCGTACGCACAGCGAGCTGCACGCGCTGCTTGCCGGTGCGGCGGAGACGGCGGCCCACCAGGTTCCGCCATCCCGCCTGCGGTCACACCTTCGGCCCGCGGCTCACCCGCCGTGCCGTCGCCGACTTCCTCACCCAGGCCCTGGACAGCAGCCCCCGTCCCCGAGACCAGCATCATCACGCCCTGGCGCACACCGTACTCGCCGCTATCGGCCGGTCCCACCGGCACGCCACCACTATGGGCGTTGCTGCGGCGTGGGCGGCGCACATGAGCGGCATAGCGGGCAACCGGCTCGAAGGCGGCAGCCCGGCCCCGCTGGATGTGTACCAGGCGGCGGAGCAGTGGGCGCTCCACGCTGGCACAGAGCCGCACCAGGCCATCGCCGTCTCCGCCGCCCCACTGTTCGTACAGCTACCACGCCTGGGATGAGGGGTGGCGCGTACGGAAGATGGCCGAAGCTGCCGCCGGGGCGGTGTGCGTGGGCTTCGAGTTCGCCACCGGCAAGGCGGCGAACTCGCTGCTGGAACACTTCGCTTGACGGCTATCGGCGGGCGGCGCGGCGAGCCCGTGTGGCGTGTCGGGGTGGTGGCCGTAGGCGGATGTGGAGGGGGCGGGCGGCGGCCATGCCCGCCAGGGTTTCGGGTACCACCAGGGCGCAGATGGCAAGCAGGGGCACGGCCCACATGCCGGTGCTGCTGTGCAGCAGCCCGAACAGGAACGGGCCGCATCCAGCGAGGAGATAGCCGAAGGCTTGGGCCATGCCGGACAGGCGGGCCGCTGTGGCCGGGTCGGGTGCGCGTAGCGACAGCAGGGTCATCGCGAGGGGGAACGCGCTGCCGGTGGCCGCGCCGAGGAGGAGCACCCAAAGCCAGTCGAGCGGGGGCCCGAAGCAGATACCGGCCAAAGCGATGGTCTTGGTGGCGGCCACCGCGGTGACGAGCGGACGCTGGTGGGGCATGCGGGTCGCGGCGATGGGGACGGCCAGGCCGAGGGGGATGCCGATGAGCAGCATGCCCGACAGCATGGCTCCGGCTTCGGCGGGGGAATGCCCGCGGGCTTGCATGACTTCGGGCAGCCACGCGGTGAGTGCGTAGAACACCAGCGACACCAGTCCGAGGAACACGGAGACCGCCCACGCCAGGGGCGAGGACGTCAGCGGCCGGGTGGCTGGCTGCGGTGTGGCGGTCGGGCTGGTGAGGCGGCGGGTGCGGTTGCGGGCCGCCAGCGGACCCCACAGCAGTACGGCAGCCAGGGAGGGCAGCGCCCATACAGCCAGGGCTATGCGCCACCCGGTGGCCTGGTGCAGGGGCACGGCCAGCGCTGCGGCTGCCGCACCGCTCGCGGCCATCAGCATCATCGCCAGGCCGGTGAGCGGGCCGACCCTGTTGGGGAAGCGCTGCTTGATGACCGCGGGGAGCAGCACGTTGCCGATGGCGATACCGGCCCCGGCGACGACCGTGCCGGTGTAGAGGGCGGTGGGGTGCGGGATGGTGCGCAGCAGAATGCCGGCCGTGAGGACGGCCAGGGCGAGGGTGACGGTGGTGTCGGTGCTGGTGCGGGCAGCCAGAGCCGGGGCAGCAGCGGCAAACGCCCCGAGGCACAGGATGGGCAGGGTGGTGAGCACGCTGATGCCGGTGGGCGACAACTGGTAGGCGGCGGCGAGCTGGCCGAGCAAGGGTGCGGTGCTGGTGATGGCGGCGCGCAGATTGACCGCGAGCAGAATGAGCCCGGCGCCGAACCAGATCCGGGCAGGCGTGAGCAGCATCAAGGCTTGCATTGGTGGTTCCCCCGTGGTGTGTGGCTGGTGCTGGAAAGCGGGCACGGCCCCCGGTTCCGCTGCGCGCGGGTGGGGGCCGTGCGGGTGTGGGGGCCGCCCCGGTGGGGCGGGGCGGCCGGTCTGTCAGGTGCCCGGCAGGGTTACGCCTGGGCGGTGTGGCCGAGCGGGCAGCCGCCGCCCCCCGTGCCGGTGGTGCCGAAGGCGGCCGTGGTGGCGCTGCCGGTGGTGCTGGTGGTGCCAAGCTGCGACAGGATCTCCTCGGACAGCAGGTCCTGCTTGCCCTTGAGGCTGGAGGCCACCTGCTGGTCCGTGGAGAACACCATCTCCGCGGCGATGTTGTCCTGCACGATGCGCGCCAGGTTCTCCAGGGCGACGTTCACGGGGTCGATGACCGGAAGCTGGTCGGAGATGATGTCGATGAGGTGGGTGGCGCGCCGGTCGGTGTCGATGTGCTCGCGGATAATGATCGTGTTCTGGTTGTCGACGCTGGTCGTCCACATCGAGAACACGAGCACGTACACGTCGTGCCAGAGGGCCGCGCCGAGCTTGGTCTTCCAGCGGGTCATCAGCTGGTTGACGGCTGCGATCTGGACCTTCGCCGCGTAGTACATGTTCGTGCGGATGTCGCCGTAGACGGCGCCGGTCGCGTCCTCGAAGTCCTTCATGGTGAAGGACTGGGCGGTGATCGCCTTCTCACAGAAGGCGATCATGCTGTTGAGGATGTTCCGGCTGGACGTCTCCAGCTTGGCGGGCAGCCCCGCCCACTGGAGCGCCTTACGGCCCTTGACCAGCTCGTTCTTCCACTGGCGCAGCGGCTCGACCCAGGCGGTGCCTTCGGGGCCGTTGAACGCGACCTGTTCCAGGTCGTGGGGGTCCATGTCGCCGGCCTTGAGGTGCCAGTCCGGGACCCTCTTGTTCAGGTACGAGCCGATGACGGAGAACGTGCCGAGCGGAGTGTGGGCGATGGACTTGGCCAGCTGGAAGATGAGGTCGATGGGGGTGGTCTGCTCGACCACCTTGCCGTTCGCCACGAGGTAGTACGTGCCGCCCTCGGGGCCGTTGGTGACGACGATGACCGGGGCAAGCTTGTTCTGCAGAGCGTCCTTGAGCGCCTTGTATCTGGTGCGCATACCGGCGTTGACGGCGAGGATCGCGGCGCGTGCCTCGTCCTGGGTCATAGCGTCGGCGGTTGCGTCGATGTCGGCGGCGGTGGCGGTGGCGGTGCTGTTGCCTATGAGCGTGGTGGCGGCGGCTGTTGCTGCGGCGGCCGTGAGGACTGTGCGTCGTGTTGCCACGTTCGGATCTTCCTGTGAGAGGGCAGGAGGCAGGGCCCTGCCCCCCGCAGGCAACTGACGCTATGAGCAGGTGAGTTGGCGGGGTAAGCCGCTGATCGCACGAGGTACATACCCCACCCAGTACCGGATCTTCGTGCGATTCGTACACAACCCCCGGAACAGGAACGACCTATTCCAAATCCGGACATAAAGAAACCCCGGTGGGGGTGCGGTCCGTCCGTCCACGGACCGCACCCCCACCGGGGCGAATGAGGGCTTCCGGCGTGCCGGTTACGCCAGGTCGGCTACCGTGGGCACCACCACGCCGTACAGGTCGGTGATGGTGGCCAGCGCGCCCTGGTGCATCTGCTCGGCGGACACCTTGCCGGTGGCGGTGGTCACGCCCCGGGTGGCGGAAGCGTTCGCGACCACGGTCGGCTGGTAGCCCTGGAGGAACGCCTCCGCCGTGGTGAACTGCACGCACATGTTGGTCATGAACCCGGCGATCACCACGTTCTTGTTCCCGGCCTTCTCCAGCTCCTCGGCCAGGCCGGTGCCGAGGAACGCGTTCGGCGCCTTCGTCTTAGTGATCACCGGCTCGCCCTCGGCCGGCGCGACCTTGTCGTGAATCTTCCCGATCTCGGCCTTCGTGTCGTACGGGCTGCCCTCACCGGCGTCGTTCTGGATGTGGATCACCGGGGCACCGGCCTTGCGGGCGGCGGCCAGCAGCTTCGCGCCCTCGTCCAGCGCGGGCTCCCAGCCGTCCAGCTCCATCACGCCGCGGGTGTAGGTGTTCTGGTAGTCCACCATCACGACGGTCGAGTCCTTCAGCGACGGGGCGGAGTCATTCAGCTTGTTCAGCTGGCGCAGCGTCGTACGTTCCACGGCGGTGTTCTCCTTCTTCACGGGTGCAGTCTGCCCGGTGGTCGGCTTGGCGCCGGCCGCGTCGGTCCCGGACGAGCAGGCGGACAGCAGCGCCACACCGGACAGGGCGACTGCTGCGGCGGTGGCGCGGAGTATCGGGGCACGCATCGGATGGTCTGCTTCCCTCGGGTACAGGTGGGCGGGCGCGCCGAACCTTCCGGAACACCCGACGTTATCGATGCTAACACGGTATGTAAGCATCGATCCATGGAAGTGAGAGAATCGCTAACACACCCGAGGCGGAAGGCGTAAGCGCGACTACCATCGAGAGCATGCCTACCGCACGAGAGCGCATCCTCGACGCCACCACCACCCTCCTCGCCGACAAAGACGCGCTCGCCATCTCCACTCGCGACATCTGCGCTGAAGCCCAGGTCGGCATGCCGGAGATCTACCGGCAGTTCGGCGACAAGCAGGGACTGCTCACCGCCGTAGCCGACCTCGGCTTCCAGAAGTTCCTGGCCAGCAAACGCGCCAACCCCACGACCGACGATCCGGTGGCCGACCTGAAAACCGCCTGGGACAGCCACACCACCTTCGCCCTGGCCAACCCTCACCTCTACCGGCTGATGTTCACACCGGCCGGGAGCAGCAAGCCGCACGGCATCAGCGAGGCCCGCGAACTGCTGCACGCGGCGCTGGGGCGCTGCCTGAACGCGGGGCGACTCCGCCTGCCGATGGAGACCGCAGGGCACGCCATCCTGTCCGCCAACGTCGGCGTCTGCCTCATGGCTCTGTCCTTCCCCGACCCCTACGCCGACCCATCCGTATCGGCCACCCTGCGCGACACCGTCATCGGCAAAGCCACCGGCGAGGAAGAAGACCCCCGCCTGGGCACAGCAACCCTGCTCGCCCAGCAGCTTCTTGGCACGCTCACCGGGCAGGGCGAGTAGTCGACAACCCGGGAAACGACGGAAGGGCCCGCACCCCGTGGCTTCCGTTCTGTGGTCGTCGCAACGCCTCGGGCGGACCACCCCGAAACACCGCGAACCGGCCCGTGGCAGACGATCACCTGCCAACGATCACGTCCGAGAGCAGCACGAGCACGTCAATCTCCACCCACACCAGCGGCACGACCTGCGAATTCAAGATGAAACGATCTCAGTGGGCTCCACTCAGTGGACTCCACCGGGTGGAGCCCACCGAGTGGAGCCCACTCCACTCAGTGGACTCCACCGAGTGGACTCCGCTCTGGTGGGCACCGCGACGTCCGGCACCGCACCCGGTGCGCACCACCCGGCGATGGCCAGCACTCGCGCGCACTTGGTGCACCGCACCCGATGTTCCGCACCGCACCGGTGCGCGCACCGGCGACCGACCCCTTGACCAGGTCGGCCTGGCGCGTGTCGGCACCCCTTGACCAGGTGTGCCACCCGGCACGTTTCTCCTTGCCACAGCACGTGCGGCCGCCAATCAGGCCGTGGTCAAGGGGGTGTGTGATACAGGGCCTGCCGCCGCGCGCACCTGGTGCGGTGCGGTGGTGCGCACGGTGCGGTGGATCTGGTCCTGCGGTGGTGCGCACCCGGTGCGCGCGGTACGCACCACCGCCATCCTCGGCGCGCTACGCGATAGTCAGGCGCACCGGGTGCGCACCGGCCGGTGCGGGGTGAGCATCGAGGGCCTGGCCCACGCCGACTGCCTCCAGCTGGCGCAGGACACCGGCGACGGTTTCACCGCACTCTTCCTGGGCAAGGACCTCCCTGACGAAGGCGATGACCACGTAGGCGATTCCTCCCGCCGCGTTCGACCTGGCCTGCGACGCCCAGTGGCCCAAAGTGGTCACAAGGACCCGCCCGACGGCCGGCAGGGCGAGGGAGTCGTCGCACGGGTCCGGGTCGGTGCCGCATAGGGCGGTGACGGGGACGATGATTCGCTTGGCGACGTCCACGAGCTGCCAGTGGATTCCTGGATCGGCGCTGGCGAACCCGGCGGCTGCTTCGGTCTCGCCGGCCTCCACGGCCCGGAGGTAGCTGAAGGCGCTGGGCACCGCGTCCGGCTTCATCGGGGTCAGGCGCACGGTGGGGTTCTGGAACATGGACGGCTCCTCACGTACGGGCCGCCCCGCTGATCGTGGGCGGCCTCAGACGTGAGTCTCGGAGTGAGGGCCTGTGGACAGAGTCCGCGCACTCACGGTGGGCGGGTGTGCCTCGCCGACGCTCGCGTTGCCCCTTGTCCAGCTCCGCTACCTTCGACATCCCGCCCGAACGGGACAGTGCCCGGGGGAGGAGAAATCTCCGTCCCCGGGCGCTATCCCGGATTCCGTCTCGGCTCAGGCAGCAGCCGCCCCGTACCGGGCGCGGGTGTCACCGCGGATGTCGGCGAGGAACTGGGACACCTGGTCGACCTCCTGCATGCACTCGATCAGGAACGCGGCCGCGGTCCAGGCGGTCTGTCCCCGCGGCCCGCGAGGCACCACCGCTTGAGGTACCGGCCCGTCACCGTCACCAGCTGCCGCAGAGCGTACGCGGACTCGTAGTCGGCGTGCTCGTCGGGCACGGCGGTGATGTAGTCGGCCAGCAGCAGCGCGCCGAACTCACCGATCAGCCGCGCAGCTCCGGCCCGTCGGCGTGGAACTCCTTGAGCGCGGCCTTGTCTTCCTCGCTGCCCTGACCCCGCCAGACCAGCTCCACGTAGTCGGCGGCCCGCCGGATCTGCTCCGGGGCGAGCTGGGTCTTCGGCGAGGTCGTCTCCATGACGGCTCCCTGCCTGTTCGCTGGCCGGGCACCTGCTGCGCCCGGCTTGGTGATCAGAGCTTCGCCGGGCGGCCCGTGATGCCATTCACGGACCAACCGTGTGGGCAAGAGCCTGTCATGGGACATACCGGGCACCGCTGGGAGGTTCGGGTCAGACGGCGGTCACGGGGGGCTTCCTCACGGTGGCCCCGGCCCTCGCGCACATCAGCGTGCGGGCCGGACGACCGCCGACCCGGCCGAGTGAGTACGGCCGGAGGAACGAGGACACCGTGCCCGACCTCATGCCCGACCTCGCTCACGAGCACCGCACCGCCCGAGACCACTGGCCCTCCGAGGATGTCGACCAGGCCCCGCAGGCCCCCTCCGCAGACCCCTCCACCACCCCCTCCGCGCCCCGTCATCAGGGGCCGGGCGTTGTCGCAGGTCAGCCCCGTCGGTCAGGGGGCCGGCGCAGGTCCGCCAACCCTCATGTCCAAAGGCGTCCTGCTCATAGGAAGAACTCGACCGAGCCCAGGCGGAGGGAACTGCTGCAAGCACTGGGCATCTTCCAGAGGGCGACGCCCGATCAGCTGTGGAAGCTGACCCGCCCGGACAACCGGCACGACAAGCTCACTCGGGACAACCTCCTGGATCTGGAGGACCACCAGCTGGTGAGGATCGAGTCGGTCCAGGACGACCAGCGGCAGGTATGGGTGCTCACCGCCCGAGGTCACCGCGAGACGAAGAAGCTGCTGGAGCCGAAAGGCATACGGATCTCGGCGCTGCGCAAGCAGGGAGCCTCTGGCGTGTGAGGAATGTTCACGAGATCGGGTTCTGGCTCAACTTGTGTGAAGCGGCCACTCTCGGTGACGGCTGAGCATCTCCGGGCGGCACCCGAAGTCGCCCGAGAATGAGCCGTGTCCGAGGCGGTTGGGCTGACAGTTCGGGCCGTGGAAGAGGTCGTGCTCCAGTTGCGAGTTCGCCGGTTTGCTTGCCGCAACACCGCGTGTCCGCGCCCGACCTTCGTGGAGCAGATAGCCGGCTTGGCCCGCAGGTATGGCCAGCGCACCGAGCGGCTGCGCTCGACCCTGGCCACGGTCGGTCTCGCCCTGGCAGGCCGGGCCGGTGCTCGCCTCGCCTCCGTCCCCGGTGTGTCCGTCAGCCGGAGCACGGTCTTACGCCTGGTCGACGCGCTACCCGAGCCGGAGGTGCCAGCACCGCGTGTGGTTGGCGTCGATGAGTACGCCACCCGCAAGGGCCGCCACTACGGCACCGTCCTGGTGGACGTCGAAACTCGCCGTCCTATCGATCTGCTCCCATACAGGGAGGTGTCGAGCCTGGCCGCTTGGCTCGCTCAGCGGCCAGGTGTCGAAGTCGTCTGCCGAGACCGCGCGCCGTCTTCGCCGAGGGCGCCGCGACCGGAGCACCACAGGCGGTGCAGGTCGCGGACCGGTGGCATCTCTGGCACAACCTGACTGAAGCCACCGAGCGGAGCGTTGCCCAGCACCGCCGCTGCCTGCGCGTCCTGGCGCCCGCGGCAGCTCAGCCCGAACCCGAGGCCGTCCCGGCCGCGGACCCGTCCGCTACGCCGTGGCCGCGAGGACACTGGTTCGCAGACCGGACCCGGGCCCGGCACGCCGCCGATCACACCTTACTGGAGGCAGCACACAGTCGGCGCTCGGTCCAGCGGCAGCTCGGTATGACCTATCGAACCGTCAAGCAGTTGGCCGACGCAGAGACACCGGAGGAGCTGTTCACCGGTCAGTGGCAGAACCGGTCCTCCGTCCTGGACGACATCAAGCCCTACCTGGACGACCGGTGGAGTGAGGGCTGCACCAACGCGTGGAAGCTGTAGGAGGAGATCGTGCCGCTCGGCTACAAGGGCAGTTACCAGCGCGTGCGCGCCTACGTGCACGACAAGCGCACCTCACCCGGCCGGTGACCGCCCGTCCGCCCTCGCCCCGGGCCGTCGCCGGATGGATCCCCGCCGCCCGGAAACCCTCACCGAGTCCGAGCAGCTCCAGCTCAAGGTTGTCCAGACGCACTGCCCCGAACCGGACGCACTCACCCGGCACGTCCGGTCCTTCGCGTCGATGCTGGTCGAGCGCCAAGGCGAACGTCTGCCGGAATGGCTCGCTGCCGTCCGACAAGATGACCTGCCCAGCCTCCACACCCTTGCCGCCGGAATCGACCGTGACCGGGACGCCGTCATCGCCGGCCTGACCCTGCCCTGGAACTCGGGTGTCGCCGAAGGCCATATCAACCGGATCAAGATGCTCAAGCGCCAAATGTTCGGTCGTGCCGGCTTCCGACTTCTCCGGCAACGAGTCCTGCTGGCGTGAGCTGGCCTGCAGCTCGTGCGGCCGTGCCACTGTCAGTGGCCCGGCCTACTCTGCGGGCGACACAGGACCCGTGACGATAACAGGAGTTCCCCTTGACGACCCTTCCCGATCGGCCGCATACCGCGCTGCTCGTCATCGACGTCCAGAACGGGGTGGTGGAAGGCGCCCATGATCGTGATGGCGTGATCGCGAACATCAACATACTGGTGGGCAAGGCGCGCGCTGAGGACGTGCCCGTGGTCTGGGTGCAGCATTCCGACGACGGTCTCGAGCGGGACAGCAAGCCCTGGCAGTACGTGTCGGAGTTGGTTCGCCGAGATGCGGAGCCTCTTGTCCACAAGACCTACGGTGACTCGTTTGAGGGCACTGCGTTGGAGGCGCTGCTCGCCGAGCGTGGGGTGGGCCAGCTCGTCGTGACGGGTGCCCAGAGCGACGGGTGCATCCGCGCGACTCTTCACGGGGCCTTCGTCCGCGGGTACGACGTGACGCTGGTCAGCGACGCGCATACGACGCAGGACCTCAGCGAGTACGGCGCGCCAGCCCCACACCAGGTGATCGCGCACACCAACCTCTACTGGCAGTGGCAAGGCGCACCCGGACGCCGCGCAAAGACCGTCGCCACAGCAGAGGTGACGTTCACGGCGGACGCGAGCTGACCCGTTCCGGATCAGAGTCTGTTCCGCACGCTCTCTCCGGGCAGCTTCCTCAGTGGTCACTCGGCGTGCACCTACCACAGAAGTTGGACCAGAACCGGGACTCGTGAACAAACCCATGCCTGGCTGGGCAGTCCAGGGACAGTGGCGAGGGGGCTTGCAGGTGCTGATGGACCGGCGTTACGCGCCCTGTTACGTAGCGACCTGGAGAGACATCGTCGACCACGAGCCCTTTCCAGCCCTCGTGTAGTAGAAGGTGGCACCGTAACCACCCTCTCCTGCGTTGGGCAGCATCGTGTCGGCAGGCGCATCGTCGGCGACCTTCATGTTCACCTGCCACTGCACGGTCTCTCCCACAGAGGGCGACGATGCCCTTGTTGTCGGAGGTGCACTTCAGGATCGTGCTCCCGTCGGGGCCGCCCGCGTCGTCTCCGCGGCAGGACCAGCCGCCGGGCGCGCCGTCGACCGGGGTGAGCGTGGTGTCAGTGAACCTGCTGTAGTGCGGGGCCCGAAGCTCCATGTACATGCGCCCGTCGTTCGTCGCGTCGACCGTGCCGGCATTGCGCAGCCCGACCGTGGCGGTGAGTCACATCCCGGGGGCGATGTGACTCACCGCTGGGGCGTCCTCCAGCACCGCACCCGGTTCGACGGCCATCGACGGCTGGCTCACCAGCGCAGAGCCCGCCATCAATGCCCCGACGCACCACTTCGACATCCTCCGCACCCCCGACGCATGCCCCTTCGCCAGGCCGCCAGCGAGTCCCCGCACCTTGGTCATCTCTACCTCTTCTGCCGCCGCCCGCCGAAACGCGGGCCTGGATACGAACGCGTCGCCCCAACGTCCAGGGCAACGCCGACCGTCTAACGCAAGAGCGGCAAGATCGGTATTGCCGCCAGCCGTGGGGCGCGGGGCTGGCTGCGGCACTGGTACGTGAACTTCGAGCACCTCACCCGCCGTACGACGGGCGGCTTCGACACCTTCGCGTGGACCTGGTGATCATGCCCGACCTCGCCCGCTGGGAGTGGAAGGGCGAGCGCGTACGCCCATGTACGTCGGCTCGGCATCTCCGGGCTCGGCGGCGACGCCGGTCATGATCTGCTCCCCTCCAGGCGGGCACGAGCGGCCGCGGCCGAGCGGACCGTACGAGCACCGGGACGCAGGCGGCTTCGTGCATCTCTGGGAACAGCGTTGTCGGTGGGTTTCTTTGGGGGGGGGAGGGGGGGGGAGTTGGCGATCAACCGGCCCGTGAATATCGAGGAGAAATAACGGCAGTGCCGTGGGAAAACTGTCTCGGGCACCGAACGTGTCGACCTGCCCGCTCTACAGCTGCCCGGGGGCAGCCCCGCTGTCCGTCGACGCCCCGGCCTGCGCCGCTGAACAGGCGAGCACATCGTCGGTGAGGCCGAGCCGTGTGCGCAGCGCGGTATGACCCGCATCGGTCACGGTGACCATCCGGGTCGTGCTCCGGTGCACCAGCCAGGATGAGTCCAGCGCGTGTCGGAAGAGCGCCGCGCCCACTGCGCCGGCCAGGTGCGGGCGCTGTTCCGTCCAGTCCAGGCACGTACGGACATGGGGTCGCCAGGAGGCGTCCGGGCGGTCGTCGGCGATACCGAGCTTGCGCAGCCAGTCCCGGCCCGCCGCGGTGAGGGCCGGCCCGTAATCCCCGGCCAGCAGCCCGCGCTCGGTCATCGCGTCGGTGATCGCCACGGCCAGCGCGCCCGCGAGATGGTCGTAACAGATACGGGCGTGCGCCAGGGCGCGGCGGCGGTTGGAATCAGTCAGCGAGCGCACCGGGACCGGCCGCGACGGGGCCCGGGCGGCCAGGTTCTCGATCATTTCGGCGGTGTCCGCGGTCGCCAGCCGCAGCAGCCGATTCCGCCCCTGCCGCTCCTCGGCAAGGATGCCGCCCCGCACCAGCCGATCGAGGTGCGCGCTGGCGGTGGACTGTGCGACGCCCGCGGTGCGTGCTAGCTCCGACGCGGTCCAGGCACGGCCGTCAAGCAACGCCAGACAGAACGCGGCGCGAGTACGGTCCGCCAGTAGCCCCGCGAACCCGGCGAGGTCGGGGCCGTCTGCATAGGTTCCGTGGAAGCTGGTCACCCCTACAGTCTCGCCCGGCGACAGTTCGGCCGCCGACGAAGGGTCCGGACCCTAGGGTTGCAGTCCATGACGACAGCGACACACGCGCCCTCGCACATCGCGATAACCCCGAGCATCCTCTATTTCGGTACCCCCGTTGCCCTGCTGACCACCGAGAACGAGGACGGCTCGGCCAACCTGACCCCGGTCTCCTCTGCCTGGGCGCTCGGGCAGACCGTGGTGCTCGGCCTCGGCGCCGACAGCCAGACCGCAGCCAACCTGGCCACCCGGCCGGAACTCGTGATCAACCTTCCGTCGCCCGGCCTCTGGGGCGCGGTGGAGCGGCTCGCCCCGCTCACCGGAGCATGCCCCGTGCCCGCCGCCAAGCGGGCACGGGGCTACCGCTACGAGCCCGACAAGTTCGCCGCGGCCGGCCTCACGCCCGTACCGTCCGAGACGGTACGGGCTCCGCGCGTCGCCGAGTGCCCGCTCCAGCTCGAGGCCCAGGTCCGGCGCAGCTCACCGGACGCGGAGGGCCACTTCCTGATCGTGGAGTGCGCGGTCGCACGCGTCCACGCCGACCGGCGCATCGTCGTGCCCGGCACTCAGCACATCAACCCCACCGTCTGGAGCCCGCTCATCTTCAACTTCCGTCACTACCAGGGCCTCGCCCCCGAACTCGGCCACTGCTTCACCTCGGAGATACCCACCGAGCGATGACGGGCGGGTACGACTCGAACCGATGGCCCGCAAGCGGATGACCAGCACCTTTCACCAAGAGCATTCCAATGCTGTCCTGGCAAGAGACCTGGTGCCTCCTTGCACTCATCAACACCAGTCGTACGTGGAACGGGATGCTTCCCAGACCCATCGACAAGTGACGTCACAACTGCTTGATAAAGCCAGGCAGGCGTCAGAGAAACCGGAGCCATGATCCTTACGGGTGAGGGGAGGGCCCGAACCGGGCGTCAGGAGTCACCGATGTCGTCGAAGCCACGTAGCAGCGGCGTCAACTCCTGGGCACAGCCGCACAGCGTGCACAGCCGCGTCCCCGGGCTTGCCGCGACGTCCAGCGCGTGTTCCACATCGAGAAGCGGCACTCCCTGCGGCGCCTCCTCGCAGTCCCGGCGCGTGCAGCACACCCCGGGCCGGGCCCCGACCCTTGCGCACCTTCGCCGGCACCCACCCCGTAGGCCGGTGCTCCCCGAGCACCTGACGGACCACCGACTTCGGCGCCGGCGGAAGGTGCTCGGTGGCGTCCTGGTCGTAGTCGACGCCGTCGACCGGCCGCACATGGTCGGGAGCCCGGACCCACACCCGATACTCCGCCGCCTCCACGCCGCCGTCCTCCAGGTCCCGGTACGACGGCAGCCCCACGAGGTACAGCCAACCCGCCTCGGTCTGCCGCTGCCTCCACAGCCGCGCCATGACCTCCTGCTCCGGGTGTCCGAGCAGCGGGTCGGCGGGCAGCACGACGCGCACCGGCACCGGCTGGCCGCGTCATCAGAGGCAGTGCTCACGGCTCCACGGTAGACAGCCAGACTCCGACCTCCACCGCAGAACCGACTGTGACCGGGCAGGCTTGTGGGCAAGAAGGGCCGTGGGTCGCCCCTGGCCAGAGAGTTGTGACGCCTGGTAATTGGCAAGAGTGACGCAGGTTGGTTGGCAACCAGTGGTCGCGGATCGTGGCGGTGTCTCGAGGAGGTGTTGGTGGAGGGGCCCTTCGGGCCGTCGAGCCGAGTCACGCCGCGCGACCTCTTGGGGGGCCGCCACGGCAAGTTCAACACCGGGCAGGTGGCGCGCTCCGGCCCGGCCACCGTGGTGGCCGGGCCGGTATCGGTAGCGCCACGCGCCTGTCAGGAGGCGCACATCTCCTTGAGGTGTGCGGTGTACTCGTCACTGGTGAGGTAGCCGTCGCCGTCCGCGTCGACTCCCTGGAACTGCTCCACCGCTTCGATCTGGGATGTGCCGGTGCGGACGTGCCAGTTCATCCACTCGTTCAGGCCCACCCGACCGCTGGCATCAGCGTCGGCGGACAGCAGGGCGGCGCTCTCGAACGGCACGAGGACCTGGTCGACGAAGTCGGGGCGCTGGGTGACGGTGCGGAACTCCTCGGCGCTGATCGTCCCGTCACCGTTGCCGTCGCCACTGGCCAACCGCTGCCAGAGCCTGTTGGCACCGCCGACGATCTCCCGCCACTGAGGACAACCCGGGACGATGCTGCTCGCCATGCACCACTGCTGCACCAGGTAATCGAGGTCGGTCTGGTCGATCCGGCCGTCCCCGTCGCTGTCCAGCTTCCCGAACCAGCGCTGAAGCCGCTCTTCGCGCGTCACCAAGGCCCTCACCTGCATCTTTGTGTCCGAACGGAACCTTCGAAACCCGCCTTGGCGCCCTGCTCCTCCCGCCGCGTCGGCATCCCGAAGTGATCACCCGAAAGAGATCATGGGCAATCTCCGGCTCGCTGGCCTTCCAAAGCACCTGCGAGGTCGGGCTCGGCTGGAGGGCCGCGGTAGCGGTCGTAGTAGTAGCCGAAGGGCCGGGCGCGGGTGTTGAAGGTGCAGACGACGGTGACGTTCGAGCGCGGCCCCGTTGTCAGTGCTCTCACTCATGACGGACAGGAGCTGGTGGCTGTGAACGTTGATGATGGGCAGCGTCAAGGGCCGCAACGTAGGTGCGCCGGTCAGTCAGTGAGTTTGGTGCCTCCGCTACTTCCTGTCATGCCAGGCTTACGCGAGGTCAGCGGTCAACTAGGGGTTGGCCATTGGGAGGAGCAAGACATGCTGGTTCAGAGGCTGTCGACGACACCGGACATCTGCAAGCCGGCTGGGGGCTGTAACTGCGGTCCGGCCTGTTCCTGCGGCTGTCAGAACGGAGGCGCTTGTCAGTGCGGCGGTGGCTGTAACTAGTCTGCCGCGCGCGTGATTCGCTGCTGGCACCATCGTGGATTTCCGCAGCTGCCCGCAGGACGAAGGTGCCCGTGCCCCGAACCTCGGGGCACGGGCACCTTCGTGTGACCGACGGGCCGGTCATCCCAGGCGGAACTGCTGGTGCGGGGCATTGCCGCCGGGCCACTGTACGAGCGCGGCCCCGTTGTCGGTGCTCTCACCCGTGACGGACAGGAACTGGTCGCTGTGGCGGTTCTGCAGGGTGAAGTAGCCGTTGTCCTTCTGCACCAGACGCCATTCCTGGTGCGGCCCGGTCACGGCTCCCCACTGGATGACCTTGGCGCCGTTGGCGGTACTCTCGCCCTCCACCGACAGCGCCTTGCCGCTGTGCACGGCCCGCACCACGTAGTAGCCGCCGGTGGTCGCCTCCAGGTTCCACTTCTGGTGCTCGCCGCCCTGGAACGGCCACTGGACGATGGCCGTGCCGTCGTCCTTCTTTCTCACCGTTGACCGACACGGCCTTGTCGTCGTGCCGGGCGATCAGCGCGGCGGTGAACACAGCAGACATCGGACTCGCTTCCTCGCGAAGGCCGACGCCGACGTCGACAGCGGACCTGGACAGGTGGACCGGCACCAGCCTGCCCGCGGTCGCGCGAGGACGTGATGGAACGAAACCAAACCAAACCACCCTTCCGAAGGATCGCGTCTCAGGCAGCAAACGCGCCTGCCTCCGGCGCCGGTAGACCACGCCGCGCCGGTCAGGCCGGGGCGGCCTGCTTCGCCAGCGCGGCGAGCGGGGAGCGTCGGCCTTTGTCCACCGCGCGCAGCTGCTCCCAGTCGACCTCCGGGTGGGCGGGGGACGACCGTGACGACGGACGCCGTGGTGTGGAGCGCGACGTCGACGGCCCCGGCCCGGCTTGTGCCGAAGCGGATTTCGATCGACTGCGGGGAGCGGACCCAGCCGAGCCGCACCATTCAGTCGAACTCGACTCTGCGCACCCCAAGCCGGGCGGCGGCCTGCTCGGGCCCGAGCGGGGTGTCGGCGGCGACCAGGCCGCCAGGTCCTCCCGCGGCAGACCTGGTCGACCTGGCCGGGGTGGTGCAGCGTCCCGTCCGGGTTCGCGCTCAGGTCGACCAGCAGGCCGCGGTCGACGAACCGCCGCACCACGAACGCCCTCACGTGTCCCTTCTCGCCGATCAGGTTCGGGGTGCCGAGCGCGTCGGCGACCCGGTCGGCCGCCGCGCCGCCCGAGATCGGCGGTGAGGGCATCGCGGCCTGGATGGCGTCGGCGTCCAGGGCCTCCACGGAGGCCCGGGACCACCGGTTACGCCCAGGTTCACGACCATCGGTTCCGCCTCGCCCTCGACCATGATGCCCTCGCCGTGCCCCTCGGCACCGGCCGGTCGGCGCCCTCTCGCTCCACTCACTGCGCGAGGGTCGCCAGCCCCGCTGAAACGCCTGCCACGCCGCATCACCGGAGTGGGGACGACGACTACGACCAGGAGTCGGTCCAGTCCAGCCTCCTCGCTCTGTTTCAACGCGGCTGACCGGGTAAGGCGACGCCGCCGACGCCTCCCACCCGCGAGACAGGCAGGAGCGGGGCGGCCTCACCGCAACCCCAATCCGACACCGCCACCCGCATCGGCATCACCCTGCACCCCAGGCAACTGCTCCTGCGGCCCGAACCCCGCCGACCATGACCCGCGGGCCAGACGGTCGTACGGCGCGATGTACACGGCTCAGGCGCGTGTGGAGCGAACACATGCTGCGCATCGTCCCCGACACCAGCGAGGCGGCGGCCGTGGCTGCAGCCCGCGCCGCTCCGCCTCCCGGCGTTCTTCCCGGCGATCCGCACCCCCGTGACCCGGCCCGATGGCGTGCGGCCTCGCCCGCCGTAGTGGGTTCCGCCGGCGTCATGGTGCAGCCGGGCCGGGTCTACCAGGTGACTGGTAGCGCCACCGGCCCTCGGATGAGTACGTCCGTCTGCCAGGGAACATTTTCGGGGG
Source organism: Streptomyces ficellus (assembly GCF_030406405.1). Classification (GTDB taxonomy): domain Bacteria; phylum Actinomycetota; class Actinomycetes; order Streptomycetales; family Streptomycetaceae; genus Streptomyces; species Streptomyces ficellus_B. The sequence continues at coordinate 244,880 of NZ_JAUEPL010000004.1, forward strand.
CGGTGGCCAGCCGCAGGTCGGGGAGGCGTGTGATGAGGGTGGTCAGCAGCAGTTCGGCTTCCATGCGGGCCAGCAGTGGCGCCACGCAATGGTGGGGACCGTAGCCGAAGGCCAGGTGGGGCGGACCTTTGCGATCGATGTCGATCCGGTGCGGTTCGGGATAGAACCTTTTGTCCCAATTTGCTGCCACATATGAGACGTAGACGGCCTCGCCACGTCGGATCAGGACGCCTCCCACCTCGACGTCCTCGGTGGCGATGCGGGCTTGTCCCACGCCGTGCTTGTGGGGGATCCAGCGCAGCAGTTCTTCCACGGCCGCCGGTACGGCCTGCGGGTCGCAGCGCAGCCGGCTCTTCAGACTGTCGTCGGTGAGCAGGACGTAGACCATGTTGGAGGTGTGGTTGCGTACCGCGTGCCAGCCGTTGAGGGCCATCAGCGTGGCCAGGGCGAGGAGTTCTTCTTCCTCGATCTTGCCGCTGTCGACAGCGGCTGCGAGTTCGCTGATGAGGTCGCCCTGTGGCTGGAACCGGCGTTCGCGGGCCAGTTCGAGGAAGAAGGCGCGGGCTTCTTCTTTGGCCTGCCGTGCGCGTTCGACCTGCGTTTCCTCCTTCGCCCGGGTCAGGACGGCATCCGCCCAGGTGCGCAGGCGCGGCCGGTCGGCCTCCGGCACACCCAGCACAGCTCCGATGACATGCATCGGAAAGGGGGACGTCACGTGCTGGACGAGGTCAGCGGGAGGCCCGGCTGCGACCATGGAGTCGACAAGCTGGTCGAGTACGGCTTGGGCCTGGGGTCGCAGGGCTGCCATGCCGGAGCGGTTGAACGCCGAGGAGACCACGGAGCGGACACGGGTGTGGTCGGGCGGGTCGACGAAGCTGACCGCACGGTCCAGCGGGATGAGGTACTTGTTCATGCTGGGCAGCGGCCGGCCGACGATGTCGCGGCTGAACCGGGGATCAGAGGTGACGAACCGGACGGCGTCGTGCCGTGTCGCCAGCCAGCATTCGCCGGGCGCTCCGTGCGGCAGCCGGATCCGGATAACCGGTTCAGCCTGCAGCGCCTCGCGGAGAAACGGGTCGAAGTCGAAGGCAGCCAAGTCCGACACCTCGTACAACGGCGCGGTTCCGTCTTCCTTCATTACTGGCTCCTGGCTGGTTGTTCGTGGCGCAGCGGTGTGAGCTGCTCGATGTCGTAGCGGCGGCGCAGCGCGGCGATGGCGTCGTGGTCCGCAGGCCCATCGGCGGACAGGATCTCCAGGAGTTCTTCGAAGTAGCGCTCGTGGTCCGGGGGCGGGGACGACTGGAAGAACATCCGGGCCGGGACGCCGGTGGGGTTGGCGAAGGCGTGCGGGCAGCCGGGCGGGACCAGGATGACCGTGCCGGGCGTGGCACGGACCACACGCTCACCCTTCGGCGACTGCCACCCCCGCCAACCGTCCGCGGTGCGCACCCGCGGTTCGAAGGCGAGGACGTCGAGTTCGCCCTCCAGGACGTAGAACAGTTCCTCGCTGCGTGCGTGGACGTGCGCGCCGACGTCGAAGCCGGGTGGCACGAGCACTTCGAAGCTCGATGCGATGCGCGAGTGCGCGCCGGTCACCTTGAACGTCACGTGCTGGGCGGCTGCACGAAGGGTTCGGCCTTCACCGGGTGGCACGATCAGGCCGCTGCCGGGGGCCGTCGTGGTCGCAGGGTGGGCCGTCATCGGGTTTCCTGCTGCAAGGGTCACGGCGTACGGCTCCACTGGCCCAGTGCCATCTCGGCCGTGATGCCGGGGCCGAACCCGGCCAGAAGGCCACGCGCCAGGTCGGCGGCGCCTCCTTCGTCGAACAGCCGGCGCAGCGCGTCCAGTACGACGGCGCTCGCGATGTTCCCGTACTCGGTGAGCGTGGCCCGGCTGTGGCGGAACGCCTCGGGCTTGACGTGGAGGAAGGTGCTCAGGTCATCGAGGATCCGCGGTCCGCCGGCATGCACGATGTAGAAGTCGAGGTCTGCGACATTCCAGCCGTGATTGTCGGCGAGGCTGCGCAGCGCGGGGGCGAGCGGCTCCATGGTGCCCGGCACGCGTTTATCCAGCAGGAAGTGGAAGCCGGTTGCTCGTACGTCGTACGCGATCCAGTCCTCCGTCCCCGGGATGAGGTACGAGCCGTTGCGCTCCAGGCGGATTCCGTGGCCACCCGTCCCGCGGACGACCGCGGCGGCCACACCGTCCCCGAACAGACCGTTGGACAGCAGCGATCCGATACCGATGTCGGTGGGCTGATAACACAGCGAGCAGAACTCGCATGCCACGATCAGCGCATTCGCCCCCGGATGGGCCGTGCAGAAGTCATGCGCCCGGTTGATCGCCGCTCCGCCCGCCGCGCAGCCCAGCTGAGCGATCGGCAACTGCCGCGTATCGGCCCGAAAATCCATGGTGTTGATCAGCCAGGCGGTGAGCGAGGGCATCATGAACCCGGTGCAGGACACATAGATGATCATGTCGATATCGGCGGCCCGCAGCTCGCTGTCCTCCAGCGCGCGCCGCACGACCAGCGGTACACGGGCCTTCGCCTCGGTCGCGTACAACCGGTTGCGCTCCTCGAAGCCCGGGTGCGCGAGTGTCTCGGCGATCGGCTGCACGAGGTGACGGGTGCGCACCCCGGTGTTCTCGATCAAGCGCAACGCAAGGCCTAGCTGGGGATGACCCGCATGCCGCGAGCGTGCGAGCTCGAGCGTCTCCTCCATGGTGATGACGTATTGCGGAACCCAGACGGCTGGCCGACACAAGGTCGCCATGCGACACCCTTACTCCACCGGCACGAGAGTGCCTTCGTTGACCCGGACGCATCCTTAACGATCAGTACCCATCCAGGTCATCCTCCGTGGCGTGGGTCTGCAAGTGGATCGAGGGAGACGTGCGGCCCGTGCGCAGGCTGGTTTCGTGCTTCGTTCCGTGGCGCAGCAAGCACGGGGCCGACTTATTTCGAGCAGTCATCCGGTCCGGCGTGGTCCACAGGGTCGTCGGCCGTCTTCTTCTCCCGCCCGATGAAGAGCTTCTGCGCGCTGGGAGGAAGCTGCCGGGCGACCCGGCACAAGCCGACCTCCGCCGCCCGCAGGCGGGCCGTCGCCGCGTACCGTCCGCCGGCCCGCCCCACCCTGTCGGGGGCCGGCGGCGGGCGTCGCCGTCCCACCGCCACCTCGGGGCCGTTCCGTTGCCGTCCGCGTGCCGCTGGCCGGCCGCCTCTTCCCGGCCGTGCCGGGGTTCTGTCTTTGTCGGGCGTCACCGGGCGGCCGCTGCTCCGCCGCCCTGCTGTT
>NZ_JAUEPL010000050.1 GCF_030406405.1 Streptomyces ficellus
TAGGGAAACGCCCGGTTACATTCCGAACCCGGAAGCTAAGCCTTTCAGCGCCGATGGTACTGCAGGGGGGACCCTGTGGGAGAGTAGGACACCGCCGAACAATTATTGTGGGAAAGCCCCGCACCTTTTGGTGCGGGGCTTTCCTGCGTTCAAGGGGAATTGTGTTGACCGCTCGGGCGGCGGTGATCAGTATGTGGGGATGGAGTACCTGATACGGCCCGTACGTGCCGACGAGTGGCGCAAGGCCCGCGAGATTCGGCTCGCCGCACTGCGGGATCCCGCCGCGCCCGTCGCGTTCCTCGATACGTATGAGGCGGCCGTGGCGCGGCCCGACGCGCATTGGCGGGAGCGGGCCGCGGTGGTGGCGGAGGGAAGTGACCGCGCTCAGCAGTTCGTCGCCGAGGCGCCGGACGGATCGTGGGCCGGGACGGTGACCGTGCTGGTGGAGCGGCCCGGTGGGGAGACGCGGTTCGGTGAGGCGCCGAAGGTGGACCAGACGCATGTCGTCGGGGTGTACGTACGGCCGGAGGCGCGGGGCGGGGCGGTGGCGGAGGGGCTGTTCCGGGCGGCTCTGGAGTGGTCCTGGTCGCTGGTCGGGGCGCCGATCCAGCGCGTACGGCTCTATGTGCACGAGCGGAACGGGCGGGCGGAGGCGTTCTACCGGAAGGCCGGCTTCGTGCCCAGCGGGGCCAGTCTGCCTGTGGAGGGGGACGGCAGTGGGGCCCTGGAGCTGGAGTACGAGGTGCGGCGGCCGCCCGTCACGGGGTGAGCGGCTGGTCCGGCCAGCGGGCGCGGCCCTGTTCGGGTGAGCGGAGGAGGACCAGGGTCGGCAGGCCCTGTTCCCGTCCGGTCGCCAGTAGTTCGGGGAGGGCGGGCAGCGGGGCCACGGCCGCGAGGTCGTCCAGGACCAGCGTCATTGGTGGGTCGAGCCGACCGTCGGATGACCGTGCGGCCATGCGGCGGCCGTGCTCGACCACGTCAGAGGCGAGCGCGGTCAGTAGGGGCATCGCGCCCGGGTGGGTCCTCGGGTCTTCGATCGGTTCACCCACCACATAAAGGGTGCCCGCTTCGGCGATGAATGATTCCAGTGCCAGCGAGTCAGTTCGATTCGGCGTGCAGGCCTCCCGGATGTGGACCGAGGAAAGTGACGCCAGCGCACGAACCGTCAGCTCCTGGGCCGCTTCCCGGCGGTCGGGATACGCGGTGAGCGCCGATTCCAGCAGGCCGGCATGGCTGTTGGTTGCCTTGGGGTGCGTACGGAGGATGCGTACGGGCTCATGGGCGCCGTTGTTCTGCGCCCAGCGCTGGACCTGTTTGACCGGTCGGCCCTCCACGGCCGCGGCGTGCAGCCAGCAGCGCAGGAGCGTTTCGGCGGTGTCGGCGACGGCGGCGTCCATACGGGCCCGGGGGCGTACGGGTGCGAGGAGGGCGGCGGCGCGGGTGGCGGCCGTGTCGATGTTCTCGCAGCCGTGGGTGGGTGACCAGTGCAGCCGGGCGGGCGTGTCGCACAGGTGGCCGGGGTCGTAGACGAGGACGGGGCCGAGCTTGGCCCGGGCGTCCTTGGTCTCGGCCCACACGGCCGGGTCGGAGGTGACGACGAGGGCGGGGCCGTCAGCTTCCTGGATGGCCCGCAGGGTGGCGGGGCGGCGGGTGGAGGGGGTGCCGTAGACGATGCGCGGGGTGGGGGCTGCCGGGTGGGGGGCTTGGGTACGGGGGGTGGGCGCGGGAGGCTCGCTGGGCGCGGGCGACGTCGGCCGGGGCAACGCGGGTGCCGGGGGTTCCGCAGCCGGGGTCGTGACCGGCGTATGCCGTACCGTCTCGGGCTGAGCCGGGATCGTCGCCGTGCCGGCCGAAGCCTTCACCCGAGCCGCTCCAGCCACCCCAGCCACCCCAGCCGCTCGCGCGGCCCGTACCGCACGCCAGCGCGCCACCGTGCCCAGCACGAATACCGCCAGCACCACGAGCACCATCAACTCGCCCATGAGCAGGCCCCAGAACAGCCCGTACCCCGACAGTTGCCCCGCCGGTGTCGCCGGCCACGCGCCCGCCAGGTCCTGCGGCTGGGAGACCAGGCTCCGTATCGCGGCCGGCGTGTGCGTGAAAGTCACCCCTTCAGGCCACGCGCCGTTGGCGAAGAGCCCCGCCAGCCCGGTCGCCGTCCAGACCAGCAGTGTCACGCCCAGCAGGAACCCCAGCAGCCCCACCAGCAACCCATCAGGAATGCCCCGCTCCGCATCGTGCTGACCCCGCATGTGCTGACGCTGCATATCAGGCCACCGTCGACTGGGAGGGCTCGTTCATCTGCTGCTCGATGAGGGTCGCGCGCTGCTCCGCCTCCCACTCCGCCGCAGCCACATCATCGGGAAGCGACGACTCCGTCATCGCCCGGTCGGTGTAGACCAGCGGCCGTTCCGCCTCGGTGACGAGGTGTTTGACCACCTGCACATTGCCGTTGACGTCCCAGACGGCGATGCCGGGGGTGAGCGTGGGGATGATCTCCACCGCCCACCGGGGCAGGCCCAGCACCCGCCCGGTCGCTCTCGCCTCGTCGGCCTTCTGGGCGTAGATGGTGCGCGTGGACGCCATCTTCAGGATCGCCGCCGCCTCCCGCGCCGCCGCCCCGTCGACCACGTCGGAGAGGTGGTGGACCACCGCCACGAAGGACAGGCCGAGCCGCCGCCCGAACTTCAGCAGCCGCTGGAACAGCTGCGCCACGAACGGGCTGTTGATGATGTGCCACGCCTCCTCCACCAGGAAGATGCGCTTCTTGCGGTCCGGCCGGATCCAGGTGTGCTCCAGCCACACGCCCACGATCGCCATCAGGATGGGCATGGCGATCGAGTTGCGGTCGATGTGGGAGAGGTCGAAGACGATGAGCGGCGCGTCGAGGTCGATGCCGACGGTCGTCGGCCCGTCGAACATGCCCCGCAGGTCACCGTCGACCAGCCGGTCCAGTACCAGGGCCACGTCCAGGCCCCAGGCCCGTACGTCGTCTATGTCGACGTTCATCGACTCCGCCGACGCCGCCTCCGGGTGGCGCAGCTGCTCGACGATGTCGGTCAGGACCGGCTGCCGGTCGGTGATCGTCTCGTTCACGTACGCGTGCGCGACCTTGAGCGCGAAGCCGGACCGCTCGTCCAGCCCATGCCCCATCGCGACCTCGATGATCGTACGGAGCAGGGCCAGCTGGCCCGTGGTGGTGATCGACGGGTCGAGGGGATTGAGGCGGATGCCGTCGTCCAGGGCGGCCATCGGGTCGAGCCGGATGGGGGTTATCCCCAGCTCTTGCGCGATGAGGTTCCACTCGCCGACGCCGTCCTCGCCCTGGGCGTCGAGGACGACGACCTGGCGGTCGCGGAAGCGGAGCTGGCGCAGCACGTACGTCTTCTCCAGCGCCGACTTGCCGTTGCCGGACTCGCCGAGCACCAGCCAGTGCGGGGCGGGGAGCTGCTGGCCGTACAGCTGGAAGGGGTCGTAGATGTACCCCTTGCCGCTGTAGACCTCGCGTCCGATGATCACGCCGGAGTCGCCGAGGCCGGGCGCGGCGGTCGGCAGGTAGACGGCCTGGGCCTGGCCCGTCGACGTACGCACGGGAAGGCGGGTCGTCTCGACCTTCCCGAAGAGGAAGGAGGTGAAGGCATCGGTGAGGACGGACAGCGGATCACGCATCACTCAGGCCCCTATCGGCGGATGCCGGTCGCGAACGGCAAGGTGTTCACAAAGGCCCGGTGGTGCTCGCGGTCGCACCACTCCAGCTTCAAGTACGACTTGCCCGCCGAGGCCCTGATCGTCCGCTTGTCCCTGGCCAGGGCCTCGGGCGTACGAGACGACACAGTGATGTACCCGACGAGATTCACGCCTGCCGCGCCGCTGGCGAGATCTTCACCCCGCTGGTCGAGCCGGCCGTGGGCGGCGATGTCACGTGGGTCGACGGTGCGGTTCATCTTGGCGGCGCGGCTGGCTTCGGCCTCGTCGTTCGTCTTCTCGGTCAGCATGCGCTCGATGGCGACCTCGGTGGGTTCGAGGTCCATGCAGACCGCGACCGTGCGGATCACGTCGGGCGTGTGGACGAGGAGGGGGGCGAGGAAGTTGACGCCGACGGGCGTCATCGGCCACTCCTTCACCCAGGCCGTGGCGTGGCACCAGGGGGCGCGGGTGGCGGACTCGCGGGTCTTGGCCTGGAGGTACGTCGGTTCCATGGCGTCCAGCTCGGCGGGCCAAGCGTTTCGTTTCGTCATCGCCTGGATGTGGTCGATGGGGTGGTCCGGGTCGTACATGGAGTGCACGAGGGACGCGAGGCGGGACTGGCCGAGGGGCTGGCGTACCCGGATGTCGGCTTCGGCGAGGCGGGCGCAGATGTCGGTGAGCTCGCGGGCCATGACGACGGCGAGGCCGGCGTCCTTGTCGAGCTTGCGCTGCCCGGAGGCCTGACGGGCGGCGCGGGCCATGGTGTGGGCCTCGGCGGCCAGTTCGCGGGTGTAGTGCATGCAGGCGACGAGGTACGCGCGGTGCTGCTCGCTGGACGTGGACACCATGGACTGGAGCTGCTCGTAGGAGTCCTGGAGCCAGCCGGGGGCGTGCGGGTCGCCGCGCTGGGCGACGTCCTTGGCGTGGGCGTCGGGGTCGGCGGGGAGCGTGCGGGCCAGCATCTGAAGGCGGGTCACGAAGCCGTCGCCGTTGGCGACATGCTTGAGGAGGGTGCCGAAACGGTCGACCAGCGCTTCCTGGTCCTCGCTGTCGCGCAGGCCGACGCCGGGGCCCTCGATCTCGATGGCGGCGGTAACGGTGCGGCGGTCGGCGTGGAGGAGGACGGCGATCTCGTCGGGGCCGAAGGGGGCGGAGAGCCAGTTGATGCGGCCGATGCCGGGCGGCGGGCCGACCTCGACCTCGCGGCCGTCGATCCTGGTGCCGGCCTCCATGGCGGAGGAGCGGTAGGTGGTGCCCTGGCGGAGGGTGCGCTTGTAGCTGCGGTTGATCTCGAACCACTTGTAGAAGGTGCGGCCCTTGTACGGGACGTACACGGCGGCCAGCGCCAGCATGGGGAAGCCCATGAGGGCCACGATCCGCAGAGACAGGACGGGGACCAGCAGCCCGCTCATCATGCCGAGGAACGCGCCGGCGATGATCAGCGCGATCTCGCCGGTCTCGCGGTTCTTGCCGACGATCGCGTTCGGCCGGGCCCGGCCGATGAGATACGTACGGCGGGGCGTGATCGGTTGGGACTGGGTCGTCAACGCCCTCCACCTCCTGTGCTTCCTGTGTTGTTGCTGGTGCTACTGCTGTTGCGGTTGCTGTGGGGGGTGGTGCTGCTGGGCGCGCTGCGGGGTGCGCTGCGGGGGGCGGGGGCTGCCGTCGGGACGGCGGTGGGGACGGATCCGCCGCCGCTGCTTCCTCCGGAGGGTGCGGTACGGGAGCTGTGGGCGGCCACGCCGCCGGTGACGGCGTTGGTGGGGCGGGGTTCGCCGCCGCCGCCTCCCTTCTGGTGGCCGCGGCTGCTGTGGGTCTTGATGCCCTGGGAGACGAGGGCGGCGGGGGAGGAGATGACGGCGGCGGCCTGGGCGCCGTCGGTGGCCTGTTTGCGGTTCGTACGGGCGGTGGCGATCTCGTCGCCGAAGCCGGGTACGAAGCGGTAGATCATCGCGGAGGCGAAGATCGCGAGCAGGATGATGGCGAGGCCGGACACGACGGCCGAGATGGCGTCGGGGCCCTCGTCGGAGGAGAGCGCGCCGGCGAGACCGAGGACGATGATGATGACCGGCTTGACGAGGATGACGGCGATCATGATCCCGGCCCAGCGGCGGACGTGGCCCCACATGTTCTTGTCCACGAGCCCCGCGTACACGACCGTGCCGAGCAGGGCGCCGACGTAGAGCAGGGCGGCGCGGATGACGAGCTCCAGCCAGAGGATGCCCGCGGCGAGGATCGACACGAGGGACACGACGATCAGCATGATCGGCCCGCCGCCGATGTCGTCGCCCTTCTTGAGGGCTTCGGCGAACGTCCCGAAGAACGCGTCCGTCTGCCCGCCGGCGCCGCTGGCGATGGCCTCGGTGACGCCGTCGGTCGCGGAGACGACCGTGTAGAGGATGAGCGGCGTGAAGGCGGACGCCAGGACGGTGAGCCACAGGAACCCGATGGCCTCGGACATGGCGGTCGCGACCGGCACGCCGCGGATGGCGCGCTTGGCGACGGCGAGGAGCCACAGGACGAGGGTCAGGACGGTGGAGGCGGCGAAGACGACGGCGTACTGCTGGAGGAACTTGGGGTTGGTGAAGTCCACCTCGGCGGTGCTGGTGACGGCCGCGCTGAGCTTGCCCACGATCCACGCGGCGGCGTCGGCGCAGCCCTGAGCGAGGGATGCGAGGGGGTCGAGGGCGGTGGTGGGGTCGGTGGGGGTGGAGCGGGCGGAACGGCCTGCGCCTTGACCACTGTCGCAGTATTCCTTGGCAGGCCCGATCAGCAGGTCGCAAGGGTCATTACTGGTGCTGGGGGAGGGCGTCGGCGTGGGCGCCGCCGCAGCGCTAGCCGGGAACAGAAAAAGTGCGGTTTGGACGGTGGTGAGCGCTGCGACGACCGAGCCGACGCGGCGCTGCCGGCTACCTGGCATACGTGAAGCCTCCGTACTCCGCAACGGCTTTGCTGATGTCGTCCGCACTGGAGGCGGGGATGTCACCGGGCACGGGAGCCGGTCCATCCTTCTGAGAATCTGCGGTGACCTTCCAGTCGTTGGCGGTCCACTGCAGGTCGAAGGTCCATGTCTTCCAGGTCGTGCTGACCGGGTCGGTCGACTCAGGGCCGGACATCCCGATCAGACCCGTGTACCAGACCGACACCTTGGCGGTGTCCCCGCTGAAGCTTTCGACCTTGGTACCTACGGGAATCGTTCGGGAGACGAAGGTGCTGCCCTGCGGAGCGTTGCCGTTGGCGTCCAAGCCCAGTTTCTGCAGAAACTCGCGGGAGTAGGCGGCGTCCTGCGGCCCCTTGAGCTTTGCGGCGGCAGCCGGGGTATAGATGGCGTCGACAATGGCGTGTCGGCTGTCGGCCTTGAACATGCCGTCGGAGCCGAGAGCGACGGCATAGTTGGACGCCGCGCTCTGCGCCCCCTGTTCGTCATGGGCGAAGCCCGAGGGGATCGTGCCGTTCTTGCCCGATACCGGTTTGACGCCCGTCGCCGCCGTGGGGGCCGCCTCGCGGCCGGCTGCCGCGTTGGAGGAGGCGTCCTCGTCGGCTCCGTCTCTGTTCGCGAACGCGATGGCCGCGATCAGGAGCACCACCACACCCACCACCGTGATGAGCGAGCGCGAGTTGCGGGCCGGGCGGCGGGCGCCGCCGTAGACGTCGCCGGCGCCGCTGTCGGGCAGGCGGGTACGGGTCTGGCCCGTACCGCCGCCTCCCATGCCACTGCCGCCGTCGTGCTCGTCGCCGAGGCTCATGACGGGTACGCCCCCTCAACCGTTCGCTGATATTTATGGTGACTGGACATCAGGTGACGCGACCTCAAGGAGCCGGGGGACAGCTGGCGGAGGGTTAGACAGCCATCCCGTACACGATGGTGAACAACGTCCCCAGCGATCCGATGATGAAGACGCCTGTCAGGCCGGCCACGATCAGCCCCTTGCCCTGTTCGGCGCTGAAGGTGTCCCGGAGTGCGGTCGCGCCGATGCGCTGCTTGGCCGCTCCCCAGATCGCGATGCCGAGGCACAGCAGGATGGCCACGGCCATCACGACCTCGATCATCACGCGGGCTTCGTTCCCCAGGCTCCCGAAAGGCCCCCAGTTGGGGGCGATTCCGCCAATGATGGTGGTGATGTCGCCTTTTTCGGCCGCCAGATACATGTAACTCACCGCCCCTGTTGGGTAGTTCGACACCCTTGCCCCATGGCACGGGTCACCCACTATCTTCGCTGATGAAACCGCCCATGTGCGCGGACTTGGCTGGTCTCTTTACCCGATCCCCGCACGTTTGACCGGTCCGGGCGCCGTGACCTGCGTCGGCGGCGGATCGGGTGTATGCGAGTACGCACATGGTTACTCTGTGTATCACGGGGGGTGACTCCGGGCAATGACTGTCGTTGGTGCACTCTTGGGGCCGCGACAAGCCCGTGCGGGCCGCCCTCCCGGTGCGGCTCAGCGGTAGGTGGCGACCAGCCGTGACAGGTGCCGTCCGGCGGTCAGCAGGGGCGCCTCGCTGCGGGTGACCTGGGCCGTGACCTCCGCGCCCTCCAGGGTGCTGATCACCGTGCCGGCCAGCTCGTGGGCGTCGGCCGCCGCGAGGCCCGAGCGCAGCAGCTTGTCGGCGACTGTGTCCTGCCAGCCGCGCAGCGCGGCGGCGCACGCCCGCTGGATCTGCGAGCCGGCGTCGCCGAGCGTCTCCAGGGCGGCGGCCGTGACCGGGCAGCCGTCGGTCCAGCCCGATGCGCGCAGTGCCCCGGCGAGGAGGCGGGCGCAGGCCTCGATCGCCGCGCCCGGGTCGTCCTCGCTGTCCAGGGCCTCGCGCAGGATCGCCGCGAACTCCTCGTCGCCGTACTGGATCGCCGCCACGGCCACGGCTTCCTTCCCGCCGGGGAAGAAGTGGTACACGGAGCCGAGCGTGGCGTCCGCCTCCTTGGCGATCTGCTTGATGCCCGTGCCGACGTACCCCTGTCGCTGTACGAGGCGGGCGGCGGCCACGACGATCCGGTCGCGGGTGCTGGTGGCACTGGTCTGCATGCGGCCGATCCTACCGAGGGAGTGAGTAGAGCGTTCGTTCTAGAGCTGTGTTACGGTCTGCGTCATCTGCTGGATAGAGCGATCGTTCTAGAGCTGGGGGTTCTCATGAGCAAGACCGCTTCCGTGACCGTCATCGGGCTCGGCCCGATGGGGCAGGCCATGGCGCACGCCTACCTCGACCGCGGCTACCGCGTCACCGTCTGGAACCGCGCCCCCGCCCGCGCCGACGCCCTCGTGGCGCGGGGTGCCGTGCGGGCCGCGTCCGCCGGTGAGGCGCTCGCCGCCAACGAGCTGGTGGTGCTGAGCCTCACCGACTACGACGCGATGTACGCCGTACTGGGCGGCGCCGACCCGGCGGCACTCGCCGGCCGCGTCCTGGTCAACCTCACCTCCGACACCCCCGACAAGGCCCGCGCGGCCGCCGCCTGGGCCGCCGAGCGCGGCGCCACACAGCTGACCGGCGGCGTGCTGACGCCACCGTCCGGCATCGGCAGCCCCGACTCGTCCACCTTCTACAGCGGCCCGCGCGAGGTCTTCGAGGCCCACCGCGCCGCCCTGGAGGTCCTGTCCGCCGCCGACCACAAGGGCGAGGACCCGGGCCTGGCCGCGCTGCTCTACCAGCTCAACATGGTTATGTTCTGGACGGCCCTGACGAGCTACTGGCAGGCGGTCGCCATGGCCGGCGCCCACGGCCTGAAGGCCGCCGACATCCTCCCGTACGCCAAAAACGCCCTGGACCTCACCCGGTTCTTGGAGTTCTACACACCCCGCGTCGACGCCGGTGACCACACCGGAGACGTCGACCGGCTCGCCATGGGCGTGGCCAGCGTGGAGCACGTCCTGCACACCGCCACGGACGCGGGCGTCGACGGCGCCCTTCCGGCCGCCCTCCTCGGCATCTTCCGGCGCGGCATGGCCGCCGGGCACGGCGCGGACAGCGGCTCCAGCCTGGTGGAGGTTCTGAAGCGGCCCGCCGCGTAAGGCAGTTGCCTTACGTTGGTGGCGTGACGGACATCGAATCGCGTATCGACACCACCAGGCCCCACACGGCCCGCATCTGGAACTACTGGACCGGCGGCAAGGACAACTACCCCGTCGACCGGGAAGCCGGCGACCGGATACGGCAACTCCACCCCGGGATCGGCGAGTACGCCCGCGCCGACCGGCTGTTCCTGGGGCGGGCCGTGCGGCACCTGGCGGCGGAGGAGGGCATCCGCCAGTTCCTGGACATCGGCACCGGCCTGCCCAGCGCCGACAACACCCACGAGGTCGCCCAGCGCGTCGCCCCCGACGCCCGGGTCGTGTACGTCGACAACGACCCGCTCGTCCTCGCCCACGCCCGCGCGCTGCTGGTCGGCACGCCCGAGGGCCGGACCGACTACCTGGACGCCGACCTGCGGGACGCCGACGCCATCCTGGAGGCGGCCGCCAAGACCCTCGACCTCGACCGGCCGGTGGCGCTGATGCTGCTGGGCGTGGTCATCTTCATCGAGGACGACGAGGAGTCGTACGCCATCGTCCGCCGCCTCATGGACGCCCTCGCGCCCGGCAGCCACCTGGTGCTGTCCCACACCGTCCGCCACCCGGCCATGCCGGACGTCGACGCGGCGGTCGCCTTCTGGAACGAGCACGGCACCCCGAAACTCACCCAGCGCACCCCCGAGGCCATCACCCGCTACTTCGACGGCCTGGAGCTGCTGGAGCCGGGCGTCGTCTCCTGCTCCCGGTGGCGCCCTGACACCCCTGCGGACGAGGTCGCCATGTACGGGGGTGTCGGCCGCAAGCCCGCGCCCTGAGCGCCGGGTCCGGCGCTTCCCGCCGGAATGACGGACCCGCCGCCTACACTGACGCTCGGTGGACTGCCATGGCGCTTAGGGGTGGTTGACGGTGCGTAAGGCGTGGCTGGTGGGCGGGGCGTGCGTCGGGTTGTGCATGGGCTTCGTCGCGCTGCTCGTCGTCGGTACGTACTCCGCCGCCGCCGGGCTGCTCGGCGGCGGCGCGGGCGCCGTCAACGGGGTCGTCGGGCTGGCGAAGGGAGCCGTGCCCGCCGCGTACCAGGGCCTCGTCCAGAGGTGGGGGAACCTGTGCCCCGCCATCAACCCCGCCCTGCTCGCCGCGCAGCTGTACCAGGAGAGCGGGTGGAACCCGAGGGTCGTGTCGCCCGCGAACGCCATGGGGATCGCGCAGTTCATCCCCGGCACGTGGGCCACCCACGGCATCGACGGGGACCAGGACGGCGACCGGGACGTGTGGGACCCGGCGGACGCCATTCCCTCGGCCGCTTCGTACGACTGCGAGCTCGCCGGGTACGTGAAGAACGTGCCGGGCGACCGGACCAACAACATGCTCGCCGCCTACAACGCCGGGGCGTACCGGGTGATAAAGGCGGGCGGGGTGCCCGGGATCAGCGAGACGCAGAACTACGTCCGGATCATTCGCACCCTGGAGAAGAGCTTCGCGCGGCCCATCGGCCGGGTCGAGCCGTCGCGGCAGGCCGCCGGGGCGATCTACTTCGCGCAGAAGAAGCTCGGGACGAAGTACCTGTGGGGCGGCAACGGGACACCGGAACAGGGCGGGCGGTTCGACTGTTCGGGGCTCACGCAGGCCGCGTACCGGACGGTGGGGATCGAGCTGCCGCGCGTGGCGAACGACCAGTACAACGCGGGGCCGCACCCTTCGCGGGATGAACTCCTCCCCGGTGATCTGGTGTTCTTCTCCGACGACCTGACCAATTCGCGGGCGATCCGGCACGTGGGGCTGTACGTCGGCGGCGGGTACATGATCAACGCGCCGTACACCGGGGCCGTGATCCGGTTCGACAAGATCGATACGCCGGACTACTTCGGGGCCACGCGGGTCACCGAGGATGGCGCGAAAGCGCTGCCGAAAAGGACCGCCGGAGGGGTCTGAGCTGCGGGGACGCATCACTCTTCGGTAACGTCATGGTGATCGTTCCGTGGAGAGTGGAACGTACCCCTCCCGCGGGGCGTTCCCTGGACTCAACCTACTCATGACCACGGTGACCTGGTGACAAGGCAAGGGGCCGCAGCAGATGGCTGGATTCGGATCGGACGGTTCGAACCCCGATGTCGGCCTGCTCTACGACATCAACGGGCTGGCGAAGGACGCCCCTTCGTGGTTCGACCGGGTCATGGAATTCGTCGGCGAGTACGGGATCATGCTCGCGATGGTGCTGGTCGTGCTCTGGTGCTGGTGGAGCGTGCGCCGGCGCGGGTCGGTCGATGACTCGGTCGCGGCCGTCGCCGGACTGGTGTGGGCGCCGCTCGCCGCCGGGATCGCCCTCCTCGTCAACATCCCGATCCGGGGGTTCGTGGAGAGGCCACGGCCGTTCGTCGATCACCAGGGGCTGGAAGTCCTGGTGGGCGGCAAGACGGACTACTCGTTCGTGAGTGACCACGCCACCATGGCGATGGCCATCGGCGCCGGACTCTTCGTCGCCAACCGCCGGTTCGGCCTCGCCGCGATCGGCCTGGCTCTCGCCGAGGGCTTCTGCCGCGTCTACATGGGCGTGCACTATCCGACGGACGTCATCGGGGGATTCGCGCTCGGTACGGCGGCGGCGCTGCTCCTCGCCCCGGTCGCCCTCGCGCTCCTCACGCCGCTGGTGTCGGCGGTGGCCCGGTCCGGGCGGATCGGATGGCTCGTACGGTCGCGCAAGGCGCCCGTGCGCGGGCGGCACGAGACGCTGGACATCCCGGAGCCCCGGCTCGGCTCCGGCCCCGGCGCGGGCTCGGGCGAGAGCGACCTGGCCGCGTAGGCCGTCCCCAGGCCGGCCATGTGGCGCCGGTCCGTACACCGCTCCGTGAGGTGGTCCGTAGGGCGCCCCGGTGGTCCTCCCCGGTTCTTCAGTCGCCGTCCGGCGGCGGCGCCGTGATGTGGGCCGCCGCGTCCGTACGTGCCCGGTCCCGTGACCGTCTGGCCGGGCCCGCCCAGCCGCAGGCGCAGCGCGCGACGCAGAACGAGCCGCGCTCGGCGGTCGTCACGTCGTGGACGTTGCGGAGGTCGTGGACGTCCGGGACGGCGGGCGTCGGGTCTTGCGGATGCACGGCTCCCACCGTACCGGCGTGACGGCGCGCCCGTGCGGTCGTTATGCGGGGCGGGTGGGTCCCGGGCAGCCAGCGGCACAGTGTTGGGGGTTGGCAGGCGATGGTGGTGCAGCAGCACAGGGGCAGGAGCGGCGCGCTCGCGGTCGCCGCCGCCGTGGTGGGCGCGATGGTGACCGGATGTTCCGCGGCGGCCGACGCCTCGCCCGGTGTGGATCCGGCCGAGGCCGTACGTAAGGCGTCCGACGTCCTGGCGCGGGCGGGCACGTCCAAGGCGCGTACGTCCATGGAAATGGCCAGCGGCGGGACGCGGGTCACCATCCGGGGCGAGGGCGTCTACGACTTCGCCAAGCGGCACGGGCAGCTCAAGGTCATCCTGCCGGAGGATCCCTCCGGGGCGGACGGGCACCGTCCGATCACCGAACTCCTCGTCCCCGGCGCGCTCTACATGAAGAACCGCGGCGCCGGTGTGCCCGCCGACAAGTGGGTCCGCGTCGACACCACCACGCTGGAGGACGGCAACCTCGTCACCGGCGGGGCGACCGACCCGGCCGCTGCCGCGGAACTGCTGCGCGGCGCGCGGAAGGTGACGTACGTCGGCGAGGAGGAGCTCGCGGGCGTGCCGGTCACCCACTACCGCGGCGTCAGCGACCTGGGGCTGGCGGCGCGGGCCGCTTCGCCGCAGGTGCGCGGGGCGCTGGCGGCGGCGGCGAAAGGGTTCGCCAGGGACGCGGTGCCGTTCGACGCGTATCTGGACCGTGAGGGGCGGCTGCGCAAGGTGCGCCACCAGTTCAGCTTCACCAACCAGGGGCGTACGGTCGCCGTCGCGTCGACGACGCTGCTGTACGAGTTCGGCGCCCCCGTCGTCGTACAGCTGCCGCCCCGCAAGGACATCTACGCCGGGAAGATCAAAGCCTGAGACCGGCCCGGGGGGGGTTCTGGAGGGTCAGAAGAATGGTCCGGACGTGCCATGCGCGGTGCGTGTCGCGCTCCCTACGCTAGGAAGCCGACACCGGCAGGAAGAGGTGATGCGCGTGGCCCCGCCCACTCCGACGACAGTCCAGGACCACGTGGCCCTCGCCGAGATCGAGCTGTGCGGTGAGCTGATGATCGCGGCGTCGGCCGCGGACGGGGAGCGGCTCAGCGCGGACCTCATCGACGAGGTGCTGAACGTGATACCCGAGGGGCGCGGTCCGGCCGCGCCCCGCTGACCTCGCCGCGGGCACCGGTCGGGCGGGCACCGGTGAGGCGGGCACCGGTCGGGCCGGTATCGGTGAGGCGGGCACCGGTCGGGCCGGTACCGGTGAGGCGGGCACCGGTCAGGTGCGCATCATGCGGGCGATCGCCTTCGTCGCCTCCTCGACCTTCGCGTCGATCTCGGCGCCCCCCTTGACCGCCGCGTCGGCGACGCAGTGGCGCAGGTGCTCCTCCAGGAGCTGGAGCGCGAAGGACTGCAGGGCCTTGGTGGACGCGGAGACCTGAGTGAGTATGTCGATGCAGTAGACGTCCTCGTCGACCATCCGCTGCAGGCCCCGGATCTGGCCCTCGATGCGGCGCAGGCGCTTGAGGTGCTCGTCCTTCTCCTTGTGGTACCCGTGAACGCCGCGATCGTGGTCGGTCACTGCCGTGCCGGGTTCCGTGACCGGAAGGCCGGCCGCCTCGGTGGTCGTCATCGCGTCCTCCCGTTGTCCAGTGAGGGCTGTGTATACCCCTCGCGGGTATATGGTACCGATCCTTCGCCGAAGGTGGCGGGGCCCGGTTCTGTTCACCGTGCTCCATGGGCGACACTGAAGAACGCCGGTTAGCCGTGGCCGGATGATGCGCCTAGCATCAGCCTGACCGAAACCCATGCACCTAGAGGACCCCACGTGCGCTTTCGTCTGACCCCCAGGGAGACGAGCTTCTACGACATGTTCTCCGCCTCCGCGGACAATATCGTCACGGGCTCGAAACTCCTGATGGAACTGCTCGGAGCGGAATCCTCCGCCCGGGCCGAGATCGCGGAGCGGATGCGGGCAGCGGAGCACGCGGGCGACGACGCCACCCACGCGATCTTCCATCAGCTGAACTCCTCGTTCATCACGCCCTTCGACCGCGAGGACATCTACAACCTCGCGTCGTCCCTCGACGACATCATGGACTTCATGGAGGAGGCCGTCGACCTCGTCGTCCTCTACAACGTCGAGGAACTGCCCAAGGGCGTCGAGCAGCAGATCGAGGTGCTGGCGCGGGCGGCGGAGCTGACCGCGGAGGCGATGCCGCACCTCCGTACGATGGACAACCTCACCGAGTACTGGATCGAGGTCAACCGGCTGGAGAACCAGGCGGACCAGATCCACCGCAAGCTGCTCGCCCACCTCTTCAACGGCAAGTACGACGCCATCGAGGTGCTCAAGCTGAAGCAGATCGTGGATGTGCTGGAGGAGGCGGCCGACGCCTTCGAGCACGTCGCGAACACGGTGGAGACCATCGCGGTCAAGGAGTCCTGAGGCTTCGTGGACACCTTCGCGCTGGTCGTGACCATTGGCGTCGCGCTCGGCTTCACCTATACCAACGGCTTCCACGACTCGGCGAACGCCATCGCCACGTCGGTCTCCACGCGGGCGCTGACCCCGCGCGCGGCGCTCGCGATGGCCGCCGTGATGAACCTGGCGGGTGCCTTCCTCGGCAGCGGCGTCGCCAAGACCGTCAGCGAGGGCCTGATCCAGACGCCCGTGGGCCAGCGGGGCATGGGCATCCTGTTCGCGGCGCTGGTCGGCGCGATCGTCTGGAACCTGGTCACCTGGTACTTCGGCCTTCCGTCGTCGTCCTCGCACGCGCTCTTCGGCGGCATGGTCGGCGCGGCGCTGGCGGGCGGGACCGAGGTCATCTGGTCGGGCGTCCTCGACAAGATCGTCATCCCGATGTTCGTGTCACCGGTGGTCGGCCTGGTGGTCGGCTACCTGGTGATGTGCGTGATCATGTGGGTCTTCCGCAAGGCCAACCCGCACAAGGCCAAGCGCGGCTTCCGTATCGCGCAGACGGTGTCGGCGGCGGGCATGGCGCTCGGTCATGGTCTCCAGGACGCCCAGAAGACGATGGGCATCGTCGTGATGGCGCTGGTCATCGCGGACGTGGAGCAGGCCGGTGACCCGATCCCGGTGTGGGTGAAGGTCGCCTGCGCGGTGATGCTGTCGCTGGGTACGTACGCGGGTGGCTGGCGCATCATGCGTACGCTGGGCCGCAAGATCATCGAGCTGGACCCGCCGCAGGGGTTCGCGGCGGAGACGACGGGGGCGTCGATCATGTTCGGCTCGGCGTTCCTGTTCCACGCGCCGATCTCGACGACGCACGTCATCACGTCGGCGATCATGGGCGTCGGCGCGACGAAGCGGGTCAACGCGGTGCGGTGGGGCGTGGCGAAGAACATCATCCTGGGATGGTTCATCACCATGCCGGCGGCGGCGGCGGTCGCGGCGGCGAGCTACTTCGTGGTGCGGCTGTTCTTCGGGTGACGCTGGGCGTGCGCGGGTGTGTGCTGCTGGGGGTCCGGGGGTTATCCCCCGGGGGATGCGGTATCACGATGCCGGCGGCGGCGGCGGTCGCGGCGGCGAGCTACTTCGTGGTGCGGCTGTTCTTCGGGTGAGAGGTCCCTGGCGGGGGCCTTTCCCCACCCCGCCCCTTCCCGAACTGGGGGCTCTGCCCCCAGACCCCCGCCCCTCAAACTCCCCCAAGGACTCCGTCCAGGGGAGCCCCCAGGGGCCGAAGAGAACGGATGGGCCCGCCCCCTGGGAGATGGGGGCGGGCCCTTGCCTTGCGGTGGCACCGCCATGCAGCACCGCAAGGAGTTCCGGGGGCCACGCGGCGGAGCCGCATGGTGTCTCAGCCGAAGCGGCCCGAGATGTAGTCCTCGGTCGCCTGGACCGACGGGTTGGAGAAGATGCGCTCCGTCTCGTCGATCTCGACCAGCTTGCCGGGCTGGCCCACCGCCGCCAGGTTGAAGAAGGCGGTGCGGTCCGAGACGCGGGCGGCCTGCTGCATGTTGTGGGTCACGATGACGATCGTGAACCGTTCCTTCAGCTCGCTGATCAGGTCCTCGATGGCGAGCGTGGAGATCGGGTCGAGCGCCGAGCACGGCTCGTCCATCAGCAGGACGTCCGGCTCCACCGCGATGGCGCGGGCGATGCACAGGCGCTGCTGCTGGCCGCCGGAGAGGCCCGAGCCGGGCTTGTTGAGGCGGTCCTTGACCTCGTTCCAGAGGTTCGCGCCCTTGAGGGAGCGCTCCACGACCTCGGCGAGCTCGCTCTTCTTGTAGTTGCCGTTCAGGCGCAGCCCCGCCGCCACGTTGTCGAAGATCGACATCGTCGGGAAGGGGTTCGGGCGCTGGAAGACCATGCCCACCGTACGGCGTACGGCGACGGGGTCGACGTCCTTGCCGTACAGGTTCTCGTCGTCCAGCATCACCTTGCCCTCGACGCGGCCCCCGGGGGTGACCTCGTGCATGCGGTTCAGGGTGCGCAGGAAGGTGGACTTGCCGCAGCCGGACGGGCCGATGAAGGCCGTCACGGAGCGGGGCTCGACGGTCATGGAGATGTCGTCGATCGCCTTGTGGGAGCCGTAGTAGGCGGTGAGGCCGCTGACGTCGATTCGCTTGGCCATTTCTCAATCACTTCCAGGAGGCCTTAGCGGCCGGTCTTCGGGGCCTTCCAGCGGGCGATGCCGCGGGCCACCAGGTTGAGGATCATGACGAAGGCGATCAGGACGAGGGCGGCGGCCCAGGCGCGGTCGTACGACGCCTCATTGCCGACCCTGTACTGCTCCCAGATGTAGAAGGGGAGCGAGGACTGAGCACCCTCGAAGGGGTTGGTGTTGATCAGCTGGCTGCCGAAGACCAGCAGCATGATGGGGGCGGTCTCACCGGCGATGCGGGCGATCGCCAGCATCACACCGGTCGTGATGCCACCGACCGCGGTCGGGATGACCACCTTCAGGATGACGCGCCACTTCGGTACGCCGAGGGCGAGGGCGGCCTCGCGCAGCTCGTTGGGGACGAGCTTGAGCATCTCCTCGGTGGATCGGACCACGACCGGGATCATCAGGATCGCCAGCGCCAGCGCGCCCATCAGGCCGGACGGCGCCAGACCCGCGATCAGCATGATCGACAGGATGAACAGACCGGCGACGATCGAGGGGATGCCCGTCATGACGTCGACGAAGAAGGTCACGGCCTTGGCCAGCGACCCCTTGCCGTACTCGACGAGGTAGACGGCCGTCAGCAGGCCGATCGGCGCGGAGACGAGGGTGGCGAGGCCGACCTGCTCCAGCGTGCCGATCAGCGCGTGGTAGACGCCGCCGCCCGGCTCGAAGCCCGGCACACCCGCCATGGAGTGGGTGAGGAAGTAGCCGTCGAGGACCTTGATGCCTCGGCTGACCGTCACCCAGACCAGGGAGAGGAGGGGGACGACGGCGAGGACGAAGCACACCCACACGACGCTGGTGGCGAGGCGGTCCTTGGCCTGGCGCCGGTTCTCGACGGCCGAGGTCGCGGCGTACGAGATGACGACGAAGAACGCGGCCGCGATCAGGCCCCACTGGATGCGGCTTTCGAGGCCGGTGGCCGTGCCGATGCCGACGCCGAGGGCGATGGACACGGCGGCGAAGCCGGCCGGCGCCCAGCGCGGCATGCGGCGGTGGCTGAGGCTGTCGCGGCGCGGCGGGGCCTGGGTGGGGGCCGCGTCCTGGATTGCGTTGCTCATCAGGCGTTCGCCCCCGAGTACTCCTTGCGGCGCGCGATGATCAGGCGGGCCGCGCCGTTGACCAGCAGGGTGAGGACGAAGAGGACCAGGCCGGAGGCGATCAGGGCGTCGCGGCCGAGCTCGGTGGCCTCGTCGAACTTCGCGGCGATGTTCTGGGCGAACGTGCCGCCGCCCGGGTCCAGCAGGTGCAGTGAGATCACGAAGCTCGGGGAGAGGACGGTCGCGACGGCCATCGTCTCGCCGAGCGCGCGGCCGAGGCCGAGCATCGAGGCGGAGATGACGCCGGAGCGGCCGAAGGGCAGGACGGAGAGGCGGATGACCTCCCAGCGGGTCGCGCCCAGGGCGAGGGCGGCTTCCTCGTTCATCCGCGGCACCTGGAGGAAGACCTCACGGCTGACGCTGGTCACGATCGGCAGGATCATGATCGCCAGCAGGATGCCCACGGTGAACAGGGAGCGGGCCACGCCCACCTGCGTCTTCTCGAAGATGTACGTCCAGCCCAGGAACTGGTCCAGCCAGAGGTTCAGGCCCTCCAGGTACGGGACGAGGAACAGGGCGCCCCAGATGCCGTAGATGATCGACGGCACCGCGGCCAGGAGGTCGACGACGTACGCGAGGGGCGCGGCCAGCCTGCGGGGCGCGTAGTGGGAGATGAACAGCGCGATGCCGACGGCGATCGGGACGGCGATCACCATCGCGATGACCGAGCTGACGATCGTGCCGAACAGCAGCACCGCGATGCCGAAGACGGGCGGGTCACCGGCCGGGTTCCAGTCGAAGGTGGTGAGGAAGTTGCCTTCGTTCTGCGAGAGCGCGAGGGAGGCCCGGTAGGTGAGGAACACGGCGATCGACGCCATGATCACCAGGAGCAGGATGCCGGAGCCGCGGGACAGGCCGAGGAAGATCTTGTCGCCCGCGCGGCCCGTGGATGTGCTCGCCCTCTCGGCGACCGGCGGGGCCGGTGCGTTGTTGTCAGTCGTTATAGCCATGGTCTTTCCGGTCTGTGTGGGGGGTCCGCGGTACGGATCCCCTGGCGGCGGTGCACCGGATGGGGTGGGACGGGGAGGGGGCCGGCCCGGCGGTGTGCGGGCCGGGCCGGCCGGGGTTCCTGCTTAGGAGAGGCCGCTGACGGTCTCGCGGACCTTGGCGTTGATCTCGGCCGGGATCGGGGCGTAGCCCGCCTCGGACAGGACCTTCTGGCCCTCCTCGGAGGCGGTGTAGGTCAGGAAGGACTTGACCGTGCCGAGGGTCTCGGCCTTGTTGCCGCTGTCGCAGACGATCTCGTACGTGACCAGGACGATGGGGTACGCGCCCTCCGCCTTGGTGGTGTAGTCCAGCTCCAGGGCCAGGTCCTTGCCGGTGCCCTTGACCTTGGCGGCGGCGATGGCCTTGGAGGCGTTCTCCGAGGTGGCCGCGACCGGGGCGGAGGCGCCGGTGTCGATCTGGACGGTCGGGATGTTCTGCGAGGTGGCGTAGCTCAGCTCGAAGTAGCCGATGGCGCCCTCGGCCTGCTTCACCTGGGCGGCGACGCCGGAGGAGCCGGGGGCGGCCTGGCCACCGGGGGCCGGCCACTTCTTCTCGTCATCGTGCGGCCAGTCGGCCTTGGCGGCCTTGCCGAGGTACTTGCCGAGGTTCTGGGTGGTGCCGGAGTCGTCCGAGCGGTGGAAGGCCTGGATGGGGGTGCTCGGGAGCTTGGCGTCCGGGTTGAGCTTGGCGATCGCCGGGTCGTTCCAGGTCTTGATCTTGTCGTTGAAGATCTTGGCGATCGTCGGGGCGTCGAGGACGAGGTCCTTCACGCCGGGCAGGTTGTAGCCGATCGCGATGGGGCCGCCGACCATGGGGAGGTTGATGCCCTGGCCGCTCTTGCAGATCTTCTTGGAGGCGGCGACCTCGTCCGGCTTGAGCGCGGAGTCGGAGCCGGCGAAGCCGACGGTGCCCTGGTTGAAGGCGATGATGCCCTCGCCGGAGGAGGAGGACTTGTAGTTGATCTCCACGCCCGGGCAGGCGGCCATGTAGTTCTTGACCCACAGGTCCATGGCGTTCTTCTGCGCGCTGGAGCCGGAGGCCAGGAGCTGGCCCTTGGCACCGTCGCACTTGATGTTCGACGCGGCGCCGGTCTTCTTGCCACCGCCGGCCGTGCCGGTGTTGTCGTCCGAACCACACGCCGTGAGGACCAGGGCGCCGGAGACGGCGAGGGCGCCGAGCGCGGTGGCGCGAAGCCCGTTCTTGCGCTGAAGCTTCACTTTCGGGTGTTCCTTCCAGTTGCCGCCGGGCGCGTCTCGTCTGTACGGCTCTTTTGTACGGCGGCGTGTGTCGGGGTGGTAGGTGGCGCGGCGATGGAGCCGCTCACCGGGTAAGGCCGAAATTAGGCAGAACAGGTGACGTGGCTGACGGGGGAGGGTGAACGGCAAGTGAACCGTGTCGGAAGCCGTGGTGCGGCCATGCGGGCGGGGCACGTGGTGCGGGGCGCCGCGGTGGGTTGTTTCCCGGCGAGGCGCCGTGGGGGCGCAGGGGGCGGCCTGGCGGGCGCGGGGGCCGGAGCGCGGGGTGGGTGGTGCGCCGGTACGTTCGCGGCCCGGCCCGTGCAACGGCGCCACTCGCGCGGGTGGCCGCGGGCCTGAGCCGGTGGGGGTGGACGCGGGGCTGGGGGTGGCGCGCCGTTGGCGGTGCGGGTGCCTTGCGGGTGGGCTGGGGTTTCCGCCCGGGCGCTTGTGCGGGTGGGTGGGTCGGGGGCGGGTCTTGCGTGGGGTGGCGCGCCGTTGGCGGTGGGGGGGCGGGCTCGTCGCACGGCGAGCAGCATGCTGCCGACCGTGTCCTTGCCCCGGCCGGGTCATCCCGGTTGATCCTCGCCCGGCCACCCCGGTGCGCCGATCGCCGCCAGGAGCGCGGGGATGAGGCGGCGGTCCTCGGGGTGGGCGAGGTGGGCGGCCGCATCCTGCGGGGGAAGCCACAGGATGCGGTCCACCTCCTTGGTCGGCGTGAACCTGCCGTCCGTGGCCTGCGCCGCCCAGTAGGTGACCTCCTTCACGCGCCCGTCCGCGAGGGCGTAGCGCACCGTGGGGAGGCGGGGGCCCGGGCGGCAGTGGTGGCCCGTCTCCTCGTGGACCTCGCGCAGGGCGGTGGCCAGGAGGTCCTCGCCCGGCTCGGCCTTGCCCTTCGGGAACGACCAGTCGTCGTACTTCGGGCGGTGGACCAGGCACAGCTCCAGGTCCGGGGCGCGCCGCCACAGCACGCAGCCCGCCGCCGGGACCACGCTCACCGCGCGGTCACCGCCGTCCGCTGCCAGGCCCGCCGGAAGGCGTGCCGCGCCGCCTCCACCTCGTGCCGCTGGTCCGCGTGCAGCACCCCCAGCGCGTAGGCCGTCGCGGGGGCGATGCGCGGCGTGCGCGCGGCGGTCGCGGCGGCGGCGGCCGCCTCGGCGGCGTCCCGGTGCCGGTCCAGCGCCCGGCCCGCCTCGTACAGCACGGGCGCCGCGCCCCGCACCTCGCCCGCGTACCGGTGCAGCCGCAGCAGTTGCCGCACCTGGTGCCAGGGCCCGTCCTGCTGCTCACCGCCCACCGCCGGGGCCATCGGCAGTACGCCCACCGCGTCCAGCAGCCGGCGCTCGACCACCTCCGCGGGCGGGCCGAGCACCTCGGCGGCCGGCGCGGCCGCGGCGGGCCCCAGCGGCACCTCCGAGGCGAGCAGTGCCACCGCGTCGGCCACCGCGTGGAACCGCGACGAGCCCAGCGCCTGGAGCGACGCGGAGTGCGCCCGGGTCCGGGCCAGGGTCAGCTGCCGCTCCAGCAGCGCCCCCGCCCGCGCCGCGCCCACCGACAGGGCCTCCCCCGAGCCGCCGGAGCCGCCCGAGCGGCCGGACCTGGGTGCCGGGACGGCGGCCGTGCCGCCCGACAGCCGCGCCAGCGCGTCCACCAGCCGCACGAGCCGTGACGTACAGGCGTGCTCGGCCGCCAGCGTGCCCGACAGCCACGCCAGTTCCGTACGCAACTGGTCCGCCCACGCGCCGTCGAGCAGCGGCCGGAAGGTGTGCAGCGTCCCGCTGATGCGGCGGGCGGCGGCGCGCAGCGCCCGGGCGGCCTCCTCGGCGCCCGCCGTGTCCGCGCCGCACTCGGTATGGAGGCGCAGGCTGCGCAGGAAGTCCGCGGCCCGTGCGTGGAGGTAGGGCGACAGGACGTCGCCGGCCGGGATGTGGTCAGGGTTGTGCACGTCGGCGCCTCCGCGCGTCGATCAGCATCTCCTGGACGTGCCGCAGTGGCTGGCCGTCCTGGTCCGTGGCGTGCCGGGTCCAGTCACCGTCCGGGCCGAGGTGCCAGGAGGAGGTGGTGTCGGCCATGCCGGTCTCCAGCAGCCGGGTGAGGGCCGCGCGGTGGGCGGGGTCGGAGACCCGTACCAGAGCCTCGATGCGGCGGTCGAGGTTACGGTGCATCATGTCGGCGCTGCCGAACCACACTTCGGGCTCGCCGCCGTTCCCGAACGCGAAGATCCGCGAGTGTTCCAGGAACCGTCCGAGGACCGACCGGACGCGGATGTTCTCCGACAGGCCCGCAACGCCCGGCCGTACGGCGCAGATGCCGCGTACCCAGACGTCCACCGGCACGCCCGCCTGCGAGGCGCGGTAGCAGGCGTCGATGACGGCCTCGTCGACCATCGAGTTGACCTTGATGCGGACGTAGGCGGGGCGCCCGGCCCGGTGGTGGACGACCTCCTTGTTGATCCGGGAGATCAGGCCGTCCCGCAGCGACTTGGGCGCGACGAGAAGGCGGCGGTAGGTCTCGCGGCGCGAGTAGCCCGACAGGCGGTTGAACAGGTCGGACAGGTCCGCGCCGACCTGGGGGTCGGCGGTCAGCAGGCCGAGGTCCTCGTACAGGCGGGCGGTCTTGGGGTGGTAGTTGCCGGTGCCGACGTGGCTGTAGCGGCGCAGGGTGTCGCCCTCCTGCCGGACGACCAGCGACAGCTTGCAGTGGGTCTTCAGGCCGACCAGTCCGTACACCACATGGCAGCCGGCCTCCTCCAGCTTGCGCGCCCACTTGATGTTGGCCTGCTCGTCGAAGCGGGCCTTGATCTCGACCAGGACGAGGACCTGCTTGCCGGACTCGGCCGCGTCGATGAGGGCGTCCACTATGGGCGAGTCGCCCGACGTCCGGTACAGGGTCTGCTTGATGGCCAGGACGTCGGGGTCGCCGGCCGCCTGCTCCAGGAAGGCCTGGACGGAGGTGGAGAAGGAGTCGTACGGGTGGTGCAGGAGGACGTCCCGCTCGCGCAGGGCGGCGAAGATGTCGGGCGCGGAGGCGGACTCGACCTCGGCGAGGTCGCGGTGGGTGCCCGCCACGAACTTGGGGTACTTCAGCTCCGGCCGGTCGAGCGCGGAGATCCCGAACAGGCCGGTCAGGTCCAGCGGCCCGGGCAGCGGGTAGACCTCGGCGTCGGAGACCTTGAGCTCGCGGACGAGGAGATCGAGGACGTAGGGGTCTATCGACTCCTCGACCTCCAGGCGTACCGGCGGCCCGAAGCGGCGCCGCATGAGCTCCTTCTCCAGGGCCTGGAGGAGGTTCTCGGCGTCGTCCTCCTCGACCTCCAGGTCCTCGTTGCGGGTCACCCGGAACATGTGGTGCGCCAGCACCTCCATGCCCGGGAACAGCTCCTCCAGGTGCGCGGCGATGACGTCCTCCAGCGGGACGTAGCGCTGCGGCGACGCTTCGAGGAACCGGGAGAGCAGCGGCGGGACCTTCACGCGTGCGAAGTGCCGGTGGCCGCTGACGGGGTTGCGGACGACGACGGCCAGGTTGAGGGAGAGGCCGGAGATGTACGGGAAGGGGTGCGCGGGGTCCACGGCGAGGGGGGTGAGGACCGGGAAGATCTGCTGGCGGAACAGCGTGAACAGCCGGGCCTGCTCCTTCTCGGTCAGCTCCGGCCAGCGGATGAGGTGGATGCCCTCGTCGGCCAGGGCGGGCGCGATGTCCTGCTGGAAGCAGGCGGCGTGCCGGGCCATGAGCTCGCGCGACCGGGTCCAGATCAGGTCCAGCACCTCGCGCGGCTGGAGCCCGGACGCGGACCGGGTGGCCACGCCGGTGGCGATACGGCGCTTGAGGCCGGCCACCCGGACCATGAAGAACTCGTCCAGGTTCGAGGCGAAGATCGCGAGGAAGTTCGCTCGTTCGAGGAGCGGTGTCGCGGGGTCCTCGGCGAGCTCCAGGACCCGTTCGTTGAACGCGAGCCAGCTGCGCTCCCGGTCGAGGAACCGGCCCTGGGGCAGTTCGGTCCCGTCGTCCTCGTACGCGTCGAGGTCGGAGTCGAGGTCGGGCGCCAGGTTCGATACGGGCGCGGGCGCCACGGTGTGCGGCCGGTGCGCGGCGATGGAACCGACGGACGGCTGGGCGGGCTGGACCTGGACCTCGGCGGGCTGCTGGCTCATGGCACCATTCTTCCGCGCGATGGGCTGGTCAAGCGCGTCGGAGGGGGCCGCTGACACGGCGGGCTTCATTGAGTGAGCTTCGCAAGCGTGTCTGAATGGTCGGTAACGACGATGTGACGTGCTGGGGGCGGACGGCCGGACCCCCGTCCTGGCCGTCCGCCCCCGCCGTCTGCGTTACGCGTGGCTGCGGCGCAGGACGCGGAACGCGGCGTATGTCGCGGCGGCGGCGAGGACGAGGACGATGCCGCTCTCCACGAGCTGGATGGGCCAGAAATGTGAGCTGGGGTGGTGGTCGAGGTAGTGGGTCACGTCCCCGCGCGGGGCCTTGCACAGCGCGGGTTGCTGGGCCGGTGGGATGGCGAAGCAGTCGCTCAGGCTCATGCGCTCACCGGACGGGGTCAGCGCGCCCTCCTCGATCCGCCATGTCCGGGAGGGCGGGGCGGTCGGCGGCTCCCCGAGGCTGGTCATGTGGCTGATCGGCCACAGGTGCACGCGTACCTGTGACATGGCGAGAAGGACCCCGCCGATGATCAGCGCGGTGGCGCTCATCGCGGTGACGGTCCGGCGTACGAGCAGCCCGACAAGCGCGCCCAGGGCGAGGCCCATCACCGCGTAGGCCGTCGGCACGGTACCGATCGAGGCGTACATCGTCGGTTCGTACCAGTACGTGGGGAAGTCCTGGGCGGGCCCGGTCGACCACGACCAGGAGAAGATCAGCGTCAGCAGCGCCGTACCCATGATGACGACGCCCACCGGCACGGTGAGCTTGGCCGCCAGCCAGCGGGCGGGGCTGACGGACTGCGTCCAGGCCAGCTTGTACGTTCCCGCCTCCATCTCCCGGGCGATCAGAGGCCCGGCCACGAACGCCCCGACGATGGCAGGCAGCGCCATCATGCCCAGCGCGGCGTACTCGATGAGGTGCCGGGCGGCCCAGATGGCGTCCGTGTAGTCGCGGGCCGGCTGGAAACAGCGCTGCTCCGTGCTGCTGACCGTGCAGTCCACGGCTCGCAGCGCCTCTACCGCGCTGTCCGCCCACACGCGGGAGGAGATCATCACCGCCGCCGCGGCAACCACCAGGCCCACCACCGCCCACAGCGCATACCGGTGCTGGCGCGCCACCACCCAGCGGGAGCCGGTCGGAGTGAAGAGGCTCACGCCCCCACCGTCCTGTCGGCGCTCGGCGTCAGGAGGGCCGGGGCCTCGGGGGAGCGGAGATGGGCGAGCACGAGTTCCTCCAGGGACGGTTCCGTGGTGTGCCAGGACGTCGGGTCGACCGGGCCGTCGTGGCGGACGAGCGCCGTGAGCTGGCGGCCCGTGACGCGGGACTCCACGACGGTGTGCGGGGCCAGGTCCGCGACCGGGCCGGTGAGCAGGGTGTGGGCGCCGAGGATGTCGTCGATGGCGCCGCCGAGGCGGACCCGGCCGCCGTCGACGAGCAGCAGGAAGTCGCAGGCGCCCTCCAGTTCGCCGAGGATGTGCGACGACATCACGACACTCGTGCCGCGCTCGGCCGCGTCCGCCATGAGCGTGCCCATGAGCTGGTGGCGGGCGAGGGGATCGAGGTCGGCCATCGGCTCGTCCAGCAGGAGGAGTTCGGGGCGCTTGCCGAGGGCGAGGGCGAGCGCGACGCGGGTGCGCTGGCCGCCCGAGAGGGTGCGGACGCGGGCCGACGGGTCGAGCTTCCCGGCCGCGACGATGCGGTCCGCCGTGTCGGCGTCCCAGCGGCCGGGGTTGAGCTCGCGGCCCATGCGGAGGGTCTCGGCGACGGTGAGCTGCGGGTACAGCGGCTTGTCCTGCGCGACGTACGCCACCTTCTCGCGCGCGGACGCCGGGTCGGTGCCGAGCACCCGTACCGTGCCGCCGGTCGGCCGCAGCAGCCCGGCGGCGAGCGCGAGGAGCGTGGACTTGCCGGCGCCGTTGGGGCCGACGAGCGCGCAGATGCGGCCGGTGGGCAGCCGGAAGGCGCAGTCCCGTAGCGCGGCGGCCCGCCGGCCGTACTGCTTGGTGAGGCCCCGGGCCTCCAGCGCGCTGGTCATGAGTCGTCCCCCTCGTAGAGCTGTTCGAGTACGGAGGTGAAGAGCGCCGTCACGTCGTCCCGCTCCAGCCCGGCCGCGCGGGCGCGGGCGGCCCAGTCGGCGAGTTCGCCGCGCAGGGGTGAGTCGGCGGGGGCGCTGCCCAGGGTCTTCCGTACGAAGGTGCCTAGGCCCCGGCGGGCCTCGACGAGGCCCTCGCGTTCCAGTTCGCGGTAGGCCTTGAGCACGGTGTTCGGGTTGATGGCGGTGGCTTCGACGACCTCACGCGCGGTGGGCAGCTTGTCGCCGGGTTCCAACAGGCCGAGCCGGAGGGCCTGTTTGGTCTGCTGGACGATCTGGAGGTAGGTGGCGACACCGCTGCGCCGGTCGATGCGGTACGCGACCACGTCCCTGCACCACCCTTTCACTAATCAAGTAGTGAAAGGGTGGTGCAAGAGAGGGCGAGGTGTCAACCCGGAACGATCGACACCCCGCCCTCCTCAGCGGTGACGGCTCACGTCTCCGAGCGGTACATCAGGTCCACCTCATGCGTCACGAAGCCCATCCCCTCGTACACCCGCACCGCCGCCGTGTTGTCGGCGTCCACGTACAGCATCGCCGTCGGCAGCCCCTGCGCCGCCAGGTGCCGCAGCCCGATCGCCGTCAGCGCCTTGCCGAGTCCGCTGCCCTGCGCCTCGGGGCTGACGCCCACCACGTAGACCTCGCCCAGCCGCTCCTCGGCGTGCACCTTCGTCCAGTGGAAGCCGACCAGCCGCCCGTCCGACTCCCGTACGGCGAGGAAGAAGCCCTTCGGGTCGAACCACGGCTCGGCCTTGCGGTCGTCCAGGTCCCGCTGGGTCAGCGCGCCCTGCTCGGGGTGGTGCGCGAACGCGGCGGCGTTGACGGCGAGCCAGGCGGCGTCGTCCTGGCCGGGCACGAACGTACGGACCGTGATGCCGGGCGGCAGGACCGGCTCCGCGATGTCCAGCGGGGTGAGCGGCCGCCGCATCTGCCGCAGCTCGCGGAACAGGGTCAGCCCGAGGACCTGGGACAGGTGGCGGGCGGCCGACTTGCCGCCGTGCGCCCACACCCGCAGCCGCTTGCCGGTCGCGGCCAGCAGCGCGGAGCCGAGCGCCCGCCCATGACCCCGGCCCCGGTGCGCGGGGTGCACGACCAGCTCGGCCGCCGGGGCCTCGACCGGGTCGGTGTCCTCCAGCTGGGCGTAGCCGACGAGCTCGCCACGGACGGTGAGCAGCAGGTGCGACACCCCTTCGCGCCGCCCGCCGCGCAGTTGGAGCCGCCCCTGTTCGGAGACGGCCTGCATCCCGTCGGCGCGGGCGGCGTCGGCGATGAGGTCGAGGACGTCCTGTGCCTGCTCAGGGGTGAGCTCGTCGAGGGTGTCGATACGTCGGCCGGGCTCAACGGCCGGTACGGGGGCGTCAGTCGTCATGCGTATGAGCCTACGGCGGCGACATGACGGCGGAAGGCAACCAGCTCGTAACCCTCCACCCCCTGTTGCGCTACGCGCGTTGACCCTAGGCTGCGCTGGGTCATACACGCCTTGTTGAACGTCACGAGGGGACAGATGTCAGCGACACCGAACACCGACCGCGCAGTGCGGCGAATACTCGCCACCGCCGCCGGGCTCGCCACCGCCGGCGCCATGGTCGCCGCTCTGCCGGCCGGCGCCGACGACCGGGGCGAGCCGGCGGGTCACCCGGGCCGTACCGTCGACGTACAGCTGCTCTCCTTCAATGACCTGCACGGCAATCTGGAGCCGCCGGCCGGGTCGTCCGGGGAGGTCATCCACGCGCACGCGGACGGGACGACCGAGAAGATCAAGGCGGGCGGCGTCGAGTACCTCGCCACGCACCTGCGCACCGCGCGCCAGGGCAACCCGTACTCCGTCACCGCCGCCGCCGGTGACATGATCGGCGCCTCGCCGCTGATGTCGGGCCTCTTCCACGACGAGCCGACCATCGAGGCGCTGAACAAGCTGAAGCTGGACGTGTCCTCCGTGGGAAACCACGAGTTCGACGAGGGGGCCAGGGAGCTGGCCCGTATGCAGAACGGCGGCTGCCACCCCACCGGCGGCTGCTACGAGGAGGGCAAGACCTTCCCCGGCGCCGCCTTCCCCTACCTCGCGGCCAACGTCACCGACGAAAAGACCGGCAAGCCGGTCCTCGACCCCTACTTCATCTGGGAGAAGAAGGGCGTCAAGATCGGTTTCATCGGTGTGACCCTGGAGGGTACGCCGAACATCGTCACCGCCGAGGGCGTCAAGGGCCTGAAGTTCGGTGACGAGGTCGAGACGATCGACAAGTACACCAAGGTGCTGGAGCGCAAGGGCGTCAAGTCGATCGTCGCCCTGGTCCACGAGGGCGGTGCCCCCGCCTCCGCCTCGTACAACTACGACTGCGACAGCCCGGGCGCCGGCGACGGGATCTCCGGCCCGGTCGTCGACATCGCGAAGAAGCTGAACCCGCAGGTGGACGCGCTGGTCACCGGCCACACCCACCAGGCGTACGTGTGCACGATCCCGGACCCGTCCGGCAAGCCGCGCATGGTCACCTCGGCGTCCTCGTACGGAAAGCTCTACACGGACACCACCCTGACGTACGACCGCCGGACCAAGGACATCGTCCGCACGGCGGTCGACTCGGCGAACCGCGTGGTGACGCGGGACGTGGCCAAGGCCCGGGACATGACCGACCTGATCGACCGGTGGAACGCCGCCGCCGCGCCGATCGCCAACAGGCCGCAGGGCTACATCTCCGCCGACATCGACGGCCGCGGCTCCACGGAGTACGAGAAGCCGCTGGGCGACCTGATCGCCGACGCGCAGCTCGCGGGCCTGTCCCCGGCCGACAAGGGCGGGGCGCAGCTGGCGCTGATGAACCCGGGCGGTATCCGCTCCGACCTCGACTACAAGGCGTCGGGCAACGAGGGCGACGGTGTGGTGACCTACGGCGAGGCGTTCACCGTGCAGCCGTTCACCAACATGCTGAACGTGGTGGACCTGACCGGCGCGCAGCTGATCACCGGCCTCCAGCAGCAGGTCAGCGGCGCGAACGAGGCCTCGCCGAAGATCCTCCAGGTCTCGAAGGGCTTCACCTACACGCTCGACATGACCAAGACGGGCGCGGCCCGGGTCGTGACCGGCTCGGTGAAGCTGAACGGCGAGCCCATCGACCCGGCGAAGACCTACCGCGTCGCGATGAACGAGTTCCTCGCGGGCGGCGGCGACGGCTTCCCGGCTCTCGCGCAGGGCAAGAACAAGCTGGTGGGCGCGTCCGACCTGGACATCTTCAACGCCTACCTGGCGGCGAACTCCTCGCCGTCCGCCCCGATCGCGCCCCCGGCGGCCGACCGGATCACGGTCATCAAGTAAGCGCTGATACGTGAGCTGATACGGGAGCGGGGCGGCGGACCGGTGAAAGGTTCCGCCGCCCCGCTCCCGCGCCGGGCTCGTGGAGTCACTGATCCGCCGCAACGGGGGCCGAGGGCGGGGCCGGGGGCGAGCCCGGCGGGGGCGTGGGCGCGCCCGGAAGGCGGATCACCGCGCGCGTGCCGCCGCCCTCCGCCGCCGTGAGCGTGACCTCGCCGCCCGCCTGCCGCACCGTACGCGCCACGATCGACAGGCCGAGCCCCGAGCCGGGCAGGCTGCGCGCCGAGGGCGAGCGCCAGAACCGTTCGAAGACGTGCGGCAGCTCGTCGGCCGCGATGCCCGGGCCGTGGTCCCGTACCGTCAGCTCGCCGTCGACCAGCGTGACGTCGACCGTCCCGCCGGGCGGCGAGAACTTCACCGCGTTGTCGAGGACGTTCACCAGGGCGCGCTCGAGCCCCGCCGCCTCCGCCCGTACGTACCAGGGCCGGATGTCCTCGGCGGTGATCGTCAGCTCGGGCCCGCGCAGCCGGGCGCGCTGGAGCGCCGTGTCCAGGATGTCGTGGAGCGCGACCACCTCCAGGCGGCCGGGGCCCGCCGCGTCCGGCCGGGACAGCTCCTGGAGGTCACCGATCAGCGCGGCCAGCTCCGTCATCTGCGCCGTGACGGACGCCATCAGCGCCCGCCGGTCGTCGGGCGGGATCGCCCGGCCGGTCTCCTCGCTGCGCGCCAGCAGCTCGATGTTGGTACGCAGTGAGGTCAGCGGCGTGCGCAGCTCGTGCCCGGCGTCGGCGATCAGCTGCGCCTGCCGGTCCCGCGACGAGGCCAGGGCGGCCGTCATCGCGTTGAACGACCGCGACAGCCGGGCGATCTCGTCCTCCCCCTCGACCGGGATACGGACGGTCAGGTCCTCGGTACGGGCCACGTGCTCCACCGCCCCGGTCAGCCGGTCGACGGGCTTCAGACCGGTCCGCGCCACCCACAGCCCGGCCGCGCCCGCGCCGACCACCCCGATGCCGGAGACCACGAGCAGCACCCAGAACAGGGTGGACATCGAGTTCTCGATCTCGGTGAGCGGCCGGGCCACGGAGACCGCGACCGGCCCACGTCCCTCTTGCGGATAGGTGTGGACGCGCATCTCGGCACCATTGTCGGCCCGGGACGTGTGCAGTGTGTCGGCCGCCTGGCCGCGCGCCACCGCGAGGTCGTCCGCCGTGGCGGGGATCGGCGAGGCCCCGGGCGCGGTACAGGTGTTGCCACCGGCCGTGATGATCTGGACGGTGTACGTGCCCGGCACCGGCGGTACCGCCGCCCGGCCCCCCGACGCGCACGAGGCGAGCAGCGAGTCGACGTACGCGTCCTGCACCTTGGTGCTGCTCAGCGAGGAGTCGAACTCGTTCAGCAGCTGCGTCCGGGTGGCGAACCAGGCCGCCGCCGACACCGCGGCCACCGCCACCGCCACCGCCACCGCCGTCAGCAGGGCCAGCCGGGAGCGCAGCGGCAGCGCGCTCAAGCGCCGGAGGGGCCCGGTGGGACGCGTGCGATGGGTGGGGTCGGCGGGACCGGTCATTCGGAGCCTCCGCGCAGCACGTAGCCCACGCCCCGCACGGTGTGCACCAGCCGCGGTTCGCCCGCCGCCTCCGTCTTGCGCCGCAGGTACATCACGTACACGTCCAGGGAGTTGGAGCTGGGCTCGAAGTCGAAGCCCCACACCGACTTGAGGATCTGCTCCCGGGTCAGCACCTGCCGCGGATGCGACAGGAACATCTCCAGGAGCGTGAATTCCGTACGGGTCAGCTCCACGCGCCGCCCGCCCCGCGTCACCTCGCGCGTCGACAGGTCCATCCGCAGGTCCGCGAAGCCCAGCACCTCGGCCTCCGGCTGCTCGCCCACGGTCCGGGCGTACGAGCTGCGCCGCAGCAGCGCCCGGATGCGGGCGAACAGCTCGTCCAGCTCGAACGGCTTCACCAGGTAGTCGTCCGCGCCCGCGTCCAGGCCGGTCACGCGGTCGCCGACCGTGTCGCGGGCGGTGAGCATCAGGATGGGCACGGTGGAGCCGGCGGCCCGGACGCGGCGGGCGGCGGTCAGGCCGTCCACGCGGGGCATCTGGATGTCGAGGACGACCAGGTCGGGCCCGTACGCGTCCATCTTCGCCAGCGCGTCGGCGCCGTCCACGGCGACCTCGGTCCCGTACCCCTCGAAGGCGAGGCTGCGCCGGAGCGCCTCGCGGACGGCGGGCTCGTCGTCGACGATCAGGATGCGGTCACCGGTGGTGTTCATGGAGCCAGCGTCGCACGCGCTCACGAGCCGGCGCGGAGGGTGTCCAGGTCGGCCTTGACGGTGTTGATGGGGATGGCGAAGCCGAGGCCGACGCTGCCGGCGCTCGAACCACTGGCGGCGCTCGGCGAGTACATGGCGGAGTTGATGCCGATGATCTCGCCGTTCATGTTGATCAGCGCGCCGCCGGAGTTGCCGGGGTTGAGCGAGGCGTCGGTCTGGATGGCCTTGTAGGTGGTCTTCGACTCGCCCGTGTCGCCGTTGAACCGCTGCCCGCCGAACTCGAAGGGCCAGCCCTGGCGCGGGTCCTGCCGCTGCCGCCCTCCCTCGTCCTTGGCGACGGTCACATCGCGGTCGAGCGCGGAGACGATACCGCTGGTGACAGTGCCGGTCAGGCCCTCGGGGGAGCCGATCGCCACCACCTGGTCGCCGACTTGGACCTTGCTGGAGTCGCCGAGGGTGGCTGCCTTGAGCCCCTTCGCGCCCTGGAGCTTGATCAGTGCCAGGTCCTTGCCGGGGTCGGTGCCGACGACATCGGCGGTGTACGTCTTGCCGTCGCTGAGCCGGACCTTGATCTCCGAGGCGCCGGAGACCACGTGGTTGTTGGTGATGATCTCGCCGTCATCGGTGATGATCACGCCGGAGCCGGTCGACTGGCCGGAGGTGGAGTCCGCGCTGATCTCCACGATGCTCGGTGACACCGCCTGGGCGACTCCGGCGACGGTGCCCTTGCTGGACTGCGACACGCTGGTGCCCGTCACCCCGGTCACGCCGGTGCCGGGGCCGCTGTCCGAGCCGGTGAACCGCTGCACCAGCGCCGAGGTGCCTCCGCCGACCGCGGCGGCCGCGATGGCGACGGCGACCAGCAGCGCCACGGGACGCCTGGCACGCGGGGGCGCGGCGTGGGCCGGGGCGTACGCCGCGTGCGCGGGGGCGTACGCGGCGTACGCGGGCGGTGGCGGTGGCGGCGGATAGGCCGGATCGCCCGGCGTGGCGG
The DNA here is from genome assembly GCF_030406405.1 of Streptomyces ficellus. Lineage (GTDB taxonomy): Bacteria > Actinomycetota > Actinomycetes > Streptomycetales > Streptomycetaceae > Streptomyces > Streptomyces ficellus_B. The sequence continues at coordinate 33,592 of NZ_JAUEPL010000050.1, forward strand.
CCGGGGTGCTGAACCCGGCGTACGGCTGCTGGCTCTCGTTACCCTCGTCGCCGCTTCGGCGGTAGTGGTCCGTCATGGGTACGACTCTCGGAGCCGTACATGAGAAGAGGCTGAGGATGCCCTAAGAGTCCCGGCAAAGTGTTGTACGCCCTATATAAAGGAGCGCCGTAGTGGTGCCGGTAGTGCAGATACGCCGGGCTACTCGCCGTCGCAGCCGCAGGACCGGCGCACTATCAGCGCCGACGGGAACTGCTTCACCCGCTCCCGGCGCGACCCCGCCACCCGCAGCCCGTCGTCCAGGACCAGGTCCACCGCCGCCCTGGCCATGGCCGGGCGGTCGGAGAAGACCGTCGTGAGCGGCGGGTCGGTCAGCGCGGCTTCCTTCACGTCGTCGAAGCCCGCCACCGCCAGGTCGCCCGGCACGTCCAGCCGCAGCTCGCGCGCCGCGCGCAGCACGCCGATCGCCTGGTCGTCCGTCGCGCAGAAGATCGCCGGCGGCCGGTCCGGGCCCGACAGGATCTTCAGGGCCAGCTCATAGGCGTCGTAGCGGTTGAACGGCGCGTGGAACAGCCGGCCGTCCACCGGGCGGCCGGACTCCTGCATCGCGCGGCGCCAGCCCTCGACGTGGTCGGTCACCGGGTCGCCGACCGCCGGGGTCGTCTCCACGCCGCCGAGGCAGGCGACGTACTCGTGCCCGTGCTCCAGCAGGTGGCGGACGGCGAGCTGCGCACCGCCGATGTCGTCCGTGACGACCGCGACGTCGTCGATGGCCTCGGGCCGCTCGTGCAGCAGCACCACCCGCGCGTCCCACGCCTCGATCTCCTGCGCGGCGCGCTCGCTCGGGCCCTGGCTGACCAGGATCAGCCCGGCGACCCGCATGCCCAGGAAGGCCCGCAGATAGTGCAGCTCGCGCTCGTCGCGGTAGTCGGAGTTGCCGACGAGGACCATTTTCCCGCGGTCGGCGGCGGCTCGTTCGACCGCGTGCGCCATCTCCGCGAAGAACGGCTGCCGGGCATCCGGAACGATCATGCCTATGAGGTCCGTACGCCGTGAGGCCATCGCCTGCGCGACCCGGTCGGGCCGGTAGCCCAGCTCCTTGATCGCCGCGAGTACCCGCTCGCGCGTGGCCGGGGCGACCGGCCGGGGTCCGTTGTTGATGACATAGCTCACGACCGCGGTAGAAGTACCCGCCAGTCGCGCCACATCGTCCCGCGTCACCTTGGCCACGCGCGGCAGTCTACGCGGGGTGACCTACCTCTGGGCAGGGCGTACGGCGGCTTGCTCCGCCCCGGCGGTGTCGGCCGTACGGGTGACGGCGGCCGCCTTGGCGGCTTTGGCCTCTTTCGTACGGGCCTCCTCCGCCGCGCGCTCCACCTTCTCCGGCGTCACGAAGCGGTAGCCCACGTTGCGCACGGTGCCGATCAGCGACTCGTGCTCGGGGCCGAGCTTGGCGCGCAGTCGCCGTACGTGGACGTCGACCGTCCGGGTACCGCCGAAGTAGTCGTACCCCCACACCTCCTGGAGGAGCTGCGCCCTGGTGAAGACCCGCCCAGGGTGCTGGGCCAGGTACTTCAGCAGCTCGAACTCCTTGAAGGTCAGGTCCAGGACGCGGCCCTTGAGCTTCGCGCTGTACGTCGCCTCGTCCACCGACAGGTCGCCGTTGCGGATCTCCATGGGGGAGTCGTCGGTGGTGATCTGCTGGCGGCCCGTCGCCAGCCGCAGCCGTGCCTCGACCTCGGCCGGGCCCGCGGTGTCCAGCAGGACGTCGTCAATGCCCCAGTCGGCGGTGACGGCCGCGAGACCGCCCTCCGTGACGACCAGGAGCAGCGGGCAGCCCGGTCCGGTGGACCGCAGCAGCTGGCACAGCGACCGCACCTGCGGCAGGTCGCGGCGGCCGTCGACGAGGATCACGTCCGCGCCGGGGGTGTCGACCAGGGCCGGGCCCTCGGCGGGGGCCACGCGCACGTTGTGCAGCAGCAGTCCGAGGGCGGGAAGCACCTCGGTCGACGGCTGGAGGGCATTGGTCAGGAGGAGCAGAGAGCTCATCGCGCTTCCCCACCTGCCCGGCTCGTCGTCCTATGGTCGTGCACGGTTCGCTGGCCCATAACGTCGGTTCCTCCTCGGTCCCTGCGAGGACGTTGCGGCACTGCTTCGTACGGCTTCGTACGGCGTCGTACGGCGGCTCCCGCGCCCTGAGAGCCTTTGTTCACCAGCCTGTAACAACGGGCGGAAAACACAAAAGGATCCGGGGGCTGCATTGCCCGGATCCTCTCCGCAGCACAATAGCCCACATCAGGCCCGGGGCAGAGGGTGCGTTTCACCATGCGGATGTTTCCTCGATCACTCACGGCCTTCCGCGCGCAACGCTCCGTACCTCCGACCGGGTGCGTATCGAAGCGGGACATGAGCCGCATACAGCCAGTGTCTCTGATCAGGCACGGGGACCGCGGCCCGTACGTCCCGGTGGACCGTCCCCGCTGTCGGCGGCATAGCTCATGATGGAGGGCGACGAGGCCGACGAAAGGAGTGCCGCTATGGCAGCGGGGACCATCCGCTACTGGGCCGCGGCCAAGGCCGCCGCCGGGATCGCCGAGGAGCCGTACGCCGCGGAGAACCTGGCCGAGGCGCTGGACGCCGTGCGCGAGCGGCACCCGGGTGAGCTCGTCCGGGTACTCCAGAGGTGTTCGTTCCTGGTCGACGGCGACCCCGTCGGGACCCGGGATCATGAGACCGTACGGCTGGCCGAGGGCGGCACGGTCGAGGTGCTCCCGCCGTTCGCAGGAGGGTGAACCCCAGAGCATGAGCAGCGATCAGCAGTACCCGTACGGCTACCAGGACCCGAACGTCGCGCAGACGTGGGATGGCCAGACCTGGGACACCCACTACCAGCCCACGGTCCAGCCCGGCCCGGCCATGGAACCGGGTCACGCGGGCTACCCCGGCCAGGCGGTCCAGCCGGGGCACGCCGGGCACCAGGGCCGGCCCACGCAGCCGGGCCACGCCGGTCTCCCCGGTGACGGGGGGTACCCCGGCCGGTCGGCTCAGGGGGCTCAGTCGGGTCAGGCGGGTCACGCCGGTTATGCGGGGCATGCGGGGCAGCCCGGGCAGCAGCAGGGGGCGGGGGCCGCCGAGACCGCTTATCTGCCGGCGCAGAGCGCGGGGTCGTATCCGTTGCCGCCGGAGGTCCCGTACGACCACCCGACCACCCAGCTGCGGCCGGTCGCCGCCGAGGCCGCGCCGGCCGCCGGGCCCGGGTACAGCGCGCCCACCACCGCCGGTCACGTCCGGATGACCGACGCCCAGCGGGCCCGTGCCGAGGGACGGTCGCCGATCATCGAGCCGGGCATGCAGCCCGCCGCCCTGACCGCCGTGCTCGGGGGCCTGCTCGCGGCGGGCGCCGCCATCGGGCCGTACGGGCTGCTCGTCCCGCTGATCCTGCTCCAGGCCGTCACCGCCGCCGGCTGGTTCCGGCTCAACGGCATGTGGCCGGCCCGTCAGGGCATCGCCCTCGCCTTCGCGGGCGGCCTCACCGCGGACGTCGCGCTGCTCGCGGCCGGTGAGGAGCACGCGCCCGCCGCGATCCTCGGCACGCTCGGGGTGTGGGTGCTGCTCGGGCTGATCCTCCAGCTGCGCAGCCACGCGGGCTCCGACGAGCGGCAGTACGGCCTGATGGCCACCGTCGCCTCCTCGGCGCTCGCGGTCGTCGCGGCCGGGCACCTCGCCGCCGCGCCCGACGCGGTGATCGTCGGCTGTCTCGCGGTCGCGGTCACGGTCCTGGCCCGCGCGCTGCCGCTGCCGGGCGCCGCGTCGCTCGTCATCGCCCTGATGGCCGCCGCCGGTGCCGGGGTCGCCGCCGGGGGGATGACCGGCATGGGCGCGCAGGGCGCGCTGCTGGGCCTGGGCGCCGGGGTGTGCGCCCTGATCGGGCACCGGGTCGCGAGCTACGACTACCCGTCGCGCTTCGTCCACATGACGGCCGGTGTGGCGCTGCCGCTCGCCGTCGCCGTGCCCGCCGTCTATCTGCTGGGGCGCGCCCTGGCCTGACCCGGGAACCCGCCACGCGGGGAACCAATGAACAGCCCCGGACGTCGATCATGACGTGACGGGGGGCCCGGCGCGAACAGGGTGGGGGAACACCGAGCGATGCGTGCACTGCGAATACTGCTGATCACCGTGGTGGTCCTCGGTGGTCTCTTCACCATCGCGGACCGGCTGGCGGTGAACTACGCCGAGTCGGAGGCTGCGGACAGGATCCGTGCCTCCCAGGGACTGGCCGGCTCCGCGGACGTCTCGATCAGGGGCTTCCCGTTCCTGACCCAGGTCCTCGGCAAGGAGCTCGACCAGGTCGACGTGACCCTCACGGGCGTGGAGGCGTCGGCCGGCGGCCGGGCGGTCCGTGTCGGCGACATGAGCGCCGAGCTCCACCACGTACAACTGCGGAACAACTTCTCCCAGGCGGTCGCCGCCTCCGCCACCGGCACCGCGCGCATCTCGTACGCCGACCTCGGCAGGGCCTCCGGCGAGGACGTCACGCTCGCCCACGGCGGCAACGGCAAGGTGAAGGTCACCGGCAGCGTCGACATACCGGTCCTGGGCCCCGTCACGCGCAGCGTGCTGTCCACGGTCAGTGTCGTCGACGGCGACACCATCCGGGTACGGGCCGACAAGGTGCCCGGCGAGGGCATCCCCGGCCTGGAGGAGCGGATCCGCGAGCGCACCGACTTCGACCGGCAGGTCGGCGGGCTGCCGGCCGGGATGAAGCTCCAGAAGGTCCAGGCGACGGCCACGGGCCTCGCGGTCACCGTCACCGGAACGGACGTCGTCCTGGCGGGGTGACGTCCTCCCGGCGGGCCGAAGGCGCGTCGCGGGCACGACGCGGGGCGAGGGCACGACGCGGGCACGACGCGGGGCGAGGGCACGACGCGGCGCGCTGGGGGTGTTTCGGCCACATCGGCCACATGGTGAGACGGGCGCGTCCGCTTTCGCGGGCGAGCGGCGGAAAGCCCTGCGGAGCGGGGCTCGGAGGTGCTTCCGCCTCGCGTGCCGTCCCGTATACCGGACGATCGCGTCTCACCATGCGACACGCCGGTGACACGGCCGCCCGTCCGTCCCTACGATCGGACCCATGAAGCGTCAGGCGGATCTCACGAAGCGGCGGGCAGTAGACCTGTGCCGCGTCGCCGCCATGCTCTGTCGCTCCGTCTGAGCGGGAGCATCGCCCCCGCGTTTCCCGGGTCCTTTTGGACGCATTCGGGCCCATCCCCGTGCCGTAGCAGCCACGCACGCCCGTACATCCCCGTACGCGAAGAGCGCCCGGCACCACCTCGGCACCACCCTCGCAACACCAGCCACACCCCGCCGCAGACTGCCCCGGAGGAGAACAGCATGAGCCGCAGCGACGTCCTGGTAGACGCCGACTGGGTCGAGGCCCACATCGACGACCCGAAGGTCGTCATCGTCGAGGTCGACGAGGACACCTCGGCGTACGACAAGAACCACATCAAGAACGCCGTACGGATCGACTGGAAGAAGGACCTCCAGGACCCGGTCCGCCGCGACTTCGTCGACCAGGAGGGCTTCGAGAAGCTCCTCTCGGCGAAGGGCATCGCCAACGACGACACCGTCGTCCTCTACGGCGGCAACAACAACTGGTTCGCCTCGTACGCCTACTGGTACTTCAAGCTGTACGGCCACGAGAACGTCAAGCTCCTCGACGGCGGCCGCAAGAAGTGGGAGCTGGACTCCCGCGACCTGGTCGACGGCTCCGAGGTCCCGAACCGCCCGGCCACCGAGTACAAGGCCAAGCCGCAGGACACCTCGATCCGCGCGTTCCGCGACGACGTCGTGGCCGCCATCGGCAACCTGAACCTGGTCGACGTGCGCTCCCCCGACGAGTTCAGCGGCAAGCTGCTCGCCCCGGCGCACCTCCCGCAGGAGCAGTCGCAGCGCCCCGGCCACGTGCCGAGCGCCCGCAACATCCCGTGGTCCAAGAACGCCAACGACGACGGCACCTTCAAGTCCGACGAGGAGCTCAAGGCGCTGTACGCCGAGGAGCAGGTCGACCTGGAGAAGGACACGATCGCCTACTGCCGCATCGGTGAGCGCTCGGCCCTGACCTGGTTCGTCCTGCACGAGCTGCTCGGCCAGGAGAACGTCAAGAACTACGACGGCTCGTGGACCGAGTACGGCTCCCTCGTCGGCGTGCCGATCGAGCTCGGCGCCAACAAGTAATCCCGGACCTCCCGTCCTCCCCCTCCCCCGAAGACCCCTCAGGAGTACCCATGTGTGGAGCACAGGCCGGCGGCCCGGACGCTTCGACGATCAAGCCCGGTGAGACCACGATCCAGGGCCAGGTGACCAAGGACGGCGAGCCCGTCGTCGGTTACGTGCGCCTGCTGGACTCGACCGGTGAGTTCACCGCCGAGGTCCCGACCTCCGCGACCGGCCAGTTCCGCTTCTACGCGGCCGAGGGCACGTGGACCGTGCGCGCCCTCGTCCCGGGCGGCACGGCCGACCGCACGGTCGTCGCCCAGCAGGGCGGCCTGGCCGAGGTCGCGATCGCCGTCTGACGGCACCGCTGTACTGGCCGAAGGGCCGCACCTCCTGGGGGTTGGACGCTTACCGGGACCGAGGTGCGGCCCTTCGGTCGTCCCGCGGCCGGCGGTCGTACGCTGGACGTATGTACGCCCGCCGTCGGCACATCTACTTCGGGATGATGACGGCCTGCCTGGTGCTCTTCGTGGGCGGCTGGGCCGTCGTACGGCTGTGGTCCACGCCCGTGGCCATCGCCATGTGCATGATCGCCATGGTCATCCCGCCGGTCGCGGCGATGATCGCCAACCGGCGCGGGCCGGAGGACCGCTGGTGGGACGACCCCTCCGGCGACCCGCAGTCCGACGAGTGGTGGGACGAACTCGACGGCAAGCGGAAGCACTCGTAGACGTCACACGTCACGACGTCCGACGCGTCAGACGTCCGACGCGTCAGACGTCAGGGGGCTCAGGGGGCGTCGGGGGACGTCAGTAGACCAGGGCCTGGACGCCGTCGGCCATGGTCTCGCTGACGAAGACCTGCGCCCCCGCGATCCGTACGCCCTCCAGGACGTCCTTCTCGGTGATCTCGCGGCGCGCCGCGCACTGGGTGCACAGCGTGATGCGCCCGCCCGCCTGGATCGACTCGATCAGGTCCGGCAGCGGCGCGGCGTGCGGCAGTTCGAACTCGGCCGCCCGGCCCGGCAGCGCGAACCACGAGGACTCGCCGGTCAGCCAGAGCGACACCTCCACCCCGCTGGCCACGGCGACCGCCGCCACCGTGAAGGCCTGCGAGCAGCGCTCGGGGGCGTCGGCCCCTGCGGTCACCTTGATCACGAGCTTCTTCGCCATACCCGGAACTGTAATGCGGGAAGGGGCCCATTAGGCTGGAGGTGGCCCTTACACCGCTCACACCCGCTCACCGAGGAGCACCCCGTGCTTGAGGCTTTCTTCTCCGCCCTGCTGATCCTGGTCTGCGTCGGCGTCATCGGCTTCGGCGTCCTGACCGTGAAGAAGCTGTACCAGGGCCAGCGCTGACCACTCCTACAGATCGCCTGAGCTCATCATGATCGAGATCCCGTCCGACCTGAACCCGGACCTCGTCCCCCTCGCGTTCCTCCTCGGTACCTGGGAGGGCGCGGGCGTCTCCGACTTCCCCGGCGCCGAGAAGTGCAACTTCGGCCAGTCCGTCACCTTCAGCCACGACGGCCGGGACTTCATCGAGTACACCTCGCGCTCGTGGGTGCTGGACGCCCAGGGCAACAAGGTCCGTCCGCTGGAGAGCGAGAGCGGCTACTGGCGCATCGACAAGGCCCGCAAGGTCGAGATCGTGATGGTTCGCGACCAGGGCGTCGTCGAGGTCTGGTACGGCGAGCTGGCCGACCAGAAGCCGCAGATCGACCTGGTCACGGACGCCGTCGCCCGCACCGCGGCCTCCGGCCCGTACAGCGGTGGCAAGCGGCTGTACGGCTATGTGAAGGGCGACCTGATGTGGGTCGGCGAGAAGTCGACGCCGGAGGTCCCGCTGCGCCCGTACATGTCGGCGCACCTGAAGAAGGTCGTCACGCCCGAGCAGGTCGAGGCGTGGGCGAAGGACCTCGGTGACCTGCCGGACGACGGCATCGCCTTCTTCAAGTAGGCCGTCAGGAGGCCTCCTACACTGGACGGCGTGGTGAGCACCGACTGGAAGAGCGATCTGCGGCAGCGCGGTTACCGGCTGACTCCCCAGCGCCAGCTTGTGCTGGAAGCGGTGGACGTGCTGGAGCACGCCACGCCCGACGACATCCTCACCGAGGTGCGCAAGACCGCCTCAGGGGTGAACATCTCCACCGTCTACCGGACGCTGGAGCTGCTGGAGGAGCTCGGGCTGGTCAGCCATGCCCATCTGGGGCACGGCGCCCCCACGTACCACCTCGCCGACCGGCACCACCACCTCCACCTCGTCTGCCGGGACTGTACGAACGTCATCGAGGCGGACGTCGAGGTGGCCGCGGACTTCACCGGGAAGCTCCGCCGTACCTTCGGCTTCGAGACGGACATGAAGCACTTCGCGATCTTCGGGCGGTGCGAGGCCTGTACGGCGAAGGCGTCGGAGGAGGCGGCAGGGGCATCAGGGGCAGCGTCGGAGGCTCCCGAGCCCTCGGACATGGCGGAGGACGCGGCGGAGGCTCCGGCCGCGGAGTCGTAGGCTCTTCATATGCTGCGACATTCACCGACCAGCCCTCTCCTGTCACTGTCCGGCGCCGTGCCCGCCGAGGGACGTGACGAAGGTGTCGCCGCGCACTACGGCGACCTGTTCCGCGAGCAGCGCGCCCTCGCCGACGGCAAGGGCCTGGTCGACCTCAGCCACCGCGGTGTCATCACCGTCAGCGGTGACGACCGGCTGAGCTGGCTGCACCTGCTGCTCACGCAGCACGTGAGCGAGCTCCCCGCCGGACAGGCCACCGAGGCGCTGATCCTCTCCGCGCACGGGCACATCGAGCACGCGCTGTACCTCGTCGACGACGGCGAGACGGTCTGGGCGCACGTCGAGCCGGGCACGCGAGAGGCGCTGATCGGCTACCTGGAGTCGATGAAGTTCTTCTACCGCGTCGAGGTCGCCGACCGGACGGACGACGTCGCCGTCGTCCACCTGCCGGCCGGCTCCATCGCCGAGGTGCCGAAGGGTGTCGTCGTGCGCGAGACCTCGCACGGCCGGGACCTGTTCCTGCCGCGCGCCGACCTGGAGGCGTACGCGGCGGACCACGGGCCGCTCGCCGGGATCTGGGCGTACGAGGCGCTGCGCGTCGAGGCGCACCGGCCCCGGCTCGGCTGCGAGACGGACCACCGCACCATCCCGCACGAGCTGGGCTGGATCGGCAGCGCGGTCCACCTCCAGAAGGGCTGCTACCGGGGCCAGGAGACCGTGGCGCGCGTCCACAACCTGGGCAAGCCGCCGCGCCGGCTGGTCTTCCTGCACCTGGACGGCAGCGATGTGCACCTGCCGCCGCACGGCACGCCCATCCGGCTGGCGTCGGACGGCGCGGAGGGGCGGCAGCTCGGGTTCATCACCACGTCCGTACGCCACCACGAGCTCGGCCCCATCGCGCTCGCGCTGGTCAAGCGGAACGTGCCGGTGGACGCCCGGCTGCTGGCCGGGGACACGGCGGCGGCCCAGGAGACCGTCGTAGAGCCGTAGAGCCGTAGAGCCGTAGAGCCGTAAAGGCGTAAAGGCGCAGGCCAGATCGCAGGTCGGCTTAGATGTCGATCAGCACCGTGAACGGGCCGTGATTCGTCAGCGAGACCCGCATCTCCGCTCCGAACCGGCCCGTCTCCACGGTCGCCCCCAGCTCCCGCAGGCGCGCCACCACCTCGTCGACCAGCGGCTCGGCGACCTCGCCCGGCGCCGCCGCGTTCCAGGTGGGGCGCCGGCCCTTGCGGGCGTCCCCGTAGAGGGTGAACTGCGAAATCACCAGCAAGGGCGCATTCACGTCCGAGCAGGACTTCTCGCCCTCCAGAATCCGCACCGACCACAGCTTCCTCGCCAGCTGCGCCGCCTTGTCCGGCGTGTCGTCATGGGTCACCCCCACCAGGACACACAGCCCTTCGCCGACGATCTCGCCGACGGTCTCCCCTGCGACGACGACCTTCGCGCCGTCGACCCTCTGTACCACTGCACGCATACAGACCAACCTATCCGCGTCCGAACGGGTGCAGGCGCCTGCATTGACACAGGCACAAATGGCACCATGCCTTTCAGGCGGTGCTTCCCCTCCGGACCCGAGGGCCCGGGGAGACCCCAACGCACCGGTCGAGGGGACGGATCCACATGAGCACACCTGGCGCCGGGCAGACGCCACACCCTGTACCGATGGCATGTGCCGTTGGCAGTGGGGGAGCGACAAGGCCACCGGCACAGCGGACCGGTGAGGCCGTCCTGCCGGAGGCGGTACAGCACGATCTGCGGGACATGCGGCTGCCGGAGCTGCGCGCCCTGCGCAGGGACTCGCACGGCGACGAGGCGGACCTGAGCTACGTACGGAGGCTGCTCCAGGGGCGGATCGACATCCTGCGCGCCGAGCTGGCGCGGCGCAGCGGTCCGGAGGTGCCGGTGGTGGACGAGGTGCCGGTCGTGGACCGGGTCGTGGACCGGCTCTCGGAGATCCTCGCCGACACGCCGTCGCGGCACCGCTCGTCGGCCCGGCACGTCACGCTGTCCACGCCGCGCGGCGAGGAGTACCGGAGGCTGGCCGCCGAGATGCTGGCGGAGGTCGAGTTGTCGGACCTCGCCGCTCGAACGGACGAAGAGCTGCACGCGGCCATGGGGCGCCTGGCGCGCTACGAACAGCAGGTGTCGCGGCGCCGGCAGCAGCTCCAGCGGACGGCCGACGATTGCAGTGCGGAGATTGCCCGCAGGTACCGTGAGGGCGAAGCACAAGTCGACGACCTGCTCCGCTGAACCCGGCGGGCGGGTCACCGTCCCGGAAGGCCGGCCGCCGTCATGACCTCCTCCGCCACCGCAGTCATACCCCCGGTCCTCGCCGAGGTCGTCCGTTCGGGCTTCGTCGAGGGCCACCACCGGGGTTCGCTGGTGCTGCTGGCCGCGGACGGCACCATCGAGCTGTCCGCCGGCGACCCGACGGCGCCGGTCTTCCCGCGTTCGTCCAACAAGCCCATGCAGGCCGCGGCGCTGCTGCGGGCCGGTGTCGAGCTGTCGGCGGAGCGGCTGGCGCTGGCCGCCGCGAGCCACTCCGGCGAACCGTTCCACCTCGGCCTCGCCCGCAAGATGCTCGCCGATCACGGGCTGTCCGAGGCCGACCTCCAGACCCCGCCCGACCTGCCCCTGGACCCGGTGGAGGCCGAGGCGTACCTGGCCGCCGGCAACGTACGGGAGCGGATCACCATGAACTGCTCGGGCAAGCACGCGGCGATGCTGGCCGCGTGTGCCCTCAACGGCTGGGACGCGGCGTCCTACCTGGACCCGCGCCACCCGCTCCAGCGGCTCGTCCTCAGCGAGATCGAGGACGCGTCGGGCGAGACGGTGGCGTCGGTCGGCACCGATGGGTGCGGCGCGCCGCTGATGGCGATCAGCCTGGTCGGGCTGGCGCGGGCGTTCCGCTCGTACGTCCTGGCGGAGCCGGGCACGCCGCAGCGGCGGGTGGCCGACGCGATGCGCGCGCACCCCGAGTACGTGGCGGGCACGCGGCGGCCGGACACCTGGCTGATGCGGGAGGTGCCGGGGACGCTGTCGAAGATGGGCGCGGAGGCGGTCCAGGCGGTGGCCCTGGCGGACGGCCGGGCGCTGGCCTTCAAGATCGATGACGGCTCGGGCCGTGCCCTGGGGCCGGTCCTGGCGCGCGGCCTCCAGCTCCTGGGCGTGGACGCGCCGGTCGTCGCCCGCATCGCCGACGCGCCGTTGCTGGGTGGCGGGCAGCGGGTGGGCCAGGTACGGGCGGCGTTCTGAGCGCCCTTCTGACCGGCGCGCTCTGTGCGGCCTGCTCTGTGCGGCGCGCTGTGTGCGGTGTCCCGAGCGCCCTTCTGACCGGCGCGTAGGCCAGCGGTCTGCCGAGCGGGCGGGTGTGAAAACCGGATGCTCGGCGGCCGGTCGGGCGCCTAGCGTGGCCGCCATGTCTGTCGAGGCCCGCACCGTCACCGAGTCCGAGTTCCCCGACTGGCTGCGCGCCCGGCGCACCGGGTTCCTCCAGCCTCCGGCGGTGCCGGAGGGCGAGAGCGCCAAGCTGCTCCCGCACACGGACCTGACCCGCACCCGGGGCGCGTTCGACGCGGGCCGGTGCGTGGCGACGTTCCGGTCGTTCGCGCAGGAGCTGACCGTCCCCGGCGGAGCGGCGATCGCCGCGAGCGCGGTGAGCGCGGTGACGGTCTCGCCGACGCACCGGCGGCGCGGGCTGCTCAGCCGCATGATGGGCGCCGAGCTGGCGGAGTCCAAGGAGCGCGGCGACGTCGTCTCGACGCTGATCGCCGCCGAGTACCCGATCTACGGGCGGTACGGGTACGGCCCGGCCGCCTGGACCACCGAGTGGACGGTGGACGTGCGGCGCTCCGCGCTCGACCCGCGCTGGTCGGGCCCGGGGGACGGCGGTCGCATCGACCTCGTCGACGCGTCGGACATCCGCCGGACCGGCCCCGTCCTGCACGACCGGCTGCGCGCCCTGCGGCACGGCCTGGTCAGCCGGACCCAGCTGGGCTGGGACGTGCGGATGGGCCTCGTCCCCCTGCCGGACCAGCCCTTCACGGAGCGCTTCCACGCCACGTACCGCTCGGCCTCCGGAGAGGTGGAGGGATACGTGTCGTACTCCGCCGACGACACGTGGGACGACGGCAAGCAGCCGATGAACACGGCGACGGTACGGGACCTGATCGCGCTCACGCCCGCCGCCGAGCGCGCCCTGTGGCACTTCGTCTGCTCGATCGACTGGATCACCCTGGTCAAGAGCGGCCACCGCGCCCCCGACGACCTGCTTCCGCTGCTGCTGCCCGACCCGCGCGCGGCGCGGGTCACGACGCACGCGGACTTCCTGTGGGTGCGGATCCTCGATGTCGTACGGGCGCTTGAGGCGCGTACGTACGCGGCGTCCGGCTCCCTGGTGCTGGAGCTGCACGACCCGGCCGGCCTGGCCGGTGGCCGCTTCCGGCTGGACGTTTCGCCGGAGGGCGCGGCGTGCGCGCCGACCACCGTGTCACCCGACCTGGTCATGGACGTACGGGAGCTGGCGGCGCTGTTCCTGGGCGACGAGTCGGCGGTGCGGCTGGCGGCCCTGGGGCGGCTGGAGGAGCCGACGCCGGGCGCGGCGGCGCGGGCGGACACGCTGCTGCGGACCTCGCGCCGGCCGTGGTGCCCGGACGTCTTCTGACGCCCGCGGGGTCTACCGGCCTCTTCCGGCTCCCGAGCCGCCGATCCGCTCCGGGAGCCGTTCACGCGGGCGCCGGCGATGAGCGCCGCGGCGGCGCCGGGCAGGCGGCCCCCGCCGGCCGTCCCCGACGCCGACTACACCCTGATCACCGCCTTGCCGAGCAGGCTCCGGTTCTCGATCGCCGCGTGCGCGTCGGCCGCGCGCTCCAGCGGGAACACCCCGCCGATCACCGGCCGCACCCGCCCGGCCGCGGCCGCCCGGAGCGCCTCCTGCGCCAGCCGGGCGTGCTCCGACTCGGGCAGCCGCAGCTCGGTGATGCCCAGCAGCCGTACGCCCCGCCGCTCCGCCTCCGCCGGGTCCACCTCCGCGAAGCCCCCCGTCGGCGCCCCGTGCGCCGAGAACCGCCCGCCGTCCGCCACCAGCGCGAACGCGGCCAGGCCGACCTGGCCGCCCACCCCGTCCCAGACGACGTCGGCGCCCTCGCCGCCCAGTGCCTCGAGGGCCCGTTCCACCCAGTCGGGCTCCCTCGCGTCGACCACCGCGTCGGCGCCCAGCTCCCGTACCAGCGCGGCCTTCCGCTCGCCGCGGGCGGTGCCGACGACCCACGCGCCGGCCGCCCTGGCCAGCTGGACGAGCAGGACGCCCATGCCGCCGGACGCGCCGGTGATCAGCACCCGCTCGCCCGGCTTCGGGGCGGTGAGGTCCAGCAGGGCGGTGGCCGTGATGGTGTCGTGGACCAGCGCGGCGGCGTCCGTGAAGGAGAGCCCGTCCGGGATGGGGGCCAGCGCCCCGGCGGAGGCGACGGCGCGGTCCGCGTAGCCGCCGCTGATGCCCAGGGACGCGACCACGCGCCGCCCGAGCCATGCCGCCTCGACGCCTTCGCCCAGCTCCCGCACCGTGCCGGCGATCCCGGCGCCGGGCACGTACGGCGGCTCGACCGGGAAGAACTCCCGGCCCCAGCCGGAGCGCACCTGCGTCTCGACGAAGAGCGTGTCCACCGCCGCGACCTCCACGACGACCTGGCCCGGCCCCGCGGCCGGTTCGGGGGCCTCCCCCGCGACCAGCACCTCCGGACCGCCGAACGCCATCGCCCGCACCACACGCATCGCCCTCACACCCCCTCCGTCCGGGCGTTGTCCCGGCCTGTCCGGCGCCCGCGGGGAGAGTCTGGAAGCTGAAGTCCGGTTGAGGTCAAGCGGTGCGTAGGCTCCAGGCATGAGCGGGTTGCGCGAACGCAAGAAGCAGCGGACGTACCAGGTGATCTCGGACACGGCGATCGCCCTGTTCCTGGAGAAGGGGTTCGACCGGGTCTCGGTCGCGGAGGTCGCGGCGGCCGCCGAGGTCTCCAAGCCGACGCTGTTCCGGTACTTCCCGGCCAAGGAGGACCTGATCCTGCACCGGTTCGCCGACCACCGGGACGAGGCGGCGAGGACCGTGCGCGGGCGGGCGGCGGGCGTCACCCCGCTCGGCGCGCTGCGCCGCCACTTCCTCGACGGGCTCGCGCGCCGCGACCCGGTGACCGGCCTGAGCGACGACCCGGACGTGCTCGCCTTCCACCGGCTGCTGTACGGGACGCCGAGCCTGGTGGCCCGGCTGTACGCGTACCAGGGCGCCTCGGAGCGGGCGCTGGCCGACGCGCTGGGCGGCGCGCTGGGCGGCGCGGGTGTCCGGGCGCGGCTCGCGGCGGGCCAGATCGTCGCCGTACAGAGGATCCTGGCGGAGGAGAACTGGCAGCGGATCGAGGCGGGGGACAGCGCGGACGAGGTCGAGCCGGAGGCGGTGGCGGCGGCGGAGCTGGCGTTCCGGCAGTTGCGGGAGGGGCTGGGGGAGTGAGCCGCCCCCCACGGGGAGGGGCGGCCGTGGACCACCACAGGTCGACTACCACATGACGGGCAGCCGTTCCGGGATGCGCTTCATGAACCCGGTGCGCCACACGAGCTGTTCGATCGGGACGGCCAGCTGGAGGCCGGGCATCCGGTCGAGCAGGGTCTCCAGGGCGATTTCCGCGTGCTTCTTGCCGAGCGCCGTGGCGGGGCAGTAGTGCCGGCCGCCGCCGAAGGACAGGTGGGCGGTGTTGTTCTCCCGGGTGAGGTCCACCGTGTGCGGGTCGGTGAACGCCTCCGGGTCGAAGTTGGCGCCCTCGACCAGGACCAGGACCAGTTCGCCCTTCCTCACCTCGACGTCCCCGAGCGTGACGTCCTCCGTGGCGAGGCGCGGCAGGCCGTCGCCGATGGACAGGTTGATCCGCAGCAGTTCGTCCACGGCTGCCGGGATCTTGCCGCGGTCGGCCAGGAGCTCGGCCGTCAGCTCGGGGTGCTGGATGAGGGAGACGAGCGCCATGGTGAGGAAGCCCGCGGTGGAGATCACCCCGGCGCCGAACATGGTGACGCCCACCGTCGCGAGCATCTCGTCGGTGAGGTGGGCGTAGTCGGGGTCCTCGCGCAGGGCCGCGAGCTCGGCCATCAGCCCGGTGGTGGCCGGATCGTCCAGCCGCTTGATCATGTACGCGATGTCGCGGTCCCAGTTCAGCTTGGCACCGGCGACGGGGCAGGCGGAGTTCATGAACGCGATGTCCAGGCTCCGCATCAGGCGGGGCGCGTCCGCCTGCGGGATGCCGAGGATGTGGCAGTGCATGGCCGCGGAGTACGGGTCGGCGAACTGCGCGCGCAGGTCGCCCGGCGCGCCCTCGGCCATCAGGTGGTCGACGAGCCCGGCCGCGTACGACCGCATCCACTCCACCAGGCCGGGCGCCTTGGGGTTGAGCGCCTTGAGCACGGCCTTGCGCAGTCCGGCGCCGGTGATGTTGCCCATGTTGTTGACGACCTCGGGCGGGATCGTCAGCGCGTACTGCCGCGGTACGCCGGGGGCGGAGGTGTCCTTCAGGCTGAACCGCGGGTCTTCCAGGACCTGCTTGCACAGCGCGTGGGACGACACCAGCCAGGCTTCGTCACCGGCGATCGTGCGCACCCGCTTGACGGGTTCCTCGCGCAACCGCTCGATCTCGGCGGGGAGTTGGTCGCCGCGCCAGGAGAAGGGGAACTGGGGGAGTGTGTCAACGGACATCGGCGTCTCCTTGTGCGGGCGCTGCGGGCGCTGCGGGCGTGACGATGGCGTGGCCCTGGTTGCGGGACGCGCGCAGCCCGGAGCCGCGCGAGTAGAGCAGCTCCGCCATCGGCAGGAGCTGGTGGTAGCAGTTGAGGGAGGAGGGCACTCCCAGGATCGCGGGGGTGTCCAGGAACAGCGGGGCCTCGGCGCACACGTACTCCAGGCACACCTCGCGCTGCCGCCTGGTGGCGGTCCTGCCGCCCAGCACCTTGGAGGAGAGGAAAGCGTCGATGAGCGCGTCACAGGTCGCGCGGAAATCCGCGTCCACATCCAGTCGGCGGAGGAGGTGGTCGTGGATGTCCCGGTACGCCGGGTTGCCGGTGAACTCCGACATCGGGTGCGCCCCGAGCCGTCTGCCCTCCGGGTCGGTGGCCTGAACCGCGTTGGTCACCTTGGCCCGCACGCCGCGCAGGTTCTTCACGGCTTTGCGGCGGGCGTCGTCGGGGGCGTAGCCGGATGCCTCGTACATCTCGGCCACATGGAGATCCGTATAGACGAAGTCCACGCGGTCGAAGTGCTCGATGCCCCAGCGGGCCAGGTCGATGACGCGCTGGGCGGAGAAGTAGCTGTTGCCGGGCGATACGCCGATCACGGCGTGGGCGCCTTCGGCGCGGATGACCTGGCAGTGCGGGGTGTAGGGCTGGACGGTGAAGAGGCCGGCCGCTGCGGGCCGCCTGGTGAATGGCTGAATCTCGAAGACGGTCTCAGTCATCAACTGGAAACGGTCCTTTGCGTCGCTAGTCCCGGAGGAGCCTCGTGCTCCTGGTGTGGCGACGACGCCGTGAAGTTAGCTTTCGGACACGGAGAGTGTCAATGAAAGGATCTTCGTTACTCATACGTACATGAATCCTTACCGTCCGTGTCACTTGGAGTTCATCATTCCGCCAGAATCCAACCGTCGGACCGAGTAAGAAATATTACTGAGTTGCGTTATTCTTGATGGAATGACGCCACTCGACCATGAACTCAGCAAGGAACGGGCCTACCACGACACCTGCCGCGCCGCCCTGCACCGCATGGTGGACGGCGCCGCCCGCCACGTCGTCACCGGTGAGGACGTCTCCGCTTCCGGCGCCGACGCCGAAGCGCTGGGCCACCACCTCCGCAGCCACGCCAAGGAATTGCGGGAGGAGAGGCCCGGTCCGCTGTTCTTCGGCCGCCTCGACCACGAGGACGGGCAGCGCCACCACATCGGGCGCCGCCGCATCAGCGAACACCCCGCCGCCCCGCCGCTGGTCATCGACTGGCGCGCCCCCGTCTCGCGCACCTTCTACCAGGCGAGCGCCCGCGACCCGCAGGGCGTGCTGGTGCGCAGGCGGTTCGGCTGGGCGCCCTTCAGCACGGGCGACCCGGCCGAGCTGACAGGGCTGGAGGACGAGCACCTGGCCGCCGCGGGCGGGGGCGGGTGCGGGGGCGGGACGAGCGCGATCCTCGCCGACGAGATCGAGCGGCCCCGTGTCGGCCCCATGCGGGACATCGCCGCCACCATCCAGCCCGAGCAGGACGACCTCGTACGCGCCGCACTCGCCGACTCCCTGTGCGTCCAGGGCGCGCCCGGCACCGGCAAGACTGCCGTCGGGCTGCACCGGGCCGCGTACCTGCTCTACACCTACCCGCAGCGCATCCGGCGCGGCGGACTGCTGATCCTCGGCCCGAACCGCACGTTCCTGTCGTACATCTCCGAAGTGCTGCCCGCGCTCGGCGAGCTGGACGTCCGGCAGGCGACGGTCGAGGACGAGATCGGCCGGGGCCATGCGGTGCGGGCGTACGACTCCGACGCCGCCGCGGCCGTCAAGCACGACGCCCGCATGGCCGACGTGCTGCACCGGGCGCTGTACGCCAGGGCCGGCGCGCCCGCCGAGCCGCTGGCCGTGCCGGACGGCTCCTACCGGTGGCGGGTGCCGCTGGAGGAAGTGGCGGAGATCGTCGCGGAGGTACGGGCGGAGGCGCCGCCCTACGCGGTCGGGCGCGAGCGGGTGCGCAGCCGGGCGGTCCGGGCGGTCCAGCGGCGGGCGGAGCGGCGGGCGGGGCCGAGGAGCACCGCGTGGGTGCGGCGCATCGAGCGGGCGCGGGCCGTGACGGCGTTCGTGGACGCGTGCTGGCCGAGGGTCACGCCGGAGCAGGTCCTCGCCGAGGTGCTGGCCGACCCGTGCGACGAGGCGCTGTCCGCGGCCGAGCGGGAGGCGGTCCGGTGGGCCGAGCCGCCGCGCTCGTACCGGTCGGCGACGTGGACGGCGGCGGACCTGGTGCTGCTGGACGAGCTGGCGGGGCTCATGGAGCGCCCCCGCGGCTACGGCCACATCGTGATCGACGAGGCCCAGGACCTGTCGCCGATGCAGTGCCGCGCGATCGCCCGCCGCGCGGACTTCGGCTCCCTGACGGTGCTGGGCGACCTCGCGCAGGGCACCACGCCGTGGGCGGCCCGCGACTGGGCCGGTCAACTGGCCCACCTGGGCAGGAAGTCCGTCCCCGTGGTGGCCCTGACGACCGGGTTCCGCGTCCCGGCCGGTGTGGTGGAGCTGGCCAACCGGCTGCTGGCCGC
>NZ_JAUEPL010000051.1 GCF_030406405.1 Streptomyces ficellus
GGACGCTTCCTTTGTACTCACCCTCTCGGGCTTTCCTCCGGGCGCTTCCCTTCGGTATTTCGTGTTTCCAACCCTACCAGATCCGTTTTCCGTTCCGTTTCCGGTCGGATTTTGTTTCCGGTGGCCGTTGGAGGGCCCTTTGCCTTTCGGCTGATCCCGACTTTATCAGAGTTCCTGAGTCGGATTTTCCGGTCTTCCTGGGCACCCTGTCAGGCACACAGTGGTGCCGGGTTCCCGTCAGGCGGAGCCGTAAACGTACTGGAGCGGGGCGCCCCGATGCAAATCGAGGAGCCCCGCCCCGTAAGGAAGCTGGTGGAGCGTCAGACTTCGACGACCACCGGGAGGATCATCGGGCGCCGGCGGTAGGTGTCCGAGACCCACTTGCCGATCGTGCGGCGGATCAGCTGCTGGAGCTGGTGCGGCTCCGCGACGCCGTCCGCGGCCGACTTGGCCAGGGCCTCGTGGACCTTCGGGATGACCGCGTCGAACGCGGCGTCCTCGATGCCGGAGCCGCGGGCCTGGATGTGCGGGCCGCCGGTGATCTTGCCGGTCGTGGAGTCGACGACCACGAACACCGAGATGATGCCCTCCTCGCCGAGGATGCGCCGGTCCTTCAGGGAGGTCTCGGTGACATCGCCGACGGACAGGCCGTCGACGTACACGTACCCCGCCTGGACCTTGCCGACGATCTTGGCCTTGCCGCCGACGAGGTCGACCACGACACCGTCCTCGGCGATGACGATGCGGTCCTTGGGGACCCCCGTCAGCGCGCCGAGCTCGGCGTTGGCGCGCAGGTGGCGCCATTCGCCGTGGACCGGCATGAGGTTCCTCGGCTTGCAGATGTTGTAGAAGTACAGCAGCTCGCCGGCCGAGGCGTGGCCCGAGACGTGGACCTTGGCGTTGCCCTTGTGGACGACGTTGGCGCCCCAGCGCGTGAGCCCGTTGATCACGCGGTAGACCGCGTTCTCGTTGCCCGGGATCAGGGACGACGCCAGGATGACGGTGTCGCCCTGCACGATCCGGATCTGGTGGTCGCGGTTGGCCATCCTGGACAGGGCGGCCATCGGCTCGCCCTGCGAGCCCGTACAGACGAGCACGACCTCTTCGTCCGGAAGGTCGTCGAGGGTCTTGACGTCGACGACCAGGCCGGGCGGGACGCGCAGATAGCCCAGGTCGCGGGCGATGCCCATGTTCCGGACCATCGAGCGGCCGACGAAGGCGACGCGGCGGCCGAACTCGTGGGCCGCGTCGAGGATCTGCTGGATGCGGTGCACATGGCTGGCGAAGCTGGCCACGATGATCCGCTTCTGGGCGCCCGCGAAGACCGTGCGCATGACGTTGGAGATGTCACGCTCGTGCGGGGTGAAGCCCGGGACCTCGGCGTTCGTGGAGTCCGACAGGAGGAGGTCGATGCCCTCCTCGCTGAGGCGCGCGAAAGCGTGCAGGTCGGTGAGGCGGTTGTCCAGCGGGAGCTGGTCCATCTTGAAGTCGCCCGTGTGCACGACCATGCCCGCGGGGGTGCGGATGGCGACGGCCAGGGCGTCCGGGATGGAGTGGTTGACCGCGACGAATTCGCAGTCGAAGGGGCCCAGGCGCTCGCGGTCGCCTTCCGACACCTCAAGGGTGTACGGGCGGATGCGGTGCTCCTGGAGCTTGGCCTCGATCAGGGCGAGGGTGAGCTTGGAGCCGATGAGCGGGATGTCGGGCTTCAGCCGGAGCAGGAAGGGGACGCCGCCGATGTGGTCCTCGTGGCCGTGCGTGAGCACGATGCCCTCGACGTCGTTCAGGCGGTCCCTGATGCTGGTGAAGTCCGGCAGGATCAGGTCGATGCCGGGCTGCTCCTCCTCGGGGAAGAGCACGCCGCAGTCGACGATCAGCAGGCGGCCGTCGTACTCGAAGACGGTCATGTTGCGGCCGATCTCGCCGAGGCCACCGAGCGGGGTGACGCGCAGGCCGCCCTGGGGCAGCTTCGGGGGCGCGCCCAGTTCAGGATGCGGATGACTCAAAAGACTCTCCTCACCACACGCGCCACGTACCAGTGAGGCACGTGGCGCGCATGACATTCGTGCACTTGCTGTCGTCGGATGTTTCGTTCGTATTCAGTTATGAAGTCCGTGGCTACAGCTGTACCCCGCCCGCGGCGAGGTCGATCTTGAGCTGAGCGGTTTCCTCCGGTGAGAGCTCCACCAGCGGCAGGCGCAGGGGCCCCGCGGGAAGGCCCTGGAGGGCGAGGGCGGCCTTGGTGGTGATCACGCCCTGCGTACGGAACATGCCGGTGAAGACCGGCAGCAGCCGCTGGTGGACCTCAGTTGCCTTCTGGACGTCACCGGTGAGGTGGGCGTCGAGCAGGGCGCGGAGCTCCGGGGTGACGACGTGGCCGACGACGGAGACGAAGCCGACCGCGCCGACGGAGAGCAGCGGCAGGTTGAGCATGTCGTCGCCGGAGTACCAGGCGAGGCCGCTGCGGGCGATGGCCCAGCTGGCGCGGCCGAGGTCGCCCTTGGCGTCCTTGTTGGCGACGATGCGCGGGTGGGCGGCGAGACGGACGATCGTCTCGGTGTCGATCGGGACGCCACTGCGGCCGGGAATGTCGTACAGCATCACCGGCAGGCCGGTGGCGTCCGCGATCGCGGTGAAGTGCCGGTACAGGCCCTCCTGAGGGGGCTTGTTGTAGTACGGCGTCACCGCGAGCAGGCCGTGTGCGCCGGCGCGCTCGGCGCTGCGGGCCAGTTCGATGGAGTGGTGGGTGTCGTTGGTGCCGATGCCGGCGACGACGTGGGCGCGGTCGCCGACCGCCTCCAGGACCGCCCGTACGAGCTGGTCTTTCTCCGCGTCGCTGGTGGTCGGGGACTCGCCGGTGGTGCCGTTGACGACCAGGCCGTCGTTGCCTGCGTCCACCAGGTGGGCGGCGAGCCGCTGGGCGCCGTCGAGGTCGAGTGCGCCGTCCGCCGTGAAGGGCGTGACCATCGCGGTGAGCACCCGCCCGAAGGGGGTCTGCGGAGTGGAGATCGGAGCCATGGGTAACACGCTACTCGTTGCACAGCGCGTGCGGTCCCCTCGGGGGACGCTGAGGGAGGTGGAGCCCGGCACTGCCTGCTCGGGGGTTCAAGCAGTGCCGGGTCCGTCTGATCAGCCTAGATGAACTTCTCGAAACGTCGCAATACGGACACTTCGGGCGGGCGATCCGGACATCTGTGCCTGCCCGTGCTCGTACGGCTCAGGGCGCTACGCGACCGTTGGCGTTGAAGGCGGCGTACGTGAGCGGCATCAGGCGCGCCCAGTGCTCCTCCATTTTCTCGCCGACCATCTCGATCTCCCGCTGCGGGAAGGACGGGACCTTGGCCAGCTCATGCTGCGTACGAAGGCCCAGGAAGTGCATCAGCGAGCGCGCGTTGCAGGTGGCGTACATCGAGGAGAAGAGGCCGACGGGGAGCACCGCGCGGGCGACCTCGCGGGCGACGCCGGCGGCGAGCATCTCCTGGTACGCCTCGTACGCCTGGACGTAGGAGGCCTCCATCGTGCGCTCGACGAGCTTTTGCTGGTCCTCGGTGCCCTCCACGAAGATGTACTTGCCCGGGCGGCCCTCTTGGACCAGTTTGCGCGAGGCGTCCGGGACGTAGAAGAAGGGCTGGAGTTCCCGGTAGCGGCCGGACTCCTCGTTGTACGAGTTGTGTACGACGATCCCGTTGGCCAGGAAGTTGTGCCACGGTCCCTCGACGGAGAGGTCGTACGTCATTTCCTCGCCGTCCTCGACGATCGAGACAATCGCGTCGGGTCGGGCGACGGCGATCTTGCCTCCACGCCGCGCGAGCGCCTGTTCCTGTGCGCTCTTCTCCGCGTGGCAGCTCTCACACGCCGGCGCCAGGTTGCTCTCGTCGAGAGCACGGGACATGTCCCCGGCCACCGGAACCACGTGGTCAAGGGCGAGTTCCGACCGGGGGAAGCCACCGCCACACAGATGGCAGACGTCAACGTCCTTGATCAGCCGTTCGCGCTGCATGGACGTCCATACGCCGATGCCGCGCCGCAGGCTCGGCGGGACCAGGGCTTCGGAGGGCCGCGCAGCGGTGGCCGCCGCCATCACCGCGTCCTCGACGGTCAGCTCCCCGGCTTTGCGCCAGCCCTCCGGGGTCAGCACCGCATGGTCGACGGTGGAGCGGAGCACCTTCCCGCTCTCCGTGGTGATCTTGATGAGCGGCTTCACGCCCGACTGGATGACGTCGACGATGCGGGCTCGGCTCGCCACGAGGGTGTCCTCGTCGTAACACCGGACGTGGTTGCGCCGGACGGACTCCAGCTTGCGGATCCGCGTGCTCGGGTGCAGGGCCCGGAACTCGACGACGGCGGACTCAGCTGCTTCCCGTTCCTCGTAGAGCCCCAGGTAGTGGTTCTCGTCACCCCGACGGACCTGGGCCATCCACTTTCCGGCCCGCGCGTGCCAGGTTACGCCGCCGGCGGAGGCCGGAAGGCGGTCCTCGACGCCCAGGTGCCACAGCTTGTACAGCTCGGCGATCGTCCTGCGTCGGAGGTTGCCCGCCTCGCTCTCCAGCGTGATCTCCGTGTCGCCGGCGATGCACCAGCCCACCCGGTGCCGCATGAACTCGCGGAAGACGAAGATCGGGGCGCTGATGAAGAACGTCATCGAGTTGTGCTCGAACGGGCTGCCGTGCCGGTCCCGCATCAGATAGTTGATCAGCCCCTTGGAGCGCTCCGGGTCCTTCGTCAGCTCCTCGAGGGACTGCTCGCCGGCCGTGGAGACACGGGCGGCCCACAGGACGTCGGAATCCGCGGCGCTGTGCTTCACCAGCTCGACGGTCACATCGCTGCGGAAGCTGGGCTTGAGGTCTTCGGAGGGGGTGTCGGACACCGGCGGGGCCTTCCAATCGCATCACTCGGGCGGCGCCCACTCTACGGCCCGGCACTGACAGCGCTTGACCGGACGAGGGCCGGAGACATTGTTCGATCATTCCGGGGAATTCGGGCACCAATCCGTTGCTTCGTGCGTCTGTCCCGTTAGCAGCGTCCACCACGAGATTCCAAGGAGGGTTCTCACATGTTCCGCCGGCGTGAGGCAGTCCCGTTCGCGTTCGTCGCCGAGGCCGACCGCTTCCGCAGTAACGTCACTCCCCCAGCTCGGCAGCGTCCCAGCGTTTCCGAGGTCGCGGGCCGTACGCTGGTCGGGCTGACCGTCGTGGCCGGACTGGTCGGGTCGCTGCTCTTCGGCCTTCCGGCGATGGAGTCGGGCCCCGCCACCTCGGGTCACAGTCAGCAGTCCGAGGCATCCAACGGGCGTTGACGCCCCGAGGGGTGCAAGGCCACCCCGATGGCCACCCTGGGGTGGCCGGTCGTCGAACCGCTGGGTAGCCTCACCCGGCACAGCCCTGTCGAGCGTGCGTATGAGTGAGGTTCTGTCGTGCCCCTGCCCTTCCTGACGGCCGACCGCGGTTTCGACACCAGCGAGGACGTCGCTCTGCCATTCGACGACCACGACCAGTGGCGCCGTCCGTACCGTCCCGGCCCCTGGCGGGTCGGGGCGGCGGCGCTGGTGCTGCTGCTCGCCTCCTTCGTGCTCCTGGCCGCCATGGTCACCGCGCTGGCGGGAACGGCGTCGGGTGCCGGGCTGTGTCTGGCGCTGGCCGTGCTGATGATCGTCGCCGCGCTGCGGCTGCTGCGCGCCGGGGCGTGGGTGAGCCGGCACGGTGTGCGCCGCGCCGGGTTCCTCCGGACGGCCACGCTGCCGTGGGCGCAGATCAAGGACGTACGCACGGTGCAGCAGCCCGTGCGGTGGCTCGGGCTGCCGCGCACCGTGCAGGGGCAGGCTCTGGTCCTCGTACGCCGGGGTGGCGGGCAGCTGGTGCTGCTCACCGACCGC
The DNA here is from genome assembly GCF_030406405.1 of Streptomyces ficellus. Taxonomy (GTDB): domain Bacteria; phylum Actinomycetota; class Actinomycetes; order Streptomycetales; family Streptomycetaceae; genus Streptomyces; species Streptomyces ficellus_B. The sequence goes on from NZ_JAUEPL010000051.1 coordinate 5,873, forward strand.
AACGCGGACTTCCTGGCGCGGGTGGAGGCCTTCGACCGGGCGGCCGATGCGGTGGAGGCGTGGAGCGCGGAGTACGCGGCCGGTTCCTGACCGCTTCCAGGGCCTGTCGTTTGGATCAGGCCGGAGCTCGGCAAGATCCGAACGACAGGCGCTAGTTCCCGACCGGTTGGCGGCCCTCGTGGAGGGCGATCGCGCGCTGCATGGCCTTGCGGGCGCGCGGGGTGTCGCGGGCGTCGTGGTAGGCGACCGCGAGCCGGAACCAGCAGCGCCAGTCGTCCGGTGTGTCCTCGGTCTCCTCGCGCCGCTTGGCGAAGACGGCGTCGGCCGAGTCGCGGTCGATGCGGCCGCCGGGGGTGCGCTTCAACTCGTCGACCGGCAGGCCGCCTTCGGCTTCCAGCTCGGCGGCGAGGCGGTTGGCCTTGGTGACGAACCGGGTGTTCTTCCAGAGGAACCAGACGCCGATGACCGGCAGGATGAGGACCGCGCCGCCGAAGGTCACGGTGAGCGCGGTGCCGTGCTGGATCAGCATCACCCCACGGCTGCCGACCAGGACGAAGTAGACGACCAGGACGGCTGCCGTGATGACGTAGGTGACCTTCGCGCGCATCAGCCCAGGTCCAGGAAGTTTTCCAGGCCGAAGGTGAGGCCCGGGGTGGTCACCACACGGCGCACGCCCAGCAGGATCCCCGGCATGAAGCTGCTGTGGTGCAGCGAGTCGTGGCGGATCGTGAGCGTTTCGCCCTCGCCACCGAGCAGCACCTCCTGGTGGGCCAGCAGGCCCCTCAGGCGCACGGCGTGGACGGGCACGCCCTGGACGTCCGCGCCGCGCGCGCCGTCCAGGGCCGTCGTCGTCGCGTCGGGCTGCGGGGCGCAGCCGGCTTCGGCGCGGGCGGCGGCGATCAGCTGGGCGGTGCGGGTGGCGGTGCCGGAGGGGGCGTCCACCTTGTTGGGGTGGTGGAGCTCGACCACCTCGACCGACTCGAAGTACGGCGCGGCGATCTGGGCGAACTTCATGGTGAGGACGGCGCCGATGGAGAAGTTCGGCGCGATGAGGACGCCCGTGTCGGGCGAGTCGTCCAGCCAGGTGGTGAGCTGGGTGAGGCGGTCCTCGGTCCAGCCGGTGGTGCCGACGACCGCGTGGATGCCATGGCGTACGCAGAAGTCGAGGTTGCCCATCACGGAGGCGGGCGTCGTCAGTTCGACGGCGACCTGGGCGCCGGCCTCGGCGAGGGTCTCCAGCTTGTCGCCCCGGCCGATCGCCGCGACCAGTTCCATGTCGTCGGCGGCCTCGATGGCGCGTACGGCTTCGGAGCCGATGCGTCCCTTGGCGCCGATGACCGCGACCCGCAGCTTGCTGCTCATGCTCGTACTTCCTTCGGTTCCGATCACGCGACCGTTTCGTGGAGGCGGTCCGCCTGCTTGTCCTTCAGGGGGCCGATCACCGACAGCGACGGGCGCTGTCCAAGGAGCTCGCCGGCCACTTCTCGTACGTCGTCGGGGGTGACCGCCGCCATGTGGGCGAGCATGTCGTCGACCGACATCTGGTCGCCCCAGCACAGCTCGCTCTTGCCGATGCGGTTCATCAGGGCGCCGGTGTCCTCCAGGCCGAGGACGGTGGAGCCGGCGAGCTGGCCGATCGCGCGCCGGACCTCGTCGTCGGTGAGGCCTTCGCGCGCGACGCGGTCCAGCTCGTCCCGGCAGATCTTCAGCACGTCGTGGACCTGGCTGGGGCGGCAGCCCGCGTAGACGCCGAACAGGCCGCAGTCGGCGAAGCCGGACGTGTAGGAGTACACGCTGTAGGCCAGGCCGCGCTTCTCCCGGACCTCCTGGAAGAGGCGCGAGGACATACCCCCGCCGAGGGCCGTGTTGAGGACGCCCAGCGCCCAGCGGCGGTCGTCGGTGCGGGCGAGGCCCGGCACGCCGAGGACGACGTGGGCCTGCTCGGTCCTGCGGCTTTGCAGCTCGACGCGGCCGGCCGTACGGATGGTCCGGCGGCCCTCGCGCGGGGCGACGGGGACCGCGTCCGTACGCGTGAGGGCGCCGGCCTTGTCGAAGGCGCGGCGGACCTGGCGTACGACCGTGGCGTGGTCGACGTTGCCCGCGGCGGCGACGACCAGGTGCGTCGGGTCGTAGTGCTTCTTGTAGAAGCGGCGGACGCGGTCGGCGGAGAGCGCCTCGATGGTGTCGACGGTGCCGAGGACCGGGCGGCCCAGGGGGGTGTCGCCGAACATGGTCTTGGCGAAGAGGTCATGGACGACGTCGCCCGGGTCGTCCTCGGTCATCGCGATCTCTTCGAGGATGACGCCGCGCTCGGCGTCGACGTCCTCCTGGCGGATCAGCGAGCCGGTGAGCATGTCGCACACCACGTCGATGGCGAGCGGCAGGTCGGTGTCGAGCACGCGCGCGTAGTAGCAGGTGTACTCCTTCGCCGTGAAGGCGTTCATCTCGCCGCCGACCGCGTCGATGGCGGAGGAGATGTCGAGGGCGGACCGCTTGTGGGTGCCCTTGAAGAGGAGGTGCTCCAGGTAGTGCGTGGCGCCGTTGAGGGCGGGCGTCTCGTCGCGGGAGCCGACATGCGCCCAGATGCCGAAGGTGGCGGAGCGTACGGAGGGCAGGGTCTCGGTGACGACGCGCAGCCCGCCGGGCAGGGTCGTGCGGCGGACGGTGCCGATGCCGTCCTTGCCCGTGAGGAGCGTTTGGGTACGGGCGACGGCCCGCGCCTCCGAGGAGGTGCGGGCCGTCGCCTGCGAACTACGGGACGTCACTGGTCGGTGTCGTCCTTCTCGCCCTCGGCAGCGTCCTCGTCCGCCATCACGGGGATGAGGGAGAGCTTGCCGCGCTGGTCGATCTCGGCGATCTCGACCTGGACCTTGGCGCCGACCGCGAGCACGTCCTCGACGTTCTCCACGCGCTTGCCACCGGCGAGCTTGCGGATCTGCGAGATGTGCAGCAGGCCGTCCTTGCCGGGCATCAGGGAGACGAACGCGCCGAAGGTGGTGGTCTTGACGACCGTACCCAGGTAGCGCTCGCCGACCTCCGGCATGGTCGGGTTGGCGATGCTGTTGATCGTGGCGCGGGCGGCCTCGGCCTGCGAGCCGACCTGGGCACCGATGTAGATGGTGCCGTCGTCCTCGATCGTGATCTCGGCGCCGGTGTCCTCCTGGATCTGGTTGATCATCTTGCCCTTGGGGCCGATGACCTCACCGATCTTGTCCACGGGGATCTTGACGGTGATGATCCGCGGGGCGTTGGGGGACATCTCGTCCGGCGTGTCGATCGCTTCCATCATCACATCGAGGATGTGGAGGCGGGCGTCGCGGGCCTGCTTGAGGGCCGCGGCCAGGACGGAGGCCGGGATGCCGTCCAGCTTGGTGTCGAGCTGGAGGGCGGTGACGAACTCCTTCGTACCGGCGACCTTGAAGTCCATGTCGCCGAAGGCGTCCTCGGCACCGAGGATGTCGGTGAGCGCGACGTAGTGCGTCTTGCCGTCGACCTCCTCGGAGATCAGGCCCATGGCGATGCCGGCGACGGGGGCCTTCAGCGGCACACCGGCGTTCAGCAGCGACATGGTCGAGGCGCAGACCGAACCCATGGACGTCGAGCCGTTGGAGCCGAGGGCCTCGGACACCTGACGGATCGCGTACGGGAACTCCTCGCGCGTCGGCAGAACCGGCACGATCGCGCGCTCGGCGAGCGCGCCATGGCCGATCTCGCGGCGCTTCGGCGAACCGACGCGGCCGGTCTCACCGACGGAGTACGGCGGGAAGTTGTAGTTGTGCATGTAGCGCTTGCGGGTCACCGGGGAGAGGGTGTCCAGCTGCTGCTCCATGCGGAGCATGTTGAGGGTGGTGACGCCCAGGATCTGGGTCTCGCCACGCTCGAAGAGCGCCGAGCCGTGCACGCGCGGGATGGCCTCGACCTCGGCCGCGAGCGTACGGATGTCGGTCAGGCCACGGCCGTCGATGCGGACCTTGTCCTTGATGACGCGCTCGCGGACCAGCTTCTTGGTCAGCGCCCGGTACGCGGCGGAGATCTCCTTCTCGCGGCCCTCGAACTGCGGGAGCAGCTTCTCGGCGGCGATCTCCTTGACGCGGTCCAGCTCGGCCTCGCGCTCCTGCTTGCCGGCGATGGTGAGCGCGGCGGAGAGCTCGGTCTTGACCGCGGTCGTCAGCGCCTCCAGGACGTCGTCCTGGTAGTCGAGGAAGACCGGGAACTCGCCGACCGGCTTGGCGGCCTTGGCGGCGAGGTCCGACTGGGCCTTGCAGAGGACCTTGATGAAGGGCTTCGCGGCCTCGAGACCGGCGGCGACGACCTCCTCGGTGGGGGCCTCGGCGCCGTCCTTGACGAGCTGGATGGTCTTCTCGGTGGCCTCGGCCTCGACCATCATGATCGCGACGTCGCCGTCCTCCAGGACGCGGCCGGCGACCACCATGTCGAAGACGGCGTCCTCGAGCTCGGTGTGCGTCGGGAACGCGACCCACTGGCCCTTGATCAGCGCGACACGGGTGCCGCCGATGGGGCCGGAGAAGGGCAGGCCGGCCAGCTGCGTGGAGCAGGAGGCGGCGTTGATCGCGACCACGTCGTACAGGTGGTCGGGGTTGAGCGCCATGATCGTCTCGACGATCTGGATCTCGTTGCGCAGGCCCTTCTTGAAGGAGGGGCGCAGCGGCCGGTCGATCAGGCGGCAGGTGAGGACGGCGTCCTCGGAGGGGCGGCCCTCACGGCGGAAGAAGGAGCCGGGGATCTTTCCGGCCGCGTACATCCGCTCCTCGACGTCCACCGTCAGGGGGAAGAAGTCGAGCTGGTCCTTGGGCTTCTTGGAAGCGGTGGTGGCCGACAGCACCATGGTGTCGTCGTCCAGGTACGCCACGGCGGAGCCGGCGGCCTGCTTGGCCAGGCGGCCCGTCTCGAAGCGAATGGTGCGGGTGCCGAAGGAGCCGTTGTCGATGACGGCCTCGGCGTAGTGGGTCTCGTTCTCCACCAAAGGAATTCTCCGTTGCTTGTCGTCTTTGCGTCCCGTTGCGCCCGTGTGGCGAGGGGACGGGGCGGAGAAGTGCACCGTGTGTGCGGGGCCGGTCTTCGATCGAAGCGCCCGGGGTGGTCTCTCCCGGGGGCCACTACCGAGGACCGGCGGCGGCGCCGGGGCACCTCTCCAGTATGTGATTGTCGCTTTTCCGTTATTGCGTTGTGTAAGCCAGCCTACAAAGGGGAGGCAACACTGCGCATGTACAGCAAAGGGAGCGGCCCCCTGGTTGTGGGAACCGCTCCCTTCACGGCGTCTTACTTGGCGCCGCCGGCCGCACCGCGGCGGATGCCGAGGCGGTCGACCAGCGTACGGAAGCGCTGGATGTCCTTCTTGGCCAGGTACTGCAGCAGGCGGCGGCGCTGGCCGACCAGGATCAGCAGACCACGGCGGGAGTGGTGGTCGTGCTTGTGGGTCTTGAGGTGCTCGGTCAGGTCCGAGATGCGGCGGGAGAGCATCGCGACCTGGACCTCGGGGGAGCCGGTGTCGCCCTCCTTGGTGCCGAACTCGGCCATGATCTGCTTCTTCGTAGCGGCGTCGAGAGACACTCGGTACTCCTCTTGGTGTTCGATGCGCCCGCGAGTGCCCCTGGTCTTGTTCTCAGGGGAGCTTCCGTGACTCGGAGGCGAAGGCGCGATGGGCGCTGCTCCCAGATGCTCCGGGAGCGCGTACACAAACGGCCGTTACACAGCGTACCAGTCCGCTCAGGAGGTCAGCGCACGGATTGAGTGGTACACGTCGAAGACGGCGAGGCACAGAGGGATGAGTGTCAAGAGGACGAACGTCTCGGCGATCTCCAGGAAGCGGCCCCAGAAGGGGGTGACGCCCTTGCGCGGCACGATCAGGCCGATGGCGGTGAGCAGCGCCGCGACGCCGGCGACCGCGGCGGCGAGCCACACCGTACGGATGTCGAGGGCCGTGGCGTCGCGCCACAGCTCCGGCGGAGGGTTGAGGCACAGGCCGAGCCCGAGCAGGACGAGGGCGCCGAGGCCGGCGGCGAGCGAGCAGCCGACCTGGGCGGTGTAGCGGAAGAGGTGGGCGCGCATGAGCATGGCGATGCCCGTGGCCAGGGCGAGCAGCTGCCCCCATACGTTGTCGGAGAACCCGAGCACGGCCGCGGCGCCCACCGCCACCAGTGCGCAGCCGCCGACGAGGCCGACCAGCAGCTCGTGGCCCCGCCTGGTCTGGGCGGCGATGCGCTCGGCGTCCACCGGTCCTTGCGGCTCGTGGTCGGTCCCGTAGTCACCGATGGTGGTGCGGGGCGGCTCGAAACCGATGGGCAGCCGGGCGAAGCGGGTGGAGAGGCCCGGAAGGAAGGCGAGTGCGCCCACGGCGAGCGGGGCACACACGGCGGCCGTCTCGGCCGGATCCATCCTCGTGGTGATGGCGACGAACGACACCAGCAGACCGGTACCGGCGGCGAAGAGGAAGGCGACGAAGGGGCCGTCGCCGCTGGGGGCGACGATCGTCAGGACCACCGAGGTGACCAGCACGGCGGCGCAGGCGAGCAGGAACTGCAGCTTGCCGGTGCCCTGCCCCTCGGCCAGCGGCAGCAGGCCGGTACCGGCGACCGCGGCGTTCGCCATCGCACCGATGCCCAGCGCGACGGACGAGCCACGGTCGTCGTACACACGGGCGCGCACGCCCGCCAGCGCGAGCAGCAGGACACCGCTGACGGCGGCCAGGACGCCCGGCAGGCCGTGCATGTCGTGCCGGGGGTCGGCCGTCCACAGCACGAATGCGAGCAGTACCAGCAGGACCGAGCCGCCGAAGAGGCCGGCGCCGCGCATCAGCTCGTCGGTCCACAGGGTGCGGTCACGCACGACGGCCGAGGCGACGGCGTCGGAGACGTCGTCGAAGACGGCCGGGGGCAGCGACTCGGCGAACGGCCGCAGCGACAGCAGCTCGCCGTCGAGGATGCGCTGGGCGGCCAGGGAGCGTGCCCCGTCGAGCACGGTGCCGTCGCGGCGTACCAGGTGATAGCCGACCGGAGCACCGGGTGCCGGGCTCTGCCCGGACAGGCGCAGGATCTCGGGGTAGAGGTCGGCGACGGGAATGTCCTCGGGCAGCGCCACGTCGACGCGGCCGTCGGGCGCGACGACGGTGACCCGGCAGAAGCCCGTTCCGCCAGTGGACGGAGTCGCGGGAGCCGGGTGGCCGGTTCCGGTGGCCGCGGCTGAGGCCGTCATACTCACCTGCTGCTTCCCCTCGTGAATGCTCATGGATCGTCGGCCTGGCGCAGCGCTCCGAATGACCCCGTCAAGCGCTCCGAATGACCCGTTTATTTGCGCTGGTTCACGGGTGCGCCAACACGTCGCGCCACCCTACCGCCCGCCCGTCACCCCCTACGCAAGTAGGATCCCTCACCGCGGATGGAGCCCGTCGCCACGGGGGCGCCGATAGGAACATTTCCGTCCGGCAAGGGAATTGGTGAGCTGTGAGTCAGATCGTCGTCAAGCGCCCACCACGGGCCCTGCCGTCACATGTACCGGGCGATCCGGTCCAGCTACAGCCTCCGCCCGAGCTCCCGAGAGGGCAGCAGGAGGGCGTTCTGATGCAGTTGCTGCCGACACTCGGCATGGGTGGTTCGGTCGTCTTCTTCTTCATGACCCCGAACCCCGCGATGCGCATCATGGGCATGGTGATGATCGCGTCGACGGTCGCCATGGCCATCGCGATGATCGTGCGGTACCGGCGCGGGACCCAGGGACAACTGGCCGACCTGCGGCGCGACTACCTCAAGTACCTGACTCAGACCAGGCGCGCGGTGCTGAGGACCGCGCGCCTTCAGCGTGACGCGCAGTTCTATCTCCACCCGTCCCCGGAGCAGCTGTGGGCCCTGGTCGCCGAGGGCAGCCGGGTGTGGGAGCGGCGCGTCGGTGACGACGACTTCGGGCAGGTACGCATCGGGCTGGGCAGCCAGCAGCTCGCCACACCGCTCATCGCCCCCGACACCGCACCGGTCGACGAGCTGGAGCCGCTCACCGCCGGGGCGATGCAGCAGTTCCTCACGGCCCACGGCACGCTGGAAGGCCTGCCCATGGCGGTGTCCCTGCGCGCCTTTTACCACGTGACCGTGGGTGGTGACGAGGAGTCCGCCCGTTCCGCCACCCGCGCGATGGTCGGTTCGCTGGCGTCGCTGCACTCCCCCGAGGACCTGGTCATCGCCGTCGCCACCGGGAGCGGCACAGCCCCGCAGTGGGAATGGGCGAAGTGGCTTCCGCACGTCCAGGCTCCGGGTGCCGGCGACGGGGCGGGGAGCCGGCGTCTGATCACCACGGACGCACGGGACCTGCAGGACATGCTGGCCGGGCGCCTCGAAGGCCGTCCCCGCTTCCAGGGCGGCGGGCATCCGCTGCTGGACCAGCCGCACATCGTTGTCGTACTCGACGGGCAGTCCATCCCTCCGATGTCGGCGCTCGCCGCGGCCGAGGGCATCCAAGGCGTGACGATCATCGAGCTGGTGCCGGGTCAGATCGCCGGGGCGCGCGGTGGCCTGTCCATGACCGTGCACCCCGACAGCCTGCGGCTGGAGGCGAGCCACGGCATGGTGTACGACGGGGCGCCGGACCGGCTGAGTATCGAAGCCGCCGAAGCCCTCGCCCGCCAGCTGGCTCCGCTGCGCGTCGCCTCGGGCGCGGATGACGACGAACCGCTGCTCGCGAACCTGGACTTCACCGACCTGCTCAACCTGGGCGACGCCGCATCGGTCGACGTCAGCCGCACCTGGCGGCCCAGGTCGCAGTCGGAGCGGCTGCGGGTGCCGATCGGTGTCGGCGAGGACGGCTCTCCGGTGATGCTGGACCTCAAGGAGGCGGCGCAGGAGGGCATGGGCCCGCACGGTCTGTGCGTGGGCGCCACCGGTTCCGGTAAGTCCGAGCTCCTGCGCACGCTCGTGCTCGGCCTGGCCGTCACGCACTCCTCCGAGACCCTGAACTTCGTCCTCGCGGACTTCAAGGGCGGTGCCACCTTCGCGGGCATGTCCCAGATGCCGCACGTCGCCGCGGTGATCACCAACCTCGCGGACGACCTGACGCTGGTGGACCGCATGGGCGACTCCATCCGCGGTGAGCTCAACCGCCGCCAGGAGATGCTGCGCGACGCGGGCAATTACGCCAACATCCACGACTACGAGAAGGCGCGTGCCGCTGGGGCTCCGCTGCAGCCGATCCCGTCACTGGTTCTGGTCATCGACGAGTTCAGCGAACTCCTCACCGCCATGCCGGACTTCATCGAGATGTTCGTGCAGATCGGCCGTATCGGCCGTTCGCTCGGGGTCCATCTGCTGCTGGCCTCGCAGCGTCTGGAAGAGGGGCGGCTGCGCGGCCTGGAGACGTATCTGTCGTACCGGATCGGCCTGCGGACCTTCTCCGCTGCCGAGTCCCGTGCGGCGATCGGCGTCCCGGACGCCTACTCGCTGCCCAATGTCCCCGGCTCCGGATATCTGAAGTTCGGTACGGACGAGATGGTGCGGTTCAAGGCGGCTTACGTCTCGGGGGTGTACCGCTCGAACCAGCGGGCCACCGTGTCCGGTGGTCCGCTCCCCGTGGACCGCAGGCCGGTGCCGTTCACCGCGGCGCCCGTGCCGGTCCGTTACGCCGAGCCGGCCGCCCAGTCGCGCGTCCCCGAGGCCCGGGCCGCGGAGGACGACGCGCTGGCCGACTCCGTACTCGACGTCATCGTGCGGCGGCTGGAGGGCCGCGGCGCGGAGGCCCATCAGGTGTGGCTGCCGCCGCTGGACAACCCGCCGCCGCTGGACGAGATCCTGCCCGGCCTCGCGGGCGTGGAGGGCCGCGGGCTGACGCAGCCGGGGTACGAGGGCGCGGGCCGCCTCGTCGTCCCGCTGGGCGTGGTCGACAAGCCCTTCGAGCAGCGCCGGGACGTGCTGTACCGGGACTTCTCCGGTGCGGCCGGCCATATGCAGATCGTCGGCGGCCCGCAGTCGGGCAAGTCGACGCTGCTGCGTACCCTCATCGCGGGTTTCGCACTGACCCACACGCCACTGGAGGTGCAGTTCTACGGCCTCGACTTCGGTGGTGGCGGCCTGTCGGCGATCGCCGACCTGCCGCACGTGGGCGGGGTGGCGTCGCGCCTCGATCCGGAGAAGGTGCGGCGTACGGTCGCCGAGGTGTACGGCATCCTGTCGCGGCGCGAGGAGTTCTTCCGCAGCGCCGGCATCGACTCCATCGCCACGTACCGCAGGCTCCGCGCCCGCGGCGAAATCTCGGTGACGGACCAGCCCTGGGGCGACGTCTTCCTCGTCATCGACGGCTGGGGCAACTTCCGCGCGGATTACGAAGGCCTCGAACCGGCGGTCCTGGACATGGCGGCGCGCGGCCTCGGCTACGGCATCCACGTGATCCTGACGGCGTCGCGTTCGATGGAGGTGCGCTCCAACATCAAGGACCACCTGATGAACCGGCTGGAGCTGCGTCTGGGCGACACCATGGACTCGGAGGTGGACCGCAAGATCGCCGTCAATGTTCCGAGCGGTGTACCGGGCCGCGGTCTCATCCCGGAGAAGCTGCACTTCATGGCTGCTGTGCCGCGCATCGACAGTATCAACTCCGACAGCGACCTGGCCGAGGCCACGGCCTCGATGGTGCAGGAGATCAGCCGCCACTGGACCGGCCCGGCTGCCCCGAAGGTACGTCTGCTGCCCCGCGACCTGCCGGTGCAGCACCTTCCCGCGGGGTTCGCGGAACCGCAGCGGGGCGTGGCGTTCGCCATCGACGAGAACAACCTGGAGCCGGTCTTCGTCAACTTCGACCGCGACCCGTTCTTCCTGGTGTTCGGTGAGAGCGAGTCGGGCAAGTCGAACATGCTGCGGCTGCTCATCAAGCAGGTGTGCGAGCGGTACGACGGGGACTCCGCGAAGTTCTTCGTGATCGACAACCGGCGTGCGCTGCTGGACGTGACGCCGCCCTCGCATCTGGCGGAGTACGTCCCCATGTCCAACAACATGGATCACCATGTGGACGCGCTCGCCGATCTGATGCAGCGCCGCACCCCCTCCGCCGACGTCACGGCCCAGCAACTGCGGGACCGCAGCTGGTGGCGCGGCCCCTCGGTGTACGTGGTGGTCGACGACTACGACCTGGTGTCCACGTCGAGCGGCAACCCGCTGGCCAAGCTCACGGAGCACCTGCCGTTCGCGCGTGACGTGGGCGTCCGCTTCATCATCGCCCGCAGTTCGGCGGGGGCGAGCCGCGCCTCGTACGAACCGTTCATGCAGCGGATGATGGAGCTCGGCGCGCAAGGCGTACTCCTCTCCGGTGACCCGCAGGAAGGCGACGTACTCGGCGGCGTGCGGATGCGGCCGATGCCGGCGGGGCGGGGCTTCTTCGTCTCACGGCAGCGGGGCAACCCGCTGGTGCAGACGGGCCTCATGCCGACGGAGCTGTACGGATGATCGGCGCGGCGGTCTTCGCAGGGGCGTTCGCGGTGGCGTTCCTCGCGTTCGCACTGTTCGTCGACCCGCGCAAGCTGTGGTGGCGCTTCCGGGCGCGGCACTTCGACAACCCCGAGGCGCACGAGCCGTCGGCGGCGTCGTTCATGTGGCGCCGGGTGACGCTGGCGGCGCTCGGTGTGTTCCTGGGCTGGCAGGTGATCGGCATGCTGCGGCTCGCGGGCGTCTTCGAGACGGGCCCGGATCACGCGGAGGTCCTGGATCGGGTGGAGTACGCGGCGCTGAACCTGGAGACGGAGGACGGCGAAGGGCGCCACAAGTGGCCCGGCGGTGGCGAGGGCGCGTGGGACGAGTTCATCAATCCGAGGCTCAAGGGTCCGGAGCGCGAGGACCCGGTCGCGTCGCTGGTGGACGGCGAGGACGCTGGCGGCGACGGGCACTCGGAGGCGAGCCGGGAAGGCGGAACCGGGTCGCAGTCCGGCAGCGAGCCGGACACCAGGGGCTCGTTCGTCGAGCGGTATGACATCGACGGGATCTGCCTCACAGTGACGGCGACGCCGCTGCCGGGGCAGTCCGAGATGGATCACGCGATCGACAACCTGAGGTACAGCGTGAGAACCGACGTGGTGGACAGCCCTTGCGAATAGTCACGGTGCATCGCCTAGGTTGATGCGGCATTGAATCCATCGGTATACGGGGGAGGAGCCCTGCGGATGGCTTGGGACGAATGGGAGCAGTTGAAGGCGTCGGCGGCCGAGAAGGACTCGGCGCGGATGCAGTTGAACGGGCTGCCGCCCGAGGACAGGCCCAACGCGGGCGGCCCGCAGGGCGATCTCCAGGTGCATCAGAAGGATCTGGCAGCGATCGGTGACCATGCCTTCAAGCTGTACAACCGGCTGTGGAAGGAGGCCCGCGTCACCAGTACGGACTCCGCGGGAACCGATCTGCACTCACAAGGCTTCGCCCTCGGCAAGGCGCTGCAACACGTGTCGACGCGATGGGACAGGCAGCTCGGTTCGGTGATGGACGCGTGCGCGCTGATCTCGAACCATATGGACTTCACCAAGAACGCGCATGCCGGCGACGAAATCTTCATCGAGCGGCATGTGAGCAGCATCCACACGCTCGACGCGGGCTTCGACGACAACTGGGCGAAGCCGGGCGAGAAGAACAAAATTTACGGGCCGAAGGACAAGAAGGACAAGGACTGACTCCTGATGGACTTCGAAGCCCTGCACTCCGCCAACTTCAAGCTGCTCGACGACACGGTCAGTGACTGGTCGAGCATGCTGACCAAACTGGAAGAACTGAAAAAGGACGCCGAAGAGGGCCTTCACGGACAGGCCAGAAGAGCGAGCTGGGCCGGCTACAACGCCACTGTCTCGCGAGAGTTCATCGGCAAGACCGCCGGGGAGTTCGGTGACGCCGTCACCCAGGCGACGTCCATCCGGAACATCATGCAGGACACCCGCGACGAGCTGAAGACGCAGCAGCGCCTGCTCAAGGAGGCCATCGAGCGCGGGCGGGGCAAGAACCTCACCGTGTCGCCGAACGGCGGTGGCTTCACCGTCCGCGAGAACCCTGACAAGAAGGCTCCCAACGGGCAGGCGGACGTGGACGCCCTGCGTAACGAGCTGCAGGGGATCCTCGACAAGGCGACCGAGATCGACAGCACCGCGTCGACCTCCCTCAAGGCGCTGGTGGACCTCACGGACCACGGCTTCTCGGACGCCACGTACAAGGACCGTGACCAGGCGGCCAACGCCGTGAAGGAAGCCGAACGCCTGGCCGCCCTGGCGAAAAAGAAGCCGGAGGACCTGACGCCGGAGGACTTCGACGCTCTGAAGTCGGGCCTGGAGAAGCACTCGGGCGATGCGATCTTCGCGGAGCACTTCGCGACCACGCTCGGGCCGAAGGGGACGCTCAACTTCTGGGCAGGGATCAACGATCCTCATGCCGCGTACCAGGTCGGCCACGAGCGTGTGGACCAGTACGACGACCTCCAGAAGCACCTGAGCCTCACGCTTGCGACGGCTACTCAAGCGGACTCGCCCGAGATGTCGAGGTGGAAGTACGACATGGTCAACCTCGGCGACCAGCCCGTCTCCAGGAACAGCACCAGTATGGGCTTTCAGGTCATGAGCAACCTGATGCGGTGGGGCAACTACGACGACCAGTTCCTGACAAGCTACGGCTCCAAGCTGATCGAGACCGAGAAGAAGCTCAGCGACAACGGGCGCCAGGTACCGATGGCCTGGCAGCCCATGGGCATGGACCCGTACCTGAACCGGACGGGCACCGATTCCGGCTCCGACCCCATGACCGGCTTCATGAAGGCCCTCGCCAACAGCCCGGGTGCCGCCACCGAATTCTTCAACGCGGACTTCGTCACCAAGGACGAGGACCACGACTTCGAGCGCGACACGGACGGCAACGGCAAGAACGGCAAGGTGGGTCTGAGTAACTTCCAGTACCTCTTCGAGGAGCGCGACTGGCCCCAGGAGCTGGATGGCAAGGGCAAGGACAGCATCGAGGGCCGCAACAACTTGGCTATGGCGCTGGAGGCGGCGACGACCGGCCATCCTGCAGGGGAACTGCCCACGGCGGACACGCCGCCGCACAACAGCCAGCAGAGCGCTCTGATGGAGAGCCTGGTGCAATCCATTTCCGACAACAACAAGCGGCTGACAGACCACGGCTACATGTCCGACAGCATCGGTCAGATCGCTTCCGAGTATCTACCGGACATCAACAGGGCAACGACAGAGACAAATGCCAGCCCAGACGCCACTGATTCCGAGAAGGCGGCCCGCGGCAGGATCGAGAGGCTGTTCCCCATTGCCGGCACCGAAGCCGTCATGGACCACCGAGACGTCACGCGTTTCTTGCTCACGGTGGGCCAGGATCCCGGAGGATACGCGGCCGTCGAAGTCGGCCAGAAAGCCTATATGGCGAACCTGATGGACTATCACCTGAATCCTGGTCTCCCTGAGTCGCAGCGTTTCTCCAACGATCACCAACTTGTGGTGAGGGAGATCTCCCACGCGTCGGGCGAGGTCTCCGCGACCCTGAACGTCGGTCGCCAAGAGGCGACTGCCGGACCCGCGGCGGAAGCCGACAAGAAGTACGAGCAGTCCGTGGCTCAGTGGAAGAATGGAATCTCGGGTGGGGTCGGAACCGGTATCGGTGTCGGCGTTTCTTTCATTGCCAGCCCCGTTGTGGGTGCCGCCGTCGGAGGCGCTACGACAACCGTGAGCAGCTTGATTCTCGAGGAGTTGTTCCAGGACGCCGAAGGCAACGCCAAGGACGCCGCCGGCGGTCAGATGGGCAAGGACTGGGAGAACGGACTCGAGAAGAACATCAAGCACACCGCCGGGGCCGCCGACGCAGCCGCGAAGGCCCACGGTCTCCCCAATCAGGGAGACATTGCGGAATACGCCCGTGCAGGAGTCCGTGACGGCTACGACTTTGGCGGCAACTTCGCCGACCGGGTAGCTCCGGAGCTTCAAACCAACATCTGATCCGGCCGGAGTCGATGAGCGGCATCGCGTCGTCCTCCCTGTCGGCAGGACGACGCGTTTTTTCGATGTGATTCAGGAGACCTCGGTGAAAGACACGTTGCCAATGCGCAGTACACGCTTCTTGAGAGCCGCCCCCGTTGCGATCGCCGCATTCGTGGCGACCGGCATCCTGACCGGATGCTCACAGGAACAGGGAGGAGAAGCAAGGGAATACACGGTTCCGTCCTCGCTGTGCGGCGTCCCGGTAGCGGCTGATCTGCTGTCTCCCTTCCTACCACCGGGCTCGGCCGTATCAGCAAATGAGGAAGACCCCGTCGGAGGGGTCAAGCGCTGCGAGATCACCGTCGACGACGAACCGGCGGTGACGGCTAGCATGGAGTGGAGAGAGAAGAACGAGAGACTGTCAGAGGTGGCACTCGATCACGAGCGAGTGGACTTGACCAAGTACGAATCAAGCGGCACGTACCTGTACTCAGCCACCGGTGCCGTCGGCAGGGTCGACGGATGCAGAAATCCAAAGTTCACGGGCGATATGTTCACCGTAGTGGAGACCCACGGGGCCGAGTACAAGGACAAGGAAGCGATGAGAAAACTCATCGTCGCCTATACGGGTTCGGTGCAGAAGGGCGATGAATGCCATCGCGCCTGAGACACGTTCCCGTTCCCTAGCCTCTGCGCGGCACGCACGGCCCGAACGCTCGTGCTGGGTGGGATGGCGGCGTCCACCAAGGCTGGTCCATCTGCGCTGCGGAGCAGACGAGCAACACCCATGCGACGCTCTGGGCCAGCGATCCCCACAGCCGCGAAACGGCCCACAGCAGCCGTGCTCGCGCCCGAGGAAGAAATCAATCCCTTGCGGGCTGACGGACGCGGCAGACGTCAGGACACCGGCTCCGCTGGCGGTCCGGGACGTGGTGGTCTTCGGCTCGGCGGCCGGCGGACTGGCCGCCCTCCGTGTGACGGACGGAAAGCAGAAGTGGACGACTTCCCTCTACTCGCCGCCGATGCCGCTCCGGCCAACACATCTTCACGTACTCGGAAAAGGACTTCGGCTCGTACACGTACTCGGGAGACGGCAATCGCGTCTTCGTCGCGCACGCCGGCTCCGTCGCCGCCCTCCCCGCCAGGCCCTGATCCGGCCCAGCGGTGTACGGAACCCGGCGTGGGAAGTTGGACCGCCAGCCTTGGCCTTCGCGAAAGTGCCGAGCATGAGAGAAAGGGTGGGCACCCCTCGCGCGTGCCCACCCCCGAACTCCTTCGTACGGCTTTCGGTGCCTAGGCGAAGTAGCTGGCGGCCTTCTTGTCGCCACCCATGTAGTCGCCGCCTGCCCTCGCAACGACTTGGCCGATCTGCATGAGGGCCTGGTGGATGTCGGCAGCCTCCTTGTCCCACTTCGCCTGTTCCTGGACATAGGCAGTGTGCGCCTCGCCCTCCCAGCCGGCGGCAACGCTGGCCATGGCCGTCTTGATGTCCCGCAGGTCCTCCTCCAGCTTCTTGGCCTGGTTACCGAGTGTGGTCGCCGCCATGTCGAGGCCGTCGTACTTGACGACGAGCTCGTCTCCCGAGTTCATGCCCATGATTTCCTCATCTCACCTGTCGTTGTCATTCGGCTTTTCGCTTGCCGGGATCGAGTGCGCCCAGTGGCTCTAAAGCCTGCTGATGCTCGACTGCGGAGCAGCGGCACTGGTGCCGGCACCGAGGTCGACGTTGATGCTCTGCACAGCGGCACGGACGTCATCCTCCGTGCCGTCCTTGATCTTCCTTGAGGTGCTCATCGCCTCGAGGAACTTCGCCAGGATGTTGCCGAGACGCACCATTGAGGTGTTGATTTCCTGCTGCTTCGTGTTGAAGGCTCCGGCGCCGATACCCTTCCACTGGCCCTCAAGGCTGTCGATCGTGCCCTGAATCTGCTGGAGCTGGCCCTTGATCGAGTTGAACTTCTCGAAGAGGTGCTTCTCGAGCTGGATTACCTGCTGGTCTGAAAGCCGCTGGCCCTGTGACACGGTTGCGTTTCCCTTCTGAACTACTGTGGTGGCTTGCTGAGTTGTGATTCACCAAGTGGTGAGAGGTGGAGGTCTGAACGGGCTTTGGGAGCCGGGCCGTTTGGTCAGGCGCTGCGACGCTTCCGTACGGCAGCGAAGGCTCCACCACCGATCACCACCGCGGCGGCGATGGCGCCCAATACCCATCCGGGCAGGCCGCTGTGGTCCATGGACTTCGAGCTGGAGCCTGCCACGATGGCGCCGGAGTCGGGCTTGCCCTGGGGGGCTTGTGACGAAGCTGGTGCAGAGGAGGTGGGGGTTCCGTTGGCAGGGATGTCGCCCCCCGTCTTCTCGTTGGTGAGCGGGCTGACGTCGGGTGCGCCAGGGTCGCCCTTCTTGTCCAGAATGATCTGGCCGGGGCGGATGAGACCGTGGCCGAGGTAGACACTCCGGGTGCCCTTCGCCCAGTCCCGGCCAGCTGTGTCAATCATCGTGCGAAGAACCTGGTTGGCGGTCCAATCAGGGTGCGCAGACCAGATGAGCGCAGCGGACGCGGAGGCGATGGCGGTAGCCGAACTCGTTCCTCCGTCGCCACCGCAGTACTTCGCGAATGTCTCGTCGCACCAACCGGGAATGTCGTCACCCGGGGCAGCAAGGTCCACGTTGTCGCCGTGCTGGGAGTAGTGGGAAACCGTGCCCTTGTTGTCGGCGGAGGCAACACCTACTACATCATCATACGCCGCAGGGTACTGCGGCTTGTTGCCTTGTTCGGCATTGTTGCCGGCAGCCGCAAAGAACAGTTTGCCCTTCTTATGGGCGTACTTGACGGCTGCCCGCTCTTCCATGCTCGAGTAGTCGCTGCCCATCGACATGCTGATGATCTGGGCGTCGCTGTCCGCTGCAGCTCTGATCGCCTCCGCGACGTCCTGCCCGTTCACACGGCGGTTCTTCTGGTAGTCCGCGTTGGAAACACGCATCGGGACGATTTTCACCCCCGGTGCCAGTCCTTGCAGGCCCTTGCCGTGTCCCGCGCCGGCGATCAACTCCGCCATGGTGGTCCCGTGGCCGCTGTAGTCGTCTGTTTCCTCGCCCTCGGTCTCCGTGGTGTCAAGGCCCTTGAGAATCCGACCCTTAAGGGAAGGAATGGAAGGGTTCACGCCGCTGTCAATGACAACAACCTTGATGCCTTCGCCTGTGGTCACCTTCCACAGTTCATCGGCGTGCATCGCATCCAGGTACCACTGCTTCGGTCGCATGTCATCAGCGACTGCTACCGGCGTCATGCCCCACAGGCCCATAGACGAGATACAGGCCGCTACCACCGAGCCGACACCCCCTCGTCGCACGGCAGGAGACCCCCTGCGCTTCCACGCTTGGCCCACTACTGACGCCATCCCGGCTTCCGAACCTTCCCTGTACCTAGTCGATCACGGGAGGAACAGCGTTGCGGCGCCGTGCTTCCCAGGTCTCTTTTTCTTCCGTCAGGTAGTCAGGACGCGACGAATCCGCGCGCTCCTGCTCCTCGTTCTCGGGTGTGTCACGCCCCTTCGATCCGTTTACGAAACCAGAGCCTCCCTGTGTGAAGCCACCAGCGCCGGGACGGGAACCGGTCACGCTGGCACGAGGCATCCCCACCACTCCGTTCGACCCAGCGGTGACCCGGGCGCCGGGACGGGAATCGGTCTCCGCCGGGTTCGCCCCGATGACGCCCCGCTGACCGACCCGGCTCCCCGAGGTGTGGCCCGCCGTCGTCGCGTCCGAACCGATGACCTTCCCCTGCGGGACCCGGGGGCCGGACGTCTGGCCTGTATGACGCTGCGGCTTGCCACCAAAGATGCCGTCCACCCGGCCCGCACGCGACGTTCCTGTGGACCTTCCGGCGTCGGCCCGGCCGGCAAGGGGCGACGCGCCACTGGTGCGGCCTGCGACTGGGCCCGTGCCCGTTGTGACGGGGCCCGTCGCACCCGCGCGGCCCATCGGAGGCTGGCCACCCTGGCCACCTGGACGCCCCGTGGCAGGGCTGGTTCGTGACGTATCCGCACGGCCTACCGGGGGGGATCCACTCGGGCCAGTCGTTCGTGGTGCACCAGGCTTTCCCAGGGCACGCGACGCCGCTTCCCGGACAGGAGGCAAACCGGTTACGGGCGGCACAGGAGCAGTCGGAGTCGGAGCCGGCCCGGTGGGGGACGGGACCGGCGTGGGGGCGGGGGGCGTGGTGGTCGGCGGGGGCTGGAGTGTGACGCTGTCGATCTTCACAGACGTGCTCGGTTGCGGAGTCGGGGCCACGGTGCCGATGGATTCGTTGCGAGCCGAACCGTCCGTCCCATGGGAGGCGACAACGGACTCCGGAGCGAATGCCCGGGCCGATCTCTCCACCGGTACCGCGCCCGAGGAAGCCTCGCCTTGCGGTGGCCGATAGCTCGCCGACGGCGCCGGCACGTCCGCCTTCAACGTGCGGTTGAACTTCGGCGGTTCCGCCGCCGCCAAGGACTGCTCCGACACCGCGTAGTACGACGCCAGTTTGTACATCTGGTTGATGGCTTCCTGGCGGTCCTTCTCGACCTGCACCGCCTTGTCGTACTCCGCCTTGTTGGCGGCACGCTCCTCCGGCGGGATGGTCTCGGGCTTCCGCTTGACCGCCCGGTCGTCGCGCGGTGGCATCTTCACGGAGGCAAGACCGGTGCCGGCCACGGTGATCTGGGTGCCGGCCACGTCAGCGAACGTGGCGAGGTCCCGTGCGTGTTTGGCGAGTTCCCGGCCGAACGACCGGAACTCCTCGCCCGACTCTCCCTGCCAGTCCACCTTGTCGACGTAGGACTGCAGCTCTCGCGCGGCGTCCTTGAGCGCGTCGCGGGCGTTCCACAGGGCCGTTCCCGCGTTTTCCAGGTCCGCCGGGTTGGTGTTCTCGACGAGGCCGATCAGCTCGTTGAGCTCTTTGTGTTCGAAGTTGCTGCTCGCGTAAATCCCGGGTCCCTTGGAGTCCCCGAAAAAGCTGCTCATGGCCGACGTGACCTTCCTGGTCAGGTCGGTCACCCCGAGCTGCACGTGCACGCGCGCCAGGTCCTGCTCGTGCTGTTTGTTGGGGCTCGCCTCCGGCGCGTTCTCGGTCATCGGTATACCCCGCCGTCTGAAGAGTGGTCATGGGAGCTCGGCGCCTGCGGTTTGTCGGTCGGCTTCTCGCGCGCTTCCTCGGCCGCATGCCGCTGGTCGACACGCGCCTTGATCTCCGCGAACCGGCGCCTCACGTCCTCGTCCACGTTGTCGAAGCCGACGTCGGCAGCGTGCACAGCGATGGTGAGCATCTCAATCTGATCACCGAGGGACTGAGACAGCGAGACGAGCGACTGATGGACGCGGTGGTACTGCGTGTACAGCGCGTGCGCCTCCGGGAACTCCTTGGATCCTCCGTTGGTCAGCGACGCGGGAGAGATCGTCTGGGCCGACACCTTGGTCTTGCCCGCCGCCCCGTTCTCCAACTCGGTCAGCAGCGTGTTCACACGCTGCTGGAACCGCCTCAGGGCGCCCACTCCGCGCTCGAGGTCACTCGCCATAGCCGCCCCCGTAACCCACTACCTCGAGCACGATGCTCAGTCCTCCCCGTTTGCTTTAGCCGACACGCAGTGTCGCAGTCACTTTAGTCACTGGCCATGACAGTCCCAAGCGCCTTACCTGTCACGTCATTTCCCTGTCCTACGGTTGCGAGCGCGCGAGCCGTCTTGCGCGGCGGCGGGAGTCGCGCAGGGCGACTGCGGTGCCGGTGATCACCGCCGCCAGGACTCCGGCGCCCATCACCACGTACGTCGCGAGGCGGGCGTTGCGCTCGTCCGGGGTTTCGCCGAGGTGGAGTTCGGCCGGGGTGGGGGCCTCGGCGCGGCTGAGGCCCTCGTGGGGGACCGGCGCTTCGATGGGTTTGTCGTCCTCGGTCAGGGCGCGGACGGGGTCGACGACGCCCCAGCCCACGAGGCGGTCGTGCCCGGCCACCGACCGCTCGGCGGTCTGCTGGATCTGGGCGACGATCTGCTCCTGCGTCCAGTTCTTGTGCTTGCTCTTGATGAGGGCCGCGATGCCGGCGACGTACGGAGCGGAGAAGCTGGTGCCGTTGTCGGCGCAGTGGCCTCCCCCGGGCACGGTGGAGACCATGTCCACGCCCGGCGCCGCGATACCGACGAATTCGCCCGACTGGGAGAAGGGCGCTCGCTCGTTGTTGCGGTCGGAGGAGGCCACGGCGAGGACGCCGTCGAACGAGGCGGGGTAGGTCTCCTTGACGTTGCCGCCCAGCCCGTCGTTGCCCGCCGAGGCCACGACCACGATCTCCGCCGCCAGGGCCTCGTTCACGGCCTGCTTCAGCGCGGGCGCGGGCTCCACGGCGTTGGCCGTGTCCTGCGAGATGTTGATGACGTCGGCTTCTTCGTCGATCGCGTGCCTGATGGCTGTCGCGAGGGTCTCGGCGGTGCCGTGTCCCTCCGCGTCGTTCTGCTGGATGGGAATGATCGTGGCGTCGGGGGCCAGGCCCACGAAACCGGTGCCCTTGGCGGGGCGGGCGGCGATGATGCCGGCGACCTTGGTGCCGTGGCCCACGGTGTCCGTGGTGCCGTTCTCCTTGCCGCGCTCGATCTTGTTGCCGCTGTCGTCCTTGATGTCCTTGGGGAGCAGGTTCACGCCGCTCTCGGTGTCCACCGCTCTGGTCAACTGCGGGTTCTTGATGTCGACACCGGTGTCGATGACCGCGACCCGCACACCCTTGCCGGTGGACTGCTTCCAGAGCTCGTCCAGCAGGACCCGTTGCAGCGACCAGGGGCGGCCTTCGTACGGCTTGCCCGGGAAGGTGCACTGGGTGCTTCCGTCCGCGGCGGCGGGCGTCGCGGAGAGGGTGACGAGGGTGAGGGCGGTGACGGCCGTGGTGGTGAGCAGGCGTCGGTAGGTGTGGTTCATTTCGTCCGGCCCTCAGGAGCCCTGCGGCTGGCGCGCCGCACCGGTCGACAGGCGCGGCCCGGTCGGCAGGAAGGTGGACCAGGCGGCGGGGATGGGCTGCGGATCGACGTCCTTGTAGCCGAGCCGGTTCTGGGCCTGCTGCGCCTCCTGCTGCCGTGCCCGCTTCTCCTCCTTGGAGCCGGAGGAGCCGATTCCGGAGTCGTCCGTGGCGCTGTCGCCGTTGGACTGCATGGCGTAGCGCAGTCCGGTGTCGGTGACCAGGAAGAGGAACCCGGTGTCCGTCGTGGATCCCTTGAACTGGCGGAACAGCTGCCCTGATCCCGGGCTGACGTAGGCGCTGCTCGACCCGGTCGGCAGGGGGGCGGGGAAGTCCCTGCCCGCCCACGTACTGAGCGTCGTGGACCCGTTGTCCCCGTCGACCTCGCGCAGGACGTTGCACACGGTGTTGCGGCTTCCCTCCGCGGTGCCGGCGTCGTTGACGGGCTTCGGCGCGGACCGGGGCCACTTCTTGTCCTGCCCGAAGGCCTCGCCCGGCTCGAAGGCTCCGGCGCTGACGGACGTCGCCTGGCCGGCTTGCCCGAGCCCGATCAGCTCCCGGCTGTTGAGCAGGAGTTTCGCCGTGAAGTCGGACACGGGGGCGACCCGGCCCCGCAGCACGACGTACTGCTGCTTCCTGGTCCCGTCCGTCGCGGTGAGGACCATGCCCACCTTGTTGTCCGAGGGTTCCAGGAGTCCCGGCACGTTGGCGGGCGCCCCGACCTCGCCGGGGATGGTGGGGAAGGAGATGGTGTCGCCCTCGTGGAGGGTGTCCAGCCAGCCGGCGGACACCCGCTGCGCGGCGCGGCCCTGGCCGACGAGCTGGCGCAGGAGCAGTTCGTCCTTCTCCACCGGGTACGCCGTGCCCTCGGCGTCGATCACGTAACGGGTCTTGTCCGGACCCTCGACGTAAAGGAGCTCTCCGCCACGCAGGCGGTTGGCGCCCTCGGTCTTGTCCTCCTCGCGCTCGGCGAGGACGAACGCGGCCTTCTGGATGGCGCGGCCACCCTCCCCCGGGCGCTCGCAGACCGCCCACCGCTTGGTGGAGCCGGCTTCCTTGGGGTCGGGCAGCCGGTCGGGGGCGTAGGGGATACCGAGAGTCGCGCCGTGCGGAATCTTGCCGCTGTCGAGCACCGACTCGTCGACATTGATCACTTTGCCCTTGTCGGGGTTCAGCAGGAGTTTCGCCGACGACATGTTGAGAACCGGGTGGAGCTGCGTCTTGCCGCCGGTCTTCAGAACCACATACCGGGTGGTGGATTTGCTGGCGATGATGACGTTCTCGCCAGGCGTGTCCCACTTCTGCGGCGCTACCGGCTTGAACATGCCCCAGGCCGCGAAGACCGCGAGAACCACCACCCCCACGATGGCTCCGGGCACCACCGCGCGCAGAGGGCGAGGCGCACCCTCCTCCGAGCCGGTGGCATTCGGCTGCACGAACTGCGCGATCAGTCTCCGCTTTGCGAAGGTGTAGGCGTTGAGTTCGTCCCGTCGTGATGCCATTTGTCCGCTGCCCCTCATCCCCTCTGAGCGACCAGGTTCCCACACGCCTCACAACGCCCTGTGGTCGCGCCGCCCCTACTATGCCTGCCGGCGCCCGCTTCCCTCCGCTCAGGTAGGGTGATCGCCCGATCAACGCCCATGGATATTTGGTGATTGCGGACTCGAGGGGGCAACGCGGCGATGGGTACGGCGACGCGCGCGCGAAATGGGCGTAGATCCGAAGGAGCCTCTGACACTTCCCGGCGGCAACGCGGTAACGCCCGTGTGACACCCCAGGTACAGGGACCGCCCGCAACGACGACCCTGCGTCCGCTGTCGCGTACCAGCCACATCGGCCCCTTCCAACTACGGCAATTGGTGGCCGTGGAGGTGGCGTTGGCGCTGGCCGCGGTCGGTCTCGTCCTCGGGGGCCTCTGGGTGGTCCCGGCGTGCGCCGTGGCCTGCGTGCTGCTGGTCCTCGCCGTCGTTCGCCGCCGGGGGCAGGCGTTGCAGGACTGGCTTTCCACGGCGCTCGCGCTCCGTGCGCGCAAGCGCAACTCGACCGCTTCGGCTCCGGACGTTGACCCGTCGCTGGCCGCCGTGACGGAGAGCCTGCCGGGCTTCCGGCCCTTCCCCTGCGTCGACCGCAACCGCCGCACCGTCGGAATGCTCGGCGACGGCACCTTTCTGACGGCGGTGGTACGGATCGAGGCCAGCGGCTCCGCGCTGCGCCCCGCGTCCGGCGCCCGCGCGCTGCCGCTGTCGTTGTTGGGCGGCGCCCTGGCGGTGGACGACATCGTCCTGGAGTCGGTGCAGTTGGTCCAGCAGGTGCGACCGGCCCCCGCGCCGCATCTGCCCCAGCAGGCCGTGGCCCGGCTCTCGTACGCCCCGCTCCAGGAGCGGTCCGCAGCGCCCGCGCTGCGCATGACGTGGGTGGCGGTGAAGCTCGATCCGGAGCTGTGCCCCGAAGCCATCGCGGCACGCGGCGGAGGGATCGAGGGTGCGCAGCGCTGTCTGGTACGGATGGCCGACCATATCGCCAGCCGTATGACCGGGGCCGGTTTCCAGGCCGTGGTCCTGGACCAGGAGGAGCTGAACTCCACCGTGGCGACCGCGGCGTGCGCGAGTCCGCGGCTGGCCGCCCGAGCACCGCGGTCAGGGGCGACGCCGCAGCGACGTACCACCGAGACCTCACGGGTCTGGCGGTGTGACGACCGCTGGCACACCACGTACGCCGTCGGCCGCTGGCCGGAATTGGGACGAGCGGCGTCTCCCCTCCCCAAGCTGGTCTCCCTGCTCACCTCGGTCCCCGCGTACGCGACCACCGTCAGCTTCACACTGCGGCGCGGAACGCATCAAGGAGCCATGAACCTGCTCAGTCACATACGGATCACCGGTGGCTCCGACACCGAACTCGTCGGCGTGCGGCACGCGTTGGAGCAGGCCGCCCGGTCGGCCAAGGTCGGCCTGGTGCGACTGGACCGTGAGCAATTGCCCGGTGTGCTGGCGACACTGCCGCTGGGGGGTGCGCGCTGATGGCTCCGCTCACCGCCGCAGGGGGCCTGCGCGGCCTGTTCGGTCCCGGCCACGCGGGCCATACCGTGATCACGGACGATCTGGGTGCCCTGTCGCTGCCGGTCGGGGACGACGGCGTGGTGATCGGCGAGGACGCGGAGGGCCGTCCGCAGCTGGTGGGCTTTCACCGCTCGACGCCGTACGACGTGCTCCTGATCGGCGGCCTGTGGACGGCTCAGGTGCTGGCGCTGCGTGCGGCGGCCACCGGGGCGCGGGTCGCGGTGGAGACGGGGCGCGCGCAGGAGTGGAGTGTGCTCGCGCAGTCCGCCGGCGCCGGCCTGGAGTGCGTCACCCTGCACGACGTGGGCCGCGTACCGCCCATGGGGGCGACCGTGGGCAGCCCGGTCGTCGTGGTACGGGACTGCGGCATGCGGCCGCCCCGTGGCCGCGTGGTGTCGTCGCCATGGCAGTCGGTACTGACGCTGCTGCCCTATCTGAGCCCGGTGGCGCCCCGGTTGATGCGGACGTCGACGCTGGTGGGTGTCCAGCGCGTGTCGCCTCAGGAGGCGCAGCAGATCGGCCGGATCCTGGGGCTGTCGCACGTCGAGACGGAGGCACTGCCGACGCTGGCGGACGGTGTCACGCTGTGGTGTGCCGGGCGTGAGCGGCAGTGGGTGATGACGAGTGCCACGGACGCGGAGTCGGGTCTGCTGGGCATGCCCCGACGGATGGACTGACCTCTCCCGCGTATCACTCCCACGGGTGGCCTGGCGTACGCCGCGGAGGCGCGGGCGCGCGCGCCCCAAGGGCGTACAGCTCGGCCGAAGTGCCCCACGTACCGGGGCTGAGCTGGCCTAGGATGCTGTGGTGACGCCGAGCGACGTACAACTACGCGGCGCCACGGGGCGTTTGGCCCACGCCCGTACATCGAGCTGCGATCGAAGGGAACCGTCATGGGGAGCGCACAGGAGAAGGACGAGCTGTACGCGCTCGACATTTCCGATGTCGAGTGGCACGGCGCCCCTGGCACCAGCGCCGACGAGGAGCGTGTCGAGATCGCGTATCTCCCGGGTGGAGCCGTCGCGATGCGCTCCTCCCTGGATCCGGACACCGTTCTGCGGTACACGGAAGCGGAGTGGCGGGCGTTCGTGCTCGGGGCGCGTGACGGCGAGTTCGACCTGCGCTGAGGTGTCCGGAGCGCTGCCCGAGCGCTGACACCGTGCGGTCCAGCGGGCCTTGGGGTCCGCCTTCGAGCCCCGGTCATGGCACTGCCGGGTCGTGTCCGGATTGTTGGGCAGCACCCTCCGGGCCCACATCGCACCCTTCTTCGTGCCGACTTGTACGGAATTGCACAGCCGGAGTTTTCACGCTCCGCCGCACCTGTGTCACCTCAGGGCAGGGCGTGACGTACGGGACAGCCGACGACCACAGGCGGGCCTGCCGGACCGGCGGTGTTGGCGATTAGGGTGGGTGGAGGGCACGGCAAAACCCGCGGGCGTGTTCGCCGCGCCCTTACGGGGCAGAGCCGGGCCGATCGGAACAAACGGTGGCCCCACCCATGACGGCACAAGGGTGCTCGACCACACCAGGAGGCAAAGTGAACGGCGATCGGGACGACATCCACGGGAACTGGAACATTCCCGTCGACGAGTCCGACGCGGAGCCCGCCGAGCTGACGGGTGAGTTCACCATCGACTACACCCCGCCTGCCTGGTACACGCAGAACGCGTCGGCCGACACGTCGGCCGACACGTCGGGCAACACCGGTCAGCACATGCCTCCGCCTCCGCAGGGGCCGCCGGTGGTGCCCGCGCAGCCGGTCGCCGACAACGCTCCGGTGCCGCCCGTACCCGCGCCCGCCCCTGCACCCGCTCCTGCCCAGCCGGTCGCGCCCGCGCCGCCCGAAGCGCCCGCGCCGCTCAGCGGGAGCGCGGCCGGTGACGGTCCCGACGCGTCGCAGCCCTTCGGGGGCGGTGACGTGGAGAGCGGGGCCACCATGCGGTTCTCTCCCGCCGCGCTGAAGCGTGAGATGGCGGAGGTCGCGCAGCGGGAGGCGGCGAAGTCCGCGGAGGCTTCCGAGACTCCGGCCGGGGAGTCCGAGGGAGGCGACGAGGCCAACGGCGCTGCCCCCGCCGAGACCGCCCAGCAGTCCGTCGAGGGTGCCCAGGCCGACGACGTGGATTCCGGTGCGTCGGCCGTCGACGGGGATGCCGCCGCCGGGGACGGGTCCGAGGGGCCCGAGGGCGCCGAAGCGCGAACGGACGGCGACACCGCCTCCGTTACGCAGGACGAGTCGCCCGAGTCGGTGGGCGCGGCTGCCGACGCGGACGCGGTGGCTGACGCGGCGCCCCAGGACGGCACGCCGCAGGACGCCACGCCCCAGGACGCCGCGTCCACGGGCGGGGCGGCTCAGCCCTGGGGGCCGGCGCCGGGGGCGGGCTTGCCCCCGTTGCCGCCCGCGTTCCAGCCGGCCACGCCGCCGGCGGCGTCGCAGTGGTCCGCCCCTGGTCCGGCACCGGAGCAGTCGGCTCCGCCCGCGCCCGCGTGGCCCGCGCAGGGCGCGCCGCTGCCTCCGCAGGCGGCGGACCCGAACTCCGCGCCACAGGGCGGGTACGGCTTCCCGCACCCCGGCCAGCCCGCGCAGCAGCAGCCTCCACAGCAGCCGCAGCCGCAGCCCCAGCCGGGCCCCCAGCACGGCGGATACGGGTTCCCGCACCCCCAAACCCAGCCCGGCCCCGGTGGCGCGCTGCCGCCGCAGGCACCCGCGCCGCAGGGCGGGTACGGCTTCCCCCAGCCCCAGCCCGGTCAGCCGCAGGGCGGGTACGGCTTCCCGCACCCCGGCCAGCCGGCGCAGCTGCAGCCTCCACAGCAGCCGCAGCCGCAGCCCCAGCCGGGCCCCCAGCCCGGCGGGTACGGCTTCCCGCAGCAGTCCCAGCCGCAGCAGCCGCCCCACCCGCAGCCCCCGCACCCCCAGCAGCCCCAGCCGCCCGTCGATCCGCGCGTCGGCGGTGCGTGGCCCACGTCGGTCACGCACGACCAGCGTGAGCGTTCCGTGCCGGGCGCGCCGCTCGGTTACACGGCGGCCGTCGAGCTGTCCTCCGACCGCCTCCTGCGCAACAACAAGCAGAAGGCCAAGTCCAGCCGGAACCCCTCCCCCGCCGCCCGCTTCAAGCTCGGCGGCAAGAAGGAGGAGGCCGAGCGGCAGCGCAAGCTGGAGCTGATCCGTACGCCGGTGCTGTCCTGTTACCGCATCGCGGTCATCTCCCTCAAGGGCGGCGTCGGCAAGACCACGACGACCACCGCCCTGGGCGCCACCCTGGCCACCGAGCGGCAGGACAAGATCCTGGCGATCGACGCCAACCCGGACGCCGGTACGCTCGGCCGCCGCGTGCGCCGCGAGACCGGCGCCACCATCCGTGACCTCGTCCAGGCGATCCCGTACCTCAACTCGTACATGGACATCCGCCGCTTCACCTCGCAGGCGCCCTCCGGTCTGGAGATCATCGCCAACGACGTGGACCCGGCCGTCTCGACCACGTTCAACGACGAGGACTACCGGCGGGCGATCGACGTCCTGGGCAAGCAGTACCCGATCATCCTCACCGACTCCGGCACCGGTCTCCTCTACAGCGCCATGCGCGGTGTGCTGGACCTCGCCGACCAGCTCATCATCATCTCCACGCCGTCCGTGGACGGTGCGTCCAGTGCGTCCACGACGCTCGACTGGCTGTCGGCCCACGGGTACGCCCAGCTGGTGCAGCGCTCGATCACGGTGATCTCGGGTGTCCGCGAGACGGGCAAGATGATCAAGGTCGAGGACATCGTGCAGCACTTCGAGACCCGCTGCCGCGGGGTCGTGGTGGTGCCGTTCGACGAGCACCTGGCGGCGGGCGCCGAGGTGGACCTCGACATGATGCGGCCCAAGACGCGCGAGGCGTACTTCAACCTCTCCGCGATGGTGGCCGAGGACTTCGTACGGGCGCAGCAGGCGCAGGGGCTGTGGACCGGCGACGGGCACGGCGGCATGCCGCCGCAGATGGCGCCCCCGGTGCCGGGCCAGCATATGCCGGGCCAGCAGCCGGTGCCTGGCCAGCCGATGCCCGGTCAGCAGCCGATGCCGGGTCAGCAGCCGTACCCGCCCCAGCAGGCCCCGGCGCCGTACCCGCAGCAGCCCCAGCACCCGCATGTTCCTCAGCAGCCCGTGCCGGGCCAGCCGTACCCGCCGCAGGCAGCCCCCGGCCAGCCCGGCGTACCGCCGCAGGGGTGGCACCAGCAGCAGCCCGGCCAGCCCCTACAGCCGGGCCAGTCCCCGCAACCGGCACAGCCAGCACAGCCCGCACCGCCCGGCCAGCCCATGCCCCCCGCGGCACAGCCCGGCCAGCCCGCACAGCCCCCGTACCCCGGCCAGCCCGCACAGCCCCCGCAGCCCGGCCGGCCCGATCCGCAGGCCCCCGCCCCGCCCCCCGGCTGGCCTCAGCAGCAGCCTCCGCAGGCACCGCCGGCCTCTCAGCAGTAACGCGACAGAGGACTGGACCAATGAGGGCCCGCACCGCCACCACGGTGCGGGCCTTCGGCGTATTCCCGCAGCACACAACGGGTTTGACGCATCGTTGACGGGGCCCGCCACCGCTGATAAACCTTCGCTTCACCAGCTGGCGCCCCAAGATCGACGCGAGGTCAACCTCATGGTCACCATGGCTCCACACCGCTCCCTCCGCCTGCTTCTCGCCTCAGCCATCGCCTCAGGTATCGCTGCCACCTCCCTGACCGCCGGCCACCCGGCACAGGCGGACGAGGGTGACAAGGCCGTCCTCACCGTCGCCGTCTCGCAGAGCGTGGACTCCCTGAGCCCCTTCCTCGCGCAGCGGCTGGTCTCCACCAGCATCCACCGGCTCACCTACGAGTACCTGACGAACTACGACGTCAAGGACGCCCGTCCCATCCCCGGCCTCGCCACCGCGTGGAAGGCGTCCCCGGACAAGCTGACGTGGACGTACACCATCCGTACGAACTCCACCTGGTCCGACGGCAAGAAGGCCACGGCCGAGGACGCCGCCTGGACCTTCAACAAGATGATGACGGACGACAACGCCGCCACCGCCAACGGCAGCTACACCGCCAACTTCGAGAAGGTCACCGCGCCCGACCCCCGGACGCTGGTCATCAAGCTGAAGAAGCCGCAGGCGACCATGACGGCGCTCGACGTGCCGATCGTGCCCAAGCACATCTGGGAGACGGTCGGGGACTTCTCCAAGTTCAACAACGACAAGCAGTTCCCGATCGTCGGCAACGGCCCGTTCATCATCACCGACTACAGGGTCGACCAGTATGTGAGGCTCAAGCCGAACAAGACCTTCTGGCGCGGGGCGCCGAAGTTCGACGAGCTGGTGCTCAGGTACTACAAGGACGGTGACGCGGCGGTCGCCGCCCTCCGCAAGGGTGAGGTGTCCTTCGTACCGAACCTGACCCCCGCCCAGGCCGCGTCCCTCAAGTCCGCCGAGGACATCAAGGTCAATGACGCGCCCGGCCGCCGTTTCTACGCCCTCGCCACCAACCCGGGGGCACGCTCCAAGGACGGCAAGAAGTTCGGCAACGGGCACCCCGCGCTGCTCGACCCGGCGGTGCGCAAGGCGCTCTTCCTCGCCGTCGACCGCAAGACGATCGTCGACAAGGTCTTCCAGGGCCACGCCGTTGAGGGCGAGGGCTACATCCCGCCGCGCTTCGCGTCGTACTTCTGGAAGCCGCAGGGGGCGCAAAAGCTCGCCCACGACCCCGCGAGGGCCGAACGGATGCTGGACGAGGCCGGATACCGGAAAAACAGCGGTGGCAAGCGCGTCGGCAAGGACGGCAGGCCGCTGGACTTCCGCATCCTGTGCCACGCCACCGACCCCAACGACAAGGCGGTCGGCAAGTACCTCCAGGAGTGGTGGGGCAAGCTCGGCATCGGACTGAAGGTCGAGTGCCTCGACAACGTCTCCGACCCCTGGCTCAAGGGCGACTACGACCTGGCCTTCGACGGCTGGTCGGTCAACCCGGACCCCGATTACGTCCTGTCCATCCACACCTGCGCGGCCCTTCCGGCCACCCCCAAGGACACCGGCGCGACGGACAACTTCATCTGCGACAAGCGGTACGACGAGCTGTACGCCAAGCAGGCGGTCGAGTACGACCCCGCCAAGCGCGCCCAACTCGTCAAGCAGCTGCAATCGCGGTTGTACGACACCGGGTACATGAATGTCATGGCGTACCCCAACGCGGTCGAGGCGTACCGCACCGACCACATCAGGTCCATCACGACCATGCCGCAGGCCGCCGGCAACCTGTGGGGCCAGGACGGCTACTGGAGCTGGTGGTCCGCGCAGCCGGCCGCGTCCGGTGACGACCAGGACTCCGGCTCGTCGGCGGGCCTGCTGATCGGCGCCGGCTCGGCCGCGGCCCTCCTCCTCGCGGCCGGCATCGCATTCGCCGTACGCCGCCGCTCGACCGCCGACGACCGCGAGTAGGCGATGACCACAGCAAGCGCGAGTGCCGGAGCGGTCGTTGAGCGCTCCGGCACGGCGACCGCGTATCCGCGCTACCTGGCGGGCAAGCTGGGCGGCGCGGCCGTGTCCCTGTTCGCCGTGCTCGTCACCAGCTTTTTCCTCTTCCGGATCATCCCCGGCGACCCCGTCAAGGCCATGACACAGGGCGTACCGACGTCCGCCGAGCAACTTGCCACCCTGCGGCGTCAGTTCGGGCTCGACCTGCCGCTGTGGCAGCAGTTCACGGACTACTGCGCCAAGGCGCTGACCGGTGATCTGGGCATGTCGTACCAGTTCCGCGCGCCGGTCGGCGAACTGGTCGCCCAGAAGCTTCCGGCGACCCTCCTCCTCACCGGTGTCGCCGTCGTCATCTACTCGGCGCTCGGGCTGTGGCTCGGCACCCGCTCGGCCTGGCGCCACGGCGGCCTCGGCGACAGGCTCAACACCGGCATCGCGCTGACCCTGTGGTCCGTGCCGTCGTTCTGGCTCGGACTGCTGCTCATCATCGTCTTCTCGGTCGGCATCGGCCCGGTCCCCGGCATGTTCCCGACCGGCGGCATGGAGTCGGGTGACGAGACGGGACTGGCGTACGTGATCGACGTGGCCCACCACATGGTGCTGCCCGTCCTCACGCTGGTCGCCGTCGGGTACGCGCAGACGCTGCTGGTGATGCGCGCCTCGCTGCTGGACGAGATGGGCGGCGACTACCTGACGACCGCGCGGGCGAAGGGGCTGCGGGACGATCTCGTACGCCGCAGGCACGCCGTGCCCAACGCGCTGCTGCCCACCATCACCATGATCTTCATCAACCTCGGCCATGTGGCGGCCGGTTCGATCCTGGTCGAGACGGTGTTCTCCTGGCCGGGGCTCGGCGGGCTGTTCTACCAGGCGCTGTCCGTCCCCGATCTCCCGCTCGTCCAGGGCCTGTTCGTCGTCTTCGCGGGCGCGATGATCCTGATGAACCTCCTCGCCGACCTGCTGTATCCGCTCCTCGATCCCCGGGTGGGCCGATGACGACGAGATCGCTGCTGTGGCGCCGCCGCCGGGACTCGGTGGCGCGTTTCTGGCGCCGGTTCCGTACGCACCGGGCGGGGCTGTACGGGCTCGGTGCCCTCGCCCTGATCGCCCTGGTCGCGCTCGGCGCGCCGCTGCTCGTCGGCGGTGACGTGCAGAGCGTGACCAACGCGCCCGGTACGGCGCTGGAGTCGCCGAGCGCCCGATTCCCGCTGGGCACCGACCAGTTCGGGCGCTCGCTGCTCGGGCTGCTGGTCTGGGGCGCCCGCGTCTCGCTCGCCGTCGGGCTGCTCGCGGCGGCGCTCTCCGTCGCCATCGGCACACTCGTGGGCATCCTCGCGGGCCACTACGGCGGCTGGTTCTCCACGATCGTCATGCGGATCACCGACTGGTTCCTGGTGATGCCGTCGCTGGTACTGGCGATCGTGCTGGCCACGGTGATGTCGCGGTCGATGTGGACGGTGATCCTGGCGATCGGCATCACCAGCTGGCCCACCACGGCGCGCCTGGTCCGCGCCCAGACCATCGCGGTCGAGTCCCGCCCCTACATCGAGCGTGCCACGGCGCTCGGCGGCGGGCACGGGCACATCATGAGCCGCCATGTCCTGCCCAATGTGATGCCGCTGGTGCTGTCGCAGACCACCCTGTGCATCTCCACCGCGATCCTCACCGAGGCGACCCTCGCCTTCCTCGGCCTCGGCGATCCGACGGTCGTCTCCTGGGGCGGCATGCTCCAGGACGCCCGCGAGGCCGGCGCGGTC
This sequence comes from Streptomyces ficellus, assembly GCF_030406405.1. Classification (GTDB taxonomy): domain Bacteria; phylum Actinomycetota; class Actinomycetes; order Streptomycetales; family Streptomycetaceae; genus Streptomyces; species Streptomyces ficellus_B. The sequence continues at coordinate 39,070 of NZ_JAUEPL010000051.1, forward strand.
TCCTCCGGCCACTGGTGGTACCTGGCGCCGCCCGGCATCGCCATCGCGGTCGTCGCGCTCGCCTTCACACTCTGCGGGCGGGCGATCGAGTCGGTGCTCAACCCACGACTCGGAGCGGGCCGTTGAACCTCCTCGACATCAGGAACCTGAGCGTCACCTACGGGACCGACACGGCCGCCGTGCGCGGCGTCGACCTCACCGTGGAAGCAGGCCGGAAGCTCGGCATCGCGGGAGAGTCCGGCTGCGGCAAATCCACCCTCGCCCTCGCCCTCCTGCGCCTTCTGCCCGCGTCCGCCCGCCTGAGCGGGCAGATCCTGCTGGACGGCGAGGACGTCCTGACCATGAAGTGGGGCCGGCTCCGCGCGGTCCGGTGGGCCGGGGCGTCGATCGTGTTCCAGGGGGCGATGCACTCGCTCAACGCCGTGCACCGGATCGGCGACCAGATCGCCGAACCCCTCCTCGTACACCGGCAGGCCACCCCGCCCGCGGCCCGCAGGCGGGTGGGTGAACTCCTCGAACACGTGGGTCTGCCGACCGCCCGCGCCGACGCCTACCCGCACGAGCTGTCCGGCGGGCAGCGCCAGCGCGTGATGATCGCGATGGCGCTGGCCTGCGACCCGCGGCTGATCGTCGCCGATGAGCCGACCACCGCGCTCGACGTGATGATCCAGGCGCAGATCCTGCGGCTGATCGAGCAGTTGGTCAGCGAGCAGAACATCGCTCTGGTGATGATCAGCCATGACCTGGCCGTGCTGGCCGACACGTGCGACCGGCTGGCGGTGATGTACGCGGGGCGGATCGTCGAGGAGGGCCCGGCACGGGCCGTGTACGACGCTGCCCAGCACCCGTACGGGCGGGCCCTGTCGGCCGCCTTCCCGCGCATCGGCGACCCGGCCTCCCGGCGCGCCCCGCGCGGCCTGCCCGGCGACCCGCCGGACCCGGCCGCGCTGCCGTCCGGCTGTACGTTCCACCCGCGCTGCCCGGTCGCGCTGGAGGTGTGCGCGTCCGAGGACCCGCCGCTCGCCGAGGCGGCACCCGGCCACCGCTCGGCCTGCGTCCTGACCACCGGGAGCCGCCCATGACCCCCCTGCTGTCCGCCACGGGCCTGCACGTCACCTTCCCGGGGCGGCGCGGCGGCCCCCCGGCCCGCGCAGTGGACGGGGTCGACCTGGACGTCGGGGCCGGCGAGATCGTCGCCCTGGTCGGCGAGTCCGGCTGCGGCAAGACGACCCTGGCGCGCTCGCTGCTGGGCCTGGTGCGGCCGGCCTCGGGCTCCGTCACCTTCGGCGGCACGCCGCTCTCGTACGCCTCCCGTGACCTGAAGGCCTACCGGCGGCGCGTGCAGCTGGTGCTCCAGGACCCGAGCGGCTCGCTCAACCCCCGGCACACGGTGTACGACGCGGTCGCCGAGGGCCTGCGGATCCACGCGTACGAGGGCGACGAGCGCGCCGCGGTCGCCTCGGCCCTCTCTCGCGCCGGGCTACGGCCGCCGGAGCGCTTCTTCCTGCGCTACCCGCACGAGCTGTCGGGCGGGCAGCGCCAGCGCGTGGTCATCGCCGGGGCGCTGGTCCTGGAGCCCGAACTCATCGTCGCGGACGAGCCGGTCGCGTCCCTCGACGCGTCGGTACGCGGCGAGATTCTGGCGCTGCTGCTGCGCCTGCGCGACGAACTGGGCCTGTCCGCACTGGTCGTGACGCACGACCTGGGCCTCGCCTGGAACATCGCCGACCGGGTGGCGGTGATGTACCTGGGGCGGATCGTGGAGACGGGCACGGTGGAGGAAGTCCTCTCGGCGCCGCGGCACCCGTACACCCAAGCGCTGCTCTCCGTCCTTCCGGAGTCGCCCACGGCCCCGGTCGTCCTGTCGGGCGAACCCCCGGACCCGTCCCGCGTGCCGGCCGGTTGCCGCTTCCACGCGCGGTGCCAGGTGCTGGCGTCGGGCGAGGCGGAACGGGTGGGGGTAGCGGCCCGGTGCCGCACGGAGGATCTGCCGGTGCTGGCCGGCCACGGCCGGGGCGCGGCGTGCCACTGGGCAGACCGCGAGTAGTCCCCACCCCGCCCCTTCCCGAAACCGGGGCTGCGCCCCGGGCCCCCGTTCGTCTGCGGACGTTCCGCCCAGCGGAATGACTGCCCACAACCAGTGGCGACCCGCAGTCGGCATCCGAGCCCGGGTGGGGCCGTGCAGGGTCGGCCCCGCAGGGGCTGGGGGTCCCCCCTGCTCGAGCGAAGCCGAGAGCTTGGGGGAGGCGATGGAAGGGTTCCCATGCGTCGTACCCAAGGCCGCCGGCCCCGAGGAGTCGAGCCCGGAGGGGCCCCGCCCCCACCCACCCGCAGACACCGCCCCACGGGCCACGGGCCACGGGCCACGGGGCACGGGGCACGGGGCACGGGGCACGGGGCACGGGGCAAGGGCACCCTCCCGTTGTGCCCACCCATGCCGCCCTGCGGCACGACTGCCCACAACGGGGAGCGTGGCGCCCGCCACGGGAGCCGAGGCGCACCGCCCCCGAAGGGGGGCCTACCGGCCGGAGGTGAGTTCGCGGCAGCGCTTCACGTCGTCCGCGATCGCCTCCAGCAGCGCGTCGATCGACTCGAACTTCTGCTGGCCGCGCACGTACGCGAGGAAGTCGACCGCCACGTGCAGCCCGTACAGGTCCAGGCCCACGCGGTCGATCGCGTACGCCTCGACCGTCCGCTCCGTGCCGTCGAACTGCGGGTTCGTGCCGACCGAGATGGCCGCCGGCATGCGCTCCCCCGCCGCCGTCAGCCACCCGGCGTAGACCCCGTCCGCCGGGATCGCCGTGTGCGGGAGCGTCTCGACGTTCGCCGTCGGGTAGCCCAGCTCGCGGCCGCGCTGCGCGCCCCGCACCACCACGCCCTCGACCCGGTGCGGGCGGCCCAGGATCTCGGCGGCGCCCTCGACGTCGCCCTCGGCGACCAGCCGCCGCGTCAGGGTGGACGAGAACGGCTCGCCGCCGCCCGCCTCCCCGGTGACGTACAGGTCGACGACCTCGACCTCGTAGTCGTACGTCGCGCCCAGCTCCGCGAGGAAGGCGACGTCACCCGCCGCCTTGTGGCCGAAGCGGAAGTTGGGGCCCTCGATGACCACGCGCGCGTGCAACTTGTCGACCAGGACCTTCACGATGAAGTCGGCGGGCGACAGCTTCGAGAACTCGGCGGTGAACGGCAGGATGAGCACCGCGTCGACGCCCAGTTCGGCCATCAGCTCGGCGCGCCGGTGGTGCGGCGCCAGCAGCGGCGGATGGCTGCCGGGGCGGACGACCTCGGAGGGGTGCGGGTCGAAGGTGACGACGACCGAGGGGATGCCGAGCTCACGAGCCCGCTCCACCGCCCGCCCGATGATCAGCTGGTGTCCGCGGTGGACCCCGTCGTAGGAGCCGATGGTGACGACGCTGCGCCCCCAGTCCTGGGGGATGTCCTCCAAGCCACGCCAGCGCTGCACTGTGACCGCTCCTCGCCCGAACCTGTGTACGTCATGACCGATTACGCAGGTCTAAGACTGCCATGCCCGCAGCTCTCGACCCGCATCGGTGTCGGACCGGCGCTGCCCAGGAGCGTGCGGCGCGTGCTCGGCCCGACGACCGTCGCCCATGCGTGCGGTTCCTGGGCCAGCCATCGCGCGACCAGGGCGCCGAAGCCGGGGAACTCGCGGGCCAGCTCCACGAGCCGCCGGTCGAAGCAGGTGGCTCCCTCGGGCGTACGGATGAGGAGGCGCCCGGTGCGGTGCACCAGCTCCCGGGTGCGCGGCTCGGGCCGACGCGACCAGCCGAGCGCGGCGGCTCGCAGCAGCGCGTCGGGCACGGCCACGTCGCGGCTGCCGTACGCCTCGTACGCGTCGTACTCCTCGTGCTCCTCCGACTCCAGCAGTACGTCGAGGAGCTCGGCCCGCAGCGCGGCGGACGCGCGCGTGCCCGGCGCCGCGAGGACGGGGGCCAGCGCCCTGCGCACCTCAAGGGGGCGCCCCCGCAGCAGCGCGCTGACCAGCGGGAACAGCACGGCGCGGGCGGCCGGGCCCTGTTCCAGGCGCCGGTCGACGTACGCGGCGGCGTGGACGGCGCCCCGCGGGTGGCGGTCGACGTACTCGACGACGAGCGTGGCCGCGCGCCGGGCGAGCGCGGGCGTGGTGACCGCGGCGAGGGCGGTCAGTACGTCCTCGGCCCACGGCCCGGGGCCCGCCGCCAGCCGGGTCCGGAACGCGGCGAGGACCGGCTCGGGGTGGGTGTTCAGGGCGGTGGCCAGCGCGCTCGCGGGCAGTCCGGGCGCGCCGGCGCGGAAGGCGGTCAGGGCCTGTGGGAGGTGGCGGGCGCGGGTCTGCGGGTCGCGTACGAGGAGGGAGAGGGCCGGCCCGTGCAGGGCGAGGTCGCCGGGGCGGGCGAGCAGCGCGAGGGCGGCGTAGCGGAGGAGTTCGCGGTCGGCGTCGTCGGTGACGTGCCGGGCGACGAGCGGCCCGTGCGCGGCGGCGGCCGTGCGCCGGCCGGGTCGTGCGTCGTCGTGGGCCCAGTGGTCGACGGCCCGGCACAGCGCGGACGGCTCGTCCTCGGCGAGGGCGGTGAGCAGCTCGTGGGCGCGCGGGTGGGCGGTGGTGATGAGCGCTTCGCACAGGTCGTCGACGGCCAGGTGACGGTGGGCATACAGCAGGGCCTGCGCGGCCCCGGCGACGGTGGGGGGCACGTGGCGTGCGTGGGCACCGCCTTCGGCGGGCAGTGGCCGCTCGTCGGTGAACCAGCGGCACAGCAGGGGCTGTACGCCTCGCGGGTCGGCCGCCAGCCGAGCGGCGACGGCGTCCAGATAGCGGGTGCCTTCGTGCGTGCCCGGCGTCGCGTCGGCGGGGACCAGGCGCCGCAGCAGGTCGACGCGGTCGTCCTCGCCAAGCCGCAGCCGCTCCCAGAACCACGGCCCGAACTCGCCGAGACCGAGACCGTCCCGTCCACCGCCGTCGCATCCGCTGCCCTGTCGGGGTCCGCCCTGCCGGGGTCCGCCCTCGCGCACGGCGCGGGCGCTGACGCGGTCGGCGAGCAGCCGCAGCACGCCCAGGTACGGCCGTACGTCCGGCACTCGCAGCAGCGTCTCCCCCACCAGCTGCGCCCCCCACCAGACCGCGTCCCGCACCCGCGACGCCTCGGGTGACGCCTCGGGAGAAGCGTTCGGAGACGCCTCGGGCCACGCGGCAGCGCCCACCAGCGCGGACGCGCGGTCCGCCAGCCGGTCCAGGGCCTCGATCAGGCCGTCCAGCCGCCGGACCAGGGCCGCCGGTCCGTGGACACGGTCCAGCAGCAGGAGCGCCTGGAGCACGGGGCCGATCCGGTGGCGCGGTACGGGAAGACCGGCCGCTGCGGCTTCGGCCCCGGATCCCTCGCCGGCCGCCCGCGACGGCAGGCCGACCGGAGCGTCCTCGTGCCAGCGGTGGACCAGCGAGTGGAGCGCCGCGTCCAGGTCCAGGTGGGCGCCCTGGAGCCAGTCGGCGAGTTCCTCGTGCCCGAAGCGGTATCCGGCGCCCGCCGGGACGAGCAGGCCCTCCGTCAGGACGGCTGCCGCCCAGCCGGTGGACCACGGGAACAGTTCCTCGAACGCCTCGCGGTCCAGCTCCCCGTGCCCGGGGCCCAGGCAACGCCGCGCCGCCTCGTGAACGCGCCCCGCGACCCGCGCCGCCAGGCGCCGTACCGCCGCGCCACGTGCCGCGGGCCCGGCCGAGGCCCGGGACGCGGCGGCGACGCGGACGGCGACGCGCAGGCACATCAGGTCCAGGTGCGCGGCGAAGACCTCCTCGCGCCGAGGCCGTCCCGGCACGTCGCCGGGCAGGGCCTCCCGCACCTCGGCGAGGAGCCGCAGCGCCAGCGGGTGCCGGGCGTCGTCCGCCGCGATGGCGTCACCGGGCAGCCCGTACCGTTCCCGCGCCCGCGTCGCCTCGGGTCCCGAGAGGTCACCGATCCGCAGGGCATCGGGCATGCGCCAGGCGGGCCGTCCGGGGCGGTGCAGCGTGCCGGGCGGGTAGAGGGCGCCCGCCAGTTCCCAGTGCTCCGGTCGGCAGGCGATCACCAGACGCACGGCGTGCGAACGCAGCCAGCTCACCGTTCCGGCGGTCCACCGGGGCAGCCGGTGCGCCAGGACGGGCGGCATTTCCTCCGGGCTGTCGAGGAGGACGACGAGGGGGCGGCCCCAGTCCAGGGCGAGCCGTGCGATCCGCTCGGGTGTGGCGGTGCCCATCTCGCCCGGCGCGCCGGAGCAGGCCACGATCCGGCCGGCCTGCCGCAGCGCCCGCGCGACCGCGTCGGCCACGGAGCTGTCGTCCGCGCGCAGGTCGGCACCGCGCAGGTGGACGGTCGGGGCGGGCTCGAGGCCGGTGGCCCGGCGGGCGGCGAGCGCGCGCAGCTCGGTGCTGCGCCCCGTGCCGGGGTCGCCGACGAGGGCGAAGACCACCGCGTCGGAGGCCGCGAACCGTTCCAGCTCGCGCGCCACAGCGGGTCGTTGCACCGGGTCGGGCCAGGCGCTTGGCCCGCCGGCCGAGCCGCCCGTCGTGGTCGCGAGCTCCAGGGCGGCCGCGAGGTTGAGGTCGCGGCCGTACGCGGGGACGGTGGCGGCGTTGCGCCGCAGCAGCTCGGCCAGTGGTCCGCCGGGCGCCGCGGCGGCGGCCCGCGCGAGCGGCAGCGCGAACCCGGCCGCCCGGTGCCCGGCGTGCAGTGCCGTCCCGAGCACGCCCAGCACCGCGCCGGTCGCGGCGTCCAGGACCGGCCCGCCCGCGGCCTCGCCGCCCAGCCGCAGCGCTTCCCTGCCCTCCGTGCCGATGGCGAGTTCCAGCACGTCGTCGACCGGGTGGAACCGGTCGGCCGCGGTGTAGGTCACCGAGGCGTCGCCCAGCACCCGTGCGTCGCGCCAGCCGCGCGCGGCGAGCCGTACGTACGTGCCCGTCGCGATGCGCGCGCGGGTGGCGATCGGCAGCGGCGGTACCCCGAGGCCCTCGGTACGCACGAGCGCCAGTGCGGATTCGGGCAGCGGGGTGATGGCGTCGGCCTCGGCGAGGAAGGTGCGCCCGTCCGGCGCGTGCACCACTACCCGTACGAGCCCGTCAACGGCCTCGTGGCTGGTCACGACCGTGCCCCGGTCATCGGCGACGAAGCCGGTTCCGCGTGTCCGGCCCGCCGGATCGCACATCTTCACCAGCGTCGCCCGGTCACCGCGTTCCATGGTTCGACGGTAGGGCGGAGTTGATCACCGGGAGAAGGACGTCGGGAGAAAGCGCCCCCGAGTGCTCCCGCCCTTCACTCCGAGCGCCTGGCCAACCGGGTGAATTCGGGGCGTGGGGTGGATAGACCCTGTGGGAGGGGGATCGTGGAGCGGGCAAGGGCCCGTTGCCCGCTCCACGGTAAGCCGCGCACAGCCCGCGCAAGCCGCGCACACCCCGCCGAAGACCACCCGCGGGTCACCCGCAGCCCACCAGCCTTCAGCCGTACACCGCCGGCGCTACCTCAGCCGTACACGACCGGCGCCACCTCAGCGATACGCGCCGACGCACCTCAGCCGTACACAGCCGACGCACGTCAACCAAACACTCCCGGCGCCCCTCAGCCATACACAGCCGACGCACCTCGACCGAACACGACCGCGCTACCTCAGCCGAACACGGCCAGGCTCTTCGCCTTGCCGTTCCGCTCCTCCACCAGCGCCAGGAACCGCCCCTCCGGCCCGAAGACCGCCACCGGCGCCGAGTCGTATGCCGGCATGTCCAGCCGTACGCCGTTGAGCAGCAGTTTCGCCCGCCGCTCGTCCACGTCCCAGCGGGGGAACGCGGCCGCGGCGGCCTCGGCGATCGGCATGACGGTGAGCTCCTCCTGGAGCTGGTCCAGCGTCCGGGCCGCGTCCAGCTTGTACGGGCCGACGCGCGTGCGGCGCAGTGCCGTCAGGTGGCCTCCGACGCCCAGCCCGGCGCCCAGGTCGCGGGCGAGGGCGCGGATGTACGTACCGGAGGAGCAGACGACCGACACGACGAGGTCCACGACCGGGGTGCCGTCCTCCGCCTCGGCGTCGCGCATGTCATACACCTGGAACGACGACACCGTCACCGGCCGGGCCGGGATGTCGAACTCCTCGCCGCCGCGCACCCGTGCGTACGACCGCTTGCCGTCGATCTTGATGGCGCTGACCTTGGACGGCACCTGCATGATGGCGCCCGTCAGCTTGGCGACCTCCGCGTCGACGGCCTCGCGGGTGACCCCCGAGGCGTCGGTGGACGAGGTGATCTCGCCCTCGGCGTCGTCGGTGATGGTGTTCTGCCCGAGCCGGATGGTGCCCAGGTACTCCTTCTCGGTGAGCGCGAGGTGCCCGAGGAGCTTGGTGGCCTTCTCGACGCCGAGGACCAGGACGCCCGTCGCCATCGGGTCCAGCGTTCCGGCGTGCCCGACGCGGCGGGTCCTGGCGATCCCGCGCATCTTGGCGACGACGTCGTGCGAAGTGAAGCCCGACGGCTTGTCGACGATGACAAGCCCGTCGGGCGTCTTGTGCTGCTGCGTCATTCGGAGGCTTCGTCCTCGTCCTCGTTGTCGTCCTCCGGCTTGCGGTACGGGTCGGCTTCGCCCGCGTACGTCTTGCCGGTCGACACCTCACGCACCTCGGCGTCCTTGGCCCGCGCCTTGTGGAGGAGGTCCTCGATGGTGCGGGCGTTGTCCGGCAGGGCGTCCGGTACGAAGGACAGGGTCGGCGTGAAGCGGACGCCGGTCTGCCTGCCGACCTCGGAGCGGAGGATGCCCTTCGCGGACTCCAGCGCCGCCGCGGACGCCGCCCGCTCCTCGTCGTCGCCGTAGACCGTGTAGAAGACCGTGGCCTCCCGCAGGTCGCCGGTGACCCGGGCGTCCGTGATGGTCACGAAGCCCAGTCGCGGATCCTTGATACGCCGGTCCAGGGTCTCCGCGACCACGACCTGGATGCGATCGGCCAGCTTGCGGGCCCGCGCGTTGTCGGCCACCGGTCCTTCTCCTCTTTCGTCTTACGTTCGTCATGCCACAGTGCGGCACGTTCAGTCTTCATCGGTGTGCATCCGCCGTCGTACCGACAGCAGCTCCACCTCGGGCCGGCCGGCGACCATGCGCTCGCACCGGTCCAGTACGTCCGTGAGATGCCCGACGTCCCCCGAGACCATCGCGAGGCCGATCTCAGCCCGGCGATGGAGGTTCTGACCGCCGGTCTCCGCCACGCTCACCGCGTATTTGCGCTGGAGCTCGGCGACGATCGGCCGGACGACGGATCGCTTCTCCTTCAACGACCGTACGTCGCCGAGAAGCAGGTCGAAGGAGAGAGTCCCCACATACATGTGTGCCCGGATGTCCCGCCGGTTCGGGTTCAGGGCCCCGCCAACCACTTGGCAGGGACACCAAGAACCGTACACGGAACGGCCGGGGCCGATCGACGGAAATACTTCCGCCGACCGGCCCCGGCTGCCGTGGCTGGGATCAGCCGCGCGGCTTCTCGCGCATCTCGTACGTCGCGATGACGTCGTCGACCTTGATGTCGTTGAAGTTTCCGAGGTTGATACCACCCTCGAAGCCTTCGCGGATCTCGGTGACGTCGTCCTTGAAGCGACGCAGACCCTCGATGTTGAGGTTCTCCGCGATGACCTTGCCGTCGCGGATGAGGCGCGCCTTGGTGTTGCGGCGTACCTCGCCGGAGCGGATGAGGACACCCGCGATGTTGCCCAGCTTGGAGGAGCGGAAGACCTCGCGGATCTCCGCCGTACCGAGCTCGACCTCTTCGTACTCCGGCTTGAGCATGCCCTTGAGGGCCGCCTCGATCTCCTCGATGGCCTGGTAGATCACCGAGTAGTACCGGACGTCGACGCCCTCGCGCTCCGCCATCTGCGCGGCACGGCCGGCCGCGCGGACGTTGAAGCCGATGACGATGGCGTCGGAGCCCATGGCCAGGTCGATGTCCGACTCCGTGACCGCACCGACGCCGCGGTGCAGGACCCGGATGTCGACCTCTTCGCCGACGTCGAGCTGGAGCAGCGACGATTCGAGCGCCTCGACGGAACCGGAAGCGTCACCCTTGATGATGAGGTTGAGCTGCTGGATCTCGCCGGCCTTGAGCACCTTGTCCAGGTCCTCCAGGGAGACGCGGCGCACGCGCTTGGCGAACGCGGCGTTGCGCTCACGGGCGGCACGCTTCTCGGCGATCTGACGGGCCGTACGGTCCTCGTCCACCACCAGGAAGTTGTCGCCGGCGCCCGGGACGTTGGTGAGACCGAGGACGAGGACCGGGGTCGAGGGACCCGCCTCTTCCACGTTCTCGCCCTTGTCGTCGAGCATCGCGCGGACTCGGCCGTAGGCGTCGCCCGCGACGAGCGTGTCGCCGACCCGCAGGGTGCCTCGCTGGACCAGGACGGTCGCGACGGCGCCGCGGCCCTTGTCCAGGTGCGCCTCGATGGCGATGCCCTGCGCGTCCTGCTCCGGGTTGGCCCGCAGGTCGAGCGAGGCGTCCGCCGTCAGGACGACGGCCTCCAGCAGCGAGTCGATGTTCAGACCCTGCTTGGCGGAGATGTCGACGAACATGGTGTCGCCGCCGTACTCCTCGGCCACCAGGCCGTACTCGGTCAGCTGACCGCGCACCTTGACCGGGTCCGCACCCTCGACGTCGATCTTGTTGACCGCGACCACGATCGGCACGTCGGCCGCCTTGGCGTGGTTCAGCGCCTCGATCGTCTGGGGCATCACACCGTCGTTCGCCGCCACCACGAGGATCGCGATGTCGGTGGACTTGGCACCACGGGCACGCATGGCGGTGAACGCCTCGTGACCCGGGGTGTCGATGAAGGTGATCTTGCGCTCTTCGCCGTTGACCTCGGTGGCGACCTGGTACGCACCGATGTGCTGCGTGATGCCGCCGGCCTCGCCCGCGACGACGTTCGTCTTGCGGATCGCGTCCAGCAGTCGGGTCTTACCGTGGTCGACGTGACCCATGACGGTCACGACCGGCGGACGGGACACGAGGTTCTCCTCGCCGCCCTCGTCCTCGCCCCACTCGAGGTCGAAGGACTCGAGCAGCTCGCGGTCCTCCTCCTCCGGGCTGACGATCTGAACCTGGTAGTTCATCTCGTCGCCGAGCAGCTGCAGCGTCTCGTCGGAGACGGACTGCGTGGCGGTGACCATCTCGCCGAGGTTCATCATGACCGCGACGAGCGACGCCGGGTTGGCGTTGATCTTCTCGGCGAAGTCGGTGAGGGACGCACCGCGCGACAGGCGAACGGTCTCGCCGTTGCCGCGAGGCAGCATCACGCCGCCGACCGACGGGGCCTGCATGGCCTCGTACTCCTGGCGCCTCTGCCGCTTCGACTTACGGCCACGACGGGCCGGGCCGCCGGGACGGCCGAACGCACCCTGCGTGCCACCACGGCCACCGGGGCCGCCGGGACGGCCACCGAAGCCGGGACGACCGCCGAAGCCGCCGCCACCGCCACCGGGACCACCGGGACGACCGCCGCCGCCACCGCCACCGGGACGACCGGCGAAACCGCCGCCACCGCCACCGGGACCGGCCGGACGACCGGCGAAGCCGGGACGACCGCCGCCACCGGCACCGCCGGGACGACCGCCACCGGGACCACCGGGACCGCGACCGCCACCGGGGCCACCGCCGGGGCGGGGACCGGCAGCCGGACGCTGCGGCATCATACCCGGGTTCGGGCGGTTACCGGCGGGGCCGCCACCCGGGCGCGGGGCCTGGGGACGCGGCATGCCACCGGGAGTCGGGCGGGGACCACCGGGACCGGCCTGCGGACGGGGACCACCCTGACCGGCGCCCTGCGGACGCGGGCCACCGGGGCCGCCGGCGCCGCCGGCCGGTCGGGGCGCACCGCCGGGACGGGGCGCCTGCGGGCGCGCCATGCCGGTGGAGCCACCAGAGGTGAAGGGGTTGTTGCCCGGACGCGGACCCGCGGGACGCGGGGCACCCGGACGGGGGGCGCGCTCGCCACCGGGGCGCGGGGCACCGGGACGGCCACCGCGCTCGCCGCCCTGTCCGCGCTCGCCCTGGGGGCGACCTGCGGGACGGGGGCCGGGCGTGGCACCGGGCCGGGGACCGGCGGCCGGGGCCGACGGGGGCGCGGTGAACTCCGGGTTGGCCGGAGCCGGCGCCCGCCTCGCCGGC
>NZ_JAUEPL010000052.1 GCF_030406405.1 Streptomyces ficellus
ACGAGCCCCTGCGCGTCGACCCCGCGATCGAGGCCCAGCAGGCGGAACGCCTGGCCAAGCTGCGCGCCGAACGCGACCAGGCGGCGGTCGACACGGCGCTCGCCGAGCTGAAGAAGGCGGCCGAGGGGCCGGCCCAGGGGGCGCCGGAACGGGCTCGGCCTCCGGCCCCGGGCCGGCCCCGGGCCCTCGTACCGCAGCACGAGCGGCGGCGGGCCCACCACCCGGCGCAACCGGCGGCGCGGCCGGACCCTGGCCATGAGCCTCGGGCCCGGGTGCGTACCCCATGGCAGGCCCCGGCCCCGTGGCCTGGAAGACGGCGCCCTGAACCGCGCTGCCCCGCTCCAGCCGGTCCAGCCGGGCGAGCAGCGACCGCTCGTCGGCGAACGCGGCGGGCAGCAGCACACGCGCGCAGATCAGCTCCAGCTGCAACCGCGGCGAGGTCGCCCCGCGCATCTCGGTCAGCCCGGTGTTCACGATGTCAGCCGCGCGGCTGAGCTCGGCGGCGCCGAACACCGACGCCTGGGCCTGCATCCGCTCGACCACGTCGGCGGGCGCGTCGATGAGCCCCTTCGCGGCGGCGTCCGGCACGGCGGCCAGGATCACCAGGTCACGCAGCCGCTCCAGCAGGTCGGCCACGAACCGCCGCGGGTCGTTGCCGCCCTCGATGACCCGGTCGACCACCTCGAACGCGGCGGCCCCGTCCCCGGCGGCGAAGGCGTCCACCACCGAATCGAGCAGGGACCCGTCCGTATACCCGAGGAGCGACGTGGCCATGGCGTACGTCACACCGTCCTCGGCGGCACCGGCCAGCAGCTGGTCCATGACGGACATCGAGTCACGCACCGATCCGCCACCCGCCCGCACCACCAGCGGCAGCACGCCGTCCTCGACCGGGATCTGCTCCTTGCCGCACACCTCGGCCAGGTACTCCCGCAGGGTCCCCGGCGGGACCAAGCGGAAGGGATAGTGGTGCGTACGCGACCGGATGGTCCCGATGACCTTCTCGGGCTCGGTCGTCGCGAAGATGAATTTGAGGTGCTCCGGCGGCTCCTCGACCACCTTCAGCAGGGCGTTGAAGCCCGCCGAGGTGACCATGTGCGCCTCGTCGATGATGTAGATCTTGTACCGGCTGCTCGCAGGCCCGAAGAAGGCCTTTTCCCGCAGGTCACGGGCGTCGTCCACACCACCGTGCGACGCGGCGTCGATCTCGATCACATCGATCGACCCCGGCCCGTTCCTGGCCAGGTCCCGGCACGACTGGCACTCCCCGCACGGCGTGGGCGTGGGCCCCTGCTCGCAGTTCAGGCAGCGGGCGAGAATCCGGGCACTGGTCGTCTTCCCGCACCCACGCGGCCCGCTGAAGAGGTACGCGTGATTGACCCGGTTGTTCCGCAGGGCCTGCTGCAACGGGTCGGTGACATGCTCCTGCCCGATGACCTCGGCGAAGGACTCGGGACGATAGCGGCGGTACAGCGCAAGGGACGACACCCTTACGACGATATCGGGCCCCACTGACAATCGACCCGGCCCACGGCCCGCTCCCCCAGGAACGCAAGCGCCCCCCACGCACCCGCCAGAGCCAACCTACCCTTGCTGCCTTCCGGCCCTGGGGGAGTTCAGTCAGATAGCGCCACGTGAGGGGCTCCGCCAAGGGTACCTGATCGCCGGGGTGCGAAACGAGTTCGCGAGCACTCCTCTCGGTCATGTAATGTTCCTGGCGGAGGATTCGCCTAGAGGCCTAGGGCGCACGCTTGGAAAGCGTGTTGGGGGCAACCCCTCACGAGTTCGAATCTCGTATCCTCCGCCAGTGCCTCACCGGGCACGATGTCGAAGGGCCCCACCGCTCGCGGTGGGGCCCTTCGACGTTGTCCGTCTCAGTTTCCGTCTCAGTCGGTTTTTTCCTCGGAGCCGGACGGCATCCAGAGCGCGTCGCCGACCTGCTGGGCGACCTTCCGGAGCATGACTCCCGTCACATGCATGTAGCGGGCGCGCATACGGGCCGCTCCCCCGGGCTCCCAACCCATGATCGAGTCGATCACGACGTCCGGGACACCGGGGATCAGAAGCACGGTCGCAGCGGTGTGGCGGGCGTCATGGAGGCGGCCGTCTCAGACGCCGGCGTCCCGAAGCAGCCGCTTCCAGACGTGGAAGTCGGTGTTCGGACTCAGCGGCCCGCCGGTGGGCGAGGCAAAGACGTACCCCTTCCCCTCCCAGTCGGCACCGGCCGCGATCCGCTCCCGCTCCTGGGCCTCCTGGTGCTGGCGGAGAATCTTGATCAGCGGATCGGGCAGGTCGATGGTGCGCCGCCCGGCCCGGGACTTGGTCGACTTGTGTTCGCGACGGGTCTGCTCCCGCTGGGGGCAGTAGCCCGCCTTCCGGCCGCAGGGGTTGGCACCGCAGCCGTGCGCGTACTTGGGGCGCAACCGATTCTTACGGATGCGGACGTACCCCGCGTCGAGGTCGACGTCCTCCCAGTGCAGCCCGAGCGCTTCTCCTTGCCGTAGGCCGAGGGCGAGGGCGACGACCCACCGCGCGCTGTTGCGGAGCTTGGCCGCCTCCACGAGCAGGCTCCGAACCTCCTCGATGGTGTACGGCTCGATGTCCCCCTCTTCGAGCCGCGGAGCCTTGGCGATCTCCGCCACGTTGGTCGGGACGTGTCCGCGCCTTACCGCCTCACCGAGGGCGACCCGGATCGTCCGGTGGACGTGGTGGGCGGTGCCGGCGGAGCTCCCGGAGTCCTGCATCTTCCGGTAGAAGCGTTCCAGGTGCTCGGGCTCCAGGCGGTCGAGCTTGTGGGCGCCCAGGCCGGGCACCAAGTGCACGCGTACATCGACCTCGTAACCGTCGTACGTGTTCTCGGAGACGTACGGCTTGGCGATGTTCTCGACCCAGTGCTCAAGCCAGGCCTGGAGCGTCCAGCTCTGCCCCGGCTTCCTGAGCTTGGACGGCATGCTCGACCGGGCCGCGCTCAGTGAGCAGTGCGGTGACGAAGTGACGCGCATGCCCCACCTCTTCGGGCAAGCCAGGGAAGGCACGGCACCACTTGGTGAACATGGGAACTCCTCAGTTCGTCTAGGGGGCTAGACAGCACGAGGCAGAGTATTCCCATAGCGACAGCCAGGCCAGGCATCTTAGGAATTATTCTTCTAAGGAGTGAGTCTGTCTCCCAAGTCGCGGAACTCCTTCATCATCCGCAACACCAGCTCGCGTACCTCGTCACCGAAGACCGCAGCTCGCTCGAAGCGGGCGAACGTGTCCTCGTGTGCAGTGAGTTCAGCGGCGTCGCTCGTCAGCCGCTCACCATCGAAGGTCTCCAGCACGACCGCCCGCCGATCGCACAACGTGAACCCGTGGCGAGGCAGCACCGGCACCGGCCGCCGCCATGGGATAACCCCGAGCCGTACGGTGCTCAGGCTCTCGACGGCCAGCAACCGATCGAGCTGGGCAAGCATCAACGCCGGGGTCCCCGGCCAGGTCCGCAACACGGCCTCCGTCAGCACGAACACCGACTCCCGGCCCGGCTCGTACAGCACACTCTGCCGCTCCACACGAGCAGCGACAGCCCGACCGACCGCCTCAGGCGTCGAATTCGGCGCGCTCTCGAAGACGTGCCGGGCGTACTCCGCGCTTTGCAGCATGGCCGGCAGAACGACGCACTGGAAGGAACGCACCAGCTGTGCGGAGCGCACCTCTTCATCGACGGTTGCGCCGAGCAGGGGTGCCGCATCGGCCAGCTGCTCGGAGCCCGAGGCAGCCTCCACTGCGGCCAGGAGGTCACGCACCTCACGAGTGGTCGACTCATCGAGGCCGAGAGCGCGGGAGAGCCGGTCCAGGACGTCGGCGCTCGGGACCATGCGCCCGTTCTCGACCTTGGACACGGTTGGCTGTCCCACGCCGGCACGCTTCGCCAGGACGGCACCCGTTAGACGAGCCTCAGCACGCAGACCACGAAGACGCGCCCCCAACGCCTTCATCTGCTCTCGCCGCTCACTCCCCATGGTCAGGGTTCTACACCACGGGGCGGCACGGCCAATGCGCGCGAGGAGCGATGACTGCCAACAGCCCGAGCATGATTCAATTTTCTCTACTGGTTCAAGGCATCCGCCGCGCACAGCGCGGCGCGCGCGGCCCGTCGTCCGGGCCGACGCTCCTGTCTCCGCCCCGCTCCGGCCCGGCCGCCGGCCGCACGCCTCTGGCTGTGGGTTGCTGAGGGAAAACCCGCTGTGGCTGGGGCGGTCGGCTCCACGGCTTTAGCCACCTCCCCGGTCCGGGTCCCGCGCCGAGCAAGACCAGGGGGCCACTCGTGCTCATTACGGGCAGGTCCAAAGCCTGCCCGAGTTGCCAACCAGCGTACGGCCCCCTGACCATGCTCGGCCCCAGACCGGGCAGGCCACCGGCCAAACCCGCTCCACCGACCTAGTTGGACGCTGAGGGCTAGCTCATTTCTCCCCGGCGGTAAGGCGGTCAGTATCTCCAATCTCGACCTTAATCAACGATTCTCACCGGTTCGTTATTATTCGTAGTGGTTCCGTCATGGTCAGCGACATCGATGAGGAGGCGAAATAGCCAAATCAACCGCACTGACCGTAAGAGCCCCAGAAAAAGCAAAAAGCCAACCAGCCACCCCGGCCACCCGACCGTCTTACCCGTGTCACCCAACATGACCGCTAGCAAACCAGCAGAAACAGCGGTCATCGACGTTAGAATGCTCACCCAATTGCGTCGAAGACTTTCACCGAAGCGCGCGCGCAAAAACGTCATCCGGCGCCCCGAACTGGTCGCATACTGGCTAATGGCAGCCGTACCGAATCCGCCAATAATCGCCGCAACAGAGGCGACCGTCGCATAAACGCTCATCCGCTGATCGAGAGAGTGCCCGCTGAGAACATGACCGTGCTGCCAGAACCCAAGCACGGATACACAAAGCGCAGCAGCTAACCAATCCACGGAAGGATGCTCGCTCCACAGATTATGGACTTTACGAGTAGCTTGACCCCAGCTAGCCATCACTGCCCCCTTCGGCTACTGGGAGCCTAGGGCATGGGTCTGACAGCATCCCTGAGCTCGCCGTCGTGGGCCTCGGCCACGTCGAGCACCGCCTGCACGGCCGCCTCATACCAAGGGGCTTGCCCTTCACTCCGACGCAGAAACACCGGCTTTTGTGCCGTGATGTGGTCAGACACGAAGTTGATTTGATCCTCTATCAACGACCCGTCTGAAGCGGACAAAATCACATGGGCGATCGCCCTGTCTACCGCACCATCCGGACCGACCAAACTGCCAAAATCGGAAATGAAGTGTTGGACGTCCTCACGGAGTCGCCTCTCCCCGCGCGAACGAGACGTATCCCTCCCAAAACCTCGCCGTTTCGGGATCTTCATGGTGAGAGTGATCAACGCGTCAGGGTTTCGCTTATGCGCTTGCCGCGCAAAGTCTCCCAACCCATCAGCATCCGAGGGAAACATCATCTGACCCGGACGCAACCGCATCTCGAAAAGGTTCACCGCTTCAGCGCTATTTAACTTGTCCCACGCCTTCTTCCCCACCAAGGGCATGACAGCCAACTCTTCATGAATCACATTCATGCTATTCAGCCAGCGCTGCAAGGCTGTCGGCCGAGGCGCAGAGGCGCTGCCCTGAATTACCCCAATCACGTTACCGAAAGGAAGAAAGCAAATAATCGTGGTGTCAACCACGCTGCGATTATCACCGAGCCTAAGGTCAGAAATTCGATTACGCTCCCAATCGATCTGCTGAATGTCACCGTCTCGCAGCCTCGCTAGGACGAGATGTTCGCGACCTTGCACCGAAATCGGATCACCCACGTAAACATCAGCACCATGCACATACCGACGCTGGCGCATTTCGATGTTCCCAAGGTTTCTCAAAACTTTAGGCCAATCAAGGTGCGGAAACCTGGGGTCACCGGCCTCTTTTGGCCTGACGATTTCATAGAATGCAACAGTCTTCTTTCGCCCCGCAGTGGCCAACCGAAGGCACCCCCATGCGCATTGACGCTCCGTTAGGAACAGTATGACCTCGTTGCGGCCTGCCTGCTAGTGGATGGGGATCATCCTTAGAAGACCACCATCCAAGCGATATCGACCAAGCGTGCGATAACTACTGAGAGGCAATCAGCGCCCGGAGTCGGAGACCTGCACCCCAGAGCCTGCCGTTCACCCGATACTGAAGCTCAGTCGACGAGACGGGCCATACCGATGTTGAGACGATGGGCGCAACGCCGTCATGCCAGGAGCCAGGCAGAGTACTGGGCAAGTGTCGCTCCGCTACTCGAACCCGGGGAACAGAAGATCGACAGCGTGCCGGCACGGAACCTGTAGGACGGACCTCGCGATGGCGTCCTCTTCCTCACGGACCGGACAGTCTATTGGGGTGCCTTCCTCGGGCAAGGGCGGCGCACCAAGCCGATGTTTGCTCAAGATCTTCAAGACTGCCGAGTGCACGCATAGGCGCGCAAGGGACGCTCGATTTGCAGTGAGTGGGGAGAACATCGGGACGTTCGCATCCTTCGCCCCAGTACCGGGCACAGGCGAGAGCTTTATACGGTTCTGCCGGAATTCGGCCGCGCCTTGGAAAGGAGCAAGGACGGCCCACCGGCTGCGGAGCCGTCCCCGAGCTGAGCCGGTGTGATGACAGCGTCCGATGGCCACGTGCCCGATGCGTGCCCGACACGTGGGCGAACCACGGTCAACTGTGGGTGCCGGGGCGTGCCCCTGGGCTGGCCCTGGCACCCGCTTCCGCTGGTCAGGCAGCGACCGGTCTTGGAAGCATCAGTGATTCCCAAGCTGAGCGCCCACCGCCTGGCCACGGAACCCCCTCAGAGAAGGTCCCGCCAGAAGGGAACCGTAGCTCGCGGGTTCCAGCTCTCGTCGACGTCACCTCGCGCCTCGTCGAACTCCTGGTGCATGTAGTCGACTAGGTCCAGGCCGTAATAGATGATGTCGGTCTGCCACATCGAGAGCACCGGGTGCCCGAAGCTTCCCCGGCCAGCGGGCAGGTATCGGTGGGCATACACAGGCACCAGCACTGGCGCCTCCGCCAGATGACACCGCGCTGTATTCAGTGCTGCCGTCCCGTCGGCTGGACGCTTGCCCCAGCCCTCGTACCAGAACCCGTTGTGTTCAACGCCGAGCAGAACACCTTCGACCGGCCAGGCGAGCTGTCGACGCAAGCTGTCCAGATCACCGCAGCGCCACTCCGGCCATGGCCTGGACCAGGTCTGCCCGTCCTCGGGAGGGACGTTGACGGGAAGGCCGACCGCGAGAAACGCTCGGTGATCGTCAGCGAACTCGAAGCCGTACTCGCGCTCGATGCGGGTGAACTCGGCGTCGGTCAGCCCCGGCTCGAACTCATACAGTCCTGTCTGCGCCAGGCGACGTGCGGCCTCCGCACCGAGGCGTACTCCCTCTCTGCTGATCACCGCCGCACGCTAGCGCCGACCGCAGCCCGCCGTCACCCGAGTTATGAGCGGGCTCCGTCTCAGTTTCCGTCTCATTCAGCGCCGTTCACGGCCGTTCAGGTGAGATCCGGAGCCGTCCCCACAGCGACAGCCAACCACCCATGAACGCAGGTGAACGCCCCTGCACACCGCCCACCACCCCGCCAACACAGTTGGAAAGCGTGTTGGGGGCAACCCCTCACGAGTTCGAATCTCGTATCCTCCGCCGCGGCTGACCAGCCGAAACGAAGGTCCCGACCGCGATGCGGCCGGGATCTTCGTCGTTCCGTGGTTGCAGTTTCTTGCGTGGGAGCGCCTCCGGAGCGGCGCGAAGTTGTGCCGCTCGCCCCTCGGCACGGCGGGTTACCGCTGGCCTGGAGAGGGTGTACGGAGGAAGCCTGTGCGGACGAGACGTCCGCGAGGTCAGGTCGGGGTGATTGATGGCGGACGGGGCACATGAGGAGCTGGCGCGACTTGGCCAGCTAGGCGATCTTGGCCTTGTCCTGCTTATCGACTCTGACGGAGCCCTGGCCTTCGCTGCCTCCCACGGGCTGCCCCCGCTGCGCCGCGGCAGTGACCAGAGTCATGTTCCGGTTCTCCGTACTGCCCCGTCCGGCGGCGGCCGGTACCGAGGGGCGGGGACGACTTTCCTACCGCGACGGGATCCTCGGCGAGGAGCTGTACCTACAGACCGCAGAAATGGGCGGCTACCTCCTCACCATCGCCGTCACCGACCTCGCCCCCCCCTGGGCATCGTTCAGCGCCCTCCGCCCGGCAGACCGGGCACCCGAGCCCACCGATTACACCTGCGCTCACTGTGGGGAGCACTTCGCCTCCTACGCCCCCGCCTGCACCCGCTGCGAGTCCGCCCCGTGCCCCGACTGCCGTCGATGTGGCTGCGACCGCAAGGTTTCCGAGCGGCAGTGCACCGCCTGCTTCGTCGTACACCCTCTAACCATGTTCGACGGTGCCAATGCACGCTGCCGCGACTGCGACTGAACCACCGGCCCCACGCCTCGCGCTACTGCCGAGTTACGTCGTCTGTCCTCGGTGAAAGCGCCCCCACCGGGCGCACCACAACATGCCGGATCCGGCGCCGGCGCCGGCACCGGCACCGGGCACCACCATCTCTGAGGATGGTGGAAACGAGCACGACGGCACTATGAACTGCGAGGCCGTCTTCGCACGTCCGCAGACGTGGCAGAACAGCCGGTCCGGCGAGCACGGCGCGTCGGAGCGCAGCCACGGCGAGACGTCCACGGCCAGCACCAGACGGCCGTCCGGGAAGCGGGGCAGCCGCAAGCCGGCCAGGGCCTGCCGCAGCCGGTTGGTGTGGATCCGGCCGTGATTGAGGCCGTCGTACATCGCGCCGTGCCCGCGCCGGTGCTCGGGCAGCAGCGTCAGCTCCACCGCGCGCAGGGCACCCGGCGCACACAGCACCGAGTCCGCCAGCTCGAACAGCTCATCGCCCCGCACGGTCAGACACGCGTGAGTCCGTGGTCGGCCGGCTCGAGTAGCGTTCGGGACGTCCCGCCAGGGGGCGCCCGTCCGGGTCCGCCACGGGATGCCGTCTATCAACTGCCGCCGCGTCCACACCTGCGGCCGACCCGGCTTGATGCCCTGCGGCAGCAACGGCTCAAGCCGGGCCCACTGCCCATTCGTCAGATCCCCACGTCCCCCAAGACGTGATCACCAACGAACACGATCACTTTCGCAACAGACCCTGGCTGGCACGCACGCACGCACGCACGCAGAAAGGAGCATGCCCAGCTCTTCCTTCACGGCTTGCTCCCCGAACCTGACCAGCACCCCGGTGGTGTGCAGCACCACCTCGTCGACGCCCGCCTCCCGGTACTCGGCAAGCAGGCCGGCCAGCTCGTCCAGGGTTCCGTAGAGAAAGGCACCGCCATCGACCATCGCAGCGCCGGCGGACTTCGGGTCGTTGATGTCGTAGGTGATTCCCCCTCGGGCGAGCATGGCGGCGTAGTGGTCGATCTGCATGTGCATGGCGGCGCTGGCCAGGGCCTCGGTGTACGGGTCGCGCTCTGGTGCTTCGATCGCCACCGGAACCAGGGAAACGAGACGGGGACGTGGTCGTCCAGCCCTCGCCGCCCCCTCCTCGAGGGCCGGCACGATGACCTCTCACAGGTACGCCGCCGGGGTAAGCCAGGTGATCGCGACATCAGCGACCTCACCTGCCAGCCGTGCGGCCCTCTGCCGCAGCACACCGAGCCCGATCTCAGGCGGGCGCGGCAGCGTCGGCAGAACGGCGTGGCCGCGCCCGCAGAACGGCGTGGCAGGTGAGGTGGTCGCCGGTGTGGTCCACCCTCTCGCCGTCGAGGAGTGACCGCATGACGGTGAGGTACTCGCGGGCCATGCCGAGCTGGCTCGCGTAGGGGCGGCCGAGGAGACTGCGCTGAAGCTCCACGGCCCCCACTCCGTAGCGGGCCACCACAGGCTGATCCATGGCGACCGACAGCTGATGGGCCTGGATCGCGGCATCGAAGGGGTGCCGGAACGGCATCAGGGCGACGCCTAGGCCCACCGGAATGCGGTAACCCCGAGCGGCGGCGTAACTGAAGGTCTGGTGCGGATCACAGGACAACGCCTGGCCCTGCCAGAGACGGTGCGCGCCGGTCCGCTGGACAAGCGAGGCGTACGGGAGGATCAGGTCCGGGCGTGGCGGTGCGTACGGCGCCATGATGGAAAGGGTGCTCAACGAGTTCTGCTTCCAGGTGGCGTTACCTATACGACGGGGGTCCGGGCGTCACTGTTGCCGGTCGTCGCGGCCCGCCTTGCTGCGCAGCCAGCCGATGTTGATGGCAATCAGCAGGGCAACAACGAATGGGATCACGGTCGCCCGCCCGTCATCGCCGAAAAACGGCGCTGTCAGGCCCGCGACGAGGCAGACGGCCAGCGCCGCCCACATGACTCCTTCATTCTTCGCCTTCATACCTTTCTCCCTTTTCCTTGAACTGGTGGTGGGCGGAACCATGGTCCGAAACGGCTGGCTCAACGGTGTCAGGTCCCTTGGTATCTGATGAAACGCCTTCCGCCGACGAAAACCAGTACCAAGACGTAGAGGCACAGGACCATGAATCCCACGGCTGGGGAGGGAGCGCTCATATCTCCCGCCTTGTTGACGATGGTGCCCCCGCTCGCGGCATCGCCTGCTCCACCGGGCAGAAGGGCACCCAGCTCCGGGTTACCGGTCCGGGCGACGGCCAGCCTGATGAGGGGTTCGACGAACTGGTTCACGACCAAGATGCCGACGATGGCCGGGACCTGCCTGCGTACAAGAGCCCCGATGCCGACACCGAGGGCACCCCACGCAGTGAGTACCACGACACTGCCGGCGATAGCTTTCAGGACTTCGGTATTGCCGAGCTGTGGGCTTTCGTCCTGAGCGACGAGCATCGAGACGGTGACCACTACGCACAGCCCGACGGACGCCAGGCTGTACAGAAAGGCCACGAGCAGCCCCACTGCGAGCTTGCCCAGATAGACAGTGCGTCGTCGCGGCTCGGCGATCAGCGTGTGCACGATCGAGCGGGAGCTGTATTCCTGGGTGGCCACAAGAACGCCGTAGAAGATGGTGGGGTTGCTGACGTACCGGAAGGCAGCATCGCCCAGACAGGACTCGACCGCCTTGGTGACGTCGCCCGGCCGCGAGCGGGCAAACCCCAGGACCCGGCGGAACTCGGCTTTGATGATGTCGCGCTGTCTACGTACCGGAACGTCGGTCGCTTGGCGAACCGACAAATTGGCATTACCGGACGTGCTTCCTCTTTCACTTGTTCCCCCTGCATATTACAAATCCGCCATTGCGCAAAAAAGTCAGCCATTGGCGAGTCTTGGTCGATCACTACTCTTACATTCGTGATCACAGGCGGTCAAGAAGCTTCGGAAGCACGGCCGTTGGGCGGTCCGTGCCTTCAGGTTCGCTACTAGTCGAGAGAGGGCCCTCGCCACGTTTCAGCGTGGTCATCGCTTCCCGCGGTGGCGGAGGATGACGGCAGCGAGATCCGCAGCTCCCTGGTGACAGCGACGATGTCGGTCTGGTCGGCGCGGCTCGGGGCGAAGAGACAGACGCCAGTGGCGCAGACGAGGCCGAGCAAAAGGGCGAGCGGAAGCAGTAGCCACACTTCGATAGGCACAGTGGGTTCTCCACGGTGAATGGGCGGGGGAAGATGCCCCCTGCGAACAACGGGCATACCGGGTGCAGAAATCACCGTGTCTGTGGACCGTCCCGGCGAGGGCTGAAGCGCTCGTGGCGCGAGCTGCGGCGCGACGTTCTTCGGCCCGAACGGCGAGGCGACGGGTCTTGCGACGGACTCGTTCACCGAACGCAGCCGGTTCAGAGGCGCCGGCATGGGCAGTGGCCTCGGTCCAAGTGGTGCCGTCACCGGTGGCCAAGGCGATTACGACCAGGCGTTCCTCAGGCGTCAGGTGCTGCATGATCCGTACGAGGCGGTCGTCGTGGATGGCCGTGCCGAGGCAGGCGTCGGAAAGGTTGGCCCGGTCGGCGACAAGGTCGTAGAGGCACAGGCCATCGCCGAGCGGGGCGTCCAGGAGCAGCAGCCGGGAACGCCGTACGCGTCGGCGCCACAACGGGACGAGCACTGTGACAACGGCCTGGCGTTCGAGCTCACTCGGCTTCCTCCTGCGGCCCGCCGAGACCGTCGCGCTCCGCCTCGGACACCGGACCCGAGGCCGAGGCAAGGAGCTCGTTCAAGATCCCTAAGTAGTCGTCGTCACGCCGGCCCGCGCGGTCGACAAGGCTGTGCGGGTCCGTCGCGCGCTCTGCCGGGTTCCCGCGTTCCACCGCCCAACCGGCGGCATTGGCGGCTCGGACGACTTGGTCACGGACGTCGTCGCCCTCTGTCGCCAGAGCCAGTCCATACAGCGCACCGAACACCATTGCGGACCTGAGATCCGCCACGTCGACGCAGAGCCTCCTCGCTACCTTTCCGGCTGGCTTCCGCAGGTAGGGGATGACGAAGTACAGCGCGAGCAACTGGTTTCGGCGGGCCAGGGGAGGCACGTCGCTGTGGGCATCGCGCCCCACGCACCTCCACAAGGCGCCGCGCAGAGCAATGTCGGCGGCATCGCGTGCCGCCGCTTTCTTCGCCTCCGCCCGGGGCTGGAGAGGCCGCGTGAAGAAGCGGGCCGGTGAGTACGGGCAGCGGCCGCTCCGCGTCTTCGTACTCGACTGCGAAGCCCTGTCCCTCGCTGTGCGCGGCGACCGCAAGATGATCGCCTGGCTCGACCTGGCGGCCCGGGGTGAGGCCGAGGTGGTGACGTCCCCGATGACACTGGTCGAGGCGTATGACGGCCGGACGACAGAACAGCGCTGGGACTGGGTGCTCTCCCGACTGAAAGTCGCCGACATCGGGAAGGACGAGGCCCGCCAGGCCCGCCGGCTCCTCGCCGACGCCAAACTGCACGGACACAAGTACGCCATCGACGCGGTGCTCGCCGTGATCGCCCGGCAGCAGACGGGGCAGGTGACCGTCTTCAGCTCGGACGTGGACGACCTGGAAAAGCTGGTCCCGGACTCGATCGTCGTCAGGAAGGTATGACCAGAAAGGCGGGCGGGGGCAACACCTCGGCCGGGAGGTGACGGGCCTGCCGGCGTCTTTCTGTTCGCCTCCAGGGCCTCGGCCCGCGGCGGCCGCTGCGCGGGTTTCGGGGATGCCGTTGGTGGGGGGCGGCGGGCGGCTTCGGGGGAGGTGTCAGGCGTTGTTCTTGGGTGGGAGGGCGGTGGCGCGGAGTTTTTCGAGGGCGGTGGAGGCGGTGTTCATGGCGGTCAGCATGCCGTCGAGCGATTGCTGGAAGCGGCGGCTGCGTTCGGCGGGGGTGGGGTACTTGGCGTTTTCGCCTGTGGCCAGCGCGTCCTGGCAGCCGCGGGCGTGCTGTTGGAGTTGGCGTAGGGCCGTCGACCAGGGCTGGTCGAGTTCCCTGAAGGGGAGCGGGAAATAGTCGCGGGCCTCCGCTGCGCGTTTGCCGAGGGTGGCGCAGAGGCGGGTGAACTTCTGGTCGTCCAGTTCGATCTTGCCGTTGGCGTTCGGCTTCTGGTCGGCGGCCTCGGTGAGACCCTCGCCGAGGGCGCTGAAGGCCTCGCTGAGGGCGGCCATCCGGTCGAGGCCGCCCTTGCTGAGCCAGGCAAGGGCCTGCCATTCGCGGACCTTCGCGACGCGGGCCGTCGGTGGGGTGTCGAAGAGTTCGGTGAACCTGCGGCCCGCCTCCGACGAGCGGGGTGAGGTGCCAATGTCGTCGGCGTGGGTCACGGCTGTGAGCAGGCAGGTGGGTACGGCCAGGGCGAGGGCGGCGCTGCGTTTCAGCACCGCCCGCCACGGCCGGATGCCGGGGGCCGGGGAGGCAGCGGCTTCGGCGCGAACCGGGCGGTGGCCGCGGAGCGCCCGGCTCACTGCCGCGCCCGCCAGTGCCGCGCACGCGGAGAGCAGGACGGTGGCGGTCAGGGACTGGCCGGCCACCATCTCCGTCACGAGCCGGCCGTTGGCCGGCAGCCAGTGGCACCGGTCGCCGAGGTTGTTCAGCGGGCCGACGCAGCCGTCCCCGGCCGCCAGCAGGAAGAACGCCATGTACGCCATGAACTGCACCACCAGCGCGGCGAGCAGGGCCCGCAGCATCCAGTGCCTTCGGGACACCCCCGCCACCACCGCGGCCGTGACCAGACAGGCCACTATCACGGCCGCGGCCTGCCACCACAGGTGGACGTACTGGAACGCCCCCGCCCGCTCGCCCACGGTCCCGGGCCGCCGCCCCCGGATCGCGTACGCACCGACGACGAAGCCCGCCCAGCACAGCAGTCCGCCCGCGAGGCCGGCCAGCAGGGTCTTACGGAGGCGCAGCCCCGTACCCCGTACGCAGATGTGCAGCAGGAGCGGGACGAGCGTCATCAAAAGCGCCGCGGCACCGAGCCGTATTTCGTTGCCGAGCAACGTCAGGGCCGGCGAGACGGCGCTGATGACCGACAGCTCGCGGGCGAAGTCCTCCCACGGTCCCGGGAACTCCTGCTTGATCAGGTCGGTGAGCGCTCCGTCATGGACCGCGATGCCGACGGCCAGTTGGCTGCCCGACCCCTGCCACCAGCGCAGGCCGCCCCAGAGCAGGCCCAGCGTCACCAGGAAGTTCGCCAGGGACGCCAGGGTGCGCGGCGCCCGCCCGGGCACCGCGAGCGTCAGCCGGCTGAACTGCGCCGACCAGACCGACGGGACGACCGCCACGACCACCAGCGTCAGGAAGTACGCCGGCTGCTCGACCAGCCAGCCGTTGCCGCTGTGCCCGCCGCCGATGACCGCGCCGGTCACCAGACCCGCCCCCAGCCACAGCCCGGCGCGCACCCCCGACTCCACGCGGCCCCGGCCGTCCGGCGCCCCGGCCCCAGCAGGCCCGGCGACCCCGGCAGGCCCGGTGGCAGGCCCACCGGCCCCAGCCCCGCCGGCCTCGGCGGCCCCAGCAGGCCCCACCGCCCCGGTGGCCTCGGCGGCCCCAGCAGCCCCCACAGCCTCGGCGGCGGCGACCGAGCGCCTCAGGACCAGGAAGAGCACCGGGGCCACCAGCATCGCGGTGAGAAGCGCGCCGGCGGTGGCCCCGGACAGGCCGGGCACCACCAGGATCCGGTGCACCAGGAGCGACGCGCCCACGCCGGTGAGCAGCATCTCCAGCGCGCCCGCCCCGGACATGCGGGCCGGGTCGTCGAGGACGCGCCTGCGCTCGGCCCACCCCGGGTGGGTGCGCAGCAGTGCGGTGACGCGGCGCAGCGGGGTCACGACGGCACCCGAGGGATCGGGGTGGTCCCAGCCGGCGGGGTGCGCGCCCCAGGCGACCGCCTGCACGTCGGCGTGGAGTTCGCGGCGGCGCAGCAGGTCCGCGCGGGCCAGGTGCACGAGCGCGACGAGCAGGAGCCCGGACAGCACGGAGTAGGTCAGGATGGAGGCCGCCCCGGGCCAGAAGGGTGACGTGGTGGTGCCGAGCAGCCCTTCGGCCAGGAGCCGGGCCTCATGGACGAGGTAGGGCAGCAGGGCCAGGACGACGAAGACACGCCACAGCGCGGTACTGCCGTACGCGAAGTCGACGTCCCGGTTGCGGATGTGGGCGAGCTCGTGGAGGACGACGGCCCGGAAGCCGTCGGGGTCGGTGCCGCGTCGCGCGAGCAGCCCGGCGTGCAGGCACACGGTGTACCGCCCGGTGCGTCCGTACGCCACGGCGCCCGCGGTCGTCCGGGTCGGATCGACCCGGAAGCGCACCCGGGGGCCGGTTCCGCTGAGTTCCCGCAGCTCGTGCAGTTCGTCCGTGAGACCGGTGTCCCCGCTCACCGCCTCGACGGGCACGGTGCGGTTCTTGCGGTTGCGCCAGCGGGGCAGCCACGCGTAGACGACCGCCGCGGCCACCAGCAGGACGCAGGTGGCGATCAGGCCCTTCGCGTTCTCCACCTTCGGCACACCGGACATGCACTCGGCCAGCGTCTCGGCATGGCGGGCGCTGAGCAGAAGATTGTCCAGATTCTGTCTGTTGGGGTCGATCCCGGCGGCCAGGAGGCAGCCCAGGGCGTCGCCCGGGGTGTCATTGGGGCTGGGTGCCAGGACGGTCTGCAGCATGGTGACGCTCGACACCGCGACGAGGATCATCAGCAGCGCGAAGCGGAGCCCCGTGTCGGCGACACCCGCGCGCGCCCGCCGGAGCAGTGTGTCCAGCACCGGGCCGCCCACGGCTAGGAGGCGGTGGGCGACGGCGGAGTGTTCGGGGGTACGGGGGCTCCCTCCGTACCGGCACGTTCCGCCCCTTCCCCCCGTTCCGCCCTTTCCGCCCGTGCCTGTTCCGCGCGCTCGACCTGTTCCGCCCGTGCCTGTTCCGCGCGTTCGGCCTGTTCCGTCTGTTCAGGTTCCTGCGCCCGCTCCGCCTGCTCCGTCGCGAGCCGGGCCACCACGCCGTCCGCCAGCGCCTCGGCCTCCCGGCGGCTCATGCCCCGCTCCACCGCGCGCTCCAGGACGCGCTCCCGTACGCGGGCCAACTGGGCGCTGTCCAGCTCCACCAGCTCCACCGGGGATGCGCCCGCCCCGCGACGCAGGACCCCGCGCAACCGTCCGCGCAACCGCTCCATCACGCTGTCGGTGACGACCTCGACCCCGTGCCGGGCGACCTGGTCGAGCACCAGCCAGACGACGGGCGTGACCAGCGCGGCCGCCTCCGCGAACCCGAACCCGAGCGGCTCCTTGCGCCGCCCCTGTCCGCTGAGGATCCGCACCGCGCGCGCGTCGTCGAAGTGCAGCAGTCCTTCGACGAGGGGCAGCTCGTGCGCCGCCTGCTCGGCCACCACCGCATGGACCACGTCCCGTACTCTGGCCACCGCGAACTCCCCTCCCTCGCAAGGCCATTGATCCTCGTCGGCACGCAGGACGAAAGCAAGTGCGTAGCCGGCGGCAGGGTCGCTGATCGGCCGTCGGCCGACCGACGAGCAAGGGCCCGGCCCCGGTCGGTGACCTGGGAGCCGGGCCCGTACGCAGGTACGTAGGTGCGTACGTAGGTACGTACGTATCTACGTTTCGCGTCAGATGTCGGCGCCTGCCTTACGGCGGCGTACGGCGAACATCGCGCCGGCGCCGAGCGCCACCGCCGCGCCGCCCGCGAGCGCGACCTTCGGCATGGCGGAGGACGAACCCGTGTCGGCCAGGCTGCCGGACGTCGTGGTGACCGGCTGGTTGGACGTCGCGCCCTGCGCCTGCGTGCCGGACGTGCTCGGCGGCGTGGTCTTACCCGGCTTGACGGCCGCGGCGACGACGTCGAAGTCGTACTCCTCGTACTCCGGCATCCCCCCGCACGTACCGTCTTCGTTGACGTAGTCGGCGGCGACCGCGGCCTCCCCGTCGCCGGCCACCGCCGAGGCGTCGACCTTCAGGCGCAGCTTGACGTCGGCGTGGGCGCCGGCCTTCAGCTTCTCGATGGCGCCCGCGAACTCGTCGGCGTCCAGGTCCTGCCACGTCGGGGACGCGGTCGTGGACCACTGGACGTCCAGCAGGTCGTCCAGGCTCTTCTCACCGCTCTTGTCGGTGGCGTGGATGCTGACCTCCGGCCAGACCTCGTCCAGGGTCCGGCCGGTGCCGTTGGTGACGCGGAGCGTGAAGTCGACGGTCGTTCCGGCGGTGACCTTGGCGGGCAGGCCGGTGACGTCGACGGTGAGCCGGTCCTCCGGGACGCAGGAGCCCTCCTCGGCCTCCTTCTTCGCGTCGGCGAGCGCCTTGTCGGCGGCGTCCTTCGCGGCGAGGGCCGCGGCCGTCGCCTTCCGGGCCGCGTCCAGCCGCTGGTCGGCGGCGTCCCGCGCGGCGTCCCGCGCCTGGTCGGCCTCCTTCGCCTTGGCGTCGGCGGCGTCCTTGGCGGTGGCGGCGGCCTCGGCGACCTTCGCGGCGTCGGCGACCTTCTTCTCGGCGTCCGCCTTCTCCTGGTCCGTGGCGGTGCCCGAGTCCTCGAGCTTCTTCAGCTCGGCCTCGGCGTCGGCCAGCTTCTGGTCGGCGTCGTCCTTGGCGGTGGCGGCGGCCTCGGCGGCCTTCTTCGCGGTGGCGGCCGCCACGGCGAGCGGATGGGCGTCGGAGTAGACGTCCTTCTGTGCCTGGAGCGCGAGGGCCTCGGCGGCGACGGCGACGTCGTACGCCTTCTTCGCCTCAAGGGCCGCCCTCTCGAGTTCCGCGATGGACGGCTGGGAGCGCGGGGCGGGCGCGTCCGGGGCGGGCGCGTCCGAGGGGGGCGCGTCCGAGGGGGGCGCGTCGGCGAGCGCCCGGCCCACGGGCCTGTCCTGACCCTGCGGCACGGCCGGCTCGGTGTCGGCGAACGCGGGTGTGACGGTGAGCAGTACAGCTGGCGTGGTCACAGCGGCGACGACAGCCGTCGCGAGCATACGGCGGATCTTCACAGGAGCCCTTTGGTCGGAAAGGTCTGAAAAGGCGAGGGGCCGCTGTGGAGCGACGATCTCGCACACCGCGACCGGCGTTGATCGTATGACCGGTTTCACGGGCGGAGAAGGGGAATTTCCCTCAATTGGGTGCGCCCCACTTTCCCGGCGAGGGACAAAAACGGCCAACAGGCGCAGTTGCTCATCACCCCTGCGGCGATTCTGTGAGCCTTGTCATGAGAGGAGCGACCTCATGAAGTTCTTGGTGATGGTGCAGGGTTCGCAGGCCGACTACGAGGCGATGAAGGGCAAGGGCTCCGCGCACAGCCCCGTCTGGAGCGAGGAGGACATCCAGGCGATGTTCGCCTTCATGCAGCGGATCAACGACGACCTCGCCGAGTCCGGTGAGCTCATCGACGCCCAGGGACTGGCCGAGCCCCGCCGGACCCGCCTCGTCAGCGCCGACGAGAACGGCCGTCCGGTCGTCACCGACGATCCGTACGACCGGACGCGCGAGGTGATCGCCGGGTACTGGGTGCTCGACTGCGACAGCCTCGACCGGGTCACCGAGATCGCCGCGCGCGTCGCCCGTTGCCCGGTCCCCGAAGGGTCGACCGACTACCCGGTCGTCATCCGGCCCATCATGGAGGACGCCGAGGACATGTGACTCGGCGAGGCGTGCAGGCAGGCGTGCAGGCCGGCAGGTGTACGGGCAGGCGGGTGTACGGGCAGGTGCTGGGCGGAACGTTCTGACCCGCGCCACCGGCGCGACGTGTATCCATGGGTCCCATGTATCCCGAGACGGAGCCGCACGACCACGGCATGCTCGACGTCGGTGATGGCAACCTCATCCACTGGGAGGTCCACGGCAACCCGGCCGGCAAGCCCGCGCTCGTCGTGCACGGCGGTCCCGGCTCCGGCTGCCGCCCCGGCGCCGCCCGTGTCTTCGACCCCACCCGGTACCGGATCGTGCTCTTCGACCAGCGCGGCTGCGGGCGCAGCACCCCGCACGCGAGCGACCCGGCCGCCGACCTCAGCGTCAACACCACCGGTCACCTGATCGCCGACATGGAACGGCTGCGCGAGCACCTGGGCATCGATCGGTGGCTGCTGTACGGGGGGTCCTGGGGCTCGACGCTGATCCTGGCGTACGCCGAGCGGCACCCCGGGCGCGTCTCGCAGATCGTCATCAGCGCGGTCACCACGACCCGTCGCTCCGAGATCGCCCGGCTGTACGAGGGGGTGGGCCGGTTCTTCCCGGAGGCCTGGGAGCGGTTCCGGGCCGGTGCCGGCGGGGCGGACGACCTCGTCGGGGCGTACGCCCGGTTGACCGGCCATCCCGACCCGGCCGTGCGGGAGCGGGCGACGAACGACTGGTGCGCCTGGGAGGACGCGGTGGTGTCCCTGGAGGGCGGCGGGGCGCCGTACGGCGGCCGCCCGGACGCCGCCCGCCTCGCCTTCGTACGCATCTGCGCGCACTACTTCGCACACGGCGCCTGGCTGGACGAGGGCGCCCTGCTGCGCGACGCCCATCGGCTGGCGGGCATTCCGGGCGTGCTGATCCACGGGCGGCTCGACCTGGGCAGTCCGCTGAGGACCGCGTGGGAGCTGAGCCGCGCCTGGCCGGACGCGGAGCTGATGGTGGTCGACGAGGCGGGCCACCTGGGCACGGAGGTGACCCGCGCGCGGGTGATGGCCGCGCTGGACCGGTTCGCCGGGCCGGAGCCGGGGGCATCGCACGGACCGCCCAGCTCCGCCGTGCGGCCTGCCGGTCACGGCGCGATCATCGGACCATGACCACCACGATCCATCTCGCCCAGCAGCCCGAGGCCGACGAGTTGCTGAGCCGCAGTCCGCTCGCCGCGCTCGTCGGAATGCTGCTCGACCAGCAGGTCCCCATGGAGTGGGCCTTCTCGGGTCCGTACACCATCGCGCGGCGCATGGGCGCCGACGACCTGGACGCGCACGAGATCGCCGCGTACGACCCGGAGGCCTTCGCCGACCTCCTGTCCGCCAAGCCGGCCGTGCACCGCTACCCCGGCTCGATGGCCAAGCGCATCCAGCAGCTGTGCCAGTACCTGGTGGACGAGTACGGCGGCGAGGCGAGCGCCGTCTGGTCGGACGCCGCCACCGGCGAGGAGCTGCTCGACCGGCTTCTCGCGCTGCCCGGGTTCGGCAAGCAGAAGGCGCAGATCTTCCTGGCGCTGCTGGGCAAGCAGTACGGCGTACGGCCCAAGGGCTGGCGGGAGGCGGCGGGCGCGTACGGCGAGGAGGGGTCGTTCCGTTCGGCGGCCGACATCACCGGGCCCGAGTCACTGGCCAAGGTCCGCGCGTACAAACAGGAGGCCAAGCGCGCGGCCAAGTCCGCCAAGACGGCCGCCTCAGCCGGCACCGCCAGGACCGCCGGCACCGCCAGGACCGCGAAGACCACCAAGACCACGAAGACCGTCAAGACCGTCAAGGCCGCCAAGGCCGCCGAGTCCGCCAAATCGCCCAAGGGCTCTGGACCTTCTGCGGCGGAGTGACACCTTCCGCTGCCAAACGTACGGGATACGCCGTGAGTTGTGGCACATCTGTTCACAGGAGCGTGGGAGATCGCTAGCTTCCCTTCATCCCCGTTCGCACCGGAAGGACCTCTGTGAACGCATCCCATCGCAGAGCCGTGGCCACCCTGGCCGCAGCCGCACTCGCGACCCCTCTCATGCTGGCATCCGCGTCCCCCGCCTCCGCCGACCGGAACGACCCCGGCAAGGAGGCGGCGAAGGACGCCGCGAAACTCTCCAAGAAGCTGGTCCGGGAGGCGTCCGCCGACGACGCCTACAAGCACCTGGAGAAATTCCAGCAGATAGCCGACTCGGCCGGCGGCCACCGGGCCGCGGGCTCGCTCGGCCACGACGCCTCCGCCGCGTACGTGTACCAGCAGCTCAAGAAGGCCGGTTACCAGGTCTCGTACCAGAAGTTCGAGTTCCTCTACACCCAGACCCAGGCGGAGAAGCTCTCGGTCGTCTCGCCCGCGCCGCGCGACATCACCATCGCGGCGATGACGTACACCAAGTCGACGCCCGTGGGCGGCATCAAGGCCGCCCTCGCCGCCGTCCCGGCGCCCGCCTCGGACACCACGCCCGGCTGCGAGGCGGCCGACTACGCGAGCGGCACCTTCACCGGCAAGATCGCCC
Source organism: Streptomyces ficellus (assembly GCF_030406405.1). Taxonomy (GTDB): domain Bacteria; phylum Actinomycetota; class Actinomycetes; order Streptomycetales; family Streptomycetaceae; genus Streptomyces; species Streptomyces ficellus_B. Next base: position 21,545 of record NZ_JAUEPL010000052.1, read on the forward strand.
TGATCAAGCGCGGCGGCTGCACCTTCGCCGACAAGCAGGCCCAGGCCGCCGCCGCGGGCGCGTCCGGCGCGATCATCTACAACAACACGACGGGCGCGCTCTCCGGCACCCTCGGCGACCCGGCGGCCGGCAAGATACCGACCGGCGGCATATCCCTCGCCGACGGCGAGAAGCTCGTCGCCGACCTGGCCAAGGGACCGGTGGAGGTCTCCTTCGAGATCCGCCAGCTCCAGGAGAAGCGTTCGACCAACAACGTCATCGCGGAGACCGAGCGCGGCAACGCCGCCAACACCGTGATGCTCGGCTCCCACCTCGACTCGGTGGTGGCCGGCCCCGGCATCAACGACAACGGCTCCGGCTCGGCCGGCCTGCTGGAAGTCGCCCTGGACCTCGCCAAGTCCAAGCAGAAGCCCGCCAACAAGGTGCGTTTCGCCTGGTGGTCGGCGGAGGAGAACGGCCTGCTCGGCTCCGAGCACTATGTCGACAACCTCAGCGAGCTCGATCGCAAGGAGATCAAGCTCTACCTGAACTTCGACATGATCGCCTCCCCCAACTACGGCCTGTTCGTGTACGACGGTGACAACTCCGACGGTGTCGGCGCACCGGCCGGCCCGGCCGGCTCCGCCCAGATCGAGCGCGACATCAACGAGTTCATGGACAAGCAGGGCCGGCCGCACGAGGGCACGGACTTCACCGGCCGCTCCGACTACGGCCCGTTCATCGCGGTCGGCATCCCCTCCGGCGGTACGTTCACGGGCGCCGAGGGCATCAAGACGGCCAAGCAGGTGGAGAAGTTCGGCGGCACGGCGGGTGTCGCGTACGACGCGTGCTACCACGCCAAGTGCGACGACATCAAGAACATCGACATGACGGCGTTCGACGTCAACATCGACGTCATCGCCAACGCGGTGGGCGTCTACGCCCACGACCTGAGCTCGCTGCGCAAGCCGGTCGTCACCGTCCCCACGGACGGCGACGCGGGCAGCGGCGGCGGCCTGCACGACGGTCACGACCACGAGGTCACCGAGTAGCACCCCCGGCGGCGTGCCCCTGGGGCGACCCCCGGGGCACGCCGCCACACCCGGCGCCCGACGTGCCCGACGCGCTCGGGCGGGCGGGTACGGGGACGCTCGATGTCACCGATCCCTGGCATATGCCCCGCTTTGCCACCCCTTGGCCCACCTGGGTCACCATCACGCGGGTGTCGCGTGGCTGCGCCGGGACCCCCTTGCCCGGTAGGCTTTCCGTGTGATCTTCAAGCGCATCGGTAACGGGCGGCCGTATCCCGACCACGGCCGGGAAAGCACCCGGCAGTGGGCGGATGTCGCGCCGCGCCCGGTCCGCCTCGATCAGCTCGTGACCACCAAGGGCCAGCTGGACCTGGAGACCCTCCTCGCCGAGGACTCGACGTTCTACGGCGACCTCTTCGCGCACGTCGTGAAGTGGCAGGGCGACCTCTACCTGGAGGACGGGCTGCACCGCGCCGTGCGCGCTGCCCTCCAGCAGCGCCAGGTGCTGCACGCCCGGGTGCTCGAACTCGACTGATGACACGCGTACCCATGTCACCCGTACCGACGTCACCCATAGCGCTGTCAGCGGTACCGACGTCACCCGTACTCACGTCAGCCTTTCGGGCCCTTTCCCACTCGTCCGGCCTCATCCGCTGATCGTTTAGTAGGCATAGCCACCGGGCCGCACTACGCTGCGCTCATGAGCATGCTCACTCCCCCTGGTATGGGCGGAAAGTACCGCATCACGGGTGACGCGTACCCGCGCATGCGCCGCCCACGACGCCGCCGCCGAATCGTGCTCGCGGCACTCGCCGCAGCGGTCGCCCTCGGCCTGGCCGGCTGGGGGACCCTGCAGCTCATCACCGTCTTCGGCGGTGGCGGCCACGGTGCCGGCGCGGGCCGCGCGCAGACCGCCGCCGACCCCGGCTGCAAGCCCCGCAAGGTCCCCGTCACCCCGGTCCACGTCCCCTTGAAGCCCGGCCAGATCACGGTGAACGTCTACAACGCGACCCCCCGCGCGGGCCTCGCCAAGTCGACCGCCGACGAGCTCAAGAAGCGCGGCTTCGCCATCGGCAAGGTGGGCAACGCCCCCGCCGCCTACGACAAGAAGGTCCCCGGCCCCGGCCTGCTCCTCGGCGGCACCGGTTCCGCCAAGGGCGCCTTCCCGGTCCTCGGTACGCAGCTGAAGGGCGCGACGCTCAAGACGGACGCCCGGGCGACGGCGGACGTGGACCTGATCATCGGCGCCGCGTTCAAGGCCCTGGCACCGCAGAAGGACGCGAGTGTGGCCCTGGCCGCCCTGGCCAAGCCCACCCCCGCGCCCTCCGAGAAGTGCTGAACCGGAACGTCTAGTCGGCCGTCCCGTACATGCGGTCACCCGCGTCGCCCAGGCCGGGGACGATGTAGCCGTGCTCGTTGAGGCGCTCGTCGACCGAGGCCGTGACGACCGTGACCGGCGTGCCCGCCAGCTCGCGTTCCATCACCTCGACGCCCTCGGGCGCCGCCAGCAGCACGACGGCGGTCACATCGTCCGCGCCGCGCTTGATCAGCTCCTGGATCGCGGCGACCAGCGTGCCGCCCGTGGCCAGCATCGGGTCCAGGACGTAGACCTGGCGCCCGGAGAGGTCCTCGGGCATCCGGGTCGCGTACGTGGACGCCTCCAGCGTCTCCTCGTTGCGGATCATGCCGAGGAAACCCACCTCGGCGGTCGGCAGCAGCCGCACCATGCCGTCGAGCATGCCGAGACCGGCCCGCAGGATCGGCACCACCAGCGGCTTCGGGCTCGACAGCTTCACACCGGTCGTCCGGGTCACGGGGGTCTCGATGTCGACCTGCTCGGTGCGCACGTCCCGGGTGGCCTCGTACGCGAGCAGGGTGACCAGCTCGTCGGCGAGCCGCCGGAAGGTCGGGGAGTCGGTGCGCTTGTCGCGCAGCGTGGTGAGTTTGTGCGCCACCAGCGGGTGGTCGACGACGTGGATCCGCATGTCCTCAACAGTAGCCGCACTGGCATCAACCCCCGCCCTGGAGGGAAGGTGGGGTGGACGGACCCAGCCTGGGGGTGGTCGCCATGCCGGACGAGCAAGAGCCGCAGCGGGTACAGGAGTGCCAGGACAACGACGCCGAGCGCAGGCGGCGCCGCGCCCAGTTCCTCCGGGAGCTGAACGAGGCGAAAGCGCTGCGTGACCGGGTCCAGCCGCGCCGGGCGAGGGCGGCCCGGATGCGTCAGGCGATGCGGATGCGTACGTTCCGCTGGTGACACGGACCGGGCATCGGACTCAGACTGGTGCACGACGCAAGAGCGGAACACCTCTCCTGAGGGCCTTGCATCTGCCACGATGCCGAGTGGGCGGGGCATTCAGGAGCGTGCCGCCCGATCGTCACACCTCTGATCAGTGGGAGAGTCACGGTGTACTTCGCCGCACTGCTCGCGCGCACCGAAGACGGGTGGGAAGCGAGCGACACAGAGCTCGACGATGTGGAGACCTTGTCGGATCTGACCGAGCTGGCCCGTGATGCCTCGGTGGACGACGACACAGTGATCGTCTTCATCGAGCAGGAGGACGCATGGTTCGGCATCGTCCGGGTGGAGGGTGAGGACGACCCTCGTATCTATGTCTCCGACGGAGCGGCCGCCGCCCGCTCCTCGTACGGGGAGATCCTCACCAAGGAACTGCTGGGCGACGACCAGGACGACGACGGCCCGGACCTGGACGCGCTGGACCTCGACGGCACCGAGGAAGGAGAGCCGCTCGAGGAAGAGGAAGAAGAGGAGCCGGAGGTGGCGGCCGGGACCGTGCCAGCGGCGCCCGTCGGCGACCGGCTGATCCTTGACGACCTCGGCCTGTCCGAGAAGGAGCTGCTGGCGCTCGACACCGACGCGCTCACCGAGATCGCGGACGCGCTGGGCGCCGCGGAGGTGCTGGAGACCGTCCGCTAGTGCAAGAACCTGTTCCTGCCCCTACCCCTGCCCCTCACCCTGCCCCTTCCGCCGACCCCGTACGGGACCCCGGGCCCGTCCCCGCACCCGATCCCGTACGGGAGCCATGGCGGGCGCCGATGCGCCTCGCGATGGAGGAGGCCGAGCGAGCTGCGCGGGCCGGCGACGTGCCGGTCGGCGCGGTCGTGCTGTCCGCGGACGGCACGGTGCTCGCCACCGGTCACAACGAGCGGGAGGCGACGGGCGATCCGACGGCGCACGCCGAGGTGCTGGCGCTGCGCCGGGCTGCCGCCGCGCTCGGCGAGTGGCGGCTGACCGGCTGCACGCTGATCGTCACGCTGGAGCCGTGCGTCATGTGCGCGGGCGCGCTCGTGCAGTCCCGGGTGGACCGGGTGGTGTTCGGAGCGCTGGACGAGAAGGCGGGCGCGGTGGGCTCGCTGTGGGATCTCGTACGGGACAGACGGCTCAACCATCGGCCGGAGGTGGTCCATGGAGTGCTGGCCGAGGAGTGCGCGGCGCTGCTCACCCGCTTCTTCCGCGACCGCTGAGACACCCCTGCCGGCGCCGCTGACAATGGATTTCTTCGAAGCGGCTCCTTTGGGCTAAGCTCTCTCTCGGTAGCGTGTCCGAGCGGCCGAAGGAGCTCGCCTCGAAAGCGAGTGTGGCGCAAGTCACCGAGGGTTCAAATCCCTCCGCTACCGCTCTTGTGAAAGGGCCCCGGCGCCAATGGCGTCGGGGCCCTTTTCTTGTGCGGGGGGCACGGTCTTGGCCTTTGAGGGCTCGGTTACACTCACCCGACCGCCCAGGGGATCGCAGGCAGAGACGGGGAGACACGGCCGATGGTGCAGGCGAAGAAGCTCACGCTCTATGTCGTCATCGTCTTCGTGTTCTACACGATCATCACCTCCCCCGAGCGTGCCGCCGACCTCGTCCAGGTAGGGTTCGAAGGCATTTCGAGCGCCGCGCAGGGCGTCGGCGACTTCATGACCGAGCTCGTCAACTAGGAGTCCCCGTGATCCGCCACCTGGTCCTGTTCAAGCTCAACGACGGGGTGCGGCGCGACGAGCAGCGCGTCGTCGAGGCCGTGAAGGCGTTCGAGGAGCTGGGCGGGCTCATCCCGGAGCTGAAGTTCTGGGAGTGCGCCTGGAACATCACCGACCGGCCCATCGCGTACGACTACGCCATCAACTCGGCGGTCGAGGACACGGACGCGCTGAAGCGTTACATCGAGCACCCCGCCCACCAGGCCGCCGCCGGCCAGTGGCGTGAGTTCGCCACCTGGGTGATCGCCGACTACGAGTTCTGAGCACCCGCGCTCGCCCCGGATCCGCCGGAAGCCCCGCACTGACGTGTGCGGGGCTTTTCGTTTTGTCTACAACACGGGGTTATCAGGTGCTTGCACACAGTGGACATGTCTTGTGATGCTATGACCGCTTTTGACGGATGAGTTGACCGAAATTGACCGCGAAGGGGTGGCGTGAACGTGCCGGCCAGTACGACGCCTCAACAGGTGCCACCCCAGAACGAGTCGGAGGCCCGCACCAAGCCGCAGGGGCGGGCCGCCGACACCCGAGCGCTCACACAGGTGCTGTTCGGCCAGCTCAAGACGCTGGAGCCGGGCACACCCGAGCACACCCGGGTGCGCGGTGCCCTCATCGAGGCGAACCTGCCGCTCGTGCGGTACGCCGCGGCCCGCTTCCGGTCCCGCAACGAGCCGATGGAGGACGTCGTCCAGGTCGGCACGATCGGTCTGATCAACGCGATCGACCGGTTCGACCCGGACCGCGGCGTGCAGTTCCCGACGTTCGCCATGCCGACCGTCGTCGGCGAGATCAAGCGGTACTTCCGGGACAACGTGCGGACCGTCCACGTACCGCGCCGGCTGCACGAACTGTGGGTGCAGGTCAACGGCGCGACGGAGGATCTGACGACGGCTCATGGGCGCTCCCCCACGACCGCCGAGATCGCCGAGCGGCTGAAGATCTCCGAGGAGGAGGTCCTGTCCTGCATCGAGGCGGGCCGCTCCTACCACGCCACGTCGCTGGAGGCCGCCCAGGAGGGCGACGGGCTGCCCGGACTGCTCGACCGGCTCGGCTACGAGGACCCGGCGCTGGCCGGGGTCGAGCACCGGGATCTCGTACGGCATCTGCTCGTTCAGCTGCCCGAGCGGGAGCAGCGGATCTTGATGCTCCGGTACTACAGCAATCTGACCCAGTCCCAGATCAGCCAGGAACTGGGCGTCTCACAGATGCACGTGTCAAGGCTCCTCGCGCGCAGCTTCGCCCGCTTGAGGTCCGCAAATCGAATCGATGCGTAACCTGATCGGGTAGACCCGTTCAGCCCCGGATCAGGCGGCTCAAAAGCCCCGGACCCCCTGTTTCCAGCGCATTTTTGCGGCATTCTTGTCGACAAGTCACTACAGCGTGTTGCCGACATGTGACATTCTGCTGGAACCGCGTTTGCCGCAGTCTCGGCTCCGGTATTCAGGTGGAGGCTGCGTTCCTCCGATGGTCGCGGCCCACGCGACCGTCCGCGACCTCAAAGGGGGTGGCATGTCCGCAGAACAGGGCAGCTCGAAGGTGCTCACGCTCACGCCCGTGCCGGATTCCGTGCCCGAGCCCATGACGGCGCCCGGGCCCGCACCCGTGCCCGCGCAGAGCGGACCCGCCGTGCTCACCGACCCGTCGGAAGCCATCGACACCCGCACGCTCTCCCGCTCCCTGTTCCTGCGGCTCGCCGCCCTGGACGCCGAAGGCACGGACGGCCCGGAGCGCACGTACGTACGTGACACGCTCATCGAGCTGAACCTGCCGCTCGTGCGGTACGCCGCCGCCCGCTTCCGCTCGCGCAACGAGCCGATGGAGGACATCGTCCAGGTCGGGACGATCGGCCTGATCAAGGCGATCGACCGGTTCGACTGCGAACGGGGCGTGGAGTTCCCGACGTTCGCGATGCCGACCGTCGTCGGTGAGATCAAGCGCTTCTTCCGCGACACCTCGTGGTCCGTGCGCGTGCCGCGCCGGCTCCAGGAGCTGCGCCTGGCCCTGACCAAGGCGAGCGACGAGCTGGCGCAGAAGCTCGACCGCTCGCCGACCGTCCCCGAACTCGCCGCCGTTCTGGGCGTTTCGGAGGAGGACGTGGTGGACGGCCTCGCCGTCGGCAACGCGTACACCGCCTCGTCGCTCGACTCGCCCTCCCCCGAGGACGACGGCGGCGAGGGGTCGCTGGCGGACAGACTCGGTTACGAGGACTCGGCGCTGGAGGGCGTCGAGTACCGCGAGTCGCTCAAGCCGCTGCTGGCCAAACTGCCGCCCCGTGAGCGGCAGATCATCATGCTGCGGTTCTTCGCCAACATGACGCAGTCGCAGATCGGCGAGGAGGTCGGCATCTCGCAGATGCATGTCTCGCGGCTGCTGACGCGGACGCTGGCGCAGCTGCGGGACGGGCTCATTTCCGACTGACCGGCCAGGGCTGGCCACCCGCCGGCCGTCAGCCGCACTGGCGCGGCCGGCGCGGTGGATCGCGCTGCGCTCGGCCCCGGTTCAAGGCGGTGGCGCTCCGCATGGGCGGAGCGCTGACCGCGTGCGGTGGTAGTGGCGGGGGCGGCGCCCCGCATGGGCGGGGCGCGCTGACCGCGTCGGCGGCAGCCGCGCGGGGGCGGCGGTAGTGGTGGCAGGGGGCGGGACCGGGGACCGGCGCCCTCCAGTCCCCCGCCCCCACCCGCCCACCGGGTAAGACGCGTCAGCCGAGGGCGAGCCAGGCGACCGCGGCGACGATCACGACCGCCGCGATGACGCCGGCGATCAGGCTGACCCGGGGGCCCGACTGGGGCGCCGCCTGCGGCCGGCGCTGCGGCGCGCCCTCGTCGACGAAGGCGCGGAACATCTGGGTGCTGCCCGACGGGTCGTAGTTGCCCTCGGGGCCCTGGGGGTTGTGTGCCATGGGGAAGGACCCTAGCGAACCTGGTTCCCCGGCCCAACCCACACCTTCTTTTGCCAGGACTTTAGCCGCGTTCGCCCCCTTTTCGTTTGCCTGTAGCAACCAACCGCTTCTATGGTTGCCCTAAGCAACAAGATGCGTGGGGGTGCGTGCCGATGGCCGAGCGGAGTCAGTACGAAGAACTGGCCCGGCAGCTGAGCGCCATCGGCGCCGTCAAGCGCGGACTCTCCCGGGCCCTGCCGTCCGAGTGCCCGGGCGGATCGGCGGCCGTGCTCTCGCTCCTCGCCCACCACGGGGACATGCGGATGAGCCGGCTCGCCGAGCTGCTCGCCGTCGACATGTCGGTCACCAGCCGCCATGTCGCGCACGTCGCGGAGCGCGGCTGGATCGAGCGGCTGCCCGACCCGGACGACCGGCGCTCCCGCATCCTGCGGCTGACCCCGGCGGGTCAGGACATGCTCGACGACCTCGGCCGCCGGACCGCGGACATGTTCGCCCGCACCCTCAAGGACTGGTCCGACGACGACGTCGGACGGCTGACCGCGCTGCTGGCCCGCCTCCGGGACTCCTTCGGAGACTGCCGGGCCCACGCCACCCGTACACCCGCATCAACCACGTAACGACGTAAAGGAAGTTCATGGCTACGACCACACCGGCCGGTGTGCGGGGCGGCCACGCCAAGACCCGTGACGACGGCGCGCCGATGACGCACCGACAGATCATGGAGGCGCTCTCCGGGCTGCTGCTCGGGATGTTCGTCGCCATCCTGTCCTCGACGATCGTCTCCAACGCGCTGCCCGAGATCATCTCCGACCTCGGCGGCGGCCAGAGCGCCTACACCTGGGTCGTGACCGCCTCTCTGCTGTCGATGACCGCGACCACCCCGCTGTGGGGCAAGCTCTCGGACCTGTTCTCCAAGAAGCTGCTGGTACAGATCTCCCTGATCATCTACGTGCTGGGCTCGGTCGTCGCCGGCCTCTCCCAGAACGCCGGCATGCTCATCGCCTGCCGTGTCGTCCAGGGCATCGGCGTCGGCGGTCTGTCCGCCCTCGCGCAGATCGTGATGGCCGCGATGATCTCCCCGCGCGAACGCGGCCGCTACAGCGGCTACCTGGGCGCCACCTTCGCCGTCGCCACCGTCGGCGGTCCCCTGCTCGGCGGTGTCATCACCGACACCGACTGGCTCGGCTGGCGCTGGTGCTTCTACGTCGGCGTGCCCTTCGCGGTCATCGCGCTGATCGTGCTCCAGAAGACCCTGAAGCTGCCGGTCGTCAAGCGCCAGGTCAAGGTCGACTGGTCGGGCGCGTTCTTCATCAGCGCGGCGGTCTCGCTGCTGCTGGTGTGGGTGACCTTCGCCGGGGACAAGTACGACTGGGCGTCGTGGCAGACGTACACCATGGTCGGCGGCTCGGTCGTGCTCGGCGCGCTGTTCCTGCTGGTCGAGAGCCGGGCGAGCGAGCCCATCATCCCGCTGCGGCTGTTCCGCAACCGCACCATCGCGCTCGCCTCGCTGGCCTCGCTGTTCGTCGGCGTCGCGATGTTCGCGGGCACGGTGTTCTTCAGCCAGTACTTCCAGCTGGCGCGCGACAAGTCGCCCACGATGTCCGGGGTCATGACGATCCCGATGATCGGCGGGCTGTTCCTCTCCTCCACCGTCTCCGGCTGGGTCATCACCAAGACCGGCCGCTGGAAGGCGTGGCTGGTCGTCGGCGGTGTGCTGCTGACGGCGGGCCTCGGACTGCTGGGCACGATCCGGTACGACACCGAGTTCTGGCACATCGCCGTCTTCATGGCGGTCATGGGCCTCGGCCTGGGCATGATGATGCAGAACCTGGTGCTGTGCACACAGAACCAGGTCGACGCGGCCGACCTCGGGGCCGCCTCCTCCGTGGTCACCTTCTTCCGGTCCCTCGGCGGTGCCATCGGCGTCTCGGCGCTGGGCGCCGTCATGGCCAACCGGGTCACGCACTATGTGCAGGACGGGCTCGCCGACCTCGGCCCGCGGGGCGCGGCGCTGGGCCACGGCGGCACGGGCAACGGGGGCATCCCCGACCTGGACGCGCTGCCGGCTCCGTTCCGTACGGTGATGGAGACCGCGTACGGGCACGGTGTCGCCGACATCTTCCTGTACGCCGCTCCCTTCGCCCTGATCGCCTTCCTGGTGACCCTGTTCATCAAGGAGGTCACGCTGAAGAGCCACGCGAAGCCGGAGCCCACGCCGGAGCCCGGGCCGGAGCCCGACGTGACGCCGGATGCGTCGCCGGAGGCACCCGTCGTCGTGGCGACCGCGGGCGGCACCCCGGTGCACGGCACCGTCCGCACCGCGGAGGGCACCCCCGTCGCCCGGGCGGCGGTCACTCTGATCTCCCTCGCCGGACGGCAGCTGGGCCGCGCGGTGGCCCAGGCGGACGGTACGTACGCGCTGGACGCCCCGGGCACCGGCTCCTACGTCCTGATCGCCTCCGCCGACGGCTTCCAGCCGCAGGCCGCCACGGTCGTCGTGGGCGGCGAGGCGCTGGCGTACGACATCCTGCTCTCCGGTACGAGTGGCCTCGCCGTCGCCGTCAGGGCCGCCGAGGGCGGGGAGCCCATCGAGGGCGCGATGGTGATCGTCACGGATGTGCGCGGCGATGTGCTGGCCACCGGCACGTCCGCCGAGGACGGCGCCTTCACCTTCGGCGAGCTGGTGCCGGGCTCGGTGACCGTGGCCGTGAACGCCGCCGGCTACCGGCCGCTCGCCCTGCCGGTCGAGATCGGCGGCCAGGGCGTGACCCGTGTCGAGGCGGTGCTCCGCTCCGGGGCGCGGCTCCAGGGCACGGTACGGGCCGGGGCGGGCCGCCGCCCGCTGCCCGACGCGCGGGTGACGCTCGTCGACGCGGCCGGGAACGTGGTCGCGACGGCGACGACCGGCGAGGACGGCGCGTACGCGTTCGCCGACCTCGACGCGGGCGAGTACACCGTCATCGCGACCGGCTACCCGCCGGTGGCCGGGGCGCTCACCGTGGCGGGCCGCGGAGTCGACGGCCACGACATCGAACTCGCCCACCCCGGCGAGTGACCCACAGCTCGGGTGCTTCGAGCGGAGACACCCGATGAAGGGGCGGCAGGCAGGGGACGGCCTGCCGCCCCGCTTTCGTACGAGGAGAGATAACCGGAATGGCACTGCACGCACAGGTACGCACCCGCGACGGCTGGGCCGTCCAGCACGCCGTGGTGACCGTGACCGACATGACCGGCGCGCAGGTGCTGCGGGCCACCGCCGACACCGAGGGGGCCGTCGTCGCGGACACCCCGCTGGCCCCCGGCCCGTACACGGTGATCGTGACGGCGGTCGGGTACGCCCCGGTCGCGTCCACCGCGCTGGTGACCGCGAGCGGGCGCGCCGAGGTCGGCACGGTCGTGCTGGCCCGGGCGGGCGGCGTGGAACTCCCGCCCCCGGGCGCCTGGACGCTGGACCCGGCGCACTCGTCCGTGGGCGCGGTCGCGCAGCACCTGGGCATCTCCAGCGTGCACGGCCGCTTCACCGACTTCGGCGGCCGGATCGAGATCTCCCCGGACCTCGGAGCCTCGCGCGTGGACGCGGTGATCTCGGCGGCGTCCATCGACACGGGCAACGCCCTGCGCGACAGGCATCTGAAGTCGCCGGACTTCCTCGACGCCGAGGCGTACCCGGAGATCACGTACCGCAGCCACGGCCTGACGGCGGCGGGCCCCGACCGCTGGACCGTGCACGGCGCACTGTCCCTGCACGGTGTCGTGCGTGACGTCGACCTGGACCTCACGTACCTGGGCACGGGCCCGGACCCGTGGGGCGGGGTGCGGGCGGCGTTCCGCGCGACCGCGGAGCTGCGCCGGGAGGACTTCGCGATGAACTACAACCAGGTGGTGCAGGCGGGGATCTCCGCGATCGGCACGACGCTGCGGGTGGAGCTGGACGTGCAGGCGGTGCAGGGGGGTCAGGCGGTGCAGGGGGAGGCCCTGCCGTAGGGCCAACGCGGGTCTGGTCCGTCACCGGACAGGCTCCGTACGCTGCGGCCATGGAATGGACAGCACTGATCAGCACGGCGCTGGGGGCGGTGATCGGTGTCGGGAGCACGCTGCTCGCGGACCGCTTACGTTGGAAACGGGACACCGGAGAGCGGGAAAGGGAGACGCTCCATGCCACGTACGCGCAGTTCCTGGAGGCGCTGACGCAGGCCCGGGATTTGATCAGCCACGCAAGCCGGGACTTCAGCGCTGCGCAAGAGGACCGGCGGTCGGTGATGACGGCTTTGCTGGACCACGGCGTGCACGTCAAGCAGTACCAACTGGAGCTCCTAGCTCCGCCGCAGGTCGTGGCGAAGGCCAGGGACGCCGCTGACAAGCTGGCCGTGTACCGGGACGTGGTGGTGGAGGGCGGCAAGCGGGACGATCCTGAATGCGCCCAGGCGCGGCGCGCGTTCCGCTCGTCCCGTCAGGAACTGATGGAAGCGATGCGCGGTGCCGTGGCGCACAGGACCGGCAACGGCCGCTGAACCCGTTCGGGGCGGGCGAACCCGCTCCGGGCGGCCCGGCGGGCTCGCGGCCCTTCACGGCATGGGCGGCCGGGTCCGCCGTCAGGCGCCCGGCTCCACCATCGCCTCGATGCCCCGCGATCTGGATGTTCAGCGCGAGCTGGAAGTCCCGCTCCCGCATCTCCGCCACGGTGCTCCGGCCGCGGGCCTCCATCATCCGCTCGGCCTGCTCGCAGTCCTCCTTGTACCCGGGCCGTTCAGCTCCGCGTACCCGCGGATCGACGCCAGCGGCGTACGCAGCTCATGGCTGGCGTCCGCCACGAATCGCCGGACCCGCGTCTCGCTCTTCTGGCGCGCGTGCAGCGCCGAGTGCACATGGTCCAGCAGCCGGTTGAGGGCCGCGCCGACCTGGCCGACCTCGGTACGGGGATCGGCCTCGGCATCCGGTACGCGCTCGTGCCGGGCCACCTCGCCCCGGTGCAGCGGCAGTTGCCCCACCCGGGTCGCGGTCGCGGCCACCCGCCGCAGCGGCCGCAGCGCGACGCCGACGAGCGTGCCGCGCCGCGATACCGGCCGCGACCAGCCCGGGGGCGGTGACGCACACCCGCCGTGCGCAGCGGCGCCTCCCGGATGTCCGCGCGGCCGCCGACGGGGCCGAGGTCCTACCCGGGAGCCGTGACGAACCGCAGTTTGTTTCACGTGAAACCCTGAGCCCGTCGCACGGCCTCGGCCAGGTGCTCGTCCTTCTGCCCGACCAGATACGACCGCAGGGCGACCGTCGTGACGGTAGCGATCACCGCCGCGACAACCGCGATCAGCGCGACCGCCGAGAGGACCGGCCGGGCCCGCGGCGACCAGCGTCGCTTCACGCCGCGGGCTTGATCAGATACCCCGCACCACGCCGGGTGTGGATCATGGGCGCCCGCCCCGCGTCGATCTTCTTCCTCAGGTACGAGATGTAGAGCTCGACCACATTGGCCCGCCCGCCGAAGTCATAGCTCCACACCCGGTCGAGGATCTGCGCCTTGCTCAGCACCCGCCGCGGATTGCGCATGAGGAACCGCAACAGCTCGAACTCCGTGGCCGTGAGGTGGATCCCCTGTCCGCCCCGCGACACCTCATGGCTGTCCTCGTCGAGCATCAAGTCCCCCACCACCAACAAGGACTCACTGCGCCCCGTCACCGCCCCCGACCGCCGGATCAGCCCGCGCAGCCGCGCCACGACCTCCTCCAGGCTGAACGGCTTGGTGACGTAGTCGTCCCCGCCCGCCGTCAGCCCCGCGATCCGGTCCTCCACCGCGTCCTTGGCCGTCAGGAACAGCACGGGTACGTCGGGCCGTTCGCGCCGCAGCCCGCGCAGCACCGCCGGCCCGTCCATGTCGGGCAGCATCATGCCCAGCACGACGGCGTCCGGCCGCGCCTCCCGCGCCGACCGCACCGCCCCGGCCCCGTCCCCGGCGCAGCGCACCTCCCACCCCTCGTACCGCAGGGCCATGGACAGCAGCTCGGCGAGCGAAGCCTCGTCGTCCACGACGAGCACGCGGACGCGACTCCCGTCCGGCCTGAGCATTCCGGTACGCGCGTGGGGCGAGGAAACGGTCATGCTCCGACGGTGACGCGGAAGCGTGAGAGACCCCTTCCCCCTACCTGTGAATTCCCTGAGAAAACAACCGGACCCCATTCCCGTAACAGACCCCGCGCAGCCAGTCGTCCCCCAACCCGAGCCGCTCCAGCGCCTGGAGCTGATGGAGATACCCGTACGGAATGTTGGGGAAGTCGCTGCCGAGCACAATCCGGTCCCCCAGCTCCAGCAACCGTCGCCGCTCGCCCACCGGGAAGGGCGAAAAGCGCTCGCTGAAGTCCGTGAACGCCATCGTCGTGTCCAGCCACACCCCCTCGTAGCGCTCGGCGAGGTCCAGGAACTCCGCGTACTCGGGCATCCCCATGTGCGCGACGACCAGCCGCAGCCGGGGATGGCGCGCCAGCAGCCGCGCGACCGGCTCGGGCCCGGTGTGCTTACCGGGCGCGGGCCCCGAGCCGCAGTGGATCACGATCGGTACGCCGGCCTCGGCGAGCAGCCCCCAGGCGCCGTCCAGGAGTGGGTCGTTGGGGTCGTAGGCGCCGACCTGCACATGCGCCTTGAACACCCGCACGCCGCCCTCGACCGCCTCCGCGACATACCTCTCCACCCCCTCCTCGGGAAACAGCGTCGCCGTCCGCAGGCACCCCGCCACCCGCGCGGCGAAGCTCGCCGCCCACTCGTTGAGCCACTCCGCCATGCCCCGCTTGTGCGGATAGACCATCGAGGTGAAGCGCACGACCCCGAACTTCCGCAGCAGTTCGACCCGCCGGTCCTCCTCCTCGCGGTACGTGATGGGCCACGCCGTCCCGGTCAGCGGCCCGACGGCGTCGAAGTACGCCCACACCTTGCGCAGCACCCGCTCGGGCATGAAGTGCGTGTGCACGTCCACGAGCCCGGGGAGCCCGAGCCGCCCCCAGAAGGCTCTGACCTGCTGCGCCTCGTCAACTCCGGCCACCTTGCCGACGTGCACGCCGTACCGGCGGTCTGCGCTCATGCGACTCACCTTCCGCCGGGGCGCGGGGCGATGTCCAGGTCCCGCTCAGAAGAGCCCGCCCTGCACGCCCGGCGGCAGGACGGTGACGGGCACGGTCGTACCGTCCCCGCTCCCGGCCGCGACGAGCCCCCATCCCGTGATCAGCCGCGTATCGAGCACGAGCGCCCGCCCATCGGGGGCCTCCACGTGAAGATCGGGCCCGGCGGCGGCGACGAGCGTCCCGTGGACGCACCCGTCCTCCACCAACTCGGCGACCACGCCGTCGATCCGATCGACCCGGCCGAGCCCGAAGACCCCGACCTGATCCACCACCCGCAACGCCACCGGCTCCAGCGTCTCGGTCCACCCGGGCACCCCCACGGCCCGCCGGTACAGCGATTCCACCTCCGCCGCCCGCTCCCGCTCCCCCGGCAGCCCCACCCGCGCGACCCGCTTCGCCGCGTACGGGATCCGGTCGGGCACCCCCAGCGCCGTACCGAGCACCTCCTCGGTCCGCCGCGCCGCCATCAGCGGCCCGCGCCCGAGCCAGCTGTACGCCACGGCCCCCTGCTCCCGCAGCCGCGCGTCGCCCCGCTCCTCGGCCGTGATCCCGACCTTGACCATGCCGGGGCCGCACCACGCGAGGTACACCCGATAGACCCGCGGATCATCGGCGACCCCATCCGCCGCCACGGACCCCACCCTGTCCCACCGCGCACACTCCGCGCACCGCCCCCCGGTACTGCGCCCACCCACGACGGCCCCCACCAGACAAGGGTTCCCCCGCGCCCCGCCGCACCGCCGCTCCCCCACGGCCCGGAAGCCGATCTCCCGCCCGTACGCAAGCGCACTGCCGCGCCCGCCCTCCCACATCAACACGGGCGCCGCACCCGCCCACCGCAGTCCCCTGCACCGCCACACCATGCCGCCACGCTACGGGCCCGGACCTGCCGCTCAACGCCAGAGGCCCCGGACTTTTCGTCCGGGGCCTCTGGTCTGCTGTGCACTCGGCAGGATTCGAACCTGCAACCTTCTGATCCGTAGCTCTAGCCGGATCGGTCAGCGACGGCCATACCGGTCGCGCCGCACCCTCTGAGAGCTGTTACTGGACGGATTCGGTTCTTGAGGTTGCGGTACCTGGCTGCTGTACGGGGCGATCCCGTCACTGGTTCACGCGCTCGATCGTGTAGATGAGCTCGGCACGCATCCGGAAGGTCACTTCCAGATCGCCTCTGCCATTGGGGCTGAAGAAGTCAACGAAGTCGCCGACCGTGGAGAAGCTGCTCGCTGCGACTTCGCGCGAACCGCTGTACTCCTTGTTGATTACGTACTTGTTCATGACACTCCTTGCACGGATACGCAGGGTGGGGGCGCCTCAGAAGGCGCCCCCGGGCTTGGCTAGGACTTGTGCTTGGTCTTGTCGACCAGCTTCCAGCCCTGGCCCTTCTTAGGCGTCGGCGGCAGTGACTTTCCCTTTACCGCCGTCACCTCGGATCCGCCTCCGGTCGGCCGGTACTGTCCTGAGGCCGGGGCCGGCATGCCGGGGTTGAGCTTCTTTCCAGCCATCCCGATCACCTGCCTTTCCGAGCTGGACACGCACCCGATTGAGCCGGAGTGGTTTTCGCAGCAGCCATCTCCGTGTAGGTTCATCAAGCGCCTAGGAACGCAATTTGACCCCAGTTCGGGCAGGTATCGACCTCAACTCGGTACCTCCGAGCTGGGGTTTTCCGTGCTCACGGCGGAGCATACCGCGTCGCAAGTCAATTGTGCGCCCACTGACACAAGTTATGGGAGTGTCTGGACAATCCAACCACTACATCTAGTGGTTGGCGTGGCTCAGGCGCCAACCTGTCAGGATAGCGACGGCCACTGACAACGTCGGCGGAACGGGTTTGGCCGGTGTCCTGCCCGGTCTGGGGCCGAGCATGATCAGGGGGCCGTACGCTGGTTGGCAACTCGGGCAGGCTTTGGACCTGCCCGTAATGAGCACGAGTGGCCCCCTGGTCTTGCTCGGCGCGGGACCCGGACCGGGGAGGTGGCTAAAGCCGTGGAGCCGACCGCCCCAGCCACAGCGGGTTTCTCCCACCATCAACCCGAGCTGCTAGGCGTGCGGCCGGCGGCCGGGCCGGAGCGGGGCGGAGACAGGAGCGTCGGCCCGGGCGACGGGCCGCGCGCGCCGCGCTGTGCGCGGCGGGTGCCTTGATGAGGTAGAGAAACCTGTAACAGCTCCCTCGCTGATCCTCGGCTACACCGTGGCGAGTGCGTCGGCGATCGCCTTCATGTCCTCGGTGACGGCGTCGGCTTGCGCCTCATCGAACAGGTCAGCCTTCCGGGGCTTGTTGGCGAAGCCGATGACCGTCGCCCCGGCGGCATGAGCGGCCTGGATGTCCGTGAGCGAGTCACCGATCAGAGTGCAAGCCGTGACGTCTACGTGCATCTGCTCGGCTGCCGTGATGAGCGGGAACGGGTTCGGCTTCATCAAGTGCGGCTGCTCGGAGGGGCGGCCCACGATCCTCGTGACGTACTTGTCCAGTCCGTGCAGCTCAAGGAAGGCCCGTACACACTCGGCGGAGTTGTTGCTCACTACCGCGACTGCTCGGCCTGCGGAACGCGCGGCATGGAGACACTCCACCGCCCCTGGGATCGGCTGACCGGCCACCGTGACTGCTCGGACTTCGGCGGCCGTGAGGGCTTGCTCGATCTTCTGGCCAAGCTCGGCGTCGGCTTCGTGCGCGATGCGCAGAACCTCGATTGGGTCGTCCGTCTGGGCGGCCTTCGTTCCTGCGGCTTCATCCTGCGCCGAAAGGAGCGCGGTCAGCTCCTTCGCCACCTCGGGTGCCGGCAGTCCGGCGAACACGTCGCACATGGGTCCGTCGAAGTCGAAAAGGATGACGCGGGCGTTCGCCAGGGTCTCGGTGAGCGGGTCAGCGTGCGTCAAGGTCGAAGTCCCTTCCGATGGTCTCCCAGACGCTGTCGAACCACATGCGGGCCTGCTGCACCTGCTGTGCTCCGCTGGAGGCCTCGCCGTCGTTGATCGAGTGGTGGAAGAGCGTGGTGTCCTTGCCAACGAGGTCGTAAATCTCGATCGTCTCGCCCTGGACGACGACCTTGTTGGGGCGGATCGGGTAGTACCCGAAGAACGCGTCCTCGTTGTTGATCACGTAGAGCTTGAAAAACTGAGTGCCGCTGTGGACACGCACGTTGATCCGGGTCTCGGCTACGAGGCCGAGGTGTTCCAGCTCGGTGATGGCGTCCCGAATGCTACGGGTGTAGCTGACCATGATCTCGTGCATACGGTCGCGGAGCCGCTTGTCGTCCGCGCCGTCCTCCATGCGTACGGGCGCGGCCTGCGGCACGGACATGTCAGGGACGAGTATCCGCATGGTGATGCTCGACGGGGTGAGCCTGCCGACGCGGATCTTGTCGAGTGGTTCTTGAAGCGCACCGTGCAGGGTCTCGCTGGAGAACCCGGCGAAGTCGATGGTGACGTGATTTTTGGCGAATGCCTGCTCGACATACGGCCTAAGCCCCGCCGGCCTCTCGGTCCGGTTGCGAACGTACACGCCGCTGCCCTTACGGGAGACCACCAGTCCCTCGTCTTCGAGGTCTCTTAGCGCGCGCTGGATCGTCGCCCGAGCGAACCCATAAAGCTCCGTCAGTTCCTTGTGAGACGGGAGCTTCTCTCCGGGGCCCAGCCGCCTCGTTCGGATGGCAGCACTGAGGCTGCTGGCTACCTGCTCGTAGGGGGCTCGGTCGTCGTCAGGGTCTAGAGGCTCGGGGACGAAGGTCATAGGTCGATGGTAGGCGAGTGGCCTAGGTCAGGACAGTCACGGCAGTCATGTTGTTGACATGGCTAGCCATCTCCCTTAACTTCGGGATGTGACCAACCGGATTAGCCAAGTTGGTCATCTGCCCCTACTGGCATCTCTGAGGGAGAAACCATGCCGTCGTTCAAGGTGGACACGTCGACCGCCGTGGTGTTCGTTGCTACGGCCCCCGTGCCGAAGCTGGTGAGCAAGCAGACCGGTGAGCGAGCCGTGGACCGGGAGACCGGTGCGGGCCTGTCCACGGTCGGTCTGCTGATCTCGGACGAGGGTGAGGGCAACCTCTACCAGGTGACCGTTCCGGAGACCGGTCTCCCCGAGGGCCTCGCGCCGGGCATGCCGGTGTCGGTGATCGGGCTCAAGGCGCGGGACTGGGAGAACACGTTCAACGGCCAGACCCGGCACGGCATCTCGTTCCGCGCCGTTGCCGTCACCCCGCTGACCGCCTCGAAGGCGGCCTGAGCATGACCGCGTTAACGGTCACGCTGGCGCTGGTCGCCACGGTCGCGCTGCTGCTGCGGTGGCAGCGTCCGGCCTGGTACTGGATGGCCTTCGGCATCCCCATCGCGGTGGTGCGGGTCCTCGTCCGGTACGCATCGGTCATGGACGCCTGTGGGCTGACCGTCCCGCCGTCCCGCTTCCGCCTCGCGGTCGCCCGGATGACGAACCGCCCGGTTCCGGAGTCCCGCCCGCCGAGGATCCTCCGGCTCCGGCCGACGCGGACCGGCCTCGTACTGCGGGTGAAGCTCCGGCCCGGTCAGGACGCGTTCGACTTCTCCGCCGCCTCGGACCGGCTGAGGCACTCGTTCGTCATGCAGAACATCACCGCCCGGGAGATCCGCTCGGGTGTGGTGGAGCTGCGTATGACCGGTTACGACGTCCTCAAGCGCGTCCAGATGCCCGCCCTGGCGGCTGGTGGGGTGATGCGGGTTCCGGTCGCCATGCGGGAGGACGGAGAGGTCTACTACCGCGACTACCGCCAGAGCCCGCACGCGCTGAACGTCGGCGCCACGCAGTCCGGCAAGTCCGTCTATCAGCGCAACCTCGTCGCCGGCCTCGCCGCCCTGGACGTCGCCCTCGTGGGGATCGACTGCAAACAGGGGGTGGAACTCGCGCCGCTCGCACGACGGTTCACCGCTCTGGCTGACAACCCGGACACCGCCGCCGAACTCCTCGACGCGCTAGTCGAGCACATGGCCGACGTCTACCAGCTCATCCGCCGCGAACAGCGGCTGAGCGCCGACGTCCCGGACGCGGAGATCACCGCCGACATCTGGGACCTGCCCGACCACCTGCGCCCGACACCGATCGTGCTCGTGGTCGATGAGGTCGCCGAACTCGCCCTGTTCGCCACGAAGGAGGAGGAGAAGCGCCGAGACCGGATCATCACGGCCCTGGTGCGTCTCGCCCAGCTCGGCCGCGCTGCCGGGATCTACCTGGAAATCTGCGGTCAGCGCTTCGGCTCCGAACTCGGCAAGGGCATCACCATGCTCCGGGCCCAGCTCACCGGCCGCACCGCGCACCGCGTCAACGACGAGACCTCGGCGAACATGGCCTTCGGCGACATCTCACCGGACGCCGTCCTGGCCACGATCCAGATCCGCACCGACCGGCCCGGTACGGCGGTGGCTGGTGACTCCTCCGGCGGCTGGGTCCGCATCCGCACCCCACACCTCACGCTGCGGCGGGCCGTGAACACCTGCAACGCCCAGGCCCATCGGACTCCGCAGATCCCGGCCCTGGACGCCTTCCGGCCGGTCTTGCCGAGCCTGGTCAAGGTCCCGGCCCCGGCGGTCGAACCCGCCCCCGCCCCGGCCTAACCACTCCCCGCACACCCGGTCGGCGTGACCGCCTCGCGCCAGGTCCCTACCCCTTCCATGCCCGAAACCGGAAGAAGGCACCCGCCATGGCCACTCGCAGGAAGCCCGCACCGAAGAAGTGCCCGGACTGCAAGGGCACCGGAGAGACCGCCGAAACCGTCCAGGTCGGCACCCGCAAGCGCCGCGACACCGACCACCGTCAGGCCGCGCTCTGCCTGTCCTGCTTCGGCACCGGCGACGCCACCACCTGACCCGCCGGGACAGGGCGGCCGGCCACCAGCGCCCCGCCCCTGTCCCAGCCCCAACCCCAGGAAGGAGGAACCCCCGTGAAGCGCTCGCCGATCCGCGTGGACGCCGTCCTCGTCCAGGCCGTGATTGCCGGGGCCCTGTCCTTCGCCCACCTCCACGACCTCGCCGCAGCAGCCGGACAGACCGGCTGGAAAGCCTGGGCCTACCCCGTCTCCGTCGACCTCCTGCTCGTCGCCGCCTGGCGGCGCCTGCGCACACTCCGTGCTGCCGGTGCTTCCGCTCGCTCGGCCTGGACCTGGTTCACGGTCGCGCTCGCCGCCTCACTCGGGGCGAACGTCGCCACCGCCGGACTCCTCGACCTCGGCGACGTCCCCGACTGGCTGCGCATCCTCGTCGCCGGATGGCCCGCCCTCGCCTTCCTCGGCGGCACCCTCCTCGTCCACACCCCACCCACGGCCGGGCAGCCGACCACCGTCACGGACACCGCCGAGCCCCCTGTCGAGTCGGTCATCGACCGGGACGACGCGGTCGAGCTGGAGCCCGAACTCGATCCCACGCCTGCCCTGCCCGCCGTCGAGCCGGAGTCGGTACCCGAGCCGAGCCCGGTGTCCCCGGCCGTTCCTGTGCCGCCCGCGCTGGTCGCTCACGCCCAGAAGCTCGCCGACGACCACGAGAGCCGTACCGGCTCGCCGATCGACACCGACACCCTGCGTGCCCGCCTCGGTGTCCCGCCCGTGATGGCCGACGCCATCGCCGCCCAACTCGCCTGAAGGAGGTGACCTCATGCCCGCCCGCGACCAGTTCCACTCCGTGATGCGGATCGGCCCCGTGCAAATCGGCACCCACCGCGACCGCCACGGACGTACCAAGCACACCGCCGCCTGCACCGGCGACAACTGCGGATGGTCCGCCGACTACTCCAACCAGTCCGCCGCCCAACTCGCCGCCCGCACCCACCGCTGCAACCCCCGCTGACAAGGGAGATCACGTCATGGACGTTCCGCTCTGGCTCACCCTGATCGTCGTCGGCGCCCTCGGGATCAAGCTCATCCGCCCGCCCTGGTGGCTCGTCGCCGTGATCCTCCTCGGCGGCTACCTCCTCGCCGACAGCTTCCTCGCCCCCGTCATCGACACCGCAATCACCAAGTAGGGAGACCCGCCATGTTCCAACCGCGCATCCCGGTCAACCCGCTCCCGACCGGCCTCGTCACCCCGCTCGTCCAGCCGACCACCACGACCGACATCGAGCCTCGCCACGACGTCGAGCCGGTGGCCTGCAACCACCAGCACGACCACGCCCCGGCGCCCGTCCCGGCTGCGCCCCGGGTTCAGGTCCCGGCGGTCCGTCTCACCCCGGCCGGTCTCGTCACGGTCGTCGCCGGTGGCGCCGGACTCGTCCTGATCGTCGGCACGGTCCTGGTCTCGATGCTCCTCGCCGTCGCCATCAGCGCCGCCTCGGTCACCATCTGCGCCGTCGTCCTGCGCTCGCTCCTCAAGAGCCGGCACCAGCGCTGACCGGCCCCCGGGCGGCCTCAACCGCCAAGTCTCCGCCGCCCGGGAGCCGCACCCCTTGCCAGTCCACAGAACCGGAAGGAACACGCCCATCATGGCCCAGCACAACCACAACCCGGCCCGGATCTGCTCGAACTGCGACGGACACTCCTCCGTCTCCATCACCCTCGGCGGCCGCGACCACGCTGGCCACCTGCGCACCGTCACCGCCCACTGCCCGGCCTGCCAAGGCACCGGCACCCGCCCGACCCGGACGCGGGAGACCTCCCGTGTCTGACCCCCTGCCCCGGGTCCTGGACCTGTTCTGCTGCTCCGGTGGCGCCGCCATGGGCTACCACCAGGCCGGCTTTGCGGTCGACGGCATCGACATCGCCGACCGCCCCCGCTACCCTTTCGCCTTCCACCAGGGCGACGCCCTCGACTACCTCGCCCGCCTGATCGCTTCGGGAGAGATCGAGCGCTACGCCCTCGTGCATGCCTCCCCGCCCTGCCAGGCCGGCTGCGCGCTGACCGTGGGCACCAACCACTCCCAGGGCTGGGGCAACGACCACATCGACCTCGTCGCCCCGACCCGTGAACTCCTCGACGCCTGTGGCCTGCCGTACGTGATCGAGCAGCCCAACGGCCAGGCAGCCATCCGCAAGGACCTCACTCTGTGCGGCGCCATGTTCGGCCTCGGCGTCCTGCGGCACCGCAACTTCGAGCTTGGCCGCTGGTCCGTCGCTAGCCGGCCCCGGCACATCAAGCACGAAGGCCGGGTCAGGGGCTGGCGTCACGGCCAGTTCTTCGACGGCCCCTACGTCGCCGGCTACGGCCAAGGCGGCGGCAAAGCCACCGTCCCGGAGATGCAGGCGGCCATGGGCATCGGCTGGACCGACATCCGCGAGGAACTGACCGAAGCCATCCCACCCGCCTACACCCGCTGGATCGGCACCGCCTTCCGTACGGCCCGACAGGAGGTGTTCGCGTGACCGACACCGCCACCGTGGCGGGCCTGGACCCGGCCACCCTGAGCGATCTGCTCCGGGTCGCCGGGTCCCCCGGCTTCGACCGCCTCACCGAACAGATCCGCCGCACCGGAGGATGCGCCGCACCCATCCGCCTCTCCGGCGGCACCAAGCTCCTCGACCCGGCCACCAAGACCGTGCTCCACGCGTACACCACCGGCAACGAACCCGGCGGGGTCCTGCGCGTCGCCTGCGGCAACCGCCGGGCCTCCCGCTGCCCCGCCTGCGCCTGGACCTATGCGGGGGACACCTACCACCTGATCCGCGCCGGACTCATCGGCGCCCCCGACAAGGGCACCCCCGACACCATCCGCGACCACCCCCGCGTCTTCGCCACCCTCACCGCCCCCTCCTTCGGCCCCGTCCACAACCGCCCCGGCAACCACCCCTGCCGCTGCGGTACCCGCCACCCGGAAGGCGCCCCCGAACTCGGCACTCCCCTCGACCCGTACGTGTACGACTACGCGGGTGCGGTGCTGTGGAACAACCACGCCTCCGAGCTGTGGCGCTACTTCACGATCTACCTCCGCCGAGAGATCGCTGCCCGCGCTGGCCTCACGCAGAAAGCCGCCCGCGAGCAGTCCCGGATCTCCTTCGGCAAGGTCGCCGAGTACCAGAAGCGCGGGGCCGTGCACTTCCACGCCGTAATCCGCTTCGACGGCCCCGAGGGGCCCGGCACCCCGCCCCCGGCCTGGGCCACCCTCGACCTGCTGACCGCCGCCATCCGGGCTGCCGCCGCTCGCGTCCGCGTCGTCGTTCCCGCCAACGAGGAGTACGGGTTCGTGAACGACTGGGTGCTGCGGTGGGGTGAGCAGATCGACGTCCAGCCCATCGGCGCCTTCGGGAACGGCGAGGACCTGACGGAACAGGCCGTAGCCGCCTATGTGGCCAAGTACGCCACCAAGGCAGCCGAAACGACCGGGACCGTGGACCACCCGGTCGGCAACAAGGAAGCCCTCATCCTCCTCGGCGTGCCCGACCACCCCCGGCGGCTGATGGAGGCCTGCATGGACCTCGATGCGGCCTACCCGGATCGGCGCCTGCGTGCCTGGGCTCACATGCTCGGCTTCCGGGGCCACTTCTCCACCAAGTCCCGCCGCTACTCCACCACCCTCGGTGCCCTACGCCAGGTCCGCGCCGACTACCGCGCCGCACAGCAACGCCAAGCCTTGGGCCTGCCCGACCCCGACGACCACCCGGAGTCCACCGTCCTCGTCGTCGCCCACTGGGTCTATGCCGGCCACGGTCACACCCCCGGCGAGTCCTGGCTCGCCGCCAACGTCCGCCGGGACCTCCAGCACAACCGCGAACACGCCCGCGAAATCCGCGCCGAACTCGAAGGAGAGAACACGTGGCTGCCGTAGTCATCGAGCGGAAGTGGCACACCACCGCCGAAGTCGCCGAGATGCTCGGCTTCGGGCTGTCCAAGACCAAGATGCTCGTGCTCACCGGGGAGATCCGCTCGGTCAAGGTCGGCCGCAACCGGCGCATCCTCCCGGCCTGGGTCGACGAGTACGTCGAACGCGTCACCGCCGACGCCGAAAGGTGGGCCGCATGAGCGGCAAGCGCGGCAATGGCGAGGGTTCGATCTACCCGTACAAGAACGGCTACGCCGCCTACGTCTGGGTCACCAAGCCGGACGGCAAGCGGGCCCGGAAGTACGCCTACGGCAAGACCCGCGAGGAGGTCCACGAGAAGTGGCTCAACCTCCACGCCGAGGCGAAGAAGGGCCCGGTCGCCACGCGCCACCGCACCCTCGCGGCCTTCCTGGCGTACTGGCTGGACTCGATCGTGAAGCCCAACCTCGCCCCGCTCTCGTACGTGTCGTACGAGGGGTACGTCCGGCTCTACATCGCCCCGCACCTGGGCGCCAAGCGCCTGGACAAGCTCACCGTCCGGGACGTGCGGGAGTGGCTGACCAAACTGGCGACGGTCTGCCAGTGCTGCGCCCAGGGGAAGGACGCCAAGAGGGCCCCCAGGAGCCGCAGATGCTGCGCTGCCGGCGACTGCTGCGAGTCGTACCCGTCCCGGCGGGTGATCCAGGGTTCCCGGGACGCACTGCGGGCTGCCCTCACCCATGCGGTCGCAGAGGAAGAGATCAGTAAGAACGTCGCCTCTCTGGTGAAGGTCCCCAAGCCGCGCCGCCGCCGGATCAAGCCTTGGTCCGTCGCGGAAGCGGGTCGGTTCCTCGCGGATGCCGCCGCCCGGGACGATCACCTCTTCGCGGCCTGGGTGCTCGTGCTGTGCCTGGGCCTCCGCCGGGGTGAGGTCCTGGGCCTGACGTGGAAGTCCGTCGACTTCGAGACCGGGGAGCTGTACGTGGATCACCAGCTCCAGCGCGCAGGGCGGCAGATCCTCCACCGCGAGACCAAGACGGAGGACTCGGACGACTTTCTGCCGCTGCCCGCGCTCTGCCTGAAGGCTCTCCGCATGCGCCGCGCTCAGCAGCTCGGCGACCGGAAGGCGGCCGGGGAGCTTTGGCAGGACAGCCACGATCTGATCTTCACGACCAAGTACGGCACCCCGATCGAGCCGGGCAACCTCACCCGGATGTTCGCCCTTCGCGCTCACCGTGCCGGCCTTCGGGTGATCCCGCTGCGGAACACCCGGCACACGTGCAGCTCGCTCCTGGTCGCGCTCAAGGTCCACCCGAAGGTGGCGCAGCGCATCCTCCGGCATTCGCAGATCGCGATGACGATGGAGGTCTACGCAGAGGCGAGCGAGGAAGAGGTGCGGAAAGCGATCGGCAAGCTGTCCGACGCGATGGGCGGCACCGGCTGAGGGCGGTTGCTGTACTTCGCTGCTGTACGCCCCGGCAACGCAAGAGGCCCCGGATCTCTCCGGGGCCTCTCACCTGTGTGCACTCGGCAGGATTCGAACCTGCAACCTTCTGATCCGTAGTCAGATGCTCTATCCGTTAAGCTACGAGTGCTTGTGCTTCCCGGGCTTTTCTGCCCGGTCGGCGTTGCGGGAACAACATTACATGACCTGCGCCGTCACGCGAAATCCGTTAAGCACACCCCGCCTGACCTGCGGAAACACCATTCGGAGGTCCCACAGGAGCCGGAACGGCCGAAGCCCCGGCCGTGGGGCCGGGGCTTCGGGGTGGTGCGGCGGAGGCGGAGGGATTTGAACCCTCGATGGGCTTTAAGACCCAAACCGCATTAGCAGTGCGGCGCCATAGACCGGACTAGGCGACGCCTCCAGTTGCACACCCGCGCGAGCGCGAGTGGTGCGTGCAGATGATGACACAGTCCAAGGGGGTGCCACCAATCGCTCCCCACGGTACTAGGCGGGCCGGGCGTAGGGCAAAGGCGTTCGGCTTGCGCAACGCGCCGGGGGATGGAGCGTTAGTGAGGTGAGGGATCCCGGGCATCCCGGGCATTCCGACGGTTCCGTACTCACCAGGAGTTCGTATGCTGCGCCGCCTCGTCCTCACCTCCGCCGCGTCCCTCGCCGCGCTGGTGGCCGCCGCGCCCGCCGCCGCGGCCGGCGGACCCCTGCCGCTGCCGTTGCTGGCGGGCCCCGACTCGCTGACCGTGACCGTGAAGAACTCCGGGAACCCGATGGCGGACGGCACCTTCGAGCTGACGTGCGGCGTCCGGAGCGCCGAAGGCACCCATCCGAAGGCCAAGGGCGCGTGCGACCGGCTGGAGGAGCTGGCCCAGGAGGGCAGGGACCCGTTCGCACCCGTGGCCACGAGCCAGATGTGCACCCAGCAGCACGGCGGGGACGCCACCGCGCACGTCACCGGGACCTGGCAGGGACAGGATGTGGACGCCCACTTCCAGCGGACCAACGGCTGCGAGATCGCCAGGTGGGACACCCTCAAGCCGCTGCTGCCGATGGCCAGGTCGTAGAGGAACCCGCACACAACCGCCGTCGAGCCCCCATCACGTGCCTTTAGACTCCCTCCAGTGACAGGCCGAGTGGGAGGAAGCGTCGTCGTGAGCAGCAGGCCATCCCGAGGCGCTGCTCGCCTCGCAGCCATACTCGACGCGCTGCCGGACGGGCTCGTACTCGTCAATTGCAACGGCACGGTCGTCAACGCCAACACCATCGCCCTCGAAATGTTCGAGACGCCCGGTACGGCGCTGGTCGGGCGCGGGCTGCTCGACCTGCTGCCGGCGTTCGACTCCCGGCTGATCCCCGGCTCGATGCGCCGGCCCGAGGCCGCCGACGAGCGCGGGCGCACCAAGCCGACCCGGATGGTCGCGCGTCGTACGGACGGGAGCGAGTTCCCCGTCGAGGTGACCAGCGCGAGCCTGGAGGACGGGCGCGAGGCGTACGACTCGTACGGAACGGGTGGACCCGCGTACACCGGTGACGAGCTGCTGATGCTCGTCGTACGCGATCTGTCCGGGACCATCGACACCGAGGCGGAGCTCGCGCGCTCGCAGCGGCAGACCGAGATGATCCTGCGCGCCGCCTCCGAGGGCGTCGTCGGCACGGACACCGACGGGCGGATCGTGCTGGTCAACCCGGCCGCCGCGCAGATACTCGGCTGGCGCGCCAGCGACCTGGGCGGCAAGGAGCTCCACCCGCTGATGCTCCACTCGCGGGCGGACGGTGAGCCCTTCCCGTTCGAGGAGTCGCCACTCGCCGACACGCTGCGCTCCGGGCGCAAGCACCGGGTGCGCGGGCAGGTGGTGTGGGCCAAGGACGGTTCGGCCGTGGCGGTCGACCTGACGACCGCGCCGGTACGGGACGGGGACCAGCTCGTCGGGGCGGTGATGACGTTCACCGACCGGCGGCCGTACGAGGAGCTGGTCGAACAGCACGCGGCGGAGGTCGCGGAGCTGACCGAGCGCCACGCGGCGGAGCTGGAGCGGCACGCCACCGAGATGGCCGACCTCAGCGAGCGGCTCTCCGTCGAGATCGAGCGGCGCGAGGAGCGGTACGCGGAGCTGGCCGCGCGCCACGCCCAGCTGACCGCCGTGCTGGGCGGGTCGCTGCGCGGGCCGCTGGAGGAGCTGCGCGCGGAGCTGGGCACGCTCGCCGCCGACCCGGCCGGTCAGCTGTGGCCCGAGGCGAACCAGGTGCTGCACCATCTGGCCGCCGGGTACGCCCGGATGACCACACTCGTCGACAACGTGCTCGGCTTCCAGCGGCTCGACGTCGGTGACGAGTCGCTGCACAAGGGCAAGGTGCTGCTCGACGCGGTCGTCGCGGCCGGTGTCGAGGGCGCGGTGGAGCTGATCGGGCCGGGCCGGGCCCAGTTCGCGGTGCACGCTCCGCCGATAGAGGCCGAGGTGGACGGCGTACGGATCTCCACGGCGCTCGCGCACCTGATCGCTGACGTGGCGGGCGTCGACTCGACCGGCAAGACGCGGCCGGTGGCGGCCGGCGGGTACGTCGACTCGACGATCGTCGTCGCGGCCGCTCAGCGCGGTGATGTCGTACGGATCGAGGTGCGCGGGCCGTATGCCGGCGGCGACCCGGTGCACGAGCCGATCGTGCGCGGGATCGTACGGGCGCACGGCGGCGTGCTCCAGACGCACGAGGTGCCGGGGATGCCCGGCAGCGCGTATGTGCTGGAGGTGCCGCTGGGTGAGGGCGCCGGGACGGTGAAGCCGGGGGAACCCGCGGCTGGGGCTGGTGCTGCGGCTTCGGCTGGGGCTGGGGCCGTGGCTGTGGCTGGGGCTGGGGCCGTGGCTGTGGCTGGGGCTGGGGCTGTGGCTGTGGCTGGTGAGGGTGCGGCTGAGGGCGCTGTGGTGCCCCCTGTCGTGCCCGCGCAGCAGAGCGGTGACACGTCCGGAGGCGGGGCCTCCGGCGGCAGCGGGCGGCGGCGGGCGCGGCGCGCTTCGACGGACGCCTTCCTGGACACCCCGGTGCAGGCCGAGGACCCGGTGGCCGCCAAGCCGACCGGGCGGCGGCGTGGCCGGCCCAGCCCGGCGGAGGCCGTGACCGGGGCCGGGGCCGGGGCTCCTGCGGAGGGGGCGGTCGTGACGGCCGCCGAGAGCGCCCAGGGGCGTGCCGCGCTCGGGGAGACGGTGCCCCCGCAGGGCGTGCCCGCGGATGCGGTGCCGGTTCCGGCTGCCGGGCGCCGGGCGCGGCGGGGCGGCGAGGGCGCGATGCCCGCGCTGCCCCGCCGCGCCCAACCCCGCCGCCCCTGCGCCCCACCCCCCCGGCGCCGCCGTCACTGATCCACTGAGCCACTGAGCCACCGATTGGCAGGCCGCTCCCCGGCGACAGCCCGTCGCCCCGAGTCCTCACCCGGACTCGGGGCGACGGGCGTATTCGGCCGACCGGGAGGTTC
>NZ_JAUEPL010000053.1 GCF_030406405.1 Streptomyces ficellus
CGAACCCGGAAGCTAAGCCTTTCAGCGCCGATGGTACTGCAGGGGGGACCCTGTGGGAGAGTAGGACACCGCCGAACAATTATTGTGGGAAAGCCCCGCACCTTCTGGTGCGGGGCTTTCCTGCGTTCAGGGGCAATCCGAACCTTTCTCTTTTGGGTCGGATTTCCTCCTTTGGTCTCAGAGGCGGCCTGTGGCCTTGAGGGCGAGATACGCGTCGGCAAGAGCCGGGGCGAGCTTGTCGGGGGTGGCGTCCACGACCGTGACACCGTGGCGCTGGAGCTTTTCCGATGTGTGGCGGCGCTGGGCTTGGGCCTGGATGCCGGCAGCGGCCTCGTAGACCGCTTCGACGGTGCCGCGCGCCTTCGTCATCGCTTCCGTATGTGGATCGGCGACCGAGGCTACGAGGAGAGTGTGGCGCTGGGTCAGCTGCGGGAGTACCGGCAGCAGTCCCTCCTCGATGGGGGCGGCTTCAAGGCTGGTGAGGAGCACGATGAGGGACCGGCGTGGCGCGTTGGTCAAGGCCGCGGAGCTGAGGCCGCGGGCGTCGGTTTCGATGAGTTCGGGTTCAAGCGGGGCGAGGGCATTGACCAGTGCGGGGAGGACGTCGCCTGCTGTGCGGCCCTGCACGCGGGCGCGGACGCGGCGGTCGTAGGCGAGGAGGTCCACTCGGTCGCCGGCTCGCGACGCGAGAGCCGTGAGGAGCAGCGCGGCGTCCATGGCGGCGTCCAGGCGCGGCACGTCACCGACTCGGCCGGCTGAGGTACGGCCGGTGTCGAGGACGATGAGGATGTGACGGTCACGTTCCGGGCGCCAGGTGCGTACGGCGACGGTTTGCTGGCGGGCCGTTGCGCGCCAGTCGATGGAACGCGTGTCGTCGCCAGGGACGTACTCGCGGAGGCTGTCGAACTCGGTGCCCTGGCCGCGGGTGAGGACGCTGGTGCGGCCGTCGAGCTCCCGGAGGCGGGCCAGCCTGGAAGGAAGGTGCTTCCGGCTCGTGAAAGCCGGCAGGACACGGACCGTCCACGGGATTTTGTGATCGCCCTGGCGGGCGGCGAGACCCAGCGGGCCGTAGGAGCGCACGGTGACACGATCAGCGTGACGGTCGCCGCGGCGAGTTGGCCGGAGCACGGTGGTGAGGCGTCGGCGTTCACCGGCAGGGACGGTCAGCTTGTGCCGGGACGCGGCCTGCTCGCTGCCGGGAAGCCAACTGCTGGGCGGCCAGGCGTCACGGAGGTGGGCGCGCAGCCGGCGCCGGGACGGGTTGGTGATCGTGAGGTGGACGTGGGCGGCGTCACCGAGTCGAACGCTTGTGTCACCACTTCGGGTGAACCGCAGTGTTCGCACTGGCGCGGCGAGCGCGTAGTCGCACAGAATTGCGAGCGAGAGGGGCGCGTTGACAGCGAGCATCCCCGTCCAGTTGGGGGCGAGGATGCCGACGGGGAGAGTGCCGATCGCGGCGAGGAGCGCGGTTCGTCCGGTGAGGGCCACGGTTTCACTGCCTCAGCGGGGAACGGGGACGTGGGTCAGGATCGCGGTGATGACGGAGTCCGGGGTGACTCCTTCCATCTCCGCCTCGGGGCGCAGCTGGATGCGGTGGCGCAGGGTCGGCAGGGCAAGGGCCTTCACGTCGTCAGGGATGACGTAGTCGCGGCCGGTGAGCCAAGCCCAGGCGCGGGCGGTGGAGAGCAGGGCGGTGGCGCCTCGCGGGGAGACGCCGAGAGTCAGTGAGGGGGATTCACGGGTGGCACGGCAGATATCGACGACGTAGCCGGCGATTTCGCTGGAGATCGTGGTCTTGGCGACGGCGGCGCGGGCGGCTTCCAGTTCCGCGGGGCCGGCGACCGGACGTACTCCTGCGGCTTGGAGGTCGCGCGGGTTGAAGCCCTCGGCATGGCGTGTCAGGACGTTGATCTCGTCCTCGCGTGAGGGCAGAGGGACCGTCAGTTTGAGCAGGAACCGGTCAAGTTGGGCCTCCGGGAGCGGGTAGGTGCCCTCGTACTCGACCGGGTTCTGTGTGGCGGCGACGAGGAAGGGCTCGGGGAGCGGGCGCGGCGTGCCGTCTACCGTGACCTGGCGCTCTTCCATCGCTTCCAGAAGCGATGACTGGGTCTTCGGCGGCGTGCGGTTGATTTCGTCGGCGAGTAGGAGGTTGGTGAAGACCGGGCCGGGCTGGAAGGAGAACTGGGCTGTTCGGGCGTCGTACACGAGGGACCCCGTGACGTCGCTCGGCATCAGATCAGGGGTGAACTGGACGCGCTTGGTGTCCAGTTGGAGGGATGCGGCAAGTGCGCGGACGAGCAACGTCTTGGCGACTCCGGGCACTCCCTCGAGGAGGACGTGGCCTCGGCAGAGCAGGGCGACGACCAGTCCGGTGACAGCTGGGTCCTGCCCGACCACGGCCTTGGCGATCTCGGTGCGCAGAGCCTCCAGGGAGGAGCGGGCGCTGTCCGAGTTCTCAGCGGTCTCGGGGGTCGGGGCACTCATGAGGTGCGTACCTCTCTTTCGAGGGCGTCGAGTTGGTCTGCCAGAAGGATGAGCGCGGCGTCATCGGAGGGAGCGGGACCAAACAGAAGAGTCCGGAGGTCTCGGCCCTCTGACGGGAGCCGTGCGGACACGGCCGGGAGCAGGACGTCGGGTGAGTGGGCTTCCCTCGGAGGGACGCCCAGAAGGGGGGCCAGCCGGGTTCGGGTAGCGGTGCGAAGGACGGTGGCCGCGCGGTCGAGGGCGTTCGATTTGCGGTAGAGGCGGGCGCGGCCCTCGGTGGTTTCGGAGGCGCGGATGGCGACGGGCAGCTGCTCGGTCACCAGCGGACCGAGGCGCCGGGCGCGCCAGACGGCGGCGAGGACGGCGGCGACAGCGAGCTGGACAGTGCCCCAGAGCCAACCGGAGGGGATCAGTTCGAGGAATCCGCTGTCGCCGGAGGCGCCGTTGCCGTCCGTGTTGTCGCCGCCCTGTGCGGCGGATGGATCACTGAGCGAGGGGAGGTACCAGACGAGATGAGGCCGGGAACCGAGCAGTTGGAGGGCGAGCGAGGCATTGCCCTGCTGGTCGAGGCGGTCGTTGTAGAGGATGTCGGGGGCGCCGAGGAGGACCGTGTCACCGCCGGTGGGCTCGTCGATCCTCAGGAGAGTGGCCCGGCCGTCGCTGGGGTAGCACGCGTCACTGCCGGGGGCGTCGGTCACGTAGCGCTCGCCGCCGAGGTCGGCGTCGCCGGCTCGCTGCGCGGCAGGCAGGGAGCACTCGGGGGCGAGAGTCGAGACCGGGGCGGAACGGCCCGTGGTCACCCCGGGGGCGAGGGTGCCGACGGAGGTGGTGCCGGCGGCGACGAGGACGGTACGGCCGCGCATGGTGTCCATGTCGCCGCGCAGGACGCTGCGCTGGTGGCCCGTCAGAAGATCCGGGGTGGTGACCAGGAGGGTGGTGTTGGGCCCTGTCGCGTCGGTGGCCTCGTCGAGCGTGGTGACCACGCGAGTGGTGACACCGCGCTGCTTGAGAAGCTCGGCTACGGCGCGGCTGCCGTTGGGGTCGGCGGAGCGCGGGTCGAGGTGGCCGTGCTGGGTGCCGGAGCGGACCAGCGCCATGACGATCCCGGCCATGATCAGGATGGCGATGGCGAGGAGCAGCCCCCGTGCCCGCGTCCACATCTGATGAGGGGTGAGGGATGTCGAGGTGGTGGCGGTGGAGGTCATCCGGCCGCTCCTTGGACCACGTCGCTCAGTTGGGGCTTGGTGCGTTCCAGCGCGGTGTCCAGGTCCTTGAGCCGCTGGTACGCGCGCTGGTCGGTGGTGCGCCCACCATATGTGACGTCGTCGAATTCACGTGCGGCGGCACGGAGTTCGTCCGCGTGGCCGGGCAGGGTTCGGCCCGCCTCGGCCGCGGCTTCGTCGGCGGTGCGGCCTGGGCGCGGGTCGAGGAGGGTGCGTTCCTCCAGGGAGCGCACGATGGCCCGCATCCGTTCCTGGACGGCCTCGTTCCAGCGGCCGGCGGCGGCGTGCTTGTCCGCGGTGGCGCGGTGTTCGGCGGCGCTGCGAGGACGGTCGCCGAACAGGGAGTCCGCGCTGACGGGGGTGCGCTGCGGGGTACCGAGCCGCCACCACAGGGCGCCGATGAGGGCCACGACGACCAGGGCGATCACCACGAGTCCGAGCAGCCCGCCCGGAGTGGCGTCCGAGGCGGAGGCGAAGAGGCGGCCCACCCAGTCCCAGAAGCTGTCGAGCGCGCGCTGGAGGAGGTTGGGGTCGTTCTCGTGGTACATGGGCTTGGACAGCTCCCGCTCCGCCGCCTCGCGGGCGGGGAGGCGGGGACTGTCCACCGGCACGTCATCGTTCGCGTGGGTCAGCAGCCACGCCGTCGTCATGCCCCCCGTGCTGGGCACCGCATCAGCTCCTGGGGGCGGTGTCGTCCGGCGAGGGGGAGCCGTATCCGGGCACGCCGGCGGCGCGGGCCAGCTCCAGGTCGAGGGCTTCCCGCCGGATCCGCTGGTCGATGTAGAGGAGGACCGAGACGCCGGAGGAGATCGGGTAGGTGATCGAGGCGGCGATCACCGCACCGATGCCGGTGATGATCAGGAAGGGCCATCCGAACTCCGGAGGCGTACCGGCGAGCAGGCCGCCGAGTCCCTGCCCGTCCACCGCCAGCGCGACGATGGAGAAGGGAATCGCGATGATCATCGAGATCAGCAGCATCAGCAGCATGGTGAGGGTCAGGATGCCGAAGATCCGCCACCAGGCGCCCTGAACCAGCTTGGCGGAGCGTCGCAGCGCCGCGAGCACGCCCTGCCGCTCCAGCATCAGCGCCGAGTAGGAGAGGCTGAAACGGACGAGCAGCCAGACGATGACCACGGCGGCGGCGATACCGCCGACGACGGCCAGCAGCACGCCCACGGGCGAGTCGTCCAGGAGCAGGCCCGGAAGCAGGCCCACGGCCATGATGGCGGCACTCATCAGGGGCAGCAGCAGCACCAGGCCGAGGAGATGAGGCAGACGCGGCCTGGCCTCGCGCCAGGCGTCGGCGAGCGTCACGGGCCGGCCCAGCACCGAGCGGCTGATCACCATGGTCAGCAGAGCGGTGGTGATGAACGTGCCGATGAGGGTGAGGCCCATCGTGGGAGCCAGGGAGATGAGGCTGGCCTGGAGGGACTCGACCGACTGCTCCAGAGCCTCCGCCGGAGTCGGGTCCGGCTTGAGCTGCGGGGGCGCCGGCACCACGTACCGCTGAATGAGAATGTCGCCGAGCTGCGTGAAGACGGAAACGGTCAGCGTGATGCCGAGCACGGTGCGCCAGTGGGCCCGCAGAGTGGAGACCGCACCGTCGAGGATCTCGCCCACGCCGAGGGGGCGCAGCGGGATGACGCCGGGCTTCGCGGCCGGCGGCCGACCCCAGCCACCCTGGTGTGCGCCGCCGCCCCAGCGCGGTGCGGGCGTGTGCGGCGGGACCGGGCCGGACGGGCCCGGCATGGTCGGCGGGGACCACTGGGCGGGCGGCGGCTGGTTCGGGGACCACTTGGGGGCGGTGCCGGGTTCGTCGGACGGCTCGGCGGGCCGGGGGGCGTCGCCGCCCTGGCCGTCGGAGGGAGAAGATCCGGGCGAGGCCCAGCCCGGAGTGTCGTTCACGGTCGTCCACCTCGTGAATTGGTCGCGGTACCGGCTCGGCGAGCCGGCTCGGTCACGGTGCTGGGCCGCTCGGTAGGGCGGCAGGTTGGCAGCCATCGTGCCACGCGCCGTCCACCGGCGGGCCCGGGGCCGGATCTCCTCGCCACCTTCATTGTCCGTGGTTCAGCGGGCAGACTGGGCGGATGGCTGATCAGTACGCACAAACTCCCGTCGGCACCGCACCGTCCACGCTTCCCTCACTGCGCTGGGATGAGCCGCCGGAAGGGCCGGTGGTCGTGCTCCTCGACCAGACGCGGCTGCCCGCCGAGGAGGTCGAGCTGGTCTGTACGGATGTGCCGGCGCTGGTCGGGGCGATCCAGACCCTCGCCGTGCGGGGGGCGCCGCTGCTCGGCATCGCCGGTGCCTACGGCGTGGCGCTGGCCGCGGCGCGGGGCTACGAGGTGGAGGAGGCGGCCGAGCTGCTGGCGGGAGCGCGGCCCACCGCGGTGAACCTCGCCTACGGCGTGCGGCGGGCGGTCGCCGCGCACCGGGCGGCGATCGAGAAGGGGGAGGACCGCGATGCGGCGGCAGGGGCGGCGCTCGCGGAGGCCAGGGCCCTGCACCGGGAGGACGCCGAAGCCAGTGTGCTGATGGCGGGGCACGGGCTCGCGCTGCTGGACGAGCTCCTGCCCGGCGGTGGCCACCGGATCCTGACCCACTGCAACACCGGGGCGCTGGTCTCCGGCGGGGAGGGGACCGCGTTCGCCGTGGCGCTGGAGGCGCACCGGACGGGCAGGCTGCGGCGGCTGTGGGTGGATGAGACCCGGCCGCTGTTGCAGGGGGCCCGGCTGACGGCGTACGAGGCGGCCCGCAACGGGATGGCGTACACGCTGCTCACGGACAATGCCGCGGGCTCGCTGTTCGCGGCGGGGGAGGTGGACGCCGTGCTGATCGGGGCGGACCGGATCGCCGCCGACGGTTCGGTGGCCAATAAGATCGGGAGCTACCCGCTCGCGGTCCTGGCCAAGTACCACCACGTGCCGTTCATCGTGGTGGCGCCGACCACGACGATCGACCTCACGACCCCGGACGGAGCGTCCATAGAGGTGGAGCAGCGGCCCGGGCAGGAAGTGACGGAGCTCACTGCGCCGCCGCAGGTGCTGAGCGGTGGGGTCGGAGTGGGGGGAGGGCTCCCGGTGGCTCCGCTGGGAACGCAGGCGTACAACCCGGCGTTTGACGTCACGCCCCCCGAGCTGGTGACGGCGATCGTCACCGAGCTGGGGGCGGTGTCGCCGGTGACCGGAGGAGGAATTTCCGAGCTGTGTGCCAGGTCACGCCAGGTAACGATTAGCTAATGGGATGATGTCGATTATGAAGGGACGCGTCCTTGTCGTCGACGACGACACCGCACTGGCCGAGATGCTCGGAATTGTGCTGCGTGGTGAAGGTTTCGAGCCGTCGTTCGTAGCGGACGGCGACAAGGCACTTGCTGCTTTCCGGGAGGTCAAGCCGGACCTGGTGTTGCTGGATCTCATGCTGCCCGGCCGGGACGGCATCGAGGTGTGCCGGCTGATCCGGGCCGAGTCCGGTGTGCCGATCGTGATGCTGACCGCCAAGAGCGACACCGTCGATGTGGTGGTCGGCCTGGAGTCCGGGGCCGATGACTACATCGTCAAGCCGTTCAAGCCGAAGGAGCTGGTCGCCCGGATCCGGGCGCGGCTGCGGAGGTCGGAGGAGCCGGCGCCGGAGCAGCTGACCATCGGTGACCTGGTGATCGATGTGGCCGGCCACTCGGTGAAGCGGGACGGACAGTCCATCGCGCTCACCCCGCTGGAGTTCGACCTGCTGGTCGCCCTGGCGCGCAAGCCGTGGCAGGTGTTCACCCGTGAGGTGCTGCTGGAGCAGGTGTGGGGTTACCGCCACGCCGCGGACACGCGGCTGGTGAACGTCCATGTGCAGCGGCTGCGCTCCAAGGTCGAGAAGGACCCGGAGCGGCCGGAGATCGTCGTGACCGTCCGCGGTGTCGGTTACAAGGCCGGACCGAGCTGACATGTCCCGCGGCAGCGCTGCTCCGAAGCCCGGGAACCCGGGAGTCCGTGCGGGGCGGGCTGCCGGGCCGGGGCGTGAGTCCTGGCGACTGAGCCGTCTGCTCCAGGGCGGACGGCTCCTCCAGGACGGGGCGCTCGGCGGTCGGGTGCTCCGGCTCCTGGTGCGCTGGGTGCGCCGGCCGCTGCTGCCCGCCCTACGGCTGTGGCGCAGGAACATCCAGCTGCGGGTGGTCGCCGGCACACTGCTGATGTCGCTCGGAGTGGTGCTGCTGCTCGGCTTCGTCGTCATCGGACAGATGCGCAACGGCCTGCTGGACGCCAAGGAGAGGGCCGCGCAGAGCCAGGCGTCCGGCGGCTTCTCGGCGGCCCAGGACCAGGCGAGCATGCCCACGGGGCCGGGCGGCCAGGACGGCGGCTCCGCCGCGGGCGGGACCGCCCGTGCCTCGCTGAACTGGCGGTCCGACCTGGTCGTGCAGCTCGCCAGCGGTGGTCAGAGCGCGTTCAACGTGGTGGCTCTCAGCTCGGACTCGGAGGGCACGGCGCCCAGCCGCGGCGCGCGGGCGTCCGGTGGGGTGGAACCGGCGAGGAGTATTCCGCCGCAGCTGCGGGAGTCGGTGGCGCAGGGCACGGGGACGTTCCAGACGTACACCCGGATCAACTACACCGATGGCAAGCCGTCCGAGGCCGGGCTCGTCATCGGCAAACGGCTCAATGACATCGACGGCAATTCCTACGAGCTGTACTACCTCTTCCCGCTGACACAGGAAGAGGACTCGCTCGCACTGGTGAAGACGACGCTCGCGACGGCCGGTCTGTTCGTGGTGGTCCTGCTCGGGGCCATCGCCTGGCTGGTGGTCCGGCAGGTCGTGACGCCGGTACGGATGGCGGCCGGCATCGCCGAGCGGCTGTCGGCGGGCCGGCTCCAGGAGCGGATGAAGGTCACCGGCGAGGACGACATCGCCCGGCTCGGTGAGGCCTTCAACAAGATGGCGCAGAACCTACAGCACAAGATCCAGCAGCTGGAGGAGCTATCGAGGATGCAGCGGCGGTTCGTCTCGGACGTGTCGCACGAGCTGCGTACACCGCTGACGACCGTGCGGATGGCGGCCGATGTCATCCATGAGGCGCGTGAGGACTTCGACCCGGTGACGGCGCGTTCGGCGGAGCTGCTGGGCGACCAGCTGGACCGCTTCGAGTCGCTGCTGTCGGATCTGCTGGAGATCAGCCGCTTCGACGCGGGCGCCGCGGCGCTGGAGGCGGAGCCGATAGACCTGCGGGAGGTCGTACGCAGGGTGATCGGCGGGGCCGAGCCGCTGGCCGAGCGCAAGGGCGGCCGGATCCTCGTGGTGGGCGACGAGCAGCCGGTGGTCGCGGAGGCCGATGCGCGCCGGGTCGAGCGGGTGCTGCGCAACCTGGTCGTCAACGCCGTGGAGCACGGCGAGGGCCGCGACGTGGTGGTCCGCATGGCCGCCGCGGGCGGCGCGGTGGCCGTCGCGGTGCGCGACTACGGGGTGGGGCTGAAGCCCGGCGAGGCCACGCGGGTGTTCAACCGCTTCTGGCGGGCGGACCCGGCACGGGCGCGCACCACCGGCGGTACGGGCCTGGGGCTGTCGATCGCCGTGGAGGACGCGCGGCTGCACGGCGGCTGGCTGCAGGCGTGGGGGGAACCGGGCGGCGGTTCGCAGTTCCGGCTGACGCTGCCGCGTACGGCGGACGAGCCGTTGCGCGGCTCGCCGATACCCCTGGAGCCGGAGGACTCGCGGCGCAACCGGGAGCGGGCGGCCGCCGAGGAAGCGCAGGGCGCTGGCCGGCTGCCTACGGTGCCCGGGCAGGCCGGGGGCGCGGCCCGTGCGGGGCTGCCCATCGCGTCGCGTACGGCGCTGCCGCCACGGCAGGCGGCGCAGGTCGCGGCCGATCCGACGGCCCTGCCCGGGAACGGGGCCCGGGTCGTGGCGCGTGGCGGCGGAGAGCGGGGGGCGGGCGAGGGGACCTCGCCCGCGCAGGACGGGAAGCGGGAGGGTACGACTCGTGGGCGCTGAGCGTCGTCGCGGCCGTGGACGTACGGTACGCGCAGCCGCGCTGCTCGGCTGCGGCGCACTGCTGGCCGGGTGCGCGTCCATGCCGGACAGCGGGGAAGTGTCCCAGGTCAAGGCGTCCAACCCCGGGGACTCCCAGGTGCGGGTGTATCCGGTGACGCCGCGGGAGAACGCGGAGCCGGGCGAGATCGTCGACGGGTTCCTGGAGGCGATGACGGGTGACGACCCGGGGTTCGCGACGGCCCGTACGTACCTGACCAAGCAGGCGGCGCGGACCTGGAAGCCCGAGGAGCGCACCACGGTGCTCACGGCCGCGCCGGTCAGCAGGCAGCCGGACCGCATCAGCGTCCGGGAGACACGGAACCTCGTCTACCCGTTGTACGGCAAGCAGATCGCGACCGTGAACAGCCGGCACGCCTACCAGCCGATGCGTAGCACCGACTACAGCGAAACGATCGAGCTGGCGCAGGTCACCGGCCCGGACGGCAAGAGCAAGGAATGGCGTATCGCCCGCCTGCCGCAGGGTCTGCTGCTGGGCGAGTCGGACTTCCAGCGCAACTACCGTTCGGTCAACACGTACTACTTCGCCTCCGGCCGGCAGTGGGTCGTGGCCGACCCGGTGTACATCAGGCAGCGGCAGGATCCGGTGACGCGGATGGACCCGGTGGCGCAGACCGTCAAGGCGCTGCTGGAGGGGCCGACCGACTGGCTTGAGCCGGTGGTGGATTCCAGTTTCCCGACGGGTGTGGCGCTGAAGAGCGGCGTTACGTCGCTGACCCCGGACGACCAGAACAAGCTCAAGGTGCCGCTCAATAAAAAGGCGGACAATATAGGGCTCGACCGGTGTCGGCGAATGGCGGCCCAATTGCTGTTCACCGTGGGAGATTTGGGTTCCGCCCGGGTCGAGCAGGTGGAGTTGCAGCGTGAGGACGGTCGCACGCTGTGCCTGTTGGGGGAGAGCCAGAAGGAGAACTACCGGGCCGACCCCTCGGGCGGACTCCGGGTGAATCCGTACTTCGTCGACGCCTCCGGACGGCTGGCGGAGCTGGAGGTCGGCGCTGAGGACGTGGGGACGCCGGAGCCTGTGCCCGGACCCTTCGGCAACGGGTCGGTGAGGATCAGCACGGTGGCGGTGGCCCGGGACGAGCGTCGTGCGGCCGCCGTTTCGGACGGCGAGAGCAATATGCGGGTGGCCTCCGTGGTCGCCGACGCGCACCTGCCCGAGCCGCTGGTGCACAGCAACGGTGCCAAGCCGGCCGACCGGCTGTCCGCGCCCAGCTGGGACGGACGCGACGGTCTGTGGGTGGCCGACCGCGACCCGGCGAACCCACGGCTGTTGTTCGTGCCCGGCGGCTCCGGGCAGCCGCTCAAGGTCGCGGCGCCGTGGCTCACCGACGGTGTGCGGATCGAGGAGCTGCGGGTCTCCGAGGACGGGGTGCGGATCGCGCTGCGCCTGACCGAGGGCGACAAGACGACCCTGCACATCGGGCGGATCGAACGCCGCGGTTCCGGCGCGAAGCAGACGGTCGAGGTCGTCGGCCTGCAAGCCGTGGCGCCGCGGATGGAGTCGGTGACGTCGGTGTCGTGGGCGGGGCCGAGCCGGCTGGTGGTGCTGGGCAAGCTGGCCGGCGGGGTGCAGCAGGTGCGCTACATCCAGACGGACGGTTCGACATCGGCCGCGGCGGTGCCGGGACTGAACCAGGTGAAGGCGGTCGCGGCGGCGAACGACGAGCGGGCGCCGCTGGTGGCGGCCTCGTCCGACGACGGGATCGTGCGGTTGCAGGCGGGTGCCAACTGGCAGCCGATGGTGGACAAGGGCACGTCACCGGTCTACCCGGGCTGACGCGTGCTGCTCCGGGGATCGCCGCAGGTCCGGGCGGCGCCGGGGCCGCGCCCTGCCGCGCGCATCGTCGGCAGCGTGCCCGGTGCCGGGGTCGGCGTCGGGGTTTTCCACAGGGGTGGCCGGGGCTGTGCGCCGTTGGCACAGTGGTGCCATGCGGGGATGGTGGCGGGAGATCACCGGGCTGGTGCTGCCGGTCGCCTGTGGGGGCTGCGGCCGCGCTCGTACGACGCTGTGCGCGCGTTGTGAGCAGGCGTTGTACGGGTCTCGGGCGCGGCGGGTGCGGCCTGTGCCGGAGCCGGCGGGGCTGCCGGTGGTCCATGCCGCGGCGCCGTACGAGGACGCGGTACGGGCGGTGCTGCTGGGGCACAAGGAGCGCGGTGTGCTGGGACTGGCCCGGCCGCTGGGCGTCGCGCTCGCCGGGGCCGTGAGGGCGGCTGTAGCGGCTTCTCCCGGCACGGGGAGCGGCCCGTTGCTCCTGGTGCCGGTTCCCTCCGCCCGGCGCGTCGTGCGGGCGCGTGGGCACGACGCGGCACGGCGGATCGCGCTGGCCGCGGCGGGCGAGCTGCGGCGTACGGGGGTGGCGGCGCGGGCGCTGCCCGTGTTGCGGCTGCGCCGGGCGGTGGCGGACCAGTCCGGGCTGGGCGCGCGGGAACGGCTCGCGAACCTGGCCGGGGCCCTGGACGTGGCGGCCGGCGCGGGGCGGCTGCTGGCCGTCGGCAGGCCCGTGCTGGTGGACGACCTCATGACCACCGGGGCCTCGCTGGTCGAGGCGGCGCGGGCACTGCGTGCCACTTCGGAGCCGCGATTTCCCGGGCACGTACGGATGAACGCCGCGGTTGTCGCCGCGACCCCCGCGTCGTTCGCAATAAACCGGAACTGACGGGGAACTTGCATCGTTGCAGCTAGTGAAGGAGGAAAAACACCTGATCGGAGGTTCGTGCGGATAGCGGGTGCCGACACCGGTCCGAGCGAGCTATGTTCGGGTGTGAGGAATGGCGAAAGCCGCGCTTCACCGAATGCACTGCCGTGCTTCCGGCGAGATTCCGGGGGCCGGTCAGGACATCCAAGGTGGTGGGGTGGGGATCTTGCCGACGGGGGAGGAGGAGGTCGAGTCGCCAAGTCCGAGGCTCCGGAAATCACCGGGGTCTGGTGCAAAAGGGAGATGCTCGCCGGTGGTGAGCCGGCAGGAGCGATCCGGGAACGGAGTTCTGCGTGGACATCGTCGTCAAAGGCCGCAAGACCGAGGTGCCCGAACGGTTCCGTAAGCACGTGGCCGAGAAGCTGAAGCTGGAGAAGATCCAGAAGCTCGACGCCAAGGTGATCAGCCTCGACGTCGAGGTGTCCAAGGAACACAACCCGCGGCAGGCGGACCGGTCCGACCGCGTGGAGATCACCCTCCACTCCCGGGGGCCCGTGATCCGGGCGGAGGCGGCGGCCGGCGACCCGTACGCAGCGCTTGACCTGGCCACGGACAAGCTCGAGGCCCGCCTTCGCAAGCAGCACGACAAGCGTCACACCCGCCGTGGGAGCGGCCGTCTTTCGGCTGCCGAAGTGCCCAACGCCGTCCCGGGCGTGGCCATGCTGAACGGGAACGGCGCCGTCGCGGTGGAGGAACGGTCGGAGTCCATTCCGACG
The DNA here is from genome assembly GCF_030406405.1 of Streptomyces ficellus. GTDB lineage: Bacteria > Actinomycetota > Actinomycetes > Streptomycetales > Streptomycetaceae > Streptomyces > Streptomyces ficellus_B. The sequence goes on from NZ_JAUEPL010000053.1 coordinate 13,154, forward strand.
ACCCGGATGGGCCCGCTGGAGGTGCGGGGCGAGGGGCCCCTGGTGGTCCGCGAGAAGACCCACACGGCCGCCCCGATGTCGCTCGACCAGGCTCTCTACGAGATGGAGCTGGTCGGACACGACTTCTATCTGTTCGTCGACTCGGAGACCAAGCAGCCCAGCGTCGTCTACCGGCGGCACGCCTATGACTACGGCGTCATCCACCTGGAGACCGATCCGCTGGCCGGCTCCGACGCGAGCGGCGCCGGCGGCGCGCTCGGCGGCTGACGGCAGCTGACTCGTCCCGGTTGGTGCCTCTGGAGCGCCGTTGTGCGCCCCCAGGGGCACCACCGCGCGCCCACGAGAGCACCGTTCCGCCGTCCGGGCATGAAATCATGGTGGGCGCGCCAACCAGTGCTCCAAGGGCCCCGGTTGGCGGACCGAACATGAATGTCAGGCCAGGCCTGCAGGGGGAGGAACGATGGCGGACAGCTTCGGCCCGGTGCACCACCCGGGCGGCTCCGACGCCCCGGTGGGCGGGGCGAGTGCCGGGAGCGAGGCGGGCCCGGAAGCGGACGGCGACGCGTCCCGCAAGGAGCCCATCCGGGTCCTTGTCGTGGACGACCACGCGCTCTTCCGCAGGGGGCTGGAGATCGTCCTCGCGCAGGAGGAGGACATCCAGGTGGTGGGTGAGGCGGGCGACGGCGCGGAAGCCGTCGACAAGGCCGCCGACCTGTTGCCCGACATCGTGCTGATGGACGTCCGGATGCCCAAGCGGGGCGGAATCGAGGCCTGCACCTCCATCAAGGAGGTGGCCCCCAGCGCCAAGATCATCATGCTGACGATCAGCGACGAGGAGGCCGACCTCTACGACGCGATCAAGGCGGGCGCGACGGGCTATCTCCTCAAGGAGATCTCCACCGACGAGGTGGCCACCGCGATCCGGGCGGTCGCGGACGGCCAGTCGCAGATCAGCCCGTCGATGGCCTCCAAGCTGCTCACCGAGTTCAAGTCGATGATCCAGCGCACCGACGAGCGCCGGCTCGTCCCCGCCCCGAGGCTGACCGACCGTGAGCTGGAGGTCCTGAAGCTGGTCGCCACCGGCATGAACAACCGGGACATCGCCAAGGAGTTGTTCATCTCGGAGAACACCGTGAAGAACCACGTCCGCAACATCCTGGAGAAGCTCCAGCTGCACTCCAGGATGGAAGCGGTGGTCTACGCGATGAGGGAGAAGATCCTCGAGATCAGGTGAGGGCGGACGAGAGGGCGGCGGCGAGTTCCGGCCGGTCGACGCGTTCGATCCGGACGGAATCGCATCCCACCCACTCGGCGGCCTCCCGCAGCGCCTGGGCCATGGGGGCCACCGCCTTGGCGGAGTCCAGCGACACCTGCTTGGCCACCAGCGTCCTGCCCTCGCGTGCCGGGTCGGCCCTGCCGAGCAGCCGTCCGCCCGCCAGCAGCGGCATCGCGAAGTAGCCGTGTATCCGCTTCTGCTTGGGGACGTACGCCTCAAGCCGGTGGGTGAAGCCGAAGATACGCTCGGTGCGCGCCCGCTCCCAGATCAGCGAGTCGAAGGGCGACAGCAGTGTCGTACGGTGCCGTCCGCGCGCCACGCTCGCCAGGGCCTCCGGGTCCGCCCAGGCCGGCTTCTCCCAGCCCTGCACCCGCACCGGCACCAGCCCCGAGTCGGCGACCACGGCGTCGAACTGCTCGCCCTTGAGGCGGTGGTAGTCGGCGATGTCCGCGCGCGTGCCCACGCCCAGCGCCTGCCCGGCCAGCCGCACCAGGCGGCGCAGGCACTCGGTGTCGTCCAGCTCGTCGTGCAGCAGATGGTCGGGGACGGCCCGCTCGGCCAGGTCGTACACCCGCTTCCAGCCGCGCCGCTCGGTGCAGACCACCTCCCCGTACATCAGCGCCCGCTCGACGGCGACCTTCGACTCCGACCAGTCCCACCACTCGCCGCCGTTCTTCGCGCCGCCGAGCTCCGTGGCCGTCAGCGGCCCCTCGGCGCGCAGCTGCTTGATCACCGCGTCGTAGGCGCCGTCCGGCAGGTCGTGGTACCAGTGCGGGCGCGCGCGGTAGGCGCGGCGGCGGAAGGCGAAGTGCGGCCACTCCTCGATCGGCAGGATGCATGCCGCGTGCGACCAGTACTCGAAGGCGTGGGGGCGTGCCGGGGACCCGTCAAGGGACGCGGGGGTCCAGTAGGCCGCCTCGACGGTCTTGCGGCCGACGGCGCCCAGCCGTGCGTACGGAATCAGCTCGTGGGAGCGGGCGAGCACCGAGATCGTGTCCAGCTGGACGGCGCCGAGGTGCCGCAGGATTCCGCGCACGCCGGCGCGGCGGTCCGGCGCGCCCAGGAACCCCTGGGCGCGCAGCGCGATGCGACGGGCCTCGTCGGCGGAGAGCTCGGCGGTGGGACGCGGCAGGGTCGTCATGCTCGGCACGATAGACGGCGGCACTGACACTCCGGAGGGGCTGGGGGAACAGGTGCGGTCAGGACGGTGCGGTCAGGACTGGGGCGGTCAGGACGGGGGGCAGGACCGGGGCGGTCAGGACGGGGGCGGGGACGGGAGGTACGGGTAGGCGCTGGGGAGTCCCAGGTCCGAGGGCAGCAGGGCGCCGATCCAGCAGTCCCGCAGCGTCTGCCTGTGGTCCATGGCCGCCCGCAGGGTGCCCTCCACCGTGAAACCCGCCCTCTCGGCGACCGCCCGCGACGCGGCGTTGCCCACCTGGGCCCGCCACTCCAGGCGCGTACAGCCGAGGTCGGTGAACGCCCAGCGGGCCAGTGCGAGCACCGTCTCCCCCGCGTAACCGCGCCCCCGGTGCTCCTTGACCGTGTAGAAGCCGATCTCCCAGGCGCCCGAGCGCCGGTGGTGCAGGCCGGCGGAAGCCAGCAGCGGACCGCCTTCGCGGGGACGTGCGCAGAAGGTGTACGCGGTGTCCGCGCGCCAGCCGTCCGGGACGGTACGTCCCACGTACTCGGCCGCGTGCTGCCGCTCGTACGGGGAAGGGACCGGGATCCAGCGCTGGATGTCCGGGTCCTGACAGGCGGCGTGGACCTCTTCGGCGTCGGCGGGCGTGAGCGTACGCAGCCGCAGGCGCTCGGTGGTGAGGGTGACGGGCTCCATGCCGGAATTGTGGTGGGGCGGGGGAGCCCGGAGCGAACACTTTTCGGGTTCAGCTTCCGCTTCGGCGGCACCTTCCGCGCGTCCCGTGCGTTCTCTTTGCGGGCGGCATGTCGGCACGGCAGCCGGCCTCGGTACGTGCGGACCTCCCGGCGCGGCGGCGTCCTCGCTTACGATGGCCGTTGCGGTGGGGCCCACCTGCCGTGCCCGTGCCAGTGTCATGACAAGACCTAGTGCCAGGCCCGACCGGCAAGGAGACCAACCTCAGTGTCCGTCTTCAACAAGCTCATGCGTGCAGGCGAAGGCAAGATCCTGCGCAAACTGCACCGCATCGCGGACCAGGTCAACTCCATCGAAGAGGACTTCGTCAACCTCTCCGACGCCGAGTTGCGGGCGCTCACCGAGGAGTACAAGCAGCGGTACGCCGACGGTGAGAGCCTCGACGACCTGATGCCCGAAGCCTTCGCGACGGTCCGCGAGGCCGCCAAGCGCGTGCTCGGCCAGCGCCACTACGACGTCCAGCTCATGGGCGGCGCCGCGCTGCACCTCGGTTACGTCGCCGAGATGAAGACCGGTGAGGGCAAGACCCTCGTCGGCACGCTCCCGGCGTACCTCAACGCGCTGTCCGGCAAGGGCGTGCACATGATCACCGTCAACGACTACCTGGCGGAGCGCGACTCCGACATGATGGGCCGGGTCCACAAGTTCCTGGGCCTGGACGTCGGCTGCATCCTCGCCAATATGTCGCCGTCGCAGCGCCGCGAACAGTACAACTGCGACATCACGTACGGCACGAACAACGAGTTCGGCTTCGACTACCTGCGCGACAACATGGCGTGGTCCAAGGAGGAGCTCGTCCAGCGCGGCCACAACTTCGCCTGTGTGGACGAGGTCGACTCCATCCTCGTCGACGAGGCCCGTACGCCGCTGATCATCTCCGGCCCGGCCGACCAGGCCACCAAGTGGTACGGCGACTTCGCCAAGCTGGTCACCCGCCTCAAGAGGGGCGAGGCCGGAAACCCGCTCAAGGGCATCGAGGAGACCGGCGACTACGAGGTCGACGAGAAGAAGCGCACCGTCGCCATCCACGAGTCCGGCGTCGCCAAGGTCGAGGACTGGCTGGGCATCGACAACCTCTACGAGTCGGTCAACACCCCGCTCGTCGGGTACCTGAACAACGCCATCAAGGCGAAGGAACTGTTCAAGAAGGACAAGGACTACGTCGTCATCGACGGCGAAGTCATGATCGTGGACGAGCACACCGGCCGTATCCTCGCCGGCCGCCGCTACAACGAGGGCATGCACCAGGCGATCGAGGCGAAGGAAGGGGTGGACATCAAGGACGAGAACCAGACTCTCGCCACGATCACCCTGCAGAACTTCTTCCGCCTCTACGACAAGCTCTCCGGCATGACCGGTACGGCCATGACCGAGGCCGCCGAGTTCCACCAGATCTACAAGCTGGGCGTCGTCCCGATCCCGACGAACAGGCCGATGATCCGCAAGGACCAGTCGGACCTGATCTACCGCACCGAGGTCGCCAAGTTCGCCGCGGTCGTGGACGACATCGAGGAGAAGCACAGGAAGGGCCAGCCGATCCTCGTCGGTACGACGTCGGTCGAGAAGTCCGAGTACCTCTCGCAGCAGCTGTCCAAGCGCGGCATCCAGCACGAGGTGCTCAACGCCAAGCAGCACGACCGTGAGGCGTCGATCGTCGCCCAGGCCGGCCGCAAGGGCGCCGTCACCGTCGCCACCAACATGGCCGGCCGCGGTACCGACATCAAGCTCGGCGGCAACCCCGACGACCTCGCCGAGGCGGAGCTGCGCCAGCGCGGCCTGGACCCGGTCGAGCACGTGGAGGAGTGGGCCGCGGCCCTGCCCGCCGCGCTGGAGAAGGCCGAGCTCGCCGTCAAGGCCGAGTTCGAAGAGGTCAAGGCGCTCGGCGGGCTGTACGTCCTCGGTACGGAGCGGCACGAGTCGCGCCGTATCGACAATCAGCTGCGCGGCCGCTCCGGCCGCCAGGGCGACCCGGGTGAGTCCCGCTTCTACCTGTCGCTGGGCGATGACCTGATGCGGCTGTTCAAGGCGCAGATGGTCGAGCGCGTGATGGCGATGGCCAACGTTCCCGACGACGTACCGATCGAGAACAAGATGGTCACGCGTGCGATCGCGTCCGCGCAGTCGCAGGTCGAGCAGCAGAACTTCGAGACCCGCAAGAACGTCCTGAAGTACGACGAGGTGCTCAACCGGCAGCGCGAGGTCATCTACGGCGAGCGCCGCCGCGTCCTGGAGGGCGAGGACCTGCATGAGCAGATCCGCCACTTCATGGACGACACCATCGACGCGTACATCGAGGCGGAGACCGTCGAGGGGTTCGCGGAGGAGTGGGACCTGGAGCGGCTGTGGGGCGCCTTCAAGCAGCTCTACCCGTGCAAGGTCACCATCGAGGAGCTGGAGGAGGCGGCCGGCGACCGCGCCGGCATCACCGCCGAGTTCATCGCGGAGTCCATCAAGGAGGACATCCACGAGCAGTACGACGCGCGTGAGAAGCAGCTCGGCTCCGACATCATGCGTGAGCTGGAGCGCCGCGTGGTGCTGTCCGTGCTGGACCGCAAGTGGCGCGAGCACCTCTACGAGATGGACTACCTCCAGGAGGGCATCGGCCTGCGCGCGATGGCGCAGAAGGACCCCCTGGTCGAGTACCAGCGTGAGGGCTTCGACATGTTCACCGCGATGATGGAGGGCATCAAGGAGGAGTCCGTCGGCTACCTGTTCAACCTGGAGGTCCAGGTCGAGCGGCAGGTCGAGGAGGTGCCGGTGCAGGACGCGGCCGCGGCCTCGAAGACCTCCCTGGCCAAGCAGGACGCGGTTCCGGCCGGTGCCGGGCGTCCCGAGATCCGGGCCAAGGGCCTGGACGCGCCGCAGCGGCCGGACCGGCTGCACTTCTCCGCGCCGACCGTGGACGGCGAGGGCGGTGTCATCGAGGGCGACTTCCACAACGGGGACGGCGCGGCCCGGTCCGAGACGGACGGGATGACGCGTGCGGAGCGGCGCAAGGCGCAGAAGGGCGGCCGTCGCCGCAAGAAGTAACCCTGATCGGGCTTGCTCCCGAGGGTTCTCCGGGGCCGGGTGCGTGGCGGAAGCCGCGTGTCCGGCCCCGTGCTTTCGGTGGCACCTTTTAGGGGCGGTCGCCTCTGGGTGGCGCCTCCTAGGGGCGGTCGCGTTCGCCGCCGAGTTCGATGGCCGTGCAGCGCCATTTGTGGTCGGTGCCCTTCTCCAGGCGGAACGCCATCGCCCGGACCTGCTCCCCGGCCGCGATGCTGGCGAACGCCTCCACGACGCCCGGGCGCAGCGGGTAGCCGCCGCACCGGCGGATGACGGGGCGCACACCCCGGGCGCGCAGGGGCGTGGTCGGCGCGAGCCTGATGAGCTGGTCGTACGCCTCGCCGATGGTCTGGCCGAGCATCCAGTGGACCGGGCGCTCGCCGCTGAGGACGGCGAGCAGCCGCTCGGCGAAGACGAGGTGCGGCGGCACCGGACGGCGGGCCGGCACGGTGGTGCGGCCGGGTGTCCTGCCGGCGGCCGGGCGGGGTGCGAGCGGCCGGACCGAGCCGCCGGGTCCGCGTCGGCCCCGGTGGCCGGCCGGACCGTTCGTCGTCCTGGTTGCGGTGGTGCTCATGGTGGTCGTCCCCGTTCCGTCGCGCCCGGTTCGCTACCGGGCAGTAACGTGCGTTGGTGATCTTCTACGGGGCGGGGTGGACGCCCGCAATCGCCGCAGGGGCGGTGTGCGAAGTCGTGGGTGGATCACCTATCCGGGTGAGGGGCGCGGGCGGGGGCCTGGTGAGCGGCGGTGAACGGGTCATACGAGGTGGACGGGGCGGCCGGGCGGGGACCGGGCCCGAACGGGTACTCCGCACGTATCCTGAGGGCGTCCCCGACTACGAAAGCGGCCTGCCATGCGCGTGTACGTCCCCCTGACCCTCCCCGGTCTCGCACAGGCGCACAAAGCGGGCGAGCTGGGCCCCGGCCCCCTGACCGCGTACGCGGTGACACCCGGGCTGCGCGAGTGGTACGTCTCCGAGGACATCGAGGAGCTGGAGTACGCCGCGCTGAGCCGGGCCGCGGCCGCGTCGCTGCGCATGCTGGCCGCCGATCCGGACGCCGCCCGGCGCAGGGTCGTGGTGGCCGTCGACGTCCCGGACGGCGCGGCCGTCGCCGATCCCGACGGGGCGCTGGATCCCTCGTCGGTCGGCGAGGTGCGCATCGCGGGCACGGTGCCGCTGACCACGGCGGCGGCGGTGCACGCGGACGCGGACGACGCCGAGGACGACGTCGCGGCGGCGGCGCAGGCGCTGGGCGCGGCGGATCACGGGGACGATGACGCCCAGTTCGTGGTCGACGGGGCGGAGGACCATGAGCTGCTGTGGTACGGGGTGCAGGAGATTCCCGGGCTGCTCGACTGAGGCGCGACCGCGGGCGACCGGGGGGCGACCGGGGCGAGCGGGAATCGACTGAGAGCCCCTGGAGGGCGCCTGCAAGGCGTCCGGGGGTCGCCCGGGGGCCTGCTCCGGCCTTGGCCGGTTGTCAGAGCCTGCCGGTACCTTCGTGGCATGGGGAAGCGCGGCACACATCTGGTGTGGGACTGGAACGGCACGCTGCTCGATGACATCGACGCGGTCATCGGGGCGACGAACGCGGCGTTCGAGGAGATAGGCATGGAGCCGATCACCCTCGCGCGGTACCGCGAGCTGTACTGCGTGCCGGTTCCGCTGTTCTACGAGCGGCTGATGGGCCGGCTGCCCACGGAGGCGGAGTGGGTGGTGATGGACGGGGCGTTCCACCGGCACTACTGGGCGCGTGCCGGCGCGTGCGGGCTCACGGCCGGTGCCGCGGAACTGCTGGCGACGCGGCAGGCCGCGGGGTTCACGCAGTCGTTGCTGTCGCTGGCCCCGCACGAGCGCCTGATACCCATCGTGCAGCGGCACGGCATCGAGGAGCGGTTCGTGCGGGTGGACGGCCGGATCGGTGACTCGACGGCCGGCAAGGCGGCGCACATGGTGCGCCACCTGCTGGCGCTGGCCGGGACGGTGGCGTCGCCGGACCGGGTCGTGGTCATCGGGGACGCTGCGGACGACGCGGTGGCGGCGGCGCACGTGGGCGCGCAGGCGGTGCTGTACACGGGCGGCTCGCACTGCCGGGCCAGCCTGGAGTCGGTGGGCGTCCCGGTCGTGGACACGCTGGAGGAGGCGGTGGCGGTCGCGGAGGAACTGGTGGCGTAAGGGGGTGCGGTCGGCGCGGGTGCTGCCCGGGCGGGCGCACCCGGCCCGGCGACTGCGCTGCCGCTGCCGATCCGGTCCAGGTTCCGAGCCGTGCGGGGCCCGTGCCGGGGCCCGTGCCGATCCGGGTGCCGGTCTCCCTGCGGTGCCCGTGCCGGTCAGGCGCCGATCCCCGCGCCAGTCCGTGCCGCTCCCTGCGGGGCCCGTGCCGATCCGGTGGCGATCCCCGCGCCGGGTCCGGTGCCGATCCCGGTGCCTTTCCCGGTGCCGATCCGGTGGCGGGCCTGTGCCGATCCGGTGCCGGCCCCGTGTCGGCGTGCCGATCCCGGCGCCGATCCCCGTGCCGGTCCGGTGCCAGACCCCGCACCGGGACCCGTGCCGATCCGGCGCCGATCCGGTGGCGGGCCTGTGCCGATCCGGTGCCGACCCCGTGTCGGCGTGCCGATCCCGGCGCCGATCCCCGTGCCGGTCCGGTGCCAGACCCCGCACCGGGCCCCGCGCCGGTCCGGTGCCGCTCCCGTGCGCGGTCCGTGCCGGTCCGGTGCCGGCCCCGCACCGGGCCCCGTGCCCGTGAACGGCCGGATCTTGGCGGTCATCACCGTCCGGCTCTCATGTCGCTGTCCAGAGTGTCAAACTTCCAGGCCCGGTTTTGTACACATACGGCTCATGACGGGCCGGGGGGCAGGAGCGATAGCCTGGACCCGTGATCAGCGCGATACGCCGTGGGGGCAGCGGAGCCCCCGGCCTGCGCCCGGAGTGCCACCGTGCCCGGGTGATCGCTGACCCTTCCCATCCGGCCCGATCGCCAAAATTGGCCAATAACGGCCCGGACATCTCTCATCGCGGCATAACGTCGCCTCAGACCGGATACCCCGCGTCGTGGCGTTGTGTCTCTTTCACCTACGTCACGCAACGGCGCGCGACAGGAGCCAGAGGACATGCAGACCAAGCTGGACGATGCCAAGGCCGAGCTGCTCGAACGGGCCGCCCGGGTAGCTGAGCACAGCCCGGTCGGGGGGAAACTCCAGACCGAGGCCGAGAGCGGGGAACGTCCGGACCAGGACACCGTTCTCGCCTACCTCCAGCGCTACTACCTGCACACGGCTCCCGAGGACCTCCTGGACCGGGACCCGGTGGACGTCTTTGGCGCGGCGCTGTCCCACTACCGGCTGGCCGAGAACCGCCCCCAGGGCACGGCCAGCGTGCGCGTGCACACGCCCACCGTGGAAGAGAACGGGTGGACGTGCAGCCACTCCGTCGTCGAGGTCGTGACGGACGACATGCCCTTCCTCGTCGACTCGGTGACCAACGAGCTGTCACGCCAGGGCCGCGGCATCCACGTCGTCATCCACCCCCAGTTCGTCGTCCGCCGCGATGTGGCGGGCAAGCTCATCGAGGTGCTCGGCGACGGCGGCGACAAGAAGGACCGGCACGACACCCTCACCGAGTCCTGGATCCACGTCGAGATCGACCGCGAGACCGACCGCGCCGACCTCAAGCAGATCACCGCCGACCTGCTGCGCGTCCTGTCCGACGTCCGCGAGACCGTCGAGGACTGGGAGAAGATGCGCGACGCCGCGCTGCGCATCGCCGAGAACCTGCCCAAGGAGCCGATCGCCGACGACCTGCGCAACACGGAGGTCGAGGAGGCCCGCGAGCTGCTGCGCTGGCTGGCCGACGACCACTTCACCTTCCTCGGCTACCGCGAGTACCAGCTCACCGAGGAGGACGCGCTCGCCGCCGTACCCGGCACCGGCCTGGGCATCCTGCGCTCCGACCCGCACCACAGCGGCGACGAGGCCCACCCCGTCTCGCCGTCCTTCAACCGCCTCCCGCGCGACGCCCGCGCCAAGGCGCGCGAGCACAAGCTGCTGATCCTGACGAAGGCCAACAGCCGCGCGACCGTGCACCGCCCGTCGTACCTGGACTACGTCGGCGTCAAGAAGTTCGACGAGCAGGGCAACGTCGTCGGCGAGCGGCGCTTCCTCGGGCTGTTCTCGTCCGCCGCGTACACCGAGTCCGTCCGCCGCGTCCCGGTCGTCCGCCGCAAGGTCGCCGAGGTCCTGGAGAAGGCGGGTTTCTCGCCCAACAGCCACGACGGCCGCGACCTGCTCCAGATCCTGGAGACCTACCCGCGCGACGAGCTGTTCCAGACGTCCGTCGACGAGCTGCTGCCCATCGTCACCAGCGTGCTCTACCTCCAGGAGCGCCGCCGGCTCCGGCTCTACCTGCGCCAGGACGAGTACGGGCGCTACTACTCCGCCCTCGTCTACCTGCCGCGCGACCGCTTCAACACCACCGTCCGGCTGCGGATCATCGACATCCTGAAGGAGGAGCTCGGCGGCACCAGCGTCGACTTCACCGCCTGGAACACCGAGTCGATCCTCTCCCGGCTGCACTTCGTCGTCCGCGTCCCGCAGGGCACCGAGCTCACCCCGCTCACCGAGGCCGATGCCGAGCGCATCGAGGCCCGGCTCGTCGAAGCCGCCCGCTCCTGGGAGGACGGCTTCGGCGAGGCGCTCAACGCCGAGATGGGCGAGGAGCGCGCCGCCGAGCTGCTGCGCCGTTACGGCAACGCCTTCCCCGAGGGTTACAAGGCCGACCACACGCCGCGCGCCGCCGTCTCCGACCTCGCCCACCTGGAGCAGCTGGTCCGGGGCGAGAGGGACTTCGCGCTCTCCCTGTACGAGCCGGTCGGCGCCGGCCCCGGCGAGCGCCGCTTCAAGATCTACAAGACGGGCGCGCAGATCTCCCTGTCCGCCGTCCTGCCGGTCCTCAACCGGCTCGGTGTCGAGGTCGTCGACGAGCGCCCGTACGAGCTGCGCTGCGCGGACCGTACGCAGGCGTGGATCTACGACTTCGGGCTGCGCATGCCGCAGAGCTCGACCGCTTCCGCCAGCGGCGACTACCTGGCCGACGACGCGCGTGAGCGGTTCCAGGAGGCGTTCGCCGCGACCTGGACCGGCCGGGCCGAGAACGACGGCTTCAACGCGCTGGTGCTCAGCGCGGGGCTGAGCTGGCGCCAGGCGATGGTGCTGCGCGCGTACGCCAAGTACCTGCGCCAGGCCGGTTCCACGTTCAGCCAGGACTACATGGAGGACACCCTCCGCCACAACGTCCACACCACCCGGCTGCTGGTCTCCCTCTTCGAGGCGCGGATGTCTCCGGAGCGGCAGCGGGCCGGCACCGAGCTGACCGACGGCCTGATGGAGGAGCTGGACGGCGCGCTCGACCAGGTCGCGAGCCTGGACGAGGACCGGATCCTGCGGTCCTTCCTCACCGTCATCAAGGCCACCCTCCGCACCAACTTCTTCCAGAAGGCGGAGAGCGGCGAGGCGCACGCCTATGTGTCGATGAAGTTCGACCCGCAGGCCATCCCCGACCTGCCGGCGCCGCGCCCCGCGTACGAGATCTGGGTGTACTCGCCGCGCGTGGAGGGCGTCCACCTGCGCTTCGGGAAGGTCGCGCGTGGCGGTCTGCGCTGGTCCGACCGGCGCGAGGACTTCCGTACCGAGATCCTGGGCCTGGTCAAGGCGCAGATGGTGAAGAACACCGTCATCGTGCCGGTCGGCGCCAAGGGCGGGTTCGTCGCCAAGCAGCTGCCGGACCCGGCCGTCGACCGTGACGCGTGGCTGGCCGAGGGCATCGCCTGCTACAAGACGTTCATCTCGGCGCTGCTCGACATCACCGACAACATGGTGGCGGGCGAGGTCGTGCCGCCGGTCGACGTCGTCCGGCACGACGGGGACGACACCTACCTCGTCGTCGCCGCCGACAAGGGCACCGCGACCTTCTCCGACATCGCCAACGAGGTCGCCGTCGCGTACGGCTTCTGGCTGGGCGACGCGTTCGCCTCCGGCGGCTCGGCCGGGTACGACCACAAGGGCATGGGCATCACCGCCCGTGGCGCCTGGGAGTCGGTCAAGCGGCACTTCCGCGAGCTGGGCCACGACACCCAGACCCAGGACTTCACGGTCGTGGGCGTCGGCGACATGTCCGGTGACGTGTTCGGCAACGGCATGCTGCTCTCCGAGCACATCCGGCTGGTGGCGGCCTTCGACCACCGGCACATCTTCATCGACCCGAACCCGGACGCGGCCGTCTCGTACGCCGAGCGCCGCCGCCTGTTCGAGCTGCCGCGCAGCTCCTGGGCCGACTACGACAAGCAGCTGCTGTCCCCGGGCGGCGGCATCCACCCGCGTACCGCCAAGTCGATCCCGGTCAACGCGCACATGCGGGCCGCGCTCGGCATCGAGGGCCCCGTCACCAAGCTGACCCCGGCCGAGCTGATGCAGGCGATCCTCAAGGCGCCGGTCGACCTGCTGTGGAACGGCGGCATCGGTACGTACGTCAAGGCCACCACCGAGACGCACGGCGACGTCGGCGACAAGGCCAACGACGCCATCCGCGTCAACGGTGAGGAGCTGCGCGTCAAGGTCGTCGGCGAGGGCGGCAACCTGGGCCTGACCCAGCTCGGCCGGATCGAGTTCGCCCGCAAGGGTGGTCCGGACGGCGAGGGCGGCAAGATCAACACCGACGCCATCGACAACAGCGCCGGCGTGGACACCTCCGACCACGAGGTGAACATCAAGATCCTGCTCAACGCCCTGGTGGCGGACGGCGACATGACCGTCAAGCAGCGCAACAAGATCCTCGCCGAGATGACCGACGAGGTCGGCGCGCTGGTGCTGCGCAACAACTACGCGCAGAACGTCGCCCTGGCCAACGCGGTCCGGCAGTCCCCGTCCCTCCTCCACGCCCACCAGCGCTTCATGCGCCGCCTGGGCCGCGAGGGCAAGCTCGACAGGGCGCTGGAGTTCCTGCCGAGCGACCGGCAGATCCGCGAGCTGCTCAACGCCGGCAAGGGGCTCAGCCAGCCCGAGCTGGCCGTGCTGCTCGCCTACACCAAGATCACGGTGGCGGAGGAGCTGATCCACACGGATCTGCCCGACGACCCCTACCTGCGCAAGCTGCTGCACGAGTACTTCCCCTCCAAGCTGCGCGAGGAGTTCGCCGAGCAGATCGACGCCCACGCGCTGCGCCGGGAGATCATCACGACGGTGCTGGTCAACGACACCGTCAACACCGGCGGCTCGACGTTCCTGCACCGGCTGCGCGAGGAGACCGGCGCGTCGGTGGAGGAGATCGTCCGGGCGCACTGCGCGGCCCGCGCGATCTTCGGGCTGAACACCGTGTGGGACGCCGTCGAGGAGCTCGACAACCGCGTCGCGGCCGACGTCCAGACCCGTATCCGGCTGCACTCGCGGCGCCTGGTCGAGCGCGGTACGCGCTGGCTGCTGGGCAACCGGCCGCAGCCGGTGCGGCTCGCGGAGACGGTCGAGTTCTTCGCGGACCGGGTCGAGCAGGTGTGGGCGCAGCTGCCGAAGATGCTGCGCGGCGCCGACCTGGAGTGGTACGAGTCGATCGTGGACGAGCTGACCGGGGCGGGCGTCCCGGACGAGCTGGCGCTGCGGGTGGCCGGGTTCTCGTCCGCCTTCCCGACGCTCGACATCGTGGCGATCGCGGACCGGACGGGCAAGGACCCGATGGCGGTCGCCGAGGTGTACTACGACCTGGCCGACCGGCTGAGCATCACCCAGCTGATGGACCGGATCATCGAGCTGCCGCGTGCCGACCGCTGGCAGTCGATGGCCCGCGCCTCCATCCGCGAGGACCTGTACGCCGCGCACGCCGCGCTCACCGCGGACGTGCTGTCGGCGGGCAACGGCACCTCGACGCCGGAGGAGCGGTTCAAGGCGTGGGAGCAGAGGAACGCCGCGATCCTGAGCCGGGCGCGCACGACGCTGGAGGAGATCCAGAGCTCGGACTCGTTCGACCTGGCCAACCTGTCGGTGGCGATGCGGACCATGCGGACGCTGCTGCGTACGCACAGCTGATCGCCGAGCGCTGAGAAGGGCGCCCGCCGCATCCGGTGGGCGCCCTTCGGCCGGTCACAGCCCTTTGAGCGACGGCGGCCCCGGCACCGTCGAGGCCCACAGCCGCCGGCACGACAGCAGCGTGGCGGCGAGCAGCAGTCCGTTGCGCAGCGCCACCACCGCGACCCCGACCGGGGTGACCGTGATGACCTCCTCGTACAGCACGGGGTACGCCAGTGAACTGAGCGCCGCCGCCGGCAGCATCAGCAGCGCCACCTGCCGCTGACTGGTCTCCCGGCAGGTCAGGCAGACCGCCGCGAGCCCCAGCAGCCACACCATGTACTGGGGGCTGATCACCCTGCTGGTCACCGTGAACAGCAGCACGGCGGTGAGCGCGGCGTCCAGCGGGGTCGCCGCGCTCCACTGCCAGGACCGCACCCGCCACAGCAGCAGCCAGCAGAAGGCGAGCCCGGTCAGCAGCAGCGCGAAGTGGGCCACGCCGGTCGCGTACGGCCCGGTGAGCTCGAAGGCCCCGTACCGGTACCGCACCTCCCCCGGCCACCACCCCGCCAGCCGCGCCAGCGACAGCGCGGTGCCGCCCAGCGACTCGATCTGCACGCCCCGGCCGCCCTGCTGGCGCGCGAAGTCCAGGGGGTGCGCGTACCCGAGCGCCAGGACGGTGAACAGCGCGCCCGCCGCCACCGTCGCCCACGCCCAGGCCCGGCGCGTGAGGTGCCCGCGGGGCGTGCCGATCAGGGTGAGCAGGGGCCACACCTTGACCATGGCGCCGATCCCGGCGAGCGCGCCGCCGACGCGGGAGCGGCCGGCGCGCAGCGCCAGCAGCGCCAGTACGGCCAGGGCGGTGACCTGGACGTCGTACCGCGCCAGGGGCAGGTGCAGCAGCAGCGGCAGCCCGATCACCCAGAGCCACGCACCGCTCGCGCCGGCCCGGGCGAGCGCGAAGGTGATGACGGCGTCGGCGAGGAGCGTGAGCGCGACGAACGCCTGGTAGTACGTCAGCCCGGGTACCAGGCCCGGCGCCAGGATGGCGAGCCCGGCGCCGGGCGGGTACTGCCAGGTGGCGTCACCGGGCGGGAAGGTGCCTTGCGAGAGCAGCTGGTGCCAGTGCCGGTACAGCAGGTAGACCTCGCGGCCCAGCCCGCCGATGCCGAGGGTGTCGCGCCACAGCAGCAGCAGCATCCCGGCGCGGGTGAGGGCCCATACGGCGGTCAGCGCGAGCGCGGGTGACCGGTCCGTGAACAGAGGTGTGCGGCGTGCGCTGATCCGATAGATGGTCATCGGTGCGCACTTTAACCCGCTATGGGCTATTTCTTCGCGGTGTGTGCCTCATACGCGTCGACCACGTCCGCCGACGGGCCGTCCATCAGCAGTTTTCCGGCCTCCAGCCAGATCGCCCGGTCGCACGTTTGCCGGATCGCCCCATTGCTGTGGCTGACGAGGAACACGGTCCCGGCCCGCTCGCGCAGCTCGCCGATGCGCTCCTGGCTGCGGCGCTGGAACCTCGCGTCGCCGGTCGCCAGCGCCTCGTCGATCAGCAGGACGTCGTGGGACTTGGCGGCGGCGATGGAGAACCGCAGCCGGGCGCCCATGCCGGAGGAGTAGGTGCGCATCGGCAGCGAGATGAAGTCGCCCTTCTCGTTGATCCCGGAGAAGTCGACGATGTCGTCGTACCGCTCCTTGATCTCCTCGCGGGACATGCCCATCGCGAGCCCGCCCAGGATGACGTTGCGCTCGCCGGTCAGGTCGCCCATCAGGGCGGCGTTCACGCCGAGCAGGGAGGGCTGGCCGTGGGTGTAGATCCGGCCCTGGCTGGTGGGTTGCAGGCCGGCGATGGCCTTGAGCAGGGTGGACTTGCCCGAGCCGTTGGAGCCGATCAGGCCGATCGCCTCGCCCTTGTACGCGGCGAAACTGACGCCCTTGACGGCATGGACGGTCCGGGTGCCCGGCGACGCCGTGCGCGTACGGGACAGGAGCCGGCCGAGCGCGGCCGTCGCGCTGCCCTTGCCGCCCTTGCCGGCGCCCTGGACGGTGTACGTGATGTGCACGCCGTCGGCGACGACGGTCGGAATCCGCTCTTCGGTACTGCGCGGGTCAGCCACGGCCGTAGGTCTCCTCTGCCTTCCAGAACCAGATGAAACCGCCCACGGCGGCGAACAGCGCCCAGCCGGTGGCGACAGCCCAGACGTGCGGCGGCAGCTGGGCGGAGGTGAAGCTGTCGATGAGCGCGAAGCGCACGAGGTCGATGTAGACGGCGGCCGGATTGCACTCCAGCGCCAGCAGCACGGCGTGCGGCAGGTGGTTGTGCGCCAGGACGTGGTCGACGCTCCACATCACACCGGACACGTACATCCAGGTACGCAGCAGGAACGGCATCAGCTGCGCGATGTCGGGGGTGCGGGCGGCGAGCCGCGCCATGACCAGCGAGACGCCGGTGTTGAACAGCGACTGCAGGGCGAGCGCGGGGGCGGCGAGCAGCCAGGACCAGCCGGGCGTGACACCGAAGCAGAACAGGATGACGACCAGCGCGCACAGCGAGAAGACCAGTTGCTGGAGCTGCTGGAGGGCCAGGGAGATGGGCAGGCTGGCGCGCGGGAAGTGCAGGGCGCGTACGAGACCGATGTTGCCGCTGACGGCGCGGGTACCGGCCATGATCGAACTGGACGTGAACGTCCAGATGAAGACGCCGGTGACCAGGAACGGCACGAAGTCGGGGACGCCGGCCCTGGTGTTCATCAGCACGCCGAAGATGACGTAGTACACCGCCGCGTTGAGCAGGGGCGTCATCACCTGCCACACCTGGCCCAGCCTGGCCTGGCTGTACTGCGCGGTGAGGCGGGCGGTGGCGAAGGCGGTGATGAAGTGCCGCCGGGACCACAGCTGCCGGAGGTAGTCGGGCAGGGGCGGCCGGGCGCCGCTGACGGTCAGCCCGTGGCGGAGGGCGAGGGCCCGGAGGTCCTCCGCTCCCTGCGCGTCCATAGCCTCCTTCAGGTCCCGCACGTCCTTCACCGGTGGTGGGGGTGCGAGTGTCCGCGTGCTCACTGGGCATCTCCTCGGCAAGGGGGTGACGACGGAACGGACCCGTTTCGTCGCTACGGCGAGACTAGGACGTGCATACGTCGCAACGCAACCGTCCCGTCGTGACGTGGGCGTGGCGCTATGATCCGGGGCATGACCACACCGCCGCCCCGCCGGCCGCCCGCCGGAGCCGCCGTGCTCCGGGAGGACGTCACCGAAGCGATCCGTGCCGCCGTCTTCGAGGAACTGGCGGCGGTCGGCTTCGCCCGGATGTCCATCGAGGGCATCGCGCGGCGGGCCGGCGTCGGCAAGACGGCCGTCTACCGGCGCTGGAAGTCCAAGCTGTCGCTCGTCCTCGACCTGCTGACCGCGTTCGCCGCGCAGGGCCTGCCCGCACCGGCCACGGGCTCGCTGTACGGAGACGTCCGCGCCCTCCTGGAGGTCGCCGCGCACGCGCTGCGCCACCCGGTCGCCTCGCAGGTCATCCCTGACCTGCTGGTCGAGGCCGCCCGCCATCCCGAGATCGCCGACGCGATCAAGGCGGCCCTGCTGGACAGCCAGCAGGGCGTGGCCGCGGTCGTCGTCCGCGAGGCGGTGGCCCGCGGCGAACTCCCCGTCGACGCGGATGCCGACCGCGCCCTGGACCTGATCATCGGCCCGCTCTACTGGCGCCTGGTCGTGGTCCGCACCCCGCTGCCGCAGGGGTACCTGGACGACCTGGCCACGGCCGCCGTCGCCGCGCTCAAGAGCTGAGGGACACCCCCGTCACCCGGTCGGACGCGCTTCGGTGACGCCCGGCGCGCGGGGCGGTTGGGCCTGCCGACACGAAAGGACGGTGGGCCGGTGCGTGCGCTCGGCATTGACGGCGCGTGGGTCATGGAACCCCGCGTCTTCCACGACAGCAGGGGCAGTTTCCACGAGTGGTTCCGGGCGCCGGAGCTCCATGAGGCGGCCGGGTACGGCCTCGGGCTCGCCCAGGCCAACTGCTCGGTCTCCGCGCGCGGCACCCTGCGCGGCGTCCACTTCGCGGACGTGCCGCCCGGCCAGGCCAAGTACGTGACGTGCGTACGTGGCGCGGTGGTGGACGTGGTGGTCGACATCCGCACGGGCTCGCCGACCTACCGCGCCTGGGAGGCGGTCGAGCTCGACGACCGCGACCACCGGGCCGTCCACCTCGCGGAGGGGCTGGGGCACGCGTTCATGGCGCTCACCGACGACGCGACCGTCGTCTACCTCTGCTCGCGCGGCTACGCCCCCACCCGGGAGCACGGCATCCACCCGCTCGACCCGGACCTCGCCATCGACTGGCCGGCCGGCCTCACCCCCGTACTGTCCGAGAAGGACGCCACGGCCCCCACGCTCGCCGAGGCCGAGGCGGCGGGCCTGCTGCCGTCGTACGCGGCGTGTGTCCAGTGGTACGAGGGGCTGCGGGCCGGCCCTCGGGGGGACGAGACCGGGGCGTCGCCGCTCATTCCGGCGAGCCGCTGACGGGCGGCTGCGGAGCCGGAACCATCGAGCGCCGGGCACCGCCTCGGGTGAGGCGGGTGCCCGGCGCTCGATCTGATGGTGCGTCAGCGCCTACCAGCGGTACCAGCGGCCGCGTGTGCCGCCGTGGCCCGCCGGGCGGACGAGGAACCCGACCACCCAGACGACCAGCACGATGGCCGCGATCCACCAGAGGATCTCTACGGCGAAACCCGCACCGAAAAGAATCAGGGCGAGAAGCAGAACGAGAAGAAGCGGGACCATGGTTATCAACCTCCGAAGCCCCTCGTGCCCGGCATAAAGAAGATCGCACAATCCAGATCTTCTTTTCTTCCCGGGTTTGCGTGCCGGTGTTTCGGCAAGACGGGAGGAGAATCACGTCGTCAACTTTTTGGGAGAGTGATTCCGGTGGCAGCCGACGAGAAGGCGCAGGCCAAGACCGAGCAGGCCAAGGGCAAGGCCAAGGAGGCGATCGGGCGCGCCGTGGGCAACGAGCGTATGACCGCCGAGGGCCGCGCCGAGCAGTCCAAGGGCGATCTGCGGCAGGCGAAGGAGAACACCAAGGACGCCTTCCGCCACTGATGCGCCACTGATGTGAGTCGTTGAGTACGGCCCGCTTCCCGGGAGGGAAGCGGGCCGTATTCATGACCGGGGATCATGACCGGGATTCATGACCGGTATTCACCAGCGGAAATCACGACCGGGTTGCCGCGCCGCGTTTCCGCGCGGTGTGACGTCTGCTCACCCGTCCCCGCCGGACGGGGTGAAGCAGGCGGTGATGGTCTTGCCGTGCTGCTGGGCGTGGGTGTGCCAGTGATCCGCCAGCGCGTCGACCAGGGCCAGGCCCCGGCCGCCCGTCGAGACGGTGTCAGGCGCGCGCGGGGTCGGCATCCCGCTGCCGCCGGAGTCGTGGACACTGACGTGCAGGCACCGGTTGTCCCAGGTCAGCACCACCTGGGCGGAACTGCGGGCGTGGACATGCGCGTTGGTGATGAGCTCCGACACCGTGAGCAGCACGTCGTCCGTCGTCTCGGGGGCGCTCTCGGTCCAGCCCAGGGACTCCAGGTGCTCGCGTGCCCAGCACCGCCCCGCTCGTACGCCACCCGAAACGGGAAAGCTCCGCGCCCAGCCCACGGCCTTCATCGACGAGTCGGCCATCGTGTCTCCTTGCGTCCGGGGTCCGGCCATCCGCGTGTACCCCGGACCGGGGAAGGCAACGGCCTCGGCGCCCGGTTGTCAGGGCCCGGTGCCGGCGGCGGTGAGCCGCAGCGCGGGGAGCGCTTCCCGCAGCGCCTCCCGCCAGTCCCGCAGCGGGGGCAGGTCCGCCTCGCGCCAGCGGTCGTGGCCCAGCACGCTGTACGCGGGACGGGGTGCCGGGCGCGGGTAGGCCGCGCTCGTGGTGGGCCGCACCCGGCCCGGGTCCGCGCCCAGCAGCCGGAACGTCTCACGGGCCAGGTCCCACCACGTGCCGTCGCCGGCGTTCGTGGCGTGGTAGACGCCCGGCGGCGCGCCACAGCGGCCCAGGGCGACCAGCCGGCGGGCGAGGTCGGCGCTCCAGGTGGGCTGGCCGCGCTGGTCGTCCACCACGTCCACGTACTCCCGCGACGCCTCCGAACGCAGCATCGCCCGTACGAAGTTGGCGCCCCCCGCCCCGTACAGCCACGCCGTCCGCACCACGTACCCGTGCTCGGGCAGCAGTTCCAGCACCGCCCGCTCGCCGGCCAGCTTGGTGCGGCCGTACGCGGTGCGCGGGGCGGGCGGCGTGCCCTCGGCGTACGGCACGCGCGCGTGGCCGTCGAACACGTAGTCCGTCGACACGTGCAGCAGCACGCACCCCACCGAGGCGCACGCCTCCGCCAGGTGGCGCACCCCCGTGCCGTTCACCGCCAGGGCCTCGCCCTCGCGCGTCTCGGCGTCGTCCACCGCCGTCCAGGCCGCGCAGTTGACGACCACCGAAGGGCGCAGTGCCGCCAGCGCCGCCCGCACCGCGACCGGGTCGCGCACGTCCAGCTCCCGCCGCGTCAGGCCCACCGCGTCGCCGCCCAGGCACCTGAGCACGTCCCGGCCGAGCATCCCGCCGGCGCCCGTGACCAGCCAACTCACAGCGCCGCCCGGCCGAGCAGGGGCTGCCACCAGGAACGGTTCTCCCGGTACCAGGCGACCGTCTCCGCCAGGCCCGTCGCGAAGTCCTTGCCCGGCCGGTAGCCCAGCTCCTCGCGGATCTTCGTCCAGTCGACCGAGTACCGCCGGTCGTGGCCCTTGCGGTCCTCGACATGGTCGACCCGGGACCAGTGCGCGCCGCAGGCGTCGAGCAGCGCGCTGGTCAGCTCCCGGTTGGACAGCTCCGTGCCGCCGCCGATGTGGTAGATCTCGCCCGCCCGCCCCCGGGTGCGCACCAGCTCCACGCCGCGCACATGGTCGTCCACGTGCAGCCAGTCGCGCACGTGCGAGCCGTCCCCGTACAGCGGCACCCGGCCGCCCTCCAGGAGCCGCGTGATGAACAGGGGGATGACCTTCTCGGGGAACTGGTGGGGGCCGTAGTTGTTGGAGCAGCGCGTCACGCGCACGTCCAGGCCGTGCGTGCGGTGGTAGGCGAGCGCGATCAGGTCGGCGGACGCCTTGGACGCGGCGTACGGGGAGTTGGGCCGCACCGGCGCGTCCTCCGTCCAGGAGCCCTCCTCGATGGACCCGTACACCTCGTCCGTGGAGATGTGGACGAAGGTGGAGATACGGTTCCGCAGGGCCGCGTCCAGCAGTGTCTGCGTACCGAGCACATTGGTGCGGACGAACTCGGCGGCGCCCAGGATCGAGCGGTCCACGTGCGACTCGGCGGCGAAATGGACGATCTCGTCGTGTTCGGAGACCAGCTTGTCGACCAGGTCCGCGTCCCGGATGTCACCGTGCACGAACAGGAAACCGGGACGGTCCCGCACAGGGTCGAGGTTCGCGGGGTTCCCGGCGTAGGTGAGCCGGTCGAGGACCGTGACCTGGGCCTGGGTCTGGGCGTGGGCATGGCCGGGGCCTGGCGGCCCCAGCAGCGTACGGACGTAGTGCGAGCCGATGAAACCGGCTCCTCCGGTGACCAGGATGCGCGGGACGGACTTCATGCGGAGATCTGCACCTTGCTGTGATCGCCGAGCACCAGGCGGTGGGCGGCCGGGATGGGCGGGGCGGGGGTGATCTCGACGTTACGTCCGATGAGGGACGCCTCGACGCGCCCCACGCCGAGCAGCGAGGAGCCGCTGAGCACGATGGAGTACTCGATCTCGCTGTCCGTCACCCGGCAGTTCTCGGCGATGGACGTGGACGGGCCGATGTAGGAGTTCTCCACGACGGTGCCCGCGCCGATGATGACCGGCCCGACGATGCGCGAGCCGCGCACGGTCGCCCCGCCGCCGATGCGGACGCGGCCGATGATCTCGGTGGCGTCGTCCACGCTGCCGTCGTTGCGCGGGGTGAGCAGCTCCAGGACGGACCGGTTCACCTCCAGCATGTCCGCCACGTTGCCGGTGTCCTTCCAGTAGCCGGAGATGACCGTCGAGGTGACGGTGCGCCGCTCGTCGATGAGCCACTGGAGGGCGTCGGTGATCTCCAGCTCGCCGCGCGCGGACGGCTCGATGGACCGCACCGCCTCGTGCACGGCGGACGTGAAGAGGTACACGCCGACCAGCGCCAGGTCGCTGCGTGGCGCGGCCGGCTTCTCCTCCAGCCGGGCGACGCGCCCGTCGACGTCGAGCTCGGCGACCCCGAAGGCGCGCGGGTCGGGCACCTTGGTCAGCAGGATCTGGGCGGCGGGCCGGGTGGCGCGGAACTCCTCGACCAGCTCCGTGATTCCGCCGACGATGAAGTTGTCCCCCAGATACATCACGAAATCGTCGTCGCCGAGGAATTCGCGGGCGATCAGCACGGCGTGGGCGAGACCCAGCGGGGCGTGCTGGGGAATGTAGGTGACGTCCAGGCCGAAGCGCGACCCGTCGCCCACCGCGGCCCGGATCTCCTCGGCCGTGTCGCCGACGATGATGCCGACCTGCCGGATTCCGGCGGCGGCGATCGATTCGAGACCGTAGAAGAGCACGGGCTTGTTGGCGACCGGGACGAGCTGTTTGGCGGAGGTGTGCGTGATGGGGCGCAGCCGGGTGCCGGCGCCTCCGGAGAGTACGAGTGCTTTCACTGGGTGCCTGCCTCGGCTGACGGGGACAAGGTGCAGGTTGTGAACGAGAGTTGAGCGCCACGAATTACGTGCCGTGGTGGGCCATACGTGTGATTCGGTAAACCCGTTCCGGCGCTATAACGCCCGCGCAGTGAACTCCATTGCCGCTTAAGTATGTTTATCGGTGCTTCGCTAGGTGCCGTTGGTATTGCTACGTTCGGCAACCATGAACGTCGGAATGTCGTCCCTGTCCTGGGATGTACGGAAAGCCCGGATCGTCGTCCTCGTTGTCGCGGCAGTCGCGTTCGTGTCGAAAATGGCGCTCGCGGCGAACACACGCGGCCCCGCCGACGTGCGTTTCTTCTGGGGTTTCGCGCGGGCCATCGCCCGGACGGACCCGGTCCGCATCTACGCCGAGCAGATGCCGTGGCTGCCGGTCTACAACCACCCGCCGCTGGCGAGCTGGATGCTGCTGGGGATGGAGTGGTTGGCCCAGCAGGGCGTGCCCTGGCGGCCCCTGATCCGCTTCCCCGCGTGTCTCGCCGACTTCATCACCGTCCTGCTGGTGTTCGCGATCGTCCGCCGGCGCGCCGCCCGGCCGCGTACGGCCGTGTTCTGCGCGGTGGGCGCGGCGCTGTGCCCCGTCCTGGTGGCCACGTCCGGCTACCACGGCAACACCGACTCGGTGGCGGTGATGTTCGCCTTCGCCGCCGCCTACCTGCTGACCGACCGGCGCATGCCGCTGGCGGCCGGGCTCGCCGCGGCGCTGTGCGTCAGCGTCAAGCTCATCCCCGTCGTCGCCGTACCACTGCTGTTCGCCGCCGCCTGGCGCGCCGGGCGGCGCGCGCTGCTGCGGTTCACGGCCGGGTCCGCCGCGCTGTTCCTCGCCGTGTGGGGGCCGGTGATCGCGACCGTGCCGGGTGGGCTCAAGGCGAACGTACTGGAGTACGCGGGCGGCAACTTCAGCTTCTGGGGCGTCATCCGCTTCGCCCGCTGGGCGGGGGTGCCGGAGTCGTACGTCGCCCTGGTGCGCGGGGACGGCCACTTCCTGATCGTCGCGGCGATCATGGCGGTGGGCGTGTGGCTGGCCTGGCGGCGCCCGGCCGACGCGCCGCTCGCCGTCGCCGTCACGCTCGGGCTGCTGCTGTTGCTCAGCACGGCCTCGGGCGTGCAGTACCTGGCGTGGCCGGCGGCCGGGCTGTTCGTCGTGGGCCTGTGGCAGGGGCTGGCGTACGGGGCGGTCGTCGGCGGGGTGGCGGCGTCGGTCTACTCCGGGCAGCGGCCGGTGCACTGGACGGACACGGAGATGGCCTTCGGCGCGCTGGGGTGGGCGGTCCTCGCGGTCTGCGTGGCCTCGGGCATCCACCGCGCCCTGTCCGGCCCGGCGCCCGGGCCCGCCGTACCGCTGCTGCCCGAAGCCCGGCGCACCGCGCCCCAAGCGCCACCCGGCAAGGCGTCACCCGTGGACGACCCCGTACCCCGTACGCAGACGCCCACCGCGCCCTCTGCCAACTGACCCGCCCCCGAACCCCGCGAGAGTGGAGAAGCCCGTGACGGAAGGCCAGAGCAGCCGGCCAAGCCCCAGGATCGGCATCCTGGTGGTGGCGTACAACGCGGAAGCGACGCTGGAGAAGACCCTCGACCGCATCCCCGCCGACTTCCGGCCGAAGATCGCCGAGATCCTCATCCTCGACGACGCCAGCCATGACGCGACCTTCACCGCGGGCTGCCGCTGGTCCCAGCTCGACGGCATGCCGCCCACCGTCGTCATGCGGCACACCAAGAACCTCGGCTACGGCGGGAACCAGAAGGCCGGCTACGCCCTGGCCGCCGAGCGCGGCCTCGACATCGTCGTCCTCCTCCACGGCGACGGCCAGTACGCGCCCGAGCTGCTGCCGCAGATGGTCGAACCGCTCGTACGCGGCGAGTGCGAAGCGGTGTTCGGGTCCCGGATGATGCGTCCCCGCGACGCCCTGCGCGGCGGCATGCCGCTCTACAAATGGCTCGGCAACCGCGTGCTGACCCGGCTGGAGAACAAGCTGCTCGGCTCCCGGCTCACCGAGTTCCACTCCGGCTACCGGGCCTACAAGGTGGACGCCCTGCGCCGCCTGCCCATCGACCGCAACACCGACGCCTTCGACTTCGACACCCAGATCATCGTCCAGCTGGCCGACGCCGGGATGCGCATCCGCGAGATCCCCATCCCGACCTACTACGGGGACGAGATCTGCTACGTCAACGGCATGCGCTACGCCAAGGACGTCATCAAGGACGTCCTCGAATACCGGCTGGCGAAGAAGGGCTTCGGCACCTGCGGCTGGATCCCCAAGCCCGTCGAGTACGCCTTCAAGGAGGGCGACGGCTCCTCGCACGCCGTCATCCTGGACAAGATGAGCGCCCTGCCGCCCGGCCGCGTCCTGGACGTCGGCTGCTCCGGCGGGCTGTTCGCCGAGCGCCTCGAAGCCCTCGGCCACCAGGTCACCGGCATCGACTGCGTCGAGGTCGACGGCGTACGGCAGCGGTGTTCCGGCGGGTTCTTCCTCGCCGACCTGGAGGACGGGCTGCCCGAGGGGATCGGGGAGGGGTACGACTACGTCGTCGCCGGGGACGTCATCGAACACCTCTCCCGGCCCGAGCGCCTGCTCGCCCAGGTGCGGGGCGTCCTGAGCCCCGGCGGGCACGTTTTTGTGTCCGTACCGAACTTCGGGCACTGGTACTCGCGGCTGCGCGTCGCGCTCGGCGTCTTCGACTACGACCGGCGCGGCATCCTCGACGAGACGCACCTGCGCTTCTTCAGCCGCGCCAGCCTGCGCCGCACGGTCCGCTCCGCCGGGTACGACGTGCTGTCCCTGACCGCCACCGGGGCGCCCTTCTGGTCCGTCCTCGGCGGTGGCCCCACCGCCACGGTCCTGGGCGGGCTGTCCAAGGGGCTGACCCGCATCCGGCCCACCCTCTTCGGCTACCAGTACGTCGCACTGCTCACCCCGCATGCGGCGCGGACGATCATCGCTGGGGAGCACATCGATGTCCAGGACATCCTCAACCGTCAGTTCGTCCCCGCCGACAGCCCCACCCACCACGTGGGCGTCTGAGCCCGGACCGGCGCCCCGGAGGCGGACGTTGACCCTGCCCAGCCTGACGCTGCTGCTGTTCGCCGTGTTCTCCTCGGCGGCCGGCCAGATCATGCTCAAACACGGGATGAAGGCCGCCGCCACCACCGCCGAGCGCACCGGCGGCTCCCTGGCCGTACGCGCCGCGACCACGCCCTGGGTGGTGGTCGGCCTCGCCGTCTTCGCGGTGTCCGCCGTCGCCTGGATGTCCACCCTCGCCCGGGTGCCGCTGTCCATCGCGTACCCCTTCAACGCCCTCGGCTATCTGCTGATCGTGCTCGCCGGCTCCACGCTGCTGCACGAGCGGACCTCGGTGTGGACCTGGGCCGGCTCGCTGCTGGTGGTGATCGGCCTGGTGACCGTCTTCTACGGCCAACGGAACTGACCCCCCTCCGCGAGGAGCGCACGCACATGCCCACACCCCTCAGCGTCATCGTGACCGGCCACGCCCCGCACAGCCGGCTGCGCGCCTGTCTGGACAGCGTCACCGCACAGACGCCCCCCGACCTCGACATCGTCGTCACCGTCGCCGACGACGACGGCGCCGCACGCGCGCTCGCCGCCGTCCACGAGGTGCGCGACCCGCGCGTCACCGTCGTGCCCGTCGCCCCCGACGCCCCGGCCGCCACCGCCCGGGCCGCCGCGGCCCACGCCGCCACCGGCGCCCACCTGCAGTTCCTGCACCCCGCCACCGACCGGCTGCCCGCCGGGGCCGCGGCCGCCCTCACCGCCCGGCTGGGCGCCCTGCGGACGGCGCCGGACGTGCTGCTGTTCGACCACCACCACGCCCACTGGTGGGACGAGGCCGTGCCCAGCGGCACCACCGACCTCCTCGCCGCCGTCCCGGCGGACACCACCCTCGTCGGCCACCCCGGCCTCCTCGGCATCGCGCCCCTCCTCGGCAACCGCCTCATCAGCGCCCGGCTGCTGGCCGGCCACCCCGAGCTGATCGGCACCGAAGGGCACGACGAGCTCTACCTCTCGTACGCCGTGCTCCTCCTCGCCCGGCGCATCACCGCCTGCGGCACCATCGGCCTCATCCGCCACAAGGACCGCCCCGCCCAACGCCGCGCCGCCGGACCCGAGCAGCACTTCGCCGCCTTCGGCCAGTACGAACGCCTCCACCAGCTCGCCCTGGCCGCCGACGCGCCCACCGCCCTGCGCGCCCGGCTCTACGACCGGATGGTCGGCGACTACCTCACCACCCTCGCCCGGCGCGACGAACTGCCGCCCGCCCTGCTCACCGAGTACTTCCGCCGCGCCGCCCGCCACACCGCCCGCTTCCGCCCCGAGGGCCACCACCGGCCCGGCGGCCTCGACGGCGTACGCCACGCCCTCCTCGGCCAGGGCGCCCACCTGGGCTACCGCCTGCTGCGCATCGCCAACGACAAGCGCCGCGCCCTCCAGAGCGGCGCAGCCACCCGCGCCGGCCAGGTCGCCGCCGCCCGCACCCGCCACCACTACCGCCGCTCCCTGCGCCGGGGCATCGACCAGGACCTCGCCGTCTTCTCCGCGTACTGGGGGCGCGGCGTCCACTGCAACCCCGCCGCCATCGCCGCCGAACTCGCCGAACTGGCCCCCGACATCCGCCAGGTGTGGATCGTCGAACCGGACCGCGTCCCGCTGCTGCCGCCCGGCACCGACCACGTCCTGCCCGGCACCCGCCGCTACTGGGACGTCCTCGCCCGCGCCAAGTACCTGGTCAACAACGTCAACTTCCCCAACGCAGTCGTCAAACGCCCCGGCACCGTCCACCTCCAGACGCACCACGGCACCCCCCTCAAGCGCATGGGCGTCGACCAGCGCGAGCACCCCGCCGCCGCCCAGGGCCTCAACTTCGAGACCCTGCTGGAGCGCGTGGACCGCTGGGACTACAGCCTGTCCGCCAACAGCCACTCCACCGAGATGTGGCAGCGCGCCTACCCCTCCGGCTACCGCACCCTGGACTACGGCTATCCGCGCAACGACATCCACTACCGCGCCACCGCCGCCGACGTCCGCGCCGCCCGCGCCAAGCTCGGCATCCGGCCCGGTCAGCGGGCTCTGCTGTACGCCCCCACGCACCGCGACCACGAATCCCGCTGGACGCCCCGCCTCGACCTGCCCCGGCTCGCCGACGACCTCGGCGAGGACACCGTCCTGCTCGTCCGCGGCCACTACTTCCACGAGCGGCTGCCCGGCCCGCGCCACGACCGCGTCCTCGACGTCACCGGCTACGACCCCGTCGAAGAACTCGCCCTGGCCGCCGACGCGCTGATCACCGACTACTCGTCGATCATGTTCGACTACGCCAACCTCGACCGGCCCATCGTCCTGCACACCGACGACTGGGAGACCTACACCGCCACCCGCGGCGTCTACTTCGACATCACAGCCGAACCGCCGGGGCCCGTCACCCGGACCCAGGACGACCTGACCGGCATCCTCCTCGACGGCACCTGGTGCGACGAGGCCGCCGCCAAACAGCGCCACGACTTCCGGCTGCGCTTCTGCGAGTACGACGACGGGCGCGCCGCCGAGCGCGTCGTCCGCCGCGTCTTCCTCGGCGAGGGCGAGGAGAGCCTGCCGCCCGTGCTGCCCCTGGAGCGCCGCACCCCCGCCCCGACCCCCGAGGAGGCCGCGCGCCGATGATCACCATCCCCGATGTGACCGTCACGGTCATCGTCCACAACGACGCCGAACGCCTGCCGCGCGCCATCGCCTCCGTACGCGCCCAGACCCTGCGCGACATCGAGATCATCATCAGCGACGACCACTCCACCGACGCCACCCCGCAGGTCGCGGCCGCGCTCGCCGCCCAGGACGACCGCATCCGGGTGCTGAGGCTGGAGCGCAACAGCGGCGGCTGCGGCGCCCCCCGCAACCGGGCCATGGACATCGCCCGCGCGCCCTACCTGATGTTCCTCGACAGCGACGACGAACTGCCGCCGCGCGCCTGTGAACTGCTGCTCGCCGCGCACGCCGAGGCCGACGTCGACTTCACGATGGGCGCGGTGGAGCGGGTGCGCACCGACACCGGCGACGTCTCCGCCTGGATGGCGCCGCTGTTCACCCGGCGCCGCACGGTCCGCGGCATCGAGGACGAGCCCCGGCTGCTGTTCGAACCGCTGTCCACCAACAAGATGTACCGCAAGGAGTTCCTGGACCGGCACGCCCTGCGCTTCCCCGAGGGCCTGCACTACGAGGACCAGTTGTTCTCCGCCCGCGCCTACACCCACGCCCGCGCCCTCACCGTCATCACCGAGCCCGTCTACCGCTGGTACATCGCCCCCTACGCCGGCGCGGAGGCGGCGACGATCTCCAACCGGCGCCACCTGATGTCCAACGTGCGGGACCGGGTGACGGTCGCGCGGCTGATCGACGCGTTCCTGGAGGAGGAGGGGGCGTCGGCGGCGGTCCGGGAGGAGAAGGACTACAAGTTCCTCTCGCACGACCTGCGGCTGTACGCGGGCGACCTGCCCTACCGGGACGTCGCGTGGGTCGAGGAGTTCGCCGCCGAGGTGGTGCCGTATCTGGACGGGCTGTCGGCCGCCGCGTTCGCACGGCTGCGGCGGGACGAGCGGGTGGTGATCGGGCTGCTGCGGGAGGGGCGCCACGAGGAGGCCCGCCTGGCCGCCCGGGGCGCTGCGCACGGCGCGGGCCCCCGCGAGACGGTGCGCGACGGGCGGGGGCGTACGTACTGGGGGAGCGCGCTGCCCTCATCGGAGGCGGCGCGGCGTGACCTGGACCTCGCGGACCTCGACCTGGAGGGCTGCCCCTTCGGCTCCGCCCGGTTCCGGCACGAGATCACCCGGGTCGCGCAGGGGCCGGGCGCCGCGGTGGACCTGACGGTACGCACCTACGACCCGGGGCTGCGGCTGCGGCTCGCCCCCCAGCCCGCGCGCCTGCACGTCTCACCGGCCGGGCGGCGGCTGACCGTGCCGCTGCGGCTGGACCCGGCGGGCCGCGGCGTCTTCGAGGGCACCGTACGGCTCGACCTGGCGGCCGCGTCGCTGCCCGTGCACGGCTTCCGGGGCGTGCGCCACCCCGTGCTGGAGGTCACCGACGGGTGCGGCGGCAACACCGGCGTGCTGCTCGCGCCCCTGGACTTCGCGCCCTTCGAGGTGGCCGGCGCCGGGCGGCACCGGGTGACGGTCGAGCCGGAGGGGCGGGAGGCGGGACGGTTGCAGCTGCGCTGGCGGCCGGGGGGAGTGGTGGGCCGGCTGCTCGGCCCGGTGGTGCAGCGGGGGCCGGTGCGACGGGCCGCCAAGGCGCTCGTACGCCGGTAGCGGCGCTCAGCGCGGGGCCGGGAAGAGCACCCCGGCTCCGCCCAGCGCCGGAGCCGGGCGGCGGTCCTCGACCGGTACGACGGGCGGCAGGGCCGCCGGGTCCTCGCCCAGGAACAGGTGCCGCACCACCCGCTCGGCCGCGTACCCGTCGTCGTACGGGCAGAAGCGCGCCCGGAAGGCGGCCCGCAGCTGCGCCGAGCGCGAACCGCGCCAGTGGCCCGTGGCGAAGATGTCGATCAGCTCGTCCTCGGTGCGGGCCACCGCGCCCGGCGGGAACGCCCGCAGATCGAAGTAGGTCCCGCGGGCCGCGTCGTACGCCGTCCAGTCCTCCGTGTGCACGACGATCGGCCGGTCCAGGCCCGCGTAGTCGAACATCAGGGACGAGTAGTCGGTGACCAGCACGTCGGAGGCCAGGCACAGCTCTTCGACGGCGGGGTGGGCGGAGACGTCGATGACCCGGGGGTTGGTGGTGGCCTCGGGCCCGGTGCCGTGCGTGGGGTGGGGGCGGGCCAGGACGACGTAGCGGGGACCGAGGGCCAGCAGCAGCCGGTTCAGGTCCAGCAGCCGCGGCTGGGGGTGTGCGTAGTCGCGGTGCGTGGGGGCGTACAGGATCGCGGTGTGGCCCTCGGGGATGCCCAGCGACTCGCGCAGCGCGGCGACGTCGGAGGCGGTGGCGCGCTGGAAGACGTCATTGCGCGGGCAGCCGAACTCCAGGGTGCGGTAGGCGGCCGGGTAGACCCGCTCCCACACCAGGCTGGAGTGGCGGTTGGCGGTGATCAGGCAGTCCCACTTGTCGATGTTGCGCAGGAGCTGCGCGAAGTCCAGGGAACGCGCGGCGGCCGGCCGGTGCTGGAGGTCCAGGCCCATGTGCTTCAGCGGCGTGCCGTGCTGGGTCTGGATCAGCAGCTGGCCGCGCCGCTTGACCAGCCGCCGGTCGAAGTTGACGTTGTTGACCAGGTACGCGGAGCGGGCCAGCGCCGTCCAGTACGCGGCCGACCCCGGCCGGAGCCACCGCGTGCCGGGCGGCACCGTCGCGGCGTGCTCGGGCGCGCAGATCCACGCCGTGCGGACGTGCGGGGCCAGTTCGCGCACCCGCTCCTCGATCGCGGCCGGGCTGCACGCGTACCCGCGGTTCCAGTACGCGGCGAACACCGCCCGGTCGGCGCGCACCGGCAGGCACAGCTGGACGCGGTAGTGCAACTGGAGCAGGGCGCCGCGCAGGGCGCGCGCGGCCGCGGAGCCGTACCGCAGGGCATGCCTGAGCAGCACCCGGGCGGCCATGAGCGCGCGGTACGTGCGGTGGCTGCCCAGCCGGACCAGGGCGTGCCGGACGCGCGTGGTGAGCTTCGGCGTCGCGCCGCGCGTGCGGTAGCGGCGGTAGTGGCCGCGGGCGCGGCGGAAGAAGGCGGCGCGGGTGCCGCGCGGGAGGCGGCCGCGCGCGGTGAAGACCGACGTGAAGTGGTCGGCCATGCGCCGGAACAGCACGGGCCGCCAGCGCGCCAGCTCGGGCCGCGCGTCGATGAACGCGAAGACCCGCTCGTACTGGTCGAACAGGTCGAAGTGGCGCAGGCTGGTGGTGCGCAGGATGGAGCCCGTGCGGCGCTGGCGGTAGTGGACGCAGACGCGGTCCAGGGTCGCGATCGACCCGGCGGCCATCAGCGCCGGATACGTCCAGGGCGTGTCCTCGTAGAAGCCGGGCGGGAAGGCGAAGCCCTCGCGCTCGACGAACTCCCGCTTGTACGCCTTGTTCCACACCACCATCAGCACCCGCAGCAGCTCCGGGCGCTCGGTCAGCGGGAAGGGCGCCGGGCCGGCCTCGCTGAGGTGGCGGTGGAACTCGTTGCGCACCGCCTCGCCCGACCAGTACACGCGGGCGTAGTCGTACACCAGGAGGTCGGGCGAGCCGGTCTCCTTCAGGCGGTCGGCGATGGCCTGGAGCGCGCCCGGCACGAAGGTGTCGTCACCGTCCAGGAAGACGATGTAGTCCCCGGTGGCGCGGGCGAGCCCGGCGTTGCGGGCGGGACCCAGGCCGGCGTTCTCGGGCAGGTGCACGGCGACGACCCGGCGGTCGAGGGCGGCGAACTCGTCGATGACCGCCCCGCAGCCGTCGGGTGAGCAGTCGTCCACGGCGATCAGCTCCAGATCGCCGCAGGACTGCGAGAGCACCGACTCCAGGCACTCGTGCAGATAGGCCTGGACCTTGTACGCGGGGACGATGACGCTGAACCGGGGCATGGCCCGGGAACTGCCGGTGGACCGACCGGGTTACGCCCGCCGTGGCATACGGGGGACGGCCGCCGTCCCCCGTATGCCTGGCGTCATTTCACCGCGCCCGCCATCACACCGGAGACGAACTGCCGCTGGAAGGCGAAGAACACGGCGAGGGGGATCACCATGGAGACGAAGGCGCCGGGCGCCAGGATGTCGACGTTGTTGCCGAACTGCCGCACCTGCTGCTGGAGCGCGACCGTGATCGGCGGCGACTCGGAGTCCGCGAAGATCAGCGCGATCAGCATGTCGTTCCAGACCCACAGGAACTGGAAGATGCCCAGCGAGGCGATGGCCGGGCCGCCCAGCGGCATGACCACCCGGGTGAACAGCCGGATCTCGCCCGCCCCGTCGAGCCGGGCGGCCTCCAGCAGCTCGCGGGGGATCTCCGCGAAGAAGTTGCGCAGCAGGAAGATCGCGAACGGCAGGCCGAAGGCCACGTGGAACAGCACGACGCCGAGCGTCGTCTCGAAGATGCCGATCTCGCCGAACAGCTTCGACACCGGTACGAGGGCGACCTGCACGGGCACCACGAGCAGGCCGACAACCAGCAGGAACCACCATTCGCGGCCGGGGAACTCCATCCACGCGAAGGCGTATCCGGCCAGCGAACCGATCACGACGACGAGGACGGTCGCCGGGACGGTGATCAGGACCGTGGAGAGGAGGGAGTGGGTGATGGTGTCGTTGTCGAGGATGTTCGCGTAGTTGGCGGTGGTGAGCTGGGCGGGCGCGGTGAACACCGTCCACCAGCCGCTCGCGCTCATGTCGGCGGGGTCGCGCAGCGAGGACAGCAGCAGGCCGACCGTCGGCATCAGCCAGAACAGCGCGACCAGCACCAGGAAGACCCGCATGACCCCGCCGCCGGTACGGGCCGCGATACGCGCGGCGAGGCTCTGCCGGGTGCTGCCGCTCATCGCCGGGCCTCCTTCCGTATGCGCCGGATGTTGCTGTGCTTGCCCGGGGGACAACCCCCGGACCCCCGGCAGAAGACCGCGGCGGGGGCGGAACGGTCGCTCATCGCCGGGCCTCCTTCCGTATGCGCCGGATGTTGAAGAACATCACCGGGATCACCAGCAGCAGGAGCAGTACGGAGATGGCGCTGCCCACGCCGAGGTGCGCGTCCGTGCCGAACGAGGAGCGGTAGAGCTGGAGCGCGAGCACGTTCGCGTCGTCCTGGACCGAGCCCGGCGCGATGATGAACACCAGGTCGAAGATCTTCAGGACGTTGATCATCAGGGTGACCAGGACGACCGCGAGGACGGGCGCCAGCAGCGGGACCGTCACACGGCGGAACACCTGCCACTCGTTGGCACCGTCCACGCGGGCCGCCTCCAGCAGCTCACGCGGCAGGCCCGCCAGACCGGCCGCGATCAGCACCATCGCGAAACCCGCCCACATCCATACGTAACTGCCGATGATGGCCGGGGTGACCAGGGACGGGCCGAGCCAGTCCACGCCGTTGTACGGCTCGCGGAAGTTGCTCTCCGGCAGCCGCAGATGGGCGCCGTCCGCCTCCTTGGAGAGGGAGAAGGTGCCATCGGCGGCCGCCGTGGCGGTGGCGACGACCCTGCCGTCCTTGACCGCCTCGACCTTGAGCCCCTTGAGGCCCAGCTCCTTGGCGTCGATGGTGTTGGACGTGCCGCCGCCGCCCTTGGTGAAGTCCAGCCAGGCGGTGCCGGTGACCTGATCCCCGCTCGTGGGCGGTGCGGTGGCGGGCTTCGCGTCGCCCGGCATCTTCGCGGGCGCCACACCGACCAGCGGCAGCTTCACCTGTGTGCCGGCCCGGACGGGCTCCTCGGTGATGAACGCCCCGCCGCCCGCCGCCTTGAGCGGGTGGACGTCGAGCGGCCGCGCCTTGGGGTAGCCGGCCGACTCGGAGAACACGTCGTGCACGCCCACCCACACGGCGTTGGCGACGCCACGGTCCGGATCCTGCTCGTACACCAGCCGGAAGATGATGCCGGCGGCCAGCATCGAGATCGCCATGGGCATGAAGACGATCAGCTTGAACGCCGTACCCCAGCGGACCCGCTCCGTGAGGACCGCGAAGATCAGGCCGAGGGCCGTGGCGACGGTCGGCGCGACCACGACCCAGACGGCGTTGTTCTTGACGGCGGTGAGGATGGTGTCGTCGGTGAAGATCTCGACGTAGTTGCCCAGTCCGGCGAAGCCGTTGCCGGACTGGTCGAAGAAGGACCGGTAGACCGAGTACCCGATCGGGTAGACCACGAGCGCGCCCAGCAGGACCAGCGCGGGCAGCAGGAAGCCGGCCGCGACGACCTTGCGGGTTCCGGTGACGCTCCTGCGCGTACCGGTGGCGCTCTTGCGTGTGCCGGGGGGCACCGGTGTCACCGTGCCCCCCGGGGGAACCGCCGCCGACATGGCGTCAGTCGCCCTTGAATGCCTTGGCCGCGTCGGCCTCCAGCCGCTGCTGGACACCCGCGATGTCCTTCGGGTTCTTCAGGAAGTCCTGAAGCGCCTTCCACTCACCCTTGCCGGGCGTCCCGCCGAACGACTGCGGCATCTGGTCCGACATGTCGAAGCGGAAGTCGTCGCCCGCCGCGATCAGCGCCTTGCCGATGTCGCGCTGCACGTCGTTGGGGTACGCCGCCACGTCCATCGACTTGTTGGGGGAGATGAACCCGCCCTCCGCCGCCCAGACGCGGGCCGCGTCGGGGGACGCCAGGAACGTCAGCAGCGCCTGGGAGGCGGGCTTGTCGGTCAGCGCGACGGCCACGTCGCCGCCGGTCACCACGGGCGGCTCGGCACCCACCGCCGGGAACGGGAACGCCTTGGCGTCCTTGCCGATCTCAGCGTCGGTCTGGGCGATGTTGATGGCGACGAAGTCACCCTCGAAGACCATCGCGGCCTTGGGCTCGTCGCCGCCCGTGAACGTCTGCGTGACGGACGCCGGGAACTCCGTCTGCAGGGCACCGGCCGCGCCGCCCGCGATCAGGTTCGGCTTGCCGAACAGCTCGGCGAGGGTGGTGAGCGCCTTCGTGACCGAGGGATCGGTCCACTTGATCCGGTGCTTGGCCAGCTGGTCGTACTTCTCGGGACCGGCCTGCGACAGGTAGATGTTCTCGAACCAGTCGGTGAGCGTCCAGCCGTC
The DNA here is from genome assembly GCF_030406405.1 of Streptomyces ficellus. Classification (GTDB taxonomy): domain Bacteria; phylum Actinomycetota; class Actinomycetes; order Streptomycetales; family Streptomycetaceae; genus Streptomyces; species Streptomyces ficellus_B. The sequence goes on from NZ_JAUEPL010000053.1 coordinate 48,845, forward strand.
CGCGCCACCGATGGAGAAGGGGGTCACACCGGAGGCGGAGATCGTCTCCGCGGTGCTCAGCAGGTCCTTCCAGGTCTTCGGCTCCGATACGCCCGCGTTCTCGAAGACGGCCGTGTTGTACCAGATCAGCGACTTGTTGGCGGCCTTGAAGTACACCCCGTACTGCGTGCCGTTGACCGCCCCCAGGTCCTGCCAGCCCTTGGAGTAGTTCTTGGCCAGCTGCTCCTTGGCCCCGGCGCCGGCCGGCTTGGCCCACTTGCGCTCGACGGCTTGCTGGAGCGCCCCGACCTGCTGGAGCATGGCGACATCCGGCGGCGCGCCGCCCGCGATCTTCGTACCGATGTAGTTGAGCATCGCGTCCTGCGTCGGTACGTAGGCGACCTGTGCCCCGGTGCGCTTCTCGAACTCGTCGAGGACCTTGGTGAAGGCCTGCTGTTCCGGGCCCGTCCACACCGCCACGACCTGGACCTGCTGGCCGTCCAGCCTGGGCAGCTGAACGGTCGCGGCCCCGCCGGTGGCGTCCTTGGTGGTGTCCTTCGCCGGCTCGGAGCCGCCCTTCCCGCCGTCGCCGCCGCCGCACCCGGCGAGGGCGAGGGCACAGGCGGCCGCGATCGCCATGGCGGCCCTGCGTGTCCGAAGAGTTGTGCGCATCACTGCCCCGTCTCTTCCATGCGCTTCCGCTCGCGCTCGTCCCCGCGCGTGCGCGTCCCGCCGTCAGGTCTACGCCCGGTGTACGGGGGTCGCAATACCGCCTTGGGTGTCAAGTCGGCGATCGTGATCGGGTCGTGACGTGCCGTCAGTGCCGCGGTGAGGGCTGGTGGCCGGAAGTGAGCGGCGGCAGGGGTGTCGCGTCGACGGAGCGGGCCGCCCGGTCCAGCGCGCTGGCCAGCAGCGCCAGGTCGGTGGGGCCGTTGCCCAGTTCGCGCACCGGGCGGCGGGTCGGCGGGTCGCCCATCCGCTCCCACTCCAGCGGCACCACGGTGGGCCGCTGCGTCGCCGTACGCGGGATGCGCCCGGTGATCCGGCCGCCCTGGAACGGCGTCACCCGGCCGTCCGGGTGACCCAGCCGGCCGCGCCCCGGCGCCGGGACGTCGGGACCGGGCGACACGGGCGGCGCGTCCAGCACGATACGCAGCCGCGCCCCGTGGGCCAGCTCCGTGTCGGCCGTGCGGTCCGGGCGGGCGGACGCCGCCACCAGGTGCACGCCCAGGCGGTGGCCCTCCCGCGCCACGGCGTCCAGCGCCCGCACGACCGACCCGGCAGCGGGCCGCCCGGGGCTGCCGAGGGCGGGCGCGACCAGCGCGTCGAAGTCGTCGACCAGGACGACGAGGCGGGGCAGCGGGACCTCGTTCTTCGTACGGGCGGCGGCGGGGCGCAGCCGCAGCGTGCCGGTGGGCGGGGCGTTGTCGTCGGTGCGGTGGCCGGGGCCGTGGTCGCGGGCGTGGTCGTTGTGGTCGTTGTCGTGGTCGGCGGGCCGTCGCGGGCCGACCATCCGGTCCGCCACCTCGCGCTGGGTCTGCCACTCGGTGAACTCCTGGCGGCCCAGCAGCTCGGCGCGCCGCTTCAGCTCCGCCCCGAGTGCCTGGGCGAACTCCCGCATCCGAACGGGGTCCGAGGCGACCAGATGCTCGGTGGCGTGCGGGAGTTCGGCGCAGGGGGCGAGCCCTTCGCCGCGTCCGCCGCCCGAGCCGTCGACCAGCAGCAGGGCCAGCCGGTCGGGGCGGGACGCGGCCGCCAGGGAGGCGGCGACCGCGCGCAGCAGCTCCGTGCGGCCGCTGCCCGGCGGGCCCTCGATCAGCAGATGCGGGCCCTCTGTGGTGAGGTCCACGGCCAGCGGCCCTCGCGGACCGGCGCCCAGCACGGCCGTGCCGTCCGGCGCCGACGCCCACCGGGCCATCAGCGACGCGGGCGTGGCCCGGGCCAGGCCCAGCTCGTCCAGCAGCCGGGCCGACGGGGGCAGCGCCACGGCGGTGGGGCGGCGCGGCCGGCCGCCGTTGAACCCGCTCCGGCGGTGCCCGTGCGCGATCAGGTGCGCCACGCCCGCGCGGGCGCCGCCGAAGCTGTCGGACAGCACCCCGTCCGCGTCGATCCGCCCGGCCGGGCGGTCCACGAAGACCGTCGCGAGACCCGCCCTGATCTCCGGCTCCAGGTACCGGTGATCGGTACCGGCCGGGATCACGATCAGCCCGTCGACGCGGCGGGCGCACAGCGCCAGCGCCAGTTCCTGCTCGCGGTCCGGGTCCTCGGCGCTG
>NZ_JAUEPL010000054.1 GCF_030406405.1 Streptomyces ficellus
CACCGCCGCCTGCGCCTCGATCACCGCGTCGTCCGGCAGGAAGGGCAGCGTCCCGTCGTTGTACGTGTTGACGACCTGTGGGCGCGGCCCGGACCCGGAACCCAGCAGCGAGGCCGCCAGGTCCACCCCGTGGCAACCGGCGCTGGCGCTCCCGGCACCAGAGCCATCCGCACGAGGACGTGGCGGACCGGACGGCCGCCGTCTCCGGACAGCATCCCTTCGCCCTGATCCTGGGCTGCGTCGACTCCCGCGTCGCGCCCGAGCTGATTTTCGACCAGGGCATCGGGGACCTGATGACCGTCCGCTCGGGAGGCGAGGTGCTGGACGAGGCGGTGCTCGGCAGCATCGCCTTCGGCGTCATCGAACTCGGCATACCGCTGGTCATGGTGCTGGGGCACCAGTCGTGCGGTGCCGTGTCGGCGGCGGTGCGCGCGGACGAGACCGGCGAGGAGCTGCCGGCCCACATCGGCTACCTCGCCGAGCGGATCCGGCCCGCCATCGACCGTGAGCGGACCGGTCCCGCGCGCGTCGACGCGACGATCACGGCGAACGTGCGGCACGTGCGTGCGCTGCTCGCCGGCGAACCCGAGCTCGCCGCCCGGGTGGACGCGGGCCGGCTCGCCATCGTCGGGGCGCGCTACGAGCTGGGCAGCCAGGTGGTCCACCGCGTGCGCTGAGGCGCCGGGGCGGGCGGCTCGGTTCAGCCCACGCCGTGCGGCCGGAACTGGATGCTGATCCGGGGGCCCACCGGTTTGGCGGTCTTGGGGATCGCGTGTTCCCAGGTCCGCTGGCACGAGCCGCCCATCACGATGAGGTCGCCGTGCCCCAGCGGCACCCGCCTCGCGCTGCCGCCGCCGCGCGGCCGCAGCGCCAGGTCGCGCGGTTCGCCGACCGAGAGGATGGCGACCATGGTGTCCTCCTTGGAGCCGCGCCCGATGCGGTCCCCGTGCCAGGCGACGCTGTCCCGGCCGTCCCGGTAGTAGCAGAGCCCGGCCGTGGTGAACGGCTCGCCCAGCTCGGCGGCGTAGTGGGCGGACAGGGCGGCGCGTGCCTCGTCGAGCACCGGGTGCGGCAGCCGGTCGCCCTCCCCGTAGTAGGCGAGCAGGCGTGGCACGGCGACCTCGTTGTCGTACATGCGGCGCCGCTCCGCCCGCCACGGCACTCCAACGACCAGCTCCTCGAAGAGGGCGCCGGCCCCGCTCAGCCAGCCGGGGAGCAGATCGATCCAGGCCCCGTCGCCGAGCACGGTCCGCCGGACGCCGGTCAGTGGTCCGAGGCGGATCTCGTCCGTCTGGTCGAAGAGCGAGCCCTGCAGATGCGCTGCCATGCCTCCAGCGTACGAGCGAATCGAATGTATGAGCTATTCGATCAATGGCGGCGGAGAACTCCGTGGTCAGCGAGCGGTCCCGCCTGAAGGCCGCGCGCCCGGCACTCCGCCACGAGCCCGGGCAGTGCGCCCAGCGCCGCTCGCCACGCCCCCGGCGCGCTCGCCACGTCCGAGTCGTGCAGCAGCACGGTCGCCCCGCCGCGCAGCGACCGCGTCACCTCCTCCCGTACGCCTTCCGGCGTCGCCGTGGCCGTCCAGTCCCGCCCCCACGCGGACCACAGCACCGTCCGCAGACCGGCGGCGCGCGCGGCGGCCCAGCGCCCGCCGGTGAGGATGCCGTACGCGGGCCGGTACCACAGCGGCCGCCGCCCGGCCACGTCGGCCACCAGGTCCGCCGCGCGCGCCAGGTCCCGCACATCGCGCAGCGGCCGGGGGCACCAGGGCCGGTCGTGGCGCCAGCCGTGGACGGCGAGTTCATGGCCCTCCGCCGCGATCAGCCGCCCGAGGGCGCGGTGCCGCTCCAGACGGGACCCGAGCACGAAGAAGGTCGCCCGTACGGACAGCGCGTCCAGGGCGCGCAGGAAGTGCGGCGTGCTGGCGGGGTCCGGGCCGTCGTCGAACGTCAGCGCCACGCGGGAGGGGTCGCCGCGTCCGTCGAGACCCGGCCACAGGGCGCCGCGTACGCCCGGCAGCCAGGTGACGCCCGGGCCGATGTGCCAGCCGGCGACCGCGCCGAGGGCCAGGGACAGGGGCAGGGCCGGGTGGGGGCCGAGGTGGGGGATGCGGCGGGGGCCGGGGCGGGGGGTGGGGCGGGGGGTGGGGCGGGGGGTCACCATCTCTCCTCCGGGTTCTCCGACTCGTCGGTGACCAGTGGGGACTTGGCCAGTTGTACGCATCCGGCGACCAGCACCGCCAGCGCCAGCGCCTCGGGCACTATCCGCCAGCCCAGGTGCACCCGTTCCGCGAACAGCGTCACCCCCAGCACCACGCTGAGCAGCGCGTCGCCGAGGGTCAGCGCCGGCTGCGAGGCGACCAGGGTGCCCGCCCGCAGCGTCACCTGGAGCAGCACGAAGCTTCCCAGCCCCACGCTCACCGCCGCGTACGGCTGCCACGTCGTGAACACCGCGCCGATGCCGTCCGGCAGCCGCCCCAGCGCGTCCTTCATCAGCGCGGCGGTGCAGGAGAAGCCGGTCGCGGTCGCCGTGCCGAGCACCGCGGCGCGCGGGGCCGGCGCCAGCCGCAGCGACACCACGCCCAGCACGGCCACGAACGCGCCCGCGCCGATGGCCGTCCACACCCAGTCGGCCACGGGCACCGTGGCCCGGCCGCCCGAAGGGTCGGCCAGCGCCAGGAACGCGGCCAGTCCCACGGCCATGGCGGCGAAGGCCCACCGGGTGCGCGTGTCGGGCCGCCGCCGGAACACGATGCCGCCGACCACCAGGGTGAACATCAGTTCCGTACTCATCACCGGCTGCACCACGGCGAGCGGGCCCGTGGCCAGCGCCAGCGCCTGGAGGATGCCCGACACCGCCAGCAGCGCGGCCCCCCACACCCACACCCGCCGGTGCACCAGGCCCGCCATCCACGACCCCCGCGCGGCGGACCGGCCGGGGCCCGCGCCGGCCGCCCCCTGCCGTTGCAGTACGGACGCCGTGGCGTTGCCGAGGGCGGCGAGCAGCGCCAGACAGATCGACAGGGCCAGCACGGGGCTCAGCCGAACCGCTTGGCCATGGCACGGAAGAACCCCGGCACAGCCCCGTGCAGCCGGGCGGGCATGGCGAGCCAGGCCGGTACGAACACCTCGTCGCGGCCCCGTACGACGGCCCGCCACACGGTCTCGGCCACCCGATCGGCGGGCACGGGCCTGGGGCGTTCGCGGTGGTACGGGACGCCTCGCCGGCCGAAGAACGGGGTGTCCACCGCGCCGGGCAGGACAACCGTCACCCTCACGCGCGTACCGGCGAGTTCGTACCGCAGGCTGTCGGCGAAGGCGAGCAGCCCGCCCTTGGTGGCGGCGTAGACGGCCTCGTTGGCGACCCCGACCCGCCCGGCCATGGAACCGATCATCACCACGTGCCCCACTCCCCGCTGCACCATCCCGGGCAGTACGTGGCGCACCAGGTGCACGACGGCGGAGAGGTTCACCGAGATCAGCCGGTCGACGGCGTCGGCCGGCATGTCCGTGAACGGCCCCGCCCAGCCGATGCCCGCCGCCGCGACGAGCGCGTCGACCCGGCCCTCTCGCTCCAGGGCCTCGGCGGCCAGCCGCTCCACCCCCGCGCGCTCGCCCAGGTCCGCCATCAGCGCGCCGCCGCCGGTCCGCCGCGCCACCGAGGCGAGCCGCCGCTCGTCCCGCCCGCTCAGCAGCAGCCGGGAGCGGCCGTCCGCGGCGAACCGGTCGGCGAGCGCCTCGCCGATCCCGGACGACGCGCCCGTGATGAGGACGACCGGCCGGTGAATCGGCCGTGCGTCCGGCCGTGTGTCCGCGCGAGGGTCCGGCCGTGCGTCCGGCCGCCGTGCCTTTCCCGGGCCGGCCTCGCGAGGGGGCGTAGGGGGCATGACGCATCCTCCGGACTGTCGTCGACCGTGCCCTTCCAGCGTCCCGGTTTCCCGCCGGTTCGCCTCTCGTCAGCCGCCACCGCGCCCACCGAACCCCCCGAATCCACCCGAACAGTCCGATTCGGCCGCCCTCCGGGCCGCGCGGCGGGGCAGGACGGACCACGATGGAACGGCACGGAACGGAGGCGCCACATGGGGCGGCGATGCCTGGTCCTCAGCGCGAGCATGGGCGCGGGCCATGACGCGGTGGCCCGCGAACTGGCGCGGCGGCTGCGCGCCGCGGGCCACGAGGTGCTCGTCCAGGACGTGCTGACCCTGCTGCCTCCCAGCATCGGGCGGGCGACGCGCGGCTTCTACCGGTTCGTGGTGCGACGCCTGCCCGCCGTGTACGAGGCGATCTACGCCCTGTTCCTGGCACCCCGGCCCCGGCCCCGCCGCGGGCTGGACGTGTCGCCGATGGCGGCGATGGCGGAACGGCGGCTGGGCGCGCTGGTGGAGCGGTGGCGCCCGGACGTCATCGTGTCCACCTTCCACCTCGCGGCACAGATCACCGGCCGGATGCGCGCCCGGGGCGCGCTGCGGGTGCCCTGCGCGGTCTTCGTCACGGACTTCGCCGTGCACCGCGCGTGGCTCGACCCGGGCAACGACCTGTACCTCTGCGTCACACAGACCGCCGCCCGCACGGCCCGGGAAGGCACGGGCCGCACGGCGGTGGCCACGGGGCCCGTGGTCCCACCGGAGTTCGGCAGACCGGATCGCGCGGGGCCGGACCACGCGGCTCGGGGCCAGGCGGGGCCAGATGACGCGGGCTGGGGTCAGGCGGGGCCGGACCAGGGCCGGGCCGGGGACGCGGAGGCGGACCACGCGCGGGCGGGTGACGCGGGCCGGGCCGCGGGGTCGGCCTGGCGGGGGGCGGTGGCGGGGGCGGGGGCGGGGGCGGGGGGGCGTCCGGTGGTGGTGCTGTCCGGTGGGGCGTGGGGCGTGGGGGCGGGGTTGCTCCGGACCGCCGGGGCGCTCGCCCGGCACGGCTTCCTGCCGGTGCTGCTGTGCGGGCGGGACGTTGGGCTGCGCCGGCGTGCCGCCCGGCTGCCCGGTGTCCTGGCTCTGGGCTGGGTCGACGACCTGCCGGAGCTGATGGCGTCGGCGCGGGTCCTGATCGACAACGCGGCGGGCCAGACCGCGGTGCAGGCCCTCGCCGCCGCCCTGCCGGTCGTCGGCTACCGGCCCATCCCCGGCCACGGCGCCGTGGGGGTGCGCGAGATGGCGGCGGAGGGTCTCACCAGGTACGCGGAGGATCTCGGCGAACTGTTGTCGGCAGCGGGCGCCCTGGCGCGCCCCGGCCACGCCCGCGAGCGGCAGGTCGCGGCCGGCTCGGCGCTGTTCAGGCACGACGCGGCCCGCCTGGTCGCCGAGCTCGCGGAACGCGGGGGCTGACGAGCATGGTCAGCGCAGGCCGAGGCAGGGCAGCCAGGCCCGGGACGCGCCCTGGGCGGTGAGCAGGGCGCTCAGCGCGCCCGGTGCTCCGGTCAGCAGCCCGGGCGGCCAGTCCGCACCAAGGGCGGCGGGGAGCCGCTCCCGCAGGTGGACGGTGAGGCGGGCGCTCAGGGCGGCGGCGGCCGGCAGGCGGGCGTGGCGGTCGAAGGCGTCGGCCACGGCGAGGACGCCCGCCGCCCCGTGGCACAGCCCGAGGAGGTCGCCCGGTCCGTCGCCGAACAGGTGGAACTCCTCGTCGTACCGCTCGGCGAGCGTGGTGAACGCCGCCGCGGCCCAGTCGGCGGCGTCCCGGTCCCCCAGGGCGTCGGCGGCGTCCCACAGCGCCCAGGCGACGCCCGGCGTCCCGTAACACCACGCCTGGCGCGGGTTCGGGTGGGCACCGTCCGGCGCGGGGCCGTCGAGCCCGGCGCCGGCCCAGGTGCGGATGGAGCGGGCGTCGTCGTAGGACTGCCGGACCAGCCAGCGCGTGGCGCGGCGCAGGGACGCCACCGGTCCGGGGGCGGGGCCGGTGCGGCGGATCGCGGCGGTGAGCGCGGTGACGACGCCGGCCACGCCGTGCCCCATGCCGGTGTTGACGCGGCCGTGCACCCACGACAGGTGCGGGTGGCGGGCGTACTGCCCGGTACGCAGGCGGGGCAGTTCGTCACCGTCGCAGAGAGCCGCCAAGTGGTGGACCGGATGGGCGAGGTGGCGGTCGGTGGGGGTGGCGTCGACGCAGAGGGCGAGCAGCGTGCCCGCTGGGCCGACGATCAGGTCGTAGTCGGGGAACGCCACGTCCGCCGTGCGCCAGGTCTTGGCGGTGGCCTCGCCGGCCAGGTGGTCGCGCAGCCGGTCGGCCGCCCGGTGCAGCCCCGGGTGGAGCCGGGCGCCGAGCCGCAGCCCGGCGAGCGTGCCGGCCAGGCCGCCGTCGTACAGCCCCGGGTGGGAGGGGCCGCGCCCGGCCGTCCTGGCCCACTGGGCGACCGCGCGGGCCGCCGTGGCGGGGGCGGCGGGGCCGGCGATTCCCGCCACCAGGTGGGCGAGGACGGGGATGCCCGGGTCGGAGGCGTGCGGCCCGGGACGGGGAGCGCCGGCCCACTCGTCCAGGAACCGGAGGGCGAGGTCGACGGTCGGGGCGTGGCGGGTGTCCATCGGGCTCCTGGTCCGGGTCGTGTGCGGGTGACGGTGCCGTTGGGCGGAGCCGCCCGGACGTACCGGACGGCTCCTGTGCGGTGCGGGCCGGCCCACGGGCGCACGCGCGACGCCGCGCGGGTGCGCCCGGGTCAGGCGCCGCCCCGCCGAGGGCGCCCGCCCGGCCGCGGGCGCGCGGCCGGGCGGGGAGGGCCCCGCTAGGCGCAGATGACGACGGTCGCGCAGACGACGATGGTGCACAGACCGCTGCAGTGGCCGGTTTGCACCTCCGCCGTGGGCAGTTCGCTGTCGGTGATGCGCTCGTCGAGATCGTCGATGAGGGTGTCGAGGTCGGTGAGCTCCATGGTTCCGGGCATAACCGTGTCCTTTCTCGCGCTAGTGGGCGATGGTCGCCCCGGTGGTCCGTCCGCCGGGTGCGGGCGGATCGCCGGGGACGTCTGCGGGGGCGGCGCGCAGCAGGGCGGCGGCGGCCGCGGCGAGTTCTCCGGCGCCGGAGGCGCCGGTGTCGTACGGAAGCCTCAGCAGCAACTGGGTGGCGACGGCCGCGCCGTGGTGGAGAGGGTCGCGCAGCACGAGGTCACCGGGGGCGGGCAGCATCTCCTCGACGAGCAGGTCGGTGCCGGGCTGCTGGGCGCAGAGCCGTTCGACGACCTGGACGGCCGTCAGCGCGTCGAGGTCCGCGGGGACCGGCTTCGCCCCGGCGGCGGTGCGCATGAAGGCGTGGCGGGGAAGTCCTGCCGAGCGCCGCAGCAGTGCGAGGGTGCGGGCCTTGGTCAGGGCGTCGTCGCCGGACCGCCAGAGCCGCGCCCGGTCGAGCCGCCAGGTGGCGGGGGCGATGACCAGTTCCCCTCCGGCGGTCAGCCGGGGCAGCCGGGTGTGGCCGGGCAGCGCGCCGTCCAGGCCGTCCAGGCGTACGAGGCAGGAGGCGGCGGGGTGACCGGCGGCGAGCAGGACCCGTACGAGCAGGTCGTAGGGCGGGGCGGGGGCGCGCGTGGCGTGGTGGACGGGGATGACGCGGCGGCCGTCGGCCTCGGCGACGATACGTCCACCGCTGCGGCGCACGGTGATCCGGTCCAGCGGGAGGTAGCGCGCCTGCGCGCCCGACGGCCCGTAGTACGGCGTGGGGTCCGGGTCCCCGGTCCACCAGCCGGTGGTCACCGGGCGGCGTACGGCGTTGGCGGCCCGCTCGGCGAGCGGCGGCACCAGCAGTTCGACGAACCGGACGCCGGTACGCCGCTCGACGGCCGCCAGGAAGGCGCGGTGGGCGTCGGCGTTGCCATAGCCATAGCCGTAACCGTAGCCGTAACCAGGGCCGCTGCCGTGGCCGCCGGCCCCGTAGAGCGCCCGCAGGCCGTCGGCGAACCGGGCGTCGAGCACGCCCGCGGCCGACGCGGTCTCCAGCACGGCCACCGGCCCGCCCGGGCCGGGAAGCGGGCGCAGCAGGCAGTCCAACGGCCAGGCGGGCAGGGCCTCATCAGCCGGTGGGGCGCCGAGGGCGTCCAGCAGGGCGTCGTTGACGTCGACCTGTTCGTCCCCGGAGCGGGCGCGGGCGGCGAGCCATTCCAGCAGCCGCGCGTAGCCGGAACCGGGAGTGGAGGGCTCGGGCCAGCCCCCGTACCGCCGGGGCGTGGCGGTGGCGCGCGGCCGGCCGTCCGCGGCGGGGAGCAGGTCGGCGAGGATCTCGCTGACGGGGCGCGGCTCTGCCGTGATGGCGGCGAGTTCGGGCGGGAGCTGTGCGGGGATCAGGGGGCGGTCGTCGGCGTCGGCGTCGCGCAGGGCGGCGATCCTGGCCGCGACGCGCAGGCCCCGCTGTACGCGATCGGCCGCCGCCGTGGACACCGCGCCGGTCAGGGTGCGGTACGTGTCGAGGAACCAGCCGCCGGGGTCGCCGTCCGCCGGGCTCAGCGGGCTCGGCAGGGTGCCGTGCGCCGTGACGCCCTCGGGCGGCGTCCAGGTGCTGCGGCGCAGCCTGGGTGCCGTGCACACCTGGAGGACGCCCAGGGTGAGCAGGTGCTGGAGGAAGCCGCGCAGGACGGCGGGGTCGGGCGCCTTCGTCCCGCCCGTGCCCGCCGCCATCCCGAGCAGCGTCTTCTCCAGGCGCCCCAGCGGGCACGGCCCGTCGGCGAGCAGGCCGAGGACGGTCTCCAGGGGGCGGGTGCGGCGCAGGACGATCTGGCGGAGCCTGCCGGGTGCGCGCGGGTCGACCACGTAGCAGCGGATCTTCCCGGCCGCGTCCCCGGGCTCTTCCCGCACCGGCTCGGTGACGTGCAGGGGCGCGGTCGCCAGCAGGGTGGCGGCGTCGGCGGTGCGCAGGTCGGGAGGTCCGGGGGGCCGGGTGCGGATGAGGTGGACGTTCTCCGTGCCGGCGGCCGCGAGGGCGCCGAGCGCGGTGCCGGGGGTGATCAGCAGCGCGCCGGGCGCGTCCGTACGGAGCGGAGCGAGGGCCAGCTGACCGGCCCATCCCCTGGGCGTGGTCTTCGCCGCCGCCCGGCCCACGACGCGCCAGATGTACGCCGCCCGCTTGCGCAGCCGCCTGCCGCTCCAGGACTCGCCGCCGGCCAGGCGCTGTTCGACGTCCGCGACGAGCCCGGGGGCGGCACCGTCGAGGAGGTCGCGCAGGACCGGGCTGGTGCGGGCCAGCGCCCAGCCGCGTGCGGCCGCCCGCTCGTGTCCGGCCGCGACCGCGCGCCGCAGCGCGGCCTCTTCGGTGGCGGCGCGGTCGGCCGCGCGGCACAGTGCCCGGGCGTCGTCCGCCAGGTCCGCGGGGACGGCGGGCAGCCGGTCCAGGAGCGCGAGGTCCGCCGTCCCCGGCGCCGTTCCGGCGTGCAGGCGCCTGCGCAGCGCCAGTACGGCTCCGCGGTCGGTGTCGGCCAGCAGGGGGTGGGGCACGACGCGCTCGCCGAGCCGCTCGGCCAGCGCCCGCGCGCGGGCGGCGTGCCCGTCCGCCGTCCCGGCATGGCCCGCGATCCGGTCGAACAGGGCGGGGTCGGCCGCGCCGGTCCAGGCGTCGCACGGCATACCGGCGACGCGCAGCAGCACGGTCACGCAGGGGGTCACGTCGTCCGCCACGTCAGCACGCCCCCTCGTCGGCCCGAGCCCCGGCCCGGTCCCCCGCCCGGTCCTCCGCCCGGGCCGGGCCCGCCGCCTCGCCCCGGTCCTCCGCCCGGTCCTCCGCCCGGGCGAGGCCCGCCGCCTCGCCCCGGCTCTCCCCCGACGCCTCCCCCCGGGCCTCCCCCGGCGCCTCCCCCGGCGCCTCCGCCAGCGCCTCGGTCAGCAGGCTCTGCCGGGCCAGGGAGAACCGGGCGCGGTTCCAGTGGAAGATCGCGTAGTGGGCGGCGGCCCGGCGCGGGCCGACCACGGCGTCGCCCGCCTCGAAGTAGCCGGTGCGCCAGCGCGTCGCGGCCCGGTGAACGGCGTCCTGGTGCGCCCGCAGCCGGCCGCGCCACGCCTCCGGCAAGGCGTCGAGCTGCTCCTCGCACGACAGGTCCCAGTACGCGCGGATACCGGTGGCCGCCCGCTGCCTGGACGGGCCCCGCAGCCCCTCGACGAGACGGCGCCCGGTGTCCTCCCGTACGACCTGCCAGACGCCCCGGTGCTCCCAGCCCACGATGCCCAGCCCGTCCAGGAGCGCGCGCAGCAGGGTGAGGGAGACCCGCCAGTCCGCGGGGAGGGTGCCCCGGTCCTGGGCGGTGTGGTGGTCCAGCCACGCCAGCGAGTCGGCGGTGAACAGGGCGTGCACCAGGGGCATGGAGCGCGGTCCGCCGAAGAGGTAGGTCTCCGGCTCGTACACGCCCACCGTGGGGCGGGTCCACGCGCCGTCCCCCTGGTCGAACCGGCGGACGAGTTCGTCGCGCAGGGTGCCGGCGTCGGCCGGCCGGGCCGCGTGGAACCGGACGCGCAGGCCGGGCGGTTTGTGCATGAAGAAGAAGTCACGCGCCAGTCCGGAGCCGGTGAGTTCGTGGGCGGCCTCGGTGAGCCGGCGGTAGAGGGCGGGCCAGGCCCCCTGCCACGGCGCCAGGTTGAGCTGTACCCAGCCGGTCTCCGGCAGGTCGTCCCGCAGCGCACGCAGTCCCGCGGCGAGAAAGGTGTGGCGGGCGGCCTCGTACGCGGAGCCCTCCGCGACCATGGGCAGGGCGCCCAGGGAGCCGGCTCGCGCGTCCTGAAGGCAATCGGCGAGCAGTCGCTCGACCTCCACCATGCGGCCTCCTCCAGCGGTGTCCTCACTTCCTCCCTGTGGATGTCCTGGCCGCCGCCGTCCGAAAGCACGACAAAAACTACTCATACAATCAACTGAGGTGCGCGGGCGCGGCATTGGCCCCCGCGCGATCCGTCCACGCGCCTACCGGCGCACCCACCGGCGCACCCACCGGCGGCCTCGCGGACGGCCGGTTGACGGACGGCCGGCTCACGGGCGGCGGGCCTGGGGGCGGCGGACTTCCGGGCAGGGGGCGTGCCGGCCGCCGGGCCGCAGGCCGGGCGCCAGGACCGAGGTGACGAGCAGGGAGACGGCGGCCATGACGGCGATCGCCGTCGACGGCGAGGTGAACTCCGCGACGGCCCCGGCGAGGGCGGCCCCCACGCCCTGCATGGTGAGCATGCCGGAGCTGTGCAGCCCCAGGGCGTGCCCGCTCAGCTCGTCCGGTGTCAGGGCCATGAGGCGCTCCTGGAGCAGCAGGCTCGCCGAGTAGCCGAGCGAGGCGAGCGTGACGGCCGCCAGCGCCGCCGGCAGCGCGGGCCGCAGCGCGAAGAGCAGGTACGGCGCGGCGAGCAGCCACAGCAGCGGGACGGCGAGGCGCGGCCGCCACCGCCGTGGCAGGAACCGCCCGGCCAGGATGTCGCCGCCGAGCATGCCGAGCGCCGCGAAGGCGAAGAGCGGTCCTGCGGCCTCGGGGGCGTACGGGACGAAGAGGGACTCGCAGCCGACGATCAGCCCGTTGGGCACCCACAGGGCGAGGTAGACGTACCGGCGGGGCCCGGCGGACCAGAGGCGGGCGTTGCCGCGCCAGGTCGTGGCGACGGAGGCCCGCCCGCTGGCGCGGGGCGGACGGCGGGTCAGCCCGAACCGGGCGGTGGCCGCGGCGGCTGCGTACAGCGCGGCCCCGGCGAGCAGCGCGCCGCGCGGCGAGAGCAGGCTGATCAGCACACCGCCCAGGGCGAATCCGCAGATCTGCGTGACGCCCACGGACATGTTGAGCAGCGACCGCCCGAGCAGGTACCCGTCCTTGGCGACGATCTCGTTGAGCAGCCCGTAGCGCACCCCGCCGCCCACCGCCGCCGGCACGCCGAGGAACAGCAGCACGGCGAAGACGGCCCACACGGGCAGGCCGGGGACCGCCTGTAAGGCGGTGCCCGCCCCGAAGAGGAGCGCCAGTGCGGCCGTCGCGGCGCGCGGCGGGAGCCGGTCGGCCGCCGACAGCAGCGTCGTCGCGCCGACGACCTGGGCGAGCGCGGGGCCGAACATGGCGAGGGCGGACAGCAGGGCGGAGCCGGTCGCCCGGTGGACCAGGGTGCTCAGGGCGAGCCCGCTCACGGTCTGGGCGGCCACCTGCCCGGTGGACAGCAGGAAGAGCGGGGTGAACTCCGGTGTACGGAACAGGTCGCTGTAGGTGCGCATGACCGGAGTCTCAAAGGGCGCAGGGCAGGGGCGTTACTGTTTCGCGCGGACGCGAAACGTCGTGACGCGGCGGGGGGTACGGCATGGGCTGGTGGCAGGTCAACGCGGACACGCTCGCCGGGAGCCGGTTCGTGGTCTCACCGCTGGCGGAGACCATCGCCTGTCTGAAGGTCCTGGAGCGGGGCATGGCCGCCCACCCCGGTGAGCGCGCCTGGCTCGACGCCCACGTGCCCGCCTACCGGGAGCGGCTGGCGGGCGACCCGGTCACCGCGCTGCTCGTACGGGCGGCTCTCGGGCGCACCTGGAACGCGGACTTCCTGACGCCCACGCCCGGCGGCGAGGGCGAGGACGTCTTCGAGGAGGAGGTGGAGCGCGTCCGTACGTGGCCACCCGGCGCCGCCCGCGAGGATCTGACCGTGTCGCTGGGCGGGCCGCTGCCGGCCCGGCTGCACCGCGACGACCTGCCGCAGCGGACGGCGGAGCTGCTGGAGTGGGTGTGGACACGCACGGTCCTGCCGCACTGGCCGCGACGGCGCCGGATCATCGAGGCCGATGTCGTGGCGCGGACGGCGCGGCTGGGCCAGGACGGCTGGGCGGGCGCCCTGGACGACATGCGTCCCGGTATGCGGTGGCTGGGCGGCAACCGCCTCCAGATCAACACGTACGACTACCCGCCGCGTGAGATCTCCGGGGCACGGCTGATGTTCGTGCCCGTCACGCCCCGTCAGTCCTGGGTCTCCTGGGACGCCCCACACCGGTACGCCGTGGTGTACCCGTGCGCGGGCGCGCTGGCGGACGGCGGCCGGACGGCCACGCCCGAGGCGCTGGCCGCCCTGCTGGGTCCGGCGCGGGCAGGTGTGCTGGTTCTGCTGGCCACGCCGAAGAGCACGACGCAGCTGGTGGCGCTGACCGGGCAGGGCCTGGGGTCGGTGGGCCGCCATCTGCGGGTGCTGCTGGACGCCGGGCTGGTGCGGCGCCGGCGTGCCGGGCGGTCGGTGCTCTACTACCGCTCGGACGCCGGCCAGGTGCTGGTGAGGGCGCAGCGGGGCGGCCAGGGCCAGTCTTCCGCAGGAGCTGGGCCACGCGTCGTCACGTGAGGGACGGGTCGCCCTCGATGAGGGCGAAGGTGGCGCCCGCCGGGTCCTTCAGCATCGCGAGCCGGCCGACGCCCGGTGCGTCGGTCGGCGGGACCAGGGTCGTGGCGCCGCCTTCGACGGCGGCGTTGAAGGTGGCGTCGCAGTCGTTCGTGCCGAAGTACGGGTGCCACTCGGAGTCGGAGCCGGCCGCGCGGTTCTCCTGGGGCAGTTCCATGATGCCGCCCTGCCCGGTGTCGTCGCCCTTGCCGCCGCCGGGCGAGGAGACGACGGAGTAGATCATGCCGCCGCCCATGTCCATGTCCTCGAACGTCCAGGAGAAGACGGTGCGGTAGAACTCCTTGGCGGCCGCCGCGTCGGTGGTGTACAGCTCCGTCCAGCACAGTGTGGCCGGTTCCATGACGGTGTCCAGGCCCTTGGTGGTGCCGGGCTGCCACACGGCGAAGTCGGCGCCGGCCGGATCGGTGAAGGCGGCCATCCGCCCGGCGGTGAAGACGTCCATCGGCGGGACGCGTACCGAACCTCCGGCCTGTTCCACCGCCTTGGTGGTCGCGTCGGCGTCGCGGGTGTGGAAGTACGGCGTCCAGGCGGGGCTCGCGCCCTCCTCGGTCAGCGGGCCGATGGCGGCCACGGTGCCGCCGTCACGCTGGAAGAAGCCGTAGCCGCCGGCGTCGGGACCGGCCGACTGGAACGTCCAGCCGAAGACGCCGGAGTAGAAGGCGACGGCGGCGTCGATGTCGGGGGCGCCGAGGTCGATCCAGTTCGGGGTGCCGGGGACGTAATCGGTCGTCAGCATGGGTGGTCCTCCGATGAGCTGAGCAGCGCGTAAGCGGTGGGGATGAGCGCGTCGTCGCGGCGGTAGCGGCGGGTGGCGAGGGCCACGAGGGCGGTGCCCGTGTCGGGGCGGAACCCGAGGAAGGCCAACTGGCCGCTGGTGGCGCCGGTGTGGAAGTACATCGTTCCGTCCTGCGCCGGGTGCCGGAACCACGTCAGGGTGTGCGTGTGCCGGTGGCCGAGGCCGCGGCGCAGGACCGGGCGGCGCACCTCCCGCAGCGCGGCGGCCAGCGGTGAGCCCTCCGGGGCCAGATGCGCCTCCAGGAAGGTGAGCAGGTCGTGCACGGTTGCCCGGACCGCGCCGGCCGCCTGGAAGCCGCCGATGCGCAGCGGTGGGGTGGGGGTGGTGCCGTCCGCCCGGTGACCGGTGGCGTCGCGGTCGGGCCCGGCGGGGCGCAGTGCGGTGCCGTGCAGCCCGAGGGGGTGCAGTACGCGGTGGGTGAGGAGCCGCTCCCAGGGGGTGGCGGTGGCCGCCGCCAGGGTGTGCCCGAGGACGGCGACCCCGAAGTTGGAGTAGCGCCAGCGGGTGCCGGGCCGGTGGCGCGGACGGGCGCGGAGGAAGGCGCGCACGACCCGCTCGGGCGGGTAGTGGGCGTAGGGGTTGGTGTACCAGCGGGGCAGCGCCTGGGGGTAGAAGTCGGCGGGCAGCGGGGGCAATCCGGAGGTGTGGGTGATCAGGTGCGTGAGCGTGGCGGGGCGGCGGCCGGGCGGGCGGGCCGGGTCGAGGAGAGAGGCGGCGGGGTCGGTGCCGCGCACTGTGCCGCGGTGGATCAGGTCGGCGAGCAGCAGGCCGGTGAAGGTCTTGGTGGCCGAGCCGATCTCGTACCGCAGGCGGTCGCGCGGCACGGGCGGGGGCGGCGCGGTACCGCCGCAGCGGACGGTGCGGCGGCCGTGCGTCGAGACGGCGAAGACGACGTCGGGGGCGTCGACCGCCCGTACGGCCTGGTCGAGCCGCGTTGTCTCCGCGTCCTGAGCGGTCATGCGGACGCCTCCTGACTCCGCGCGGTCACGCGGGCGCCCCGGCGGACAGTTGCGACAGGGCGCGGGACGTGGCCAGTACGGAGGCGAAGGCGGCCACCAGGGTGGGGTGGTACACGATGTCGAAGACGTCCTCGGGGTCGCCTTCCGGCATGGGCCCCAGCGCGGGCATCGCGCCGTCCGGCTGCTGGGCGGCGGCGAACCCTACCCAGGCGCGTTCGTCGAGCGTGGGGCGGGGCAGGCAGGCGTCGACCACGAGCAGTTCACCGAGCAGGTCCCAGCGCTCCAGGTCGAGCCAGTCGTCCAGCCAGGCCGGCAGCCACAGGGCGAGGTGGTCGGCGATGGCGGGCGGCAGGCCGCCGGGGTTCTCGCCCCAGTCGGTGAGGTGGAAGACGGTGTGGGTGATGTCGTACGCGGTGTGGGTGCCCACCGTCCATGGCTCGGGTGTCCGGGCTAGCCAGGTGCGGCGTGCCGCCTCGTCCTCGGGCAGGCTGGGCGGCAGCCCGAAGCGGCGCTCGAACGCGCTGAGGCCCAGCCGCCTGACGGGCAGCACCTCTCCGGCCGCCCAGCTGGTGAGCCGGTGGTTGAGCCGGACCAGCCCCTCCAGCTCGGGCTGCTGGTAGCCCAGTTCCTTGAAGGGGACGTACACCTCGAAGGGGATGGGCGAGGTCGGCTCGGTGCGCTGGCCGCGTACCAGCATCCGGCCGCCGTCCAGCACCTCGCGCCACGCGTGGTCGAGCAGCTTGCGGGCGAGGTCGGCCTGGCGGGATCCGGCCACCCCTTCGCGGAAGAGGACCTTGCAGATGACCGCCAGTTCGCCGACCGGCTTGAAGCGCTCCAGGAACCCGATCTCCGGGTCGACGTCCGGCTCCAGCCGGAACCCGTCGCGGTGCGCGTACAGCCACTCGATGGCGCCCACGCCGACGGTGTGGATGAGGCGGGTGCTCGTCATGCCGGCGCTCCTTGGCGCGTCTCGTCGCCACGGCGGGCGGCGGTCAGGGTGGCGGCGAAGGCCGCGACCAGCGTGGAGTGGTAGCAGTTGACGAAGACCAGGGGAACGTCCTCTCCGCGCGGGCCCCGGCCGATCTCCGTCAGGGCGCCGGAGGCGTCCTGCGCCAGCGCCAGCGCGGTCCAGGCGTCGTCGATGGTCACCGGGGGCGGGGGCTGCGGGAGGCTGGCCGCGACGGCCAGCAACTCGCAGCACAGGTCCCACTGCTGGGCCTCCACGCAGCTGTCGATCCAGGGCGGGAGCCATGTGTCCAGGTAGGTCGCGATGTCCTCCGGTACGGCGCGCACGTCGTGGCCCCAGTCGGTGAGGTGGAACACCACGTGGGTGAGCGTGTACCCGGCCGTCTTCTCGAACGTCCACGGCTCGGGCAGGTTCCCCAGCCACGTGCGGCGCAGCGCCACGGGCGTCGCGTCGTGGGGTGTGAAGCCGGAACGCCGCTCGGTGTTGAGGATGCCGAGCCGCCGGTTGGGCTGCTGTTCCGTGGTGCGCCAGCCACGGGTGCGTACGACGGTGGCGACGAACTTCTCGTACGGGGCGTACCGCAAACCGTCCGAGGCGAACGCGGCGTACACCTCCAAGGGGTACGTCGCGGACGGTTCCAGGCGCTGGAGGTCGAGGAAGAGTGCCCCGTCACGGGTCTCGTGCCACGCGTGGCCCAGCAGGTCGGTGGCCGTGTCGTGGAGGAACGACCCGGGGCGGGTGTGGCGGCGGACGCAGACGCATGTCTGGGCCAGTTCGCCCAGGGGCTTCCAGGACATGTTGACGTCCGTGTCGGGCGCGAGGGCGTCGTCGCCGAGCCGGAAGCCGTCGCGGTGCTCGGACACCCAGCGCAGCGCCGCCTCGGCCACCCGCTGGACGTCGGTCGCCGTCACGCCGGGGCTCCGGTCCGCAACAGCCGTGCCGCGTGCAGGTGCAGCGCCACGCGCGGGTCGTCGCCGCCCATGTGTGCCACGAACTCCAGCCCCGCGTCGAGGCCGAGCGTCTCGGGTACGTCGTCGAGCGCGGCGAGCCAGCGTCCGGCTCCGGCGGCCTGGAGCCAGCCCCGGCGCCGTACCGCCCGTACGAAACCGCGGGCGACGTCGACGGTGCGGCGTTCCGCGGCCCGGGCGACGGCGCTGTCGGCCACGCTGCTGGGCGCGTTGCCGGCCGTGCGGTCGGCCGTGTTGCCGGCGGCGTGGTCGGCCGTGGCGCCGGCCGCGTGGTCGGCTCTGGGCACGGCGAGCGCGGCCAGCAGGGCCAGTTGGTGGGTCAGGACCTGCCAGGGGACCTCGTCCAGCCAGGCCGCGTCCGGTTCGGCGTCGTCCGGGGACGGCGTGATGGCGGACGTGCCCAGGTCGCGCAGGGTGCGGACCATCGCCCAGTGCGTCCAGCGCGAGGTGACCGAGGCGTCGGGGGCGGGTGGGAAGGCGATGACCGCCTTCTCGAAGACCGCCAGCTCCTGGGGGGCGGGAGGGCGGCGCAGAAGGACGCTCGGCAGCAGGACGTCGGCTCCCAGGACGCGTACCGCGGCGAGGCCGAGGTCGTCGTCCGCCGGGGTGCCCGCCGTGAGGGCGGACACCCCGGCGTGGTCCCCGCTCGTGAGAGCGGAGACCACGTGGGAAGCGAGGTCCCGCACCGCGCCCGTCAAACGGGTTGAGGTGTCGGGCTGCTCCATTCGGTTCTCCCTCAGCCCTTCTTCGGCCGGGGCGTCGGAGGCGACAGCAGCAACTTGCCGGCACCCGCCTCCAGAGCCAGGACCGCGCACTCGCGGCTGTCCCGGTAGAACCCTTCGGCCTCGCCAGGGTTGAGGACTGATTCGATGTCGGTGTCCAGAACCTTCGTCCGGTCCTGGACCACAGGCTCGGTTGAGGTCATGCCACCATCCCCTTTTGTGCGGAAGGAACTCCTTCTTGCTCTTCCAGTTGACCGCAGACCGACACAGCTCGCAAATGGCGAAAATGAAACATTGCGGTACAAACTTCAATCTCCTGGCCGTTCCTGACCTTTTCTCGCCTTCCTGACCCCGGTGGGCTCGCCGGGTCCCCCGTACGCCCTTCCCGGATGGCGCAATTGCCCGGCTTGCCCCTTAGATGGTGCAAACCGCGCGCCCCAGTGGCGCACGACGACCGACACGGTGTGTGCCTCACCGGAGTCCGGCGAACGGAGCCACGCCATGACAACCGACGACCCCACAACTCCCCCCGCGGTGGCGGACGCTGAACGGTCGAAGCCGCCCGACACCCCCTACGATGACGCCGAGAACGGCGTTACCGCGTACCGGGACGCCGCCTACCGTGACGCGGCGCGTCGCGGCGCGGCGCCCGTCGACACGCCGCCCGTCGATGCCGGGCACACCGAGGCCCCGGCCTTCGGGACGGCGCCTTATCTGACCGCTTCCGCGAGTACCGCGCCCGGCGGCGCGTACACGGATGCCGGGCGTCCTGAATCGGCGCGCCCCGAAGCGGCGCCCGCGCCCACCGACGCCACGCGCCACGCGTACGCACGGGCGGACGACCCGCGCGCGGGCGCCACCAGTGCCTCTACCGCGCCCGCCGCGCCCACCGCGCCCGCCGATCCGGTGTACGCACGGACGTCCGGCGCACATGTGTACGAACCGCGCCCGGATCACCCCGCGTCCGGTCACCCGCGCGCGGACGAGCCGCGCGCCGAGGACCCGCGCACGGTGGCCACACCGGCCAACGGCACGCCCTTCGACGCCGCGCGCGCGGAGGCGGCACACGCCGAGGCGACGCCATTCGGTGCGGCCCAACCCGCCGCGCCCGCGCACGCGGACGACCGGCCCACCGGCGCCGCAGCCCCCGCCGACGCCGCCCCGCAGACGGCCCCGCAGGTGTCCACGCAGGCCTCCCCGCAGACAGCGGAGGCGACCGAAGCGGCCGAGGCGCCGGACGCGGCGAAGCCGGCAGAGACCACCCGAGCCGAGGGCGCCGCGAAAGTCACCGACGCCATGCAGGCGGATCTCGCGGCCGTCGAAGCCGCCCTGGCCGAGTCGGCGAAGGCGGGTTCCGGCGATCCCGACGGGAGCGACGAGCCCATACGGACACTGCTGTGGACGGCGGCCACCTACCGGCCGCTGGAGGAGGTCGCCGCGCTGGTGAGCCTGCTCAAGCGCACCGGAGCCGTCTCCAGCCCCGCCGACGAGGCGCTGCGCGCGGCCGCGGTCGTACGCCCCCTGGAGGAGGTCCGGCAGCTGGTCGCCATGCTCAACGACGCGGGTCATCCGCTCGACGAGGCCGATACGGCGCTGCGTGCGGCGGCCGTCGGCCGGCCGATCGAGGATGTCGCCGAGCTGGTGAGCATCCTCGGTACCGGCGGCGAAACCAGCCCGGCGGCGACGGCGGGAGCGGCGACGGCCAACCCGGCGGCCAACCGGGCGGCCGGCTCGGCGGCCAATCCGGCGGCTGGCCCGGCGCCCGGTCCGGCGTCCGGTCCGGCGAAGAAGCCGGGCACGAGCGGCCTGGCCGTACCCGAGAACCCCAACGTCCGCCCGCCGAGGTCCGCTTCGGTCACTCCGTCACTCGACGCGACGCCCGTCGTGGACGAGCCGGCCCCCGAGACGGCCTCCTCGGCTCTGCGGTCGGCTCTGCGGTGGCCCGCGGCGGTCGCGCTGTTCGTCTGCGGTCTCATCCACCTGCCCACGGACTTCGCGGGCCTGCGGGCCGGCGGGAACGCGGACAGCATGGCCCTCGCCGTCACCCTGCTCTGCCTGGTGCTGGGTCTGTGGCTGGGGGCGCGGGACACGGTACGGGTGTGGGCGGCCGCGGGCGCGACGGCGATCGGTGTGGTCGCGCTGCACGCGGTGGTGGGTGACAGCACCCTCGACCTGCTGAAGAGCAGCCTCGGTGAGTCGTTCGCCTGGGCGAGCGCCGTGGCGGTGACGTGTGCCGCGCTCGCGGCGGGCCTGGCCGGTTCGGCCCTGCTGCGCCGCCAGAGAGAGCCCGACGCGACCAACGGCACATGACGGGCCCAGCCCTGGCGGGCCGCCTTCACAACGGGAGCCGCTCCCCCGAGCGGCTCCCGTTGGCGTTGCCGCTCCCCCGCTCACGGCGGTGAGAATCACCGAAGGGAAGGGGGAAGGGGGAAGGGGGAAGGGAAGCGCAGGGATACCCGCGGCCATCGGAAAGGGCACCGCATGACGACCTCCGTGCACGGCCCCGCCGACGAAGCGGCCGGACCAGCGGGACCATCCGGACCGGCCGGGCGTCCCGCGCCGCTCCGCTCGCGCAGAGCGCTGGTGGCGGGGTCGGTGGGCAACTTCATCGAGTGGTACGAGTTCGGCGTCTACGGATACTTCGCCACGGTCATCGCCGCCAACTTCTTCACCCCGCAGGGCGGAAGCGCCGCCGAGGCGCTCATCAAGACGTACGCGTCGTTCGCCCTGGCGTTCTTCTTCCGGCCGGTCGGCGCGGCGCTCTTCGGCCGGGTCGGCGACCGTGTCGGGCGGCGCCCCACGCTGATCGCGGTGGTCCTGCTCATGACGGCCGCCA
The DNA here is from genome assembly GCF_030406405.1 of Streptomyces ficellus. Taxonomy (GTDB): domain Bacteria; phylum Actinomycetota; class Actinomycetes; order Streptomycetales; family Streptomycetaceae; genus Streptomyces; species Streptomyces ficellus_B. Next base: position 20,528 of record NZ_JAUEPL010000054.1, read on the forward strand.
CCACACTGATCGGGCTGCTGCCGACGTACGCCACGCTGGGCGCCGCCGCGCCCTGGCTGCTGACGCTGCTGCGGATCGTCCAGGGGCTGTCGGCGGGAGGGGAGTTCGGCGGCGCGGTCTCCCTCATGACCGAGTTCGCGCCGCCGGGCAGGCGCGGGCTGTACGGGGCGTGGCAGTCGTTCACCGTGGCGCTCGGCCTGCTGGCCGGCGCCGGGATGGCGGCCGCGCTCGCCACCGTACTGACCGAGGCGCAACTCGGGTCGTGGGGCTGGCGGCTGCCGTTCCTGCTGACCCTGCCCATGGGGCTCGGCGCCCTGTGGCTGCGGCTGCGGCTGGAGGAGACGCCGTCCTTCCGCCGCCGGCGGCGGGAACCGGTCGCCGCTCCCGTACCCGAGGTGGTCAGGGCGATCGCGCTCGGTGCCGGCCGGCTCATGGGCTGGTCGGCGGCCGGTTACACCTTCCTGGTCGTCCTGCCGTCGTACCTCCAGAGCGTTCTCGACGCGACGTTCCAGCAGGCACTGATCGCGACCGTCCTGGCCAACCTGGGGTTCGCGGCGGCGATCCTGCCCGCGGGCGCGCTGAGCGACCGGGTGGGGCGGCGCGCGGTGATGGTGTCCGGTGCGGTGGTGGCGGCGGTGTCGGCGTTCCCGCTGCTGAACCTGTTGCAGGACGCCTCCGCCCCGACGGCCGCCAAGGGCCTCGCGGTGTGCGGCGCGGGCGCGGTCGTCGGTCTGATGGCGGGCCCGGGCCCCGCGATGCTCGCCGAGATGTTCCCCACCCGGGTCCGCTACACGGGCCTGGGCCTGGCGTACGCGCTGTCGAACGCGGTGTTCTCGGGCTGCGCGGGCCTCATCATCACCGAGATGACCAGGCGGACCGGCAGTATCGACATCCCCGCGTTCTACGTGGCGGCCACCTGCGTGATCAGCGCGCTGGCCCTGGCCACACTGCGCGGCGACGACCACCGCCGCGCCCTGCGGGACTGAGGAGGCGGGAGGTGGGGCGCGGGTGCGGGTGATCGGGATGATGTCGGGCACGTCGTACGACGCGGTCGACGCCGCCGCGGCCGATCTGACGCTCGACGGGGACACCCTGGTGCTGACGCCGCTGGGCATGGTCAGCGCTCCCTACCCCGGCGAACTGCGGGCCGCGCTGGCCGCCGCGCTGCCGCCGGCGCGGACCACCATGAGGGAGGTGTGCCGCCTCGACACCCGTATCGGCCAGGCGTTCGCGTCCCTGGCCGTCCGGGCCGATGAGGAGCTGTGCGAGGGCCGCGCCGACCTGATCACCTCCCACGGGCAGACCGTCTACCACTGGTCCGAGAACGGCAGCGTGCACGGAACCCTCCAGCTCGGCGACCCGGCCTGGATCGCCGAGGCGACCGGGCGGGCGGTCGTGTCCGGCTTGCGCGGCCGTGATGTCGCCGCGGGCGGCCAGGGCGCACCGCTGGTCGCGCTCGTGGACGTCCTGTGGCTGCGCGGGCGCCCGGGCAGACCCGTCGCGCTGAACCTCGGCGGCATCGCCAACATCACGGCGGCCGGGCGGGCGGGGCCACCGGCCGCGTTCGACACCGGGCCCGGGAACGCCCTGATCGACGCGGCCGTGCGCCACTTCACCGGCGGCCGGCTCGCGTACGACGAGGACGGTGCCCTCGCCGCCCGGGGGCGGGTCGACGAGGCCCTGCTGCGCCGGCTCCTCGACGACCCGTACTACGCCCAGCCGCCGCCCAGGACGACGGGCAAGGAGCTGTTCCACCTGCCGTACCTGCTGGCCGCTCTGGCCGGGCACGAGACGCTTCCCGCCGAGGACGTGGTCGCCACCGTCACCCGGCTCACCGCCGTCACCGTGGCGGACGCCGCCCGCTCGGTGCGGGCCACCGAGGTCATCGCCTCGGGCGGCGGCACCCGCAACCCGGCGCTGATGGCCATGCTCCGGGGGGAACTCGGCGGCATCCCGCTGTACGGCTCCGACGACCTGGGACTGCCGCCGGCCGCCAAGGAGGCGTACGCGTTCGCGGTGCTCGGGTTCCTGACCGTCCATGGGATCGCCGGCACGGTCGCGGCCTGCACCGGCGCCCGGCACGCGAGCGTCCTCGGCTCGCTCACGCCCGGCCGGGAGGGGTTGCGCCTGCCGGAACCGGCGGCCGTCGCGCCCGTACGACTGCGGGTGGCGGGGCGGCCGGGCGGGGGCAGGGAGATGTGATCGCCTTGTGAGAACCGGTTTCAGCCCGTCTCCTTGCGGCGACCCGGGAAGGGCGAACCATTCGACGAACCGGGAGAATTCCATGAGTGACTGGCGTCTGCGCGCATTGTGCCGGGACGAGGATCCCGACCTTTTCTTCCCGATCGGCAGCACGGGACCGGCGCTTCTGCAGGTGGAGGAAGCCAAAAGTGTGTGCCGCCGCTGCCCCGTGCGGGAAGCGTGCCTGGAGTGGGCGCTGGAGTCGGGCCAGGAGGCGGGTGTCTGGGGCGGGATGAGCGAGGACGAGCGGCGTGCTCTGAAGCGCCGCACGGCACGGCGCGCGGCCTCCCGGCGGTAGGAGCACGGGCTGTTGAGGGCCGTACCGTGCAACGCGCGGTCGCCGGAGCGGCGTTGGGGCGGGACACCGGGCGTCCGTCCCGTCCCGCCGACCCGAGTGGGATGTGACATGGCGTACTGAGCCGTTGACGGAGTGTCGAACAGAGTACCCAGGGAACACCTGACCGGTTTACGCTGTTGTGACCGAAAACGGCCACCCGCATCCCCATCCGGACCTCCATGCCCCGTACCCGAGCAGCTTCCGCGGCGCTTGCCGGCGTGATCGCCGTCGTGCTCGTCGGCTGCGCCTCCGGCGGCACCGGCGCGGCCGAGCGGCCCACACACAGCGCGGGCACACTCACCGCGGGCACGCCCGCGTCGGGCACGGCCACCGGCGCCGTCATCGCCCAGCCGGCTCCCGCCACGCCCGCGCCGGCCACGCCCGCCGCCCCCTCCCCCGAGCCGCCCCCCGGCGAAACGCCCCGCACGCGGACCGCCGTGCTGGCCATACCGTCCATCGGCGTCACGAACCTGCGCGTCGTCCCGTACGAAGGCACCACCGACGACTGGCCCGGCACGAGGATCCAGAACCGGGGCGTGGCCGCCAGCCCCTACGGCGAGCGCGGCGGCGTGGGCCCCGGCGCGACCGGCAATTACCTCGTCACCGCCCACCGCCTCTCCTCCGGCGGCCCACTGCGCGACCTGCCCTCCCTCAAGGAGGGAGAGTCGGTCTTCGTCACGGCGGGCGGCACGGTCCACGAGTACCGGATCACCGACACCCGCAAGACCTCCTTCCGCTCCGCGCGCTCGCTCGCCGAGCAGCGCGCCGCGGTCCCCGGCAAGCCGGGTGAGCGGCCCACCAAGGCGATGATCACCCTCTCCACGTGCGCCACGCCCGAGGACAACGCGGTGGGGAACTTCTGGCGTGACGACCGGGGCAACCCCGAGCACCGCATCGACAAGATCGGCGTACTGGTCTCCTCACGCCCCGCACCGGGGCAGTGACCTCCTAAGCCGTCTCCGCGGCAGCCGGCCATGGGCACTACTTCGGGTCATGGCGGCGTGCCTCCAGCAAGAAATCTGGGCAAAGGGGCAGAAATGTCTCACATAAGTGCCCTGAGATGCCCCTAGATGCCCAGAGATCCCTGTGGCGCCGTCGGCTGGAGACTGAGATGCGCGTGATGCTGGTTCACCCGAGTGCCCTGATGTACTCGGAGATCTTCCTACGGCTGGAGCCACTGGGTCTGGAACGGGTGGCCGCCGCGGCGCGGGACGCCGGTCATGACGTACGCGTGGTGGACCTCCAGGTCCTCTCGCGCTCCCTGCTCGACCGGGAGCTGGCCTCGTACGCGCCCGAGGCGCTGGGTATCTCGCTGAACTACCTGGCCAACATCCCCGAGGCGATCGAGATCGCCCAGCGGGCCAAGGCCGCCTCCCCGGGCTGCTTCGTCTTCCTGGGCGGCCACAGCGTGTCGTTCATCGCCGAACACGTACTGGAACAGGCCGACGGCGCGGTCGACGCGATCGTCCGAGGGGAAGGCGAACCGGCCGTCGCACCCCTGCTGGAGGCGGCGCGTGACGGAGGGCTGGCGTCCGTCCCGGGCGTCGTCTGCGCGGACGGCCGGGGACCGGCCCCCAAGCTGCTGGACAGCCTCGATCACCCCCGCCCCGCCCGCGACCTCATGCGCAAGCGCAACCGGTACTTCATCGGGGAACTGGACCCGTGCGCCTCGATCGAGTTCACCCGGGGCTGTCCCTGGGACTGCTCCTTCTGCTCCGCGTGGACGTTCTACGGACGCAGCTACCGCAAGGCGTCGCCCGAGGCGGCGGCCGAGGAAATGGCCTCGATCCGGGAGCCGAACGTCTTCATCGTCGACGACGTGGCCTTCATCCGGCCCGAGCACGGCCATGGCATCGCCGCCGAGCTGGAGCGCCGCCGCATTCGCAAGCAGTACTACCTGGAGACCCGCAGTGACGTCCTGCTGCGCAACGAGGAGGTCTTCGAGCGCTGGGCGCGCCTGGGACTGCGCTACATGTTCCTGGGGATGGAGGCGCTCGACGCCGAGGGGCTGGACCTCTACCGCAAGCGCGTGAGCCCGGACGACAACTTCAAGGCGCTGGAGAGGGCGCGCCGGATGGGCATCATGGTGGCGATCAACCTGATCGTCGACCCGGCCTGGGACGAGGACCGGTTCCGCCTGGTACGGGAATTCGCCCTGTCCGTCCCCGAGATCGTGCACCTCACCGTGATGACGCCGTACCCCGGCACGGAGATCTGGCACACCGAGGCCCGGCAGCTGACCACCCGTGACTACCGGCTCTTCGACATCCAGCACGCGGTCGTGCCCACCAAGCTTCCCCTGGAGCACTTCTACCGGGAGCTGGTCCGCACCCAGGCCGTCCTCAACCGCAAGCACCTGGGTCTGCGCAACGCCATCGGCGCCATGAGCGTGCTGGGCCGCAACCTCGCGCGCGGGCAGACGAACTTCGCCCGCATGCTGTGGAAGTTCGGCAGCGTCTACAACGTGGAGCGCCAGATGGCGGACCACCGCCGCCATGTGGAGTACGAGCTGCCGCTGCCCAAGCACAGCGCCACGCCACCCGGGCGGCAGGACCTGTTCATCCACACGAGGGCGCTGTCCCACTCCCGCCCCCAGGCCGACCCGGAGCCCGACGGAGTGTGAGAACGAAAACCGCCGCCGGTCCCTCCTTCCGCCCTACGAGTACACCGCGCCCGTACCCGCCGGGCCGCGCGCCCGGCACCGCGCGGCCGTGTGCGAGGTTGTTGACCCGTTCCCGGGCCGGGCGACGCCGACCGTGGAGGAGACCCATGTACAAGTGGCTCGACCGGCGCGGTGGGGGCCGGACCGTGGCCCGTGCGGGCAGCCGCCGGGGCGGGGAGCCGCGATGAGGCGCCGCCTCCTGCCCGCCGAACCGCTGGACTCGCTGGCCCGGCTGGTGCTGCGCTTCCCCGTCCGTACGCTCGTGCTGACCGCGTGCGTGCTGCTGGCGGCGGGGGTCGCGGCCGTGGGGGTGAGCGACAAGCTCTACCACGGCGGCACCACCGCGCCGGGCGCCGAGTCGGCGCGCGCCGAACGCACGCTGGCCACGGCGTTCGGCGGCGGGAGTCCGACGGTCACGCTGGTGGCCACGACGGACGGCTCGGTGGACGACCCGGCGGTGGTGCGGGCCGGGACGCGGCTCGCGGAGCGGGCGCGGCGGCTGCCGAAGGTGGTGGACGTCCGCTCGTACTGGCCGCGGCGCGCGCCCGCACTGCGCGGGCGTGGTGGCCATACCGCGCTGGTGGAACTGCGGGTGGCCACGACGCAGGCCACGGCGCACAAGGACGTGGAGCCGCTGCTCGCTGAGCTGACGGGCCGTCATGGGCCGTTGCGGGTGGGCGCGACCGGCACCACGCCGGTGGGCCTGGCGATCGAGCGGCAGAGCCGGCTGGATCTGCGGCGTACGGAACTGCTGGCCGCGCCGCTGACCGCGTGCGTCCTCGTGGTCGTCTTCGGCGGCGTGGTCGCCGCGGGGCTGGCGCTGCTGGTGGGGCTGGCTGCCGTGGTGGGGGCGACCGCGGTGCTCAGCGGCGTGTCCGGACTGACCACGGTCTCGGTGATCGCCCTGAACCTCACCACGGCGCTCGGTTTCGCGCTGGCCGTCGACTTCAGCCTGTTCATACTGGCCCGCTACCGGGAGGAGAGGCGGCGCTACCGCGAGGAGCGGGACCCGCACGAGGCCGCTCACCAGGCGCTGGTGGCCACGGTGTGCACCACGGGCCGTACGGTGGTGTGCTCGGCCCTGACGGTGATCGGCAGCCTGGTGGCGCTGCTGCTGTTCCCACTGGGCATGCTGCGGTCCATCGCGTACGGCGGCATCGCCGTGGTGGCGCTCAGCGCGCTGCTCGCGATCACCGCGCTGCCCGCGGCGCTGCTCCTGCTGGGGCCGCGGATCGACGCGCTGTCGGTGCGCCGCCGCGGGTTGCGGGCCTCGCCGGACAGCGGGCGCTGGTACCGGCTCGCGTACGCGGTGATGCGGCGCCCGGTGCCGGTGGTGCTGGTCCTGGGCGTCGTGCTGACCGCGCTGGTCCTGCCGTTCAGCGGTGCCCGGTTCGGTACGTTCGACGACCGGGCGCTGCCGCGCGACTCGCCGACGCGCCACGCCACGGACACGCTGCGCCGGGACTTCGACCACCACGCGATGAGCCCGGTGCAGGTGGTGCTGCCCGGCCTGGACGCCCGTGGCGGCGCCCGCGCGCTGGACGGGTACGCCCGGCACCTCGCCCGGCTGGAGCATGTGGCGCGCGTGGAGACGGCGACGGGCACCTACCGGGACGGCCGGCGCCTGCGGGCGGCGGAGCCGGGCCACGGGTACGCCTCGGCGGCGGGGGTGTGGGCGGCCGTCATCACCGACGTCGGTCCGGAGACCTCGGAGGGCGTGGAGGTGGTACGGGCGGTGCGCGCCGTGTCCTCGCCCGTGCCGGCCCTGGTCGGCGGCACCCAGGCGTGGCTGGCGGACCTGCGGGACAGCATCCGTGCGCGGGTCGTCCCGGCGATGTCGCTGATCGCCGTGGTCACGCTGCTGGTCCTGGGCTGGTGCACGCGCAGCCTCGTGCTGCCGATCAAGGCGCTGGCCCTCAACGTGCTGAGCCTGAGCGCCACGTTCGGCGTGATGGTGCTGGTGTTCCAGCAGGGCCACCTGCGTGAGTGGCTGGGCGGGTTCACGGTGACCGGGGTGACGGACTCGTTCGTCCCCGTGCTGGTGCTGTGCGTGGCCTTCGGGCTGTCGATGGACTACGAGGTCCTGCTGCTGTCGCGGACCGTGGAGGAGCACGAGGCGGGCGCGTCGACGCGGCAGGCCGTGGCACGTGCCGTGCAGCAGACGGCGGGCCTGTTCACGGCGTCGGCGCTGGTCGTCATCGTCGTCATGGCGGCGCTGGCGGCGTCGGGTCTGCTGCTGCTGAAGGTCGTGGGGGTGAGCCTGGCCGTGGCGGTGTTCGTCGACGCCACGGTGATCCGTCTGCTCCTCGCCCCCGCCCTGATGGCCCTGCTCGGCCGCGCCAACTGGTGGCTGCCGGCCCGGCGGACACCGGCCACGGTCCGGGTCTGACGGCCCGGCGCCGGCGTGGTGGGGCCCGCTCGGGGAGCCCGGTTAGGGGAGCCCGGCCGGGGGGCCGGGCTCCCCGAACCGGAGCTCGCTCCACGGCGCCGGTCTCCCCCCGCCCGGGCTCACACCGGCCCGGTCTCTGTCCCCCGCGCGAGTTCCACGGCGCCGATCTTGCCCCTCCTGGGCTCACACTGCCCGGTCTCTCCCCCCCCGCCCGGGCTCCCGGCGCCCGTGTTCGTGGGGGCCGGGCGCCGGGGGGCCGGGCGGGGGCGGCGGGCGGGTCAGGGGTTGGCGGGCTGGGCGTCGCCCTCCTGGTCGGCGGCGCCGATCCGGGCGCCGACCTCGGCCAGTGCGGTGGTGACGGGCTGGAAGAACGTCTCGCCGCCCACGTCGCAGTTTCCGCTGCCGCCCGAGGTGAGGCCGATCGCGTCTCCTTCACGCGTGAACAGGGAGCCGCCGCTGTCACCGGGCTCGGCGCAGACGTTGGTCTGGATGAGCCCGGTGACCGTGCCCTCCGGGTAGTTGACGGTGGCGTTCAGGCCGGTGACCTGACCGTCCCGCAGCCCGGTGGTGCTGCCCATGCGGAACACCTGCTGGCCGACCGCCGCTTCGGCCGCCTGCCGGATCCCCAGCCTCTGTCCGCCCCCCACGTCGACCACACTCGGCGCCTCGGCGCCCGGATCGTCGTACGTGACGAGGGCGAAGTCACCGGCGCCGGGGAAGACGGCCTGCCGCACCGACCCGAGCGGCGTACCGTTCTCGTCCGACCACTGCCGGGCGGAGGCGGCACAGTGCCCGGCGGTGAGGAACCCGCTCCGCCCGTCCCGGGTCGTCACGTTGAAGCCGAGCGAGCAGCGCGAGCCGCCGCCGAAGATGGCGTCTCCGCCGTCGACGAACGGCGTGAACTCCCCCTTCGACTTCTGGATGCGGGCCACGCCCGGGCCCAGTGACTCGACCGCCGATTCCAGCGTGTCCCACCGCTCGCCGGTGACCGTACGATCCGCGGTGACCAGGACCTGGTTCGTTCTGGGATCGACGGCCCACGCCGTGCCGGGAATCCCGGCCTTGCGCGCCAGCGTCCGCGCGGCCGACGTCAGCACACCGGTGCCGTTGCGTACGCCGCGGGCGACCGCGCCCGCCTTCTCCACCCGCTCCTTCATGGCCTCGTCGCCGCCCGCCACATTGACCACGAGCCGCCGCTCGGCCGCGTCGTAGTACGCCCCGCCGTAGGAGTCACCGAGAAACTCGCCGAGCCGGCCCGCCACCTGGGCGGCGGACGCGGCACTCATGGTCCTGGCGGTGACCGGCCCCGGCTGCGGTCCGGACCGCGAAGCATTGGCGTTGGGCAGCAGGATCGCCGCCGCGGCAATGCCCACCGCCCCCGCTCCTGCGAGGACGGCCTTTCGCTTGGGTATGCGCCTGTGACTCAACTCCACTGCTCCTGCTGGTGGTTCGGACTCCGGCTGCCGACGGCAACCGGGGGACGCGTCCACCGCTTGGTACGGACGGTGCGGCGGTTGTGTTCACCCGGACCGGGAATCGGCCTCGCCGAGGACCGCGCGGCCGCGCGTGACGGCGGCGTCCCGGTGGAGGGCGAGCTCCGCGAGCGTGTCCCCGTCGTGCTCCCCCACCCGGGCGCCCGTGGCGAGCCCGGCGATCAGGGAGCCGAACCCCTCGGCGAGCCCCTCGCCGGGAGCGGCGACGGAGACGCGCGGCTCGCCCCGGAACACCAGCAGGAGGGCGCCGAGAAGCGCCGCGGTGGCGCCGCCGCCATGCTTTCGGCCGATCCGGCGGGTGCCGGTGCCCAAGGCCGACCGCGGGTCGCTCGGTCACAGGAACCAATGCTAGAAATGGGGCATGAGCGGACGTCTCGGTCGAACCAGGCGTGCGTCGAGCCGCCCGTCCCCGGGGCGCGAGGGGAGCACTCCGCACGGGGGGAAGGAACCCGGGGGGCCACGGCGCCCGTCGCGGCAAGCGGTGCGTTCCCTGCTGGGCGTGCGCACCGTCGCCGGCCAGGTGCTCCTGCTGCAGATCGTCGTGGCGGTGCTGCTGATCGCCGCCGCCGTGATCGGGCTGGCGATCCAGGCGCGGTACGACGGTGAGCAGGACGCCCAGCACCGGTCGCTGGCCGCCGCGGAGTCCTTCGCGGACGCGCCGGGCACCGTGGCGGCGCTGACGTCGCCCGATCCGACCGCCGCGCTCCAGCCATCGGTGGTGAAGGCCCAGCGGGGTTCCGGAGTGGACTTCATCTCGGTGATGACGCCGAACGGCGTCCGCGTCGCCGACAACGACCCGACGCTGATCGGCCGGCGCGCCGTGGACGTGGAACCGGCCGCCAGGGGAACGACGATCACGGAGATCTTCGAGGGCCACCCCAACGACGCCGCCCGGGCCGTCGTCCCCGTCACCGACGCCCGGGGTTCGGTGGTCGGCATGGTGGCCGCCGGGGTCGGGATCGAGAACGTCGGGGCGGCGGTGAACCGTCACCTGCCGGTCATCCTCGGCTCGGCGGGGGCCGCCCTCGCCCTGGCGGTCGGCAGCTCCGCGCTGGTGAGCCGGCGGCTGCGCCGGCAGACGCACGGCCTCGGCCCCACCGAGATGACCCGGATGTACGAACACCATGACGCGGTCCTGCACGCGGCGCGGGAGGGCGTGCTCATCATCGGGGACGACGGCCGGCTGACGCTCGCCAACGACGAGGCCCGCAGGCTGCTGGACCTGCCCCCGGACGCGGAGGGGCGCCCCGTCACCGGCCTGGGCCTGGACCGTAACGCCGCCGAGCTGCTGGCCTCGGGCCGCGCCGTCACCGACGAGGTGGTCCTCGCGGGGGACCGTCTGCTGGCCCTCAACACCCGGCCCACGGCGCCCTACGGCGGGGCGTCCGGCACCGTCGTGACGCTCCGGGACACCACCGAGCTGCGCGCGCTGTCGGGTGTGGCGGAGGTGGCCCGGGAGCGGCTGAAGCTGCTGTACGAGGCGGGGGTGCGGATCGGGACGACGCTGGACGTGGTGCGCACGGCCGAGGAGTTGTCGGAGGTGGCCGTTCCGGGGTTCGCGGACTTCGTCACGGTGGAGCTGCTGGACCCCGTGCTGCGGGGCGAGGAGCCGACCGGTCTGCACACCGAGATGCGCCGTACGGCGGTCAGCGGCATCCGCGAGGACCATCCCCTCCAGCCGGTGGGGGACCTCATCAGGTTCGGCGTGTCGATGACGCCGATGGCGGCGGCTCTGGAGAGCGGTCACGCGGTCCTGGAGCCCGATCTGAACGTGGCTGACGGCTGGCGGGCGCAGGACCCCGAGGGGGCGGGCCGGGCCCTGGCGTACGGCATCCACTCACTGGTCACGGTGCCGTTGCAGGCGCGCGGTGTCGTTCTGGGCATGGCGAATTTCTGGCGCTCGGAGCGCCCCGAGCGGTTCGAGGAGGAGGATCTCGCCTTCGCGGAGGAGCTGGCCGCGCGCGCGGCCGTCGCCATCGACAACGCCCGCCGCTTCACCCGCGAGCACACGATGGCCGTGACCCTCCAGCGCAGCCTGCTGCCCCGCACCCTGCCCGAACAGGGCGCCCTGGAGATCGCGTACCGCTATCTGCCCGCGCAGGCGGGGGTGGGCGGTGACTGGTTCGACGTCATCCCGCTGCCCGGCGCCCGGGTCGCGCTGGTGGTGGGCGATGTCGTGGGCCACGGGCTGCACGCCGCCGCGACCATGGGCCGGCTGCGTACCGCCGTGCACAACTTCTCCGCCCTGGACCTGCCGCCGGACGAGATCCTGGGGCACCTGGACGAGCTGGTGACCCGCATCGACCAGGAGGAGGGCGGCGACGGCAGCGAGGACCTGATCACGGGCGCCACCTGCCTGTACGCCATCTACGATCCGGTGTCCGGCCGGTGCAGCGTGGCGACCGCCGGGCACTTCGCCCCCACGGTCGTACTGCCCGACGGCACCGTGGAATGCCCCGAGGTGCCCGTCTACCCGCCACTCGGGCTCGGCGGGCTGCCCATCGAGACGGCCGAACTGCACCTGCCCGAGGGCAGCCGGCTGGTCCTCTACACCGACGGGCTCGTCGAACACCGCGAGCGCGACATGGAGACCGGCCTGCGCCTGCTGCGCGACACACTGGCCGGCCATCCGGAGCGTACGCCGGAGGAGACCTGCCAGGCCGTCTTCAGCGCCATGCTGCCGCCGCACCGCCGGGACGACATCGCGCTGCTGGTGGCCCGCACCCACCTGCTGGACCGCGACCGCGTGGCCGACTGGGACGTGCCCGCCGATCCGGCGGCCGTCGCCCGGGTGCGCGCCGCGTGCGGCCGGCAGCTGGAGCAGTGGGGGCTGGAGGAGGTCGGGTTCACCACCGAGCTGATGCTCAGTGAGCTGATCACCAACGCCATCCGCTACGGCTCCGAGCCGATCCATGTGCGGCTGCTGTACGAGCGCTGCCTGATCTGCGAGGTGTCCGACGGCAGCAGCACCTCCCCGCACCTGCGGCGGGCGGCCACCACGGACGAGGGCGGCCGCGGGCTGTTCCTCGTCTCCCAGTTCGCCGAACGGTGGGGCACCCGCTACACCCCGACCGGCAAGGTGATGTGGACCGAGCAGGCCCCCACCGGCGGGCGCCGGCCGCCGGCGGAGCTGCTGCTGGACGACGCGGCCTGGTGACCGGGTCCGCCACGGCCTGACGCTACGCGCAGTCCGCCGCCGTCCGAACCGTGCTGATCATGCCGTGCAGCAGGTCGGACGCGGCCCGGCCGAACGCCGGGTCGTTGATGTGCGTGTCGACCTCCACCACGTCGACGGCGCTGCCCCGCAGCCCGTCCCGCACCGCGTCGAACAGCGCCCCGTCCGCGTCCGGATCGTGGTACGGCCCACCCGGCGCCCCCAGCGTGGACACCCCCCGCAGCGGCAGGCACACCGCGGCGGGGCCCGTGGCGGCGCGCAGCTTCGCCGCGACCCGGCGGCCCAGCTCGGCGCACTCCCGCGCCGTCGTACGCACGACGGTGATGGAGGGGTTGTGCACATGTACGTGGCGCTCCCGCATCCGGGCGGGAACGGTGTCGGGCGGGCCGAACTTCACCATGTCCAGCGCGCCCAGGCTCACCACCTGCGGAATGCCCTGGCGTCCGGCGGCGACGAGCCGGTCGGGGCCCGCCGTCAGGATGCCACCGCAGTGGTCGTCGGCGAGTTCACTGAGCGTCAGGTCCAGGACGCCGGCGAACAGCCGCTGTCCGGCCAGCGATTCAAGGGTCCGCCCGCCGGCGCCACTGGTGTGGAAGACCAGCACCTCGTAGCCGAGCCCGGTCAGCCGCTCGCGGGCCGCGTCGACACCCGGGGTGGTGACGCCGGCCATGCTCGCCGCGATCAGCGGCTTGCCGCCCGCGCCGAGGTCGGCGGGGAGCAGGGCCCGGGACGCGGCCGCGAAGCCCTTCGCCATCCCGGCGGCGGCGTCGGCGGCGTTGGCCAGGACGGGCGCCGAGACGCTGTTGATCCCGGCGATGTCGACCACGCTGTACATCATGGTGATGTCCGTGGAGCCCACGTACGCCGCGACATCGCCCGAGGCCATCGAGGAGACCATCAGCTTCGGCACGCCGAGCGGCAGCGCGCGCATCGCTCGTGTCGCGATGGACGTACCGCCGCTGCCGCCGATGGCCAGCACGGCGTGCAGCCGGCCCTCCTGGTGCAGCCGCAGCACCGTCTCGGCCGCTCCACGGGCCATCACCGTGACGGCAGCGCCACGGTCCCCCTCGGCCCGCAGCCGCTCCAGGTCGGCGCCCGCCGCCCTGGCCACGTCGGCGCGCGGGACGTCCGCGGGTATCCGCGGTTCACCGGCCACGCCGGCGTCCACGACCAGGACGTCGACTCCTCGCCTCAGCAGCCGCTCGCGCAGCCATCCGTACTCCAGCCCTTTGGTGTCCAGGGTCCCCACCAGTACGACGATCGCCATGCACGTACTGTCCAGGGCGAGCGGCGCGGCGGCAAGGGCGTGTCCAGGGATCCCCAGGCGGCCGGCCGGCCCGGCGGCCCCACGTCCGACTACCGGCCGGAAGCATCCGCCTAACGGACAGATTCCTTCGATAGGCCAGCGGATAGGCCGACTCATCCGACCGTTGAACCGCCCAAGAGCCACTACACCTTTCGATCGAAGGGAAAAGTGGCCGTTCATACCACTTGGTGATCTGTTAACCTGCCCGCTCCTGGATGTTCGTCCACCGGTCCCTCTCCCCCAAGCGCCCTGCGCTCGCCGGGTGCAGCGAGGTGTCTCATTCGTGTACAGCGCTCCGTTTTCCCCCGCAGAGGCCAGAGCGGCGCGGGCCCGGATGGGCCTGACCACCAGCCAGGTCGCCCACTCCATGGCGGCGTGCGGTGTCCCTGTCCACCCCGACCTGGTCACCGCGTGGGAACAGGGCTCCCATGTCCCCACGGAGCCACAGCTGTTCGCGCTCGCCGATGTGCTGTGGTGCTCCGCGACGACACTGATGGGCGTCGAACCGCGCACGCTGGCCGAGCACCGGCTGGCTCGGCAGCTGAGCGCGGAGCGGCTGGCGTACCGGATCGGCATGGACCCCGCCGCCTACCGGGCGGCGGAGGCGGCGCGGCGCTGGGACGGTGACTCCCGGCAGACCAGGGCCCTGGTGGACGCCCTGGGCCTGTCCCTGCGGAAGCTGGTCGGGATCATGGGGCGGGGCGAGGAGCTGGCCGGGCACCTGCGGTCGGCCGTGGACGGCCGCTGGAAGGCGCATGTGGCTCCGGTCGCGGAGATCGTGGTGGTCGACGAGACGTCGGTGGGCGATGCGCTGCGCACGATGCACGCCGAGTTCGCGGAGTTCTCCGAGCGGTACATGGGGCATCTGGTGGCCCGTAACGACGACGCCCGGCTCAAGGAGGTGGCGGCCGAGCGGTCCGCCTATCTGCACCGGCTGGTCGACCACTTCTGGGAGCTGATCGGCGAGGTGGGCGAGGAGCCCCCGTACGACGCGATCGGCCGCTGATCCGGCACACGGCAGAGGGCGGGCGGCAGACAGCGGGCGGCAGGCTCGCGCACCCGGGCTTACGGGCTCACGAGCTCACGGCACATGGCACACGGCGCGCCGGGGCACGGCGCTCGGCGCGCAGGGTACGGCGAAGGTCCGGCACGCCGGGTACGGTACACGGCGCGCGGCGCGCCGGGTGCGGCGTCGGCCGGGAGGGTGCGCCTCCTCCCGGCCGGGCCGTGCGGGCGGTCAGCGCGGGGCGGCGGCGATGTGCGGGGCCGGCGCGGTGGCGTCCTCCTCGTAGTCCTCCCAGTCGATCTCCATGGCCTTGCGGCGCGTGAAGGCGTTGAAGAAGAGGTTCAGCGCGATGGCGGTGAGGCCGCCGAGCGTGATGCCGCTGTCGAGGACCGCCCGGACGTCGTCCGGCATGCGGTCGAAGAAGGGCGCGACCGTCGTCCGCAGCAGTGCCGCTCCGAGACTGACCGCCAGGATGAGGGCGTTGCGCTCCTCGCGCAGATCGACCTTGCCCAGGATCTGGATGCCGACCGCCGCCACCAAGCCGAACATGGCGATCGCCGCGCCGCCGAGCACCGGGTGCGGGATCGCGGCGACCAGACTGCCCGCCTTCGGCAGCAGCCCCAGGACGATCATGAAGACCCCGGCCGCGACCACCACGAACCTGCTCATGACCCGTGACATCCGGACAAGTCCGATGTTCTCGGCGAACGCCACGTAGGGGAAGGAGTTCAGCACTCCGCCGAGTACGGTCGCCACGCCGTCCGCCCGCAGCGCCCGGGTGACGGTGTCGCTGTCGACCTTCTTGCGGGTGATCTCGCCGATCGCGTACACATCGCCGGTCGTCTCCACCATCGTGATCAGCATGACGACGACCATGGCGACGATGGGAAGCAGTTCGAACTTCGGCATGCCGTAGTGGAAGGGCGTGCTGACGCCGAACCAGTCGGCCTCCCCCACCGCGCCGAAGTGCGCGTCACCGAGGAGCCAGGCGACGGCGGTGCCGGCCACCAGCCCGAGCAGCACGGCGAGGCTGCTCAGGAACGGCTTGCCGACGCGCGCCACGGCCAGGATCAGCAGCAGCGTGCCGAGGGCGTACGCGAGGTTCTTCCCGGAGCCGTACTCGGGCTCGCCGATCAGGTGGGCCCCGCCCGCCGCGTCCTGGAGGGCGACCGGGATCAGGGTCATGCCGATGATGGTGAGGATCGTCCCGATGACCACGGGCGGGAAGTATTTCACCAGCTTCCCGAAGAACGGCGCGAAAAGGAATGTGGCGATACCGGCGGTTATCACCGCGCCGTAGACGACCAGCAGACCGGCTGTGCCGCCGCCCGCGCCGATGCCGATCGCGACCATGGGCGACACGGCGGTGAAGGTGACGCCCTGGACCAGGGGCAGTCTGGCGCCGATCTTCCAGACGCCGAGCGCCTGGATGATCGAGGCGATACCGCAGGTCAGGAGGTCGGCGTTGATCAGGTAGACCAGCTGTTCGTCGGAGAGCCCCAGGGCGTTCCCGAGGAGGACGGGGACGATGACCGCCGCCGCGTAGAACGCGAGGATGTGCTGGAAGCCGTAGAGCGTGAGCTTGGGGAGGGGCAGCATTTCGTCGACGGGATGCGTCTGCTTCCCGGAGCGCTGTCGGGGGACTCGTGCCATCTCTGCCTTGCCTTCGCGAGGTAGGTGAATGAGAGAGGGGGCCGCCGCCTCACGTCCCGGGTGACAGGACGAGGGCTCGCCGGCCCGTACGTACGGAGCCGACGTCTGGCGGAGTTGCCGACACCACGTCGCCCTGCGAGGAAATATGCGCCCCGGTTGGCGGGGCGTCCTTCGATCGGCATGGCGAAGCCCGTTTTGTCCATGGGATCCGCAGGGGAGCGCCGATCGAGTCGCTCACCATAGTTCACGGCCTGCGTTCCTCGCGAGTAACCGGCGCACCCAGCTCGCCGCCATGGCGTTTGCGCCCGGATTTCCCCCGTTTATGGGTTTGGACCGTATAGCCTCTGTCGCGCGTTTTCGGGGGAACTCGGACGACTTGTCGCACGGCACATCGGCCGTGATATCCATCACCGTCCCGGAGTTGAGGGTGGTGCTGTCACCTCACCCATTTCTGCTTTTCAGCAGCAAAGTTGACGCCTCGCCACCCGCAGGGGCGGCGCGGGAATCCCGGGCCGGGTAGCGGACGGAAGCCACATGGGGGGAATGGGGCCTTGTTAGGCCGGGCCCATCTCGCTTACGGTCACGGTCAATCCGGGCGGACCGCCGAATCCTGCCGCCGCCCGGAATCCGCACCCACCCACTCACGTTCGTACGGCAGGAGCGGGGGACCCAGGTAAGCCGCCGATCCGAAAGCCGGATCGGCTTGGGGTGAAGTCGCAGTCCCACTGCGGCCGGGCATCTCCAGTCCGAACCCGACAGCTCACCTCGCAGGCGACGGAGAGGAATGCGTCATGCCCGGAAAGGGTAAGCACCGCCGTCCCAAGAACAGTCCGCTCAACCGCCGTTTCGTCGCCGCGGGTACGGGTGGCGCCGCGCTCGCCCTTCCCCTGATCGGCGCGACGGCAGCCGAGGCCGCGCCGAACTCGGCGCCGGCCGCGGCACATTCCGCCGCCACCACCGCCGCCGCCTCGCCTGCCGCGGCGAAGAAGGCCGGCCCCGCCACCTATTCCGTGGTCGCCGGGGATTCCCTTTCCAAGATCGCAAGAGATCATGGGCTGAGCGGTGGCTGGAAGAAGCTCTATGAGGACAACCGGAAGGCGGTCGGTGACAATCCGTCGCTGATTCGCCCCGGCCTGAAGCTGACAATCGGCGCGAAGGCGACACCGGAGAAGTCCACGGCCACCCGTGCGTCCACTGCTTCCGACCGGGCCGACCGCTCGGAGCGCACGAGCGCGGCGCCGGTGAAATCCGCCACGTACACCAATGACCTCGACGGCTGGATCCGGGAGTCGCTGGACATCATGGCCCAGCACGGTATTCCCGGCAGTTACGACGGCATTTACCGCAACATCATGCGCGAGTCCTCGGGCAACCCGCTGGCCATCAACAACTGGGACTCCAACGCCGCGGCCGGAACCCCGTCCAAGGGCCTTCTCCAGGTCATCGAGCCGACCTTCCTGGCCTACCACGTGCCCGGTACGCCGATGGACGCCTATGACCCGGTCGCCAACATCACCGCGGCCTGCAACTACGCCGCGGACCGGTACGGCTCCATCGACAATGTGAACGGACCGTACTGACCCACGCACACCCCGGGGGCCGGCCGCACCGCGCGGCCGGCCCCCGGTCGTGTCACTGCGGGCGGGTGGCGGTCACCAGCCAGGCGTTGCCGCGCAGTCGCAGCGCGCCGTCGCCCCTGTCGTACGCCCGCAGGGTGGCGACGAGCCGCCGGCGGGCCCGGTCGCGTGCTTCCGGCCCGACCTGGCCCATCAGGTGGCGGCCGGGGCCTGAGTCCAGCAGGAAGGCGGCCGCATCCTCGGCGTCGCGGCCCCACGTGCCCGGCGCCTCCACGTACTCCGTACCGATGTCCTGGAATCCGGCGGCCCGCAGCACCCCCCGGACGGTGTCCGGGTCGGCCAGGGAGAACATCCCGGGGCCTCCGGTCGCACCGAAGCCGCCCATGGGCAGAATGTCCCGCAATGCCGCGATCGCGGCCAGCCACTGGTTGCCCTCGGCCTGCGCCGCGCAGACGAAGGCCAGGCGGCCGCCGGGGCGCAAGGCCCGGCCGATGTGGGCGAACGCGGCGGTCGGGTCGGCGAAGAACATCACCCCGAAGCGGCTCACGGCGACGTCGAACGCGCCCGGCTCGAAGGCGTGGACCTGGGCGTCCCCCTGCTCGTAGGAGACATTGCCGACCCGCTCGCGCCGGGCGCTCTCGCGTGCGCGCTCCAGCATCGGCGCCGACAGGTCCACGCCCAGGGCGTGCCCGTTCACGGCACGGCGGGCGGCCAGTCGCGTGGTGCGCCCGGCCCCGCAGCCGATGTCCAGGACGCGGTCGTACGGGCCGATGGCGGCCGCGCCGAGCAGCTGCTCGTTGAACCCCTCGTTGACGGCGTCCCAGCGGTCCTGGTGCCGCGCCCAGTGCGTGCCCTCGTAGCCGTTCCAGGCCTGCGCCTGCCCGGTGTTGACGACCTGTCGCATGAAAATGCCCCCTCCTTGGCCGGTGGTGAGACGCCCCCGGGTGGAGAATGGGCGCTCGCCCAAACAGTATGGGCGTGTGCCCATACTGGCAATCCCCCTCTTGTACGGTGGTACGCCGCACGCCCGTACCAGGAGAGGCCCTATGTCACCGCGTGGAGTAGCCATTCCCGACCTCCGCGAGCGGCTCTTCGACGCCGCGCAGCGGGTCCTGGCGCGCGAGGGCCCGGCGGCCCTGACCAGCCGGGCGATCACCACCGAGGCGGGCTGCGCCAAGGGCCTGCTGCACGCTCATTTCGACGGCCTGGACGCGTTCGTCGCCGAGCTGGTCCTCGACCGGTTCGCCCGTACCGCGCGGCAGGCGGAGGAGCTCGGTTCGCGGGCGGGGCACGCCACCGTGGCCGAGAACCTGGTCACGGTCGCACTCACCCTCGTCAACTCGCTGCACCCGACGGTCGTCGGCCTGGCCATGACCCGCGCGGAGTCCTCGGCGCGCGTCCGGCAGGCCCTGGCGGCCGGAGCGCCGGGGTTCGCCTCGATCGAGGCCGCGATCACGGCGTACCTGACCGAGGAGCAGCGGCTGGGGCGCCTGGCGAGCGGCACCGACACCGCGACGGTGGCGCTGGCCCTCGTCGGAACCGTCCACCATCTGCTGATGACCAACTGGACCGGCACGCCGGTGCCTCGGGAGCGGGTGGAGCGACTGGTCGCCCTCCTCGTCGGGCCGGCGGCTGCGGGCAGACCTGAGCCGCGCCGTTGAATGCCGCATTTTCCTACCAATCGGACTCAAGGCGGCGCGCCGGGGAAAATATGCTTTCGGCTTGTTTTCCCCGGACGGCCGACTCCTCTTGTGAAGCGCTCGTGAATCACTCTCCATCTTCGGCCGTAATGCCTCTTGGCTGCGCTGATTGATCTTCACCACTCCCCGGAAATGCTCAACGCGGCGTGACCGAAAGGGCCTCTTGACCCTGGGTCGAGCCGCGAACGACACTCCCCATAGGCACTCATGTACCAAGAGCCACAAGCACACACGCATGCCGATGGCCCTGCGAGACCGATATCGCACGGGGTGTGTGACGGGGGGAAACACCGAAGGGTGCGCATGCGTATTCCGTACGTGTGCGCGCCCGCTCCGCCTCCCCTCCTCATCTCTTGGTGCGCGAAGGGAATGGAGGGGGAATGCCGACGCACATGGGCTATCCCGGCGTATACATCGAAGAACTCCCCAGCAGCGTCCGTACCATCGCCTCGGTCACCACCTCGGTGGCCGCGTTCGTGGGGCACACCCGGCGCGGTCCGCTCAACCGGCCGGTGCGGGTCACCAGCTTCGCCGACTTCGAGCGCCGCTTCGGCGGGCTCACCTCCCGCAGCGCCGTCAGTTACGCCGTGCACCAGTTCTTCGGCAACGGCGGCAGGGTCGCGGTGATCGTGCGCGTGGCCAAGGCCGGCACCGGCGACGAAGCCTGCGTCACGCTCAACTCCACCGAGGGGCACAGCGATTGCCCGGTGCTTCAGGTGCACGCCAAGGAGCCCGGCGTCTGGGGCTCGGGGCTGCGGGTCGCCGTCGACCACGACACCCCCACCCCGGACAAGACGTTCAACCTCCACGTCCTCGACGCGCGCGGCGGGGCCCGCGAGTCCTTCACCGGGCTGTCGATGAACGCCGGTCACGGCCGCTTCGTCGAGACGGTCGTGAACGCCGGGTCCGCCCTGATCCGCGTCAAAGCGCTGGAGGAGGACCGGCCCGACCCCTCCGGCACGGTGTCCAAGCCCTTCGCCGCGCGACTCCCCGACCTCGGCGTCGAGTTGAAGGTCAAGATCGGCGACGTGGAGCGGGAGTTCACGCTCTACGAGCCCGACCACGACGGCGAGCCGCCGGCCGACGTCACCGAACTCGCCCTGCTGCTGGAGCGCAAGCTGCGCGCGCTGCCCGACGCACCGGGCAGGCACTCCTTCGCCGGCGCCGAGGTCACCGCCTTCGGGCGGCGGCTCCAGGTCGTCGCCGGATCCCTGGACCCCGACGACGTGGTGCGCTTCATCGGCGAATGCGCCAATGACCTGGGCCTGGAGGCCTCGGTCAACCCGCCCGTCTTCCCGCTGGCCGGGGGCAAGGACGGCGACCCGCCCGGGCCGCGCGACCTCATCGGCAGCGAGGCCCGCAAGACCGGCGTACAGGCGCTGCGTGACATCGACGACGTCAACCTGCTCTGCCTGCCGGAGCTGGCGGCGTACGACTCCACCGAGGACATGGTCACCGTGCTGTCCGCGGCCGAACAGCTCTGCCGGGAGCGGCGGATCTTCCTCCTGGTGGACGCCCCCTCGACATGGGGCGGCGTGGACGCCGCACGGGCCGGGATCGGCGCCTTCGACCCCGTACGCAGCGATCACGCCGCCCTGTACTTCCCGCAGTTGCGGCTCACCGACCCGCTGACGGGCCGGCTCCGGGCCTTCCCGCCCTGCGGCGCCATCGCCGGCGTCATCGCCCGTACGGACGGCGAGCGCGGCGTGTGGAAGGCGCCGGCCGGGACCGAGGCGCGGCTGGCCGGGGTGCGCTCGCTGACGGTCACGCTCACCGACCGGGAGAACGGGCTGCTGGGCCCGCTGGGCGTCAACTGCCTGCGCACCTTCCCCGTGGTCGGCCCGCTCGTGTGGGGCGCGCGCACGCTGAAGGGCGCGGACGCGCAGAACAGCGAGTGGAAGTACGTATCGGTGCGCCGGCTCGCGCTCCACGTCGAGGAGAGCCTGCACCGCGGGCTGCAGTGGGTGGTCTTCGAGCCCAACGACGAACAGCTGTGGCAGCAGATCCGGCTGAACGCCTCGGCGTACCTCAACGACCTGTTCCGCCAGGGCGCTTTCAAGGGCGGCACGCCGCGCGAGGCGTACTTCGTCAAGTGCGACAAGGACACGACCACCGACGCCGATATCGAACGCGGAGTGGTGAACGTCGTGATCGGCTTCGCTCCGGTGCGGCCGGCGGAGTTCGTCATCGTCAGGATCCAGCAGGTGGCCGGGCAGTTCGACCTGTCCTGACACCCGTCCGAGGAAAAGGAACACGAAGGAAACCGATGGCTGAGTTCCGGGTAAACGCCCATCGCTTCGACCCCTACAAGAATTTCAAGTTCCTGGTCCTGTGGGACGGTCGAACGGTCGCGGGCATCAGCAAGATCAGTCCTCTCAAGCGGACCACCGAGGTGGTCAAACACCGCCACGGCGGTGACCCCAGCTCGCCGCGCAAATCGCCGGGCCGTTCCGAATTCGAGGGCGTCACGCTCGAACGGGGCGTCACCCACGATCCGGAGTTCGACCGCTGGGCCAACAAGGTGTGGCAGGTCGGCGCCGGTCTCGGTGCGGAGGTCTCGCTGCGGGACTTCCGCAAGGACATCATCATCCAGGTCCTCAACGAGGCCGGGCAGGTGGCCGTCTCGCACAAGCTGTACCGGGCCTGGGTAAGCGAGTACCAGGTGCTCGGCGAGCTGGACGCCAACGCCAACGCGGTCGCCATCCAGAGCGTCAAGCTCGAATGCGAGGGCTGGGAGCGCGACTACGAGGTCGAGGAGCCGGTCGAGCCCTCGTTCACCCATCCGGCCTGAACGGCGCCCGTACACCGGAGGGTTGAGCGATGACGCCGACGGGACCGGGTGAGCTGCTCGCCACCTGGGAGGCCGGGCTGACGCGGCACGACGGGGAGCGGTCACTGCTGCTGCACCGGGCCGCCCGCCCGGGGGCCGGCACCGACGAACTGCTGGCGATGCCGGTCGGTGAGCGGGAGGCGGACCTGTTCGCGCTGCGCCGGGCGCTGTTCGGCGAGCGCATGCAGGTGCGCGTCGAGTGTGCCTCGTGCGGTGAGCCGATGGAGTTCGAGCTCGACGCGACGGCGCTGGGCGCCCGGCCCCGGACGCCACCGGACAGGCCGCTGCGGGTGGAGGAGGGCGAGTGGGCCGTCGAGTTCCGGCTGCCCACCGTCGCCGACCTCGCGGCGGCCGGCGCCGTGCCGGATCCGGCCGAGGGGCGCCGGCGGCTGCTGGCGCGCTGCACGGTGTCGGCGGTACGGGGCGGGGTGGCCGTTCCTCCCGAACAGCTGCCCGGCCTGCTGCCCGAGCGGGTGGAGCGGCGGCTCGCCGAGGTGGCCGAGGAAGCCGACCCGGCAGCCGCCGTGACGCTGGACGTGGTGTGCCCCGAGTGCGGTGCCACCACCCCGGCCGAGCTGGACATCACCTCCTACCTCTGGACGGAACTGGACAACTGGGCGCGGGACATGCTGCTCGACGTCCATCTGCTCGCCTCCGCCTACGGGTGGAGCGAGCCGGAGATCCTGGCGCTCAGCCCGCTGCGGCGCCGCTACTACCTGGAGCTGTGCGCGGATGCCTGACTACTTCGACCGGCTGCTCACCCGGTGCTCGCCGGCCGCGGCGGCCTCCGGGTCCTCCGCGTCCTCGGCGGCCTCCGCGGCCGGTGGCGCCGGTGGCCTGGCACGGGTACGGCCGCGGCTGCCGGGCCCGTTCGAGCGGGTCGAGGCGCTGCGGACGGTGCCGCCCGAGCCGGACGAGCCCGCCTCTCTGGTGCCGTCCGCGCCGGGGCCCGCTGCCGGTCCCGTGGAGCGGGTGCGCCACGAGCGGGAGGTGGTGCGGGACAGGACCACCGTCGTACGGGCGGAGGCGACACGGTCCGGGGACAGACGCTGCTGATCGCGCTCCTGGCCGGCTTCGCGCTCCAGGCGATGGGCAAGGCCGGCGAGCCGGTGCTGCGCGGCATCGGGCACATCCAGCGGCTGGTCTTCCGCATCCTCGCGATGATCATGT
>NZ_JAUEPL010000055.1 GCF_030406405.1 Streptomyces ficellus
GGACGGGACGATCAGCACGGTCGCCGGCACGGGCACCGCGGGCTTCGACGGGGACGACGGCCCGGCGACCTCGGCACAGCTGAACAACCCGGTGGGGCTCGCCATGGGCCGCGACGGGGCCCTCCACATCGCCGACAGCAACAACCATCGGGTCCGGAAGGTCGCGGCGGACGGGACGATCAGCACGGTCGCCGGCACGGGCACCGCGGGCTTCGACGGGGACGACGGCCCGGCGACCTCGGCACAGCTGAACAACCCGGTGGGGCTCGCCATGGGCCGCGACGGGGCCCTCCACGTCGCCGACCACGTCAACCACCGGATCCGGAAGGTAGCGTCAGCGAGGGTGTCCGGGCTGCCTGATTCGGGCACGGTGGTCTCCTGGGCCAACGTCCGCAGCAGGCTCCGGATGGGAGTCCACCGCGAGTCCCTCAAGGACGGGGCCGAGATCCACCAGTTGCTCGCCGCGCCCAGGAACCACCAGCGCTGGCGGCTGGTCGCCACGGGCCAAGACAACGGTGATGTTCTGTACCGGATCGAGAACGTGCGCAGCGGCAAGGTCCTGGAAGTCGCCAAATCAGAGGGATGCGGGGCGGTGGTCGCGCAGCGGGCCTACGAGGGCGACGACGCACACCACCAGCAGTGGAAGCTGGTCCCGGTCGACTCGGCGGCCGACAGCCCGCGAGTGTACGAGATCGCCAACCGCAACAGCGGCCTGCTGCTGCAGGTCGACACCAACGCCCGCACGGTCGTCAAGCAGCACAGGCCGGAGGGCGACCACCGAGGTCGCCAGTGGCAGTTGCTTCCCGCATAGCGCGCGAGAGGGGGCAGGGGCGGTCTCGCCCCTGCCCCCTCTCGCGGCTTCGGGTTCTACTCGGAACGGGACGGCTTCTCCGCGGTCGCCTTGGGCGCCTTGGGCGCTTCCGGAGCCTTCGGAGCCTCCGGGGTCGTGGGGGGCTTGCTGAAGTCGTCCTTCTTCGGCCTGCTCTCCAGATCCTCGTCCTTCTGGAGGTCGCCGTATTCCCTCACCGTCGCGCTCGCGTCCTGCATGCCGGCGGAGGCTGCCTTGGTTACCGAGCCGGGGTCCTGGGCGTACTGGGCCTGCGCACTGGCGGATGCCTGGGTGGTCTGGATGAAGGAGCCGAGGAAGCCCAGGACGGCCCGCGCCTCGGGCGAGGTCTCCTGCACGATCTTCGCGCGGGAGGAGGCGCCGTGGATCGCGTTATTAAACAGGCTGGTGCTGGTGTCGTCGTATGTGCCGTCGTTGGAGTCTTCGAAGTCGACGTCCTCACCTGGCTGGGTCTTCGTGCTGTCGGTGGTCACGGAGAAGAGGCCCGCGCCCTTGCCTGCGGAGTTGAAGATGTTGTCGAACACCATGGTCGTCACCTCTAGTCGTCGTGGCGGCGGTGCCGCGTGGTCAGGGCTGCTTGTAGAGGGTCTGCTGGCTGACGGTCAGGTTCTCGACGTCGAGCATGGTGTGGTGGACGTCCAGGGCGGAGACGACCTCGGCCAGTCCCGTCATGCGAAAGCCGCCGGGTGTCAGGTCGATGTCGTTGATGTCGCGGGCGACCATGTGGCTGAGGCCGGGGTAGATGCCGGGCTGTGGGGGGGACAGGACCGCCACCGGCACGGCGTACTGGACCGCGATCAGTCCGGAGAAGGTCACCGGGATCTCGTAGGTGTACTGCTTGCGGGTGCGGCGCTGGGTGACGATGGTCTGTACGCGGGAGTTCGCCGGGACCTTGCCGGAGATCTGCGACTTGGAGGCCCAGCTGGTGTTCAGGGAGCCGCCGACCGTGGCGGCGATGCCCAGGGCCAACTGGGCGTTGAGCGACGCGTTGCCGGTGGCGCTGCCCGAGGTTGTGAACCCCACCGAGTTGGTCATCGTGTTCGACGAGGAGTTCGTCGCGGAGCTGCTCGCGGACGTCTCGCTGGTGTTGGCGTTGTCGACGCCGATGCTGTCCTTGCTGTTCTTGTTGGTCACCGTGTTCGCGTTCTTGTTCGCCGTCCCGTTCTGACACGACGCCGCGAGCTGCGACTGCAGGTCCAGGCGCAGCTGGTTCTGCAGCTGCAGCTGGAGCGAGGCACCGATGCTGCCGCCGAAGGTGAGTTTGGCGTCCCCGTGGAGTGACCAGGTGACCCCGTTGGAGATGGTGAAGTCGACCGAGTCGGTGAAGGTCATCTCGGCGCCGCTGCGGTTGACGTAGGTGCGGGAAGAGAACGTGTCGGGCGGGGGCTGGGCGATGTCGCCCCGCACCTCGATCAGCGGCTCACCGAGGTTCATGTAGGCGAGCCAGCCCCGCTCGAACGCGGTCCCCGAGAAGGTGCCGAAGATCGACTTGTTCACAGAGAACCCGACGGGCTTGTGCTTCACACCGGAGGGGTCGGCGTAGACCAGGTTGGGGTGGTTCAGGATGTCCTGCGAGATCTGCTCGATGTTGAGTTCCCGCAGGTTCTTCTTCGTCAGCGGCTGGCGCCTGGCCTCTACCAGGCTGTATGCGGTGGAAGGCATCTACCCGTCCTCAACTAATTCAGCCGAACCGTGCTCGGTGAAATTTAAAGAGAAAACTGCGCACGTTCCGCCGGACGAAATTACCGCATCCCCTCGCACCCGGGAAGGCGTATTCGCATGTCACACTCAATCGAGTGATCGATTTTCGGAAGTCATTTCCGAAACGCCAGTGAAGTGACCTTTCTTCACTGGCATTCACTCGATCGATGACTTTTTGTCAACTTGCTCATGGGTACCGTGACCCCAGGCACTACCGCTGGGGGAGCTTCGCTTTCGGCCGTTAATCCAGCTCCATTCGGCTTCCGTTCGAAGGCCAGGTCCGCTTCAATACGGCTCCATTGAGTGCCGCGTTGAGCATCCGAAGTTTTCGTGTTTCGCATTCAGGACAGGTGAGGTTTCCGCGATGTACACCCAAGAGCGCACGGCAATGTCCAATTTGGTGGTCGGCGGCCCGGTGGCGGTGAACAGCTACGACAACGCGATCGTGGCGGCACTGGTCGAAAACCGGCCGGTCATGCTCGTCCACGCCTTCAACGGCGGCTACCTGCGACCCGCAGAGCTGGGCGAGGCAAGCCACGACAAGGGCGTCCAGCTGGCCACCGCCCTCGACGACACCGTCAAGGAGGCCAAGGGCCACCTCTGGCACATCACCCCCGCCGGCTTCTTCGGGCAGCGGCCCCTGTACTTCATCGAGAGCGCCGCCGGCCAGGTGACGCCCAAGCTCGCGGGCGCGGGCGGAACCGACGCCGGACGTGGCGACGACGGCATGCCGAAGCCGCAGCGTAGGCGCATCACCGTCCACCAGGACGCGCCCCAGAGCACGGCCGACACCGTCCAGGTCGGCCTGCCCGACAAGGTCGGCGACAAGTGGCGGGGGAAGAACGGCGCACCCGAGGACACCCAGCTCTGGGTCGTCACGGTCACTCCATGGGGCGGCATCACCTTCGTGCCCATCACCCACCCCGAGGCCATCCTCGGCTTCAAGGACCACGCGGTGACCGCCAACAGCGAGGTGAGCCTCACCCACAACTGGGGCGGGGACTTCACCGGGACGGTCATCAACACGTTCTACCCGCGCCTGCCCAGCGAGTGGAATGTCCCGTACCACCACGTCTTCACGTGATCCGCGGCCACCGCCGTACGACACCCGTCCCGAGCCACCGTCCGCACCCCTGGAAGAGGCACCACGATGCCCGTGCCCACGGAAGAACTGAAACTGGAGATCGTCAACGCCGCCACGGGGGAGATCCTCGACGGCAGGGCCGCGCCGGGGCAGGGCGGGGCGGTCGTCGTCCGTGAGCTCCCCGAGGACGGTCCGGCCCCGGAGCAGTGGCAGATCCTTCCCGTGCAGTCCGCGCAGGACGAGCAGGTCTACGTGATCCGCAACGCGACTGGCGGGAAGGCCCTTGAGCAGCCCGCCGCTGCGGACGGCGGCGTCCGCCAGGGAGAAGCGGCCGACGGCAAGAAGGCCCAGCAGTGGCGCCTCGTCCCCGTCGAGGGCGAAGCCGCCCTCTACTTCATCGAGAGCGCGGCCGACGACACCGTCCTCGACCTCGACCGCGACGCTTCCGGTGAGAGCGGCACCCCGGTCGTCGTGCGCGCGTACGACGAGGACGCGGAGAGCCAGCGGTGGCGTCTCGTGCCGGCCGAGCCCGAGCGCGTCAGCGACCCGGTGCTGCGCTGGGCACGGCTGGGGCACTGGAACGGACGGCAGTCCTGGCGGCTGGCTCACTCGGCGGCGCTGCGGCCCGCACCCGGTGCGACACCTTCGTTCAGCGATCTGCTGCTGGTTCTCGACCGGTTCGGAACCGACCAGGACGCCGGCGGCTGGAAGAGCGAAGGGGCCGTGCCCCGCCCCGGCGCACAGCCGGGCTCGTGGGCCGGGCTCGGCGCGCGGTTCCTCGCCGAAACCGCCGGAAAGGCGCCGGCGGACATCGTCGCGCTCAAGCCGGCCAAGGGGACCGTGACGGCGACTGCGCGAGGTGACGGAACGTTCGAGGACGAGGAGCGCGTCCTGCAGCCGCCCGCGCCCTCCCCGAGTCCCGCGGACCTGTGGACCCTCGCCGACATCACGGGCGAAGGAAAGCCCGGCATCGTGGTGCTGGCAGCCGACGGTGTCCGAGTATCCCCCCAGGGCGAGGACGGGACCTTCGCGCTCGCGGGCGGCGAGCCGGCCCTCCAAGCTTTCGGCCACGGCGATCAGGCCGGCGGGTGGCTGGCCGACAAGCACCCCCGCTTCCTGGCCGACACCACCGGCAGCGGCCGGCTCGACATCGTCGGCTGCCACGACGACGGCGTCTGGATCTCCCTCCAGGACGAGCAGGGGACGTTCGAGCCGCTGTCCGACGAGCCCGCTCTCCGTGCGTTCGGCCACGACGAGAAGGCCGGCGGGTGGCTGGCCGACAAGCACCCCCGTTTCCTCGCCGATACCACCGGCGACGGCCGGCTCGACATCGTCGGCTGCCACGACGACGGCGTCTGGATCTCCTTCCAGGACGAGGACGGTGTTTTCGCCGAACCCCTCTACGTCCTCGACGACTTCGGGATCGACCAGGGGTGGACCTCGGCCGAGGAGTACCCCCGGTTCCTGCTGAAGACCACCGGCGACGGAGCGACGGACATCATCGGCTTCGGCCCCTACGGCGTCGTCGTCGCACGCGGCCTCGACGACGGCACCTTCGAGCCCTCGAAGCTCGTCCTGAACGACTTCGGCACCGCCCAGGGATGGACGGCCAAGAAGCACCTGCGCTTCCTCGCCGACGTCACCGGCGACGGCACCCCCGACATCGTCGGCTTCGGCGACGAAGGAGTGTGGGTCTCCCACAACCGCGGCGACGGCACGTTCGAGCAGGCCCAGCTGGTCTGCCGCGGCTTCGGGTACGACGACGACGCCGGCGCCTGGCGGATCGGCCACCATCCCCGTTTCCTCGCCGACATCACCGGCGACGGACGCGTCGACATCGTCGGTTTCGGCGGCCCGGGCGTCTACGTGGCCCGAAACCTCCACCGCCGCTTCAGGACCCGATAGCCCGGCGTGCTGGGGCACCGATGGTGACGGCGGCGTGGCGGAAGAGACAGTGAGGCCGGCGGTGTGCGCCTCATATATGGGGTGAAGTGGGCGTGCATGCCCCCGGTGATCGAGCGGAGCGTCTCGTTCAGTTCGTGCATCGTCTCCGCGCCGGACAACTGCACGCGGGCCGCGAGGACGGTCTCGGTGGCTATGGCGAAGGACAGCAGTCCGACCGGGCGGGCGAGCGGCCCGACGCGGGCCCACGGGGGCGGGGTGGATGTGCTGGAGCTGGGACAGGGCGTGCCACAGGTCGCCCGGCGGATCCTGGGGTGCGGCTTCTTCTCGGCTGAGTCTCATGCGGCCGGTGTAGGGCATCTGGTGGGCTGGTGCCGTCAGGTGGGCCCGTTCGTCCCACGCGGTGGCATGAGGTCTTCTGTCCCGTTCCGCCCGCCGGGCCGGAGGCCGGGCAGCCCCCTTCGTGGAGGGGACGTGCCCAGCGTCACGCGCGCCGTCAGCGGCCGGCGGGTTCGGGGTAGCGTCGGCGGCGCTGGTCCGGGTCGTCGACGCCGATCTCGTACCAGGGCTCGCCGCGCCGGAGCCGGGGCAGGGTGTTCACCCAGACGGCGACGGCGATGCCCTTCACGTCGTCGGCGAGCGCCTGGAGGCGGTTGTCGAGCAGGTGCTCCTCCTTTCCGGCCAGGACGACGTGCAGCCGCGGGAAGGTCTGGGAGCGGGTGTAGCGGTGGCGCTGCCAGAACGGGTACGTGCCGCCGATCGTGCCGCGGGCGCCTTCCCAGACGCGGTGCCCGGCGTAGCGCTCGTAGTCCCAGACCTCCTTGGCGAGGCGGGCCTGGGACATGGTGCCGTTGTCGAGTTCGAAGAGGCGCACCTCGCTGGTCTTGGTCGGCCACGCGAGGACGGCGTCGGTGTTGAAGCTCAGGCCGGTCTCCTTGATGGCGTGGTTGACGTCCACCTGCCAGTCGGTCAGATGCTTGCGGCCGCCGTAGGCGAGGATCATGTCCGTCACCGCGACGCCGTGCGGACCGAACCCGGCGCGAACGGCCTTCGCTCCGGTGCCGGCCTTCGGTCGGGGAGGCAGCTCGTTGCCATCGGCCAGAGCCTTCTGCCCCGCCGGGGTCAGGTTCCAGATCTGGTGCTTGCCGTCCTTGCCGTTCGCGAGAAGGGCGGCGTCGAGGGTCAGATCGGCTACTTCCGCCGCAACCACTTCGTCCCGGTCCCCGAGGTGTCCTCGCTCGCCGAGCTGAACGAGATGGTCGAGCAGTGGGACCGGCAGGACGACGCCCGCCGGATCGGCTCCAGGTCCCGGACCATCGCCGAGGACTTCGCGCTCGAACAGCCGCTGCTGATGCCGCTTCCGGCGGAGCCGTTCGAGACCGGGCGGTTGTTCACCCCGCGAGTCGACCGCTACGGCCAGATCCCGGTCCGCACGAACCGCTACTCGGTCCCCATCCGGCTGATCGGCAAGCGGGTGAGGGTCATCCTTCACGCCTCTCACCTGGTGGTTTACGACCAGAACGTGGAGGTCGCCCGACACGAGCGGCTGATCGCCAAAGGCGCCGTCCGCCTGGAGCTGGACCACTACCTGGAGGTCCTGGTCCGCAAGCCCGGCGCCTTCCCGGGCTCAACCGCTCTCGAACAGGCCCGTTCGGCGGGCAAATTCACCCCGGTCCACGACGCCTGGTGGACCCAGGCCATGAAGACCCACGGCGAGCGGGACGGCACCCGCGCGCTCATCGAGGTGCTGCTGCTCGGACGCCACATGCCGCACGAACATGTCGTCGCCGGCCTGGCCGCAGCTCTGCGGGCCGGGGCCATGACCGCGGATGCGGTCGCGCTGGAGGCCCGCAAGGCCGCCCAGGCCGAGACCGAGCCCGCACCGGATAGTCGGGCCGTCGGCCAGCCGCCGGCGACGGTGACGTCCCTGCACGAGTGGCGCCTGGCCCATCTTCCGCCGGACACCAGGCCGCTGCCCTCGGTGTCTCACTACGACCAGTTGCTCCGACGCCGCCGCACCAGCGGCAGCGGCCACCGTGAGGGAGAAGCGCAGTGACCATGCCCCGCCAGCGAGGCTTGACCGAGCAGGCCGCCGACGCCGCGATCGACTCCGCCTGCCGCTTGCTGCGGCTGCCGTCGATCCGCAACGAGTTCTCCGACATCGCCGACCGGGCGATGAAGGACCAGATGACCTACCGCGGCTTCCTCGCCGAACTGCTGATGGCCGAGTGCGACGACCGGGCCCGCCGCCGCTCGGAGAGGCGGATCAAGGCGGCTGGCTTCCCCCGGGAGAAGTCCCTGCGGTCCTTCAACTTCGACGCCAACCCGAACATCGACCCGGCCACCATCCACACCCTCGCCAGCTGCGAGTGGATCAAGAAGAGCCAGCCCCTCTGCCTGATCGGGGACTCCGGCACCGGCAAGTCCCACATGCTCATCGCCCTGGGCACCGAGGCCGCGATGAAGGGCTACCGCGTCCGCTACACCCTCGCGACGAAGCTGGTCAATGAGCTGGTCGAGGCCGCCGACGAGAAGCAGCTGAACAAGACCATCGCCCGCTACGGACGCGTCGACCTGCTCTGCATCGACGAACTCGGCTACATGGAACTCGACCGCCACGGCGCCGAACTCCTCTTCCAGGTCCTGACCGAACGCGAGGAGAAGAACAGCGTCGCCATCGCCTCTAACGAGTCCTTCGGCGGCTGGACGAAGCCCTTCACTGACCCCCGCCTCTGCGCGGCCATCGTCGACCGGCTCACCTTCAACGGCACCATCATCGAGATTGGCACCGACTCCTACCGCCTCGCCAGCACCCGAGCCCGAACCGAACAACCCGCAGCGGGCTAACCCTGAAACCGCTGGACTGCTGGTCAGGGCACCTGTCAGGCTCCGCCTCGTGGAGATACTCGATGTCCTGACCAGCATGGCGAAGACAGGTCGGCTGGGCCCGGTGTTCAGCGGAGCCGACTGGAACGATGTGACCGCGGCACTCGGCGAGCCGTGGGACATCGGAGCAATGAGCCGGAACAGAAAGTGGCCGCGGCTCTTCGCCTACGGAGACCTTGAACTGAGTGTCTGCCGCTGCCGCAAGGTCTCCCTCATCTGCGTCCAGACCTGGCGTGACGTCGTCGAACTCCCCCCGTCGGCTGTCGGGGGAACGGGCACCTTCCCGGCAGGGCTCAAGCACGCGGACGTCGTTTCCGCCTTGGACAAGACCGGCTGTTCCTGGGAGCCCTATCCTCCGCTGACCTTCGGCGACCAGTGCTCGCTCACGGCGATCCCGTCAGGAGCGAACTTCACCTTCGAGATCCCCGAGGGCGAGGAACCCGTGCTGAACGTCATGGGCCTGCCCGGCGACGGACACGACTGCTCCGCACGGACTCCAGGCCAAGATCACTGACGCGAAGCGCCGTCAAAACTCGTGAACATTCATCGTCCCAGAGATCGCTAACCGCCGCTCAAACTGGTCGACAAACGCTGTCACTGAAGGTGAACGAAGCCAGCCGCCGGTAGTCACGGAATTTGATGCGTTTGCCGTCGGGGCCGGTCCGCCCTTCGTCGAAGGCGGTGGCGGTGTCCAGGTCGGCTGCGGCCCTGAGGAAGTGGACGGTCTGGCCGACCAGGACGGTGAAGGTCCGCCGGGTCTCTCCGACAAAGTCGGGGAACGCTTCCAGACCGTGCAGGAGACGGTTGAGCAGCGGCACCACTAATCTACTGGGGGCGACCGGGCGCTGGCGGGCGTTCCGAGGACGCCGCCTCCGTGGTGGTCTCCGGCGCTGCCTCGGCAGCAGCGGCGGCGCGGCGCTTGCTCCACTTGTCGTAGGCCACGGTCCCGGCGATGGTGGCGCCGGTGACGGCGCCACCGATGATGACGCCTCGCCCGGTGTAGAAGTACCGCAGCGCGAGGGGGCCGCCCCGCTTGGCAGCTTCCTTGGCCAGTTCCGCGTAGTCCCACGCCATCGTGCTACCTCAGTTCGTATCGCTCGCTCGGGACGACTCGATGATCGCAGGATGCCGCCACGCGTGTGGAGCGTTCCCGAATGTTCGTCACCGGGTGCGGGTACCTCCGCCGCCGATCGTCCGCCCGCACTTGTTCGCGGCGGCCTGACTGCCCTTGCCCTTGGTCGGGTTGAGGACCGTCCACGACGCGAGGTGCTCGGCGACGAGACCCATGACGACGGCGTCGCCACTGTCCGGAAAGCGGCCGAGCAGGGCGACCAGGTCCTCCTTCGGCTCGATCTGGATCTTCGGCGGTACTTCGGACGTCAGCCGGTGCCGACGGCCGACGAGCCTGACGGACAGGTGCTGATGTTCCTGTGGGGCGTGCCCCCGGTTGAGGGAGTGTGTGACAACTGTCAGCGTGGGCCGATTTCGCACTCGACATCGGGATGTGCAGCGACTGCCCCCGGCAACGCGTACGCACGGCCCTGAAGGGCGTCTGGGCGGTTTTGGCTACACAGCAGTTCGTCGAATCGCCCTGCCAGCCATGCTCTGTCCCCGATCACGCGTCAGCGCCAAGGCAGACATGCCGTAACCGTAGGCGCGCTCGACATCATCGCCTGGTCAAAGCCCTCACAGTGCCGCCCCCCCTCCAGTAGTCACACACGGCGGCGGTACACCGCGTGGCCGTCTCGCACCTCGGTCACCGCCCGCCGCACAGCCTTGACCAGCAGAAATCAATCCACTCGCCCCCGCAGCACAATTGAAATCCCGTGCCAATCACTACATTCCGAGCAGGCAGCTAAACCCACACCTCAGCGCCTCTCCAGCTCCTCAACGCTCCGCAAAGACCACCACGTAGGCATCGAGCTACGTCCCGAAACGATCACAACATCACCAGCTGAGCCGCTCACCAAGCTGGTGATCATCGCAGATTCATCACAGCCCCAGCTTCCACCTGCCGGAGCTCGCCCAACCGCCGCCAGGACACTGTCATCGGGGGACCTGGTAGTAGTTCTCCGGCGGCAGGGTCAGCGCGAACACCGTGCCATGC
This sequence comes from Streptomyces ficellus, assembly GCF_030406405.1. Classification (GTDB taxonomy): domain Bacteria; phylum Actinomycetota; class Actinomycetes; order Streptomycetales; family Streptomycetaceae; genus Streptomyces; species Streptomyces ficellus_B. The sequence goes on from NZ_JAUEPL010000055.1 coordinate 10,528, forward strand.
CGGCGGCGGATACCGTCCACGCGCGCCCCTGGGGGCTGGCAAACGAACCGGAAGGCGTTAGCCGGTTGTTCAGGCTCAGGAACATGCGAGCCTGGCTGATCCCAGGTAAGGGTGTGGCCCACGTGAGTCATTGCACCTTGTCTGTCCTCGTGGGCGTTGTCGTGGGTGAAGGGGATGCCGGACAAGGCTTGCTCCCCGGCGGCGAGGATCCTGGTGATGGTCTCAGGTGCAGGCAGCGGGGAACTGTAGTAGGCCGTCAGACGCATCGAGCAGGACACTTGGTAGGCAGGCTTGACCGGGTTGAACATGTCCCAGCCTGCCATTCCACGGGTGTAGCTGTCCTCCACGACCACGAGACGCAATACCAAGGGCGTGCTTTGCGCGTAGGCCTGGGCGATGGCCCGCAGCCGTGCCTCAGCAGCCTGACGTGCCTGCTGTGCGGTATCACTGTCCGCGAGTCGGTGGGCTCTGTGCCGGCTGGTCGAGCCAAGAAGCGTCCACAGACGGGCCACGACATTGAACGTGAGAAGGAGCGGCCGCGTCACAGCACGGAGCATGAGAACCTTCACCGGGCGCCGGGTCACGAGGACCGTTCCTTGGGTTGTGTGCTGGTCGGCATGATTCTGGCTTGCAGGAGCGAGGCCCCAGTCGCGGCGGCCGACTGGATGGCCACCCACAGGACGGCCTCGCCCGGGCTCGGTGTGGAGTCGACCAGGTGTGCCGTGGTCATCGTTGCCCACACGTAGGTGCTGATGACGATGGCCAGATGGTTGCCGCGGACTCCGGCGAGTCTGGCGCCGGCCCACAGGGCGAAGGGCTGGCACAGGATGCCTGCGGCGTTGGCGGCCAGGTAGTAGGGGACTCCCGCGAGCGGGTTGCGTGCGCTGTCGGCTTCGGTTGCGTGATCGATCAGCGTGTACAGACTGCGGATGAGCCACCATGCGACGAGCGTGGCCGCAGCGGCCGTGGAAGCCACTTTTACAGCCCGCACTAAATAGGTCATGAGCACGATTATCTGCCTGTCATCTGGTGGGTTTCTATCCGCACAGCTACTCAACCCTGAAAGCTGTTCTGAGGCGCCGCATCGTACGGAGCCCCAGAACTCGCTGGCTGTTACTGAGCGAGGGCGTCCTGGAACGCTTTTGCGTAGTGCGCCGTTCCGGAGACCTTGGGGTGGAACGACTTCATCGAGATCGGCTTGGTGTCGGCCTTGGAGTGCCCGGTGAGTGTGATGCCGTGGATCGTCTCCGGGTCTCCGCAGATCGCCTGCCCGGCGAAGGCAGACCGCGGGTCGGCGAACACTGCATACGAGCCGGCGTCGCTGACGGCTCCCTTCATCTCGGTGGCGACGACGTCACCCATTTCGTTCAGCCAGGGCGCCTCCTCGGTGCCGATGCCGACCACGCACGAGCCGTTCTTCTCCAGGAGCCTGGGGTAGCCCATGAGCACGATCTTCGCGTTGGGTGCCTTTTCGTGAAGTGCCCTGAGCGTCTTCACCAGGCGGGGCCGGATGACGGTATGTGCCCATGCCGGCAGCCAGCGCTTCAGCTCGGGTGTGTCGGTGTCGTATGGCATCCCCGTGTCGGGGTTGCGGGTCTTGATCGACCCGTTCTGGCACACGTCAGAGATGGCGGTGATGCACTTCTTGATGACGTCAGCGAAGGCCATGTCGTTACCGCCGATCGATAGGGCGACGAGGGTGGTGTGCTGATCCAGATAGCCCTGTTGGATCTGCGGCAGCTCTCCGGAGTCCGGCGTGATGCTGAGGATGTTGTAGTGGCGGGCGCCGGAGCAGGCGGTGAACTGGAAGTCCATTCTGGGGCTCCACGGGTCCGCCAACTCTCCAACCGAGAGTGCTTCGCCGGGCAGGACCGCGCGGCGGGGCCAGGCGTGCCGGGAGCGGTGGCAGGTGTTCTTCGTTTTGTCACCCGACACTTTGTTGTAGTAGTCGGACTCCGGATAGTAGTCGTCGCCGCCCGGGTCGGAGGCTCCTTCACCGGAAGAATAAGAGTCGCCCATCGCGGTCACGATGTGGTTCGGCTTGCCAGGAAGGGGCTGGAAGGCGACCGCGTCCCATGCGACGTCCTCGTCGGCGGTGCCGTCAGCGGTGGCGTTGGTGAGGGTGACGGTTGGTGTTCCGGTGAAGCGGAAGGCTCCGAGGCTCACCCACCGGTTGGCGCGCTGCTCGACGATGCGCACGTTGCTGGTGGTGTCGGCGCCGCCGATCACGTAGGCCGCCTGCCGGGTGTGGGCTCCGGTATCTGGCAGATGTACCATCACGCGGGCCCATTCGATGTTTTTGTCGAGGGTCCAGGTGCCCTTGACAGTCATCACCCCGGAGTCCCCGCCGAGGTGCGCTGTGTCGCGGGTGTGGGCGTACCAGAAGTGGCCGCCCTGTCCGCCGCCTATTTGGTGCAGATCTCCCTTGGCCTGGTACGGGCCCAGGCCGGGGCCGGTCGCTGCCGGGTTGGGGTAGAACGTGAACTGGAAGTGCCCCGCGTCGGTGCCGCTCGATCCGCAGCCGCCGTAAGTGTCGATGTTGTCGGGTACGGATTCCACGATCAGCGCGCCGGCGGGGGCAGGGCTGCACTTCGGGGTACCGTTTTCCAACCGATACCCGCGGCCCGGCTCCTCGCGTAGTGTGACGTACTTGATGCTTTCGTTGCCGCATTCGGTGGCGCAGTCTGGCTTCCACGTCACGTTCGACCCGCGCCACCAGTGTTTTTTGTAGCACTCTTCGTCGGGGCAGTCCGGGGGGCTGGCCGCGTTGCAGTTGTTGGTGGCGTTGCAGAACGCGTCCAGCGGCGGCTTCACCAAGTCGCGCTGCACCTCGGTGACCCACCAGGCGGGCCGGAACCCGACGCTGGAGTATCCGGATTCACCAGGCCAATCCTGCCGTCCGTCGGTTGAGTAGGAGAAGCCGGTGTCCATGGACCAGGCGGACCAGCCCATCACCTTCTCCTGGTATGGCCAATTCTGGGGCTTCGCGGCGTCACGCGGGTCGGTCATGAACGGGTGCCGCGACGGCGGGTAGAACGGGTTTGCGGGGTTGTTGTACCAGCCCAGTCCCCACGGCGTGCCATCACCGTTGTTCGGGTTGAAGCCGAGGTTGTAGTTCCACAGCGCGGTGAACCAGTTCTCCGGCTTCGACGCGTCATCGTTATTGACGGTGATGGTTTGTCCGGCGGTGTGCACCTGATTCCACTTGTCCGCGAGGATGTACATGGAGGCGGCAATGTTCACCGAGTAGTCCAGGGCTACGGCCTTCTGCTTGAGCGGAGGCAGGGACGTCTCACCGGGCTTCTCGTGCCCAGCCAGGCGCATGCCGTCGGTGACCTGGCCCACCCCGTAACCGCAGTCCGAGTTCAGCCAGCGGATCTTCCAGTACTCCTCGGCCGTCTCACCCTTGTGCCCATAGAATCCGGCGATCGCGGCCTGCGGGTTGCCCATCTGCCCGGGTATGGCACCGCCCTCGGCCTGCCAGAGGTTCGACTCCTGCGCGAGCACGCCCAGCAATACTTGAGCTGGAATACGGCCCCCGCCCTTCAGTGTCGGTGGAGGGAACAGGCCCTGGGGGTCGACGGTGCCCAGTCCGGCCTGGGCTCGCCAGCCTCCCTGCTTGATCCACTTGGCACGCAGCTCGCCGCGGATCGCCATGTTCACGGCCCACTCGATCTGGTTCGGGGTCGGCTGCAGGGCGAGCGCCTTGACGTCGTTGCGGGGGATGGAGCACAGGCGGTCGGTGTCGATCGGAGTGGAGGCCCGTGGGTCATCGGCCGCTGCGGCCCGCCCGCTCCTGCCGGGTGCCGGGCGGCTCGTGCCGGTGGTGTTGAGGGCGGGTGAGAAGGACTCCTTCCCCGTGGCGCTGCTGGTGTCCACCAGCGCCTGGGTGATCTTCTGACCGGTGGCGGTCGAGAGGCTCGTGATGGTTGGCGCCCCGGCATCGTTCGCGGGGCCCTGGGCGCTGCGCCGGGGGGCCGACGGTTCGGCCTTGGTGAAGCCCTTCCCGGCATTCTGGATGTTGTCCAGACCTGCCCGCACACCCGGCATGAGGACCGGGTCGACGGCCAGCCGGCCGAGACTGGACACCTCGGCGTCCGCCGGAACGTTCAGGCGGGTCACTGCACTGCCCGCCAGCCGGGCGTTCTTGGGCTGCCCGGTGAGGAACACCCGGCCGCCGGTACCTTGCTTGAGGGCCAGGTCCTCGAGCTTGCCAGATGCCAGCGTCGAGGTCTCGCCTCGCTTGGTCCACAGTTTCGCGCGGGCGGTGTCACCCGTGCGGTCCAGGAACGCCACCCCGTCACGTGTGGGGCGGATCTGGGACGGAACACTGTCTGCCCTGGCCAGGGTGCGGGCCTTGCCGGTGGGGCTGAGGTGAACCAGGTGCCGTCCCCGTGCGGCGACAAGGCCACCGTTCACGGGCACAGCAGATGTCACCTGCCCGTCCACGGAGGCGTCCGCGATGGTTTTGCCGGTGGTCGCCACGGTGATTAGGCGGGTCTTGTTGTCTCGGAAGGCGGTGAACGCGGCAGTGCGGGTCTGGGGGTTGCAGGTCGGGTCGAAGTAGGCCATCGACGCGGTGAACGGAAGCTTCGTGACCGTGCCGGTCTGCAATTCGATGACGGCGGTAAATGCACCGCCCTGCATCAGGTCCGGCTTGTTGGTGAACGTGCGCGGCGCGTAGACGGCGGCTACGTGCTCCCGGTCCATTACGCACGCATTCCCGATCCACGCATCCGCCGGCATGCCGGGCTCTGCGAGGGTGGCGACCGTCCTCCATTCGTAGGCTTCCTTGCTGTCCGCGACAAGGATCTTTAACCCTCCAGAATCTGCCGCAGTGGTCACGGCCCGATCAGCAGAAGCCGTCCAGTCCTTGCCGAGTCTCATGCCTGGATCCTGTACTCGGGCAGTCGGCTCCGGCGGCTCGCTGCTCACGGGGCCGGGTGACGGTGGCGTGGGGGCTGCCATAGCCGGAACAGTCTGGATGAGCCCGGTCAAGACCGCGGTGGCTGCAAGGCCTGCGATCGCGCGTGCTCGTCTGGATAATCGCACCTTACTCCTCAAGAGGTGACCTTTCGGGTATGGACGAGAAATCGCCGCAGCCCTGAATGGGGAGGACCACACAGGAGTGCTGCGGTCGATGGGGAGGCGCTCTGTGCTGGGCTCGCCTCCGGGGCGGCTCGAAGCTCACCGCGCGGCCACAGGCATGCTCCGCCGTCTGGGCACCGCCGGATTGCCGGCCGTGACACACAGCGTCGCTGTGAGGCCTCGACTTGATCACAGGTTGGGAGATCAAGCAGCTTGTGAACGCTGGCGCACTGAGCACACCCAGTGATCGGGCGTCTCCCGGCATCGCGAGGCTGAAGGCACACGTGTCCTGCCCCAGACATCCGGGAGCGAGGGCCCAGCTTGCCGCAGTCCGGTGCGAGAGTCCGGACTGGGCAGCGGCGAAGGCCAGTCGATCGTCAGCTGGTGAACTGGAACGACGCGTTGTTGTTGTAGACGTTCCGGAATTGGTCGATGTGCTGGTACGGGCCCATCACGTCCTGGGCGCCGCCGAAACCACTGCGGAAGTACACACGGGCCGTGTACTTGTAGTGGAAGTTCTCACCGGACGCGGCGTTGTTCTTCACTCGCTGGTAAGAACCCGGCCACGGGCTGCTACCTCCCCCGCCGCAGTACTTCAGCGGGTGGTCGGCGCCGTCCCCAGGGCGGAGCGCATCGAAGTTGTAGATCGGGTGATGCATGTTCCGGTACGCGCCGTTCTGCCCGGAGTTGTACCAGAGGGTGAACTTGAACTTCGAGGAGCCCGGGTCGTAGCAGGCTTCCATGCTGTGAAGCGTTTCGGAGTCCCAGCCGGGGTCCGCCGCGCTGGCCGCACCAGCGTTCGCGACGAACAGGGCGGCGGCCATGACCGTGAGGGAAACCGCTCTGCCGACCAGCCTCATCGCCCCGCCTCCTGAGACGTCGAGCCGGCCTTTGCGACGGCCGCCTTGATGGCAGCCTTCTGCCTCTTCAGGTCATCGAGCCGTCCAGCGATCTCCTTCTGCTGGATCGCAGCTTCCGCTTCGAACCAGGTCTTCTCCACGTGGTGCTGGTCTCGACACTCCACGTCCGCTACCGCTGTTCGCTTCTCGGCCTCGCTGACCTCGCCCGAGCCGGTACTGAAGTGGTCGCTGGCATCCAGGGGCTCACTGTAGGTGTGACCCTTGGACTTCATACATGCCGACCACAACGCGAAAACCTTCTTCACCGCAGGGGTCCCCGTCGACTGCTGGTAACTGCTGCCAGTGATCTGGTTTACCAGTGCGTTCTGCTGAACACTGACGCCTGTGCCGTCCGTCTTCGTGGCACAGCTACGCAGGGTGTCCTGGTCAGCGTTCATGGACTCGTCCGCAGCGAGCGCCTCTTGATATGCGGCCTGCTGCGCCGGGTCCGGGTGGTAACCGTTCTCCTTGGCCTGCGCGAGATCGTGGATGCCGTAGCGCCAGTCGGTCAGCGTTGTCCCTCGGACCGCGGGCAGATCAGGCGCTGGCTTCCAGTCCGGGAAGCCGGCATCTGCCATGCAGCTCTTGATCGCGTCATCGCGGGAGGACGACAGGAGACGCGCCTCCGCCTTGGTCGGCAGATAAGCCTCGACAGGCAACTTCCACGTCGCCGGGTCCTCGGGATCCCCGATGTACGCCTTAGCCGCCGGCTCCTGCGGCGCAGTCGGCCGGTCAACGGCGGCAGACCTGTCGCCATCCGAACCTGGCATGACCGCAAAGGCTGTGCCGGCCACGGCTAACGCCGCGAGTGCAGGCACAACCGTCTTAAGCTTGCTCTTCACACGTCCCCCTCGGCTATATCGACGCATGCCCGCGCTAATTGCTCGACAGCTGGCCCCTCGGCCGCGTCGTACGCCGGGGCATGGTCTAGTTCACGCTGAGCGCCCGATCACTCTAGGCACAGGAATCACTGCGCGACAGGTGAGAGGCCCTGACATGGCGAGAACCGGGCCGCAACCGGAGCGACGTCATCAGCCGGACCACATGGATGTTCTGCGCACCTACGTGAGGACTCCCTAATACGGAAGCTGATCAAGCTCGCTTCACGCACCCCGCACTGGCTGGATTGCGATCACTTGAACAGCCTGCCGACTCAACTGCAGTTGCTCCGAGATTGCTGGTCAGAGGCGAGATGATCTCGTAGAGGCCGTGTGATCACGGGATGTCGGCGCCGCCCTCGATAGCTCTGTTAACCGGCCGAACTCATCAGTTAGCAAGCAGAGTGCCGAAGCTCAAATGACTGTGCGTGGCTCGCATCACCCGGCTTCGCCCGTAAAGAGGCGCGACCCAGATCCACAAGGGCCAGCCGTTGAGCTAGTCGCTGTATGTCCAGTTGTGCTGGTCACCGCCCTGGCGGGCGAACCTCACCCTGAGGCAGCTGGCAACCGCTGTTCGGTAGGTGCCCAAGTCGACCGCATCAGGCACTCGCTGGTGCTGCACAGCGCAGGAGGTTCCGCAAGAACACTGTGCTGATCATGGACGGCACCTGGGCCGACCACAGCCTTGCCAAGCACCCGGAAGATGTACCGGTACATGACTAACGATCAGGTCGTGGCATGGAAGCTGTCCGGCAGGACGCCGTCGGCCACACGCGGGCGTCGCGGATGGTTGCTATGCCTGCATGCACGACTGGAGCCGTGATAGGCCGGCGCGGCATCCAATCGCCAACTCACATACGTATGGCCATGACAATCAGGGAATAGGTCACTCCACATTGTGGGTTCCGTTGAGGCGAAACTACCCAGATACCCCTGCCTGACCGGCTCTCACTTTCTCCTTGCAGCCTCACCCTTCGGGGCGAGTTCAGGCCAATCAAATCACGAGGTGTAATAGGTTTCCGCTAGTCCTATAGAGTACCTGGCCGGGCACCCGAAAGATCACTCAGACGTGTGCCGCCCAAAAGCCCGCCCTCACTTGAGAGGACGGCGAGCTCAGCCATGCTGGACCAAACGCGAAAGATTTCGCCCACATGAAGCCAAGGGAGATCCCGCCAATGTTTACAAGCGGTCGCGCACTCAGGAGCATTACGGGAGCTTGCGCACTCTTCGCAGTCTCAGCCAGCCTCAGCCCTGCCTACGCCGACACAACGGATTTGCAGTCTGGGGAGGTGTGTGCCGACAGCACGGTCAACAACCGGACCCTCGACCTCCCCGGCGATAAGCCTGACACTGCCATCTTCGCGGACGTATGCGTTGGCGTCGTCAACGGAAATCAGGTTCAGGCCCGCACGACGCTATATTGGCACCTCTTGGCTGACCAGGTCGTCGACCGGTCCAAGCGCTTCTCCAGCGTGCGAGTGACCACCCGCGCAGAGAAGCGCTCTACAAACGGCACCGACAGCATCGTCACATCTAAGACGTGTGATTTCACTGACCAATTAAACCAAGCCTGGGCCAACTCGACGGCTCTGACCTGCCAGAGTCCCGCCACGGCATTCGGCTCAACTGGTTCGTGGTCCGCCGACGCTACAGTGATATACGACATCGAAGGTGACGGAAAGGGAGCCATCACCTGGCAGCTCACCGGTTCGCCCTTAATCCCCTGACCGCCGACGCAGCTCCTTTGGATTGAAGTCTGCCCGACACTCGTATGTCGCGGGAACTGAGGCGCCTTCATGAGCCACCGCCGGACTTCAGCCGTCACACCCGGCTGCGGCGGTGGCTCGCTCCATGCTCGGATACTTCTGTGGTGCAACCCCTGCCGCCGTCGGTAGCCCTGACGCTGGTCAACCACTCACAGGTTGCTCCGTTGCACGCCGGCCGAGCTCGCCCGCTGCAAGAGGGCCAAGCACTGGCCATGTGCGGGGCGTATGTTCGAGCCGACTGAATCGTCGTGCCTCCAAGCGGTGAGTCACGACATCGTCTGTGCTCACCGGCCGCATCGAGTGCGCCGACTGGGTGCGTTCAGTGGCCGGTCTCCCGGCCGCGGTGCGGTCCGGGCTCCTGCGGTCGGTGCGCCTGCTGGTCGTCCTGGCGCACCGGGCGCACCGCGTCGGCATCGTCCTGTTCGGCGTAGCGGTCCATGGTGGCGCGGGCTCGGTCGGCCGCTGCGGTGATGGCGGCCCCGAGGTGGCGCAGCCGCTCGGCAGTGAGATCGAGGGCTTCCACGTCCGTCCTGGACTCCCGGAGGGCCCGCAGCGCCGTCAGATCGATCACCTCCTTCCGTCCGGCCTCCGGCTCCTGGTCGTCGGTTTCGGGGTCGGCGGCCGCGGGCGCGAGCAGCTGCTCGGGCATCGCCGCCTGCTGGTGCGCGACGATGTCGTACGCCCGGCCGCGCACGGCGGTGACGGTGGTGGTGCGCAGCTTCTCCCGTACCACCGCGCCGGCGAGGACAGCTCGCTCGTACTGCAGCGGGATGCGGGGTATCTCCCACTCCCCCGCGCCCTGGCCCGGGGGCCGGGGCGCAGCCGGCTCGCCGGGATCGGCCGGGGGTTGCCGGTCCGGGTCGGGTGCGGGGGTGGGTGGGCGGCGCCGGTTGGTGAGGTCGGACAGGGCCCACCGGGCTGTGTAGAGGCGGTAGCCGGACTCCAGGCCGCGCACCGTCTTCGGCTCGCTGATGTCCAGGCAGTACGTAGAGATGGCGGCAGCCACGATCCGGTCGTCCAGGCCCGGCTCGCGGCGGCGGCCACGCAGGACGAGAGCGAGGTGGCGGCGGGCTTCGGCGAGCAGGTGCCTGCGGTGGAATCGGCCGCCGTCGTTCATTACGAACACCGTCGCGGCGACGTCGACGGCCGCCAGGGCGACGTCGACCACGGCGGCGACCCGGGCCCGGATCGCTGCAGCCCGCGGCTCGGGCGTACTCGAGGAGGGAGTTGATGACGTCGGCGGCCACCTTGGAGGTGCGGATCGCGCTCTCCTTCCACTCCTTGCGCAGCTGCGCGAGGGGCCGGGCCTTCTGCTTCGGCGGGCGCGTCATCTTCGCGGCGATCCCGTTCAGCTTGGCGCGGGCCCGCTCGGAGACCACGGGCAGGAACCGTGGCTCGCCGTCGTCGTCGACGGCGGTCACGTACTCGTGCTCAAGCTCTGCCAGGCAGGCGGCGATCTGGTCGCTGCGCCGGGAGGTCCAGCGGATCAGCTCGTGCGGCACCCCGGCAATCTCCATAACCGGCCGGCGTCCCGGGGTGACGGTGCGCGGCTCGGTCGCCAGCCCCAGCGCGTGGCAGACCTCAGCGGCCACGAGCTCGTTGTAGAGCGCGGAGGCGGCGACGGTGTTCTCGTGCAGGGCCGTGGTGTGGATGGAGCCCCACTTTCCGTCCAAGCGCTGCCCCTTCACGGACAGAAGCAGATGGTCATGGAGCAAGGGCCTCCCGGAGCGAGCCTCGTAGTGGCGGAAGCGGGCGGCAACCAGACCGCGGGCGGCCGCACCCGGTAGATGCCGTCCTTGCCGTACCGGATCACCGCCGCCTCGTCCTCAATCCACTCCAGCACCCGCTCGATCGCCCGCTCGTGCGCGGCCTCGATCACCCGCCGGGTCTCCTCATCCCCCAGCGCCCACAACAGGCAGATCGTCGGCTGCGGCCGGAAGACGAAGTCGACACCCGTGACCATCACCCGGCGTTCGAGGGCGCCGGCCTTGAACGCCTTCTTCGGGGACTCGCCCTTGGCGAGCCGGTCGGCCTCGATCCGGTCCGCGTACGGGTGCCGGCCCCGCTCGCCGAACAGGTTCCGCAGCTGGCTCTCGGTGACCTCCTCACCCGGCGTCAGTCCGAGCACGGCCAGCCCACGGCCCATCCATCGCCCGGCCGGGACACCGGCTTGCTCCTGGGCCTCGCGCAGCGGCGTGCGGGCCGGGCGGCGGCCGTGGCCGACAACGGTCTCGCGCAGGTAGTAGCGGTCCATCTGACCGGCCCGTACGACCCTGATATCCACTGTCATGCAGACCACGCCACACGGCTCTGACCTGCAAGAAAAGGACGATCAGCGGTACGTCCCGCCAGGCGGGAGCAGCGGCCGAAATTTCTTCTCAGGTGCCCGCCGGGCGGGAAGCGGCCCCGGGCCGGAAGCGAATGTCATCACTCTCCGGCAGCCCTCACATCACGATCCGAACGACACCGACAAGCACCACCGAGCACCACACGCGCCAAGGAACGCGCACCCTCAACGAGCACCGCCTACATCAGCCCCCGGCACCCGCCGGGGGCTTCGTCGTGCTGCCCGGAGGAGACCTGTGCCCACCTTCGAGACCCTCCCCCGCTTCACCGCCGACCTCCAGCACCTCACCCCCGCCCAGCGCCGGCGCTTCCGCCGCGTCGTCCTGGACGCCTTCGTGCCCGACCTGCGCCCCGGCCGCCAGTTCCGCCCCGGCTTACGGATCAAGGGCGTCCGCTGCGCCCCGGGCCTCTACGAGCTCTCTCCGCCCGCCCCCGACGTGTACGGAGGCGGGCGCCGACGCGTTACGAGTTCGGTTCCTCGCCCGCGCCCGCGCCGGTGCGCAGCTTGAGGACGGGCAGACCTTCCGCTTTCGCCCGCATGGCCTGGCCGGTGTCGTAGGTCAGGAGCCGGACCGGCCCGGCCGCTATGGCTTTAGCTCCGAGTACCCGGTCAACGATCTCGTCGTCAGGGTTGGGCAGACGGCTGTGGCCAGGCGAGTCAAGCAGGACTTCTACACCGTACAACGCGCTGGCAGAGTCTTCGTCGAGGAGGCGGTCGAGGACGGCAAGAGTGTGGCCGGCGCGCCATCGCGTGTGCCGGTCCTTGGACTCCTTCAGGCGATCCAGCTCGTCGACGACCACCATGGGGAACAACACCCGGACCTGGCCGGTGCCCTCGGCAAACTCAGCGAAGTCGACGTCCTCAAACTTCGTCGGGTGACGAATGTAGAAGCTGGTGTCCGGAGCGATGAGCGAGAGCCCGCTCGGCCACATGGCCATCTGGTCCTGGAAGGCGTCGACGGCTTCCCCGAGGGCGGCGACGCGCTGCTCGATCTCGAGGCTGACGATTCCGTTCACCAGCCGCTGCTGGTCGCTGCCGGCGAGGTGGCCGACTCCGTCCAGGAGCGTCTGGTGCGTTCGCGTTCGTACGAGCCGGTCGATGTCGCGGGCGCTGATCTGGGAGGTGAGCAGCCGTACGGACTCGTTCGCCCACTCCAGATACTTGAGCAGGCGACCATAGGCACCTCCGAACTGGCCGCCGTCTATGTTCCCGGCAGCGGTGTGTACGGATCGCAGGGTCTTCAGGACGTTGTCCCGGTGCGCGCCGGGTATGGGTGTGACCAGCATCCGCCGATGATCGCAGCGCCAGCACAGCTGCGCTGGGGTTTTCACGCCTGTGTGTACGGCTGCGACGGCGGGTCCGCAGGAAGTGCGTCTTCTTCGCCTTCGACAGCGTGGTCTCCGAGATCAGGGGGGCGAAGGCAAGCTAGCAGACGTCGTCCTGCGCGACGCCTTCACCGGCGCCACCGCAACCTGAACAGCATAGGCCGTTTATCGCCATCGGCCACGACCCGCGCACGCAGTTGCTATCGGCCAACTCGACCTCAACGTCGAGGGCTACATGGTCGCCGCCCCGTCGCTGCGTACGAGCCTGCCCGGGATTTTAGCCGTCGGCGACGTAGTGGACCACACCTACCACCAGGCCACCGCCGCCGAGCCGTGGCCCTGGATGTGGCGCGGTACCTGGCCTGCCGCAGCCCGGCCCAGGTCGAGCCGGGAACCGCCACGGTCCCGGCCTGACCGAGGCCTGACAGTGGCGCAGGCCCGTCCGGAAGACCTCCTGGCAGGCCCATGCCTCGGTTGGTGCCGCCCAGAAGGTTGACCCACCCCTTCACTGGAGCTCCCTAGCCCTTGCGCCGCAAGGGATAGGGCCCATGTCACAGCAAGCTGGGCGACCGATCGTTCGCCGACTGCTCCACTGCGCCGGGTCTAGAGCGTGTCTGCTTGGTGTTGTCCGCCGTGCGAAGCTGTGAGCCATGGCGCCTTCGATAGTCCGTGGACTTACTCTGCCCGCCCCGCTGACGTCGCTCATCGATCGCAACCTCTGGCGTCATCCGGGCGATGAGGTGCTGGCGAAGGTCATCCCGTGGTTCAAGGACCCACTTGCCTTCGTATCGAACCCCGAGCAGATGGCGTACGCGTCCCAATCAATGGATATGTTCGCCGATGATCCACACTCGGCCTTCTTTCTCCAGGCACGCGGAAGCAGGAACGTCTCCCCGCTCGAACTTCCATGGCTTGACGTTGAACAGGCAGTGCTGATCGCCACCACTCGCAACCCCGGTGATGACGGAGCCTTGACTCTCGACTACCGGACTGACCCCTCAGATCCCCGCATTGTTGCAGTGACTTCTGGACGGACTCCCTTCTGTGCCAGTGGCAGGTCGTAGCACCTAATTTCTCGGGCTTCGTCTCAAGCTTGGGCCTGTAGCTTCCGCAGTCATGTCACTGCCACGCCCCGATAAGAATGGACGCGACGTGGAGTGCGGCCTGGTAGGCGATGGCTAGTTTGTCCGTCCGCAGGACCAGGCCGCGCCACTGCTTGAGGCGGGCGATGCACCGCTCGACGGCATTTCGCTCCTTATACTTCTCGGCGTCGAAGCTGGGCGGGCGGCCTCCGGCACGGCCTCGCCGCAGGCGGTGACCGATCTGGTCTGCGGGCTGAGGGATGACAGCCCGGATGCCTCGGCGACGAAGGTGCCCACGGATCGCGCGGGACGAATAGGCGCGATCCGCCAGGACGGTCGTCGGGCGCGTTCTTGGCCTTCCGGGCCCGCTGCGGGGGATCCGAATCCTGGCCATGACCGCCTCGAAGGCCGGCGCGTCACCAGCCTGACCGGCGGTGACGTGGATACCCAGTGGACGGGCCCGGCTGTCACTGGCCAAGTGGACCTTCGTACTCAGCCCGCCACGGGAACGTCCGAGCGCGTGATCCTCAGGCTCCGACCGGCCGGGCGCCCCCTTTTCCTGGCTCCGGCCGAATGTTGGTGAGCCCGGCAGACAGTGGAGTCCACAGAGACCGTCCAGTCCACATCGTCACCATCATCCGCCGCAGCAAGTAATGCCCCGAGGATGCGTTCCCACGTGCCGTCCACGGCCCACCTGATCAAGCGCTTGTGAGCGGTCTGAAAAGACCCGAGCTCGATGGGCAGGTCCCGCCAGGGCGAACAGCTGCGGTACTTCCACGCAATGGCCTCAAGGGTCCGGCGGTGGTCAGCCCACCTTCGCCCCCGGGCCGGATCGGCCGGCATCAACGGTTCGATCCGGTCCCACATCGCATCGGTGATCACTAGTCGGACAGACACATCCGATCAACTGACCAACCCATCAAAGAGACACACTCTAGATGGGAGGTCAGCTCGACCGGCCCAGGCGCACAGCGCATGGACAGTCTCAACACACCACAGACGCCGCCTAGATACCGCGGCGGCCTCTGTCTTGACCAAAACCAACCCATGGGCCTCGCTTACCGCTGACAGTCGTGCCGGCACATGGGCGACCAGTCGGTCTATGCCCAGGGGTCTCGGCCGGATGCGGTGATCCGACGCTCCTGTGACAGCGTCAGGAAGCGAGGCTCGGCGGTCCCCCACAGCGGCGTGCCTGAGAGGGGGTGGCGCGGGTGCTCAGAACGGAAGATCCGCAGGAGAAACTCCACCATGCCACATTCGTAACGCTGCCACAGATCTCGGCCTCGCTCGTAGACAACAACCGGCCAGGCGTCCGGATTCTCGTCTGTTCGCTGCCAGCAGAGAAGATCTGCAGTGCCGTCCACTGCCCAAGCCAGTATTGCATCCGGTGTGGACCAAGCATCTGAAGGACCACTTGATTCCCATTCATCCTGGGCTACCCACGTCTCTTCGAACATATACCCGCCAGGTTGACCGGATGCATCAATGGAAGGTTCGAGAATTGAAAGGAAATTCTCGATAGCTCCAGGCCCATAGTGCCTCATGAAGGCTTTATAGTCCGAAGGAAACGACGTTCCCCAGGCATCCTCAACCGCCTCCCAATCGACGTCACTGCCAGCCCCTGAAAGGGGGGGCATCAAAGTGATCAAATCGTCAATGCACATCTTTCGACACCCTTCACCTCATGTTCCCAACTGGCACCGGATAGCCGCCCACAGACTGTCTGCCAAGGTTATACAGCCCCCCTGGCTTAAGCTCGTTCTTGACGGTGGCTTTGTCGATCAGAGTTGATTGAGCACCGTTTCGCCAAAGGGTGGCGTTTATCTCGTATTCATACGGTACAGTCCTCGGCCCTTGGTACTTCGGCACCACTGAGTACTCAACGACACTGTCAGGCTTGCCGACCTCTTCCTTTACGAGTCTCTCGTAGTAGCGCATATTCTTTTCGATTCGATGCTTGTCCCTGGTGAAGTAGTTGGTCGGCCGGGCGCATGTCGACAGGTTACGCGGCTCCGTTCCGGATCCCCCCAAGGTGTTGGCGAGTAGGTGGCAGGCATTGATACTCGACTGAGGAACGAAGTCGAACGCCCTCACGAAGTCCTGCGCCCACCTATATCCCAGCGCCTTATTCGCGTCAGCCGGAGTTCCACCCGACGATATCTGCTGCTTGTCGAGACAGGCAGTGATACCCATGGGGCGGTTGTGGCTGTCGAGGGAGCCGTAGTCCTTCCAACCGGAACCGCCTATACGGCAGTCTTGAGATTCGTCACTATCGTTTCCGGCGTCGGGATCGGTTCCGGGTGCCGAGTGCACGCCCGGATCCTGGTCCGGATCGAAGGATGCAGCCCCCGAAAGATTCAGCATGTCCAGGACTGTGGCGATCGCGTCCCAACCCACGCCAGTTCGCCATCCGGTACCTCGCTCATCCCAGTCCGGACGCGGGACTGGACGTTCGGGTGCCGGTACAGGATGGGTGCCATTGTTGGGGTTTGTGTCGACGGGAGGTCTCGGCGGAAGGATCGGCGTCGTATACGACGCCGAGCAGAGGGATCGGCAACCGCCTCCGCCGACTACGCCGCCTCCGCCGCCTCCGCCGCCTCCGCCCTGTCGAGACCCGGAACCTGTGTATGCGAGCCATGACCTGGCTTGGGGCTCCGTGACCCGGTAAGCAACACCGTAAGACTGCCGCCTAAGGGCATCTGCCAGACTTCCGGCAGAGCTATACGAGAGACCAGTCGAATACCGCGCTTGAGTTATCTGGAATCGTATCTCTCGATAAAACCCACCGATTCGTCCCCAAGGTCCAAGGAAGCGACTAAACCGGAAGTAACCACCCCTGCTTTTCCTCGCCCTAACCTGTACAGGCGCTCGCGTCTCATGACGCGTCGGAGTGATGGTTGCATGTCCAGACGGATCGGTTCCGTCCAATGGGCCAGCATTACCGTATACATAGCGGTTGCTCTGCACCGACGGGCTTGGCTCCAACAGCCACGTATCGCGGGACGCAAATCCCCCAGTGCCCGGCTCATACCACCGCGCAGCCATGTTGACGCTACCTGAGGACGGATCCGTCCAACCCGACTGATAGCCGAGCGAGGTGCCAACCCCAGCGGAAGCTGAGACCTCGCCGAAGGGCGTGTACGCGCGGGAGCCGGTAACGGTCTTGCCGTCGGAGGAAAGGCCAGCGACAACGTCGGTGTGACGGTCACTGATCGCCCATTGCTTTGCTGTGCCGTTAGTCATGGCCAGCACGGAACCGGAGGGGTTTCTCGTGTACCTATTAGCGCCGTCGCTGGTGAGGTCATTCGATCCACCGTCATACGTGAAGGTGGTCTGTCCTGACTGGCGTACGCGATCAAGGGAGTCGTAAGTGAAGCTTGACGATCCGTCGGTCACCTTGCGTTCGAAGGCGTCGAAGGTTAGCGCACGGGTCGCGCCGCTCTTTGTAACGGAGAAAAGCGTGCCCCGAGGGGTATAGGTATAGCTCGCGGTGCCGTCGGTAAGGATGCGGTTGCGGGCGTCGTACTTCGCTTCCGCGCTGCCTGACTTAGTGCGGTTGCCCGCGTCGTCCCACTCGTAGCTGGTGCTCGTTGCGCCGTTCGTCCAGGAGGTCAGTCGACTTGCGCGGTCGTAGCTGTAGCTGTTGTCGGCAGCGCCGGCCGTGCCATTGGTCGTCTTCTTGGTCAAGCGGTCATCGAGGTCGTAGTCGTAGCTCGTTGATGCGGTCTCGGTGGTCCCTGTCGGGTTGGTGATTCGGTCGATGTTCAGGCGGCCTAGGGAGTCGTAGCCAAGCGTACGGCGCGCCGATTCGGCCCAGGCTGTGGCACCTTCTGGCTTGGTTGCGTATCGCTCCAGCGTGGGGCGGCCCGCTGCGTCGAAGTCGTGCCAGATTTCGCTGCTGGTGATGGAGTCCCAGGTCCAGTCGGGTCGGCCGGCTGCGTCGTAGCCGTAGCTGGTCGTTCCTCCTGTGGTTTTACGCTGCGTCATGTTGCCGTCGGCGTCATAGGTGTAAGAAGACTGGCCTCCTGGACCATCACTCGTCAGCAATTGACCGCGATCGTTGTAGGTGTACGTGTTGCGGCCCGTCGCTCCGTCGGTACCAGCGGTGGTAAGTCGGCCTACCAGGTCATACTCGAGGGAACGGGCGGTTGTCGCGGACTCCGCGCCCGTACCGGTCTCGCCCGTCAGGCGACCCAAACCGTCGTAGGTTCGCTCCCGCTTGACGCCTCCGGGCAGCAGCTCGGAGATGTCTTGGCCGGCAGCGTCGTAGGTCGTCGTCCAGGTGCGGTCACTCGCCGCCGGGTGGGCGTCCGTGGCGGGCTCGATCGTGGACTGTGGCAGGTTCCACGAAGTGAACGTGTAAATCGTGGAGTTGCCGCGGCCGTCTGTCAGGCGGGTGCGGTTGCTGGCGGCGTCATAGCCGAACGTCGTGGTGATGGACTTCGTCGCAGCGACGGGCTCGGTCTGCTTGGTCATGCGGCCGAGCGCGTCGTAGGAGTAGGTGGAGCGTGCCTGGGTGGCAGAGGTGACGGCGGTACGGTTGCCGTCGGCGTCGAATTCCATGGAAGTGGAGCGCAGCGCCGTGGTGCCGGTGCCGTAGTCGGTCGTTCCGGTGACGTTGCCGAGCGTGTCGTGTCGTGTCGTGCTCTTGCGGCCCGTGGCGTCCACGGTTTCGGTCTGCCGACCCAGCCCGTCGTACGTGAACGTGGTGACACCGCTGCCCGGGTCCTTTACGGACACTGGCTCACCGGCCGCATTGTAGGTGGCGGTCGTCGTGCGACCTCCGGGGGTGGTGGATGCTGTCTGGTTGCTCGCGTCGTCCCAGGTGTAGCGGGTTATGAGGTTCTGGACGGTGGGGTAGCGCTCGATCGTGGTTGCGGTCAGCCTGCGACCGAGTTCGTCGTACGTCGACTCACTGCGCGCGCCCATCGGGTCGGTGACGGAGAGCGGGAGGCCGGTAGGCGTCCAGGAGTAACGGGTGATTCCGGCGCCGTCGAGGTTCGTCTCGGTGGTTTCGAATGGGCTGGGCTCGGTGCCAAGAGTGGTGGGTGTGCCGCCTGCCACGGGATCGGTTTTGACTGAGAGGTTTCCGAACTGGTCGTAGCCGTAGCGCGTGATGCGGCCGAGCGGGTCTGTCGTGGTGGCGACGCGACCGGCCGCGTCGTATTCGGTCCGTGCGACGGCGGTGATCTTCGTGCCGCCTGGCGGGGTGTAGTCCGGCATGGTGAGGGCGACGGGACGGCCGAGCTTGTCGACCTGCGTGCGGGTCACAGCCCCTCGGGGGTCCTTGGTCTCTGTGACTTCACCGAAGGTGTTGTAGCCGGTCAGCGTGGTGGGCCGGACTGTCTGAGCAGCTTGTCCGTTTTCCTCGGCGAGGACAGGCGGTGCGGTCTGCTCCACCAGATTGCCCAGTGCGTCGTAGCGGCGGGTGGTGGTGTAGGCGGCGGCGTCTGCGCCGGTTACGTTGCCTCGCGGGCTCACCATGGAGATGAGGAGGCCGCGGTCGTCGTAGCTCTGGGTGGTGACCCTGGTGTCTGTACCGTCGGTCAGTGTCGCCTTGGTGGGGTTGCCGGCCGGGTCGTACTCCGTGGTGCTGGTCACCTTCTTGCCGGATGCGTCGATCGTCCGGGTGTTTTCGGTGATGCGGTCGTCGCCGTCGTAGCTGTAGGTGGTGACGCGGTTCAGCCCGTTCGGGTCGAGCACGCTGCGTGTGGTGCGGCCCGTGGAGTCAACCGTGTGAGTGACGGTCGTAGCGCCTCCGCCGGTCACCTGCTGGGTCAGGTGCCCTGCCCCGTTGTAGGTGTTGGCCTCCAGGACGATGTCGCGCTTGGTGCCATCGCCCTGGGTGACTTGCTTGGCGGTGGTCGTGGCCTTCAGGCCGTCGTCGTAGTAGGTGAAGGCCGTGGTGGCACCCAGCGCGTTCGTGATGGACGCAAGGCGTCCGCCCGGGTCGTAGGCGTTGGAGCCGACGACCAGATCGCGGGTCTGTCCGGAAGGGTCTCCCTTCCAGTCCTTCAGCACGGTTTCGGCGAGCTGACCCCGCGGGGTGTAGCGGTGGACGTATGTGGTGCCGACCGAGTCGGTTTCGCTGATGACGCGGCCAAGCCGGTCGTGACTGTAGGTACTCGTGTGGTTTTCGGCGTCGGTGATCTGGTTCTGGCGGCCGAAGGTGTCGTAGTGGTAGGTGGTGGTGCGCTTGGCGTCGCCGCCGGTGAGGTCTTCGGTGGACTCGGTGAGGATCGCGCCGTCCTGGTTGAAGGTGCGGCTGATCTTGGCGGTGTGGGTAACTCCGGTGATCTCGTTCTTTACGCCGGCACCAGTCTCGGTAGTGATCTTCGACTGCATGTCGTACGCGTAGGTGGTGGTGACGCCGTTCGGGAACGTGTCGGAGACCTGGGTCTCGAAGAGCTTCCGGCCGAGACCGTCATAGGTGAAGTTGGTTATGAGGCCGGAGGGCGCCGTGATCCGTGCCAGGTCGCCGTTGGAGAAATAGGCGTAGGTGGTGCTGGCGTCGCCGGGGGTCTTCTCAGAGGCGACCAGGCCGGCCGGTGTGGTGCCGCCGCCGATTGCTGCCTCTGTGCCCGTGGTGTACGTCTTGGTCTGCGTGCGTCCGTCTGCCAGCGTGGTGACGGCAGGAAGTCCCAGCGTCGTGTAGCTCGTGGCGGTCCGGTACCTGTCGTCCTTCGGCCCAGAGGAGCGTGCGTCACGAACGGTGATCGGCTTGTCGTTGCGCGGGTCGAGCGGGTCGGCCGCATTGGAGTAGTACTCAGTGAAGGACGTCCAGCAGGAGTTCGCGTCACGGCACTTCGTCTGTGTGACGGTGTTTCCTCGCGCGTCGTGCCCAAGGATCGTGGAGTGGCCGTTGGCGTCGGTCACGACGTTCAGGAAGCCGCCCGCGTCGTAGGAGTAGTTGGTCAGGCCTCCATCCGCATCGGTCACGGACGTCCGGCGCTGGCCGCGCACCGCGTCATACGTGGTCGTGGTGGTGTGCCCCTCAGGGTCAGTGACCGTGATCGCCGACGTCAGACCAGAGATGGTGCTGCGGCTGCGAGCCTGGTAGTGGGCGCTGACCTGATCATCGGTCAGGCCGTGCTGGTAGACGGCGACCTCGTCGAGCTGCCCGGTGAGGCGGTAGGTGCCCGCCGTGGCCACGCCCATCCATGCAGTATTTGCGTAACCGCCGCCCAGGTAGGCGTAGACGCCGGGCATGTGCTTGGCGGCGCGGCCGAGGCTGCCGACCTTGATGCCGTCCAGGTAGAGGGCTTGGCCGCTGCCCGACGCGCTGAGGACCGCGTGGTGCCACTGATTGTCCGTGACGGTTTCGGCGGACTTCATCGGGGTGGCGCCGGTGGGCTGGCTGTCGGTCCAGAACTGACCACGCAGCAGACCGTCTGCTCCGACGTTCAGGACCGGTCGGGCGTCGGTGGGTGTACTACCGATCGGCGCATTCTGCAGTCCGAGCAGTACGCCCTCCTTCGTGGTCCTGAACCAGAGCTCGACCGCGACGTCCGTGGAGGCGGTGATCAGGCCGCTTGGCACAGAAATCTGTCCGGTGCCGGTGAGCTGAGCTGCGTGGCCGTCCTCGACACCGAAGACGCCAGTGGTGGCGAGGGTGGTGTTGGTGTACGTGCCGGCGCCGTTGTTGGCCGCGGTTTCGCTGACTGCAGTGGTGGCGCCTTCGGGCTCATCAAGACGCCAGTAGGCCGCCGGGGCATCGCCGGTGACGGAGCCGCGATAGTGCGGGCCGTCGCCGGCGACCAGGCCAGTGCGGGCCCGGTAGTGCTGTCCGGCCCCGCCGACGCCGAGCGCTGTGGTGTACATGGCGGCTTCGTCGATCTGGCCGGCGAAGTACTTGGTCCCGGCCAGCTGGCCGTCCCACGGGGTGGTCGTGTATCCGCCGCCCAGGTAGGCGTTGGGCAGGGTGATGGGCTTGATGGCGCCCGGCAGGGTGCCGACGCGCACGCCGTCCAGGTACATGGCCTGTCCGCCGCTGTAGCCGGTGAGCAGGACGTGGTGCCACTGGTTGTCGGTTACGACGGTGGTCGAGGCAATGGTGGTGCCGGCCTGGCTCTTGTCGAGCTGGCCACGGAGCTTGCCGCCGCGGTCGATGAGGAGTGCGGGTGTGATGGAGGTAGGTGTCTGGCCGAGTTCGGAGTTCTGGAAGCCGAACAGGACGCTTTCGGGCTTGTCGGTGCGGAACCACAGCTCAAGACTGATGGAGCTGGTGGTTTCCAGCGGGTCGGAGGGAACGTTGACGGATCCTTCGGCGCCGTCGAGTTCGACGGAGGTGTTGTCGCCGTCCGCGAACACGCCGGTGCTGCCGAGGTTCACCCCGTCGCCATACGAGCCGTCCATTCCGGTACCCGGCACGCTGGAGGCCACTGCCCCACGGCGCTCGCCCAGACGCCAGTATGCGGCGGGGGCATGGGCCATGACGGCGTCCTGGTAGGCAGCGGATCCGGACGCGTAGGAGGGGCTGGACACCTTCCACGTGCCGCCGTTGTTGTCCGTTGTACTGGTCAGACGTGCTGTTGCCGGGTCGTACTGGGTGGTGGCATGGGTCCGGCCGGACGGCAGGACCACCTTGGTCATCAGGCTCGAGGTGGTACGTACGGCGTAGTGCTCGGCAACTGTGCCCGCGTCAAGTGCGTGCCCGTAGACCGCGACATCGTCCATGGAGCCCTGGAAGGGGTAGGTAGCGGCCGGGACGCCCATCCAGCCTTCGTTGCCCCAGCCGGAGCCGAGGTAGGCGTACTGGTCGTCGCGGGCTTGGACGGTGCCGGTGAGGCTGCCGACCTTCACCCCGTCGAGGTAGAGAGTCTGTGTAGTCCCTGCGCTAGTGAGGACGGCGTGATGCCAGACGTCGTCGTTGACGTTCTTGGTAGAGATGATGGGCTTCGTGCCGGCGTATTCCAGTGTGTAGAACTGGCCGCGCAGCTTGCCCGTACCGTCCACGCTCAGGTAAGGGCTGTACCGGGTGGGCCGCTGGCCCGCTTCCGCGTTCTGGAGGCTGGCCAGAACACCCGGCTTGGTGGTCTTGAACCACATTTCGACGGAGACGAACGCGGAGGACTTCAGGGTGTTGTCCGGCAGCTCGATCACCGAGTCGACGCCGTCGAACGACGCCGAGGTATCGGTCGTGCCGGCAAGGGCGGGGGTGGAGCCGAGGACGACATCGCGGTAGACCGCTTCGTTGAGGCCGGTACGTGAGGGGGCCTGGCTGTGGACGACGGAGCCTTCCGACTCCCCCAGGCGCCAGTAGGACATGGGGTTGGCGTCGAGAACGCCGGCCCGGTACAGCGATCCGTCCTCGTAGGAATAGGTCGTGCACTCGGTGGCCGAGGACGGCGGGCAGACCTTGGTCAGCCGGTCACCACTGTAGGTGTAGGTCCAGGTCAGACCCGGCGTGGTGGCGTTGATAGGGCTGGTTGTTACGGCAGTGACATGTCCGCCGGTCCAGGTGAAGGAGATGTAGCGGCCGGACAGGTCGTCGGTGACCTTGACCACCGGGCCGCCGTTCTCCTGCGCGCGTTGCAGGGTCTGGCCGCGGCCGGCGCTGTCGAGGATCCGGCTGAGGAAGCCTTCGGAGCCGAAGTGGTAGGTGGCGCCGGAACGGTCCCTCAGGACCCATCCCTCCACTTCCCGGGCGAGGCGGCTGGTGGAACCGGAGGGCCCGGTGTAGCCGCCGCTCTTGTTCAGCCCGTATCTGGCTTGGGAGCCATCAGCAGCCGTGATCACAACGCTGCCGGTTACGGGCTCTTCGCGCAGGCGGGTGTCCCAGCGAGTGGACCAGCCCGCGCCGAAGGCCCCGTCCTTGCGGGGGTCGAGAGAGTTGTAGGTGCGGGTGACCGCGAGTTCGGGGCCGACCGTGGTCAGGGCCGCGTCGGTGGCGGCGGTGGTGTAGTTGCCGGCCCTCGCGCCGAACTCACGGCCGGAGTCTGAGCCGCCGAGGTGGCTGGTGACACCGGGCTGAGGAACCTCGGTGGTGAACAGGGCAGGCCCGGGGCGTGCCGAGGTGAGTCCGCTGTCGAACACGTACGCGTACCAGGCATAGGTCTTGCCCCAGTCGAGCCAGCCTGCGGGCACGGCCCACTGCTGGGCTGCGCTGCGCGTGCCCATCTGGCAGTTCTTGCGGGTGTCCTTGCCTTCGACCTCGCATACCTCGAACTGGTACTGCAGGGCCTTGGGGTAGCGGTCGGGGTCAGTGCCGTTGGCCCACAGGGTGGGAGTCAGCGAGTCCAGTACGACACCACTGGCCGGCGACTCCGCCACCAGCTGTGGCGGGAGGTTGACAGAGGAGAACTTCACCGACGGCGCGGGGATGCCCTGGCTGGTGAACCGGGTGACGCCGACGTCGTCCATCGTCCACTGAAGGGTGTAGGTGGCAGGCGTCAGCGGCGCGACTTTGGCGTTGAGGGTGACACTCTCGCCGGGTGAGATGTCGCTGGGCATCGGCGTCCAGCGGATCTTCGACGAGTCGGTGATCTCCTTGCCGGTGGCGTCGTAGAGGTTGTAGCGCAGCTTGTAGTTGCCGCCCTTGAGCCAGGTCGCCTGTCCCCGGTTGGTGACAGTGACCTGCATTTCCGATTCTGCGGTGGCGGTCACCGGGCTGAGGAACTCGCCCAGCTTGTAGGTGGCGCCGTACTTGGTCCAGGTGACGTCCAGGCTGGGCTTGCCATTGGGGTAGTCATCGGAGCCGAACTGCTTCCAGCCCTTGGAGTCGGTCGTGGACGCCTTGACGGCCAAGCCGTAATTCTTCTTGCGGCCGTGGGTCCAGTCGTCCACCAGTTGCCGCCCGGCGCTGCCGAGCTTGATGCTCTCCCAGGCCGGGCCGCAGGACCAGGTGGTGGTGCCTTCCGGGCGCCATCCGTGGGCGAAGCTCTTGGAAGCGAGGGATGCTCCGGTGGCCGGCCCGGGGTACTTGGTGGTGGTGCTCTCCGCCCAGTTCGAGGTGATCGGGTGGACGGTGACAGGGCGGGCGGTGCACGACTGGGACCAGGTGTTGTATAGCGCCAGGTTGGCGCTCAGCACCCAGGCGTTCTTCAGTGTCGACTCGACGCCGTTGAATCGGAGGAAGGCCGCGGCTTTGTGGCTGCCGGCGTCGTAGGTACCGACCTTCAGCACGGTGTTGGTCGAGAAGTCGGTGTTGTAGGGCGACTCGACGAAGGTTCCGGACGTGGCGTCGAACGACGTGACGGAGGGGTCGACCCGGACGGGATAGATGCGCTCCGGGGCCTCCAGCCACTGCTTGTCGAGTGACACCGTCAGGACCTGGCGTCCGTTCTCCGTGGCGAGGCCGTAGACGACCTTGTCGGAGATCGCTCCCTCGTTGGCGTCGGCCGTGACGTTGGAGTCTTCCATCCAGCCGCGCGGCATACGCGCACGCTCGGTACCGGAGGCGTCGATGAAGGCGACAGCGCCTTGAGGGTCGAGCTGGGCAGTCAGTCCTTCGAGCTCCAGCGGGAATCGCCACTCGGTGGGGGCGCCCTTGTCCTTGAGGACGATGGTTTCCTTGACCGAATTGCTGCCGGCGAGGAGCTCGATGTCTGCGGAGGTACGTATTTCTGGGTAGGTGATCGTGCTGCCCTGGGGCTGGCCCGGGGTGTGGGCTGCGCCTTCCACTGCGTACGCCACGGAGAGGCCATCGGCGAACCGCAGACGCATCAGGGGCTGGGCGTCGGCGTGCTCCCCGAAGGTGATATCGGCCTCGGTGGAGCGCGTTTCCCACGTGTCACCGGTCGCGTTCATGACCCGAGGACCGGTGGGCTTGGCGAGCGTGGTGTCGATCTTCTGCCAGACACCCTTCTCACCGCGGAAGTTGACAGGCTCGTTGTAGTACCGCGTGGTGTACGTGCCGTCCGCGTTGACGAAGGTGGCGGCATGCTGGGCACGCTTGCTCACCACCTCCTTGCTCGTCTTCTCGTCAAAGCCCCGAGCAGCCTCGACGACCGGCGCAGGAACGGGCTGAGGCTTGCCCATCTTTGGCGGCTTCGGCGCAGGAGGCATAACCGCCTCTGTCACCGCCGGCTCGGTTCCCAGCTGCCCCGGCACGCGCAGCGCTTCCTCACGGCCACCGGCCGCCTTGGCCCCAGTACGGCCGGTGCCAGCCTTATGGCTTCGCCCGGCGGCGCTGCCCCATCCCTGGTCCGGACGCTCGCCGGCCTCGGTGGCCGGTCTACCAGCCCATCTATCGACAGCTAGTGCAGCCTGCTCTGTTCCAGCAAGCGCCGCCATGACAAGAGCCATGGATGCGGCCAAAGGGCGCGCAATACGCACGAACCCGTCCCCCCACAGTTGTGATCAAAGTGGGGACACTTCTACGTCTGCCAGCAAAGACATGACAAGTCAGAGCAAGCCCGCGCCACCTTTAAGTGATTTTTATCACGGGGACAAAAGGGCGGAATCGCTCATGTCACTTGAGGGGGAGAGATGCGTTCTGTGGTGCAGGCGTGTTGCGCTTCGGCGCTGGAGCAACTGGTCCAACCGAGCGGAGCAGGCGCTCCAGAGGGTGCTCTACCCAGCGGTAAGCGCACGCGGACAAGACCAAACTGACTCCGAGCACCAATAGCCAGACCAGAGCTGTCGACGTCACGGACTCCGTCCGCCCGTACCGCGCCAGACAGATCCGGATAACGATCTCGTGAATGAGGTACCAGGCAAACGACCAGTGGCCCAGTCGCACAGCCCATGGTCCGCCGAGCCCGGTTCTGCGTCCCTCGACATCCGCCACGGCAGCCGCTGAAACGAGCAGGGCGAAAAGGGGAGCCGAGAGCATCTGAGAGGCACTGTAGGGGCTGTACCACAAGCTGTCCGGGACAGCCTTGGACCAGGGAATCAGCACGACATGCCAGCCGATAACCAGCGCAACGGCCGGCCACAAGCCCGCACGCGGCCGCCATCCCCGCTTCACGGCTAGCCCCGCCACCACACCAAGCAGAAACTGCAGCGTGCGGGTCAGCGGCAGGTAATCAAGGGCCCACACACGGACAGACGCCTCGGTGAACAACGAGCCACACAGCCACGCAAGCACCGCGCCCCCGCAGACCAGGAAGCCGATCCATCGCCGGCCACGAGTGGACCGCACCGCAGGCAAAGCCATCAGCACCGGGAAGATCAGATAGAACCATGCTTCGTCGCTGAGCGACCAGGCAGCCGGGTTGCCGCCCTGAAGTATGACCGTCTCCGGTATCCAAGCGTTAACAAGCAACAGCGAAGCAACGACCGCCTTCCCCGACACCGCCTTCCCCAGAACTAGCCATACCGATACCGAGAAGACGGTAGTGGCCGCCAGCAGCGGCCAGATACGAGCGAAGCGCCTCCAAAGGAAGACCGTGCTGGGAACCCGCGCACCGTCATAGGTCCATGCCAGGACGAAACCCGACAGCACGAAGAAGAAGGTCACTCCGCTGCGGCCATACCAGACCATGTCACTGAGACCCGGAAGCGGGCCAACCTGACGAGACAAATGGTAAAGAACCACAGCAAGAGCAGCCCAAAAACGCAAACCCGTCAGGGAAGGAAGCCGGTCTCTGCCAGCAAAGACGACGGGACGGCCAAGGACGGTGCGGGAAGGGGCTCTATGTCGCATCAAGGGATTATCAACCACTCCCCATCCCCGCCCCACGTCCACATGCTTGCCCCTAGCGCGGCGCCGACACAGCGCATCGTCAGCGCTCGCGGCCACCTCGCTGAAGGGCCTAGCTGGAGGCCGCTTCCAAGGCCGCCGACGACCTCGCAAAGGCGGTGGAAGAGGCTTTCCCTCAGCACCCGGACGCTGAAATCATCCTCAGCTTCCCCGGCCTCGGCACCCAGCTCGGCGCCCGGGTGCTCGCCGAGATCGGGGACGACCGCGCCCTCTTCGCCGACGCCCGTGGCCTGAAGGCATACGCCGGCTCCTCACCCATCACCCGCGCCTCCGGCAAGAAGTCGAACATCACCAGGCGGTGGGTGAAGAACGACCGCCTCAACCACGCCGGCTACCTCTGGGCCTTCTCCGCGATCACCGCCTCACCCGGCGCGAAGGCCCACTACCGGCGCCGCCCAGAGACGAACACGGAGACTGGCACGCCGCAGCCCAGCGCAACCTCTTCAACCGCATGCTCGGGCAGCTCTATTACTGCCTTCAGCACCGCAAGCTGTTCGAAGAGCACACAGCCTTTCCAGCCGTCCTCGCTGCCGCGGCTTGACGAGTTAGATCCCTGAGGTGTCTATCTACGGCCACGCCACCCTCCGCGCGACCGGCACCGAGCGAGTCGGCGGCTCGAGTCCCTCGTACGGGTTGTCTCCCCGCGATCGGCGAACCGGCCAACCGGGCGGAATCGGCGGTCGGAACATGGGGATTGATGAGCAGCGCATCGCCGAGCCGGGGCTCGTGGTCCTGGACGTCGCCGCCGGCGACGAGGAGACCGTCCGCGCGGTGATGGAGGTCCTCCAGCAGCAGTGGGCGACCTCCGGCATCACGCCGGTGTGGCGTACGCCGGGGAAACCAGGCGTGAGGGCGCGGGTGTACGCCGACGTACGTCGTTCCGGCACCGCGCGCTGGCCCGGCGCCGCTCGTACGGCGGTGAGCAGTGCATGACCGTCCTTCCCGTTTTCCCCATCGGCGGAGCTCGTCGGGTGCGACGATCGCACCCGTTTGCCGCCCCTCTCTTACTTCAGAAAGGCCCTTGGTGAGCCGTACCGTACGAACCACCGCACTCGCTTCCGCCGCGCTCGCGCTCGTGGCCCTGGCCACGCCGAGCCAGGCCGCTTCGACCACCGGCGAACTGATGCTTCCGCACGTGCGGCCCAACGCCGCCGGCGCCGACACCCGCGACGGGACCCAGCTGAACCTCAACAGCGAGTACTTCGTCATCAAGAACGTCACCACCAGGACGGTGAACACCGGCGGCTACGTCCCCGACATCACCACCAACACCTAGGCCGCGCCCTGCCCTCCCTCCTACAGCTTGCCGCCGGCCGGAGCGAGGGCGTACGTGCACACCGGCAGGCGGTCGCCACTACCGCGACAGCAGCGGCTGGCACCACATCTACCGTGGCTACGCCCGCCATGTCCTGTTGAACACCAGCACCGCGAAGAACCCGGACCTGCGGCTGAAAGAAGCCGGGCAGCCCGGACGACAACAACACCGCCACCGGCAGCATCACCACCTGCAACTAGAACACAGCCGCCAACGGCACGACCTACGCCTGTTGACAAGCAACACCCCGGCGCCCGCGGCGGCAGAACCACAAGCCTGCGGCTGCCTGCACCGCGGGCGCCACCGTCTGGCTTCAGCACATCCACGCCCCCATACGGGGCAGCGTCGTGGGGCCCCGGTCGGCCACCCTGGGGGTGAAGGCGTCCTGGAGGTGACGCAGCCCTTGGCGGCGAGCTCCCGGGGTTCCACGTCCGTGCGCCCCTCCTTCCACGACAACGGCCCCGCAGTGGTCAACGCAGTCCGCGGCCGGAGCCGCCCGGTGCCGATCAACCGGCGCTGCTACCGGGTCGGTCCCGCGCACTGCCCCCCCTTGATCTTCCGCATGGTCCAGCACGCTGTGCGTTACCTTCGTGGACGTGACGTAGGACGCCGTCGGCGCTCGGAAGCCCCTACGAACGAGGAGCAAGAGCGGGATCCGGACCAGCGGCCAATGGCCCCTCGCCCCGGAGGAGCGGCCAGACTGGGGCCATGGAAGATTCGAAGCCGCTCCTGCCCACCCGCCGCCTCGCCGCGTACCTGGACCGCATCGGGGCCCGCCGCCCCTCCGCACCCACCGCCGACGCGCTGCGCGACCTCCAAGTGAGGCACCTGCATACGGTGCCGTTCGAGAACTTGTCGATCCACCTCGGCGAGGACGTCCCGCTGGACGCCGGGGCGATCCTGGACAAGCTGCTGAACGGGCGGCGGGGCGGCTTCTGCTACGAACTCAACGGCGCCTTTGCGCTGCTCCTGCGTACCCTGGGCTACCGGGTCCTGCTCCTGGAGGGCCGCGTGTACTGCCCCGATGGCGTACCCGGCATTCCGTACGACCACCTCGCCCTCCAGGTGGAGGCGGAGGACGGCAGCCGCTGGCTCGCGGACGTCGGCTTCGGCGACCACACCCAGCACCCGCTCGGCCTCGACGACCGCGGCGATCAGAAGGACCCGGCAGGGGTGTTCCGGATCCAGGACGCCGACAGCGACGAGGGCGACCTGGACGTGTTGAAGAACGGCAGGCCCGAGCTCCGGCTCGTGCGGCGTCCACGCGCCCTCGCCGACTTCGTCACCGGCGCTTGGTGGCACCGGACCTCACCGGCCTCGCACTTCACCCGCGGCCCCGTCTGCTCTCGGCTCACCTCCACCGGACGCGTCACGCTCCGCGACCACACCCTCATCACCACCGCGAACGGCGAGCGCACCGAATACGCCCTCGGCACCGACGCGGAGGTCCTGGCCGCCTACCGCGACCACTTCGGCATCACGCTCGACCGCCTCCCGGTCCCTCTCCACCCGCGCGGCCCGCAGCCCGGCTGAGACGGTTTCCGTAAGACCGGTGGAGGCGTTCCCGCGTATAGGCCCTGTGGAGGGGGACGGGCACCACGCCCTGGGGAATGTCAAGGCCGGGCGGAGCTACCAGCTGACCGACGACTTGGACCATCGAGGGAGACGCGTCGCGCGGGCGTACGTGGACTGACCCACCCGTTGGTCGATGGGGGCCGTTCCCACCGGAAACGGCCCCCCCCTTGGGGTTCAGCGCCTGGCGTGCAGGTACGCCGGCCGTGCAATGACCAGGCCTACTGGGGGTCGTTGAGCACGGAGCGGGCCGGCAGGCGGCAGGCGCGACGCCGGCATGAGAGCCCCAACCCGGACACAGCCTGAGACCATCCTGTCAGTGATGGCGACCCTGGGGACGACCGCCAGCAGAGGCAGCACTTTCTCAGCGGCAGGGACAGCGGACAGGAAAGCGGCGGGACCGCGGACCGGCGGCGGGACGGCGAGGCCCGCCGCGCCGCAAGGCGAGCGGCGGGCCCATGTCATCCCGGGTTCACCGAAGAATTAGAAGCTGCCCCGGTAGCCGGTCAGGTCGGCCTCCGGACACGTGATCGAACCGATCAGGCAGCTGACGCTGCTGTAGCTGCGTGTGTAGACGTTGGTGACCTGTCCACCGTCGTAGATGTAGATGTGGTGGTTCGGCATCAAGCGATGCTTTCCGGAGCGAATGGTGTAATTGCCGCTTGTGGTGAGCTGCATCGTCATGGCCCCGTCGATGGCCCCCTTGACTCCTCCGAGCCCCCTGCAGAACGGGTTGGTGGCGTGCGTGACCATCCGCACGTCGACGTAGTTACTACCCGACCCCAGCTTCTTGACCGTCATGTCCTTGGCGCTGGCGGTCTTCGTCGCGACCTTGCGGCCGTTCCGCTTGTCGTACACGGTGGTGGACCTCACCGACACGTTGCCCGTCACCGCCTTGGAGCTCCACGTGACGGTCGCGTGCGCCGCTGTGCGGTACCTGCTCGACTTCCAGTCGAACGCCGTACGGTTGTCACCACCGAACGCGTAGTTCGAACCGTAGTCGCAGCCGGCCGCAGGAGCGGCGACCTTCGCCTGCGGGATGAAGGTCACCCAGGACAGCGTGGTGGTCCGAGCGACCGCCGCGGCCGCCGCCCTCGACGCGGCCTCCTTGCGCAGACCCGTCAGCGAGGCGGAGGCCGGAACCGACGCTTTCACACCCCACAGCCGGGCGTCCGGATGCCCCTCCTCCGGCAGAACCGGCGCCACCTGGTAGTCATAGTCGGCGCCCGGCTTCACCTGAACATCGCGGAACGCCGCCACCCCAGCCTCCAGGCTGGCTACCTGCACACCATCTCGTACCACTACATAGCGGGCGTCCGCCTTGTACGGCTTCCACGACAGGTCCACGAAAGAGGCACCATACGCCACGGTGATCCCCTGCTGCACCATGGAACGGTCGACGACGGCCGCCGCGCCCGAGGGAGCCTGAGCCACACCGAAGCCGTGTGTCGACGCCGCCACGCCCTTAGACGTCGTTTCTTATGGCGTGATCGTTCGTTGAACCGTGTATGACGGATCTGGTTGAGCGGCTTGTGCCGGATGAGTTGTGGGTGTTGTTCCGGCGGGTGGTGCCGCCGACGGAGGTGATACGT
>NZ_JAUEPL010000056.1 GCF_030406405.1 Streptomyces ficellus
CGAGGTCGGTGGTCGCCGTCACCACCGACCTCGACGAGGCGCTGCGCGGCGCCGACTTCGTGTTCTCGGCGATCCGCGTCGGCGGCCTCGCGGGCCGGGCGGCGGACGAGCGGGTGGCGCTCGCCGAGGGCGTGCTCGGCCAGGAGACGGTGGGCGCGGGCGGTATCGCGTACGGGCTGCGTACGGTCCCGGTCGCGACCGCGATCGCCCGGCGGGTGGCCGAACTGGCTCCGGACGCCTGGGTCATCAACTTCACCAACCCGGCGGGGCTCGTGACGGAAGCCATGTCGCGGGTGCTGGGCGACCGGGTGATCGGCATCTGCGACTCGCCCGTGGGCCTGGGCCGGCGCGTGACGCGGCTGCTGGGCGTGGACCCGGACGAGGCGTGGTTCGACTACGTGGGCCTGAACCACCTCGGCTGGCTGCGTGGCGTGCGGGTGGCCGGGCGGGACGTGCTGCCACGGCTGCTGGCGGACCCGCGGGCGCTGGGCTCGTTCGAAGAGGGCAAGCTTTTCGGTCCGGAGTGGCTGCGGTCGCTGGGCGCGGTTCCCAACGAGTACCTGCACTACTACTACTTCAACCGCGAGGCGGTACGGGGCTACCGGGAGGCCGGGCGGACGCGGGGGGCGTACCTTCAGGAGCAGCAGACCGGGTTTTACGGCGCCCCCTCTCTGGACACCTGGCACCGCA
Source organism: Streptomyces ficellus (assembly GCF_030406405.1). Classification (GTDB taxonomy): domain Bacteria; phylum Actinomycetota; class Actinomycetes; order Streptomycetales; family Streptomycetaceae; genus Streptomyces; species Streptomyces ficellus_B. Next base: position 691 of record NZ_JAUEPL010000056.1, read on the forward strand.
CCCTCGCCGACCGGGAAGCCACCTACATGGCCGCCAACCGGGAGGCGGCGGGCGCCGGTGAGCGCACCGAGGAGGATCTGGAGCCGGGCGGTTACGAGAACGTCGCCCTCGCGCTGATGCGCGCCATCGCCCGCGACGAGCGGACCACCCTCATCCTCAACGTCCGCAACGGCACCACCCTGTCGGTGCTCGACGCCGACGCGGTCATCGAGGTGCCGTGCTTCGTCGACGCGAACGGCGCCCACCCGGTGTCGGTGGCGCCGCTCCCGTACCACGCGGTGGGGCTGGTGACGGCGGTCAAGGCGGTCGAGCGGGAAGTGATGGCGGCGGCGCGCGGCGGGTCCCGGTCGGCCGCCGTGAAGGCGTTCGCCCTGCACCCGCTCGTCGACTCGGTGCCGGTGGCGCGGCGCCTGCTGGACGCGTACGTCGAGGAGCACCCGGGCCTGGCGTATCTGGCGCCGCACTAGCCGACCGCGCTGTCCTTACGGTGCGCTGGAGGCGCCCCTACGGCTTGCGGGCGACGCCGGCGTAGCCGGGGATCGGGGCGTCGCCGGCGACCGGGATGACCTCGCCGAGCTCCGGGTGCCAGTCGGCCGTCAGGCTGATTCCGGGCTCGACGAGCTCCAGGCCCTCGAAGAACCGGGTGAACTCCTCGACGGAGCGCGGCCGCAGCGTCAGGCCACGGGCCTGGTACATGGCCCGTGCCTTCGCGGCGCCTGCCGGGTCGAAGTCGCCCGTCACCTGGGACAGCACCAGGTAGCTGCCGGACGGCAGTTGCTCGACGAGCCGGTGCAGCAGCTCGTAGGCGCCGTCTTCGTCGTCCACGAAGTGCAGCAGGGCGAGCAGGGACAGAGCGACCGGCCTGGTGAAGTCGAGGACGGCTCCAGTGGTCGGCTGGTTTTTTCGGGTACGGGACGGGTCAGGTGAGCAGGAAGTCGGCCTTGCCCGACTTGGCCCCCTGGATGAAGGCGGCGATCTCGCCATGGGTGTAGATCAGCGCGGGGCCGTCGGGGTCGGCGGACTGGCGGACCGCGACCCTGCCGTCGGCCAGCTTCATCGCCTCGACGCAGTTGCCCCCGTTGCCGCCGCTCCACGGCTTGTGCCACCCCTCGGCACCCAGCTCGGCGGCCGGCATGCCGTTGTATATGCGATCCATTCACAGCTCCTCGCGGAAATCCTTGAGGATCTCCTTCGTACGTTGCGCGGTGGCGGCCTGCGCCGCCATGCGGTCCATGACCTCGAGGTGCGTGGCCACCTCGGCGCGCGCGTCGAGGTAGACGGCGCCGGTCAGGTACTCGCTGTAGACCATGTCCGGGAGTTCCGGCACGGCGAAGCGGAAGAGGACGAACGGTCCGTACGTGCCGGGGTGGTGGCCCGTGGCGAACTCGGCGATCTGGAGGGTGACGTTCGGCAGTTCGGTGGCCTCCAGCAGCCGGCCGATCTGCGCCCGCATGAGGGCGGGGCCGCCGCCCACGGGACGGCGCAGCACCGTCTCGTCCATGACCACCCAGAATTTCGGCGCGTCCGCCCGGGTGAGGAGGGACTGCCGCTCCATGCGCAGCGCCACATGGCGCTCGATGTCGTCGTGCTTGACCTGCCCGACGGCCCCGCCGCGCAGGATGGCCCTGGCGTACTCCTCGGTCTGGAGGAGGCCGGGGACGAACTGCGGTTCGTAGGCCCGGATGACGCTGGCGGCGCCCTCCAGGCTGACGTACATGCTGAACCAGCTGGGCAGGACGTCGTGGAACCGCTGCCACCAGCCGGGCTTGTTGGCGTCCTCGGCCAGCCGCACGAAGCTGTCCGCCTCGTCGGCGGGAACCCCGTAGGCCTGGAGCAGCAGCTGAACGTAGGGGATCTTCAGCGCGACTTCCGCGGTCTCCATCCTGCGGATCGTGGCCGGGGCCACGCGGAGCACTTTGGCGGCCTCTTCCCGCTTGAGGCCGGCCCGCTCCCGCAGATCCTGCAGACGCTTGCCGAGTACGACCTGTCCCACGGTGGGGGCGGACCGCGGCTCGCTCACTTAAGACCTCCCCACGCGCTGTTTCGATGAGTGTGCCATGCGACGGCCAGAGAGAACACCGCACTCTGCAATTTTCAGAGTGCCACTTGCCAAGTGTCCGTGGCGGGAGGAAAGTATTGCGGTGAACCAGTTTGGTGAAACCAGTTCACTCGGCTGCCGCGCACTGCCCGGGAGAGGCGACGTACGGCGCCGTCCCCCCACGTAAGGAATCGGTCGTGGCTCCTGCTCATGCGCTCACCCCCCGGCTCATAGCCCAGCGACCGCCGATGTACGCCGATCTCCGCCGTTTCTCCTTCGAGCTTCCCGCACAGGCCGAATCCGTCGCCCGGGCCAGACACCTCGTGGAGGAGCGGCTCGTCCTGTGGAAGGTGGCGGGCGAGGTGTGCGAGGGGGTGACGCTGGTCGTCTCCGAGCTCGTCACCAACGCCGTGGTGCACACGGCCAGCCGCCGGGTGGTCTGCGAGCTGCGCGACCGCGGCGACCGGCTGCGCGTGGCGGTCCAGGACGAGGGGTGTCCGGCCACCGGTCCGCGGCTGCGGCGTGTCGCCCCCGAGGAGGGCGGCCGGGGACTGCTGCTGGTCGACGCGGTGAGCGACGCGTGGGGGGCGCACGGCGCGCGGCACGGAGCCGGGCGTGTGGTCTGGGCGGAGCTGGGCCACGGCCTGGTGGAGCCATGCTGAGGTCCATGGCCACGCTGCTGTCGGCGCGTGGCCAGCGGGGGCCGGAACGGGACGGGGCCCGGGGCGGGGGGACGCCGGGCGAGGTGCGCGGTGAGGTGCGGCTCGCACTGCCGCCGTCGCTCCCGGCCGCGCTGGGGTGCGACGCGGTGGGGGTGCCGGCGCGGCACGGGTTCCGGCTGCTGTCGCGGCTGCCGGGCAACGGCTGCGTCTTCGCCGACACCGACTGGTGGTGGTGGATCGTTCCGGCCGGCTCGGACGCCGACCTGCGCTGGCCGCTGCCCGCGTGTTACGCCGCCGGCGCGTACGTCCCCGACCGGCGGCCCCGGCTGATCCACCGACCGGGCACCACCTCCCCGTACACCCCGCCCATCCCGCTCTACCTCATGATCTGCCAGCTGACCGGTGTCGCTCCGGCCTGGACGGTGCCGGGCGTCGGCAGCCGGCTCTGAACGCACCGGCCCCCCTGCCCGCCGACGCGCCGGTGCGGCGGGAGCCGTGCCCCCGCCGCACCGGCTGATGCCGCCGTACGGCCGTCAGACGCCCGGCCTCGGGCCGCCGACGCCGACGGGCACGCCCTGGCCGATCGTCACGGTCACCGACGTCGTCCTGGGACTGCTCCGGTGGGTCTCGTGCAGGAGGCCCAGCGGATTGGTCGTCATCTCCAGCGTGTACTGCTGCGCCGGGAGGTTCATCAGTTCGCTCACGTCGAAGGACTGGCCCTCCAGCTCCTTGGCGTAGACGTCGGCCCAGCCCACGGAGATGCCCATCGTCAGGCTGGTCGCCTGGGCGTTGTGCGAGCAGGAGTTGTAGACGGGGTTGACGGGGAAGCCGGGGAGCGTGGAGTCCGCGATCTCCAGGTCCACCAGGCAGAACGCGACCTTCGGCGACTCTCGGACCACCTGGCCGCCGGAGTTGATGAGCCGGTAGCGGGAGATGCCCTCCATGTGGAAGTGCTTGTGCGCGTCGTGATAGGTCATCAGACCCACCGGTACCTCGTAGGAGGAGCCGTCCGACCGGGAGATCCGCTGGTAGGCGGGGATCACGTTGTTGCCGGGGGTGGCCGCTGCCGCCTCTTCCCTGGTGCGCCGTCCGGTGACGTGCAGGGCGCCGGAGCCGAGGTTCGCGGGCGCGCCGGTGAAGCGGAGCCAGGTGATCCCGGTATCGGGTTCACGGACGAGGTCGTTCTCGGCGAGCTTGTGCTGCAGCGGTTCGAGGGCGGGCAGTTGGTCCGTGGGGGTGTCGATGGTGTCGATGGTGTCGATGGCCGACGCCGGGCCGGGGCCGGTGGTCAGCAGCGCGGCGAGCGCCATGGCGGCCGCGACGATCCAGGCCCGGGACGGGCGTACAGGTCGTATGGTGCGTCTGGTGCCTTTCACGGGGATACCTCCTGATAGGTGGTGGGTTGTACCGGGTGTTCGGTGGGCTCGGGTTCCGGCAGGGTCAGTTCCCGTTCGCTGGCGGCCACCGCGGGCTCCTCGGCGGTCAGGTCCAGCCGGCGGGTCAGGGCGTAGTACAGGAGGCCCGATACGGCGAGCCCCACCACGAAGGCCACGTCCACCCCGCCGAGTGCCTCCGCGACGGGCCCGGTGAAGGGGCCCACCACCATGAACGGCACCATCAGGACCAGGCCCACCCCGTAGGCCAGCAGGCCGCGCCACGCCCAGGTGCCGTAGATGCCGTCCGGCCGGAGCAGGTGCGTGATGGCGTACCGGCCGCGCCGGACGGAGAAGTAGTCCACGAGGTTCACCGCGGTCCACGGGATCAGCAGGTAGAGCATGAGGAGCAGGGCGTTGCCCAGCGCCGTGGTGAAGTCGGCCGAGACGCTGAGGCCCACGGCGCACCAGACGGCGGCCAGGCCGCTGATCGTGAGCACCCGGGCCCGCCGCCCCGGCCGGAGCGGGCGGATGGAGTCGACGCCGGTGAGGACCGTCAGCATGCCGCTGTAGGCGTTGAGGCCCATGGTCGCGACCAGGGCCAGCACCGACAGCAGGGTCAGTACGGCGCCGAGGCCGGTCACCACCTGGTCCCCGGCCGTGCGGATGCCGGCCAGCGGGTCGTTCACGCCGAGGGTGCCGGCCATCCACGCGCCGATGGGGATGAGCCACATCGGCGAGCCGGCGGCGCCGCAGAACACCGAGGCGATGATGCGGGGCGTGGGGGTGTCACGGGGCAGGTAGCGCGAGTAGTCCGAGACGTACGGGGCGTAGGAGATGTTGTACCCGGCGGCGGCGGTGAACTGCACCATGAAGGCGACCGCCGTGAATCCGCCACCGCCGTCCGCGCCGTCACCGGCCGGGCCGGCCGCCTGACCGGTGAGGATTGCCGCCGAGAGCAGCAGCCAGCACGGGGCCGAGCACCAGAACAGCACCTGGAACGCCCGGTGCAGCCAGTCGTGCCCGTACACGGCGAGCGCCACCGCGATGAGGGTGATGCCGATCCCGACCACGGTCGCGTCCCAGCCGAAGACCGACTGGAGGCCGTTGCCGATGATGATGGTGTCGACGACGTTGAAGCCGACGAAGGTGAACAAGGTCGCCGCCAGCGGCACGATCACCCCGCGGTACCCGAACTGGCCACGGGACTGGATCATTTGCGGCAGCCCCAGCTGCGGGCCCTGGCTGGCGTGGAAGGCCATGAAGAACGTGCCCACCAGCAGTCCCAGCGCACTGGCCAGCACGGTCCATCCGACGGACAGGCCCAGTCCGGGGCCGATGAAGCCGAGCGAGAGCGTGAAGGGCTGGAAGTTGCCCTGGAACCAGAAGGGGCCCTGCTTCCACAGCTTTCCGTGCCGTTCGGAGAAGGGGACATGCTGGATGGACAGGGTCTCGATGACCTCGACGCCGGTGTGCGCGGCGAGGGGGCGCTTGAAGGGCTTGTCCGCCATGGACCCTCCCGTTGTCGGTGGTTCGCGGGCACCCGTGCCCGGAACCGGAAGCCAGAGTGTGCGGTCGCCGTGCGTCCAGCGGCAATTGTGCGGCGTTCAAAGCCGGTGCCGTCTCTTTGTGGGCCGCCACCATGCTGGAAGGGGGGCCGTGTGGGCTTGCGACTGCTCTACCTGTCGTGTCGGCCGCCTCGCAGGGGCGCGACCGGCAGGTGCGTGACGATGGTGCGTCGTTCGAAGACGACCCCTTCCGTTCTCCGGCGCCACCGTGCAGCATGTGCTCGATGACGGCGATGGCAGCAGCCCTCCGGGTCCACGACCTGGTGCGTTCGCCCGCCCTCCAGCTGCGGGTCCTGGCGGGTGAGGCGGGGCTCGGCCGGCCGGTGGCCTGGGCGCATGTGAGCGAGCTGGAGGACCCGACCCCGTGGCTCCTGGGTGCGGAGCTCATCATGACGACCGGGATCGCGGTACCCCGCAGTGCCGTCCGGCAGCGCGCGTACGTCGAGCGGCTCCACGCCGCGGGCGTGGCCGCCCTCGCGCTCTCCGCCCACCTCCACGTTCCCCCGCTGCGTCAGGCGTTCCTGGCGGCCGCCGAGGAACGGGCCCTGCCGGTGCTGGAGTTGCCCTTGCAGGTGCCCTTCATCGCCGTGGCGCAGGAGGTGGCGGCGGCCGCGCAGGCGGACGCGCGCAAGCGGCTGAGCGCGGAGCTGCAGGTCTTCGGTGCGCTGCGCTGGCTCGCCGCGGAGGACCTCACCGCCGCGGAGCTCTTCCGCCGCCTGGAGGGGCTGTCCGGCTACTCCCTCTTCCTCTGTACGCGGCACGGGAGCCCCCTGCTGCCGGGCGTGCCCGTACCGGGCAGCCGCCATGCGGCGCTTCTGCCGGACTCGCCCGACCCGGCCCCGGCCGTCCCCGGCGGCTACGTCCTGCCGGTACCCGCGCCGGGCGGGCCCGCCGGGTACCTGCTGGCCCTGGAGCGGCGGGGCGGCGGAGCGGGGCGGGGGGCGCGGCCGGCGGGACTCGGCGTCGTCCAGCACATCGCGACCGTCGCGGCACTCCAGCTGTCCATGGTCCGCCACGAACGCGAAACGCTGCGCCGCCAGGGGGCGGAGACCCTCGCCGAACTCGTACAGGAAGCCCTGGACCCGCAGTCCGCGCGCCGGCATCTGTCCCGGCTGGGGTTCGACGCGCGGGCGCCGGTGCTGCTGGCGGTGGTCGACGGCGAGGGGGAGGGTCCGCCGGACGACGCCGCGGTCGTACAGGCCCTGGACGGAGCGGCCGTACCGTACCTGGTGCTGCGCCGGCACGAGGGGTTGTACGTCCTCCTCGCCGACTCGCCGCCCGCCCTGGACGCCCTCGCGGCCCTGCCGCGCATCAGGGCCGGTGTCTCACGCCCCTTCACCGCCGGCGGCCCGCTCGGCGTGCCCCGGCGCGAAGCCTGCCTGGCGCTCGCCCGGGCGCGGTCGGCGGGCCGGCCGCTGGTCACGAGCGGCGACTGCGGCGACGACACGACGGACCGCTGGCTGCACGAGGACCCCTCCGTCCTGCACGCTCTGGTGGACCAGGTGCTCGGTGCGGCGCTGCGGTACGACACCGAGCACGGCGGCGCGCTGGTGCTGTCCGCCCTCACGTGGCTGGAGCGGGACAGGTCCACGGAGGAGGCGGCCCTTGCCCTGCACATCCACCCCAACACGCTGCTCTACCGCTTGCGCCGGTTCGCCGCGCTGAGCGGCAGGAACCTGTCGTCGACGGCGGACCTCACCGAGGTGTGGCTCGCTCTGCGGGCGGCCCGGAGCGCGGGCCTGCTGAGTTGAGGCGGGGGGCCGCCGGGGGGTGACAAGGGTTTTCCCCGTATCGGCGTCACCCCCGGTTTCCCTACTGTCTGCCGCACCGGCGGTTCTCGGCCACCTCACTGTCAGGTGCATGTAATTCGAGCTCCACCGGGACGGCCCCGCCCCAGGGGCCGTCGCGTCGGCGGCGGCGCAGCGGGTCCACCCCGGCCCAGGGGCCACGGACGGCCACCCCCACGGTCCGACCGCGGTCCCACGCGCCCGCCGCCCGTCGCGCCCCGCACCGTCAGCCGCTCCGGGAGCCGCCGGAGCTGCCCTGAAAGGGAACACCTTGAACGGTTCGAGACGGAGACTCATATCCGTCGTGGCGGCGAGCGCCACGATCATCGGCGTGAGCGCCACCTCCTCGGTGGCCCTCGCCGCGGAGGCCACCCCCGCCCCGAAGCCCGCCCCGGCTTCGCAGTCCATGGCCGCGCTGCCCAGCGCGCCCGTGGAGAAGGTGATCGTCACCTACAAGTCCCGTACCGCCGAGGCCACCTCGAACACCGCGGCCAAGAGCGACGCCGCGGCCAAGGGCGCCGAGACGGGTGAGAAGCTCGCCTTCGAGCGGCGGCTCGCGAGCGGCGCCGCGCTCGTCGACCTGGGTGCGCAGGCCACCAAGCAGGACGTCACGGAGGTCATGGCCGCCTTCCGCGCCGACCCGGAGGTCGCGTCCGTGGAGCCCGACATCCGCGCCTACGCGATGGCGGTCACCCCCAACGACACCGAGTACGCCAAGCAGTGGGACCTGTTCGAGCCGACCGGCGGCATGAACGTGCCCGGCGCCTGGGACAAGACCACCGGCAGCGGCGTCACCGTCGCCGTCATCGACACCGGTTACGCCGCGCACAGCGACCTGAGCGGCAACACCGTCTCGGGCTACGACTTCATCTCCAGCTCCGCCGACGCCCGCGACGGCAACGGCCGCGACGCCGACCCCACGGATGAGGGCGACTGGAACGCCACCGACGGCGAGTGCGGCACCGGCTCCCGGGCGAGCAACTCCTCCTGGCACGGCACGCACGTGGCCGGCACCATCGCGGCGACCACCCACAACGCCAAGGGCGTGGCGGGCGTCGCGTACGGGGCGAAGGTGCAGCACGTGCGGGTGCTCGGCAAGTGCGGCGGCTCCTCGTCGGACATCGCCGACGCGATCACCTGGGCGTCCGGCGGCAGCGTCCCCGGCATCGCGGCGAACCCCAACCCGGCCAAGATCATCAACATGAGCCTGGGCGGGGCCAGTTCGACCTGCCCCACCGTGTACAAGAACGCCATCGACGGGGCCGTCGCGCGCGGCACGACCGTCGTCGTCGCGGCCGGCAACAGCAACGCCAACGCCTCCGGGTTCACGCCCGCCAACTGCGCGAACGTCATCAACGTGGCGTCCACCAGCCGTGAGGGCAACCGTTCGTACTACTCGAACTACGGCACCATCATCGACGTCTCGGCGCCCGGCGGTGAGACCCGCCGCTCCACCGACACGCCCGGCACCGTCACCACCCCCGAGAACGGCATCCTCTCCACGCTGAACTCCGGCACCACCACCCAGTCACTGGAGAACTACAAGCCCTACCAGGGCACGTCGATGGCCGCCCCGCACATCGCCGGCCTCGCCGCGCTGCTGGAGTCGGCCAAGCCGACGCTGACGCCCGCCGAGATCGAGTCCGCGATCAAGGCCAACGCCCGCCCGCTGCCCGGCACCTGCTCCGGTGGCTGCGGTGCCGGTATCGCCGACGCGGCCAAGACGGTGAACGCCGTCACGGGCTCGCCCAGCACGGGCACCAGCTTCAGCAACGCCACCAACGTGACGATCTCGGACAACACCACCGTGACGTCCTCGATCTCCGTCACCGGGATCACCGGCAACGCCCCCGCCGCCCTCAAGGTCGACGTGGACATCAAGCACACCTGGCGCGGTGACCTGGTCGTCGACCTGGTCGCCCCGGACGGCACGGCGTACCGGCTGAAGAACTCCAGCTCCTCCGACTCGGCCGACAACGTCCTCGCCACCTACACGGTGGACGCCTCCGCCGAGACCGCGGCCGGCGTCTGGAAGCTCCAGGTCCGGGACGTGGCGTCGGGTGACACCGGCTACATCGACTCCTGGGGCCTGACCTTCTGATCCACCCGCAGAACGCGCGTCACCACAGGTCAGGGGCGTGCTCGCGGCGCAGTTCCGCGAGCACGCCCTGTTGTGTGTTCGTCCACATACCGGACGCGACACCTGGACTCCGGTGGCCGAGTTCGTATCCTGCGCTCGCGAGACAGATCGCGGGCAGGGGGTCCGCGCGCCGGAGGGTGGTGGTCGCGGATGAGGTCGGAGCCGTACCCAGCCACGCCGTGCGCCCCCACGGGGGCCGACCACCCCGCGCCGGTCGGACGCGCGGAGCTCCTCGCGCGGCTCGAACGCGTCCTCGGCACCCGGGGGCGCGCCCTGCTCACCGGGCCCGCCGGGGTCGGCAAGACCGAAGTCGCCCAGGCCGTGGCCGCCCAGGCCGCCGCGCGCGGTGAGACCGTCCTGTGGCTCGCCCCCCACCCCGCCGACCAGGACGTGGCCGGCGCGGCGGCCGCCGCGCTCATCGCCTCCGTGCCCCCCGTCGCGCTCGACGGTCTGCCGGGCCCGCAGCGGGCGGCCGTCGCGGTGCTCTGCCGCGAGGCCGCCGCGCGGGACGAGGGGCGCGACCCCATCGCCCTGCGGCTGGCCGTCGCGGGCATCCTGCGGACGCTGACCGAGCGGGCGCCCGTCCTCCTCGTCGTGGACGACGCCCAGCGCCTCGACACCGACAGCGCGGACCTGCTGCGGTTCGCCCTCCCCCTCGCGCCGCCCGCGCTGCGGGTCGTCGCGGTCGAGACGCCCGCACCGTACGGGCCGTCCGGCTCCGCCGAGGGTGCCAGCGGGGGTGCGCCCCTGCCGCTGTGGGTGGCCTCCGAGGCCGACGTCCTGCTCGTGCCGCCCCTCCACGCCGACGAGATGGCCGAGTTGCTCGTCCACCACCGGCTGCCGTCCCGGCTGGCGGGGCGCATCCACCGCGCGAGCGGCGGCAACCCGCGCCTCGCGCTCGCCGTCGGCCGGTCCCTGGCCGACGCCAGGACCCCGGTGCACCACGCCGAGGCGCTGCCGCTGTCCGGGCGGGCCCGGGACGTGGCGCGCGGGATGCTCGCGCCCGCCTCCCCCGCCGTACGGGCCACGCTGCTGCTCGCCGCCCTGGCGCTGCGCCCCACCAGCGCCCTGATCCGCCGCGCGGGGCGCCCGGCGGCCGAGGCGGAACTGGCCGCCGCCGAGCGCGCCGGCCTGATATCGCTCGCCGGGGACGGGACGGTGGCGTTCACGGCGGGGCTGCTGCCCTCCACGCTGGTCCACGACACCTCCTGGACCGAGCGCAGCGAGGGGCACGCCGCGCTCGCCGCGGTGGTGGACGACCCGGTGGAGGCGGTACGGCACCGGGCGCTGGCCAACGACGTGCCCGACGAGGCGCTGGCCGCCGAGGTGGCCGCCGCCGCGGACACGGCACGCCGGCGCGGCAACAGCGCGCTCGCCGCGGAGCTGGCGCTGCTGGCCGCCGAGACCACGCCCGCGAGCCTCGGCCGCCGCCGGCTGGAGCGGCTGGTGGACGCGGCGGAGGAGGCCGCGCGGGCCGCCCGCGCGGATCTCGCGATGCGCGCCGCGGGTGATCTGCTCGCCCGGGACGCGACACCCGCCGAGCGGGTACGCGCGCGGCTCGCCGTGCTGGACACGGCGGGGCAGGGGCTGACCGACCTCGACGAGATCTATGTGCACGCCATGGAGGACTCCGAGGGCGAGCCCGCCCTGCGGGCCGCGGTGCTGCTGCGGCTCGCGGTGAAGTACGTGCTCGCGGACGGCGATCCGGTACGGTCGCGGGCCGCAGCGGTGGAGTCGGCGGCGCTCGCCACGTCGGTGGGCGACCGGCACACGGCCGCGCAGGCGCTGACCCAGCAGGCCCGCATGGACCGGGTGCTCGGCTCGCCGGACGCCGAGCGGACGCTCGCCGGGGCCCGGGCGCTGGAGATGACCGACCGGCCGCTGGGGGTGCGTAACACCGCCCAGATTCTGACGATCCGTCACGCGCTGTTCGACGACCGGCTCGCCGAGGCCCGCGACCAGCTGTACGCGCTGCTGCCGCTGGTCGAGCGGCGCGGCCCGGTCGAGGACGCCATCGAACTGTTCCGTACCCTCGCCGAGGTCGAGACCCGGCGCGGCCAGTGCGCGGCCGCCCTCGCGCACGCCGGGCGGTCGCTCGCCCTGACGCTGGAGGCGGGCCTGTCGCCGGGCCCCGCCTGGTACGCGCTGGCGCTGGCCGAGACCGCGGGCGGCAGCTTCGCGCGGGCCGCCGGGTACGCGCGGCGCAGCGTCCGGGCGTCGCAGGAGGAGGGCGACCACGTCTTCCTCTCGCGGAGCCTGTACGCGCTGGGGCGGGTCCAGCTGGTCACCGGGGACGTGGCGGGCGCGCTGGAGACGCTGCGCCGGGTGCGGGACGGCGAGAACGCCCAGTGCGCGGTCGACCCGTCGATGCTGCGCTGGCACGAGGAGCTGGCCGAGGCGCTGCTCGCGAACGACGCCCTGGAGGAGGCGCAGGCGCTGCTCGCCGATGTCGGGCCGGTCGCGGAACGCCTCGGCCGCGGCACCGTGCTGCTGGGCTGCGACCGGGTGTACGCGCTGTGCCTGGCGGCGGCCGGGAAGACCGACGAGGCGGTCGCCCTGCTGGTGGAGACGGCCGACCGGTTCGCCGGGCACGGGCTGGTGCTGGAGCAGGGGCGCTGCCTGATCGCCCTGGCGCGGGTCGAGCGCCGCCGGCGCAGGCGATCGGCCGCGAGCGCGGCGATGCAGGCGGCCGCGGCCGTCTTCGAGCGGGCGGGCGCCGCTCCGTGGCTGGGCCTGACCGTGGAGAGCCCCTCCCCCGCCGACGCCGCCCCGGCGTCCGGCGCGGGAAGCGCCCTGTCCCGGCTCACCGACGCGGAGCTGCGGCTCGCCCGGCTGGTCGGGGAGGGCGCGAGCAACCACGAGGCGGCCGCCCGGCTCTACCTGAGCGTGAAGACGGTGGAGGCCCGCCTGACCCGCATCTACCAGAAGCTGGACGTCCGCTCCCGCGCCCAGCTGGCCACCGCCCTCAACGGCTCCGCGTCGCCACCGCGGTGACCGCCGGGTCCCGCACTTCCATTGACGGTTGACGGAAGTGTGCAGGAGCCTTCCGGGAGCCGGTGAAACCGGGACCGTGATGAGGGAGAGCTCCATGAAGGTGCGGAACTTACGAAGAGCGGTGTGCGCCGCGGCGGCAGCGGCACTGCTGGTGGCCGGGGCCGCCCCCGCCGGGCACGCGGCCGACGGCCCGGTGCTGCGGGAGCTGGCCGCCGCGAAGGGCGTCTATTACGGGACGGCCGTCACCGCGAGCAAGCTGTCCGGCGCCTACGCCTCCCTGGCGGGTGGGCAGTTCGGGTCCATCACGCCGGGCAACGAGATGAAGTGGGGGTCCGTCGAGCCGGCGCGCGGCTCCTACGACTGGTCCGGCGCGGACGCCGTCGTGGACTTCGCCGAGGCGCACGGGCAGCAGGTCCGGGGCCACACCCTCGTCTGGCACAGTCAGTTGCCCGGCTGGGTGAGCGGCGGAAGCTGGACCGCCGACGCGCTGCGCACGGTGATGACCGGCCACATCGCCACCGAGGCCGGCCGCTACCAGGGCCGGATCGACCACTGGGACGTAGTCAACGAGCCGTTCGACGAGGACGGCACACGGCGCCCTTCGGTCTTCCAGACGGTCATCGGCGACGGGTACATCGAGGACGCGCTGCGGGCGGCGCGGGCGGCGGACCCGGCGGCGAAGCTGTACCTGAACGACTACAACATCGAGGGCGTCAACGCCAAGAGCGACGCCATGTACGAGCTGGTGAAGTCCCTGAAGGCGCGGGGCGTTCCGCTCGACGGCGTCGGCCTCCAGGCCCACCTCATCGTGGGCCAGGTCCCCGCCACGCTGCGCGCCAACCTCCAGCGGTTCGCCGACCTGGGGGTGGACGTGGCCATCACGGAGCTCGACATCCGGATGCCCCTTCCCGCCACGGACGCGAAGCTGGCCCAGCAGAAGGCGGACTACAAGGCGGTCACCCAGGCCTGCCTGGCGGTGGCGCGCTGCGCGGGCGTGACCGTGTGGGGCTTCACCGACGCCGACTCGTGGATTCCGGACGTCTTCCCGGGACAGGGGGCGGCCACTCCGTACGACGAGGGCTTGCGGCCCAAGCCGGCGTACTTCGGCATCGCGGAGGCGCTGGGGTGGAGCGGCGGCACCGGCCCGGTGACCGGCTGCGCGGTCACGTACACCGTGCAGAACCAGTGGAGCACCGGTTTCACCGCGCAGGTGACGGTACGCAACACGGGCTCGGCCACCATCCCGGGCTGGCGGCTGGGCTGGAGCTGGCCGTCGTCCGGGCAGCGCGTCACCCAGGCGTGGAACGCCACCGTGACCCAGTCCGGTACGGCGGTCACGGCGGCGAACGCCTCGTACAACGGGACGATCGCGCCGGGCTCGGCGGTCGGTTTCGGCGTCAACGGCACATGGTCGGGGTCGAACCCGGCGCCGGCCGGCTTCACCCTGAACGGCGCCGCCTGCTCGGCATAAGCTGAAACCGCAGTCACTCCTATGGCAGGAGGCGTCATGACATTCGTCCAGATCATCGACTGCAAGACCGACCGGCTCGATGAGATGAACCGGCTGATGGACCGCTGGGTGGAAGCCACCCAGGGTAAGCGGACCGCCACGCATTCGATGGTGGGCCGGGACCGCGCGGACTCCACGCATGTGGTGGAGATCGTGGAGTTTCCTTCGTACGAGGAGGCGATGGAGAACTCGAAACTGCCCGAGACCAACCGGATCTTCCAGGAGTTGACGGCTCTGTGCGACGGCGAGCCCACGTTCACGGACGTGGACGTCCTGCGGGACGAGCAGCTCAACAAGATCGTCGTGCGTCGCTTCGTCGATGAAGTGATCGACAAGGGGAACGTGAACGCGGCCGACGAGCTGTGCACCGCCGACTACCGTGAGCACGATCCGGGCCTGTCGACGTACGACGCGGACCTGGAGCGGTCCAAAGCGGAGAACAAGGAGATCATCGACGCGTTCCAGCCGACGTGCACCATTGACACCCTGATCGCCGAGGGCGACACGGTGTGCCTGCGGATGTCGTTCAGGGGCCGCCACGTCGGCGCGTTCAAGGGCATGGAGCCCACCCACCGGGACGTCTCCGGGACCGGCCACGCGACCTTCCGCTGCGAGGGCGGGAAGATCGCCGAGAGCTGGTGGAACCTGGACGACCTGGGCCTGATGCGCCAGTTGGGCGTCGTGGAGGTCTGACCGGTACTTCCTCCACCCCCTTTTCCAACCCTTGTCGGAGGCGTCGGGCACACCGTAGCCTGGCGCCTCGCCACGGGCCCGAGGGGTGGAGGGGGAAGTCCGGTGAAGCGCACGTCCCGGGACATACGCACCGCGAACCGGTACCACGTCCTGCGGGAGATCATCGCCCGGTCGCCGACCTCGCGGCAGGAGCTGGCGACGGCCACGGGCCTGAGTATGGCGACCGTGGCGACGCTCGTCGGTGAGCTGCTGGAACTCGGCATGCTCACCGAGGTCGGGTTCGAGGACTCCGCCGGCGGGCGGCCCCGGGGGCTGATCGCCGTCAACGTGGCCGGGGGCACGTTGATCGGCGTCGACATCGCGGAGACATACGTCCGCGCCGAGCTGTTCGACCTGGGGCTGAACGTGCTGGCGCGGGCGGAGGAGGAGGTACGCCCCGGCGCGCGCACCCCGCCCGAGGTGGTCGCCCAGGTGGCGGCGGCCGTCGCTCGCGTGGTCGCCGGGGCCGGGGTGGACGGCGCCCGGGTGCTGGGCGCGGGGATCAGCATGCCAGGGCAGGTGGACCGGGAGAGCGGGGTCCTGGTGTACGCGCCGAACTGGGACTGGCACGACGTGCCGCTGCTCGGCCTGCTGTCCGGCTCCGTCCCGTACCCGCTGCACCTGGACAATCCGCTGCACGCCTGCACGGCGGCCGAGCTGTGGTTCGGCGCGGCGCGGGGCAGGGACGACGCGGTGGTGGTCAACCTCGGTACGGGGGTGGGTGCGGGGTTCGCGCTGGGCGGCACGCTGCACCGGGGCGTGAGCAACAGCGCGGGCGAGTGGGGGCACACCACGCTCGTGCTGGACGGCCGGCTGTGCCACTGCGGCGACCATGGGTGCGTGGAGGCGTATGTGGGCGCGCCCGGCATCATGCTGAACCTGCGGGAGCTGAGCCCGGACAGCGCCCTGCTGCACCCCGGGGACCAGACGGCGACGATCGAGGCGCTGGGGCGGGCCGTCGCCGAGGGCGATCCGGTGGCGGTCACGGTGGTGCGCACCACCGCCCGCTGTCTGGGCGCGGCCATCGCGGGCCTGGTGAACCTCCTCAATCCGCAGGTCATCGTGCTGAGCAGCTGGGTCGCGGCCACACTGGGCGAGCCGCTGCTCGCCGGGGTGCGCGAGGCGGTGGCCCGGCACGCGCTGAGGCGGCCGCTGTCCGCCACGGAGATCGTGCTGTCGCCGATCCCCACCGATCCGGTGTGCCTCGGCGCGGCGACCTTCGCGCTGGAGGGGGCGCTCGCCCGGAGTACCGCCGTGGCGAAGAGCCGGATCACCGCCGGTCTCTGACGAGCCCTCAGGCGGTACCCGGCTTCGCCTCCGTCCGGCATGCCGAACGCTTCACAACATTTCGAACGGAGTTTGTCTGACCCCTTGCCGAAGGGGTGGGCGAAGGTTAGCGTCCCGCTCCGCACCACCACATCCGAGCCGTTTCGAGACAAGGGACGTCCGCCATGTCTGCACCGGGCAGGGAGAGCGAGAACAGCAGGGACACCAGGGGTGGGGACAGCAGCGGCGTGAACAGCACGGCCTGGGACCGCCGCTCCGTACTGCGAGCGGCCGGAGGGCTGGCCGCGCTGGGCGCACTCAGCGCCTGCGGCTCCAACACCGGCCGCCCGGTGGGCGGTTCGTCGGGCAAGGGCCTCACGCAGTATTTCCACGCGTACGGCGAGGCGGGCACCGAGCAGGCGATCAGGCGCTACGCCAAGGACTTCGGCAAGGCCGAGGTGACCACCCAGTGGATCACCGGCACCAACTTCGAGAGCAAGCTGTTCTCGGCGCTGCTCTCCTCCGACGCACCGGACGTCTTCGAATTCCACCCGCAGATCCATATGGTGAAGGCGCGTCAGATCGTGCCGCTCGACGACATCATCGCCCCGGTCAAGGACGACTTCCACGCCGCCGACATCGCCTCCCACACCATGGACGGCAAGATCTGGGGCATCCGGATGATCGACGACCCCAAGTTCCTCTACTACCGCAAGTCGCTGCTGGAGAAGGCCGGCCTGGAGCCGCCCACCACGCTCGACGCGCTCATAGAAGCCGCCGCCAAGCTCACCACCGACAAGGTCAAGGGCCTCTACCTCGGCAACAACCTGTCCGACATCGCCCGCCCGATGGTCTGGTCGTCCGGCGCGGAACTGCTCACCCCCACGAACGAGATCGCCTACCACACCGACGAGCTCGTCACCGGACTGCGCACACTGCGGACCCTCTTCACCAGCGGCAGTCTGCTGCTGGACGCGCCCGCCGACTACTGGGACCCCTCCGCGTTCAACCAGGGCCTGACCGCCATGCAGTGGTGCGGCATGTGGGCCATGCCCGCGATCCAGAAGGCGCACGGCGACGACGTCGGCATCATCCCCTTCCCGAAAGTCACCGACACCGGCAGGCCGTCGCTGATCAACGGCGGCTGGTCGATGTTCGTCAGCTCCAAGGCCAAGGACGTCGACCTGGCCAAGGAGTACGTCAAGTGGCTGTGGCTCGACCGGACCGACTACCAGCAGGACTGGTGCCTCGGCTACGGCTTCCACATCCCGCCGCGCAAGTCCCTCGCCGCGAAGGCCGACCAGCTCAAGCAGGGCCTGGCGGCCGAAGGCGTCGCCCTGTCCGAGCGGTACGGCCACTACGACAACCCCGCCTTCACCCAGGCCATGCTCAACGCCCTGGAGGGCGTGATCGCCGACTCCGTACGCGACGACAAGGACCCCGAGGCCGCGCTCGACACGTGCGACAAGAAGGTCCGCCGCGAACTCACCACCCTCTTCGGCTGACATGGCCCGCACATCCGTCAACAAGGCCACCGCCCGTAGCTTCTGGCTGTTCACCGGGCCGTTCCTGATCGGCCTGATCGTCTTCGTGTACGTGCCGATCGGCTGGAGCGCCTGGCTCAGCCTCTTCGAGGCACGCTCCACCGTCACCCCCACGACGTTCGTCGGCCTGGACAACTACGTCCAGATGCTCACCGACGAGGCGTTCGTGGACAGCCTGGTCACGTTCACCGTCTTCGCCGCGATCGTCACCCCCGTCACCTGGGCGTTCTCGCTCACGCTCGCACTGATGGTGAACCGGCTGCGCTTCATGCGGGCGTTCTTCCGGTCCGTGTTCTTCCTGCCCACCGCGTGCAGCTTCGTCGCGGCCTCCCTGATCTGGAAGATGTCGGTCTTCAGCGGGGTCCGGTTCGGGCTGGCCAACACCGTCCTCGGCTGGTTCGGCATCGACAACATCGCCTGGCTGGCCTCGCCCGACCCGCCGTGGTACTGGCTGGTCATCGTCACCGTCCGGCTGTGGCTCCAGTCCGGCTTCTACATGATCCTGTTCCTGGCGGCCCTGCAGAACATCCCGCCGTCGCTGTACGAGGCCGCCGCCATCGACGGTGCCGAGCGGGGCTGGCAGACCTTCCGGTACATCACGCTGCCGCAGCTGCGCGCGACCTCCACGGCCGTGATCCTGCTGCTGCTCATCGCCGCGTACCAGGCGTTCGACGAGTTCTTCAACCTCCTCGCCAAGACCACATGGGGCCGCCCGCCACTGGTGGAGCTGTACTTCACCGCGCTGGGCGAGAACCAGGACTACGGGCGCGGCAGCGCGGGCGCGCTGATCCTGACCGTACTGATCTGCGTCGTCACCCTGCTCCAGGGGAAGTTCCTGGGATTCGGCAGGGGTGAGGAGGAGAAATGACCACCGTCACCGGGCCGGCCGCGCGCCGGCGCTCCGTCCTCGCCGACACCGGTCTCTACCTGGCCGTCGGCGTCTGCGCCCTGCTCTTCCTCGTTCCCTTCTATCTGATCGTCCGCAACGCGCTGTCCACGGACGCCGAGATCACCGGCGAGAACTGGCAGTTCTTCCCCACCGACATCCAGTGGGGCAACATCGGTGAGCTGTTCAGCGACCCGACCGTGCCCTTCGCCCGCTCCCTGCTGAACTCGGCGGTCGTCGGGGTCCTGCACACCATCGGCACACTGCTGGTCAGTTCGCTGGCCGGCTACGGTCTGGCCCGCATCCCCCACCGGCACGCCAACAAGGTCTTCTTCCTGGTGCTCGGCACCCTCATGGTGCCGGCCGCCGTCACCTTCGTACCGAGCTTCGTGCTGGTCTCGTCGCTGGGCTGGGTGTCGAGCCTGCGCGGGCTCATCATCCCCGGGCTGTTCAGCGGCTTCACCTGCTTCCTGTTCCGGCAGTTCTTCCTCGGCTTCCCCAAGGAGCTGGAGGAGGCGGCACGGGTGGACGGGCTCGGCCACTGGGGGGCGTACTGGCGCATCGTCGTGCCCAACTCGCTGAACTTCTTCGCCGCGATGGCCACCATCACCTTCATCAGCGGCTGGAACTCCTTCCTGTGGCCGCTGGTCATCGGCCAGGACCAGGAGGCGTGGACGGTGCAGGTCGCACTGTCCTCGTACATGACCAACCAGACCGTCAACTTCCACCTAATCTTCATGGCCACCGCCATTTCCCTCCTGCCGCTGGTCTTCGTGTTCCTCTTCCTCCAGCGCTGGCTGGTGCAGGGGGTCGCGCAGACCGGTATCAAGGGCTGACCTAGGAGACCGATGTCCTTCCCCTCCAACCTCTCATCCGCCGAAGAGGTCCCGGACGTCTCGTACGTCGAAGACGTCTCGCCCGGCACCGGGGCGCTGCCACCGCGCGCCTGGTACGCGCAATCGGACGCCGCCCGCCTGTCGCTGAACGGGAGGTGGCGGTTCCGGCTGTCGGCCACCGCCGACGCGCACGACGCGTCGTTCGCCGCGCCCGGCCACGACACGTCAGGCTGGGACGAGGTGACCGTGCCCGGCCACTGGGTGCTCCAGGGCCACGGCACGCCGATCTACACCAATCACCTCTACCCCTTCCCGGTCGACCCGCCGCACGTGCCGACCGAGAACCCGACCGGTGACCATCTGCGGGCCTTCGACCTGCCGGCGGACTGGCCGGCGGACGGTGACGCCGTGCTGCGCTTCGACGGGGTGGAGTCCTGCGCGAAGGTGTGGCTCAACGGCGAACCGCTGGGTGAGTTCAAGGGGAGCCGGCTGCCGCACGAGTTCGCGGTGGGGCCGCTGCTGAAGGCGCGCGGAAACGTGCTGGCGGTGCGCGTCCACCAGTGGTCCTCCGGCTCGTACCTGGAGGACCAGGACCAGTGGTGGCTGCCCGGCATCTTCCGGGACGTGACCCTGCTGCACCGCCCAGCCGAGTGCGCCGCCGACTTCTTCGTCCACGCCTCCTACGACCACGTCACCGGCAGCGGCACGCTGCGGGTCGACGCGGAGGTGCCCGGCCGGGTCACCGTGCCCGAGCTGGGCATCGACACCGCGACCGGCGCGCCCGTGACCGTACCCGTCGAACCGTGGACGGCCGAGACGCCCCGCCTTTACGCGGGCGTGCTGGCCTCGGGCAGTGAGCGGGTCGAGCTGCGGATCGGCTTCCGCACGGTCGCCCTTCGAGACGGTCTGATCACGGTCAACGGCACGCCCGTCCTCTTCCGGGGCGTCAACCGGCACGAGTTCCACCCGGAGACCGGGCGGGCCCTGGACGCGGCGACCATGCGCCAGGACCTGGAGCTGATGAAGCGCCACAACATCAACGCCGTCCGCACCTCCCACTACCCGCCCCACCCGGCGTTCCTGGACCTGTGCGACGAGCTGGGGCTGTGGGTGATCGACGAGTGCGACCTGGAGACGCACGGCTTCGTCGAGCAGGGCTGGCGCGACAACCCGGTCGACGACGACCGCTGGACACCCGCGCTGCTAGACCGCGCCGCCCGTATGGTGGAGCGCGACAAGAACCACCCCTCGGTCATCATCTGGTCGCTCGGCAACGAGGCCGGGACCGGGCGCGGCCTGAACACGATGGCCGAGTGGATCCGGGGCCGCGACCCCGAGCGGCTGATCCACTACGAGGGCGACCCCGACTGCCGCGACACGGACATGTACTCCCGGATGTACGCGAGCCATGCCGAGGTCGAGGAGATCGGCCGGGGCCTCGACGGCGGGACGACCAGGCGCCGCGCACTGCCGTTCATCCTCTGCGAGTACGCCCACGCCATGGGCAACGGCCCCGGCGGTCTCGCCGACTACCAGCGGCTGTTCGAGGCTCACGCGCGCAACCAGGGCGGGTTCGTCTGGGAGTGGATCGACCACGGTATCCGGGACGAGCGGTACGGCTACGCGTACGGCGGTGACTTCGGCGAGGAGCTGCACGACGGGAACTTCGTGTGCGACGGGCTGCTGTTCCCCGACCGTACGCCGTCGCCGGGCCTGGCCGAGTACAAGAAGGTGATCGAGCCGGTCCGCATCGAGGGCGACGGGGCCGGGGGCACGGTACGGATCGTCAACGGGTACGACTTCGCCGACCTCTCGCACCTGGCCTTCACGTGGTCGTACCAGCTGGACGGCGAGACGGTGGCGCACGGCCCGCTCACGGTGCCACCGCTCGCGGCCGGTGAGTCGGCCGAGGTGAAGCTGCCGGCGCCGCCGGACGCCGGGCGCCCCGGGGAGAGCCAGTGGACGGTACGGGCGGTGCTGGCCGCCGACACGGCGTGGGCGCGCGAGGGCCACCCGGTCGCGTGGGGGCAACTGCCCGTGGCGCCCGGCGCGGTGGCGCCGGCCGTCGCCGGTGACCGGCCGGTGCGCGGCGATGGGCGCATCACGCTCGGCCCGGCGTCGTTCGACGCCCGCACCGGTGAGCTGCGAACCCTCGGCCCGGTGGAGGTGACCGGGCTGCGGCTGGATGTGTGGCGGGCGCCCACCGACAACGACAACGGGGCGCCCTGGCAGCCCGATCCGCGCTTGGGGCCGCTGTGGCGGGAGCTGGGCCTGCACCGGATGCGGCACCGGCTGGACGCGGTGGAGGCGGGTGACGACGCCCTGACCGTACGGACGAGGGTGGCGCCCGCGGGGCGTGACGTCGGGCTGCGGACCGTCTACCGCTGGACGTCGGACGGGGAGCGGCTGCGGCTGACCGTGTCGGTGACGCCCGAGGGCCGGTGGGCCGTGCCGCTGCCGCGCCTGGGGATCCGGTTCGGGCTGCCCGCGTCGTACGGCTCGGTGCGCTGGTTCGGCGGCGGACCCGGTGAGGCGTACCCGGACACGCGGGCCGCCTCGATGCTGGGCCGCTGGACGGCGGAGGTGGACCGGTTGCAGACGCCGTACGTGCGGCCGCAGGAGAACGGTGCCCGCGCGGATGTGCGGTGGGCCGAACTCAGCGGCGCCGAGGGCGCGTTGCGGATGGAGGGCGACCCGGCGTTCTGGTTCACCGCCCGCCGCTGGACGAGCGAACAGCTGGACGCGGCCGGGCACCTGACGGACCTGGTGCCGTCGAGCGAGACCGTGTGGGTCAGCCTGGACCACGCCCAGCAGGGCATCGGCTCGCAGTCCTGCGGGCCGGGCGTGCTGCCCGGGTACCAGCTCATGGTGGCCCCCGCGGAGTTCTCGTTCACGTTCACCGCCTAACCTCGGCGGATGATCAGTGACGCCGCGCTGTGGTACCGGTTCGCCGCCCTGCTGCCCGAGCCCGAGGCCACCCATGTGAGGGACTGCTGGAACACCGGCGAACCGGAGGCCGGGCTCGACGCGCTCGTGTCCGGCCTCCAGGCGCACCAGGTGGTGGTCAGCGAGACCACGCTGGTCGAGATCGCGGTGATGGCGCGGGAGTGGGGCATGGCGGACGTGCTCACGCCCCGGCTCCTGTGCTGCGCCGCGGTCCGCAGCGACGAGGACGACCCTCCGCTGCGGCTGATCGAGCACCCGGACGCCCGGCCGCTGCCCGCCCGGGGCATGGCCCACGTCCTGGTGCCGTGGATCGGCTGCTCCCGGTGCGGCGGGGTGCTGGCCCGCGCGCACGCGGTGGAGCCCTGGGGTGGGCTGTCGTTCCTGCCGCTGCACTACGCGGTCCTGGACCCCCGGCCCGCGCCGCCGCGCCTGTTCGGCCCGCAGAGCCCGTGGGCCGCGCTCACCGCGCTGCGTTCCGCCTGCCCGGCGCCCCCGCGGACACACCGGCAGGGGCACACGCAGGCGCAGACGCACATGGCGTGACGGTCACCGGCCGGGGGCCATCTCCCCGGCCGGTGACGCCGGCGCCTGGGCCCGAGCCGGTCAGCGCACCGACCGGCCGAGCAGGTTTTGGGCGCTCAGTTCGGCGGCGACCAGCCGGGCGTACTCGGTGGCGCCGCGCACCGAGGTGTGGGTGTTGTCGCGCTTCTCGTTCGTCAGGTAGAGGGCCTTCGACGCCTCCGTACCGAGCGCCTCCACCCGTGCCTTGGTGAGCGCGGTGAGGTCGACCAGCGGGGTGCCGAGGCGCGCCGCGAGGGCGCGGATCTCCGCGGGGTGGTCGACGCCGAGGCCGTTGACGAGCAGGGCGGTGCCGTTGTTGAGGGTGCCGTCCGCGCCGAACCAGCGGCGGACGATGGGGGTGACGAGGACCGGCCGGCCGCCCTCGGCGCGGACGCCGTCGACGAGCGCGGTGAGGTTGGCGCGGTAGGTGGCGGCGTTGGTCTGCTTGTCGTTGTGGGCGAGCTGGATGAGGACGAGGTCGCCGCTGCGGATCTTCTCGCGGACGGTGGGGAAGAGGGCCTGGTTGGCGAGGAAGCTGACCGTGCTCTCGCCGGAGTCGGCGTAGTTGGCGACGGAGGTGCCGCGCGTGAGCAGGCTCGGCAGGTGCTGCCCCCACCCGGCGTACGGTTCGCCCGGCTGGTCGCAGACGGTCGAGTCGCCGATGAGGACGACCTGCCGGGCGCGCGGCGCGGGGGTGACGCGGATGGCGGAGAGGGCCGGGGCCGGGCCGCCGAAGGTGAGGTCGAGGCCGGGCGTGCCGGCGGGCCCGGTGGGTTCGCCTTCCGGTGTGCGTACGTCGACGGTGAAGGCGCGCCGCACCCGCTCGCCCGCCGCGGTGGCGGTCTCGGGCAGCATGGCGCGGCGCGTCTCGGCGGTGACGGAGGTGGTGGCGGGGCTGTCGCCGCCGAGTGTGAGGGTGACGTCGTACGTGCCGGGGGCGACGTCGAAGTGGCAGACCACGGGCGCGGTGCCGGTGCAGTTGTCGATGCCCTGGCCGTACGGGGCGGGGGCAGGGACAGGGTCGGGGTCCGCCGCCCGGGCCGGGAGCGCGGGCAGCGCCGCGAGGGCGGCCAGGGCGGTGACGAGGACGGCGGGATGTCTCTTGCGGGTCATGTGTGGGGCTCCCTGTTCGGTGGGGGGTGTGTCAGGTGCCGCGCTTCCACTGCTGGTTTGCGGCGCCGGTGCAGCTCCACGTAATGATCTTGGCCGAGTTGGCGGTCGACGCGTCCGACACGTCCAGGCATGTGCCGCTCGCCCGCGAGGTGAGGGTGAGGTGACCGGTGGCAACGGGGGTCACCTTCCACTGCTGGGCGGCGGACGGCGGGCCGGCGCAGGGCCGCTGCTCGACGGCGCCCGTGGTGGCGTCGCGGGTCAGGCACAGCGAGCTGTGCCGGGCCATGAGCTGGACGTGGCCCTCCCCCGCGTCCTTGAACCAGAACGTCTGGTTGCCGCCGCCGTTGCAGGTGTACTGGGTGAGCGCGGCGCCCTCGGCGAGCGACTGCGAGGGGATGTCGGCGCACTTGCCGCTGTGCCGGGCGGTCAGCGTCTCGTAGGGGCCGCCGCGACCGGTCACCGTGCCCGCCTCGGTGTCGATGACCAGCTCGGGGTACCAGTCCATGGTCATGGTGGTCGAGGTCGGGAAGGACAGCGGGGCCCAGACGTAGCGGGAGTCGTTGACCTTCTGCCCGAAGGAGTTGCCCCAGCGGTCCCCCAGGTAGAGGTACGAGGTGGCCCGGGTGCCCTGCACGGGCAGCACCCACGCCGTCTGCGAGCCGTACGCCGTCGCGTCGCCGATGTCGGCCATGGCGCTCCACGGCCCGGCGGGTGAGGTGGCGGTGGCGTACTTCTGCTGGTTGGGGTTCCAGCCGGTGGCGCCGGAGGTCAGCATGAAGTAGACGTCGCCGCGCTTGAAGAGGGCCGGGGCCTCGCGGTGGCCGCCCGGCCAGGGGTTGGCGACGAGCGCCGCGACCCGCGTGTAGTCGGCGGTGAGCCGGTAGATGTGCAGGTCGTAGTTGTCGCGGGCGGCGGAGACCATGTAGCCGGTGCCGTCGGAGTCGGTGAAGAGGGTGATGTCTCGCGACATGTGCCGGTCCAGCGGCCGGAAGGAGCCGCGCCAGGTGTAGTCGCCGTCGACGGTGGCGGAGGTGGCGACGGCGGCGCGGGCCTCGCTGTAGTCGGAGCCGTTCTCCTTGTGCATCCACATCACGAACTGCCCGGTCCGCTGGTTGTGGACGACCTTGGGGCGTTCGATGTTGGCGACGGCGAGCTCGGGGTCGCTCGCCTGCGTCAGCACATGGTTGCGGAACTCCCAGTTCTTCAGGTCCCTGGAGCGGTACGCCGAGACGTACCGGAAGGTGTTGTCGGCGTTGCGGTTCTCGCCGAACCAGTAGTAGTAGGCGCCCACCTTGAGGACACCGCCGCCGTGCGCGTGGACCGGCGCGCCCGCGAGGTCGGTGAACTGGGTGCCGTTGACGACGGTGACGGGCGCGGCCTGGGCGGGGGCGGCGGTCATCAGCGCCCCGGCGAGCGCGAGGCAGAGGGCGAGCAGGGCCGTCCGTATCCGGGAGGTCACGCGTTCTCCCTGAGGACGGTGAAGTGGCGGGCGAAGCCGGTGAGTCCGGGCAGCTGCCGGATCGGGGTCCAGGTGCGCAGTCCGTCGAGGCTGTCGCTGTAGTAGTACCTCTTCTCGGCGTAGCCGTCGAAGTAGGCCCGCCAGCCGCCGTTGGGCAGGCGGACGAGCGCGGGGCCCTCGCGCCAGCTGCCCCAGCCGGCCCAGTCACCGGTGCCGGTGAAGGTGTAGGGGCCCGTCAGGCGGTCCGCGACGGCGTGCTCCAGGTACTTCGTCGTCTCCTGCTTGGTGATGGCGTGGTATGTGCCGCCGTGCCGGACGACGAAGGTGTCGATGTAGTTGGACCGGTCCAGGCCCGCGAGGGGCTTGGGGCTGGTCCAGTAGCGCAGGGTGCGGTCGGTGGCGGTGAGCAGGTGGGGGCGGAAGGTGTAGGTGTTGGTGGTGTCGAGGGAGACGATGACGTGGGTGGAGCCGTCCTCGTCCACGAACCACTCGGGTGCCCAGGTGCGGGCGAGGCCGGTGGTGGGCAGGGTGTGGTTGGCGACGAACTGCCAGTTCACCCGGTCCTTGCTGCGGGCGAACCCGATGGTGTTGCCGGTCCAGTTGGTGGTGTGGACGATCCAGTAGTGGCCGTCGGTGTGCTTGATGACGCTGGGGTCGCGGATCAGACCGGTGGGCGGGGTGTAGGCCGGTCCCTTCAGCAGGGTGTACGTGGTCGCGTCCCCCGACTCGTACACGTACATATTGGATTCGCTGCTGTTGGTGAACGCGGTCATCGTGTAGCGCGTGGCCCTCACCGCCGCGGGCGCGGGCCGGTCGGCGACCGGGATGCCGAAGTCGGGGGTGCCGTCCGGGTTCCAGCCCAGGCGCTGGATGCGGGTGTGGCGGTTGGGGTCGTGCAGCGGGTCGCCGCTGATCTCCTTGTACTGGCGGGCGTGGTAGACGAGGACATCGGTGCGGCCGTCCTCGGCGACGGTGAAGGAGTTGTGGCCGGGGCCGTACTGCTGGGTGGAGTCGTTGCTGGTGAAGACGGGCTCGGGCGACTTGGTCCAGGACTTCGGGTCCATCAGGTCGCTGTCGGCGTCGGCGGTGAGCAGGCCCATGCAGTAGTTGCTGTCGGTGGCGCTCGCGGAGTACGTCATGAAGACGCGGCCGTTGCGGTGGAGGAACGAGGCTCCCTCGTTGACCTTGAAGCCGACGCACTCCCAGTCGTACTCGGGCGTGGTGAGCCGGACCTGCGGGCCCGTCAGCGTCCAGGGGTTGGCCATCCGGGACAGGAAGATGCCGGTGTTGTTGGCCATGCCGGGCTCGTGCTGCGCCCAGGCGAGGTAGCGGTTCGTGCCGTGCGTGAAGGTGGTGGCGTCGAGGGAGAAGGTGTCCCAGGCGGTGGTGATCCGGCCCTTCTCCGTCCACGTTCCCTTGAAGGGGTCCTTGCTGGAGTTCTCCAGCACCCACATGCGGATCTTCCACACATCGTCAGCGGGCGCGGCGGCGAAGTAGATGTACCACCTGCCGTCGATGTGGTGGATCTCCGGGGCCCAGATGTGGGCGCCCATGTCCCCACTGGCGTGCTTCTTCCAGATCACCGACTCCTCGGCCTTGGCGAGACCGCGCAGCGTGCGCGAGCGGCGCAGGATGATCCGGTCGTACTCGGGGGCGGTGGCGGTGAAGTAGTAGTGGCCATCCGTGTGGCGGTGGATGTGCGGGTCGGCGCGGTTGCGGACGAGCGGATTGGCGTACGCGGAGGACGCGTCCGCGCCGGCGGAGGCGCCGGCGAACGGCGCGGCGACCGGCGCGGCGTTGGCGACGCCGGGCACGGCCGTGAGGGCCCCGGTGGCCAGGGCTCCCTTCAGGAGCAGCCTGCGGGTGGGAGGTGTGTCATCGCGGCTCATACGGTGGAACCTTCCCTGGTGGTTCGTAATACCGAACACCATCTGCGATACCGAACGGCGAAACGGTAAGGGCGACTTGGGAGGAGGTCAACGGGTCGGGAGGGATTGCCGTCGCGTACGGGGCGATCGGTGCCCGTCCGGGCCAATGACCCCGCGACGGCGCGACCGGTGGAACGGCTTCCGCTAGCTTCGGGCCCATGAGCAGCACATTCATGGAGGCCCTGACCGCCGGCTCCCCCGTCGTCCTCGACGGCGGACTGTCCAACCAGCTGGAGGCCGCCGGGCACGACCTGAGCGACGAGTTGTGGTCCGCACGGCTCCTCGCCGAGCGGCCGGAAGCGATCGTCGACGCGCACCTCGCGTACTACGAGGCGGGCGCCAACGTCGTCATCACCTCCAGCTACCAGGCCACCTTCGAGGGGTTCGCCCGCCATGGCGTCGACCACGACCGGGCGGCCGAACTGCTCGCGCTGAGCGTGGAACTGGGGCGTGAGGCCGCCAGGCGCGCGGAGGCCAAGGCTCCGGGCCGCCCGCTGTGGGTCGCCGCGTCCGCCGGACCGTACGGCGCGATGCCGGCCGACGGGTCGGAGTACCGGGGCCGCTACGGGCTGAGCGTCGAGGAGTTGGAGCGGTTCCACCGCCCGCGCCTGGAGGTGCTGGCCGCCGCCCGCCCGGACGCCCTGGCCCTGGAGACCGTGCCGGACGCGGACGAGGCGCGGGCCCTGGTCCGGGCGGTGCGCGGGCTGGGCGTACCGGCATGGCTGTCGTACACCGTGGCCGGGGACCGGACGCGCGCCGGGCAGCCGCTGGCGGAGGCGTTCGAGGTCGCGGCCGGCGCCGACGAGATCGTCGCCGTGGGCGTGAACTGCTGCGCTCCCGAAGACGCCGACCGGGCGGTCGCGCTGGCCGCCCGCGTCACGGGCAAGCCGGTGGTGGTGTACCCGAACAGCGGCGAGGAGTGGGACGCCGAGGCGCGCGCCTGGCGCGGCCGTTCGACGTTCTCGGCGGAGCGGGTGACCGGCTGGCAGCGGGCCGGCGCGCGGCTGATCGGGGGCTGCTGCCGCGTGGGACCCGACACGATCGCCGAGCTGGCGGTCAGGCTGGCGTGAGGCCCATCCGGAAAGCGCTTACCAAACCCCCGTCCCATCCCTTGACCGGACCACCGCAGGACGATCACGATTCCCCTGCCGCCCGTGCCCACCCCCTTGGAGTGATGCGATGCCGACCGTGCGCCCCCGCCGGCGGCCGTCCGCCGCTCTCGCCATGAGCGAGGACGCGGCAGCGGCAATCTTCGGACCGGACCTGACGGACGGCACGGCCGCACTCGCCGCCGTCTGCGACCTGGCGCCCCCGCCCGTACTGGACGACCTGACCACCGACCGGGCCCGTGCCGTGCTCGCCGGCACCGAACTGCTGGTCACCGGCTGGGGCTGCCCGCCCGTGGACGAGGCCGTGCTCGCCGCGGCGCCCCGGCTGCGGGCCATCGCGCACACCGCCGGCAGCGTCCGCGCGCACGTCACCGAGGCGTGCTGGGAACGGGGCGTCGAGGTGTCGTCGGCGGCGGCCGCCAACGCCCTGCCAGTGGCCGAGTACACGGTCGCGATGATCCTGCTGTCGGGCAAGCGCGTCCTGGAACGCGCCCGTGCCTACCGGGTGGCGCGCGCCCCGGAGAACTGGCTGCGCACACCTCATGACCTGGGCAACTACGGGCGTACGGTGGGGATGTGCTCCGCCTCGCTGGTCGGACGCCGGGTCATCGAGCTGCTGCGCCCCTACGACCTGCGCGTCCTGCTGTACGACCCGTACGTCGATGACGACGAGGCCGCCGCGCTCGGCGTACGGAAGGTGGGCATCGAGGAGCTGTTCGCGGCGAGCGACGTGGTGAGCGTGCACACGCCGCTGCTGCCCGCCACGCGGGGGCTCGTCAGCCGCCCACTGCTCGCCGCGCTGCGCCCGGGCGCGACGCTGATCAACACCGCGCGCGGCGCGGTCGTGGACCAGCAGGCCCTGACCGAGGAGGTGACGGCGGGCCGTATCCACGCCGTGCTGGACGTCACCGATCCCGAGGTGCTGCCGCCCGCTCACCCCCTGTGGGAGTGCGAAAACGCCCTGCTGACCCCGCATCTGGCCGGTTCCCAGGGCAATGAGTGGCGGCGGCTGGCCGAACTGACCGCGGGCGAGGTCGCCCGCTGGGCCGCAGGCGACGGTTTCGCCCATCCCGTACGACGCGAGAGGCTGGCGTACCTGGCATGAGCGACCCTCTGCGGCTCCTGCGACTCCCACCGGACGACCGGGCGCTGAGCCCGCACACCGGCTTCACCCGGGCCCACTGGGAGGCCGCCGCCGATGGCCTGGTGCGGGCCGCCTGGCGCTGGGCGACCCCCGGCGGGGCGCTGCTGGACCTGCCGGGGCGGCCGTCCGTCTCGGGGGTGCGCTCCGATGGCCTGGAGGGGTACGCGCGCACCTTCCTGGCGGCGGCGTTCCGTGTCGCGGGCGCCGGCGGTGAGGACCCCCACGGTTTCCTCGGCCGGTACGCGGACGGGCTCGCGGCCGGGACGCGCACGCCCGGCCGGGAGGACACCGAGTCGTGGCCGCTGATCCTCGACCACCATGTGCAGGGCCAGCCGATGGTGGAGTCGGCGTCCGTGGCGCTCGGGCTCCGGCTGACCCGGCCATGGCTGTGGGACCGCCTCGACGGCGGCGTGCGGGACCGGGCCGAGGCGTGGCTGCGGGGCGCGCTGCGGCACACGCCCGCGCCGAACAACTGGTACCTGTTCCCGCTGTGCGTGGCCGGGTTCCTGGAGTCGGTGGGGCGCGGCGACGCTCATACGGCGCGGGCCATCGACCGGGGCCTTGAGCTGCTGGAGAGCTGGTACCGGGGTGATGGCTGGTACGCGGACGGCGACGGCCGCGCCTTCGACCACTACAACGGCTGGGCCCTGCACCTGTACCCCGTCCTGCACGCCCATCTCGCGGGCGACAAGGCCCTGCTGGATCTGTACGGGCCCCGGCTGCGCGAGCATCTGGAGGGCTTCTCGCTGCTGTTCGGCGGCGACGGGGCGCCGGTGCACTTCGGGCGGTCGCTGTCGTACCGCTTCGCGGCGGGCGCGGCGGTGGGCGTCGGGGCGCTGACCGGGCACACCCCGCTCGCCCCGGGCGTATCGCGGCGGCTGCTGAGCGGCGCCCTGCGGTACTTCCTGGACCGGGGCGCCGTCGACGCGCGTGACGGGCTGCTGTCGCTGGGCTGGCACGGGCCTCATGAGGCGACGCTCCAGCCGTACTCGGGCCCCGCCTCGCCCTATTGGGCCGCCAAGGCGTTCGTGGCGCTGCTCGTCCCGGCGGACGACCCGCTGTGGACGGTACGGGAGGAGGCGGCGCCCGCCGAGGGACCGGACCGGGTGCTGGCGCTGCCCGCGCCGGGGCTGCTGGTGCAGACGACCGGCGCGGACGGCATCGCGCGGCTGCACAACCACGGCAGTGACCATCTCCGGCCGCACGAGGGCGAGTCGGCCGCCGTGCACGACGTGCTGTACGGCCGGCTCGCCTACTCCACGCGTACGGGCCCGACCGCCGCCGCCAACGCGCCCGACAACCACCTGTCGGTCGAGGTCGGCGGGGTGGCGTCGGTACGGTGCCGGGTCCGGGCGCTGGGGGCCGGTCACGGTGACGGCTGGGGGTGGGCGGCCTCCTGGCACCGGCCGGTGTTCCCGGCGGGGCCGCCGATGGTCCCGGGGCTGCGCGCGGAGAGCGTCACGGTGGCGCGCGGCCGCTACGAGCTGCGGGTGCACCGGGTGACGGGCCTGCCGCCCGGGGCCCGGATACACCTGTCGGGGTGGGCGACCGGCCCGGACGAGGCGCCAGCTGTCGACGGGCAGCGGGGACTTCGCGGGCACGGCCTGGTGTCGCAGTTGGAGGGCCTGCACGGCTGGGAGGGCCTGGAGCGGCTCCGCGCGCCCCAGGGCACGGCGTTCACCCGCTGGGCGACACTGCCCCGGCTGAGCGCCGGACCGTACGACGGCGGCGGCACGGCGGTGCTGGTGGCGCTGGCGTCCCTGACGGGCACTCACGACCCGGCCGGCCTGGCGGGTATGGCGGCGGTGGAGCGTGCCGACGCGGAGGCGGTCGAGGTGCGGTGGGCGGACGGCGGGGCGGTCACCCGGGTCGCCTTCGCGCCCCTGGCGGTCGCGCACACCGTGTAAGGAGCGTTCAAGTCCGTGAACTCCCCGCTCTTCACGGTCGGATGAGGCAGCCCGTACTGTAGAAAGCGGTTACCGAAACGTTGCCGCGACGCACCGACGCCTGGAGGGGAACGCGATGGGACGTACCGTGAGCGCCGCCGGGCCGACGCTGGCGGTGGTCGCCCGGGAGGCCGGGGTCTCCGTGCCCACCGCCTCCAAGGTCGTCAACGGCCGCGAGGACGTGGCCCCCGAGACCCGCCGCAGGGTCACCGAGGTACTGAACCGGCTGGGCTACGTGCGAAGGCCCCGCCCGGGCACGGCGCGCACGTCCGGCCTGGTGGACCTCGTGCTGCCCTCGCTGGAGCGCTCGTGGCCGGGCGCGGTGGTGCACGGAGTGGGGCAGGCCGCGCACGACGCCGGGCTGGAGGTGGTCGTGTCGGCGGGACCGGCGCGGGCCGGGGGCTGGCTGGACACGTTCGCCGGCCGGGGTTCGTCGGGGGCGCTGTTCCACCTGGCGGAGCTGACCGCGTCCCAGCACGCCTGGCTGGCCCGCCACCGCGTCCCGTACGTGATGATCGACCCCGTCACCGGACCGCCGCCAGGCGCCGTCTCGGTCGGTGCGAGCGACTGGCAGGGCGGGAGGACCGCGACCGAGCACCTGATCGCGCTCGGGCACGAGCGGATCGCGGTGATCGGGGACTGCCGGGGCGACCTGTGCCGGGGCGCGGCGGTGGCCGGGTACCGCTCGGCACTGGTGGCGGCCGGCCTCCGCAGGCGACCCGAGTACGTGCGGCACGGCGAGCCGGACGAGGCCACCGCGCGACGCCACACGCGGGAGCTGCTGGCCCTGCCCGAGCCGCCGACGGCCCTCTTCGTCTGCTCGGACGCGATGGCCCTGGGGGTGTACGAGGCCCTCGCCGAGCGCGGGCTGCGGGCGCCGGACGACATCAGCGTGGTGGGCTTCGGCGACCTGCCGGAGGCCCGCTGGGCCGCACCGGGGCTGACCACGGTGCGCCGCCCGCTCTCCGAGATGGCCTCCACCGCGCTGCGCCTGCTGGTCCGCCTCATGGCGGGCGAACGCCCCGAGGGCACCCGCACGGAACTGTCGACGCGCCTGGTGGTGCGGGCGAGCACGGCCGCCCCGGCCGGGGTCGGCCGGTTCGGCTGACGAGCGGCGCCGGCCACGCGACTGTGGCCCGCGCCGCCGCCGCATGGGTCCGGGACCGGGGGCGCGGCCCGCCCCCGGTCCCGGTGTGAGGCTCAGCGCGGCAGCTTGTCGCCGATCAGTGCCAGGTTCTGAATCGCGGCGAGGCCGAACAGGGCCGTGGTGTTGGTGCTGATCCACAGGTGCTCGTAGCCGGGTTCGAGGACGGCCGGGCCTTCGAGCGGGGTTTTGTTCCACGTCATGGCCGTGGTGTAGCCGTCGCTGCTGAAGAACTTCTGCCAGGCGCGCGCCGCCAGCTTGTCGTCCTTCAACCGCACGGCCGCGTAGGCGTCCTGGCGCGAGTGGCCCTGGAAGAGCAGCAGGTTGCCGAAGTGGGAGCCGTAACGTGCCGCCTGTTCGGTCTTGGTGGCGTTGAAGTAGCGGCAGTAGTCCAGCCACGCCCGCGTGAACGCCGGCATGTCGATGAGGTCGATGAGCTCGGCGCACATCTCGACGAGCCCGAACATGGCCGACAGGTGGGAGACGCCGACGACCGGCTTGTCCGCGACCGCGAAACGGCCGGTGTCCAGGTCGTACAGGCCCGTGCCCTGGACGAAGCCGTTGGGCTGGGCGGCGATGGTCTCCATGGTGGAGCGCAGCCGGGCCTCGGCCTTCGCCGCCTGGGGGCCGCGCCTCTCCCACTCGGTCAGCCAGGCGGCCGCCAGGCCGCTCCAGTCGGTGCCGAAGCCGATGGACAGGGCGTGGCGGTCGGGGGTGTACGGCTCGGTGCGGATCTTGCGGATGGGGTCGAGGACCAGGAACGTCTCGTCGGAGTCGACCAGGTCGCGCATCAGGTCGCCGACGCGTTCGTCGGCGGTGAGGAAGTAGTAGGGGCGGCGGTAGACGGCGGTGGAGATGCGCTGCTGCTTGGCGCTGTCGGCGAAGTGCTGTACGCCGTGCCGGGTGCCGAGCCCGGCCCACTTCCCGAGGTGGTAGACGTCGACCTCGCCGGTGTGCCGGGTCATCGCCTCGGCGAAGCGGAAGATGTCGCCGCGACCGGAGCGCAGGTAGGCGTACCAGAGCCACAGGTCCGGCGAGAGCTCGGAGTTGTCCCACGCGTAGCCGCCGACGTCGTACCGCCACTGGTGACGGTCCTCGTCATAGGTGTGCATGATGTCGCCGTAGTCCCAGAAGCCGTACCAGCGGCGCTGCTCGACCTGGTCCTTGTAGTACGTGAAGAGGAAGTCGAGCTGGTCCTCGATCCTGGCCTTGGCGGCGGTGGAACGGTCGACGGGGGCGAACAGGCCGCCGAAGACCCCGGCCCTGGCCAGGTCGCGCGCGGACGCGGCGAGCTGCGGCGGGGTGCGGACGGCGGCGGCCTGGGCGACGAGCGCCTCCGCGCTGGGGGTGGCGGCGTTGGCCCAGAACATCAGCTCGCTGGTGCGGGCGATGCCGTACGGGGTGCCGAAGCCGGGCTCGTAGTCCTCGTAGGTGATGTTGAGGCCTTCGAGCTGCTCGGGATGGGTGTCCTGGCCCATGCCGTCGTGGTAGAAGCGCAGGTCCATGGGCTGGGCTTCGGGTGACCAGAGCCAGAGGGTGACCTCGGCGGCGTCTTCGGCCGCGCCCCGGATGTCGAGCTGGGCGGGGTGCTTCTCCCAGAAGTCCCGCAGCCCGAAGGACAGTCCGCCGCTGACCCCGCCGACGTATCCGAAGCCGCTCGCCCGGCCGCCGCCTCCGGCGGGTATCCAGCCGTGGTCCGCCTTGGTGCGCTTGCGCAGGGTGAAGCCGTCGGCGGACAGCTGGGCGAGGGTGTAGTCGCTCCAGGTGGGGATGTATCCCAGGCGGCTGGTGACACGCTGGTCCCAGGTGGCGGGGTCGGGCAGCTTCTGGCCCTTGACCTGCGCGGTCCGTACGGCGGCGCCGGGGTCGCGCCGCAGGCCGGTGATGCCCTGGACGGCCTCGGTGAGGAAGCCCTTGCCCTCGCCCGCGATACGGATGTGGCGGTCGTAGGCGGCGTCGCGCATGGGGACGGTGAAGCGGACGCCGAGGCCGCGGATGAAGTCCTTCCGCTGATCGCCGTCGTAGGTGATGGTGTGGACCATCCGGAACGACTCGGCGCCCGCGTAGAAGTACAGCCGCACGCTGAACGGCAGCCAGCTGCGGCTGCCCTTGCGGTGCTTGCCGTCGACGCGGACCACCGCTCGCACCGGGCCGCGCTGTTCGACGACCGCGCCGCTGATCTCGCCGTCGAACCGCTCCCACTTGGCGTTGCCCTGGTCCCCGTCGTCCAGGTCGCTCTGCCGGAGCAGGACGAGCCGTCCCTCGGTGGCGATCGTTGTCCCGCCCCGGGTGACGGACTCCACGAGCTTCTCGCCGTCCTTGGAGACGACGGCCTTGACGGTGCCGGTGTCGATGGTGATCCGCCGGCCGGTCTCGGTGACGGTCACCTGGCGGCCGGCGGGGGCCGGGGTTCCGGCCGTGAGGGTGAACTTCTCGGCGCCGGCCGCCTCGGGGCCGACCGCGTGGGCGGTCCACTTGAGGGAGCCGTCCGGCCAGTAGGCGGTGGCCCAGGTCTGTACGGGGAGGCTCGCGCCGCCCTCGGTGGCCAGGGCGAACGTCTGGCCGGCCGGGTGGGCGCCCTTGGGCCACGGCACGCCGAACGTGGAGCCGGGCGCGGCACCGAGGCCGCCGGCCTCCAGCCACCCGACGCTCACGGGCGCGTCACCGGCCGCGGCGTCCGGCGCTTCAGCGGCCTGGGCGGCGCCCTGGCCGAGCGCCCAGCTGAACTGGGCGGCGGCCCCGGCGGCTGCGGCGGCCTTGAGGAGACCTCTGCGGGGGATGGGGGACATGGAAGGTTCCTTTCCATGGGGCTTGTCGGGTGCGCCACGGGTCCGTGGCGTCGGGTGGGTTCCGCCGGTGGGACGGGTCG
The DNA here is from genome assembly GCF_030406405.1 of Streptomyces ficellus. Lineage (GTDB taxonomy): Bacteria > Actinomycetota > Actinomycetes > Streptomycetales > Streptomycetaceae > Streptomyces > Streptomyces ficellus_B. The sequence goes on from NZ_JAUEPL010000056.1 coordinate 36,246, forward strand.
GGGGCCCCGGCGGGCGCGCCTCCTCGCCGGTCGGCGGCCGTAGGTCCCGCGGGGGGGGAGCTCTTCGGACGCCGCCAGCCCCTGTGGGGGCGACCCTGTCCGCCCCCTTGCGCCGTTTCTCCCTAGGCGTCCGCTCGCTGCTCTACCGCGAGGGCCGCCGCCGTCAGGATCCCCAGCGCGGGCGCCGCCAGGGGCGGGGAGAACCACATGGACGCCGCGATCACGGCGAACCCGCAGACCAGCGCGAGCGATCCGGCCGGGTCCCTCACCGTCCGGCGGGTGGCCGAGGTGAGGAGGGGACGCCACGGGGCGCCCGGGTGCCAGGCCACGGCCGCCCGGAGGCCCGCGACGGACAGGGCGAGCAGGGCCAGTACGCCCACGGCGCCGGCGAACGCGCCGCCCGGGAGCCCGCCGGCCCGTACGACCGCGATGTCCGCCCACACCAGGGCGAGCGCCGCCCAGCCGGTCAGGCCCGCGAGCAGGCCGCCGTGGCGGGCGGCGGCGCGCACGTCGGTGGCGAACTCGCGCAGCCCGCCCGGCTCGTGGGCGAGGTGGCGGCGCAGGTGGGCGGAGCCGGCGGCGAGCGCCGCGGGCAGGGTGACCAGCGGCAGCGACGCGAGGGCGATCCACACTCCGGTGAGCAGGCACTCGGCGAAGACCCCGAAGCGGACGGCGCGCACCGGCTCAGCCCTTCAGGCCCGAGGTGGCCATACCGTCGATCAGGTAGCGCTGGAAGGCCAGGAAGAACAGCAGCACGGGCAGCAGCGCGACCAGCGACATGGCGATCATGCTGCCGTAGTTGGCGACGCCGTCCTGGTCCACGAACATCTTCAGGCCGAGCGAGACGGTGTACTTCTCGGGTTCGTTGAGGTAGATCAGCGGGCCCATGAAGTCGTTCCACGCGTTGATGAAGGTGAAGATCGCGCTGGTGATGAGCGCGGGCCGGCACAGCGGCAGCACGATCGACCAGTAGATCCGCAGGTGCCCGCAGCCGTCCAGCCGGGCGGCCTCGTCCAGCTCCTTCGGCAGGCCACGCATGAACTGCATCATCAGGAAGACGAAGAAGGCGTCGGTGGCGAGGTACTTGCCCAGGAGCAGCGGGGTGTAGGTGTTGATGAGCTCCAGCTTCTGGAACATCACGTACTGCGGGATGAGCAGCACGTGGTACGGCAGCAGCAGCGTGCCGATCATCAGCGCGAAGAGCACGCCGCGCCCGGCGAACCCGATGCGGGCGAAGGCGTAGGCGGACAGGGAGCAGGAGATCAGGACGCCGACGACCGAACCGACCGCCAGAAGGAGGGAGTTGCCGAAAAAGGTGGAGATGGGGATGTCGGCGATGCCGTCGGCGAGGCGGCTGTAGTTGTCGGTGATGGGGTTCGCCGGGAACAGTTCCAGGCTGCCGACGATCTCGTCGTTCGGTTTGAACGAGCCGCCGATCACCCATACCACGGGGTAGAGCACCACGGCGAGGACCGCCAGCGACCCGAGGTGCCAGGCGAGCGATCCGGCGCCGCGCCGGCGGAAGGTGGTCAGCGCGGTCATCGGGCGGCCTCCTCGTAGTGGACCCAGCGCCGCTGGGACCAGAACAGCACCGCGGTGACCAGGCCGACCGCGAGCAGCAGCATCCACGCCATGGCCGAGGCGAAGCCCATCCGGCTGTTCTCGAAGCCCTGGACGTAGAGGTAACAGGTGTAGACGAGGGTGGCGTCGGCGGGACCGCAGGTGCCGCCGGCACCGCCGAGGATGTACGCCGAGCCGAAGATCTGGAACGAGTGGATGGTCTCCAGCAGGACGTTGAAGAAGAGGACCGGCGAGATCATCGGCAGGGTGATGTGCCAGAACCGCCGCCAGGTGCCGGCCCCGTCGACCTCGGCCGCCTCGTACAGCTCGCGCGGTACCTGCTTGAGCCCGGCGAGGAAAATGACCATGGGGGCGCCGAACTGCCAGACGGTCAGCGCCACCAGGCTGTAGATGATCCAGTCCGGGTCGCCGGTCCAGCCGCCGACGTCCACTCCGAACAGGGCGCGCTGCGCGCGGTCGACGATGGCGTCGTCCGAGAAGATCGCCTTCCAGACGATGGCGATGGAGACGCTGGCGCCGATCAGCGACGGGGCGTAGAACGCGGCCCGGTAGAAGGCCTGTCCGCGCCGCTTCTGGTTGAGCAGCAGGGCCACGGCGAGGGCGGCGGCGAGCTTCAGCGGGGTGCCGACGACCACGTACCAGAGCGTCACCTCGACCGACGTACGCCACCGGGGGTCGGCGAACATGTCGGTGAAGTTCCTCAGGCCGATCCACTTCGGCGTGTCGAAGAGGTTGTAGTCGGTGAAGGCGAAGTAGAGCGAGGCGACCATCGGTCCCGCCGTCAGGAGCAGGAATCCGGCGATCCAGGGGGACATGAACAGGTAGCCGGCGAGGTTGTCGCGGCGGCCGCGGCGCCGGACGGCGGCGCGCGTGCGGCGCTCGCCGCCGCCCGGGCCGTACCGCGGTACGGAGCCCTCGTCCCCCTCGGTCAGGGGCTGCGCCGCGGTGGTCGGGAGGTGTGTCACGGTGGTTCCCATCAGGAGCCGAGCGCTGTCTTCGCCTCGGTGAAGAACTGCTGGACCGCTTCGTCCACGGACCGCTTGCCGAGCCCCACGTCCTCGGCGACGCGCAGGAACGCCGCCTCGCAGACGTCGGCGCCGGCGGGGTGCGGGGTGATGGGCTGGAGGACGCGCGTCTCGACGAGCTGCCGCTCGTACGCGGCGATCTTCTTGTTGACCTCGTCGGTCGGCTGGAACGCCTCGTACTGCTCGGTGGTGGCGGGCACCCCCCGGTCGTAGCCCATGATCTTGGCGACCTCGGGGTCGTGGACCATGAAGTCGATGAACCGGGCGACCTCCTTGGGGTGCTGGGTGCGCCGGGAGCCGCTGAGCATCAGTGAGCCGAGGTACTGGCCGGTGGTCTTGCCGTCCGTGGTGGGGATGGGGGCGAGGCCGTACTGGCTCTTGCCCTCGGAGGTGTAGCGGATGGTGAAGTTGTCCCAGGTGAACTCGGAGGCGGCGATCTCGGCGGCGACCGCCGACTTGGGCCTGATCTGGGCGACCTTCTTGGGGTCGGCGTAGACGCCGGACCTCACGCCCTGAAAGCCCTTGGTCCACCAGTCGACGAGGTCCGCCTCGGTGAAGCCGAGGCCGTCCTCGGTGAAGAACGCCTTGCCGTTCTGGCGCAGGAAGAGGTCGTAGAGGTACATCACGCCGTAGAGGCCGCTGTCGCCCGCACGCCCCTGGGTGTCGCGGATTCTGGCCATCGCGTCGTGGTACTCGTCCCAGGTCCAGCCGGGCTTGGGGCTGATACCGGCCTTGGCGAAGACGGGCTGGTCGATGACGAGGGCCATGGAGTTCGAGCCGACGGGGACGCCGAGCAGCTTGCCGTCGACCCGGCCGAACTCCTCCAGGCCCGCGCGGAAGTTGTCCATGCTCAGGTTTCCCGCCTCGACCTGCTCATTGAGGTCGAGGAGCACGTTCTTCTCGTCGTACTTGCGCAGGAAGCCGATGGCGTTCTGGAAGACGTCCGGCGGATTGCCGCCGGAGGCCTGGGTGTTGAACTTCTTCCAGAAGTCCAGGTAGGGCTGGAAGTCGGTCTGGACCTTGATCTTCGGGTGTTTCTTCTCGAAGAGCGCGATCGTCTGATTGATGCGCTTGGCGCGGTCGTCGGACCCCCACCACGCGTACCGGATGGTGACGGTCCCGTCACCCGAGCCGCTTCCGGAGCCGCAGCCCGCCGCCGTGAGGCCGAGGGCGGCCATGGAGCCGCCCGCCATCTTCAGCAGGCTGCGCCGGTCAACAGTCCCATTCGTACGCACAGTTCGTCCTCCAGCGCGCATGGATCGCCGCGTTCTTCGTCCGTTGAATCGTTTTAGGAAAGCGCTTGCCGGGACAACGTAAGGAGCCTCGCGGGCAACGTCAACGGTTCGGACGAGATCTATGCTGTCGGCTTCGTCGCGGCCCTTTGCGGGGAGCGACGCCCCGGCGGCCGGGGGCAGCGCGTGTGAATCGATTCATCGACTCGGCGGATGTACGGGATCGTGACGTCCGCCGTGCCCGCCGCGTTGTCCGTCTCATGGAAGAGACGAACAGTCAAGAGGGACGGGCCGTGACCGTGGGCGTGGTGGTCGCGCGCACCGGGCGGCTGGCGCGGCTGGGCGATCCGCTCGCCTACGCCATGGAGCTGCTGGCACCGAAGCTGCGCGGGCTGCGGCTCGTGGGCCGCGACAGCGGTTCCAGCGCGGAGGGCGCACGGAAGGCGGTACGGGAACTGGTGGAGGACGAGCGGGCGCGGATCGTGCTCACGCTGGCGGGTACGGAGGTGCTGCCGGCCGTCGCCGACGCCTGTGAGCGGGTGGGGGTTCCGTGCCTGTCCAGCACCTTCCCGTGGCAGGTGTACTACTACGGGCGCGGCGCGACGCCGGAGCGGCCGCCGCGCTGGACGTACCACTTCTGCTGGGGCCTTGACGACATCGCGGAAACCTTCGCGGACCTGTGGGAGGCGGCGGGCGGCACCGGCCGTACGGTCGGGTGCCTGTGGAACGACGGCCCGCAGGGCGAGTGGTCGCGCCACCCCGAGCACGGCTTCCTGCCCGTGGCACGCGCGCGTGGGCACCACGTGGTGGACCCGGCCGGGTACCGGGAGCCGTCCGCCGGGTTCGACGGCCACCTGGCGGCGTTCCGGGAGGCGGGCGTGGACATCGTCACGAGCGCCGCGACCGGCGCGGATCTGGGCCGCTTCCGCCGCGAGGCGGCCGAGCAGGGCCTGCGGCCCCGGCTGCTCACCTGTTCGCGGTGGCTGGCCTATCCGCCCGTGGCCACGGCCGCCGGTCAGCCGCCCCAGGCGCATGTGGCGACGCTCGTCTACTGGACCCCGGCCCACCCCTACCGCTCCTCCATCGACGGCATGACGGCCGCCGAGCTGGCCGAGGCGTACGAACGGAGCACCGGCAACCAGTGGCTCCAGCCGCTCGGGCTCGCCTACGCGCTGTTCGAGGTGGCCGCGCACGCCCTGGCCACGGCCGACGACCCCACCGACCCCGCCCGTGTCGCGGCGGCGCTCGGCGCGACCCGCCTGGAGACCATGGCGGGCCCGCTGGACTGGACGTCCGGTCCGGTGCCGAACATCGCCACGGTGCGGCTGGCAGGCGGCCAGTGGCAGCGCGGCCGCCGCCACCCGTACGAACTGGCCGTCGTCCACAACCGCCGGGTGGACGGCCTGCCGGTCGACGGCGAGCTGCTGCCGTTGCGGGGGTGACGGCCCGGGGCCCCCGGAGCGAAGGCTCCCGGGCGGGCACGCGCCCGCTCGGGGGCCGCCCGCCCGGGGGCCGGCAGCCGTGGGCCCGGCAGCCCTGCGGCCTAGCTCGCCCTTGGGGACGATCACCACGCCCTTGCGGTTGAACAGGTCCGAGACCGACCCCGGGT
>NZ_JAUEPL010000057.1 GCF_030406405.1 Streptomyces ficellus
GGCCTCGCCCGGAGCCCGGGCCGACCGGCCCGGCGGGGCCGACCGGGCGAGGCCGTGGCAGGGCGATCGGGCGGCGCAGCACGGCGTGGGCGACGCTCGCCGCGCCGCCCGCGAGGACCAGGGCCAGGAAGGGCAGCGCCTGGATGACGTACATGGCGGGCAGGTAGCCGGAGGGGCGCATGGCGACGACCGCCAGGATGGCCACCGCCAGCGCCGGTCCGGCCAGGGCCCGCGCGGTGACCGACATGGGGGTCCCCCCTGCTCGGGCGGAGCCGAGAGCTCGGGGGAGGATGGTGAGCAGGAGGAGGGCGGCGCCGGCGAGGCCGCCCAGCGGCAGCACCTGGTCGTAGTACAGCCAGGACTGGAGCACGTCGTGGGAGCCGGTGCCCTCGGCGAGGATGAAGCCGGAGCCTGGGCGGCTCATCTGGTAGGTGATGCCGTCCCACAGCGAGACGTGTCCCTCGCCGGGCAGCAGCTCGCCCTTGAGCAGCGCGAAGAGGGGGTAGGAGAGGCCGATCAGCACGCAGGCGGTGATCGCTCCGGTGACGGCGAACTTGCGGGTGTCCCGGTGGCTGTGGCGCCACATCGTGATGAGCAGGGCGGGCAGGACGACCAGCATCGTCTCCTTGGTGAGGACGCCGACGGCGGCGGCGATCCCGGCCCCGAAGTGGTGCCAGAGATGTCTGTTGGGCGAGGCGGCGAGGCAGAACGCCAGCAGCATCCACATCACGGCGAGGTTGTCGAGGAATATCTCCCGCTGGAGGACGACGGACAGCGGGGACAGCCCGAACAGCGCCATGGCCAGGCCCGCGGCCCAGCGCGGCAGCCACAGGCGGCGCGCCAGCACGTACAGCAGCACCGCGGAGGCGGCGCTGATCAGCAGCATCGCCACGCGCATCGAGGCGACCGTCATCGTCTCGGGCGCGATGAGGGACGGTATCCAGGTGAGCAGGGCGAGCTGCATCCAGCCGAGCGGCGGGTGGTCGTACCAGTACGTGTAGTGGGCGATCCCCCGGCCGTTCTGTACGGCCCAGGCCTGGGCGAGGTAGGTGCCCTCGTCGTCGCTGAGCGTCGGGTAGTGCTGGATGTTCCAGCCCTGGACGAGGAGGATCGCCGCGAGCAGCACCCCGCACAGGATCAGGTCGGGGGGTGAGCTGCGGAAGCGTATGACGGGCCGGGTGACGAGCCGTCTGTTGTCGCGCTGCGCCGGGACGCCGACGACCTCGGCCGTCGCGGGGCCGGCGGGGCTCGCGGGACTCGTGGGGCTCGCGGCGGGAAGGGTGGCGGTCATCGGGTGGCTTCCTCTCGTACGAGGTGCGCGCCGACATGGCTGGTGAGTTCCCACTCGTTGCGGCCGCGCTGCTCGCGCCAGACGGCGCGGAGCGCGGCGCCCGCCAGCAGCACCTGGTAGAAGGGCCCGCCGACGATGAGCTTCAGGTAGTGGACGAGCCGGACGCGCAGCCCGTACTGCTTGCCGAAGTCGTGCAGTCCGACGATCTCGAAGACGAACGTCACCATCGCCGTCAGCAGGGGCAGGAAGGTGATGACGGCGATGCCGATCGGAACGTCGAGGAAGAGCGCGACGGCCACGTTGAGCGGGATGATCAGGCCGCTGAAGGCCTGCATGAACGGGGTCATGAGGGTGTAGCGGGCGAGCATCCGCTGCCCGAGGGTGGGCAGTTGCTTCCAGTCCTTCTTGCGGTAGACCTGGAGGAAGCCCTGGTTCCAGCGGGTGCGCTGCTTGAGCAGGCTCATCAGCGTGCCGGGGGTCTCCTCGCGGGTGACCATGTCGGCGTCGTACGCGACGACGACCTTCTTGCCCACGCTGGACAGCCGCACGCCCAGGTCGCAGTCCTCGGCGAGGCAGTTCGGGTCCCAGCCGCCGGCCTGGCGCAGCACATCGGTGCGTACGAAGACGGTGTTGCCGCCGAGCGGGATGAAGCCCTTGGCGGCGTGCAGGTGGAGGCGGCTGCGGAACCAGAAGAAGTACTCCAGGCAGTTGCGCAGGGAGTACCAGCTGGAGTGGAAGTTGATCAGCTGGACGCCGCCCTGGACGACGTCGGCGCCGGTGGCGGTGAAGGCGTGGTCGACATGGGCGAGGAGTTCGGGGTGGACCTGGTCCTCGGCGTCGAAGACGCCCACGACGTCACCACGGCAGTACGGCAGGGCGGTGTTGAGGGCCTTGGGTTTGTTCTTGGCCTCATGGGTGTCGACGACGACGCGTACCCGGCCGGGGTCGCGGGCCGCGGCCCGCTCGGCGACCTCGGCGGTCTCCGGGTCGTCGTGCCCGACGATCACGATGATCTCGAAGGCGGCGTGACGGGACTCCAGCAGCCGGTCGATCGTGTGCTCCAGGACGAGCTGTTCGTGCCGGGCCGGCAGCAACAGGGAGAACGACAGCCCCTGTTGTCCGTCAGGGCTCGCGAAGCGTGTGGCGGCCAGCGTCTCGGGCGTACGCCAGGCGTGCATCTGCCACCACAGTGTGAAGGCGGCCATCCAGAAGAGCGCCAGTGAAATGGCGGCGACGGACACGGATACGGGCACGGAAGAGCTCCCCCCTACGACCCGTCGCGGCGGGAGCGGTCGCGCCCTGGTGGCACCCCGCCGCGGCATGGGTCGTTCCCCGGAAAGACATGGTCACAGGCCGTTCGCGGCAGGTCCCCCCTGGCCGTCGACGCCCTCGGTCGACATCCGCACGCACCCTCCCCAGAACACGTGCGGAGTCTTCACTCCTTATGTCGAATGAGGATAGGGGTAGAGACTGACAATCAGACCGCGTCCCGATAAAAACTGTGATTCCGACGTCAGTTCGTCAATTTCCGGGCGAGGTCCGCCGGGTCCGTGGTAGGCGCGTCGCAGGTGAAGTGGCGGCAGACGTACGCGGCGGGCCGCCCGTCGACCAGCGGACGGTCCCGCAGCAGCGGGAACTCCGCCTCGTCCCGGTCCGCCTCGCCGCCGTCCGCTTCGCCGCCGTCCGGTTCACTGCCGTCCGGTTCACTGCCGTCCGCTTCGCCGCCATACGGTTCGCCGAAGGCGACGACGGCGCCGGGGGCGGGGGCGAGCAGCGCGGTGCGGTGCAGTTCCCTGGCGGCCGCGTCGCCGGGGGAGCCGACGACGGCGATCTCGCGCGGCCCGTCGAGCAGCGCCTCGGCGACGGCGAGGCCCCAGCCGATGAAGCGGGGCGCGCGCGGCCCGAGGGCCTTGACCACGCCGAGGGCGGCCTCGGCGGCGCTGCGGTGGGCCTCGGAGCCGGTGTGGGCGGCGTACGACAGCAGGGCGCCCGCGGCGGCGGTCCAGCCCGAGGGGGCGGCGTTGTCGGTCGGGTCCTGGGGGCGGCGGATCAGTCGCTCGGCGTCGTGCGCGGTGTCGTACAGAGAGCCGTTCTCGCCGGTGAACTGGTCGAGCACGATGTCGAGGAGGAACCCGGCGAACTCCAGCCACACGCCTTCGCCGGTCACCGCGGCCAGCGCGAGGAACCCCTCGGCCACGTCCCCGTAGTCCTCCAGGACCCCGGCGTTGGCTCCCACCTGCCCGTCCTTGGAGGTGCGGGCCAGCCGCGCCCCGGTGTCCATATGCACCCTGACGAGCAGGTCGGCGGCCTCGGTGGCGCGTTCGACGAGGTCCGGCCGGTCGAAGTAGGCGCCGGTCTCGGCGAGCGCCGCGATGGCCAGTCCGTTCCACGCGGCCACGATCTTGTCGTCGCGGCCGGGGCGCGGCCGCTGTTCGCGGGCGGCGAGCAGCCGCTGCCGGACGCTTTCGACGCGCTCGGCGTCGGCGACCCCGGCGCCCTGCGGGAGCTGCAGGACGGAGGCGCCCTCCTCGAAGGTGCCCTCCTCGGTGACGCCGAAGTGCCGGACGGCGTACGCGGCGTCGTCCTCGCCGAGGATCTCGCGCAGTTGCCCGGGCGTCCAGACGTAGTAGGCGCCCTCCACGTGCTTGCCCGTACCGTCGTCGGAGTCGGCGTCCAGCGCGGAGGCGAACCCGCCTTCGGCCGTGCGCAGTTCGCGCACCATGAAGTCGGCCGTCTCCAGGGCGACGCGGCGGGCGAGGTCGCTGCCGGTGGCCCGCCACAGGTGCGCGTACACGCGGCACAGCAGGGCGTTGTCGTACAGCATCTTCTCGAAGTGCGGCACGACCCACTCGCGGTCCACCGAGTAGCGGGCGAACCCGCCGCCGAGCTGGTCGTAGATCCCGCCCCTGGCCATCGCCTCGCACGTGTCGGCGGCCATCTGGAGGGCGCCCTCGGCGTGGGTGCGGGCGTGGTGGCGCAGCAGGAACTCGATCACCATGGACGGCGGGAACTTCGGCGCCCCGCCGAATCCGCCGTACCGGTCGTCGTAGTCGCGGGTGAGCCCCAGCAGCGCCTGCGCGAGTTCCTTCTCACCGGGCGCCCCGGCCCCACCGAACGCCAGGGAGCGCCCGGACAGCTCGCGCACGATGTTCCCGGCGACCTCGTGGACCTCCTCTCGCCGGTCCGCCCAGGCGACCGCGACGCCCTGGAGGACCTGGTCGAAGGAGGGCATGCCGTGGCGGGGGGCGGGCGGGAAGTACGTACCGAAGTAGAACGGTTCGGCGTCGGGCGTCAGGAACACCGTCATGGGCCAGCCGCCGTGGCCGGTCGCGGCCTGTACCGCCTCCATGTACACGGCGTCGACATCGGGCCGCTCCTCGCGGTCGACCTTGACGGGGACGAAGTGCTCGTTGACGTACTCGGCCGTCGTCTCGTCCTCGAACGACTCGTGCGCCATGACGTGGCACCAGTGGCACGAGCTGTATCCGATGCTGAGCAGCACGGGCACGCCGCGCCGCCGCGCCTCCTCGAACGCCTCCTCCGACCAGGGCCACCAGTCGACCGGGTTGTCGGCGTGCTGGAGGAGATAGGGGGACGTCTCATGAGCCAGTCGGTTCGGCATAAACCCATCCTGCCGGATGTGTACCTCACGTGCCTCGGGCCTCCGGAGGTTATCCACAGCCCCTCGCGCCGATCAGTCGTACGGCGGACACTTGTCGCGGAAGCGATCGGTCGCTTGCGGAGGGGGACGCGGATGACGCGGATGCGGGAGAGCCATCGCGCGGAGGCGCAGCGGCTGCTGGCGCGAGCCGTGGAGGACGAGGTGCGGCGCTCCGGCGGCCGGGCCGACCGGGGTGTGCTGCTGGCGCGGGGCAGGGCGGCGCTGGAGACGATGGCGGCGAGCGCGGCCGAGGAGTACGCGGCGTACGTGGCGGCGCTGGAGGAGGCGCGGGCGGGGCAGGTGTCGCTGGCGGAGCGGTTCACCCGCGAGGCCGTGGGCGCGCCCGCGCTGGTCACGGCGGTCGCGGCGGTGGCGGCGATCGGCGCGGACATGGCTTTGGGTACGGCGGCGGGCACCGCGCTGGGCGCCGGTGCGGTGGTCGCGGTGGCCGGGGCGGCGACGACCGTCCTGAAGGTGACCGCGGCGCACTGGCCGGCCGCGCACCGCAGGGCCGGGGCGCGGGCCCGGCCCGGCGGCCCGGAGCGGCTGCGGCTGGAGTGGCTGACGGCGCTGGAGGTACGGGGCATCCGGCCGTTCCTGGACCAGCAGCGGATCCTGGCGGCGGCCACGGCGCGCACACCGGCCGACACGCCGCCGCCGTTGCGCGGGGTGGACCGCGGCGCGGTCGCCCGCCGGCGCACGGTGCTCGAGCAGTCCTTCGGGCACCTGCCGGAGGCGGGTGAGCCGTTCGCGGGGCGGCGCGCGGAGCTGGAGCGGATCGCGCGCTGGGTGCGGGCGGGGCGGGCGGCGACGCGGACCCGGCCGACGGTGGTCGTGCTGCACGGCGAACCGGGCGCGGGCCGGACCGCCCTGGCCGTGCGGGCCGCGCACCAGCTGCGGGACCTGTTCCGCGGGGCGTGCCTGGTCGACATGCGGGGCGCGGGCGTCGGCGAGCGGCCGTTGCCGACGCGGGACGCGCTGCTGCACCTGCTGAACCGGCTGGGCGCGCCGCGCGAGCAGCTGCTGTCGCGGGACCGGTCGTCGGCGCAGCAGCAGGTGCGGCGGCTGGCGGAGCTGTACCACCAGCATCTGACGGGGCTGCCGGTCGTGGTGGTGCTGGACGACGCGCGGGACGCGCAGCAGGTGCGGACGCTGATACCGGAGCGGTCGGAGAGCCTGGTGCTGGTGACGGCGCGCGGCCCGCTGGAGCTGGGCGAGGACGTGCCGGCGTGGGTGCACCAGCTGCCGGTGACGGGGCTGGACGCGGCGGGCGCGGAGGAGCTGCTGCGGGACGCGGCCGGGGACCGGGAGCGGGGCGGCCGGGAGCCGGGCCCCTACGACGCGGAGGCGACCGGGCGGGTGCGGGAGCTGTGCGCGGGGCTGCCGCTGGCGCTGCGGGTGGCGGGCTCGGCGGTCGGGGCGCGCTCGATGGCCGAGGTGGCCGCGCTGCTGGAGGCGCGGGACGGCGGCCCGGTCGAACGGGCGGTCGCCGCGCGGTACTTCACGGACCTGGACGACGGGCAGCGGCGGCTGCTGCGGCGCCTGGCGCTGGCGGGACCGGCGTCGCTGGGCGCGGCGGCGGCAGCGGCCCTGCTGGCGGCCGGGGAGGAGGAGGCGCGGGCACGGCTGCGGGAGCTGGCGCGGGCCGGGCTGGTGGAGCGGGCACGGGGCGACCGGTTCCGGCTGCACGACACCGTGCGGGCGTTCGCGGCACAGCGGCTGCGGGCCGAGGAGGACGCCGGGGAGGTGGCGGCCGCGCAGGAGCGGCTGATCCGGGCGTACGCGGAGCTGGCCGACGCGGTGATCCGCATGGTGGACGGCAAGATGTCGACGCGGGCGGCCCGGTTCGGCGGGCACGGGTTCCCCTCGCTGGACGCGGCGCTGCGCTGGCTGGACGACGAGTCGGGCTTCATCACGGAGGCGCTGCGGCACGCGGAGGGCGTGAGCCGGCAGACGGTGCTGGACCTGCTGGGCGCGCTGTGCGACTACTGCCTGCTGCGCGGTGACCTGTACCGGCTCGGTGAGCTTCAGGAGCTGACGGGCGGCGCCCTCCCGCCTCCTGGGGGTCCCGCCCGGTCGGGCGAGGCGTCGGGCGAGGCGTCGGGCGGGGCCGGCAGCCCGGGGCAGGAGCCGGGAGCGGGGGAGGCCGGCCAGGGGCCGCTGATGCGGTCGGTGCAGTGGCGGACGGGTATAGCGGCGCGCCAGCTGGGCGAGCTGGACACCGCGCGTACGACGCTGACGTCGGTGGTCTCGCTCTACCAGGAGGCGCGGCAGGACGCGGGGGCGGCGCTGGCGCTGTGCTCGCTGGGGATCACGCTGCACCACCAGGGCAACCTGCCGGAGGCGGCGGCGAGGCTGCGGGAGGCGCTGGAGTTGCAGTCCTCACCGGAGCTGGCGGCCGACCGCGCCTGGACGCTGCACGCGCTGGCGGCCGTGGAGCGGGACCGTGCCAACATCGCGGAGGCACTCACCCTGCTGGACACGGCGCTGGCGCTGCACCGGGAGAGCGAGTCCCTGCACGGGGAGGCGTGGACGCACTTCCAGTCGGGCCAGGTGCGGCTGCGGCTGGGTGACGTGCCGCGCGCCGAGGCGGCGCTGCGCACGGCGCTGGAGTTGTACGAGCGCACGCACGACGCCCGCGGTCAGGCGTGGGCGCTGACCCAGCTCGGCCGGGCCAGGCTGGTGGACGGCGATCCCGAGCCGGCGGCCGAGCAACTGCGTACGGCCCTGGCCCGCCACCGGGACAACGAGGACGCCCGCGGCGAGGCCTGGACGCTGTACTACCTGGGCCAGGCGCTGGAGGACCGCGGTGACGTGGACCAGGCGGTACGGGAGCTGGAGCGGGCCCGCACGATGTTCTCGCGGATGCGTGACGTGTACGGCCTGGCGTGCGCCCGCCACCACTCGGGCCGCGCCACCCGCGATCAGCGCGCCGCGCAGACGGGCAACCTCCGCAACTCCGGTTTCGCCCGGCAGCTGCTCGCGGACGCCCGCGCGGACTTCCGCCGTATCGGCGTGGCCCACGGGGAGGCCTGGACGTGCCTGGAGCTGGCGATCATCGACGCGGGCAACAGCCGCGCCCCGCAGGCGCTGGCCCTGTGCGACGAGGCGATCGCCCTGTTCGCCTCGTACGACGACCTCCGTGGCGGTGACTGGTCCCGCTTCCTGCGCTGCACCCTGCTCCCGTACGCCTCGCCGGGCGGCGTGGAGGTGGGCACGGTCGTCGCCCAGCAGGAGCTGGCCCAGCTGGCGGACGCCAAGCACCCGAGCCGCGACCCGCGGCTGGAGGACTGCCTGGCGGCCTGGTCCCTGGTCCTGGAACGGGGCATACGCCTGGAGTCGCCCTGGCAGGCCTGGCCCCTGGGGCTGACCCCGGACCGCCACGCGAGGGAGGTGATGGGCGTCCCGACCACGTCGCCCACCCCGTCATCGTCATCCGACGCCCCCACGCCGTCCTCGGAGTCGCCGGCCCCGTCATAGCGAGGGCCCCTCGCCGCCCTAGGAGTCGCCGGCCCCGCCCCCCGAGTCCCCCACGCCATCTTCGGAGTCGCCGGCCCCGTCTTTGGAGGCACCCTCGCCGCCCTCCCAGTCGCCCACCCCGCCCTCCCAGTCGCCGGCCCCATCCGGGAGGCGCCCGACCCGTCCTGACGCGCCCGGCCGGGGCCGGGGCAGCACGCCGCCCGGCCTCCCACCGGGAGGTCGGGGCGGGCGATGGGTCACTCGGCGTTCTTGGGGGCCTTCGCCGCGGGATCGGGAGCCTCGGGGGACGCGGGAGCTTCTTCGAAGTCGACCTTGCCCATGTGGCGGTTCATCGACTTCATCAGCAGCCATACACCCGCGGCCATGACCGCGAAGACGATGAAACCGAGGACGCCTGGGGTCACCTTGTTCTCGTCGAGCTCCTTGGCGAGCGGGACGAGCTGGGTCAGTGCCTGGTGTGCGCTCATGTCAGGCATTGTCCCGGATGCCCGCGAAGAGGTCGTCCTCGGGGAGGGAGGTCTCGACGACGGACTTGGCGAGCTCGTAGTCCTCCGTCGGCCAGACCTCCTTCTGGATCTCCATCGGAACGCGGAACCAGCCGCCGTCCGGGTCGATCTGCGTGGCGTGCGCGAGCAGCGCCTTGTCGCGAATCTCGAAGAAGTCGGCGCACGGGACGTGCGTGGTCAGGGTCCGCTCGGCGCGCTCGAACTCCTTCCAGCGCTTGAGCCACTCCCCGTACGGCGACTCCAGACCACGGGCCAGCAGCGCCTCGTGCAGGGCGACCGTGCGGGGGCGGTTGAAGCCCTGGTTGTAGTAGACCTTCAACGGCTGCCAGACCGGCCCGAACTCCGACTCCGGGTACTTCTCCGCGTCCGCCGCCCCCTCGAAGGCCACCATCGTGATCTTGTGGGTCATGATGTGGTCGGGGTGCGGGTAGCCGCCGTTCTCGTCGTACGTCGTGATGACCTGCGGCCGGAAGGAGCGGATGGACCTCACCAGGCGGCCGGCCGCCTTGTCGACGTCCTCCAGGGCGAAGCAGCCCTGGGGCAGCGGCGGCAGCGGGTCGCCCTCCGGGAGGCCGGAGTCGACGAAGCCCAGCCATTCCTGTCTGACGCCGAGGATCTCGCGGGCCTCGTCCATCTCCTTGCGGCGCACCTCGTGGATGTTCTCCTCGATGTACGGGTCGCCCTGGAGCTTCGGATTGAGGATGGAGCCGCGCTCGCCTCCGGTGCAGGTCACGACCAGCACGTCCACCCCCTCGGACACATACTTGGCCATCGTCGCCGCGCCCTTGCTCGACTCGTCGTCGGGGTGGGCGTGAACGGCCATCAGTCGCAGCTGCTCAGTCAAGACTCGATCCTCATGATTCGTCGCGTCGGGCGGCTTCTATAGTGACGGAATCGGCGAGCGGAAAATTCCGTCGCTCGGGATGCGAAAGGACGATCATGAGCGCGGTACGGGAAGGACTCCCCGAGGGCCGTTACGGCCGCTCGGCGGACGAGCGCGCCGACCGCAGGCTCAGGATCGTGGGCGCGGTGCTGGGCGCCGCGCTGGTGGCGATGGTGGGCTGGTTCGGGTACGACTACGTCGCCGGCCAGAAGGTCAGCGCTGAGCTGATCAAGTTCGACGTCTCGGCCGACGACCGGGTCCAGGTGCACCTGGAGGTGCGCAAGGACAAGGACGCCAAGGGCTTCTGCACGCTGCGCGCCCTGGCGCGGGACGGCGGCGAGGTGGGCCACAAGGACGTCCGCTTCGACCAGGCCGCCGACCGGATCGACCAGGTCGTCACCGTACGCACCACGGCGAAGGCGACGAGCGCCGAGCTGCTGGGCTGCACCGCGCAGTAGCGACACGCAGTTGCGACGGCGACGCGCGGCAGCGACATCGACGCGCGGCAACGAGGGCAAACCGCCCGGATTCGGCGCATGGATTCGGGCGTGACCTGCGGCGATAAAGATTGTGTGCCTTTCGTCCTCCCCCTTCCCCGCCGAAATTGTTAGGCTCGTGGTTTCGCCCACCCGGGAAGGCACAATCCTTCTGGGTAGGGCGATGCTTTGTATTCCCAGTACCGACGAGGAGCACCTGTGACCCAGACCAGCGAGAACGTCACCTGGCTCACCCAGGAGGCGTACAACCAGCTCAAGGCCGAGCTGGAGTACCTGTCTGGTCCCGCGCGAACCGAGATCGCCGCCAAGATCGCGGCTGCGCGCGAGGAGGGCGACCTGCGCGAGAACGGCGGGTACCACGCGGCCAAGGAGGAGCAGGGCAAGCAGGAGCTGCGCGTACGCCAGCTGACCCAGCTCCTGGAGCACGCGAAGGTCGGCGAGGCTCCCACGGAGAGCGGTGTCGTCGCGCCCGGCATGGTGGTCACCATCGCCTTCGACGGCGACGAGGACGACACCCTGACGTTCCTCCTCGCCTCGCGCGAGTACGCGAGCTCCGACATCGAGACGTACTCCCCGCAGTCGCCGCTCGGTTCGGGCGTCAACGGCAAGAAGGTGGGCGAGGACGCGGAGTACGAGCTGCCGAACGGCAAGAAGGCGTCGGTGACGATCCTCGACGCGAAGCCGTACTCGGGCTGACACGGACGCCGAAGGGCCGGGCCGCACACACGCGGCCCGGCCCTTCCCGCGTTATGCCGCAGAGCGGTACTTGCGCACCGCCAGCGTGCGGAACACCGCGATGATCAGCAGCGACCAGATGACCGACGCCAGCACCGGGTGCTCCATGGGCCAGGCGCTGGAATTCGAGGCGCCCGGGTTGCCGAACAGCTCGCGGCAGGCCTGCACGGTGGCGCTGAACGGGTTCCACTCGGCGATGTGCCGCAGCCACGGCGTCATCCGGGACGAGTCCACGAACGCGTTGGACAGGAACGTCACGGGGAACAGCCAGATCAGCCCGCCGGACGTGGCCGCCTCGGGTGTACGCACGGACAGGCCGATCAGCGCGCCGATCCAGGAGAACGCGTACCCGAGCAGGAGCAGCAGCGCGAACGCGCCCAGCGCCTTGGGCACGCCCCCGTGGATGCGCCAGCCGACGAGCAGGGCGACGACCGCGAGGACGACGATGGTGAGCGCGGTCTGTACGAGGTCGGCGAGCGTACGGCCGGTGAGGACCGCGCCACGGGCCATGGGCAGGGACCGGAACCGGTCGATGAGGCCCTTGTGCATGTCGTCGGCGATACCGGCGCCCGAGCCGGCGGTGGCGAAGGTGACGGTCTGGGCGAAGATGCCGGCCATCAGGAAGTTGCGGTAGACCTCCGGGTCCGTGGTGCCGCCGATGTTCATCGAGCCGCCGAAGACGTAGCTGAACAGCACCACGAACATGATCGGCTGGATGAGCCCGAAAATGATCACTTCGGGGATCCGGGACATGCGGATCAGATTGCGCCGGGCGACGACGAGGGAGTCGGCGACCGACTGGGCGATGCCGCCGCGCGGCTTGGGGGCGGTGAGCCGGGGGACGGTGTCGGACACTGCGTTCACTTCGCGCTTCCCTTCCGGTCGCCGATGCCCGGGTCGCCGTTGTCCTCGTCGCTCAGCTCGGCGGCGTGGCCGGTGAGGGAGATGAACACGTCGTCCAGGGTGGGGCGGCGCAGGCCGATGTCGTCGATCTCCACACCACGGGTGTCCAGTTCGCGGATGACCTCCGCGAGCAGCTTGGCGCCGCCGGTGACCGGGACGGTGAGCTTGCGGGTGTGCGTCTCGACG
Source organism: Streptomyces ficellus (assembly GCF_030406405.1). Classification (GTDB taxonomy): domain Bacteria; phylum Actinomycetota; class Actinomycetes; order Streptomycetales; family Streptomycetaceae; genus Streptomyces; species Streptomyces ficellus_B. Next base: position 12,143 of record NZ_JAUEPL010000057.1, read on the forward strand.
GCGACGTCGCCCTTGCCGAAGCCGGCGAGGACGGCGCGGGCGGGGTCGATCTGGTCGGGCTGGTGGACGACCACCTCGACGCGTTCGCCGCCGGTGCGGACCTTGAGCTGGTCGGCCGTGCCCCGGGCGATGACCTTGCCGTGGTCCACGACGCAGATGTCGTGCGCGAGGTGGTCGGCCTCCTCCAGGTACTGCGTGGTGAGCAGCAGGGTCGTACCGCCGGCGACCAGTTCCTGGATGACCTCCCACAGCTGCTGCCGGTTGCGCGGGTCGAGGCCGGTGGTCGGCTCGTCCATGAACATCACGGGCGGCGAGACCACGAGTGCGGCGGCGAGGTCGAGGCGGCGGCGCATGCCGCCGGAGTACGTCTTGGCGGGGCGGTCGGCGGCCTCGGCGAGGTTGAAGCGTTCCAGCAGCTCGCCGGCGCGTACCTTCGCGGCCTTGCTGGACATCTGGTAGAGCTGGCCGACCATGTGCAGGTTCTCGCGGCCGGTGAGGTACTCGTCGACGGCGGCGAACTGGCCGGAGAGGCCGATGGCCCGGCGGACTTCGTTGGGGTGCTTGAGCACGTCGATGCCCGCGACGACCGCCTTGCCGCTGTCGGGCCTGAGCAGTGTGGTCAGTACGCGGACGGCGGTGGTCTTCCCCGCGCCGTTGGGGCCTAACAGCCCCAGGACCGTCCCCTCGGGGACGTCGAGGTCCACGCCGTCCAGAGCCCGTACGTCGCCGAAGGTCTTCACCAGACCTTCGGCGTGGATTGCGCCTGGCATGTGGGTTCTCCCAGTGGTGGCTGGTGCGAATGCCCAGTGTGTGACTCGGGCCCCACACACTAACGCGATACATCGCGCGACGGACAAGGTATTTACGGCGGCCGGCCGGGACCGGCCGCCTGCCCGCCGACGGCTGCGCGCACAGCGCTACGCCATGACCGTGTAGCCCGCCTCGCGCAGCGCGGTCGCGACCTCCTCGCAGTGTTCCGGGCCCTTCGTCTCCAGGTGCAGTTCCACCTCCGCCTCCGTGAGCCCCAGCCGTGGATCGGTCCGTACGTGACCGACGTCGATGACGTTGGCGTCGACCACCGTCAGCACGCCCAGCAGCGTCGCGAGCGCGCCCGGGCGGTCGGTCAGCCGCAGCCGCAGGCTCAGGTACCGCCCCGCCGCCGCCATGCCGTGCCGCAGGATGCGCTGCATCAGCAGCGGGTCCACGTTCCCGCCCGACAGCACCGCCACCACCGGCCCGCCGAACGTCTCCGGCGCGGTCAGCAGCGCCGCGACCGGACTCGCCCCGGCCGGCTCCACGACCAGCTTCGCCCGCTCCAGGCACAGCAGCAGCGCCGACGACAGGGCGTCCTCGGACACCGTGCGCACCTCGTCGACCAGTTCCCCGACGATCCCGAACGGCACGTCCCCGGGGCGCCCCACCTTGATGCCGTCCGCCATGGTGGCCGCACACTCCACGGTCACCGGGCGGCCCGCCGCCAGCGACGGCGGATAGGCCGCCGCCGCCTCCGCCTGCACGCCGATCACCCGCACGTCCGGCCGCAGCGCCTTCACCGCGACGGCGATGCCCGCCGCCAGCCCGCCGCCGCCGATGCCCACGATGATCGTCCGTACCTCCGGGCACTGTTCGAGGATCTCCAGGCCCACGGTGCCCTGGCCCGCGATGATGTCCCGATGGTCGAAGGGGTGGATGAACACCGCGCCCGTCTCGTACGCGTACTCCTGCGCGGCCAGCAGCGCCTCGTCGACCACGTGCCCATGCAGCCGCACGTCCGCCCCGTACTCACGGGTCGCCGCGACCTTCGGCAGCGGGGCGCCCACCGGCATGAACACCGTGGAGCGCACGCCCAGCAGCGACGAGGCGAGCGCGACGCCCTGCGCGTGGTTGCCGGCCGACGCCGCGACGACCCCGGCCGCCCGCTCCTCGGGACTCAGGCCGGAGATCCTTACGTACGCGCCTCGCAGCTTGAACGAACCGGTCCGCTGGAGGTTCTCGCACTTGAAGTGCACCGGCGCCCCCACCAGCCGCGACAGGTGTCGGCTGCCCTCCATCGGCGTCATCCTGGCGACACCGGACAGCATCTTCTGCGCCCCCCGGATGTCGTCGAGGATGAGGGGGTGTGAGGGGTGTGGCGTACCGAAGCTCATGACGCCAAGTCTCGCAGCTCATCACGTTTGTGCAGCGCTGGTACGGACCCGCACAGGTCCGCGTACTCTGTCCCCCACCAACCGACCACCACCGCACGATGGAGCCCCGCAGCCATGCCCACATCTCAGGACATGACGACTCCTGCGCCTGTCTCCCGGGGGACCACCCCCGAACCCCCGGGCGCCCCCGGTCTCCTCGATGCCCTCCAGCACCAGGTGGCCGTCTTCGCCCGGCGGGCCGAGCAGACCCGCCTCGGCGGCACCGGCCAGCTCCGCAACTCCATGGACCGTGCCGCCTACCTGCTGCTCAACCGCCTCGACCAGGAAGGCCCGATGGGCGTGAAGGCGCTGGCGGCCGGGATGGGCATCGACTCCTCCACGGTCACCCGCCAGGTCGCGCCGCTGGTCGACACCGGCCTGGTCAAGCGGACCTCGCACCCGGAGGACGGCCGCGCGGTCGTGCTCCAGCTCTCCCCGCGCGGCCAGGCCCGGCTGGAGGAGGTCCGCTCCTCGCGCCGCGAGCTGATGGCCCAGGTGACGGAGGGCTGGACCGAGGAGGAACGCCAGTCGTTCTGCACCCTGCTGACCCGCTTCAACTCGGCGCTCTCCGCCCGGCAGGCCGGCCTCCCGCCCGCCGACACGGACCCGACACCGACCTCCTGACCGCGACCGGCCGTCCGCCCCGCACCCGGGCACCCCGCGCCCACCGCCCACGCACCCGGGCACCCCGCGCCCGCCGCCCACGCACCCGGGCACCCCGCGCCCGCCCACGCACCCGGCGCCACGCACCCGTCACCACGCGCCGGCACCACCCTCGGCGAGGGGCACCCGCGCCGGGTGCCCACGGCACGCCTAGCCCAGCGCCTGGCGCAGGTCCGCGAGCAGGTCGTCCGCGTTCTCGATGCCGACCGACAGCCGCACCAGGTCCGCCGGGACCTCCAGCAGCGAGCCGGCGACGCTCGCGTGCGTCATCCGTCCCGGGTGCTCGATCAGCGACTCGACGCCGCCCAGCGACTCCCCCAGCGTGAACAGCTTCGCCCGGTCGCAGACCTCGACCGCCGCCGCCTCGCCGCCCGCGACGCGGAAGGAGATCATGCCGCCGAAGCTCTTCATCTGCTTGGCGGCGACCTCGTGGCCGGGGTGTTCCGGCAGTCCGGGGTAGAGGACCTGGGTCACCTTCGGGTGCTGGCTGAGCATCTCCGCGACGCGCGTGGCGTTCTCGCTGTGCCGGTCCATGCGTACCGCCAGCGTCTTGATGCCGCGCAGCACGATCCACGAGTCGAAGGGACCGGCCACCGCGCCCATCGCGTTCTGGTGGTACGCCAGTTCGTCGCCGAGCGCCTCGTCGGCCGTCACCAGCGCGCCGCCGACGACGTCCGAGTGGCCGCCCATGTACTTGGTCAGCGAGTGCACGACGACGTCCGCGCCGAGCGCCAGCGGCTGCTGGAGGTAGGGGCTGGCGAAGGTGTTGTCGACGACCAGCCTGACGCCCGCCGTGCGCGCCACGTCCGCGACCGCCGCGATGTCCGTGATGCCGAGCAGCGGGTTCGACGGGGTCTCGACCCAGATGACCTTCGTACGGTCGGTGATCGCGTCCCGTACCGCCGCCGGGTCGGAGGTGTCGGCGACCGACCACTCCACGCCCCACCGCGCGACGACCTTCGCGAAGAGCCGGAACGTGCCGCCGTACGCGTCGTTCGGGATGACCACGTGGTCGCCGGGCGCCAGCAGGGCGCGCAGCAGGCAGTCCTCCGCCGCCAGCCCCGAGGCGAAGGCCAGGCCGCGCCGCCCGCCCTCCAGCGCCGCGAGGTTCTCCTCCAGGGCGCTGCGCGTCGGGTTGGCGCTGCGGCTGTACTCGTAGCCGCCGCGCAGGCCGCCCACGCCGTCCTGCTTGTAGGTGGACACCTGGTAGATGGGCGGGACGACCGCGCCGGTCAGCGGGTCGGCGGTGTTGCCCGCGTGGATGGCGCGGGTCTCGAAACTCTGGTGGGTGTGCTCGTCGCTCATGGGGCCCGAGCGTAGTCGGGGGCGGCCGGGAGCACCGGGCGCGTCCGGGACAATGGCGGTATGGAGATTCTCTGGTTCCTGTTCGCGGTGGGCCTGATCGGTGTGGCCGTCGTGCCCTGGCTGATGCGCCGCCGTGCCGGTATCCGCCTGGCCGAGCCCGGCTCGCCCGACGCCGCCGACCCGAGCGCGTACGGCTTCGTACGCCAGGAGCACCTCGACGTACGCCTGCCGGGACCGGACCAGGACCTCCTGGACGTGCTGGACCTCGTGCAGCGCACCCAGGACTGGCGGGCCGCCTCGCAGCTGCTGGCGGGCACCGACAAGGACGGCGAGGTGCGCTGGCAGCGGGTGCAGGCGTTCGCGGGCGCGGCGTCGCTGGAGCTCCGGCAGCAGCCGGGCGTCGGCGGGGCGTGGCTGCGGGCGTGGCGCGCCGAGAAGCCGAAGGACCCGGGCGGGGCGCAGGTGCACGCCGAGTTCCTGGTGCAGCAGGCGTGGCGGTCGTCGGCGGCGGGCAGCGACGACTTCCGGATCATCCTGGAAGAGGCGCGGACGGTGTGCGAGGAGGCGGCCCTGCTGGCGCCCGGCGACCCCGTCCCGTACATCGTCGAACTGGCCGTCGCGCGGGGTCTTGGCTACTCGCACGAGCAGTTCGACCAGGTCTGGGCGAAGATCATGGACCGCGCGCCGCAGCACATGGGCGCGCATCTGGCGGCGCTGCACTACTGGTGCGAGAAGTGGCACGGCTCCCGGCAGGACGCGGACCGGTTCGCGACGGCCGCCGCGGCGCGCGCCCCGCAGGGCTCGCTGCTCGCCGCGCTGCCGCTGTTCGCGGTGTTCGAGCACCTGCCGGAAGTGGCGCTGGTACGGGACTTCTACGGCACCGAGGTGGTGTCCAAGGCCATGGAGGGCGCGCTGTACGCGGTGCACTCGGCCCGCCCGGACGACCCGATGCTGGCGCACGTACGCCACCTGCTGATCCACTTCCTGGTACGGGCGGAACGCTGGTCGGAGGCCATGCGGCAACTGGTCCACGTCGACGGCCATATCGGCGCGCTGCCGTGGACGCTGAGCGAGGACCCGGCGGCGGAGTACGCGGTGTACCGGGCGCTGGCGGTGGCCGGCTACGAGGCGAACGGCGGCAGCCCGGCGACGCTGCTGCACTGAGCGGTGCGGGCCGTCGGTGCCGTTGGGTCGGTGCCGTCGGCTCGGCACCGACCGGGCGGTGCCGACCCGGTGCCGACCCGGTACCGCCCGCCTCCGGCGCCAAACAGCGCCGCGCCCCTCGCACCGCGCCCCTCCCGCCGCGCCCCTCGCGCCCCCGGCCCCCGGTCCGGGGCCGGGGCGGGCCCGACTTGTCGGCCGTGCCGCCGGTAGGTGATACTCCGCTTCCCCCCACGCCTCTTCGTCATGTCCATTTCCCGTGGGGGGAACTCTGCCCGATGGGCGCAACCCTGCGCGCGCTGCGCGCCCTCTTCCTGTTCGCAGGCTTCTACCTGCTCGGCGTACTCCTGCTCGTGGCCCTCGCCGGCCTCGACCACCTGCTGTACCTGTACGCCCCCTCCGGCGTCGCCGCCAAGCTGTACGTCGTCTCGCTGCTGCTGGCCGTCCCCGTCGTGCGCGGCCTGTTCATGCTGCGTACGCCGAAGGACGCCGGCGAACCGGGCCTGACCGTCACCGAGGCCGACGAGCCGGAGCTGTGGCGCACCGTCCGGGAGCTGGCCGCACAGGTCGGCACCCGGGCGCCGTCGCGGATCACGCTCACCGGTGACGTCAACGCCGCCGTCAGCGAGAACGCCCGCCTCCTCGGCCTCCTGCCCGGACCGCGCCGCCTGTACCTGGGCGTGCCGCTGGTGCAGGGCCTGAGCGAGGCCCAGCTGCGCGCCGTGCTGGCCCACGAGCTGGGCCACTACGCGAACCACGACACCCGCCTCGGCGCGCTCACCGGGCGCGGCCGCGCCCAGGTGCTGCGCACCATCCGGCACTTCGAGGAGCGTGCCGCGAAGACCGCCGGCCGCGAGCGGGCCCGCCAGGAGAAGCGGAACACCAGGGCCCAGGCCCGGGGCAGGGCGGCCCGCGAGGTCGACACGGGCGGCGCCGGCATCACGTACCGCACGATGGCCAAGGTCTACACCGCGTACGCCAGGCTGTACTTCCGCGCCACGCTGGCCGGAGCCCGGCAGGAGGAGTACGCCGCCGACGCCGCGGCCGCCCGGATCGCCGGCCGTGACGCGACCGCCTCCGCGCTGCGCGAACTGCCCGCGCTCAGCGCCGCGTTCGGGTTCTACATGAAGTCCTACGCCACGCTGGGCACCGCCGCTCGGCTGCTGCCCCCGCGAGGCGAGGTGTTCGGCGGCTTCGGCCGCATGCTGACCGCCCGCGAACTGGAACTGGTGGGGCTGCGCGCCGAGCTGCCCACCGAGCCGGCCTCCCCGTACGACTCGCACCCGCCCATCGCCGACCGCGTCCGCCGTATCGAGGGCCTCCCGGCCGACGAGCGGGCCGACGAGGGCAAGGGCGCCGCCCTGGACCTCCTGGCCGACCCGCGCCGCACCCTGGCCGCCCTGGAGGACGCCGTCCTCTCCGACGAGGTGCTCGCCTTCCGCCGTACCGGCGACTGGCAGGAGCTGCTCGACGGGGCCATGGGCGCCCGGCTGGGGTCGCTGGACTCGCCGCTGCACCGGGCGCTGGCCATGTACACGCGTGAGCTGCCGACGCTGCCCGCGCTGCTGAAGGTCATCGAGGACGGGCAGCTGTGGAAGCTGGCCCAGCGGCTGCCGCTGTCGGACGAGGCGGCCGCGGCGAACGGCCGCGTCTTCCGCGAGTTCGTCCGTCCCGTGCTGCGCACCTCGCTCAGCCGTATGGCACTGGCGGACCTACAGGCCCGCTCCCTGCTGCGCTGGGAGTTCTCGTGGTCCGAGGCGGCGAGCGTACGCCTGCCGCAGACGGCCGGCGGGACGGAACCGGACCTGGATGCGGCGATCGACGCGGCGCTCGCGGACCTTCCCGACACCACGCCGCTGCGCACCCTTCTCACTCACGGACGGCAGACCACGTGACCACCCTGCTCTGGATCATCCTGACGCCCATCGCGCTCGCCCTGCTGGCGATCGGGCTGTACTTCCTCAAAGCCATCGTGCAAGGCGCCATCGAGGGCCTGCGGAGCTCCGGCGACGAACCGGCCGACTACCGCATTCCCGAGGAGGTCGCCGCCCAGGGGTTCCTGCCGCGCGAACGGCAGGACACGGACGCGGGCGATCCGCTGCCGGCGGAGGCGGCCGCCGCCGAGGCCGCCGCCCTGGCCGGCGACTGGCGGGCCGCCGCCGCGCTGCTGGAGCGGCAGCGGCTGACCGGGGACTGGGACCGGCGCTACCAGTTCGTCAACTCGCTCGCCGGGGAGGCGGTCGAAGAGGATGCCTGGCTGCTGGCCTGGGAGGCCGCGGCTCCGGAGGACCCCGACGCGGCGGTGGTCCGGGCGACCAGCACGATCGGCCTGGCCTGGGCGCTGCGCGGCGGCGCGCTCGCCCAGGACACCACCTCGGAGCAGTTCCGGGGCTTCCACCGGACGATCGCCGTCGCACGCGAGCAGGTGGCGCGCGCGGCGCGGCTCGCGCCGGCCGATCCCTGTCCGTACATCGAGGAGATCTGGGTCGCGCTCGCACTGGGCTATCCGCACTCCGAGATGGACCGCCTGTGGACCGAGATCACGGCGCGTGCCCCGCACCACTACATGGCCCACTACGCGGCGCTCCAGTACTGGTGTGCCAAGTGGCGCGGCTCCGAGGAGCTGGCCACCGAGTTCGCCGAGCGGGCCGCCGCCTCGGCGCCCCCCGGCACGCTGCTGACGGCCCTGCCGCTCTTCGCGCACTTCGAGCACGACAACGGTCCATGGGCGTGTCCGGAGGGCGCCGACACTCCGCGGATGCGTGCGGCGGTGGACGCGGCGCTGGCGGACGCGGCGGCCGCGGACCCCACGCACCCGTACCTCATCGCGGTGCGCAACGTGCTGGCCTACTACCTGGCCCACCAGGAGCGGTACGAGGCGGCGGTGGAGCAGTTCCGGCTGGTGGACGGCCGTATCGGCGTCGTTCCCTGGTCGTACCACGGCGATCCCGCCGAGGTGTACCTCGAACTGCGCGACAAGGCCGTGCTCCAGGCCGCCAGGGCCGCCGGGCGGCGCTGAGCCGGAATTCCGGGCGGCACCGGAGCGTTGTCCCGGTGCCGCCCCGGCGTCCCGCAGAAGGAGACCGAGTCATGCTGTTCGGCCGCACCCCCGTGCTCCCCACCCGCGACCAGGCCCTCCCCGGCCGCCCGGAGCCGGCGTTCACCGTCCCCTCCCGCCACACGGTCCTCGGCAACCCGCTCCTCGGCCCCTACCCGGCCGGTCTGGAGATCGCGGACTTCGGCCTGGGCTGTTTCTGGGGCGCGGAGCGGAAGTTCTGGCAGACGGACGGCGTGTGGACGACCCTCGCCGGCTACCAGGGCGGCTACACGGAGAACCCCACCTACGAAGAGGTCTGCTCCGGCCTGACGGGCCACACGGAGGTGGTCCGCGTGGTCTTCGACCCGAAGGCCGTCTCGTACGCAAAGCTCCTGAAGCTCTTCTGGGAGTCCCACGACCCCACCCAGGGCTTCCGCCAGGGCAATGACGTGGGCACCCAGTACCGCTCGGCGATCTACACCCACTCCCCCGCCCACGCGGAAGCCGCCGAGTCCTCCCGCGACGCCTACCAGCAGGTCCTGACGGGCTCGGGCTACGGCACGATCACCACGGAGATCCTCCCCGCCGCCGACCGCCCCTTCTACCCGGCGGAGCCCTACCACCAGCAGTACCTGGACAAGAACCCCGGCGGCTACTGCGGCATCGGCGGCACGGGAGTCAGTTGCCCGGTGGGTGTGGCCAGGGCGGGTGACGGTGCCTGAGCCCGCACCGGGCCGCCGCACCTGGACGAACCGGCGGCTGAGCGGCGCCTGGGCGCTCACCCTGTCCTTCGACTTCATGGTCAGCTGCCTGGCGGCCCTCGCGCTGTGCGGCATCGCGCTCCTGCTTCCCGGGCTGACCGAGGACTACGACCAACCCACCTGGTCCGCCGGTGCCGTGGCCCTCTTCGGGAGCGCGCTGGTGCTTCTCGGCTCGCTGGCGGTCACGGTTCTGGCCGTCTTCCGGGCCGGGAGGGAACGCGTACGCCGCGCCGGGCTGACCCTGTCGGTCGGCCGGCTGGGGCTGCTGGTCCTCGGCGGGGTTGGCTATGTCGGGTACGGGGTCGTCAGCATCGAGTTCGCCTGATCACTCCGGCGACGTGGCATGGCGCACGGGGTCGATGACCCCGCAGGGCATCGAGGCCGTCAGATCGTCGCGGCGTCGATGACGAAGCGGTAGCGAACGTCGCTCTTCAGGACACGCTCGTACGCCTCGTTGATCTGGTCCGCGCGGATCAGCTCGATGTCCGCGCCCAGGCCGTGCTCGGCGCAGAAGTCCAGCATGTCCTGGGTCTCGGCGATGGAGCCGATCATCGAACCGGCGAGGGTCTTGCGGCCGCCGATGACCGAGAAGAGGTTCAGCGAGACGGGCTCCTCGGGCGCGCCGACGTTCACCATGGCGCCGTCCGTCTTGAGCAGGCTCAGGTAGGCGCCCAGGTCCAGCGGCGCCGAGACCGTGGAGACGATCAGGTCGAAGGTGCCCGCGAGCTTCTCGAAGGTCTCCGGGTCGCTGGTCGCGTGGAAGTGGTCGGCGCCCAGCCGCAGGCCGTCCTCCTGCTTGCGCAGGCTCTGGCTGAGTACGGTGACCTCGGCTCCCAGCGCGTGGGCGATCTTCACGCCCATGTGGCCGAGGCCGCCGAGCCCGACGATCGCCACGTTCTTGCCGGGGCCGGCCTTCCAGTGGACGAGCGGCGAGTAGAGGGTGACGCCGGCGCACAGCAGGGGCGCGGCCACGTCGAGGGCGAGGCCGTCGGGGATGCGGACGGTGTAGTTCTCGTCCACGACGATGTGGGTGGAGTAGCCGCCGTAGGTGGGCTCGCCGTTCCTGTCGAGGGCGTTGTACGTGCCGGTCATGCCCTGCACGCAGTACTGCTCCAGACCCTGGCGGCAGTAGTCGCACGCGCGGCAGGAGTCCACGAAGCAGCCGACGCCGACCCGGTCGCCGACCTTGTGCCGGGTGACGCCGGGGCCGGTCTCGGTGACGACGCCGGCGATCTCGTGGCCGGGCACCATCGGGAAGATGCCCTCGCCCCAGCCGTCGCGCGCCTGGTGGATGTCGGAGTGGCAGATGCCGGCGTACGCGATCTCGATCAGTACGTCGTGTTCCCCGACCGTGCGGCGCGGGATGGTGGTGCGCTCCAGCGGGGCGTGGGCGGCGGGGGCTGCGTAGGCGAAGACGTTGGTGCTCATGGGGACGATCGTGCCGGTGCGGGCGCGGATCACCCAGACACCTGTCGTACCTACGACCGGCGTGCGTACCACTGGCAGGGACAGGAACAGCGGCCTCCCGGTGCGTACGACCAGGAATACTTGCGGTATGGACCAGCGTGCCGAACTCAGCGAATTCCTCCGCTCACGGCGGGCCCGGCTGAAGCCGGAGGACGTCGGGCTGCCCGAGTTCGGCCGGCACCGCCGCGTACCGGGGCTGCGGCGCGAGGAGCTGGCGCAGCTGGCGGGGGTCTCGGTCGCGTACTACACGCGCCTGGAGCAGGGCAACGGCCGTAACGTCTCGGGTGAGGTGCTGGACGCGATCGCCCGCGCGCTGCGGCTGACGGACGCCGAGCGTGACCACCTCACGCACCTGGCGAAGCCGACGTACAAGAAGAAGCGGCGGGCGTCGGTCACGCGCCCCCAGACGGTGCGGCCGGCGCTGCGGCTGCTGCTGGACGCGATGGACGGGGTGCCCGCGTACCTGCTGGGACGGCGGCTGGACATCATCGGCTGGAACCGGATGGCGCGGGCGCTGCTCGGCGACTTCGCGGCGCTGGAGCCGCAGGAGCGGAACATGGCGTGGCAGGTGTTCCTCGCCCCCAACGCACGAGACCTGTACGTCGACTGGGAGGCCAAGGCGACGGAGGTGGTGAGCGTGCTGCGGATGTACGCGGGGTGTTCGGCGGACGATCCGCAGCTGTCGGCCCTGGTGGGGGAACTGTCCGTGAAGAGCCCGGAGTTCCGGGCCCTGTGGGCGGCGCACACGGTCCAGGACAAGGGGCACGGCGTGAAGCGGCTGCGCCATCCGCTGGTGGGTGAGCTGACGCTGGCGTACGAGACGCTGAAGGTGCCGGACGATCACGACCTGCACCTGGTGGCCTACACCGCCGAGCCGGGGTCGCGGTCGGCGGACGCGCTGGGGCTGCTGGCGAACTGGGGCGTGGACGAGGTCGCCGACGCCCGGTGACCGCGCGGCGACCGGCCGGTGACCGCGCGGTGACGGGACGGCGGGCAGGAGAAAGGGCGGCGGCCCTCCCGGAGGAGGACCACCGCCCGCTGTTCAGGGTGTGGCTCAGACGGCCGAGCCGGCCTTCCACTCCGCCCAGCTCATGTTCCAGCCGTTGAGGCCGTTGTCGGGCTGGATGGTCTTGTCCTTGGAGTTCTTGACGATGACCACGTCGCCGACGATCGAGTTGTCGAAGAACCACGCGCCGGGCTGGTTCGGGTCGTCGGCGCCCTTGGCGTCGTTGAGGCCCACGCAGCCGTGGCTGGTGTTGGTCTTGCCGAAGATCGAGTCGGCGCCCCAGTAGTTGCCGTGGATGAAGGTGCCCGACGTGGACAGCCGCATGGCGTGCGGCACGTCCTTGATGTCGTACTCCCCCTTGCCGTCCTTCTTGGTGAAGCCGACGGTCGAGCCGTCCATCCGGGTCTCCTTGAACTTCTCGGAGATCACCATCTGACCGTTGTAGGTCGGGTTCTCCGGGGAGCCGGCGGAGATCGGGATGGTCTTGATCGTCTTGCCGTCCTGGGTGACCGTCATGGTCTTGGTGGCGACGTCGACGGTCGAGACCTGGTTGCGGCCGATGGTGAAGGTCACCGTCTTCTGCTGGACGCCGTAGACGCCGTCCGCGCCCTCGACGCCGTCGAGGTTCAGCTTCATGGTGACGGTGGAGCCCTCGGCCCAGTAGTTCTCGGGGCGGAAGTCGAGGCGCTGGGAGTTGAACCAGTGGCCGACGACCTCCTGGCCGCTGCTGGACTCCACGGTGATGCCGGACTGGACGGCCTTCTTGTCGGTGATCGACTTGTTGAAGTTGATCGAGACGGGCATGCCGACGCCGACCGTGGAGCCGTCCTCGGGGGTGAAGTTCCCGATAAAGCTGTTGTCCTTGGAGACGGTGGTGAAGGAGGAGTTCTCGTGGGCCTCACGGCCCTCGGAGTCCTTGGCGGAGGCGGCGATCTTGTAGGTGGTGGCCCGCTTCAGCTGCTCGGTGGGCCGCCAGCTCTTGCCGTCGGCGGCCAGCTCGCCCTGGACGGCCGTGCCGTCCTGGGCGGTCATCGTCACCTCGGTAAGCGTGCCCTCGCTGACGGTCACCTTGGCGTCGTCGTTGATGCCCGCGTTCTGCGCGCCGTTCTTCGGGGAGATCGTTATTCGGGCCTCCGAGGCGTCCTTCGCGGCCGCCGCGTCGACCTGGGACTGTGACGACGACGTGGAGCTGTTGGCGTCGCCACTGGCGGCGGCCTCGTCGTCACCGCCGCCGCAGGCCGTAAGCACCAGCACGCCGCCGAGCAGTGCGGACGCGGCCGCCAGGCCCTTGCGCCGCTTGCTGTCCGTCATCACACGCTTCTCCATCGTCGCCGATTCCCTGCCAACTCTTCCCACAACACCCATAACAACCCGTCCGGTTCCCCATCCGGCACCGATGTGGGGAACACCACTGATCGACGCGCCCGGCACATGCTTCGGTTCCCGATCTTGCCGAGGTATGCGGACCCGTACGGCACGGGCCCCGGACGCCACCGCAGGGTGGCGGTCCGGAGCCCGGTCCGTGTCACGGATCACACGCTACGGCCGGCCGTCGGTGAGGTAGGCCCCATCATCCTCCTCTTCCTCGTCGTCGAAGTCCCACTCCTGCGCCTCGGGGTCGTAGTCGGCCTGCTCACTGGTCCAGGACGCCTGGAGGAGTTCCACGCCGGGCAGCTCGCCGAGCAGGGCGTCCGGCTCGACGAGGTACGCGAGAGCTTCCGCTTTGTCCTCGCGGACGGCCGCCCGAGCGTGCGCCAGCTCCTCTTCCGGCATGAATTCGTCGGCCTCGATACGGTCCAGGGCTGCGGCGGTGAGTTCGTCGGTGTCCGTGATCTCCAGCACCAGTTCCACCCGAAGCCGCACATAACGTGATGTCTCAGAAGGGCTCATATGACGGAGCGTAAGCTCCCTGCCCCCGCGACTTTCCAGCGACCCGCTGTGTTCATTAGCATCGGCGCAACCACCAATTCTCGGTTCCGCAAGGGGATCTGAATCTGTGTCCGTCGCACGCCGACCGCTGCTGACCGCCACCGCCGCCGGGACTCTGCTCGGTGCTCTGTGGTTCGTCCCTTCGGCCAACGCCACCGTTGAGCAGGCGCCCGCGGAGCAGCACGGGACGAGAACCTCTACGACGGCCAAGGCCCAGCAGCAGCTGGTCCTCGCCGACACGGGCAGTGTGGACACCACCCCGTATGTGATCGGCGGGACAGCCTTCCTCGGGATCGGTACGGGCCTGGTGGCCTTCGCGGTACGGCGCGGGGCGCACACCGCCCTCTGAGCGGGTGCGCCCCTTCCCCGCGCGCCCCAGGCGCGAAGGTCGTCAGGCCAGCGGGCCGGTGACCTTCTCGACGGCCTCGACGAGCTTCCCTTCGCGTACGAAGGTGTCGGCGGCCTCCAGGTCGGGGGCGAGGAAACGATCCGGCCCGGGGCCCTGGACGCCGGCCGCGCGCAGCGCCTCGATGGCGGCGCGGGAGGCGGGGGCGGGGGTCAGGCCGTCGCGCAGCTCGATGGCGCGGGTCGCGGCGTACAGCTCGACGGCGATGATCCGGCCCAGGTTGCCGACCGCGGTGCGCAGCTTGCGGGCGGCCGACCACCCCATGGAGACGTGGTCCTCCTGCATGGCGGAGGACGGGATGGAGTCGGCGGAGGCCGGGACGGCGAGCCGCTTCAGCTCGCTGACCAGGGCGGCCTGCGTGTACTGGGCGATCATCAGGCCGGAGTCCACGCCGGCGTCGTCGGCGAGGAACGGCGGCAGGCCGTGGGAGCGGTTCTTGTCCAGCAGCCGGTCGGTGCGGCGCTCGGCGATCGAGCCCAGGTCGGCGGCGGCGATGGCGAGGAAGTCCAGGACGTACGCGACGGGCGCGCCGTGGAAGTTGCCGTTGGACTCGACCCGGCCGTCCGGCAGGACGACCGGATTGTCGACGGCCGAGGCCAGCTCGCGCTCGGCGACGAGCCGGGCGTGCGCCAGGGTGTCGCGGCCGGCGCCCGCGACCTGCGGGGCGCAGCGCACCGAGTAGGCGTCCTGGACGCGCGGGGCCTCGTCCTGCTGGAAGTGGCCGGTGAGGCCGGAGCCCTTCAGGACGGCGAGCATGTTCGCGGCGGCCGCGCCCTGGCCGGGGTGCGGGCGGATGGCGTGCAGGTCGGGGGCGAGGACCTTCTCGGTGCCGAGGAGGGCTTCGAGACAGAGCGCGGCGGTGATGTCGGCGGACTTGTAGAGCGTGTCGAGGTCGGCGAGGGCCATGATCAACATGCCGAGCATGCCGTCGGTGCCGTTGAGGAGGGCCAGCCCCTCCTTCTCGCGCAGCTCGACGGGCTGGATGCCGTGCGCGGCGAGGAGTTCGCCGGCGGGGCGGACGACGCCGTCGGGGCCCTCGGCGTCGCCTTCGCCCATGAGGGTGAGCGCGCAGTGGCTGAGCGGCGCGAGGTCGCCCGAGCAGCCGAGGGAGCCGTACTCGTGGACGACCGGGGTGATCCCGGCGTTGAGCACGTCCGCCATGGTCCGGGCGACCTGCGGGCGTACGCCGGTGTGGCCGGAGCAGACCGTCTTCAGCCGCAGGAACATCAGGGCCCGGACGACCTCGCGCTCGACGGGCGCGCCCATCCCGGCGGCGTGCGAGCGGACGATGTTGCGCTGGAGCTGGGCGCGCAGCTCGGGGCTGATGTGCCGGGTGGCGAGCGCGCCGAAACCGGTCGACACGCCGTAGACGGGCTCGGGCTTGGCGGCGAGGGCGTCGATGATCTCACGGGCCTTGGCGAGCGCGGCGAGCGCCTCCGGGGAGAGCTCGACACGGGCGTTGCCGCGGGCCACGGCGATGACGTCCTGGGCGGTGGTACCGGACGTCCCCACCACGACTGTGTGCATATCCATATTCAGCAGCGTACGGACTGAATCCCAACGTGTCACTACCCCACCTCACAGGAGCCCCTTACCGGGCCCGGTCGGGACCCCCGCCGACGAGGGTCACGTCTCCTCCGTGGGCGCGTCCCGGAAGGTGCGGCGGTCGCGGGAGCCGGCGGGCGGGGCGTCCGCGAGGCGGATCACCGTCCCGTCCCGTCCCGCCACCACCGGCTTGGCCGAGCGCGCCGCCTTGGCCCGGTACTGCGCCGCGTCCGCCAGCCGGAACAGCCGCCGCGCGGACTGCACGGGCCCGATCGGGTCACCGGTCGACGCCACCCCGCAGGCCACGCCCTCGCCGAGCTCCAGCTCCCCGGCCCGTACGCACAGCTCGTCCGCCGCCGCCACCACCTCGTCCGCCTCCGGCCCCACCGACACCAGGCAGAACTCGTCACCGCCCAGCCGCGCCGCGAGCGCGCCCGGCAGCATCGCGCCGCAGTACGACAGCACCG
This sequence comes from Streptomyces ficellus, assembly GCF_030406405.1. Classification (GTDB taxonomy): domain Bacteria; phylum Actinomycetota; class Actinomycetes; order Streptomycetales; family Streptomycetaceae; genus Streptomyces; species Streptomyces ficellus_B. The sequence continues at coordinate 28,076 of NZ_JAUEPL010000057.1, forward strand.
ACCCGAACCGCTCCAGCAGCCGGTCACCGACCGCGTGCCCATGCGTGTCGTTGACCCGTTTGAGGCCGTTGAGGTCGCACACGACGAGGCTGACCACCGTCCCGTCGGCGAGGAACCGCTCGACCGCCTCGTCCAGCCTTATGTCCACCGCCCGCCGGTTGGCGAGCCCGGTCAGCGGATCGGTGAAGGCGAGCTTGCGCACCTCCTCCAGCCGCTCGGTCTGCACGATCCCGGCCGCCACGACGGACGCCAGTACGGTCGCGAAGTCGGCGTCGTCCCGGTCGAAGACCGGCATCCCGACCGGCCGGGCCACATACAGCTCACCCCACGCCCGGCCGTGCAGCACGATCGGGGCGACGACACAGCAGCCCCGGCCCCGCCGCCGCAGCGCCGCGACCCGGCCGCTCAGCGCCGCGCGCGCGAGGGGCAGCCCGGGCCGGCCGTATCCGTGGGCCTCCGCCTCGGTGCCGTCCGCGGTCTCGACCCAGGCGTTCGGCTCGCCGCCGCCGGCCCACTTCTCGTGCAGGAACTCGGTGATCTCCGAGAACTGGTAGACCGGGTAGGTCTCGGAGTCGGGGAACTCCTCCTCACCCGGCGCCCGCTCCCCCGCGTTGACGAGCACCCTGAGCCGGCCGCGGTCCCGCTCCCACATCGAGAGCGCCGCGAACGTCCCGCCCAGCGCCTCGCACGCGCCCAGCGCCGCGGCCCGCCAGGTCTCGCGCGGAGTGTGCGCCGACGCCATGGCCTGCGCCAGCGCCACTACGGCCCGTAGCCGGACATCCTCACCCATTCCTCAAGCTTAGGGAGCATGCCCGACTTGTCACTCCCCCGGTCACTCCCCACCCCCCGCCCACTCCGGTCCCGCCCTCCCCGGGCGCCCCGGGCGCTGCCGTCCCGCCGCCCCCCGCCCACTCCGGTCCCGCGCCCCCCGGGCGCCACGGGCGCCCCCGGCCCCTCAGGTCACCCCCGCTCCCCGGGCGACCCGGCGCTCCCCCGGCCCGCCCCGGCGGCCTCGGCCACTCGCGCCATTCGCCTCACCCACGGGCGCCCGAGCCACCGCACGGGCCACGCGGGCAGCTCAGGGCCGCCGCTCCCGTGAGCCCCCAGCGACATCGGCTCCCTCGGCCAGCCCCGGTCACCCCGCCCCCGGCTGCTCCGGTCTCGCCGTCCCCTGCGGCCCTCGGCCCCTCAGGCCCCCGGGCGACCCGGGCTCCCCCGCCCTGCTCCGGTCACTCGCCCGGCCACTCCGGGCGTCGCTTCTCGTTGAAGGCCGCGACGCCCTCGGCGCGGTCGCCCGAGAAGGCCACCGAGCGCCACGCCGCGTCCTCGACCTCCAGGCCCGCCCGCAGGTCCAGGCCGTGGCCCAGGCGCATGGCCCGCTTGGCGGCGCGCAGGCCCACCGGCGAGTTCGCCGCGATCGCCGCCGCCAGCTGAAGCGCGCCGGTCCGCGCGTCCTCGACCAGCCGGTCGACGAGCCCCAGCGACACCGCCTCCTCCGCCGCCACCCGCCGGGCCGTGAACACCAGCTCCGCCGCCCGTGCCGCCCCCACCCGGCGCGGCAGCAGCTGCGTACCGCCACCCCCCGGGATGACACCGACCGAAACCTCCGGCAGCCCGACCACCGCCGTCGCGTCGGCGACGATCAGGTCGCAGGCGAGCGCCAGCTCGAACCCGCCGCCCAGCGCGAAGCCGTGCACGGCCGCGACCGTCGGCATCGGCAGCTCCAGCACGCCGGTGTACGCGCCGCGCGCGACCGGCCGCTGCCGCACCAGCTCGGCATCGCTGAGGGAGTTGCGCTCCTTGAGGTCGGCGCCCACGCAGAACGCCCGGTCGTGGGAGGAGGTCAGCACGGTCACGCGGACGGAAGAATCGGCGCCCAGCGCGTCGCACGCGGCGCCGATCGAGCGGGCCATCTCCGTGGAGACGGCGTTCATGGCCTTGGGCCGGTCGAGGACCAGCTCGGCGACGTACTCATGACGGCGTACGGCGACGAATTCCCCGAAGCGCTGCTCGGACATACGTGACACACCCTCCCGGTTAACGAGCGTTAGCGAACGCTACCGGGGGATCTTAGGCTCCCGCCGCGTCAGCAGCCAGGGTTCGATGACTCCGAGCCCGCGCACCGGCCGCTGCCACATCGGCTGGAGGGCGAAGCGGTACTTCGACAAGGCGGCCGGCGCCTCGCCGTCCTTCTCCGCGCGCGCCATCTCCTCCGCGACCTGCGCCTCCGAGACCGGTGCCTCGCCCGTGCGCGCCAGCTCCTCCGCGAGCGCCCCGTCGACGAGGACCGCGTCCTTCGGCGCTATCGAGGTGAGCCGGCTCGCCAGGTTCACCGTCGTACCGAAGACGTCACCCATGCGGGTGGTGACCGTGCCGAAGGCGATGCCGACGCGCAGCGCGGGCATCGTCTCGTCGTGCGAGAGCGTCTCGATGAGCCGCAGCGCGATCTCGGCGGCCGTCCCGGCGTCGTCCGCCGCGAACAGCACCTCGTCGCCGAGCGTCTTGATCAGCCGCCCGCCGTGCGCGGCGACCAGGTCGGCCGACGTCGTCTCGAACGCCTCGACCAGTTCGCCCAGCTCCTCTTCCTCCAGGCGCCGGGTCAGCCGGGTGAAGCCGACCAGGTCCGCGAAGCCGACCGCCAGGCGCCGGTCCACCATCTCCTCGTCGTCGGCGGCCTGCACCACCCGCCCGGTCGCGGCCGCCAGCTGGCGCCGCCACACGTACACCAGGAACTCCTGGAGCTCGGGAAGGAGCAGCTCCACCAGCGGGTAGGTGACTTCGGTACGCGTCATCCCCGGCTCGGGCGGCTCCGTCAGCCCCTCCAGGAACGAGTCGATCTGCCACTCCGCCAGCCGGGCGGTGGTCTGGCCCGTCGAACGCGCCACCTGCACCGCCATCGGCTCGCTCAGCAGCCCCGCCTCGACCAGACCGGCCAGCCGCCGCAGCGCCAGCACGTCCGCCTCCGTCAGCGCCTTGGCCTGCCCGATGTCGGCGAAGCCCATGGCACGCCAGAACCGGGAGGCCAGGTCCATGGAGACACCGGCGGTGCGGGCCGCCTGGAAGGGGGTGTAGCGGCGCTCGGCGCCGAGGATCAGCTGCTCCAGACGGATGGCCAGGGGGTCGTCGGTCGGCTCGGCCGTGTGGTCGACGACATGGTGGGGGGTGGGGTACTCGGCGCCCCCACCGGACCCGCCCGAATTCGCGTCGTCGACGGTCACCGGCCGCCTCCTGCCCGTTCCCTGCGCACTGTCCTGCCGATCTGTAGCTGGATCGCCGTCAACGATACGGCAGGTGTGCCCTGGCTCACGTCCCGGAAGCCACCCCCTCAGTCGAGGCGGCGCAGATGGACGATGTCGCCCGCCCCCACGGCCTCCCGCTCACCACCCGGCGCCGCCACCACCAGGTGTCCATGGCCGTCGATCGCCACCGCCTCGCCGGTGAGCGTGCGGTCGCCAGGGAGCTCGCAGCGCACCTGGCGCCCCAGGGTCGCGCACCCCGCCACGTACGCCTCCTGGACCCCGCACGCGGCCGGGTCGCCCTCTGCCGCCGTCCAGCGGCCGTACCAGTGCTCCAGCGAGCGCAGGACGGCGCGCAGCAGGGTGTCGCGGTCGGTGGAGATCGCGTTCGCGAGGGCGAGGGAGCCGGCCGTGGGGACGGGCAGCTCCTCCTTGCGGAGCGTGACGTTGATGCCGAGCCCGACGACGATGCCGTCGTCGCCGGCCCGCTCGGCGAGGATGCCGCCGGTCTTGCGCTCCTCGCCCTCCACGGTCACCAGCAGGTCGTTCGGCCACTTCAGCGCCGTGTCGACGCCGCCCGCGCGGGCCAGTGCCGCGGCGGCGGCCACGCCGGTGAGCAGCGGCAGCCAGGGCAGGCGCGTGACGGGCACGTCCGGCTTGAGCAGTACGGAGAAGAACAGGCCGGAGCGGGCGGGCGCGGACCAGGTGCGGTCGAGGCGCCCGCGCCCGGCGGTCTGCTCCTCGGCGATCAGCACCGCGCCCTCGGGCAGGGTGGCGGCCCGGGCGGCCAGGTCGGAGTTGGTGGAGCCGGTCTCCCCGACGATGTCGAGCGAGGTCCACAGGGCTCCGGGCCGCAGCAGCCCGCGACGCAGCGCGGCGGCGTTCAGCGGCGGCCGGTCGAGATCCGACCAGGGGGTCCCGGAACCGTGCGATGGACCAAGTGAGGGCGTCATGCAAGCCAGCGTAGGTGTGGTAAACACCGCACTGCCGAACCGTATCGCCGCCGATACGCTACGGGTCAGTAGCCAACGAACCCGTGACCAGGCAGGGAGCCGCATCCCGATGTCCGAGCCGGCAGAGCCCCGAGAGCCCCAAGAGCCCCAGAAGATCGACATCCATACGACCGCGGGCAAGCTCGCGGATCTGCAGCGCCGTATCGACGAGGCGACGCACGCGGGCTCCGAGCGCGCCGTCGAGAAGCAGCACGCGAAGGGCAAGTTGACGGCCCGCGAGCGCGTCGCCCTGCTGCTGGACGAGGGTTCCTTCGTCGAGCTGGACGAGTTCGCCCGGCACCGCTCGACCCACTTCGGCCTGGAGAAGAACCGTCCGTACGGAGACGGTGTCGTCACCGGGTACGGAACGGTCGACGGCCGCCCGGTCGCGGTGTTCTCACAGGACTTCACCGTGTTCGGCGGGGCCCTCGGTGAGGTCTTCGGACAGAAGATCATCAAGGTGATGGACTTCGCCCTGAAGACCGGCTGCCCGGTGATCGGCATCAACGACTCCGGCGGCGCCCGTATCCAGGAAGGCGTCATGGCCCTGGGCATGTACGGCGAGATCTTCCGCCGCAACACCCATGCCTCGGGCGTGATTCCGCAGATCAGCCTGGTGGTCGGGCCGTGCGCCGGCGGCGCCGTCTACTCGCCGGCGATCACCGACTTCACGGTGATGGTCGACCAGACCTCCCACATGTTCATCACGGGCCCCGACGTCATCAAGACGGTGACGGGCGAGGACGTCGGCTTCGAGGAGCTGGGCGGCGCCCGGACGCACAACACCACCTCGGGCGTCGCGCACCACATGGCGGGGGACGAGAAGGACGCCATCGAGTACGTCAAGTCCCTGCTGTCGTACCTGCCTTCGAACAACCTCTCGGAGCCGCCCGCCTTCCCGGAGGAAGCCGACCTCGAGGTGACGGAGGAGGACCGCGAGCTGGACGTCCTCATCCCGGACAGCGCCAACCAGCCGTACGACATGCACACCGTCATCGAGCACGTGCTGGACGACGGCGAGTTCCTGGAGACCCAGTCGCTGTTCGCGCCGAACATCATCACCGGCTTCGGCCGGGTCGAGGGCTTCCCGGTCGGCGTCGTCGCCAACCAGCCGATGCAGTTCGCGGGCTGCCTGGACATCAACGCGTCCGAGAAGGCGGCCCGGTTCGTCCGCACGTGCGACGCGTTCAACGTCCCGGTGCTGACCTTCGTCGACGTGCCGGGCTTCCTGCCGGGCGTGGACCAGGAGTACGGCGGGATCATCCGGCGCGGCGCCAAGCTGATCTACGCCTACGCCGAGGCGACCGTCCCGCTGATCACGGTGATCACGCGCAAGGCGTTCGGCGGCGCGTACGACGTGATGGGCTCCAAGCACCTGGGCGCCGACCTCAACCTGGCGTGGCCGACCTCCCAGATCGCGGTGATGGGCGCGCAGGGCGCGGTCAATATCCTGCACCGGCGCACCATCGCCGAGGCGGACGACCAGGAAGCCACGCGGGCGCGGCTGATCCAGGAGTACGAGGACACCCTGCTCAACCCGTACACGGCGGCCGAGCGCGGTTACATCGACGCGGTGGTCATGCCGTCCGAGACCCGGACGCAGATCGTCAAGGGCCTGCGTCAGCTGCGCACGAAGCGGGAAAACCTGCCTCCGAAGAAGCACGGCAACATCCCCCTCTAAGGAGTCCTGGTGATCAAGGTCGTACGGGGCAACCCGACGCCGGAGGAGTTGGCCGCCGCACTGGCGGTGGTCCGGGCGCGCGCCGCGGCGACGGCGTCGCAAGCCGCCGGCGGCGGCGCGCCACGGATACCGGAGGGCTGGTCGGACCCGGCCAGGATCGCCCACACCCGGCGCCCCCAGCCGGGACCGCGGTCCTGGGCACGCTCCTACTGGCCGGTCTAGGCCACCTGGAGGACCCTCACGACGGCCTCCGCCTCTGACGCCGTTTCCCGCGTCGTCGGGCGGAGGCCGTCGCCGTCCGCGCACACGGGGCGAAGCCTCTGCGGGCGCCCTGGTGCGGGGCCGTCATCGCGGCGGCCGCCCGCCACGCGCGTCACCGGGGGCCGACGCCGAGCGGGCGGTGGCGGCGGCGCTCGCCGCGACGCGCGCGGCGCGTGCACCACCCGGTAATAGTCCGTAAGCACTGCGGCGCCTGAGTACGCGTACTCAGGCGCCCCGCCGCACTCGACAGCACGATCGGAGGCATGCTCTGGTCCGATCCCGAGAACGAACCCCCCGAAGAGATGCGCGACATGCAGGCGATGCTGCGCCGGGCGGGGATCCTGCTGGCACTGGCCATGGTGCTGGCCATGTTCGTGGTGGGCCTGCACTGACTCTTCCGTACGATGACGCCATGACTGCTCAGCGCCGCCGCCTCGTCCTCGCGTCCGCGTCCCCCGCCCGCCTCGGCCTGCTGCGCCAGGCCGGGCTCACCCCCGAGGTGATCGTCAGCGGTGTGGACGAGGACAAGGTCACCGCCCCGACCCCCGCCGAGCTGGCCCTCGCCCTCGCCGAGGCGAAGGCGGCCCACGTCGCCGCCCGTCCCGAGGTGTTCGGCGCGCTGGTGATCGGCTGCGACTCGGTCCTGGAGCTGGACAAGCAGGCGCTCGGCAAGCCGGCCGACGCCGAGGAGGCCACCGCCCGCTGGAAGGCCATGCGCGGCCGCGCGGGCATCCTCCAGACCGGCCACTGCGTCTATGACACGGCCGCCAAGCGGTACGCCTCCGCGACCGCCTCCACCCTGGTCCGCTTCGGCGACCCCACGGACGAGGAGATCGCGGCGTACGTCGCGAGCGGCGAACCCCTGCACGTCGCGGGCGCGTTCACGCTGGACGGCCGCTCGGCGCCGTTCATCGACGGCATCGACGGCGACCCGGGCAACGTCATCGGCCTGTCCCTGCCGCTGCTGCGCCGTCTGCTGCGCGAACTGGGAATCGAGATCACGGACCTGTGGAACTGACCGCCGCGCCCCCCACCGCACCCGGTGCCACGCCCCCCGGCGCGTACAGCGTCAGCGATGCCACGACCAGGCCCAGCACGGCCATCATGAACGCGAACGCACCCCACCCGACAAGACCGACCGTCACCGCGCCGAGCACGCCGTGGGTGATCGCACAGGCGATGAGGACCATCCGCGCCCCACGCCCGGGCGAGCGGTCCCGTGCCGCGATACGCACCAGCAGCAAGCCGCAGAGCACGAGATAGGCACCGAGGACACCGCCCATGACCCGGACGCCGGTGACCATGAGCTCCGGGTCGAGGCCGTCCAGGGACATCCGCTGGCCTGCGAGGATCGTCGCCAGCGCCAGGTGGAGCAGCACGAGCCCCACCGCCTCCAGGACCAGCACGATCCCGGCCGCCAGGGCTATCGGTCTGCGGGCCACCATGGGAGCTCCCCTGCCAGTTACCTCCGGTACGGACGACAGCGCGCAGGCTACTAACGGGTAAACCTTGGGACAAGGGTTCTGACGGCGCCGCAAAGAATGATTCGCCCATTCGTAGGGACTCCACAAAGAAACGGGATCCCGCGCTGGCCGGGATGACAGAGACCTTGACCACACCCCGGGGTTACTGTTCCGTCAAGAAGCCCTGCGTAACGTGGTGCGACAAGGGATTTCACGACTCCACTACGCCTCGAATCACGCTCCGTGTGGGCAAGCTCACCATTGGGGACGGGTCGAAAGGCCGTGTCGGCAGTCCCTAAACTCAGCTTGTTTCAAGGAGGGAGCCATCGTGCGCAAGGTGCTCATCGCCAACCGTGGCGAAATCGCTGTCCGTGTCGCTCGTGCCTGCCGGGACGCCGGGATCGCAAGCGTAGCCGTCTACGCCGATCCCGACCGGGACGCCCTGCACGTCCGTGCGGCCGACGAGGCGTTCGCCCTGGGCGGTGACACCCCGGCCGCCAGCTATCTGGACATCGCCAAGGTGCTCCAGGCCGCGGCCGACTCCGGTGCGGACGCCATTCATCCCGGGTACGGGTTCCTGTCCGAGAACGCCGAGTTCGCGCAGGCCGTGATCGACGCCGGGCTGACCTGGATCGGCCCGCCGCCGCAGGCCATCCGGGACCTCGGCGACAAGGTCGCCGCCCGGCACATCGCCCAGCGCGCCGGCGCGCCCCTGGTCGCCGGCACGCCCGACCCGGTGTCGGGTGCCGACGAGGTCGTGGCGTTCGCCCGGGAACACGGCCTGCCGATCGCGATCAAGGCCGCGTTCGGTGGCGGCGGGCGTGGCCTGAAGGTCGCCCGCACGCTGGAGGAAGTGCCCGAGCTCTACGACTCGGCCGTGCGGGAGGCCGTCGCCGCGTTCGGGCGGGGTGAGTGCTTCGTCGAGCGCTACCTCGACAAGCCCCGGCACGTGGAGACCCAGTGCCTGGCCGACAAGCACGGCAACGTCGTGGTCGTCTCCACCCGTGACTGCTCGCTCCAGCGCCGCCACCAGAAGCTGGTGGAGGAGGCGCCCGCGCCGTTCCTGAGCGCCGAGCAGAACGCCCAGCTGTACCGGGCGTCGAAGGCCATCCTGAAGGAGGCCGGTTACGTCGGCGCCGGGACCGTGGAGTTCCTCGTCGGGGTGGACGGCACGATCTCCTTCCTGGAGGTCAACACCCGCCTCCAGGTCGAGCACCCGGTCACCGAGGAGGTCACCGGCATCGACCTCGTACGCGAGATGTTCCGCATCGCCGACGGTGAGGAGCTCGGCTACGACGACCCGGCGGTACGGGGTCACTCGTTCGAGTTCCGGATCAACGGCGAGGACCCGGGCCGCAACTTCCTCCCGGCCCCGGGCACGGTGACGGTGTTCAACCCGCCGTCCGGCCCCGGCGTCCGCCTGGACGCGGGCGTGGAGTCCGGCTCGGTGATCGGCCCGGCGTGGGACTCGCTGCTGGCCAAGCTGATCGTGTCCGGTGCGACGCGTCAGCAGGCGTTGCAGCGGGCCGCGCGGGCGCTGGCGGAGTTCCAGGTCGAGGGCATGGCCACCGCCATCCCCTTCCACCGCAAGGTCGTCAGCGACCCGGCGTTCACCTCCGACCCGTTCCGCGTCCACACCCGCTGGATCGAGACCGAGTTCGTCAACGACATCCCCGCCTTCGCCGCCCCCGCCGCCACGGAGGCGGAGGAGGAGCCCGGCCGTGAGACGGTCGTCGTCGAGGTCGGCGGCAAGCGCCTGGAGGTCTCGCTGCCGTCCTCGCTGGGCATGAGCCTGGCGCGTACCGGTCTGGCCGCGGGCGCCAAGCCCAAGCGCCGTGCCGCCAAGAAGTCCGGCTCGGCCGCCTCCGGCGACACCCTGGCCTCCCCGATGCAGGGCACGATCGTCAAGGTCGCGGTGGAGGAGGGCCAGGAGGTCAAGGAGGGCGACCTCATCGTCGTGCTGGAGGCGATGAAGATGGAGCAGCCCATCAACGCCCACCGCGCCGGCACGATCAAGGGCCTGGCCGCGGAGGTCGGCGCCTCCGTCACGTCCGGTGCGGCGATCTGCGAGATCAAGGACTGACCCGCCCGCAGCGCGGTGAAGGGCCCGTCGGCATGGTGACCGGCGGGCCCTTCGGCATGTACGCGATGGCATCCTGGAGGCACAGGCAGGCGCTACGAGGAAGGGCGGCGCGATGGCGACCAGTACGGCGGCGGACAGGGCACCGGGCGCGCCGCGGCCCATGCGCGCCGACGCCCGCCGCAACTACGAGCGGCTGCTTGGCGAAGCGCGCGCGGCCTTCGCGGAGCACGGCACCGACGCGTCGCTGGAGGACATCGCGCGCCGGGCGGGGGTCGGCATCGGCACGCTCTACCGGCACTTCCCGAACCGCCACGCGCTGATGAACGCCGTGTTCCAGGAGGCGCTGCACGCCCTGCTGGAGCGCTCGCGCGACCTGGCGGGCGCGGAGCAGCCGTGCACGGCGCTCGTGGAGTGGCTGCGCGCCATCGTCACCCATGCGGGCGAATACCGTGGACTGGCCCGCGCGCTCATGTCGGCGTCGCACGACACGAGTTCGGCACTGTCGCAGTGCAGCACACCGCTGCGCACGGCGGGCGAACGGCTGCTGGTACGCGCCCAGGAGGCGGGCACGGTACGGGCGGACGTCTCGATCGGCGACCTGATGCAGCTCACCAACGCCATCGCCCTGGCCGCCGAACAGTCCCCGTACGACCCCGAGTTGCCCGACCGCCTCCTGACGCTGACGCTACGGGGCCTGAAGGCCTGACCACCGCGCGATGCCCGACGCCCGTGCGCGGGGGTCCGGCCCGGGGCGCGGTGCCCGCCTGCGCGTGGCCGCACGGACGTCCCCCGGCGGCTGACGGCCGTCGCGTTCGCGCGCCGCATGGACACCGGCCAGGTCGACATCAACGGCGGCCGGTTCAATCCGCTCGCACCCTTCGGCGGCTACAAGCAGTCGGGCGTCGGGCGCGAGCTCGGCACGCAC
>NZ_JAUEPL010000058.1 GCF_030406405.1 Streptomyces ficellus
CGGCCGCCGACGCCCACGCGGTGGCCGCCGCCGCCCCGGGCGGCGCCGACGCGGTTCGCGCCGCCGCCCGCGCGGTACTCGACGACGCGGCCAAGGCCCACCCGCCCCTGCGCCTCGACTACCTGGCCCTGGTGGACCCCGACGACTTCACCGAGGTCCCCGACGACCACACCGGCGAGGCGATCCTCGCCGTGGCCGCGCACGTCGGCACCACACGGCTCATCGACAACCTCCCCCTCACCTTCGGAGCCCCCGCATGACCGGCATACGCCTCCAGGCCCCCGCCCCCGGCTGGGCGATCGACGCCGACGTCGTCGTGGTCGGCTCCGGCGTCGCGGGCCTGACCGCCGCCCTGCGCTGCACGGCCGCCGGGCTGCGCACGGTCGTCGTCACCAAGGCCCGCCTGGACGACGGCTCCACGCGCTGGGCGCAGGGCGGCATCGCGGCGGCGCTCGGCGAGGGCGACACCCCCGAGCAGCACCTTGACGACACGCTCGTCGCGGGCGCGGGCCTGTGCGACGAGGAAGCCGTACGGCTCCTGGTCACCGAGGGTCCCGACGCCGTACGCCGCCTGATCGAGACCGGCGCCCGCTTCGACACCGACGAGGCCGGCGCCATCGAGCTCACCCGCGAGGGCGGCCACCACCGCCGCCGCATCGCGCACGCCGGCGGCGACGCGACGGGCGCCGAGATCTCCCGCGCCCTGGTCGACGCGGTCCGCGAACGCGCCGTACGCACCATCGAGAACGCCCTCGTCCTGGACCTCCTCACCGACGCCCAGGGCCGTACGGCCGGTGTCACCCTGCACGTCATGGGCGAGGGCCAGCACGACGGCGTCGGGGCGGTCCACGCCCCGGCGGTCGTCCTCGCCACCGGCGGCATGGGCCAGGTGTTCTCCGCCACCACCAATCCGGCCGTCTCCACCGGCGACGGCGTCGCGCTCGCGCTGCGCGCCGGCGCGGAGGTCAGCGACCTGGAGTTCGTGCAGTTCCACCCCACCGTCCTGTTCCTCGGCCCGGACGCCGAGGGCCAGCAGCCACTGGTGTCGGAGGCGGTACGGGGCGAGGGCGCCCACCTCGTCGACGCGGACGGCGTGCGGTTCATGGCCGGCCAGCACGAGCTGGCCGAGCTCGCCCCGCGCGACATCGTCGCCAAGGGCATCATGCGCCGCATGCGGGAGCAGGGCACCCAGCACATGTACCTGGACGCCCGGCACTTCGGCGCCGACATGTGGGCCTCCCGCTTCCCGACGATCCTCGCCGCCTGCCGCGCGCACGGCATCGACCCGGTCACCGAGCCGATCCCGGTCGCCCCGGCCGCCCACTACGCGTCCGGCGGCGTCCGCACGGACCTGCACGGCCGCACCACCGTGCCCGGCCTGTACGCGTGCGGCGAGGTCGCCTGCACGGGCGTGCACGGCGCGAACCGGCTCGCGTCGAACTCCCTCCTGGAGGGCCTGGTCTTCGCCGAGCGCATCGCCGACGACATCGCGGCCAACGCCGGGCGCGGGGGCGCCCGCGCGGGCGCCCCCGCCCCGCACCCCGCCCCCACCGCCCTGCCGCTCCTGGACCCGGCCGCCCGCGCCCGCGTCCAGCACGTCATGACCACCGGCGCCGGGGTGCTGCGCTCCGCCGCCAGCCTCGCCGAGGCGGCCGAACGGCTGGAGGCCATCCACGGGGAGGCCGTCAACGGCGACTACAAGGCCGCCGAGCCGGGCGTCGAGTCCTGGGAGACCACCAACCTGCTGTGCGTGGCCCGCGTCCTGGTCGCCGCCGCCCTGCGCCGTGAGGAGACCCGCGGCTGCCACTGGCGCGAGGACCGCCCCGACCGCGACGACACCGCCTGGCGCCGCCACCTCGTCGTACGCCTCGCCCCGGACCGGAGCCTGGACGTCCGCCCCACCGACACCCAAGACTTCCCCCCGACCGACGCCGACGCCCCCAGGGAGCCGTAACCGTGAGCACGCCCGAAGAACGCCCGCAGCCCGTGGACGTACCCCTGATCAATATCGGCGCCCCCGCCGCCCAGGGCTGTGGCGACGCCTGCGGTTGCGCGGACGGTGACGACGGCGAGGTGTACGAGTGCGGCCTCGACCCCGCGCTCGCCGCGCTGCTGGTGAACGCCGGCCTCGACCCCGTACTCGTCGAGGACGTGGCGTACCGCGCGATCGAGGAGGACCTGGACGGCGGCGTGGACGTGACGACCACCGCGACCGTCCCCGAGGACGCCGTCGCCACCGCCGACTTCACCGCCCGCGAGGCCGGCGTCGTCGCCGGCATCCACGTCGCGGAGGCGATCCTCTCGATCGTCTGCACGGAGGAGTTCGCGGTCGAGCGGCACGTGGCGGACGGCGACCGGGTCGAGGCGGGCCAGAAGCTGCTGTCGGTCACCACCCGCACCCGTGACCTGCTCACCGGCGAGCGCAGCGCCCTGAACATCATGTGCCGCCTGTCCGGCATCGCCACCGCCACGCGCGCGTGGGCGGACGCGTTGGAGGGCTACAAGGCGAAGGTCCGGGACACCCGCAAGACCACGCCCGGCCTGCGCGCCCTGGAGAAGTACGCGGTGCGCTGCGGCGGCGGCGTCAACCACCGCATGTCCCTGTCCGACGCCGCGCTGGTCAAGGACAACCACGTGGTGGCGGCGGGCGGTGTGGCGCAGGCATTCAAGGCGGTACGGGAGGCCTTCCCCGACGTACCGATCGAGGTGGAGGTGGACACCCTCCACCAGGTCCGCGAGGTCCTGGAGGCGGGCGCCGACCTGATCCTGCTGGACAACTTCACACCCGCCGAGACCCAGGAGGCCGTCGCGATCGTCGCCGGCCGCGCTGCCCTGGAGTCCTCCGGCCGCCTGACGCTGGACAACGCCGCCGCGTACGCCGCGACCGGCGTCGACTACCTCGCGGTGGGCGCGCTCACCCACTCCTCGCCGATCCTGGACATCGGCCTGGACCTGCGAGAGGCGGAGCAGGGCTGATGCTGCTCACCATTGACGCGGGCAACACCCACACCGTCCTCGGCCTGTTCGACGGCGAGGACATCGTCGAGCACTGGCGCATCTCCACCGACGCCCGCCGCACCGCCGACGAGCTCGCGGTGCTCCTCCAGGGCCTGATGGGCATGCACCCGCTGCTCGGTGACGAACTGGGCGACGGCATCGAGGGCATCGCGATCTGCTCGACGGTCCCCTCCGTCCTGCACGAGTTGCGCGAGGTCACGCGCCGGTACTACGGCGACGTGCCGGCCGTCCTGGTCGAGCCCGGCATCAAGACCGGCGTGCCGATCCTCACGGACAACCCCAAAGAGGTCGGCGCGGACCGCATCGTCAACGCGGCCGCGGCCAGCGAGCTGTACGGGGGCCCGGCGATCGTCGTCGACTTCGGTACGGCGACCACGTTCGACCCGGTCAGCGCGCGCGGTGAGTACATCGGCGGCGTGATCGCCCCCGGTATCGAGATCTCGGTCGAGGCGCTCGGCGTCAAGGGCGCCCAGCTCCGCAAGATCGAACTGGCCCGCCCGCGCAGCGTGATCGGCAAGAACACGGTCGAGGCGATGCAGGCGGGCATCGTGTACGGCTTCGCGGGCCAGGTCGACGGGATCGTCAGCCGTATGAAGCGCGAACTCGTCGGCCCGGCCGGCGACCCGGCCGATGTCACGGTCATCGCGACGGGCGGGCTGGCCCCGATGGTCCTGGGCGAAGCCATGGAAATCGACGAACACGAGCCCTGGCTGACCCTGATCGGCCTCCGCCTGGTCTACGAACGCAACATCTCGCGCATGTAGCCGCGCCGGCGGGGGCGGAAGGGCAACGCGCCCGAGTCGTCTGTTAAGTGAAGTTTGTCCGATTAGCACGTATCGTCGGGGCCATGCCCACGCCATACGGATCCCGCGGCGGCCTGGCGTTCGGCGCAGACGAGCTGCGTGTGCTCCGACGCGCCCTCGCCCATGCCCTCCACCCCACCCCCCTCGACGACGAAGACGTGCAGGACTGCCTGCGCCTCGCCGGCTCCGTGGACGAGGCGGTCCGCGAGGCCGGCCGGATGCGGGCCTTCCTCCTCGCCGACCTCGCCCGCTACCGCGACGCCCTGCCCGGCTCGGCCCCCGGCTACCTGGAGCTGCTCCAGGACGCCCTGGCCGCCGGCTACGACCCCCGCCCGGAGGACCTCGCCGCCCTGCGCACCCTCCGTGGCACGCTCGTCGGCGCCGCGCTCCTGGCGCGCTGCCAGGTGCTGGCCGAGCACTCCGTGCGGGCCCGCCTCGCCGGGCGGCACGTCACCCCCGGCCCGCGCACCCGGCTCCTCGCCCTTCCCGGCGGCCGCACCGGCGAGGGGGACGAGTCCAAGCCGCGGCCCGCACCCCGGCCCACGTCACCCAAGCCGTCACCACCGCCGGCCGACCGCCCGGTGCCCAAGCCCTCCGAGGTCTTCCCGCCCCGCCGCCGCCCCACCGCGCCCCCACCCGAGGAACGGGCGGCCGGCTAGCTACTCTGGACGCCATGGAATACGTATCCGCGCTCCTGCCCCCCGTCGTGATGGCCGCCTTCTTCATCGGCCTCGTCGTGACGATCGTCAAGAGCCAGGGCGGCCCCAACAAGACCAAGGAGGACGCGGCCGTGGACGCGGCGCTCGCGCGTGCCGAGGCCACCCGCCAGGCGGACGGGGCCACCGGCCCCGGCCAGGCCTGACCTCCCCGGCACCTCCGGCGCCACCCCCGCGTGAAGGGCGTACGACAGCTTCTGTCGTACGCCCTTTTTGTCGCCAATAGTCAGCTATCGGCGACTTCTCCCACTATGGTGGCGATGTGCCCCGTCAATTGGGAGAGCTGGAAGACGCCGTCATGTCGCGCGTCTGGCAATGGAACCGGCCCGTCACCGTCCGGGAAGTCCTGGAGGATCTCCAGCGGGAACGGTCCATCGCCTACACCACCGTCATGACCGTAATGGACAATCTCCATCAGAAGGGCTGGGTGCGCCGGGAAGTCTCCGGCCGCGCCTATCGATATACGGCGGTCTCCACCCGGGCCGCCTACTCGGCCGCACTGATGAACGAAGCCTGGTCGAAGAGCGACAACCCCGCCGCCGCACTCGTGGCGTTCTTCGGCATGATGTCGCCGGAGCAGCGAGAGGCACTCCAGGACGCGATCCGGGTAGTGCAACGGGACACTCCCGAAGACCCCGCCGAAGAGTCCCCCGTGCCCGTCCCGGCGGAGGCGTCCGAACAACTCCGGGAAGGTTCTGGAGAACGCTCTCAGGAACCGCCTCGCGAAGTGGCACCGGAAGAACAACCAACGGAACACCGGACGGAACAGCCGACGGAACAGCGGACGGAACGCCGGACGGAACGCCGGACGGAACAGCCGCAGGAACCCACAACGGAACAGCCGACGGAACCCCAGAGGGAACATCCGACGGAACCCACGAGGGAACCCCCTGCCGATCCGCCCACCGGACCCTCCGCCAATACCCCCGCCGAAGCACCCGTCGCACCCTCCGCCAAAACCCCCGCGCACCCCCCGGCGAAACTCCCCGCCGAACCGCCCTCACGGGCCCCGCACCCTCCGCCCGGACCGGGCGGCCAGGCCGGCGGCCGGGGGGCGGACGCGGGGCGATAGCGTCCAGCCATGCCGTCCTCCGAGCTTCCGCCCCCGTCCCCGCAGACGCCCCCGCAGACGCCCGCGCGCCCCGAGGCCGCCGCGTCGAAAGCCGTGACCGTACGCCGGGCCAGGACCAGCGATGTGCAGGCGGTCCGCCGACTGGTCGATCCGTACGTCAAGGCGGGCATCCTGCTCGACAAAGCGACGGTGACGCTTTACGAGGACATCCAGGAGTTCTGGGTCGCGGAACGCGATGAGGACGGCACCGTCGTCGGTTGCGGCGCACTGCACGTGATGTGGGAAGACCTCGCCGAAGTGCGCACTCTCGCCGTCGACCCCGACTTCAAGGGCGCCGGCGTCGGACATCACGTGCTCGACAAGTTGCTGCACACCGCCCGCTGGCTCGGTGTCCGCCGGGTTTTCTGCCTGACCTTCGAAGTCGACTTCTTCGCGAAGCACGGGTTCGTCGAGATCGGTGAGACGCCGGTGGACGGAGACGTCTACGCCGAGCTCCTGCGTTCCTATGACGAGGGCGTCGCCGAGTTCCTCGGTCTCGAACGGGTGAAGCCGAACACCTTGGGCAACAGCCGGATGCTTCTGCACCTGTGATCCGCCCAAGCGCGGCGATCCCTATGTCCGAATCGCGCACGTTTCCCGCGTTCTCGCGGATCTGAACCTCTCCCAGGGGTTTGTGTTTTCCAGAGAAAAGCGGTTTCCTTTCCGCGTACTGCATTTTCGATGAAAGGAAATCCGGTGGCACAGAAGGTTCAGGTCCTTCTTGTCGACGACCTCGACGGTGGCGAGGCGGACGAGACGGTGACGTTCGCTCTGGACGGCAAGACCTACGAGATCGACCTCACCACCGCGAATGCGGAGAAGCTTCGTAGCCTGCTGGAGCCGTACACCAAGAACGGCCGCCGCACCGGCGGCCGTGCCGCGACCAGCCGTGGCAAGGGCCGGGTCGCCGCGGGTGGCAGCCCCGACACCGCGAAGATCCGCGCGTGGGCCAAGGAGAATGGCTACAACGTGAACGACCGCGGCCGCGTGCCCGCCGATATCAAGAAGGCTTACGAGGACGCCAACCGCTGAGCGCCTTCCGCGCCCAGCAATCGGACCCGGTGACATTCCGATGCCGCCGCGTCCACCAGTCGTACGAGGCTGGGGGCACCCGCACCGCCTCGTACGCCGATGCCCGCGCCCAGGGCCGGCAAGGCCGGAAGCGTCGGCTCGACTTCGCGCCCGGGCTCGGGGGGGCGCAGCCATACGGCGGCGCCGGGTGAGCCGGATCCGCTCCATCCTGGGGGAATCGGAGCGGTCATCCGGCCACCCGCGCCCAGCGCCGCCAGATCGAGGGCGATCCCGCCCCACTCCAGCCAGTCCAGCAGCCCCGGCAGCTCGTCCGCGCTGCCCGCGGCCACCAGCAGCCGCATCCTCGGGCCCGCGAGGGCGACCGGCCATTGGCTGCCGCCCAGCCGCCGCAGCACGGCGAACCCGGCGGCGGCAGGCAGCTCCAGCACGTCGAAGCGGAGCCCCGTGAGCAACCGCACCGGCGCCCCGTCCCGTCCATCCGCCGTCGCCCAGCGGAGCTCGTCCTCGTACCACCGCGCCACCATGGCGGGGTCCGCGCCGCAGCCACCGCCGCGGCCGCCATCGCCCTTTCCGCCGCCGTCGAGCGGCGTGCGCGGCGAAGGCAGCGGCAGCGAGAGCGGGGCGGTGAGTGTCATGTCCGGGGAACTCGTGACCATCGGGCCAGGTTACGCACGGTCAGTGATCGATTGCGGTGCGTAGGGAAAATGGGGGCGTACGGGCGCACTGCGCAGCGCAAGGGTGTTCGCCCGTAGCTGAGGGAACCGGGGTACGCCGCATGGAGTGTCAGTGCTTACGGGTAAGACATTCCTAGGTGGGGAGGGGCGACACGCGGTCTGGGGCGTCTCACGTTCGCCATCGGCGTAGTGCTGGTGAGGCTAAGTCCTTGGCCTGCGGGAACATCGTCTCGCACCATCGGGTTGGAGCATTTGTCGGCGTTCGGGTCAGGAGGCCAGAGACGGGTGTCGGCAGTTGGAATGAGCGGTCCCCGCTTGCGGGACTAAGCTGCGGAAGGACAGGGAGGGGACCGACCCCTCTACTGCCTGACCGCTCTGAGGAGCGATTAACGATGTTCGAGAGGTTCACCGACCGCGCGCGGCGGGTTGTCGTCCTGGCTCAGGAAGAAGCCCGGATGCTCAACCACAACTACATCGGCACCGAGCACATCCTCCTGGGCCTTATCCACGAGGGTGAGGGTGTCGCCGCTAAGGCCCTGGAGAGCCTCGGGATTTCGCTCGAGGCGGTCCGCCAGCAGGTGGAGGAGATCATCGGCCAGGGCCAGCAGGCCCCGTCCGGGCACATCCCCTTCACGCCCCGTGCCAAGAAGGTCCTGGAGCTGTCGCTCCGCGAGGCCCTTCAGCTCGGCCACAACTACATCGGCACCGAGCACATCCTGCTCGGCCTGATCCGCGAGGGCGAGGGCGTCGCCGCCCAGGTCCTCGTGAAGCTGGGCGCCGATCTCAACCGGGTGCGGCAGCAGGTCATCCAGCTGCTCTCCGGCTATCAGGGCAAGGAAGCCGCCACGGCCGGCGGTCCTGCCGAGGGCACCCCCTCGACGTCCCTGGTCCTCGACCAGTTCGGCCGGAACCTCACCCAGGCCGCTCGTGAGTCCAAGCTCGACCCCGTCATCGGGCGCGAGAAGGAGATCGAGCGGGTCATGCAGGTGCTGTCCCGCCGGACCAAGAACAACCCGGTCCTCATCGGCGAGCCCGGCGTCGGCAAGACGGCGGTCGTCGAGGGCCTGGCGCAGGCCATCGTCAAGGGCGAGGTGCCCGAGACCCTGAAGGACAAGCACCTCTACACCCTCGACCTGGGCGCGCTCGTCGCCGGCTCCCGGTACCGCGGTGACTTCGAGGAGCGCCTGAAGAAGGTGCTCAAGGAGATCCGCACCCGCGGCGACATCATCCTGTTCATCGACGAGCTCCACACCCTGGTGGGTGCGGGTGCCGCCGAGGGCGCGATCGACGCCGCGAGCATCCTGAAGCCGATGCTGGCCCGTGGTGAGCTGCAGACCATCGGCGCCACGACGCTGGACGAGTACCGCAAGTACCTGGAGAAGGACGCGGCCCTGGAGCGCCGCTTCCAGCCCATCCAGGTCGCGGAGCCGTCGCTGCCGCACACCATCGAGATCCTCAAGGGCCTGCGCGACCGTTACGAGGCCCACCACCGGGTCTCCATCACGGACGAGGCACTGGTCCAGGCCGCCACCCTGGCCGACCGTTACATCTCGGACCGCTTCCTGCCGGACAAGGCGATCGACCTGATCGACGAGGCCGGTTCCCGGATGCGCATCCGCCGGATGACCGCGCCGCCGGACCTCCGCGAGTTCGACGAGAAGATCGCGGCCGTCCGCCGGGACAAGGAGTCCGCGATCGACTCCCAGGACTTCGAGAAGGCGGCGTCTCTCCGCGACAAGGAGAAGCAGCTGCTGGCGGCGAAGGCCAAGCGGGAGAAGGAGTGGAAGGCCGGCGACATGGACGTCGTCGCCGAGGTCGACGGCGAGCTGATCGCCGAGGTCCTCGCGACCGCCACCGGCATCCCGGTCTTCAAGCTGACCGAGGAGGAGTCCTCGCGTCTGCTCCGCATGGAGGACGAGCTCCACAAGCGCGTCATCGGCCAGAAGGACGCCATCAGGGCCCTGTCGCAGGCGATCCGCCGTACGCGCGCCGGCCTGAAGGACCCGAAGCGTCCCGGTGGCTCGTTCATCTTCGCCGGCCCGTCCGGTGTCGGTAAGACCGAGCTGTCCAAGACGCTCGCCGAATTCCTCTTCGGCGACGAGGACGCGATGATCTCCCTCGACATGTCGGAGTTCAGCGAGAAGCACACGGTTTCCCGCCTCTTCGGTTCCCCGCCCGGATACGTGGGTTATGAAGAGGGTGGCCAGCTCACCGAGAAGGTGCGCCGCAAGCCGTTCTCCGTCGTCCTCTTCGACGAGGTCGAGAAGGCCCACCCCGATATCTTCAATTCCCTTCTCCAGATCCTGGAGGACGGTCGCCTGACCGACTCCCAGGGCCGGGTCGTGGACTTCAAGAACACGGTCATCATCATGACGACCAACCTCGGGACCCGGGACATCTCGAAGGGCTTCAACCTGGGCTTCGCGGCACAGGGCGACGTCAAGACCGGTTACGACCGGATGAAGGCGAAGGTCAACGAAGAGCTGAAGCAGCACTTCCGCCCCGAGTTCCTCAACCGCGTCGACGACACGGTCGTCTTCCACCAGCTCAGCCAGGAAGACATCATCCAGATCGTCGACCTGATGATCGCGAAGGTGGACGAGCGCCTGAAGGACCGCGACATGGGCATCGAGCTCAGCGGGTCCGCGAAGGAGCTCCTGGCGAAGCACGGTTACGACCCGGTGATGGGCGCCCGGCCGCTGCGCCGGACGATCCAGCGTGAGATCGAGGACGTGCTCTCGGAGAAGATCCTCTTCGGCGAGCTGCGCCCCGGTCACATCGTGGTCGTGGACACCGAGGGCGAGGGTGAGGAGAAGAAGTTCACCTTCCGCGGCGAGGAGAAGTCGGCTCTGCCGGACGTTCCGCCGATCGAGCAGGCCGCCGGCGGCGCCGGTCCGAACCTCTCGAAGGACGCGTAACCACTAGCGCGTGCGAGCGCGTACCAGCGCGTGCTGAAGGGGCTGTCCCGTACGGGGCAGCCCCTTTGCCGTGCCCTCCCTCAGCAGTCCCGTGGCTTCCGCCAGGAGCATTCGAGGTCGGCGGGCGTCTCGGAGGCCCGGGTGCGGTGCGGTGAGACGGTGGTGACCGCGCCCTTGGCCGTGTCGGACCGGGCCAGTGTCACGACGATCGCGTCCTCGATGCTCTTCACCGAGGAGGCCAGGTAGTTGTTGAGGACGATCGAGTAGACCAGGCGGCGCCCGCCCGCGTCCGTGACGTACCCGGACAGGCCCGAGGCGCCCGTCAGGGAGCCCGTCTTGGCGTGGGCGTTCAGGGCGGCCGGGGTGCCGCACATCCGGGTGCGCAGGGTGCCGCCGGTGGCGCGGTCCGGGGCGCAGGCGACGGGGAGGGAGGCGTGCCAGTCGGCGTACCAGGGGGCGTCCTGCACGGCGAGGAGGAGGCGGGTGAGCTGGGCGGCGGGGAAGAGGTTCATCCGCGACAGGCCGGAGCCGTCGACCTGGCGGACGGTGGATGTGCGGAGGCCTTCCTTCGCCAGATACGTGCCGATCGCGGCGAGCCCCGCGCTCCAGGTGCCCCGGCCGGACGTCTCGTACCCGATGGTCTTGGTGAGCGCCTCGGCGTGCATGTTGTTGGACAGCTTCATGAACGGGTGCATCAGCGCCTTGAGCGGCATGGAGCTGTGCGTGGCGACGACCTTGGCGTCGGCTGGCGTCCGAACCCCCAGGCGGGGCGGCCCCGACACCCGTACGCCATGGGCGGCGAGGGCGGCGGCGAAGACGGCGGCGGCGTAGCCGGTCGGCTCCCAGACGGTGATCCACTCCTTGGTGGCCGCCGCGCCCACCGGGACCTCGCCGCTGACCACGATCGTGTTCGTGCCGTGCTCCCGCTCGACCGTCAGGGTGCCGGGCCGGCCGGCGGGGACGGTGGTGGCGCGGTTGTCCACGCGTACGTAGTCGGTGGCGGGAGTGAGGGCGACCCGCGGCCTCGCGCCCGCCCGGGCGGCCGGGGTGGTCTCGACGACGACCGTTCCGGAGTCGTAGTCGGTGTCGGGGGCGAGCGTGAGGGGCGAGATCTGCGCGGAGTAGTACGACGACTCGTCGTCGGCCGCCCAGGAACGGCCCAGGCGGTTGGTGTCGAACCGGGTGTCGTCGGCGACGACCCGCCCGGCGACCCGCCGGACGCCGGACGCGGCGACCTGGGCCGCGAGCCGGTCGTAGTCCTTGGCGAGGGTGGTGGGGTCACCCGTACCGCGCAGGTACAGGTCCCCGTGCAGCACACCACCCCGGGGGCGGGCGGTGGACAGCACCTCCGTACGGAAGCGGTACTCGGGGCCGAGCAGCGCCATGGCGGCGACGGAGGTGGCGAGCTTGGTGTTGGACGCCGGCATGAGCCGGTCGCCGCTGTCGCGCTGGTAGAGGGTCTCCTCGGTGCCCGCGTCCGCCACGACGACGCTCACGGCGCCGCCGTCCAGTCGTGGGTCGGTGAGGATCGTGTCGATGGCGCCCTTGAGCCCGGTGTCGGAGGGCCCCGCGCCGGCGGGAAGGGCGCTCCCCGCGAGAAGGGCGGCGAGCCCGATGGCGAGGGCGGTCACGCGCGTCACGTGTCTGCTCATGGGGAGGAGGATGACGGAGCGGGGAGGGGGTGGGAAGGAGGCGTGCTCAGGTGAGGATGCGGATGGTGGGGGAGAGGTGTTCGGTGCCGGTGAGTTCGACGCCGAGGGCGTGGACCCACTTCAGGCATGGCAGGTCTGCCAGAGGTGAGGTGTCGAGCGGGCCTGGGCTGAAGGCGTGCAGGCTCAGTGACTGGACGTTGGGGAACATCTCGGTCAGCCGTCGCCATGATGGATCGGCTGCATCCAGCGCAAGGTGGACGAGGGTGATCCGGGGGAAGCTAAGGTCGGAAGGGCAGGAGGACAGGGCCTCTGCCTCGCAACTGAGGCTGTTCAGGTGCGGCAGCCTGGCGAGTTCATTCCAGTCGTCGGCCGTTAGAGCGTCGACCGAAAGGGAGCGAAGGGTCGGGTAGCGGTGAAGCCCGTGCAGGCCTTCTTCCGGAGAGCACGGGATGCCCAGGAATCGCAGAGGTGCTTCCGCGGGGAGGTCGCCGAGGCTCCAGGACGCTTCCGGCGCCACGTTGATATTCAGCCATTCCAGCCGGGTGAGCGAGGACAGGCAGCGGAGATCCGGAGCCGCTCCCGAGCGCGTGAGGTTCAGTTGGGTCGGAGCGCAATCGGTGAGGAGCGCGGGCAGCAGCTCGTCCGAGACCTCCTCTCGGATGTCGAGCAGGGAGGGCCGCAGGTCCAGCCGGAGGAGCTCCTCGACCTGTCCGTCGGAGGTGACCGTGAACTCCAGGTTCTCTTGATCCAGCCGGGCGACGACCTCCTCCGCGTACGACGTCGTGTCGAAGCGCGACCAGGCCCAGATCAGTTGGGAGCGGACGTTCAGTGAGGGATGGCCGGTGAACCGGGCCAGGTAGGGCAGGGCCGCGTCCGAGGTGATGTGGGTGGCCGTGATCACGGCCATCCGGGCCTGTTCGTCGTCCAGGCCGTCCGGGCCCGGCAGGAGGTCCAGGACCAGGGGGCCCACCGTGGCCAGTTCGCGGGCCTCCTCCGGCGTACGGGGCGGGATGAGCCGCGCCGTGCGGTCCAGCAGCGTGCGCTGGATGGCCGGGTCCAGCTCCGTGGCGTGTTCGAGGGCGGCCGCCGCGACGAAGAGGATGCGGAGCTGGGCGCGGCGGTCGGGGGCGCGGTCGGCGGCGGCCAGCAACTCCGTGAAGATCTCGGCGCATTCGCGCGGGCGGGCGTGGGCGACGGCCATGCGGATCACGTCCTCCCACTGGTCGTCGCCCGCGTGGCCGGTCAGGACGCCGATGTGCCAGTCGTCGACGATCGCCTTGGCGGCCAGGTAGTCCTGGAAGGTCCGGTGGACGAAGTCCACGGCGTCCGGGCCCGGTTCGCGGAGCAGGCCGCTGCGCTGGAGCAGGTGGTGGAAGACGGCGTCCGGTTTGCCGATGGCGGCGGCGTCCGGGATCGCGGGGATCGCGTCGAGCACGATGGTCTCGGCCCGGAAACGGTCCATCTCCGTACGGCCATTGATCGTCAGCCAGTACGCGAGCCGCTGGATCAATCGGATCTGCGGCGCCTCGGCGAGGTCCACGCCGGTCGGGTCGCCCATGTCCCGCTCGCGGTCGCGGCGGGCGAGAAGCATGTCCAGGGCGGCGTCGTAGAGGGCTTTGCGGCCGCGTGGCAGAAAGCCCCGGCGGTCGCGGTGCAGGGCGCAGATCAGGCCGCACATCAGGGGGTTGGTGGCGAGCCGGGCGAGGTCCTGCTTGGTACGCAGCGCGTCGAGGAGGGGCTGTTCGTACGCTTCGGCGTCCGGGCCGGCCGCCGTGTGCCAGCGGCGGACGAACGCGGTCACCTCGGCGCGACTCATCGGCGAGAGCGTGAGTTCGGTGAAGCCGTCCGGGGCCAGCCAGTCGTCGCGTACGGCGGAGGGGCGGGAGGTGACGAGCCAGCGGTTGCCGCCGTCGTACGTGGCGAGGAGGTCGCGCAGCCAGCGGCGGGTGCGGTCCCGCTCGGGCTCGGGCACCTCGTCGATGCCGTCGATCAGGACCAGCCCGCGGCCGGCGGACAGGACGCGGTCGGCCCAGCCGGCGGGCGGGGCGAGCGGGCAGCCGACCGCGGCCAGGAACCGGTCGGGGGCCGGGAGCCGTTCGCCGTGCCGGGTGAGGGTGCGCAGCGGCAGGACGAAGGGGACACGGTCGCGCAGGTAGCCCATCCGCTCGTCCAGGTCCTGGCGGGACGCGGAGACCGCGAGCCACTGCACCAGCGTGGTCTTGCCCGAGCCGGCGACGCCGCGCAGCAGCACGCGTTCCTGCTGGGCGAGTGCCTGGTCGGCGGGGCGGGGGCCGGCCGGGGCGCTGCGGATGTCCGCGGGGAGGCCGGCCGGGAAGCGGTCGTGGGCCGGCCTTTCGGCCGCGTCGGCCTCCAGCGACAGGTACGCCACGTCCAGCGGCCAGGCGTCGGGCGAGTTGTGCAGGTCGATCCCGTAGATGGTGAGGTTGCCGTGCTTCTTCGCGACGTACGCGTGGTAGCGGCGCTCGAACGCGGCGTCCTGGGCGAACGGCCGTGGCGTACGGGCGATGAGGGCGTCGACCTTCGCGATCAGCTCCGCCTGGCCGCGGGCCTGCTCGACCAGGCTGCGGGCGACGAAGGTCGAGCGCTGGGTGAAGAAGTGCAGGATGTGCAGGCAGGCCCACTCGGTGACCGAGTCGAGGAAGAGCGCCGAGTCGGCCGAGAGCCCGTCGCCCTGGGCGCCGGCGGCGCTGCGGAGCCGGTCGGCCAGCGCGCGGTGGCCGAGGCGGACGGCTTGGACGTCGTCCATGTCGAGGTCGCCGAGAGCCAGCAGCGTACGGGCGAGGGCGTCGGCGACCGCTTCGGCCTCGTCGCGCGGGAAGGGTGGCTCGCCGGGCCCGCCGAGGGCGTCGCCGACCAGGGTGGTCGCGAGTTTACGGACGTCCCGGTCGGTGAGCGTGCGCTTCTCGCCCCGGAAGGAGACGAGCCCGGAGAGGCGGACGCGTCGCTCGGTCAGTCCGGCACCGGGGCCTTCCTGGACGAGGAGCTTCCTGATCAGCGGTGAGATCGCGCTCGACGCGAGCCGTGTGCCGATAAGTGCTGGATCCACGTGCGTCCCCCCGGAGGCCATGGCGTGATCGCCGACGCGTCGAGCGTATCCGTGGTCGCCCCCGCCGCGCCCCGGCGGGGGCGGCCCGAGAGCGCCCGCGCTCCGGGGAGGGCCCGCCCGAGGGCCGTGCAGGGTCCGCCCGAAGCCGGCAGAGGGCCCGCCCCGGGTGCGTCGGGGTCCGGTGCGTCGATGGTCCGCCTCCGGTTCGTCGGGGTCCGTCCCGGTCCGTCGAGGGCCCCGCCCGGGTTCGTCGGGGTCCGCCCTGGGTGCGTCGGGTCCGTCCCCGTCCGTCGAGGGTCCGTCCCGGGTGCGTCGGGGCCAACCCGGCAACGTCGAGGGTCCGCCCCGGTTCGTCGGGGGCCCGCCTTCGGTTCGTCGGGGTCTGTCCCGGTCCGTCGACGGTCCGCCCCCGGGTGCGTCGGGGTCCGTCCCGGCTCCGCCGAGGGCCCACCCAAGAGCCGTCGAGGGCCTGTCCAAGAGCCGTCGAGGGTCTGTCCAAGGGTCGGCGTGGGCCGCTCACGGGCCTGTCGGCCGTGACAAGGCGCACAGGCGTTTTGGGCGGTACTAGGCGGAATAGTGCCTCCGACCGGGGCGGAGGCGGGCTTTCGCGGCCGTTGGCGAGGGCTCCGGGAGTGATGGGCCGGCGAGAGGCCGGTGAGCAGGGCGGAAAGCCCCAGGTGACGGGTCCCGCTACGGGGATAAACCTTATTTTCCAAGGACATTTCGGGCTCTGCCCCCCGTATGCGGCACCGCGTCAAGAGCGCAGGTCACACCGGGGTATCTACGACCAGATGTCGTAGATGGGTGGTTTGAGGTGGGATGGGCGGGCGGGTTACCAAGGATGAGCCCAACCGCCCGGCGCGTCGTTCGCGTCGGGTCCGTTCTTGTCCGGAGGACTTCCCCGTATGTCGCAGCGCGTCAAGCATCCCGCCCGTAACGCCGTCGTCGCCCTCACCGCCGCCGGCATGGGAGCGTCGATGGTGTTCGGAGTCGGTGCCGCCTTCGCCGCCGACAACAAGACGATCCCCGTCTCGGGCCCCGCCGCCGCCGTCGCGGCGCAGGCCGATGCCCAGGCCAAGGCCGCCCAGCAGGCCGCCGCCAAGGCCGCCGCCGCGAAGAAGGCCGCTGCCGCGAAGAAGGCCGCCGCCGCCAAGAAGGCGGCGGTGAAGAAGGCCGCCGCCAAGAAGCCCGCGTCCTGGGTCAAGCCGGTCAACGGCTACACCCTGACCGCCAGCTTCAACCAGGGCGGCTCCATGTGGACGAACAAGCACTCCGGCCAGGACTTCGCCGTGCCGGTCGGCACCGTGGTGAAGGCCACGCACAGCGGTGTCGTCGTGAAGGCCGGCCCGAACGGCGGCGGCGACGGCCCCGCGTACGGCAACGCCATCGTGATCAAGCACGCCAACGGCACGTACTCCCAGTACGCCCACCTGTCGAAGATCAACGTCGGCATCGGCCAGACCGTGAAGACCGGCCAGACCATCGCCCGGTCCGGCAACACCGGGAACTCCTCCGGACCGCACCTGCACTTCGAGATCCGTACGACTCCGAACTACGGCTCGGCGCTCAACCCGGCGAAGTTCCTGCGCTCCGAGGGCGTCGTCATCTGACGACCTTCCGTCACCGCATCGACGGCGACTTCGAGGACGGCTTTCCGCTTCTCCTCGGGGCCGCCGTCGACGCGTTGCGGGTGACGACCGTCCCGGCCGCCCGCCGCCTCAGGGCGTGCCGGGGAAGCGGAGGATCGGGAAGCTGCCCGTCGTCGTCGGGGCGTGCTCCGGCAGCCACAGGACCGCGATCGCGCCGCCCGTCCCCGGGGCGGTGCCCTTCGGGGCGGCGTTGCGGAAGGTCAGCCGGGCGCCCAGTACCCGCGCCTGGCCCGCCGCGATCGTCAGGCCCAGGCCGTGGCCGTGCCCGGCGCGGTCGGACGCGCCTGTACGGAACCGGCTCGGGCCCTCCCGCAGCAGCTCGTAGGGGAAGCCGGGCCCGTGGTCGCGGACGCGCAGCACCCGCCCCTCGACCGTGACCTCGACCGGCGGCTTGCCGTGCTTGGCGGCGTTGGCCAGCAGGTTGCCCAGGATTCGTTCCAGGCGGCGTGGATCGGTATTGACCCATGACTCGTGCACCACCCGGACCTCCACGTCCGGGTGCAGCGCCCGCACCCGCCGGCTGACGAACTCGCCCAGCGCGATCTCCTGGAGCTCGGCCCGCTCGGAGGCGCTGTCCAGCCGGGCCACCTCCAGCACGTCCTCGACCAGCGTGCGCATGGCCTGCGCCCGGTCCCGCACCAGCTCGGTGGGCCGTCCCGGCGGCAGCAGCTCGGCCGCCGTGAGCAGCCCGGTCACGGGCGTCCGCAGCTCGTGCGCGATGTCGGCGGTGACCCGCCGCTCCGCCTCGATCCGCTCGTGCAGCGCGTCCGTCAGGGCGTCCACCGCCCGCGCCAGCTCGTCCGTCTCATCGCGTACGACACCGCCGATGGCGTCCCGGACCCGTACGTCCGTGTTGCCCTCGGCGACCTTCCCCGCCGCCGTGGCGGCCTTGCGCAGCCGCCGCGACAGCTGGCCGCCGATCAGCACGCCGAGCGCGCAGCCACCGAAGACCACCGACACCGAGCCCACGATCAGCGCCTCGTCCAGCGCCTTCATGATGGTCGTGCTCCGGTTCGCGAACGGCGTGTGCAGCGACAGCACGTCCCCGTTGCCCAGCGGCACGGCGGCCCACACGTCCGGCGCGCCCTCCGTGTGCTCCTGGACGTACGTCCCGCGATGCTTGTTCCGCATCAGGTGGTCCAGCTGCGGCGGCAGCGCCGGGTCATTGAGCTTGGCGCCGAACTTGGGGTCGGTCCTCGGCTTCGACGACTCGTACATCCGCTGCGCGAACAGCAGCCGCTCCATCTGCACCTCGCGCGCGTTGTCGAGCATCGAGACGCGGGCGGCGTTGTGGACGACGAGGCTGAGCGCGACCGCCACCAGCGCGCCCACGGCGGCGATGGCGATCGAGATCTTCCATCGGACGCCGGTGCGCAACGCGAACCGCTTCATGCGGCGGGATCCTGTCTCACGGGCCGCTTCACGCCTTCAGTCACGCCCTCAGTCACGCCTTCAGCTTGTAGCCGAAGCCACGGACCGTCTCGATCCGGTCCTGGCCGATCTTGGCGCGCAGCCGCTGCACATGGACGTCGACCACCCGGGTGTCGCCGCCCCAGCCGTAGTCCCAGACCCGCTCCAGCAGCTTGTCGCGCGACAGCACGGTGCCCGGCGCCGAGGAGAACTCCAGCAGCAGCCGCATCTCCGTGGGCGTCAGCCCCACCGGAGCGCCGCCCTTGCGCACCTCCATGCCGTCGGTGTCCACCTCCAGGTCACCGAAGACCAGCACGCCGCCCTGCTCCTGCCCCGCCCGGTCGGCGTCGCCGCCACCCGCGGTGCCGCCCGCGTGGCCGAAACGGCGCAGCACGGCGCGGATCCGGGCGACCAGCACCGCGCCGTCGAACGGCTTGGTGACGTAGTCGTCGGCACCGGCCTCCAGGCCCAGCACCACGTCGATCGAGTCGGCGCGGGCCGACAGCATGATCACCGGCACGGTCGACTCGTCGCGGATGCGCCGGCACAGGCTCACGCCGTCCATGCCGGGCAGCATCACGTCCAGCAGCGCGATGTCCGGCTGCCGCTCCCGGAAGGACTCCAGCCCGGACAGCCCGTCCGGCATCGCGGTCACCGCGAAGCCGTCGCGCTCCAGGGCCAGCTGCGTCGCCTCACGGATGACGTCGTCGTCCTCGACGAACAGGACATGGGTCTCGGCCATCCCGCGCTCTCTCGGTCTCGAAGTTCTTCACGTTCTTCGCAGTGCTGGATCAGTTCTCGCCCGGCGCCGACGGCGCGGGCTCGGCGGGGCCGTCGATGCCCCCGTCGCCGACCGCCTTGCTGTAGTCGTTGTGCACCCGGTCGTGCTCGGTGAACTTGGTTCCGGCCCACCGGTAGGTGATCACATCCTCCCCGGAGGGGTACGCCACCGGGTCACCCTTGTCGTACACCTGCTTGGTGACGACCAGGTCCCCCCGGTCGATGGCCGAGTACACGGCCGGTTCCTCCACCGAGAAGACATTCTCGTACGTCTTGTCCTGGGCCCGGTACACATATGTCCCGACGCCCACGGCGTCACCGCACGTCAGCACGTTCACCACGACGTCCGGTGACCCGGAGTCGGTGAGGTTCCCGTACGAGGTGTCCACCGGGTAGGCGTTCTCGGCGCACGGCTTGAGGTCGTCCTTGACCTGGTCGCTGACCTTCGGGTCGCTCATGATCAGGTGGACCGCGTCGACCTTCTTGATCGGCGACGACGAGGACGACGTGGGGCTGGGCGCGGTCGACGGGCTGCCCTGGTCGGTCCTGGCCGCGCCCTCGTCGCGCGTCCCCGTGCCGCCGGTGGAGCACCCGACCGTGAGCAGGCCGACGGCGGCGGCCACGGCCATCGCCGTGGTGCCCGCCGCCCGGATCCTGCCGCTGCCGCTCCCGATGTCTCTGGCGCTCAGGCCGCGCACCGCTCCCGCCCCCGTTCATGACGACGTCCGACCGTACGATTCGTACGCTCCGTCCGCTCCCGGGCACCGGCGTCCGTCTCGACGGCCCGGCTCTCCAGCTCCTGGCGGAGGCGGGCGAGCGCCCGGTGAAGCGTGGACTTCACCGTACCGGTCGACATGCCGAGCGCGGCGGCCGTCTCCTCGGTGCTCATCTGCTCCCAGTGCCGCAGCACGACGACGCTGCGCTGCTTGGGCGCCAGCACCCTCAGGACGTCCATCAGCAGGGCCCGGTCGGCGTGCTGCTCGGTGGCGTCGTCGACGGACGCGTCGGGGAGCTGCTCGGTGGGCACCTCCTCCAGCTTGCGGGCGCGCCACCACTCCGTACGCGTATTGATCATCACCCGGCGGAGGTAGGCGTCGGCCAGCGTCTTGTCCGCTATGCCGTCCCAGCGGCCGTACGTCCGGGCCAGCGCCGTCTGGAGCAGGTCCTGCGCGTCGACGGGGTCGGGAACCAGACGCCGGGCGCTGCGCAGCAGGGCGTCCTGCCGAGTGCGTACGTACTCCTCGAATTCGAGCACCTCGCCGTGCGACATCCCGAACCGCCTCCGATCCCCGTGAAACCCCGTGTGCTGCTTACGTCGGCAGACGCTACGGAGCGGTTGTCACGGGGTTGTCCGCACAGACCGTCGACGGACGCACGGCTGTCCATCGGTTGTGTAACAGCGATGGTGTTACGAAGACGCACAGGAAGCCGAAGCGGAAGCCGAAGCGGAAGCCGAAGCCGAAGCCGAAGCCGAAGACGAGGACGGCGCCGGAGCCGGGGAGGACGTGCGGGCGGCGGGCTCAGCCCTCCGGCAGGCGGTACCGACCGCCCTCCAGGGGCTCGACCAGCCCGTCCGCGACCAGCCCGTCCAGCGCCCGCGCCCGCTGCACCGGTTCGTGCCACACCGCGTCCAGCGCGGCCTGCTCCACCGGAGCAGTCGCCTCTCGCAGGACCGCGAGCAGCCGCCCGCGCACCTGGCGGTCCGTGCCCGCGTACGTCTGGCCGCGTCTGGCCGGGCCGTCGTGCGCGGGCTTCCCGGCCAGCCGCCAGGCGCACCGCCGGGCGATCGGGCACCGGGAGCAGTCCTCATTGCGGGCGGTGCACACCAGCGCGCCCAGCTCCATGGAGGCCGCCGCCCAGCGGGCCGCGGTCGGCTCGTCGTCCGGGAGGAGCGCCCGGGCCAGCTTCCGCTCGGCGGCGGTGGTGGCGTTCGGCGGGTACTGCACGCCCGTCACGGACCGGGCGAAGACGCGCCGGACGTTCGTGTCCAGCACGGCATGGCGCTGCCCGTACGCGAACGACGCCACCGCCGCGGCCGTGTACTCACCGATGCCGGGCAGGGCCAGCAGCTGGGCGTGGTCGCTGGGTACGTCACCGCCGTGCCGTTCCGTTATCGCGACCGCCGCCCCGTGGAGCCGCAGCGCGCGGCGCGGGTAACCCAGCCTGCCCCAGGCGCGGACCGCCTCACCGGGGGCCTCTGCGGCCAGGTCGGCGGGGCGGGGCCAGCGGGCCAGCCACTGTTCGTACACCGGCAGGACCCGGCTGACCGGGGTCTGCTGGAGCATGAACTCACTGACCATCACGCCCCAGGCACCCGCGTCGGGGCGGCGCCAGGGCAAGTCGCGGGCGTTCTGTTCGAACCAGGCCAGCACGGGCCCGTGGAGTTCGGCGGGGCCGGCTTCGGGGGTGGAGGGGGTCGCAGTCATGGCACCCCCGATCCTGGCACGTTCCTCAGCCGCGGCGGTGCATCGGCTCCCGGCGCCGCGGGGGCGCGGTGTGGTCCGGTACGGCGGGAGCGGGCGCGGCGGGACCGGGCCCCGCCAGCCAGGCCGGGGCCGGCGACCCACTCGCGCGCATCGCGTCGGTCAGCGCCCGGGTCGGTCCGGTCAGCAGCTTGATGAACAGCACCGCGGCCAGCGCGCCCAGCACCAGGCCGGCCGCCACGTCGTGCGGGTAGTGCACCCCCACGAAGACCCGCGAGAAGGCCATCAGCAGCGCCATCGGCACCGTCAGCCAGACGATCCGGCGCCAGGCCAGGGCCAGGGCGACGGCCGCCGCGCCGGCGATGGCGGAGTGGTTGCTCGGGAAGGACCAGTCGCCGTGCGGCGGGCACGCCACCAGCGAGGCGGCGGCACCGGCGACCGCGCGGCACGGGCGTTCCTCGTCCACCAGCGACTTCAGCAACTCGCTGACCACGTAACCGAAGGCGGTGCCGAGCGGCGCGAGGACGGCGAGCGCCATGGCACGGGAGCCGGCCGGGCGCGCGCGCCACCAGCCGACGAGGAACAGCACGCCGAACAGCAGCAGCCCGGCTTCCGTCCACACTTCGGCGAGCAGCTGTACCCAGCTCGGGGTGTCGTGGGCGAAGTCGGTGATGTCGCGATAGAGGTCCTGGCTCATGGTGACGGACGGTACCTGGCGCCCGGAAGCGGTCGTGCGGCGCCATCGGCAAAGAGCCGCTCCTGACGGAGGAGAGGAGGGCGGATCAGCGGTGTTCGAATGTGATCATCCGCAAAACTTGGTGCACGGGCGGCGGGTGGGGCGGGAGTTGGCGTCGATCTCTCGTACAGTTTGGGCGTGGGATCTCTGCGCAATCCGGTCGGGCCGCTTCCCTCCTCCATCTACTGGCGACGGAGGGCAGTCGCGGCGAGCCTGGTCGTGCTGCTCGCGCTGCTGATCGTATGGATCGTCAGTCCCGGTGACGACGACGGGAAGAAGGGCGGCGGAAGCTCCAACGGGTCCAGTCCCGCGCCGTCCATCACCCCAGGACCCTCGCAGTCGGGACCGGCGATCAGTGAACAGCCGGGCGGGCGCGACGAGTCGGGGTCGGGCGAGGACTCCGGCAAGAACGGAGACACGTCCTCACAGGGCGGCTCGGGTGGCTCCGGCGGCGACGGAAGCGGCACGGACGCGGGCACCGGTTCGGGCTCCGGCGCGGGATCGGGCGCCGATACCGGCAGCGGCGGCTCGGGCACCGGCGCGGATACGGGCTCCGGCGGCGGGAGTTCCGGTCAGCAGGTCCCGGCCAACTCCCCGCTCCCCAACTGCGCGCCCGGCTCACTGAAGTTGACGCTGCGCAGCGAGAAGGTCCGTTACGCGCCGGGAGACAAGCCCCGTCTCCAGCTGATCGCCCACAACACCTCCGCCACCACCTGCAAGGCCGACCTCGGGCCGAAGACCGCCGTGCTGACCATCAAGGACGACGAGGCCGATCAGATCTGGTCGTCCAAGGACTGCCCGCGCGGCTCCGGAACCCTCCTGCTGCGCATCCCGGCGGGCGGGTCCGTCACGCACACCATCGAGTGGGACCGCCGGCAGAGCGCACCGCGCTGCGCGACACCGCCCGCGGCGACCGCCGGTCCTGGCACGTACCTGGTCGAGGCGACCGTGCCGGGCGCCAAGGTGATGCCGGCGTCGTTCACGCTCACCAAGGACTGACCTGGACAGGCGGCTCTAGACGTACCGCTCCAGGATCGACGACTCGGCGAGCCGCGACAGCCCCTCCCGTACGCTGCGGGCGCGCGCCTCGCCGACACCGTCGACGGTCTGGAGGTCGTCCACGCTCGCGGCCAGCAGCTTCTGCAGGCCCCCGAAGTGCTCCACGAGCCGCTCGATGATGGCACCGGGCAGCCGCGGCACCTTGGCCAGCAGCCGGTAACCGCGCGGCGAGACCGCCGAGTCCAGCGCCTCCGGGGAGCCGGTGTAGCCGAGGGCACGGGCCACGATCGGCAGCTCCAGCAGCTCGGCGTGGCTGAGCGCGTCCAGCTCGGTGAGCGCCTCGGCGACCGTACGGGACCGCTTGGCGGTCGGCTGCGGTACGTAGTCCCGGACCACGAGCTCGCGCTCGGGCTCGACGCCGGCGATCAGCTCGTCCAGCTGGAGGGCGAGGAGGCGGCCGTCGGTGCCGAGCTCCACCACGTACTCGGCGATCTCGGTCGCGATGCGGCGGACCATCTCCAGACGCTGGGCGACGGCCGTGACGTCCCGGACGGTCACCAGGTCCTCGATCTCCAGCGCGGAGAGCGTGCCGGCGACCTCATCCAGCCGCAGCTTGTACCGCTCCAGGGTCGCCAGGGCCTGGTTGGCGCGCGACAGGATGGCCGCCGACTCCTCCAGGACACGGCGCTCACCGTCCACGTACAGGGCGATGAGCCGCATCGACTGCGATACGGAGACGACGGGGAAGCCGCACTGCTTGGACACGCGGTCGGCGGTGCGGTGCCGGGTGCCGGTCTCCTCTGTCGGGATCGACGCGTCCGGGACGAGCTGGACGCCGGCCCGGAGGATCTTGGTGATGTCCTTGTCGAGGATGAGCGCGCCGTCGAGCTTGCACAGCTCGCGCAGCCGGGTCGCGGTGAACTCCACGTCCAGCACGAACCCGCCGGTGCACATCGACTCGACGGTCTTGTCCATGCCGAGGACGATCAGACCCCCGGTGTTGCCGCGGAGGATGCGCTCCAGGCCGTCGCGCAGCGACGTACCCGGGGCGACCGCGCTCAGGGAAGCGCGCATCAGTGCTTCATTGCCGGAGCCTCCGCCGGACTTTCCGGGTGCTGCTGCCCGGTCGTTGGCTGCCACTGCACTCCTCCGGCTCGTACGGATGGGCGAGACCTGGGCAAAGTCTAGCGACCCCGGCCGTGACGGTTCGGCCTCCCGCCGCGCGGACCACCGGCAGGAGCGGGGGACGGGGGCGGAGGTACCACCGGCAGGAAGGGGGGGACGGGGGCGGAAGGTGGGGTGGTGCTCGGGCAGCCTCAGCCGGGCAGGGGCTACCCCTCGGCGGCCTCCTCCCGGCGGGGGGACGGGCGGCGGGCGCGGGGGAGGACGCGGAGCGCGTCGCCCATGTCCGCGACCTCGGTGACCTTCATGCCGGCCGGGATCTTCCCCGGGTCGCCCGGGACCAGGGCGTGGGTGAAGCCGAGCCGGTGCGCCTCGGCGAGGCGCCGCTGGACGCCCGTGACACGCCGGACCTCGCCCGCGAGGCCCACCTCGCCGATCGCCACCAGGTTCTTGGGCAGCGGAGTGTCACTGGCCGCCGACGCCAGCGCCAGCGCGATCGCCAGGTCGGCGGCCGGCTCCGAGAGCTTCACCCCGCCCACCGTCGCGCTGTAGATGTCGCGCTTGCCGAGCGCGCTGATCCGCCCGCGCTGCTCCAGCACCGCGAGCATCATCGACACCCGGGACGTCTCCAGCCCCGAGGTCGTACGCCGCGGCGAGGGGATCTGCGAGTCGACCGTGAGCGCCTGCACCTCGGCGACGAGCGGGCGCCGCCCCTCCAGCGTCACGGTCAGGCACGTACCCGGCACGGCCTCGGCGCGGCGGGTGAGGAAGAGCCCGGAGGGGTCGGCCAGGCCCGTGATCCCCTCGTCGTGCAGTTCGAAGCAGCCGACCTCGTCCGTCGCCCCGTACCGGTTCTTCACGCCCCGCACCAGCCGCAGGCGGGCGTGCCGGTCGCCCTCGAAGGACAGGACGACGTCCACCAGGTGCTCCAGCAGCCGCGGGCCCGCGATCGCACCGTCCTTGGTCACATGGCCGACCAGCAGCGTGGACATGCCCCGCTCCTTGGAGGCGCGGATCAGCGCCCCGGCCACCTCCCGCACCTGCGCCATGCCGCCCGGCGCACCGTCGATCTCGGGCGACGCCACGGTCTGCACCGAGTCGAGGATCAGCAGCGACGGCTTGACCGCGTCGAGGTGGCCGAGCACGGCGGACAGGTCCGTCTCGGCCGCCAGGTACAGATCGTCGTTCAGCGCGTTGATCCGGTCGGCGCGCAGCCGCACCTGGCTCGCGGACTCCTCACCCGTGACGTACAGCGTGCGGTGCTCCTCGCTGGCCGCCTTCGCCGCGACGTCCAGCAGGAGCGTGGACTTGCCGACGCCCGGCTCGCCCGCCAGCAGCACGACCGCGCCCGGCACCAGACCGCCGCCCAGGACCCGGTCCAGCTCGTCCACGCCGGTGGAGCGCGCGGTGGCCTGCCGGCCGTCGACCTGGCCGATCGGGAGGGCGGCGGTCGAGACGCGCCCGGCGGCGGTGGTGCGGACGGCGGGCGTGCCGTACTCCTCGACCGTCCCCCATGCCTGGCACTCGGGACAGCGGCCGAGCCATTTGGCGGTCGTCCAGCCGCATTCGGTGCAGCGGTAGGACGGCCGGTCCTTGGCGGATTTCGTACGGGCAGCCATGCGGAAGACCGTAGCGGTCCCCACTGACAATGACCCCGCGCGGGGCGGACGGGGCACCCGGGACGTCAGGGGCGCGGGTGAGTGACCGGTGTGGAATCCGCGCTTCCTGTCCCCTTTCGAGGGATACGTTCACCCGTAAGGATTAAAAGTGCTGAAGGGGTGCGAAGGGCGTGCCTCAACTGCCTACGGTCGCCGGGTGATGAGCAGCAGGCTGGAGTCCCCCACGCAGACCACCGGCGCACACCGGGCGCAGCACCGTGCGTCCCGGACCGGGCCCCGCACGCTGGCGCAGCAGCCGCCGGCGCGGTACGAGCCGTACCTCGACGGCCTGTTCACGTACTGCCTGTCCGTGCTGTGCGACCACGACACGGCGACCATGGTGCTGGGCGACGTCCTGGCCATCGCCGAGCGGCAGTTCGGGCGATGTCCGGCCGCGGACGCCGAGCGGAAGGCATGGCTGTACGCGCTCGCCCGCTGGGCCTGCCTGAGGGAGCTGGCCGAACAGCGGCGCAAGCGGCAGGGAGCGCACACCGGCCGCCCTGTCGCCCCTGGCGCCCCCGCCGCCCCTGGCGCCCCTGGCGCCCCTGGCGTCTCGGAGGAAGCCCCGTCCGTCTCCCCGGAGACCGCCGAGCGGCGCCGCCGCGAGCTGTCCCTGCTCGCCTGGCCCGAGGCCGCCGGCACCACGCCCGAGCAGCGCGAGGCGCTGGAGCTGGCCGTACGCCACCAGCTCGGCGCCCCGCAGGTCGCCGCCGTCCTCGGCATGGAGCCCTCCGCCGCCCGCGAGCTGCTGTCCGCGGCCGCCTGCGAGGTGGAACGCACCCGCGCCGCGCTCGCCGTCGTCGAGACCGGCACCTGTCCGGCCGTCGCCCGGCTCACCGGCGACAGACGGGTGCTGCTCTCCGCGGCGCTGCGCCATGAACTCGTCCGGCACGTCGACGACTGCCCGCGCTGCCGCCGCGCCGCCGAACGCTCCGGGGCGGGCGGGCCGTGGCCCGGTTCGTCGGTCACCCCCGCGCGGTTGCCGCTGGTCGAGGCGCCGAGGTCCGCGGCGTACATGGCGATGCTGCACGTCCCGCGAAACCGGGCGGGCGGGCCGCGGTTCGGCCGCGACGGCTTCCCCCTGGACCCCAAGGACCACGCGGCGCGCCGCGACCGGATGCGGGCGCGGGCGGTGACGACGACCGTCGTGGCCACCGTGGTCGCGGCGCCGGTGCTCGCCCTGTGGGCGGCCTACCGGGGCGCGCCGCTCACGGGGGAGGGACACGAAGGGCCCTCCGTCAGCGCGGCGGAGGCGGGCGACCCCGGGACCGAGGCGGAACGGTCCGCCCGGGAGGACCACTACGAGAACGCCGGCAGCGCCCGTACCGACCCCGGCCGCCGTTCCCCGGCCGACCGCTCGGGCCACGTCTCCGTCGAGGTGATCAGCACCGGGGCGCCCGTCGCACCGTCCCGCCCGGGCCGCCCGGTCCCCGGCCGCATCACGGTCGCGGCCCAGCCGTACGGCGGCGACACCACGATGCTCACGCTCACGGCGTCGGGCGGCACCCCGGTCGCCTGGACGCTGTGGACGGACGCGCCGTGGCTGTACGCCAGCCGTTCCTCCGGCACGCTCACGCCCGGCCAGTCGGTCACGGTGTACGTCTCCGTCGACCACGCCCGCGAACCGCACGGCCCCTGGAGCGCCCGCGTCGGGGTCGACCCGGCGGGCGCGGTGGTGGAGATCGACGGCCACGGCGCGCCCCGGCCGCCCTCGCGCCCGGACCCGCACCCGGACCCGACCACGCCGGTGTCGACGCCGCCGCCGTCCCCGGACCCGACCCCCACGGACCCGGCCCCGCCGCCCACGACGACCCCGCCGCCGTCCCCGGACCCCACGCCCTCGGACACCGCGCCCCCACCGCCCCCGGCGACACCACCACCGTCCAACTGACCCCAAGCCTCAGCCGCCAAAGCGCCAGCGGGCCACCCACGCGCCAAGCCCCCAACGGGCCGCGCCAGCCGCCCACGACGCGACCAGGGTGCCCCAAACGCGCTCAGCCGCCCGCGCTCAGCCCCACGCGCTCAGCCGCCCGCGTTCAGCCGCTCAAGCGGGGTCCGCCGGGTGCGGGGCGAGCAGCGGTAGCTGTGACGACAGGCGGGCCTCGCACAGCTCGGCCAGCACGTCGTACGCCGCCTTGCCCATCATTTCCGTCAGCTCCGGGCGGTAGGTCACGTACACCGGCTCCCCCGCCCCGTGCGCCGATGTCGCCGACGTGCACCACCAGTGCAGGTCGTGGCCGCCCGGTCCCCAGCCCCGGCGGTCGTACTCGCCGATCGAGATCTGGAGCACGCGCGTGTCGTCGGGCCGGTCGATCCAGTCGTACGTACGACGCACCGGCAGCTGCCAGCAGACGTCCGGCTTCGTCTCCAGCGGCTCACGGCCCTCCCGCAGCGCCAGGATGTGCAGCGCGCAGCCGGCCCCGCCCGCGAACCCGGGGCGGTTCTGGAAGATGCAGGAGCCCTCCCAGCGGCGCGTCTGGCGCTCGCCGTCCTCGTCGAGCTGGACCCAGCCGCCCGACGACCGCGTACCGACGTCGTGGAACTGCCACAGCTCCGGTGTGAGCCGTTCCACATGCGTGGCGACGCGCTGCTCGTCGTCCTCGTCCGAGAAGTGGGCGCCCAGCGTGCAGCAGCCGTCGTCCGCGCGGCCCGCCTGGATGCCCTGACAGCCGCTTCCGAAGATGCAGGACCAGCGCGAGGTCAGCCAGGTCAGGTCGCAGCGGAAGACCTGCTCGTCGTCGGCGGGGTCCGGGAACTCCACCCACGCACGGGGAAAGTCGAGCCCCTTTTCGTCCGGGACGACCGGGCTGGAGACCGGTACGGGGGACGTGGGCTTCGCCTTCTTCGCCTTCTTCGTCTTTGGCACACACCAAGCGTATGCGCCGCGCGCAGTAGCGTTCGGGGCATGAGACTCGGAGTCCTCGACGTCGGTTCGAACACGGTGCACCTGCTGGTGATGGACGCCCACCCCGGCGCCCGGCCCCTGCCCGCCCATTCCCACAAGGCGGAGCTGCGCCTGGCGGAGCTGCTCGACGCCGAGGGCGCGATCGGCGCGCACGGTGTCGAGCGGCTCATCACCATCACCCACGACGCCCTGCGCACCGCCGAGGACAAGGGCTGCGAGGACGTCCTGCCGTTCGCGACCTCCGCCATCCGCGACGCGTCCAACGCCGATGTCGTACTGAAGCGGATCAAGGACGAGACCGGCGTCGACCTCCAGGTCCTCAGCGGCGAGGAGGAGGCCCGCCTGACCTTCCTGGCCGCCCGCCGCTGGTTCGGCTGGTCCGCCGGGAAGCTGCTGCTGCTGGACATCGGCGGCGGCTCGCTGGAGATCGCGTACGGGATCGACGAGGAGCCCGACGCCGCCGTGTCCCTGCCGCTGGGCGCCGGGCGGCTGACCGCCGGCTGGCTGCCCGGCGACCCGCCCGATCCGGCCGACGTGAAGGCGCTGCGCCGCCACGTGCGGGCGCAGATCGCCCGGACGGTCGGGGAGATCGCCCGCTTCGGGCCGCCGGACCATGTCGTGGCGACCTCCAAGACGTTCAAGCAGCTGGCCCGGATAGCCGGCGCGCCAGGCTCGGGCGAGAGTCAGTACGTACAGCGCGTACTGAGTCGTACGTCACTGGAGGAGTGGGTCCCCAAGCTCGCGGTCATGACCGCCGAGCAGCGCTGCGCACTGCCCGGGGTGTCCCAGGGGCGGGCGCGGCAGTTGCTGGCAGGAGCCCTGGTCGCGGAGGGGGCGATGGACCTGTTCGGGGTCGAGGAACTGGAGATCTGCCCATGGGCGCTGCGCGAGGGCGTCATCCTGCGCCGGCTGGACCACCTCCCGGCCGCCTAGCCGGTGCCCGTACTCTGTCCCTCGTGGCAAAACCGTCGGAATCAGTGGTGCGCGTCCCGGACGCGAAGGTCGCCCTGTCGACGGCCTCGGTCTACCCGGAGTCGACGGCGACGGCCTTCGAGATCGCCGCACGCCTCGGCTACGACGGCGTCGAGGTCATGGTGTGGACGGACCCGGTCAGCCAGGACATCGAGGCGCTGCGCCGCCTCTCCGACTACCACCAGGTCCCCATCCTCGCCGTCCACGCGCCCTGTCTCCTCATCACCCAGCGCGTCTGGTCGACCGACCCGTGGGTGAAGCTCCAGCGCGCCCAGGCGGCGGCCGAGAAGCTGGGCGCGTCGACCGTCGTCGTCCACCCGCCGTTCCGCTGGCAGCGCCAGTACGCCCGCGACTTCATCACCGGCATCTGGCGGATGGCGGACGAGACGGACGTGCGCTTCGCGGTCGAGAACATGTACCCGTGGCGCTACCGGGACCGCGAGATGCTCGCGTACGCGCCGGAGTGGGACGTCAGCAAGGACGACTACCGCCACTACACCGTCGACCTCTCGCACACCGCGACCGCCCGGGTCGACGCCATGGACATGATCGGCCGCATGGGGGACCGGCTCGGCCACGTCCACCTCGCCGACGGGCGCGGCTCGGCGAAGGACGAGCACCTGGTGCCGGGGCGCGGCACGCAGCCGTGCGCGGAGCTGCTGGAGCACCTGGCGCGCTCCGGTTTCGACGGCCATGTCGTCATCGAGGTCAACACCCGGCGCGCGATGTCGGCGGCCGAACGCGAGGCCGACCTGGCGGAGGCGCTGGCCTTCACCCGGCTGCACCTGGCGTCGGCTGCCCGCATCCGATGACCGCCGCCCCCGAAAGCTCACCCACGACGCGGCGGCGCAGGTGCTGCGCGGTTTCGTGCCGCTGCGGCGGCTGCTGGAGCGCGTGGTCGCCGACCTCGACGTACCGAATCCGAAGTTCCGGGCGGAGCTCGCCGCCTCGCACATGACCGGCATCGCGCTCCTGCGGTACCTGACCGAGGCGTGAGCCGGGCATCCCGCCATCCGGACAGCCTGTCCAGATCTTGGAGCAGCGGCGTACGCTCGGAGGAGACATGTCCCTTCCCAGGAGCGAGCGGAGCGAGCGACGATGCCCGAGCTGAGGTCCCGCACTGTCACCCACGGCCGCAACATGGCGGGCGCCCGCGCCCTTATGCGGGCCTCCGGTGTACCGGGCGCGGACATCGGGCGCAAGCCGATCATCGCCGTCGCGAACTCCTTCACCGAGTTCGTGCCCGGCCACACCCACCTCCAGCCGGTCGGCCGGATCGTCTCCGAGGCGATCAAGGAGGCGGGCGCCATCCCGCGCGAGTTCAACACGATCGCCGTGGACGACGGCATCGCGATGGGCCACGGCGGCATGCTGTACTCGCTCCCCTCCCGCGACCTGATCGCGGACAGCGTGGAGTACATGGTCGAGGCGCACTGCGCCGACGCCCTGATCTGCATCTCCAACTGCGACAAGATCACCCCGGGCATGCTGATGGCGGCGCTGCGCCTCAACATCCCCACGGTCTTCGTCTCCGGCGGCCCCATGGAGGCCGGCAAGGCGACGCTGGTCGACGGCACGGTCCGAACGCTCGACCTGGTCGACGCGATGTCGGATGCCGTCAACGACAAGATCTCCGACGCGGACATGCTCCGTATCGAGGAGAACGCCTGTCCGACCTGCGGGTCCTGTTCCGGCATGTTCACCGCCAACTCGATGAACTGCCTGACCGAGGCCATCGGCCTGTCCCTCCCCGGCAACGGCTCGACCCTCGCCACCCACACCGCCCGCCGCGCCCTGTACGAGAACGCCGCGCGCACGGTCGTCGAGCTGACCGACCGCTACTACGCCCAGGGCGACGAGTCCGCCCTGCCGCGCAACATCGCCACGCTCGCGGCCTTCGAGAACGCCATGGCCCTCGACATCGCCATGGGCGGCTCGACCAACACGATCCTGCACCTGCTGGCCGCCGCCCAGGAGGCGGGCGTCCCCTTCGGGCTGGACGAGATCGACGCCGTCTCGCGCCGCGTGCCGTGCCTGGCCAAGGTCGCGCCGAACGTCGCCAAGACGCGTACGTACTACATGGAGGACGTGCACCGCGCCGGTGGCATCCCCGCCCTGCTCGGCGAGCTGCACAGGGCCGGGCTGCTCAACGAGGACGTGCACAGCGTGCACAGCTCCTCGCTCGCCGACTGGCTCAAGACGTGGGACGTGCGCGGCGGCTCGCCCTCGCCGGAGGCCGTGGAACTGTGGCACGCCGCCCCCGGCTGCGTCCGGTCCGCGACCGCCTTCTCGCAGTCCGAGCGCTGGGACACCCTGGACGTGGACGCCGCCGAGGGCTGCATCCGCTCCGCCGAGCACGCCTACTCCAAGGACGGTGGCCTCGCGGTCTTGAAGGGCAACCTGGCGGTCGACGGCTGCGTCGTGAAGACGGCCGGTGTCGACGAGTCGATCTGGACCTTCGAGGGCCCGGCGGTCGTCTGCGAGTCGCAGGAGCAGGCCGTCGAGAAGATCCTGCTGAAGGAGATCAAGGAGGGCGACGTCGTCGTCATCCGCTACGAGGGCCCCAAGGGCGGCCCGGGCATGCAGGAGATGCTCTACCCGACCTCGTACCTGAAGGGCCGGGGCCTGGGCAAGGCCTGCGCGCTGATCACGGACGGCCGCTTCTCCGGCGGTACGTCGGGCCTGTCGATCGGCCACGCGTCGCCGGAGGCGGCGAGCGGCGGCACGATCGCGCTGGTCGAGGACGGCGACCGCATCCGTATCGACATCCCGAACCGCTCCATCGAGCTGCTCGTCGACGACGCCACGCTGGCCGCCCGCCGCGAGGCCCTCGGCGGCGTGTACGCCCCGAAGAACCGCGACCGCAAGGTCTCGGCGGCGCTGCGGGCGTACGCGGCGATGGCGACGAGCGCCGACAAGGGCGCTGTCCGGGACGTCAGCAAGCTCGGCTGATCACCAGCGGGCCGGATCCTTCGCCGCCACGGCGAAGACCGACCCGTCCGGGGCCGTCGCGAACACCGTGCCATTCGCGACGGCGGGCGCGGGCAGCAGCGGTGCGAAGGTGTACCGCCCGCCGTCCATGCGCGGCTTGGTCATCCCCCGCAGTACGCCGCGCTCGGCGTCCACCGCCAGCAGCCGCCCGTCAGCCGCCGTCAGGTAGACGTGCCCGCCCGCCACGACCGGGCGGGACGCGCGCGTCACCCCCGTCTCCAGCCGCCAGCGCTGCGTGCCGCGGCCGGCGGTGTCCACGGCGGTGAGCGAGCCGCCCGACCCGATGACGTACACGGTGTCGCCCGCCATCGCGGCCTGCGCCTGATCGGCCGGGAACGTCAGCGGTACGCGCCGGGCGGTGCGGTCGGCGGTGTCCAGCGTGACGACCGCGTCCGTGTACAGGTCCGCGTCGGTCGACAGGAGCAGCAGGGCGTCCCTCGACGCCTGTACGGGGGCCAGGGCGCCGCTCATCCGCTTGGTCCACAGCACCCGCCCGTCCGCCGGATCGACCGCGCTCACGAGCGTGGACGCCGCGTCGGGGGAGGCGGCCGCGGCGTACACGACACCGTCGCCGGCCACCCACTGCGCGCCGGACGTCCCCGAGAACCGCTTGGTCCACCGCTCGGCGCCGGTCGCGCCGTCCAGGGCGCGCACGGCGCCGTCCGCCGCCATGAGCAGCACGGTGTCCCCGGAGTGCAGGACGTTCGTGTACGCGGAGACGTCTTCGGCCCAGCGGGTGGCCCCGGTGTCCGGGGCGAGCGCTTCGAGCCGGGCGCGGCCCGCGGTCACCACATGGACCAGCCCGCCGGAGAGCACGGGGGCGGCGCCCGCTTCGGCTGCGGTCGCCTGTGCCGTCCAGGCGGTGCCCCCATCCGCTGGGCTGAGG
Organism: Streptomyces ficellus; assembly: GCF_030406405.1. Lineage (GTDB taxonomy): Bacteria > Actinomycetota > Actinomycetes > Streptomycetales > Streptomycetaceae > Streptomyces > Streptomyces ficellus_B. The sequence continues at coordinate 33,523 of NZ_JAUEPL010000058.1, forward strand.
CGGGCCGCCTTGACCCCGGGAGCCGTGCAGTACAGGGCGGCGTCGGCGGCGGGGGCGGTGCACAGGGGCGTCAGGTTCTCGCCGGTCCCGGTGCCCAGCGCGGCGGCCCACGGCCTGAACGCTCGCGCGGCCGTCGCGGTGTGCGCGGACGGCCCGTCCGCCATGCCGCGCACCCCGACGACGACCCCGCCCGCGATCAGCGCGGCGAGTACGGCGAGTCCGGCGGCCCGGCTCAGCCGACGCCGGTGCCCAGGGCGTACGACCGCCCCTGACTCCGCCCCGGAGCCCGAGCGCGAACCCGAGCCCGAGCGCGAACCCGAACCCGAGCCCGCCCCGTCCTCCGCCCGCCGCTGCCCCGGTATGAACGCCGCGCCCGTCCCGTCCCACGGCTCACCGGACCGCAGCTCACCCATCAACTCGTCCGCCGTGGGCCGCTGGGCCGGGTCCTTCGCCAGGCAGCGCCTCAGCAGCGGGACCAGGTCCTCCGGTACGCCCGCCAGGTCCGGCTCGTTGTGGACGACCTGGTACGCCACGACGTACGGGGAGTTGGAGTCGAACGGGCCGCGCCCGGTCGCCGCGTGGACCAGGACGGCGCCCATCGCGAACACATCGGCGGCGGGCCCCACGTCACGGGGACGCTGGAACTGCTCGGGCGCCATGAACGGCGGCGTCCCGATCAACTTCCCCGTCTCCGTACGCAGATCGCTGTCGGCCGGCCGCGAGATCCCGAAGTCGATGACCTTCGGGCCGTCGCCGGCCAGCAGCACGTTGCTCGGCTTCAGGTCGCGGTGCACCACGCCGGCCCGGTGGATGTCACGCAGCGCCTCGGCCAGCCCGGCCCCGACCCTCCGCAGCTCCACGGAGCCCAACGGGCCATTCCGCTTGACCCGTTCCGACAGGGTCGGACCGTCGATGAACAACGTGGCCATCCAGGGCCGTTCGGCATCCGGGTCCGCGTCCACGACCGGCGCGGTGAACGCGCCGCTGACCCGCCGCGCGGCCATGACCTCCTGCCGGAAACGCGCCCTGAACTCGGGATCGGCGGCATGCTCGGCATGGACGACCTTCACCGCGAGCCGCAGCCCCGAGCCGGACCTGGCCAGGTGGACGACACCCATGCCGCCCGAACCCAGGCACTCCTGAAGCCGGTACCGACCGGCGTACTGCGGATGCTCCGCTTCCGGAACCGGTCCGGTACTGCGCAACGGCGGCATCGCCACCCCCGTGTGTTCGTCCGCGCGCGTCCCGCGTCCAGCGCGACGCACGGAGCCTAGTCGATGATGCGTGCGACGCCGTTATGGCTTGCTAGCCTGCGCGCGGCGCGCGTGCACGGGGCACGCGCCTCGACGGGGGAGGGCCACATGGCCATGGAAGAAGCGACCGCAGAAGCGACCGCAGAAGCGGTCGAGACCACGACGTACACAGTGAAGCGCTACCCGGTCGCGCCCGGGTACCGGCTCAACGTCCGCAACGGCCCCGGCACCAACTACCAGGTGATCAAGGTCCTGCCCGAGGGTGTCCGCGTACCGATCAACTGCCAGAAGCCCGGCGAGACGATCACCGGCCCGTACGGCACCACCAACCTCTGGGACAACATCGCCAACGGCCAGTACGTGTCCGACGCGTACGTGAACACCGGCAGCGACGGCTACGTCGCCGTGCGCTGCTCCTGACCGCTCACCGTGTCCGCCCGGGGATAATCGACCCCGTGAGCGACCACACCAGCATCACCACCTCCAGCAACACCACCAGTAGCAACACCACCACCAGCGGCAGCACCCCGGCCGGCGGACCGCGGCCCGAACCCATCCGTTTCTTCGGCACGACCTGGGTCGGCCACGACGGTGGTTACGGGCTGCGACGCGCCGGGGTCGCCGCCGGTTCGCTCGCCGCCGCCGTCGCCGGGGCCTTCGTCCTCCGCTTCGCCTACCAGGGCCTGGCCATCGCCGACGTCGGCGGCTTCGTCAACGCGCTCGTCGTCGTCATGTTCGCCGTCTGCACCGCCATCGCCTTCCGCACGACCTGGGAGGGCTTCACCCGTCGCCCGGCCAACCCCGGCCGCGAGGACGCGCTGCGCAGCCTGAAGGCGATCGGCTTCATCGGCTCCCTTCTCGCGTACTTCGTCCGCTCCCTCATCGAGGCGCCCGGCGAGAAGCTGCTGCGCGCCGAGTACGAGACGGCCCTCGCCCGGTACGAGAAGCGCCGCTCCACCCGCACGGGCAACCCGGCCGGCCGCAAGAAGAACCCCAAGCGCCGGTAGCGACATGACCGCCGGCTTCCTCCGCGACGCCCTCGTCGTCGCCGCCTGCGCGCTCCTCGTCCACACCCTCGGCGCGGCCACGCTCCGCCGCCGTACCGCCTGACGCCCCACCCCGCCCGCGTACCGCCCACCGGACACATGCCCCGCACCCGCCGCCCCAGTGCGAGGATGGCGACACGTACCCCCACCGGCGAGGTGAACTTCAGCCATGACCCAGACAGTCGCAGTCCTCGGTACCGGCAAGATCGGTGAAGCCCTGCTCAGCGGCATGATCCGCGCCGGCTGGCCCACCGCACACCTCCTGGTCACCGCCCGCCGCGCCGACCGCGCCGAGGAGCTCCGCGCCCGGTACGGAGTCGAACCCGTCAGCAACGCCGAGGCCGCCAAGCGCGCCGACACCCTCATCCTGGCCGTCAAGCCCCAGGACATGGGCAGCCTGCTGGACGAGCTCGCCCCTCACGTCACCGCCGATCGCCTCGTCATCAGCGCCGCCGCCGGCATCACGACCGCGTTCATCGAAGAGCGCCTCACCGCCGACACCCCCGTGGTCCGCGTCATGCCGAACACCCCCGTGCTCGTGGATGAGGGCATGTCCGTCATCTCGGCCGGCAGCCACGCCACCTCCGAGCACCTCGCCCACGCCGAGGAGATCTTCGGCGGCGTCGGCAAGACCCTCCGCGTCCCCGAGTCCCAGCAGGACGCCGCCACCGCCCTCTCCGGCTCCGGCCCCGCGTACTTCTACTACCTCGTGGAAGCGATGACCGACGCCGGCATCCTCCTCGGCCTGCCCCGCGCCCAGGCCCACGACCTGATCGTCCAGGCCGCCATCGGCGCCGCCGTGATGCTCCGCGACAGCGGCGAGCACCCGGTCAAGCTCCGCGAGGCCGTCACCTCCCCGGCCGGCACCACGATCAGCGCCATCCGGGAACTGGAGAACCACGGCGTACGAGCCGCCCTCATCGCCGCCCTCGAAGCAGCCCGCGACCGCAGCCGCCAGCTCGCCTCCGGCAACGGTTGACCCCGCCGCCCCACGCCACCGCCGGCCCCGCCCACCACGGGGCCGACAGCGCCACCCCCGGTCACCCCGGCGGCAGGAGCCCCACGGCCCGATACGCCCGGTCCACCACGGGCCGCGCGATACCCCGCGCCCGCTCGGCCCCCTCCCTCAGCACCGCGTCCACATACCCGGGGTCGGTCACCAGCTCGGCATGCCGCTCCCGCAACGGCCTCAGCACTTCGACCACCGCCTCGGCCACGTCCTTCTTGAGCGCCCCGTACGACGGATAGGCACCAGCCAGCACCTCCGGATCGCCACCCCCGCACGCCGCCAGCACATCCAGCAGATTGGCCACCCCCGGCTTGGCCTCCCGGTCGTACTCGACCTCCTGCCCACTGTCGGTCACCGCCCGCATGACCTTCCGGCGCACCACATCGGGCTCATCGAGCAGATAGACGATCCCCGCCCCGTTCTCGTGCGACTTCCCCATCTTTCCCGTCGGGTCCTGGAGGTCCATGACCCGCGCCGCCACCGGCGGACGCGTCGCCCTCGGCACGGTGAAGGTGTGTCCGTACCGCTGGTTGAACCGCACCGCCAGATCCCGGGTCAGCTCGACGTGCTGCACCTGGTCATCCCCCACCGGCACCTCATCCGTCCCGTACGCGAGGATGTCCGCCGCCATCAACACCGGATACGTCAGCAGCGACACCCGCACTCCCCGCCCGCCCGCCCGCGCCGGCGCCGCCTTCTCCTTGTACTGGATCATCCGCCGCAGCTCCCCGTCCGTGGCGGTGCACTCCAGCAGGTACGACAGCCGCGCGTGCTCGTCCACATGACTCTGTACGAAGACGGTGCACCGCCCGGGATCGAGCCCCGCCGCCAGCAGCAGCGTCGCCGCCTGCCGCGTCAGCCGCCGCACCCGCGCCGGATCGTGCTCGACAGTCAGGGCGTGCAGATCCACCACGCTGAACAACGCGTCCGCCCGGTGCTGATCGACCTCGACCCACCTGCGTACGGCCCCGAGGTAGTTCCCCAGCGTCAGATGCCCCGTCGGCTTGACCCCACTGAAGATTCGCGTCACCGCGCTCTCCTCTCCTTCTCCTGGTCGAGGCCGCCACCACCTGACGGCCGACCTCCCGGAGGGAGATACGCGAACGGCCGCCGAGGCGGCGGCCGTTGAGTGCACGCGTGTCTGCCGGCCGCCGTCAGGCGGCCCACCACTGAAGGGTGAACGCACGCGTAGTCATGGCCCAAGGCTACGGCAGCCGGGCCACGTTTGACACAGGGTTGCTCCATCCGTACTGTTCTCCGAGTTGTCCGACGTGAGCACCGACTCCGGTCGGTCCCCGGACAGCCATCCCGCAAGAACCACTCCAAGCGAGCGACGCTCCGTCGCGCGCTTTCCGTGCGCTTTTGCGAAATGAGGAATCCGCGTTCGAAAGAGCGCAGCCCCGATTAGCGTCGGAGGCAAGGAATCCGCTAAAGTCTCACTCGTCGGAACGGCCCAAGTGGCCGGGGCGGCAACCCACTCTGACTGGGAATCAGGCCCGAAAGGATCTGATAGAGTCGGAACCGCCGGAAAGGGAAAGCGCGAAAGCGAAGAACGGCCCGGCAGCCCGCTCCAGCGGGTGGCAGAAACGGAAAACGGACCTGCTAAGCTGGAAACACGAAATACCGAAGGGAAGCGCCCGGAGGAAAGCCCGAGAGGGTGAGTACAAAGGAAGCGTCCGTTCCTTGAGAACTCAACAGCGTGCCAAAAATCAACGCCAGATATGTT
>NZ_JAUEPL010000059.1 GCF_030406405.1 Streptomyces ficellus
TCCTGGCTGGCCGGCTGCCGTCGGCTCCACCGCCGTTACGAACGCAAGGCCGAGCACTTCCTCGCCTTCGTCGGCATAGCCGCAGCCCTCATCTGTCACCGCCGCCTCACCAAATGAAACGACGCCTAAGAGCCCTGCACGAGGTGGCGCGGCGGCGGGACCGGCTCAGCCGTACTGCTCGCGCCACCTCGTGAACTGCTGCGCCGGGTCCCCCGTGTACGACCACGGCACCCGCGCCGCCCGGGTCCCCAGCAGCCCGAACAGCCCGCGGGCGATGTCCGCCGAGCCCGCCAGACAGGCGGCGTGCGCCAGGTAGTTCAACGGCTCGACCTCCTCGGGCCGCACCGGGCCCGGCGGCCGGCCCCCGACCCACCGCTCCCACGTGCGCCGCACCTCCGTCGCCGCCAGCTCGTGCTTCCAGTGCTGGTCGAAGCCCCGCACCGGGCCCCGACCGCGCGACCCGTCCGCGATGTACCGGTACTCCTCCACCCGCGCGATCTGCACCAGCACCGGCAGCGGCGACCCGGGCGGCGCCGCCCCCGCCGCGTCCCGCGCGAAGTCGTACATCGAGCCGTGCGTGCCGTGCCACCGCGCCGACCAGTACCGCAGCAGCTGCACATGGCCCTCCAGGTTGTGCGGGTCGCGCCGCCGCAGCTCGTCCCACCAGCGGCGCAGTTCCGCCCGCGCCACCCCGCCCTCGTACAGCCGCGCCACCGTCAGCAGCGACACCCACGGCATCGGGTCGGCCGGGCGGGCGTCGGCCGCGCTCAGGCAGGCCATGACCGTCACATCGAGCCGCGCCCGGTCCAGCGCGGTACCGCGGCCCGCCGCGATCGCCTCGTTGAACACCCGTACCACCTCGGTCGCCGCCCGCAGCACGGCCGCGTCCCGGCTGTACGGCTCGGCCGCCCGCCACGCCTCGACCGCCGAGCTGCCGGCCGCCGCGTGGGACAGCAGCCGCAGCCGGTGCGTACGGCGGGCCCAGCCGTCGCCGGTGTCGCGCAGCAGGTCCCGTACGCCCTGCCAGCGGCCGATGACGATGTCGTGCCGTGCGTCGGTGAGCGCCCGGTCACCGAAGTCGGGGTCGAAGTCCGGCTCGAAACGTATGGAGCGGCGGCTACGGCGTACGGCCAATTCCCTGTCCCCCCGATCGCGCTCGTGTCCGTCTGTGAAGCCTGCGAAGCCTGAGAAGCTTCAAACGTCTGAGAAGTCTGAGAAGTCTGAGGAGTTGAGAAGTCTTAGAAGTCGGTGGCCAGCGTGTCGTTCCCGTCGCCCCCGGGATGCCGCTGTCGTGGTACGTCGTACGGCTCGGCCGCCGCCATCGCCCGCGCCGCGTCCAGTGGTGCCGGGCGGTAGTACGAACTGCCCTTGCGCCAGTACCAGAGCAGCGGCACGACCCCGGCCCCGAGCCCGCCAAGCCCGATCGCCACCGAGGTGCCGTTCAGGTCGGCGAGCGACTCGAAGAAGATCCAGAACATGAACGCCGCGCCGATCAGCGGCCAGGCGCCGCCCAGGACGAAGTCGCGGACGGACCTCAGCAGCATGCCCCGGTAGGCGACGACCGCGGCGATGCCCGCGAGCCCGTAGTAGAAGGCGATCTGCAGCCCTATCGCGTTGACCGCGCTCGACAGGATGTCACCCACCGAGCCGAGGGCCATGGCCGCCACGAACATCACCAGCGCCACCGCCCCGACCACGGTGATCGCCACCCACGGCGTGTTCCAACGGCGGTGTACGGCGCCGAGGGCGGCCGGCATCGTACGGTCCCGGCCCATCGCGAACAGCGACCGAGTGACCTGGATCAGCGTCGTTTCGAGGGTGGCGACGGTCGACAGCATCACCGCCACGATCAGGAGCTTGCCGCCGACGCCCGGCCAGACGGCGTCACCGAGCAGCGCCAGGACGTTGGCGCCGCCGGTGCCGATCTCGCCCGCCGACAGCACCACGTTGACGGCGATCGTGAACGTCTCGAACAGGAGGAACACGACGCCGATGCCGACGAGGGCGGCGAGCCCGGCCGTGCGGCGGCTGTCGCGGGTCTCCTCGCTGAGGTTGCTGGTGACGTCCCAGCCCCAGTAGTAGAAGGCGGCGATCAGCGCGCCGGACGCGAACCCGGCCGCCCCGTCGAAGTGCCCGAACCCCAGCCACGACCAGTCGAAGGCGGCGGCCGAGCCCCGGTGCATCAGCACGCCCAGGATGAACAGCAGCAGGATCAGCAACTCCACGCCCGTCAGGACCAGCTGCGCCCGTACGGTGAGCCGGGCGCCGCCCAGGACCACCAGCAGCATCATCACGAACCAGCCGGCCCCGACGGCGGTGGCCAGCGCGGTGTTCTCCGCGAGCCCGGCGTCGAAGAGCGCCAGCGTCAGCTGCCCGGCCGGCAGCGACCCGGCGACCATGAAGATCGTCGCGGCGACGACCAGCGCCCAGCCGGACAGGAAACCGAGGAACGGGTGGAGAGTCCGGCCCACCCAGGAGTAGCTGGCGCCCGCGTTGACGTCGATCCGGCCGAGCCGGCTGAACGCCAGCACGATGCCCAGCATCGGGATCGCGCAGTACAGCAGGGCGGCCGGCGCCGCGAATCCCACGGCGCCGACGAGTACGGAGGTGGTGGCGGCCAGCGAGTAGGCGGGGGCGCTGCCGGCGACCGCCATGACGATCGTGTCGAACGTCCCGAGGACATTGGGCTGGAGCCCGCGGCCGTGGGCCCTGCCGGCCCTGCCGGTGGTTCTGTTCGCAGCCCTGCTGGAAGTGGCGCGCATGGCGAATGTCCTTGTATGGCACGGCATAGGGCGGTAGAGCGGGAGCAGCCCTCGCATGCTGCGGCATGTGGCGGCACGCGTGAGTCGTGCGCATCGTAGTCGTGCCGCAGCTGTGCGCTGACGGCGCCCGGAGGCAGGGGAGGTGAGCGGAGGTCAGGGCCGGTGCGTGCGTGGTGAGCGGTGATCAGAAAAGGTCGCGGCCTCGTGCGGGCGGGACCAGGGGCGGGTCGGCAGGTGATGACGCGGCATCGGGCGCGGCCGGAGGCGGTTTGGGGGCGGTGACGCGGCATCGGGCGCGGCCGGAGGCGGTTTGGGGGCGGTGACGCGGCATCGGGCGCGGCCGGGGGCGGTTTGGGGGCGGTGACCGGCACCAGGCACGGTCGGGGGCGGCCGGGGCGGTTTGGGGGCGGTGACGCGGCGTCGGGCGCGGGCGGGGGCGGTTTGGGGGCGGTGACGCGGCATCGGGCTCCGGGCCTGGGGCGGTGACGCGCGGTCAGGGGCCGTCGTGGCGTGGGGAGGCGATGGCGCGCGCGGCTCCGACCTCCTGGCGCAGGGGTGTCAGTACGCTCTCCTCGTCGGCCTCCGGTCCCGGTCCGACCGGTACCTCCGCCGGGGCGCGGCCGGTGCGCAGCCGGGTGGCGAGTTCGCGCAATTGCCGCTCGATGTCGGCGACTTCTTCCGGCGCGGGCGGCGGGGCGCCATGGCTGACGCGTACCCGGGCCGCCGTCGTGGCGTCCACGACGCGCTCGACGGCCACGCATAGCGGCCACCACGCGGCGGCGCGCGTCCCGGTGGGCGGCGGCTCGGTCAGGGCGCGCTGGAACTCGCTGCGTACGGCGGACAGGTCGCGGTACAGCCGCCGCCGGGCACGTCCGCGCGCCCCCGCGTCCGTCTCGGGGCCGAAGGCGCACGCCACATAGCGGGCGGCGTCCTCGACGGTGTCCGCGAGCCGGTCGCCGATCCGGGTGCGCCAGCTCTCCGGCCACAGCAGATAGCCGGCCACCAGCACGATTGCGCAGCCGATCAACGAGTCGTACAGGCGCGGCAGGACGAGCCCGAAGCCCTGCCGGTTGAGCCAGTCGGACAGCAGCAGGATGACGGGCGTGATGGCGGCGGTCTGGAAGACATAGCCCTTCGCGGAGAACGCCGGGATCAGCGCGGCGAGCACCATCATCACCGGCACGTCCCACCACCCGCGCGGCACCTCGGCGAGCACGGCCGCCGCGACGACGAGCCCGGCCGCCGTGCCGAGCGCGCGCAGGACGGCGCGCGAGAAGACCGAGCCGAAGTCCGGCTTGAGGACGAACGTGACGGTGAGGGCCACCCAGTAGGAGCGGGGGACGGCGATGAGCGAGACGAGGGACTGGGCGAGCCCGATGCACAGCGCCAGGCGCAGCCCGTAGCGCCACGAGCCCTCGGACAGCAGGACGGCCCGGGCGGCGCGGCGGGCGCGGACCCGGAGGGCGGCGGGTCGGCCGACGTGGTCGTCGGCGTTGTGCGGGTCCGGATCGCCGCCGTGGACCACGGTCGCGGCGTGCCGCAGCGCATGGTCGACGGCCCGCTCGGCGGGTTCCGGCAGAGCGTGGCCCCGGCCGGGCGGGGTGGTGGTGGCCGGGGGGCGTCGGGGTGTGTGGGCGCCGGGGCCCGGGTGGGGATCTTCCACGGCCACGGCCACGGCCACGGCCGCGCCTCGGCCCGCGCGGGGGTCCTCCACGGCGGTCGCCAGGGCCCGGACCGCCGCCGGGATCGCGGCGGGCAGCGGGCGGCCGCCGAGGTGGGCCGCCGGGGCTGCCTCGACGACCGGGATCAGGGCGTTGAGCTGCGCGAGCCGGCGTACGAGGGTGGGCGCGCGGCCGTGATCGCGGGCGCGGCGGGCGAGCACGAGGTCGTACGCGGTGTTGAGGGCCTGCGTGACGGCCTGCCGTCGCTCGTCGTACGCGGGCGTGCCCGCCGCCGCCAGCAGGTCGGCGACCGCCCGGTACGCGGCGGCCACGGCGGCCCGCTCGGGCACGCCCCCGCGCAGCGGCCAGCCCAGCAGGGTGAGGACGAGGACGACCGCGCCGCCGAGCGTGAGCAGCAGCGGGGCCTTCCACCAGGGGCTGGGCATCGGCAGCCCGGCGCCGACGACCGCGTTGAGCAGGAGGAGCAGGCCGGAGACGGAGGCGACCGCGCCGATGGACGAGATCATGCCGGAGGCGAGCGCGATGAGCGTGAGCGCCCCGACCGCGACCCAGCCCTGCCCGTACACCAGCGAGCCGAGGGTGACGCCGAGCGCGCCGAAGAGCTGCGGTACGGCGATGTTGAGTATCCGCATCCGGTACGCGTCGGCGGTGTCGCCGATGACGCCGGACAGGGCGCCCATGGAGACGAGCGCGCCGTACAGCGGCCGGTCCGTGGCGAGACCGACCGCCAGCGGCGCGGCGAGTGCGACGGCGGCGCGCGCCACGGCGGCCCATGGGATCGGCGTGGGCTGCGGGCGCAGTCCACGCATCAGCCACTCGGGCGGCGCGAGCCGTACGGTACGGGCGGTCAGCTGAGGTAACCCTCCACCTCACCGGGCGGCCGGGTCGCCGCGCTGTCGGGGTCCTCGCCGAACTCCGACTTGGCGCGCCGCTGCCGCAGCAGGTCCCAGCACTGGTCGAGCTGGACTTCGAGGGCCCGCAGCCGTACCCGTTCCTCGTCGGACAGGGCGCCTTCGCGGTCCCGCAGGGCGCGCTCCTCGCGGACGAGGGCGCCGATGTGGTCGAGGATCTGCTCGTCGTCCATGGTCTCCACCTTCCCGGATCAGGGGCGGGCACGCAGGTCGAGGTCGACGAGGAGCGCGCGGTGGTCGGTGCGGGGCAGGTCGAGGAAGCGCACGCCGCGTACCGAGAAGTCGGCGCTGACCAGGACGTGGTCGATCTGCGCGTACGGGGGCACCGGCCGGGCGCCCTGGGGCCAGGTGCCGGTGCGGGCGGCGCCGGCGAGGCGGGCGGCGTCGTGCAGGGCGCCGGAGTCGAGGACGGAGCGGAAGGCGGCGTGGTCCTGGGTGGCGTTGAAGTCGCCGGCGAGGATGACGGACCGGCCCTTGTGGGCGGCGGCGAAGTCGCTCAGGCGGGCCAGCTCGCGTTTCCAGGTGCCGGTGTGGCCGGGCAGCGGCGGCATCGGGTGGGCGAGCTGGAGCGTCACGTCCTTGCCGCCGAGGCGGGCGGTGGCGCCCGGCATGCCCAGCGTGGTGCCGGGCAGGGCGGGCCGGGCGGTCAGCGGGCGGGCGCCGAGGATGACGGAGCCGGCGGAGCCGGCGGCGGCGACGTGGGCGCCGTACCGGTAGCCGGTGCCCGTGGCCAGGGCCTCCGCGCAGTGGGGGTCGCACTCGGAGACGAACACCAGGTCGGGGCGCTCGCGCCGGACGGCGGCGGCCAGCGGCTCGGTCGCGCCGCCGAACTCCACGTTGGCGGTGAGCACGCGCAGCTCCGCGGTGACCGGCCCTTCGGCGCGGGTGCCCTCGGGCCCGTACGGCCGGACGGACCACACCGTCACGGCGAGCACGACGGCCGCCCAGCCGGTGAGCGGGGCCCGGCGGGCGGGGAGCGCGAGCAGCAGGGCGAGCCCGGCGGGCACGGCCAGCCACGGCAGCAGGGCGAGGAGCTGCGGTACGGGAGTGACGGCGTCGGTGCCGATGAGCCGGCAGCCGCCGACGACGGTGGGCACGACGAGCAACAGCCCGGCCGCCCACGCGGCGGCGCGGCGGCGTCGGTACGAGGTGAGCGATGCGGCCAAGCCGTCACCCTCTCACGGTCCGCGGCCGGCCGACCCCCGCCTGCGGCCGACCGATCACCCCGCGCCGGGCTGCCCGGGGCGTGCCCGGGCCGGTTGCGGGTTGCGGCACCCGCTTCCTGACCGCCGACGCCGAGGACTGGCCGCGCCACTGGTACGAGCCGCGAATTGACGGTCGTCGGCCGCTCGCACGGCTTCGAAGGGACCACTGAGCCGCCGTCACCGTAGCCGCCCCGCCGGGAATTGAGTGGCGGGCCGTGGGCGGCGCCCGGAGACTGGGAGGGATCGCGCCGCACCGCCGACGGACCACCCGCGTACCGCTCAGCCCTTCGAAGGACAGCGACAGTGACAGCGACGAGCACGGACCTGGCCATCGAGACGAACGGCCTGGTGAAGGTCTTCGGCGAGAACCGAGCCGTGGACGGCATCGACCTGCGCGTGCCCGCCGGAACCGTCTACGGCGTCCTCGGGCCCAACGGCGCCGGCAAGACCACCGCCGTGAAGATGCTGGCGACCCTGCTGCGGCCGGACGGCGGTGAGGCGCGGGTCTTCGGCAAGGACGTGGTCAGGGACGCCGACGCGGTACGCGGCCGGGTCAGCCTCACCGGGCAGTACGCGTCGGTCGACGAGGACCTGACCGGTACCGAGAACCTGGTGCTGCTGGGCCGCCTCCTCGGCCACGGCAAACCGGCCGCGCGCAAGCGTGCCGCGCAGCTGCTGGAGGCGTTCGGGCTCTCCGAGGCGGGCGACCGGCAGGTCAAGAACTACTCGGGCGGCATGCGGCGCCGTATCGACATCGCCGCGTCCATTCTCAACACCCCCGACCTGCTCTTCCTCGACGAGCCGACGACCGGCCTGGACCCGCGCAGCCGCAACCAGGTGTGGGACATCGTGCGGGCGGTCGTCGCCCAGGGCACCACCGTCCTGCTGACCACGCAGTACCTGGACGAAGCCGACCAGTTGGCGTCCCGGATCGCGGTGATCGACCACGGCAAGGTGATCGCCGAGGGGACGAAGGGCGAGCTGAAGGCGTCGGTCGGCTCCGGCTCCGTCCACGTACGGCTGCGCGAGGCCGGGCAGCGGCCGGAAGCGGAGCGGGTGCTGACGTCCGCGCTCAACGCGACCGTGCAACTCGATCCCGACCCGCTCGCCCTGACCGCGACGGTCGACGGGCACGGTACGGAGCTGGGCGCGGCGGAGCAGGCCGCGCGGGCGCTGGCGGAGCTGGCGCGGGCGGGCGTCATGGTGGACAACTTCGCGCTCGGCCAGCCGAGCCTGGACGAGGTGTTCCTGGCGCTCACGGACCGTACGGCCGGGGACCGTACGGCCGGGCACCGTGCGGCCGGCGGCAAGGACGCCGAGGAGAGCGCCGGCAAGGACCCCAAGGAGAGCACCGTATGAGCACCGTCACGACCAAGGCGGACGACCACGGCGGCGCCCTCGCCGGCCCCCGTACGGAGGACCTGGCCGCGCTCCTCGTCGCCGGGGACCGCCCGCCGCGCCCCAGCGCGCTGTCCGCCTCCCTCACCTTCGGCTGGCGCGCCATGCTGAAGATCAAGCACGTGCCGGAGCAGCTCTTCGACGTCACGGCGTTCCCGATCATGATGGTGCTGATGTACACGTACCTCTTCGGAGGGGCGCTGGCCGGGTCGGCCTCCGCGTACATCCAGTTCCTGCTGCCCGGCATCCTCACCATGAGCGTCGTGATGATCACGATGTACACCGGGGTCGCGGTCAACGGCGACATCGAGAAGGGCGTCTTCGACCGTTTCCGTACGCTGCCGATCTGGCGGCCCGCGCCGATGGTCGGGTACCTCCTCGGTGACGTCGTCCGCTACTTGATCGCCTCCACCGTGATGCTGACCGTCGGCCTGATCATCGGCTACCGCCCGGGTGGCGGGCCGGCCGGCGTACTGGCCGGGGTGGCGCTGCTGATGCTCTTCTCGTTCTCCTTCTCCTGGATCTGGACGATGTTCGGCCTGCTCCTGCGTAGCGAGAAGTCCGTCATGGGCGTCAGCATGATGGTGATATTCCCGTTGACGTTCCTCAGCAATGTCTTCGTCGACCCGAAGACCATGCCGGGCTGGCTCCAGGCGTTCGTCAACAACAGCCCGGTGACTCACCTGGCGAGTGCGGTACGGCAGTTGATGGCGGGCGGCTGGCCGGGGGCCGACATCGCCTGGTCGCTGGGGTGGTCGGCGGTGTTCGTCGTGGTCTTCGGCGCGGTGACGATGCGGCTGTACAACCGCAAGTAGTGCCGCCGGCCGCTCCACCCGCCTGATGTTTCACGTGAAACGCCCCACATGGAGCAGCCGGTGACCGCCCGGTAGGGTTCCAGCCCGTGACCAGCCCCGTATCCGCCCCGCCCGTGACCGTCGTCGGCATCGGCGCGGACGGCTGGGCAGGGCTTGCCGACACCTCCCGCGCGGCCCTGCTCGCCGCCGACGTCGTGATCGGCGGGGAGCGTCAGCTGAGCCTGCTCCCGCCCGAGTGCGGCGCCGAACGGGTCGCCTGGCCCTCGCCGCTGCGCCCCGCCGTCCCCCGGCTGCTCAGCACCCACGCCGGGCGCCGGATCGCCGTGCTGGCGAGCGGTGACCCCATGTTCTACGGGATCGGCCGCGCCCTCGCGGAGACGGTCGGCCCCGAGCGGCTGCACGTCCTGCCGTACCCGTCCTCCGTCTCGTATGCCTGCGCCCGCCTCGGCTGGCCCGTGGAGGACACGCAGACCGTCACGCTCGTCGGCCGCCCTCTGGCCTCGCTGGCCGCCGCGCTGCACGACGGGCGGCGGCTGCTGGTGCTCAGCGCGGGCGCGGCGACCCCGGGCGAGGTGGCCGGGCTCCTCCGGGACCGGGGCTTCGGCCCGAGCCGCCTCGACGTCCTCGAACAGCTCGGCTCCGCCCGGGAACGGCGGCTGACCGGCACCGCCGATGACTGGCCGCACCTGCCCGGCGACCCGCTGAACGTCATCGCCGTCACCTGCGTCCGCGACCCGGGCGCGCTGCGCCTCGGCGCCGTACCGGGTCTGCCGGACGCGGCGTACGAGAACGACGGCCAGCTCACCAAGCGGCATGTGCGCGCCGCGACACTGGCCGCGCTGGCGCCCGCGCCGGGCGAACTGCTGTGGGACATCGGCGGCGGGTCCGGCTCGATCGGCATCGAGTGGATGCGTACGCACCGCACGTGCCGCGCCATCGCGCTGGAGCGGGACCCGGAGCGGGCCGCGCGTATCACCCGTAACGCCACCGCTCTCGGCGTTCCGTCGCTGCGGGTCGTGACCGCCGCCGCGCCGGCCGGCCTGGCGGACCTGGAGACGCCCGACGCGGTGTTCATCGGCGGCGGGCTGACCGCTCCCGGGCTGCTGGACGCCTGCTGGGCGGCCCTGCGGCCGGGCGGGCGGCTGGTCGCCAACACCGTGACGCTGGAGTCGGAGGCGCTGCTCGCCGACCGGTACCGGCGCCATGGCGGCGAGCTGGTACGGCTCGCCGTCGCCCACGCCGTCCCGGTGGGCGGTTTCACCGGCTGGCGCCAGGCCATGCCGGTCACGCAATGGTCCGTAACCAAGCAGGAGACAGAAGGATGACCGTCTACTTCATCGGTGCGGGCCCCGGCGCCGCCGACCTGATCACCGTGCGCGGTGCGCGCACCCTCGCCTCCTGCCGGGTGTGCCTGTACGCGGGGTCGCTGGTCCCGCGCGAGCTGCTCGCCGAATGCCCGCCGGACGCCCGCCTCGTCGACACGGCCCGCCTCGACCTGGACGCCATCACCGCCGAGCTGGTCCGCGCCCACGAGGCGGGCCACGACGTGGCCCGCCTCCACTCGGGCGACCCGTCCGTCTTCAGCGCGGTGGCCGAGCAGATGCGGCGGCTGGACGCGGCGGGTATTCCGTACGAGGTGGTGCCGGGCGTCCCGGCGTTCGCGGCCGCCGCGGCGGCGCTGAAGCGCGAGCTGACGGTCCCGACCGTGGGCCAGACGGTCATCCTCACGCGGATCGCCGAGCAGGCGACGGCCATGCCGCCGGGGGAGGACCTCGCGACGCTGGGACGCAGCGGCGCCCTGCTCGTGCTGCACCTGGCGGCGCGGTACGTCGACCGGGTCGTCGCGGAGCTCACCCCGCACTACGGCGCCGACTGCCCGGCGGCCGTGGTCGCGATGGCCAGCCGGCCGGACGAGGTGATCCTGCGCGGCACGCTCGCGGACATCGCGGCCGCGACGAAGGAGGCCGGCATCACGCGCACGGCGGTCATCCTGGTGGGCCGCACACTGGCGGCGACGCAGTTCCGTGACAGCCACCTGTACTCACCGGAGCGGGACCGGCACGTCTGCTGAGGCGGCGGGGCGGCGGGGTGGCGGGGCGGCGGGGCGGCGCCCCGCGACGTACCCTGGAACAGGGGGCGGTTTCACTTTAAAACCACTTGAAGCAACTCGAAGCAACCGCCTTGCCGGCACCGGGAGATCACCATGGACGTCCTGGTTCTCATCGGACGGATCCTCTTCGCGCTGCTCTTCCTCCTCAACGCCGTCAACCACCTCACCAACACCAAGGCGCTGGCCGGTTACACCACGAGCCGCGGCGTGCCGCGCGCGCTCGCACCGGCCGCCGTCGTGGGCACCGGCCTGCTGCTCCTGGCCGGCGCGGTGAGCGTGGGGCTGGGCATCTGGGCGGACCTGGGCGCGCTGCTGCTGGCGGTGTTCCTCTTCCCCACCGCGCTGCTCATGCACCGCTTCTGGGCGGAGACGGAACCCATGACGCGGCTGAACGAGCAGGCGCATTTCTTCAAGGACATCGCCCTGGGCGGTGCCGCGCTCATGCTGCTGGCGTTCTTCTCGTACGTCGGTGACGAGCTCGGCCTGACGATCACGGGCCCGCTGTTCCACCTCAGCTGACCGCGCCTGACCCCGCCCGACCGTCACCTCACGGCGCTGCGCCCCACGACCGTGCCCGCCCGGTCGACGCAGACCACGTCGACGGCCACCGGGGCGCCGCGCAGCACGGTCAGGGCCTGGTCGCGGGCGGTCTCGGCGACCAGGTCACCCAGCGGCACACCGCGCGCGGCGCACAGCTGGAGCGCGGCGAGCCCGGTGTTGGCGGCCGCCACCTGCGTGGCCAGCGCGTCATCCGCCCCGCCACGGCGCGCCAGCTCCGCCAGGAAGCCCTTGTCGACCTGGGAGCGCGCCGAGTGCAGGTCCAGATGGCCCGCCGCGAGCTTGGACAGCTTGGCGAAACCGCCGCAGATGGTGAGCCGTTCGACCGGGTGCCTGCGGACGTACTTCAGCACCGCGCCCGCGAAGTCGCCCATGTCCAGCAGGGCGTCCTCGGGCAGCCCGTACAGGGACGTCACCGTCTTCTCGGAGGTGGAGCCCGTGCAGCCGGCCACATGCGTGCGCCCGGCCGCCCGGGCCACGTCCACTCCGCGCCGGATGGAGTCGATCCACGCCGAGCACGAGTACGGCACGACGATCCCGGTCGTACCGAGGATGGACAGCCCGCCCAGGATGCCGAGGCGCGGGTTCCACGTGGAGCGGGCGATCTCCTCGCCGTGGTCGACGGACACGGTGATCTCGACGTCCCCGGTGCCGCCGTGCGCGGCGGCGACCCGCTCGACGTGCTCGCGCATCATCTGCCGCGGTACGGGGTTGATGGCGGGCTCCCCCACGTCGAGCGGCAGCCCGGGCCGGGTGACGGTGCCGACGCCGGGCCCCGCCCGGAAGACCACGCCGGAGCCGCCCGGCAGGGCCCGTACCGTCACGCGGACGAGCGCCCCGTGCGTGACGTCCGGATCGTCCCCGGCGTCCTTCACGATCCCCGCCGTGGCTTCCCCGCCGGACAGGGATTCGGCCGCGAGGGCGAAGGCGGGCGTCTGCCCCTTGGGCAGCGTGATCGTCACCGGGTCCGGGAAGTCTCCGGTCAGCAGGGCGGTGTACGCGGCGGTCGTGGCCGCCGTCGCGCACGCCCCGGTCGTCCAGCCGGACCGCAGACCGGTGTGCTTGAGTTGTGCGCTGCGCCCACCCGTCGCCTCACCCATGGATGGACCCCGTGCACATACTCATCCTCGGCGGCACGACCGAGGCCCGCCGCCTGGCCGAGCTCGTGCACGCCCGCGTCCGGACCACCAGCTCGCTCGCGGGCCGCGTCGCCGCCCCGAAGCTGCCCCCGGGCGAGGTGCGCGTCGGGGGCTTCGGCGGGGCCGAGGGCCTGGCGCGCTGGCTGCGGGAGCACCAGGTGGACGCGGTCATCGACGCCACTCATCCTTTCGCGGACACGATCAGTTCCCACGCGGCACGGGCAGCCGCGGAAGCCCATGTTCCCCTGCTCGCCCTCCGCCGCCCCGGGTGGGCCCCGGTGAAGGGCGACGACTGGCACCCGGTGGACACCCTGGAGGAGGCGGCGGACGTGGCCCGCCGCCTCGGCCGCCGTATCTTCCTCACCACGGGCCGCATGGGCCTCGCGTCCTTCGCCCACATCCCGGACGCCTGGTTCCTCCTGCGCTCGGTGGACCCCCCGGAGCCCCCCTTCCCACCCCACCTCGACGTCCTCCTGGACCGCGGCCCCTTCACCCTCGACGGCGAACGCGACCTGCTGCGCCGCCACGCCATCGAGGTCCTGGTGACCAAGGACAGCGGCGGCACGGCCACCGCCCCCAAACTGACCGCCGCCCGCGAAGCCGCCCTCCCCGTCGTCATCCTCCGCCGCCCCCCGGCCCCCGAGGGCGTCCCGGTGGTGACGACCCCGGAGGCAGCGGCGCAGTGGCTCACGGCCGGCAGCGACGTCAGACCTCCGGGGTGACGTCAGACCTCCGGGTACCTCCGGGGGGTCCAGGCCATCCGCTCGCCGGTTCCTCGGTGGACCGCCTGGGTTTGGGAGGAGCCGATGAGGAGGAGGGTGCGCATGTCGACTTCTGTGGGGTCGAGGTCGGCGAGGGGGAGGACGCGGACCGATTCCTGGGGGCCGCCCACGTCGCGGGCGACGACGACCGGGGTGTCCGGGGCGCGGTGTTCCAGGAGGAGTTCGCGGGCCTTGGCCACCTGCCAGGTGCGGCTGGCGGAGCCGGGGTTGTAGAGGGCGAGGACCAGGTCGGCGGAGGCGGCGGCGGCCAGGCGTTCCGCGATGACCTCCCAGGGCTTGAGCCGGTCCGACAGGGAGATCGTCGCGTAGTCGTGGCCCAGCGGGGCGCCCGCCTTCGCCGCGGCCGCGTTCGCGGCGGTGACGCCCGGCAGGACGCGGACCGGGACGTCCAGGTACGGGTCCTGGGAGGCGGCCTCCAGGACCGCCGTGGCCATCGCGAACACGCCCGGGTCACCGCCCGACACCACGGCGACGCGGTGCCCGCGCCGCGCCAGGTCCAGGGCGAACTCGGCGCGCTCGGACTCGACCTTGTTGTCGGAGCCGTGCCGGCGCTGGCCCGGCCGGGAAGGGACGCGGTCCAGGTACGTCGTGTAGCCGACCAGGTCCGTCGCCGAGGCGAGCGCGCCGCGCGTCTCGGGGGTCAGCCACAGGGGCCCCGCCGGGCCCGTGCCGACCACCACGACCTCGCCCCGGCCGGACACGGCGGGCGCGGAGTCGATACGGGAGGGCAGCACCGCCACCGAGAAGTACGGCACCGTGCCGGGGTCCACGTCGGCCAGGGCGGCCGTCCGCTCACCGGACATCGTGGCGCGTTCGACGTAGTGGGCGTCCTCCAGGCGGCCCGCGCGCTCCAGCGCCCGGCGCACCGCCGGGAACGTACGCCCCAGCTTCATCACCACCGCCGAGTCCGTGGACGCCAGACGGGCTGTCAGCTCCTCCTCCGGCAGCGTGCCGGGGATGATCGTGAGGATCTCCTCCGCCTCGCACAACGGCTTGCCCAGACGGGCCGCCGACGCGCTCACCGACGTGACGCCCGGGATCACCTCCGTCTCGTACCGGTGCGCCAGGCGCTTGTGCATGTGCTGGTACGAGCCGTAGAAGAGCGGGTCGCCCTCGGCCAGTACGGCCACGGTGCGACCGGCGTCGAGATGAGCCGCCAGACGGGCCGACGCCTCCTCGTAGAAGTCGTTCAGCGCGCCCCGGTAGCCGCCCGGGTGGTCCGTCGTCTCGACCGTGAGCGGATACATCAGCCGCTCCTCGACGTGGTCCTCACGGATGTGCGCGGCCGCGATGGAGCGCGCGATCGAACGGCCGTGGCGCGCGCTGTGATAGGCGATCACATCGGCCGAGGCGATGACCTCCACCGCCCGGACCGTCATCAGGGACGGGTCCCCGGGGCCGAGGCCGACTCCGTACAGCTTTCCGCTCATGCCTGGATCTCCGCCTCGTGGGCGATCGCGTTGATCGCCGCCGCCGCCATGGCGCTGCCACCGCGCCGGCCCCGTACGACAAGGTGGTCGAGGCCCGGGAACGCCGCCAGCGCGTCCTTCGACTCGGCCGCGCCGATGAACCCGACCGGGACGCCGATGACCGCCGCCGGGCGGGGCGCGCCCGCCTCGACCATCTCCAGCAGGCGGAACAGCGCGGTGGGGGCGTTGCCTATGGCCACCACCGACCCTTCGAGCCGGTCGCGCCACAGCTCCAGCGCGGCGGCGCTGCGCGTGGTGCCCAGCTCGGCGGCGAGCGCCGGGACGGAGGCGTCGGAGAGCGTGCAGATCACGTCGTTGCCGGCGGGCAGCCGCTTGCGCGTGACGCCGCTCGCCACCATCTGCGCGTCGCACAGGATCGGCGCGCCGGCGCGCAGCGCCTCGCGGGCGCGGGACACCACCTGAGGGGTGTACGCCAGGTCGCGGACGAGGTCGACCATGCCGCACGCGTGGATCATCCGCACGGCGACCTGGCTGACGTCGGCCGGCAGGCCCGCGAGATCCGCCTCGGCGCGGATCGTGGCAAAGGACTGACGGTAGATTTCCGCCCCGTCCTTCTCGTAGTCGAACACTCTGCTCTCGCTCATTTCGTCGATCCTTGTACGGTCACCTGGTACGCGCCCTCGGCGGTCGCCACCATGTCGATCCACGCGCCCTGCGGATGGCCGCACCGGCGCGCGCAGCCCGACCAGTGCACGGGCAGCGCACCCTCGCGGGGCCGCGCGTCCGCCCGTACGTCGGACAGGGACTTCGCACAGCCCGGCCGGCCCGTGCACGCGCTCACCTCGGCCCAGGGGGAGTCGCTACGGGTGATGAACCCCGCCTCGTCCAGGGCGCGCAGCCGCTGCTCGGCCGCCACCCGGTCGGCGAAGTCCGGCAGCACGAACCCGCGCCACGGCGTCACGCGCACCTCCCGTGCGGGCAGCAGCGCCCGGAACTGGGCCGTCGTCACCCGCCCGAGCCGGGCCAGGACGCAGACCGACCGGTCGCCGACGACGCCCGGCGCGGGCGGCGCACCGACCGGAAGCGCCGCGTCCGCCACGTACTCCGCCGCGATCGCCGCGCGCCGCAGGTGTTCCGCCACGTCCACGTCCTGCCCCGCCGGCAGCTCCCGCACCCGCCACGCGCCCGTGCCCGCTTCCCGGGCCGCCGCCAGGAACGCGTCCGCCGCCGCCAGCGCGGCGCGCGGCGCGTCGGCGGAGGAGACCCGGTACGCCGCCTGCCCGATGCGTACCAGAGCGGTACCAGCGGCTTCTGCGAGCAACGTCACATCGGGCGCCAGGGCCGCCACGTCACCCCGGCCGTCGTCCACGGCGAACAGGAAGCGGCCGGACAGTTCGGTCGTCCAGTCCTCGGCGCACAGCAGCTCGTCCAGGCGCGCGGCCCACGCCCGCACCTGCGCGCCGGCGAGGGGTGAGACCACCATGTTCCGTACCCGCTCGTGCCGTTCGGACGGCAGCAGGCCCGCCTCCCGCAGCGCGTCCGCCAGCTGGAGCCCGCAGCCTTCGCCCAGGCCCCGCAACTCCACGTTGCCGCGCGAGGTCAGGGACAGGTGCCCGTCGCCCAGGCGGTCCGACGCGTCGGCCAGGACACGGACTTGACGGGGCGTCAGTACGCCGGTCGGGATGCGGAGCCGGGCCAGCGCGCCGTCGTCGGCCCGGTGCAGCCGGAGCGCACCGGGGCAGGCGTCACCGCGCTCACGTACGCGGTCCGGTACGCGGTCCCGTATGTGAGCTTCGCCCCGGTCCTGGGGGTTTGGTGAGCTGGGCGGCATGGCGGCGAGCATACGCGCAGCCTCTACTATGCAAACGGCACAGGGTCCCAGGGCCCTAGGGAGGAAGCCCGGTGCGAATCCGGCGCGGTCCCGCCACTGTGAGCCCGGCGGCTGCCGGGCGAGTCAGGAACTCCCGCCACCCACGACCACCCGGGGCGAGGACACCCCGAGGAAGGCCCGGCACGCTGTGATCCTGCTGCTGTCGCACTCCGACACCGACCTGCTGAGCGCCCGCGCGGCCGGCGGTCCCGTCGAGTACCGGTTCGCCAACCCCGCCCGCCTCCCGCTGGACGACCTCCCGGGTCTCCTCGACGGCGCCGACCTCGTCGTCGTACGTCTCCTCGGCGGCATCCGCGCCTGGGAAGACGGCCTCCAGACCCTCCGCGACGCGCAGGTCCCGCTCGTCGTGCTCACCGGCGAACAGGCCCCCGACGCCCAGCTCATGGAGACCTCCACGGTCCCCATCGGCATCGCGGCCGAGGCGCACGCCTACCTCGCCCACGGCGGCCCGGACAACCTGGAGCAGCTCGCCCGGTTCCTGTCCGACACCGTCCTGCTCACCGGGCACGGCTTCGAGCCCCCGGCCGCCGCGCCCACCTGGGGACCGCTGGAGCGGACCGCGAGGAACACCACCGGCCCGACCGTCGCCGTGCTCTACTACCGCGCCCACCACATGAGCGGCAACACCGCCTTCATCCACACCCTGTGCGACGCCATCGAGGACGCGGGCGCCCAGCCGCTCCCCCTGTACGTCGCCTCCCTGCGCGCTCCCGAGCCGGAGCTGCTGGACACCCTGCGCACCGCCGACGCCGTCATCACCACCGTCCTCGCCGCCGGCGGCACCAAGCCCGCCGAGGCCCAGGCGGGCGGTGACGAGGAGGCCTGGGACGCGGGCGCGCTCGCCGCGCTCGACGTACCGATCCTCCAGGCCCTGTGCCTGACCGGCTCGCGCTCCGCGTGGGAGGAGAACGACGAGGGCCTCTCGCCGCTCGACGCCGCCAGCCAGGTCGCCGTCCCCGAGTTCGACGGCCGCCTGATCACCGTCCCCTTCTCCTTCAAGGAGATCGACGCCGATGGCCTGCCGGCGTACGTCGCGGACACCGAGCGGGCCGCCCGCGTCGCCGGGATCGCCGTACGGCACGCGCGCCTGCGCCACATCCCGAACGCCGACAAGCGCCTGGCCCTCGTCCTCTCCGCGTACCCGACCAAGCACTCGCGCATCGGCAACGCGGTCGGCCTGGACACCCCCGCCTCCGCCGTCGCGCTCCTGCGCCGACTGCGCGAGGAGGGCTACGACTTCGGGCCCGGGGAGGAGATCCCGGGCCTGGTCTCGGGCGGCGGCGACGAGCTGATCTACGCCCTCATCGAGGCGGGCGGCCACGACCAGGACTGGCTGACCGAGGAACAGCTCGCCCGCAACCCGGTCCGTATCCCGGCCGCCGACTACCGGCGCTGGTACGCCACCCTCCCCGAGGAGCTGCGCCAGAACGTCGAGCGGCACTGGGGCCCGCCGCCCGGCGAGATGTTCCTCGACCGCTCCCGCAATCCCGAGGGCGACATCGTGCTCGCCGCCCTCAGGCGGGGGAACCTGCTCATCCTCATCCAGCCGCCGCGCGGCTTCGGCGAGAACCCGATCGCGATCTACCACGACCCCGATCTGCCGCCGTCGCACCACTACCTGGCCGCCTACCGCTGGATCGCCACCCCGCGGAGCGACGGCGGTTTCGGCGCGGACGCCATGGTCCACCTCGGCAAGCACGGCAACCTGGAGTGGCTGCCCGGCAAGAACGCGGGCCTGTCCGCCGCCTGCGGCCCCGACGCCGCGCTCGGCGACATCCCGCTGATCTACCCGTTCCTGGTCAACGACCCGGGCGAGGGCACCCAGGCCAAGCGCCGCGCCCACGCCACCCTCATCGACCACCTGGTGCCGCCGATGGCGCGGGCCGAGTCGTACGGCGACATCACCCGCCTGGAGCAGCTGCTCGACGAGTACGCGCAGATCTCCGCCATGGACCCGGCCAAGCTGCCCGCCATCCGCGCCCAGATCTGGACGCTGATCCAGGCCGCCCGGCTCGACCACGACCTCGGCCTGGAGTACCGGCCGGACGACGACGGCTTCGACGACTTCCTCCTCCACGTCGACGGCTGGCTCTGCGAGGTCAAGGACGCCCAGATCCGCGACGGCCTGCACGTCCTGGGCGGCGCCCCGACCGGACCCGAGCGCGTCAACCTGGTCCTGTCCATCCTCCGCGCCCGCCAGATCTGGGGCGGTACGCAGTCCCTGCCCGGCCTGCGCGAGGCGCTGGGCCTGGACGAGTCGGCCGCCACGCGCACGACCGCCGACGAGGCCGAGGCCAAGGCCCGCGCCCTGGTCGAGGCGATGGAGGCCGCCGACTGGAACCCGGCCGCAGTCGCTTCCGTGGCGGAGGGGTACGACCAGGCCGTCGCCGCGGTCCTCGACTTCGCCGCCCGCCAGGTCGTCCCGCGCCTCGCCGCCACCACCCACGAGCTGGACCACGCCGTCCACGCCCTGAACGGCGGCTTCGTCCCGGCCGGCCCGTCCGGCTCCCCGCTGCGGGGCCTGGTCAACGTGCTGCCGACCGGCCGCAACTTCTACTCGGTGGACCCCAAGGCCGTCCCCTCCCGCCTCGCCTGGGAGACCGGCCAGGCCCTCGCGGACTCGCTCCTGACCCGCTACCGCACCGACAACGGCGACTGGCCCACCTCCGTCGGCCTGTCCCTGTGGGGTACGAGCGCGATGCGCACCGCCGGCGACGACGTGGCGGAAGCCCTCGCCCTGCTCGGCATCCGCCCCGTCTGGGACGACGCCTCGCGCCGGGTCACCGGCCTGGAGCCCATCCCGCTCGCCGAGCTGGGCCGCCCGCGCGTCGACGTCACGCTGCGCATCTCCGGCTTCTTCCGTGACGCGTTCCCGCACACCATCGGCCTGCTGGACGACGCGGTCCGCCTCGCCGCCTCCCTCGACGAGCCGGACGCCGACAACTTCGTACGCGCCCACACGCGGGCCGACCTCGCCGAGCACGGCGACGAACGCCGCGCCACCACCCGTATCTTCGGCTCCCGGCCGGGTACGTACGGCGCGGGCATCCTCCAGCTGATCGACTCGCGCGACTGGCGCACCGACGCGGACCTCGCCGAGGTCTACACGGTGTGGGGCGGTTACGCGTACGGCCGCGAACTCGACGGCCGGCCCGCCCGCACCGAGATGGAAACGGCGTACAAGCGCATCGCGGTGGCGGCCAAGAACACCGACACCCGCGAGCACGACATCGCGGACTCCGACGACTACTTCCAGTACCACGGCGGCATGGTCGCCACGGTCCGCGCGCTGAAGGGCACGGCCCCCGAGGCGTACATCGGCGACTCGACCCGCCCCGAGACGGTCCGCACCCGCACGCTGGTCGAGGAGACCTCCCGCGTCTTCCGCGCCCGCGTGGTCAACCCGCGCTGGATCGAGGCGATGCGCCGCCACGGCTACAAGGGCGCGTTCGAGCTGGCCGCGACGGTGGACTACCTCTTCGGGTACGACGCGACGACCGGCGTCGTCGCCGACTGGATGTACGACAAGCTGACCGAGACGTACGTACTGGACCAGGAGAACCGCGCCTTCCTCCAGGAGGCCAACCCGTGGGCGCTGCACGGCATCGCCGAACGGCTCCTGGAGGCGGAGTCGCGCGGCATGTGGGCGAAGCCCGACCCGCGCGTGCTGGAGGAGCTGCGGCAGGTGTTCCTGGAGGCCGAGGGCGATCTGGAGGGCGAATGAGCATCACGGTCGGCGGTGAGGACGAGGAGCTGTCGGATCGACTCGACGAGGAACTGACCGCGTTCAACACCGCCGCGACCGGGGCCGGTGACCACGCCGAGCTGTCCGTCCGGGCCACGGACGACGAGTCGGGCGAGCTGATCGGCGGGCTGACCGGCTGGACCTGGGGCGGCCTCGGCGCGGTCGACATGCTGTGGGTCCGCGAGGACCAGCGCGGCACCGGGCTCGGCACCCGGCTGATGCGCGCGGCGGAGGACGAGGCGCGGCGGCGCGGCTGCGGCCATATGACCGTCTCCTCGTACTCCTTCCAGGCACCGCCCTTCTACCGGCGCCTCGGGTACGTCGAGACGGGCCGCGTCGAAGGGGTACCGGGCGGGCACGTGGACGTGTACTTCCAGAAGTCACTGGAGCCGTCGCCGTCCGCCACGCCGCTGTTCCAGGTGGCCGTGGTGCTGGATTACCCGGCGGACGCGGTCGAGGAGGCCCGGGGGCACGAGGACGGCGTGCTCGCGCTGCTGCCCCGCCACGGCGGCCGGCTGGAGCGGCGGCTGCGCACGGCGGACGGGCTGTCGGAGCTGCACCTGCTGACGTTCCCCTCCGAGGACGCCTACCGCGCCTACCTGGCGGACCCGGAGCGCACGCCGGACGGGCGGATCACCACGCGCGTGCTGGCGGTCACCGAGGTGCACGGCTGAGCGGGTAGTCACCGCGATCACCGGGGTGAGCGGCCGCCTTGGCCGCCGCGTCGCCCGGCGCCTCACCGGCCACGCCCCGATGACGCTGCGCGAACACCTGGCCGCCCACCCGCGCTCGTACGCCCAGCTGCTCCTCTGACACCCTGGTTACGCCCGGCCCAGCGCCCGGGAAACCGCTTCCCAGGTCGGCTCGATCGGTTGGAGCGGTGTGCCGCCCACCCCGAGGTCCTTGAAGCCGCTGGAGGTGGACACGCACACCACCGGTCCGTCGACGTCACCCTCCCGGGCCGCCCACTGCCGGAACCCCGCCAGCCCCGCCGCGGCCGACAACTCCGCCCACACGCCCTGCCCGGCCAGTTCGTCCCGGGCCCGGGTCAGCTCCTCGTCCGTCACCAGCAGCGCGTCACCCCCGCTGTCGCGTACCGCACGGACGGCACGGTTGCCGCCCGCCGCGCAGTCGATCGCGTACGCGCCGGTGGTACCGACCTCGATGACGGCCGCCGGAGCCCTGGTCCTGATCGCCGCCGCCAAGGGGCCGCCGGTCGCCGGCTCGCAGCCGAACACCGGGGGCACCGTGTCCGTCACGCCCAGGTCGCGCAGCTCGCGGAAACCCTTCCAGACACCGAACAGCAGCTCGCCGTAGCCCGTGGGGACGAAGACCGCGGCCGGAACCCCCAGTTCGCCATGGATCTCGTACGCGATGGTCTTGTACCCCTCCGGTCCGAAGGGGTGACCGGTGTGCGTACGGGTCAGGTTGCTCACGGTGTGGTAGCCGAGCCGGTCGCCGATCTCGGCGAGCAGCGGCCAGCGGGCCTCCTGCGGAACGGCGAACACGTCCGCTCCGTACGCCTGGAGGAAGGAGGCCACCGCCGGGGGCGTACCGGCCGACGTCAGGACGACGCAGCGCAGCCCGGCCCGCGCGGCGTAGGCGGCGGCGGAGGCGCCGTGGTTGCCGGAGGAGGCCACCGCGATGCCTTTGGCGCCCACCCGGACGGCCGCGCTGACCGCGACCCGGTTGAGCCGGTCCTTATGGCTCCACGTGGGGTTGCGCGACTCGTCCTTGATCCACAGCCCGTCACCGAGGGGAACGAGCGCGGTACCGCCCTCGCCGAGCCCCGGCGCGTCGAGCGGCGGGAGCAACGGCGCCCACCGCTCCAGCCCGCCGCCGCCCATGGGGCGCGTGAACAGGTCCGCCGGGGTGTCCTCGTAGGCGTAGTCCACCTCGACCGGGTAGACCATGTCGGCCGTCGCCGTGCGCGGGCAGCCCCGCAGGAGCGGTGGATGGAGCGGGTAGCGCAGGCCCGGGTCGCCCAGCGAACGCTGGGAGCGGGCGAGGGACACCGCGGGGTGCGCGGTCATCGGCGACTCCTTGATCCCCGGCCGGACGGCGTGGCCACGGCGGCCGGAGGGGGCGGCGGGAAAATAGCGAACCAGCCTGTCATATCCCCGAGTTAGACTCCAGGCCAATCACGCTGGGACGGCCTCCTGACCGGCGCGGGACCGACCATCCTGCCCATCGCACACGGCCGTTCGAGGTGGCGAACGACGGGGGCGCGACGCGATGAGAACAGACATGTCCGGGCTGGGGATAACGGCCGCGCAGGAGGCGGTGTACCGGCACTTCCTGAGAAACCCGCACACCTCCGAGGACGAGATCCACACCTTGCTCGGCCTGCCGCGGCAGGAGGTCGGCGAGAGCGTGCTCCGCCTGTGCGCGCTGGGCGTGCTGAACCGCACCGGACCGGACGCGCTGGCGGCCGCCGACCCGGAGACGGCCGTGGACCGTCTGACCGACCTGCGCCTGCGCGAGCTCCACGAGGAGCTGGCCCGGGTCACCCAGTCCCGCCACCTCGTCGCCGAACTGCGGCAGGAGCAGGCCAGGGACGGCGTCGCCGCACCGTGCGTCGAACGGCTGGCGGACGTCGAGCTGATCCGTGCCCGGATCGACGATCTGGCCTTCTTCGCCCGCGAGGAGATCCTCTCCGTCGAGCCGTACGGCGAGCTGACCCCCGAGAACATCGCGCACGCCCGCCCCCTCGACCAGCGCTGCCTGCGACGCGGCGTGCGCATCCGCAGCGTCCTGCCGCGCACCGCGCTGGACCATCCGCCCACCGCCGGCTATCTGCGCGAACTGGCCTCGCAGGGCGCGCTGATCCGGGTCGCGCCGAGCGTCACCGAGCGCATCCTCGTCTACGACCGCAGCACCGCACTGGTGCCCGCCGACCCCGATGACACCACGCGCGGCGCGCTGCTGGCCCGCGAGGACGGCCTCGTCGCCAATGTCCTCGCCCTGTTCGAGAAGATCTGGAGCGAGGCGGAGCCCCTGCCGCCGCAGGACGACGACGGCGGGGCCACGGACCACCCCACCGAACTGGAACAGCGGGTGCTGGCGTCGATGTGCCGGGTCAGCAAGGACGAGATCGGCGCGCGCGAGCTCGGCATCTCCGTGCGCACCTACCGGCGCCATATCGCCGACCTGATGCAGCTGCTGGGTGCGGCGGGCCGGCCTCAGGCCGCCCTGCTGGCCCGCGAACGTGGCTGGATCTGAACCCTGCGGCGCACGGCCGGGGTGGAAGGCGCCATCAGTCCGCGACATCAGTCCGCGACATCAGTCCGCAGCGGCGTCCGGGGACGCGTCCCGGGAGGCGTCCGGCAGGCACCAGCCGCGCAGTGCGCGGTCCCCGAGCGCCTGTGCCACCGCCGCGCGGGCGGTGTCCTCGGCCACTCCGACCCACAGGGTGATCCGGTCGGCGGACACGCGCGTGGCGCACGGCCATTCCGGCGGGAGCAGGGCCAGCAGGCGGATCACGGTCAAGGGCGCGGCGGGCGCGTCCGCACCCCGGCGCACGACCCGGATGCGCACGTCCGGGCGGCCGTTGCCGCCGCTCATGACGCGGGACCGAGATCCGGAGCCGTACGGATGCCGAACTCGCGGCGCAGGGCCGAACGCGCCGCCCAGTAGCCCGCCATGCCGTGAACGCCGGGGCCGGGCGGCGTGGACGCCGAGCACAGGTAGACGCCGGGCAGGGGGGTCCGGTAGGGGTCGACACGCGGCACCGGGCGCAGCAGCGACTGGCCGAGGGTGACGGCCCCCGCCAGGATGTCGCCGCCCACGTAGTTGGGGTTGTAGGCCTCGAACCCGGCGGCGGTGACCGCCCGTTCGGCCAGCACCGTGTCCGTGAAGCCGGGCGCGTGCCGCTCGATCGCGGCCCGGATCATGGGCAGCGGGTCGCGGGTGTCGCCGTTGGGCACGTGCGCGTACGCCCATACCGGCCGCCTGCCGCGCACGGCCCGGCCCGGATCGGTGACGGCGGGGTCGACGAGCATGACGAACGGTTCGCGGGTCGGGACGCCGCGCGCCGCCCGGGTCTCCTGCCGCAGGATCGTGGCGCGGTCGCCGCCCAGGTGGACCGTACCGGCGCGGCCGACGTCCGGGTCGCGCCAGGGGACCGGCGCGGAGACCAGGAAGTCGGCCTTCGCCGCGCCGGGGCCGTACCGGAAGCGGGCCAGGGCGCGCGCGTAGCGGTCCGGCAGGCGGCCCCCGGCGAGGGTGAGGAACCCCTTGGGCGCCACGTCCAGCAGGACGGTCCGCGCGCCCTTCAGCTCGCGCAGGTCCCCCACGGGCGACCCCGTGCGGATACGGCCGCCGTGCGCCGCCAGGTCGTCCGTGAGCGCCCGGGCGATGGCGGCGCTGCCTCCCCTCGGCAGCGGCCAGCCCGTGCCGTGCCCGAGGTGCCCGAGCATGACGGCGATCGCGCCCGAGGCGAGGCTCGGCAGCCGGCCCACCGCGTGCGCGGCCACCCCGGTGAGCAGGGCCGCCGCCTCCTCGGTGGCGAAGCCGTGGAAGGGGCCGCCGTGGCGCAGCACCCGCGGGGCCAGCAGCGCCGGGGCGGTGAGGTCACCGGGCAGGGAGCGCTGCGCGGACAGCATGAAGTCGACGACACCCTCGCTGTGCTCGACCAGGGGTGCCATGAGCCGCCGCCACCGCGCGCCGTCCGCGCCGAGTCCGGCGCAGGTGGCGGCGAGGTCGCGGTGGGCGAGGGCGGCGGGCCGGCCGTCGAGCGGGTGGGCGTAGCTGATCTCGGGGTGCAGCAGGTCCACCCCCCGGGCGGTCAGGCCGAACTCGCGGAAGAACCGCGAGGCGGCGGCCATGGGGTGGACCGCGGCACACAGGTCGTGCACGACCTCGCTGTCGAACAGCGAGGCCGTGCGCAGGCCGCCGCCGACGTCGCCGGCGCGTTCGTGGATCTCGACGCGCAGACCGGCGCGGGCCATGGTGACCGCGGCGGCCAGTCCGTTGGGGCCGCTGCCGACGACAGCGACGTCGACGTCCGTCATCCCTTCATCGGCCTCTCGGTGCTTGTCGGCCCTGCGGGGCCTTCTTCGCCTCGGCGAGCAGCTTCAGCCCGGCCCGGTCCGTGCCGGCGGGCCGGCCGCCGAGCCGGTGCACCACCGCCCAGACGCCGGTGCCGGGAAAGGCACCGGCGAAGACGGAGGCGTCCCGGGTGGCTCCGTTGTGCCAGCGCAGTTCGCCCGCGCTCTGCCAGGACAGCGCGGGCCCGCCCAGCGCCCGGTCCACCAGCAGGCCGGTCACCAGGGCGGCAACGGCCCGGGGGGTGGCCCACAGGCCGCCGGCGGGCAGGATGGGGCCGGTCATGGTCCACGGCGCGCGGGGCCGCCCGAACAGGCCACGCGCGGTCAGAGTCCGGTCGGCGGGCGGCCGGGCCGTGACCTCGGCCACCCCCAGCGGGCCGAGCACGTACTCGCGCAGCAGATCCTCGTACGTGCCGCCGCCCGCCGCCTCCAGGGCGGCGCCGAGCACGGCGTAACCGAGGTTGGAGTATTCCTCGGTGGCCCCGGGCCGCCGCACCGCGATCTCGTCCAGCCGCCGCAGTATCCGGTCGAA
This sequence comes from Streptomyces ficellus, assembly GCF_030406405.1. Classification (GTDB taxonomy): domain Bacteria; phylum Actinomycetota; class Actinomycetes; order Streptomycetales; family Streptomycetaceae; genus Streptomyces; species Streptomyces ficellus_B. The sequence continues at coordinate 26,009 of NZ_JAUEPL010000059.1, forward strand.
CTCCTCGGCGCCGAGGGTCGCGTACGGATCGCGCGGATCGGTCGAGGACGGCAGCGGATGCAGCCGGGGAAGGCCCGACGTGTGGTCGGCCAGCTGCCGCAGGGTGATGCCGGAGGTGGCGGGAACGGCCGGGAGCCACCCGGTCAGCCGGTCGTCGGCGTCGAGCCGCCCGGCCTCGGCCAGCCGGGCCAGCAGCGTGCCGGTGAGCACCTTGGTGAAGGAGCCGATCTCGACGTACGCGTCCGGGTCATGGCCGTGCTCGGCGCGCACCAACCCGCCGCCGGTGATCGCGCAGAGCGGCGCGGGGCGCAGCAACCGCCTCATGTGCCGGCCCACTCCCTCAGCAGCGCCTGGCGCTCCGCCGGCTTCGGCGTCGAGCCGTCGGCGTTCCTGCCCCATTCCATGAGGGTCAGCGGGGAAGCGGTGCCGTCGGCGAACCGGGCCAGCAGCTCCTGCGAGAGGGCGGCCTCCTCGGGTTCGTACGCACCGGCGGCGGCCGAGTGGACGGGCAACTCCACGACACCGTCCGCGGTGTCGAGCCGCACGATCATCTCGGGCGGTTCGCCCGTGCCCCCCAGCGCGGCGGTGAGCACCGTCTCCACCGCCAGCGACAGCCGGCGGCGGGACGCGCTGCTCACCGGGGCGCCCTCGACCGTCGCCGAGCGCAGCTCGGCCCACGTCCAGGTACGCGAGCCATCGGGCCCGGCGGCTTCCACGCCCTCACCGGTCAGCCGCACACCACGGCCCTCGGTGCCGGGCGGGGCACCCACGTACACCGCCTCCGCAGTGATCCAGAACAGTCCGACCATCGCCACAGTTGACTCCCGCTCGTGTGTATTACGGCCCGTCCGGGCGGGCGGCACGGCCGCCTGCGCCCGGACGATCAGCCTGCATTCTCGGCAGAGGCCGTCCGCGCCGCCGTTACGGCGGGCTGTTTCGGCCATCCGGCCCGCTGTCCCGCGAGGGACCCGACGCGCTCCCGGAGGCGGTACGCCAGCCGGACGCCCGCGCCGAGCGGCCGGCTCAGGAAGATCAGGTCGCAGGCCACCATCGTCAGGGCGAACCCGGTCAGGCCCATGAAGAAGGCGATCGACAGATGGAACCCGATCGACGCGAGAGCGGCCCAGGGACGCAGCTTCGGCACGAGCACGCCCAGCGGGAAGTAGACCAGGAACAGGGTGGTGGCGTACGTTCCGCCGATCACCAGCAGGTCGTTGTCGTACACCAGGCGGGACCAGCCGGGGAGTTCGAACTCCGGGATGCGCATGATGTAGAAGAGCGCCGTGCCGTCCTGCCACAGCTTGCCCTGCACTTTGTACAGCCCGCTCGTGACGTACACCAGGCAGATCTGCACCGCGATGGCGAGCACACCCAGGTTGTGCAGGGGGTTCTGCGTGGCGCGCAGTCCGCCGGGCAGGCGGTCCTTGACCCGCTCCGCCAGGCCACTGGTCAGGGAGAGCCGGTCGTAGCAGCGGGTCAGCAGCAGCATGGGGATGACGAGATAGGCGAGGTTGTCGCCGCCGTCCAGCAGGAACTGGTCGCGCTGGTAGACCGACCACAGGAACACCCCGTGCAGGGCGAGCACCGGCCGCCCTCCGACACCCAGCGTGACGGCGAGCGCCAGCAGCATGCCGAGGTGGAAGAGGAACTCGAACCAGGCGGTCGAGGTGCTGACCGCGTAGAGGCTGTAGGTGTCCGTCTCCTCCAGGATCGTCAGGAAACGGCTCCAGGACTCGACGCCCGAGGGGCCGAAGAGATAGTGCCGGTCCGCGTACTGCGAGACGTAGAACATGAAGCCGACGAAGCCGAGCAGTGCCCGCGTCCCGGAGACGCCCAGGACGGCGAACGGCGTCGAGCCGAACTGGTCGATCGACGTCAGGGAACGGCTCTTCGAGGCGCGCAGCCGCGCGCGGAGGGAGGTGATCACCGCAGTTCGTCCGCCTTCAGCCAGTCGAAGTCCTGCACCTGCACCGGGTCCTCGCCCGGCTTCACCGGGGCGTCGCGCTTGGACCAGGCCGGCAGTTCGCGCACATACATCCGCACCTGGACGCGCTGGGGGTCACCGCCGCAGGCGTCGGGCATCTGGGTCAGGGAGTAGCGGGCGAGGAAGCGGACCGCGTTGTCCTGCGCCTTCTGCTCCTCCGGCATCAACTGGACCTTGCCCTTCCCGTCCTTGTGCTTCTCCCGCAGCCGGTCGAGCAGCGGGTCGGTCGCGTTGATGGACTGCATGGGCGCCGACACGAGCCGCGACATCCGGGAAGGGAAGAACCTGCTCTCCTGCGCCTTGCGCACATAGGGAGTGGTGACGTCGTGGTAGTCGGTGACCCGCCCGTCCCGGCACTGCGCCCGGGCCAGCACGCCCCGGTCGTCGGCGAGGGGATCGGGCGCGAAAAGCATCCAGTTCTGTACGAAGTAGGGATCCAGGTAGCCCTTCACCTTGTCGAAGTGCCGGACCTTCAAGGGGGTGGCGGGAGCCTGGGAGAAAGCGGCGACAGCGAAATGAAGGCCCAGGAGGGCGGCGCCGCAGAGCAGCACCACCCTCCTGATCACGAGATGACTCGTCACTTGTCGAAGACCTCTTCGACGGACGCCGCGCCCTTGCTGGTGGTGTCCGCCGGGGCGGAACCGAGGCTGGCGATGCGGGCGACGTTGCCGACCTGGCTGCGGATGGCCTGCGTGCCGGCCAGCGCCTTGCCGTGGACGACGGCGGCCTTGGCGACCGAACCGATCCACCTCGGCTTCACGTCGGTCTTCGACTCCACCGTCTGCACGGCCGCGGTGGCCGTCACGGACGGCGCGGCCGCCTGAGCCGGAGCCTGGGTGGCCAGCAGGGCGGCGACGCCGCCGAGAACCACACCGGCACCGGCAATTGCCTTCTTCACTGTTATCTCCCGTTTGTTTTTCTTCTCTGGTCCGTCAGTTCACTGCCATCCGTTGACCGGCTTGCAGAGCCGGTCGAAAGGCGGAGGCGGCTTACGGTCGCCCGAATGCTTCTCACAGAAGTGTTCGAGCGCCCGCCCCACCAGGCCGTGCGAAGAGTGCTCGCGCTCTGTCATCGACAGCGACGACCGCTGCTCCGCGGCGGCACCGGCCACACCTGTCGATCCCCAGACGATGACGGCGGAGACGGCCAGGACGACGATGGACCTGACACGAACCGCATGACGCCGGGACTGCGCGTTCACTTGTTCCCCCTTGACCTGCCGGGTCGTTCTGACGAGGAAGACGATGCCACCGCAACAGCAGCGTCGGGCCGGACGCGCATGTCAGCTTCCTGCACCGGACGCGGCACTTCCTGCCGCGCCCGCCATCTTCTGGCGAGAAGTGGCCAGTTGAGTGATTCAGGTCACCTGTACGCGGTCGGGCGATTACCCTCAGCCACCATGACGACGCACAACATCCGCGACCTGGACCCGAGCGCGTCCCCGCTGGACTACTACGGCGCGGAGCTGCGCCGCCTGCGGGAGGCGGCGAACATGAGCCAGAAGCAGCTCGGGGACTGCATCTTCGTCACCGGCTCGCTCGTCGGCATGATCGAGCTGGCGAGGCGGGTACCGACACGGGAGTTCTCGGAACGCGTGGACGCGGCGCTCATGACGGGAGGGATACTGACGCGGCTGCATGGGCTGGTGATGCGGCACCAACTGCCCCACTGGTTCCAGCCGTACGCGGAGATGGAAGCGCGGGCGACGTACATCTCGACCTTCCAGACGCAAGTCGTGTACGGCTTGCTCCAGACCGAGGCGTACGCCCGGGCGCTGCTGGAAGTCGATCACGCTGACAAGGTGGACGAGATGGTGGCCGCCCGGCTCGACCGCCAGCGCATCCTGGAGCGCCAACAGCCGCCGGTGCTCTGTGTGGTGCTGGATGAGGCCCTCCTGCTCCGAGAAATCGGCAGCCGCGAGGTCATGCGCGACCAACTCGCGCACCTGCTGAACTTCCGCGAGAGGCAGTGGGTGCAGATTCAGGTGCTGCCGCTCTCGGTAGGTCAACACGCGGGGACGATCGGTGCCTTCAACCTCCTACGCTTTGACGGTGACCCCGACCTCTTCTACGCGGACGGTTACGACTGCCCGCACATGAGTGCCAATTCCGACCTGATCAGGAAGCGTTCGCTGGGCTACGCTCGCTTGCAGGCCGCCGGACTCTCTCCCGAGGACTCGGCGGCACTGATCGCGCGCGTAATGGAGGAACGCTATGGGCACCAGCCAGGACCTGACGGGCGCACAGTGGCGTAAGTCGAGCTACAGCAGCACCAACGGCGGCGACTGCATCGAGTGCGCACCCCTCGGCACCGCCGCCTGGCGTAAGTCCTCGTACAGCGGCGGCACCGGCGGTGATTGTGTGGAGGTCGCAGACCTCACCGCGCACGTCGCCGTACGCGACTCGAAGCGGTCCGAAGGCCCCGCCTTCACCGTGACGCCGAAGGCCTTCGCCGCGTTCGTCGGGGCGGCGGCGGAGGGCGCCGTCTAAGGGGTACGTCGTCACCCGAGCGTGCGTACCGCGTCGATGATCAGGTCCCAGAAGGCGGGGGCGTTGACGGCGGTGCCGACGCGGGCGTTGGCGGGGCGGCCGGTGACGCCGTCGAGGTCGACGACCGTGGCGCCGCGCGTGTGGGTGCCGGTCAGTTCGATGGCGACCGGGGCGTGGACCAGCGTGATCAGGTCCGGGTCGATGAGGTGCGCGACGGTCAGCGGGTCGTGCAGGGGCGGGGCCTCGAAGCCGAACACCTCGCGGTAGGTGGTGCCGAAGTACGTCAGGAGGTCGGTGCACAGCCGCGACAGGGGCGTGCCGAGGGCTTCCAGGCGGGCGAGGACATCGGCGGTGGCCGGGACCTGGTGGCTGACGTTCAGCCCGATCATGGTGACGTCCAGGCCGCTGGAGAACACGATGTCGGCGGCCTCGGGGTCGGCGAGGATGTTGAACTCGGCGGCCGGGTGGCGGTTTCCGCGCCCGGTGGAGCCGCCCATCAGCACGATCCGCTCGACCCGCTCGGCGGCCAGGGACGGGTGGGCGAGCAGGAACGCGGCGATGTTGCTGAGCGGGCCGGTCGGTACGAGGGTGACGGGCTCCGGGTGGGCCAGCAGCGTTTCGCGGATGAGCGTGATGGCGTCGCGCGGGTCGAGCGGGACGGTCGGTTCGCCGAAGCCGGGGCCGTCGAGCCCGGAGTCGCCGTGGATGTTCCCGGCCACGATGCCCGCGCCGTGCAGCGGCCGGGCGCGCCCGGCGGCGATCGGTACGCCCTCGATCCCGGCGACGGTGCACACACGGCGGGCGTTGAGGGTGGTCTTCCGGACGGTGGCGTTCCCGGCGACGGTGGTGATGGCGAGCAGGTGGATGGCCGGGTGGGCGGCGGCCAGCATGATGTTGAAGGCGTCGTCGTGCCCGGGGTCGCAGTCCAGGATCACAGGGATGGGCATGACGGTCTCCTCCATCGGCTCGCGCGGCTTGTTCGTGCGCCGGGCCTACGCTCCCGCGTCCGGGCCGCCATGTCACGGGCGACCGACCGGTAGCGGCGGTTACGCCGTGCCGGGCGCGGGCACCCGGATGGACATGACATGTCGAGGCCCACGTCCACTGATCCTGGCCGCGTTCGTGGGCGCCCTGAGCGGGGCGCTCCTGGCCGGGTGCGGCGCTCAGGTCGGCGGGACGGACAAGGGCGCGCCCCCCGCCTCGTACGAGACTCCCCCGCGCACCGAACCGGCCGCCGCGTCCGCGCGCTGCACCGCCGACCGGCTGGATCTGGCCCTCGGGCGGGCCGAGCCGGGCGCGGGCGACATCCACCTGCCGCTCCTGCTGACCAACACCGGGACCGCGCCCTGCACCCTCAAGGGCCACCCCGGCGTCTCCCTGCTCACGGCATCCGGCGAGCCGATCGGCCCGCCCGCCACCCGCCAGGCCGGGCCGCGCCCCACGGCGGTGGTGCTCGCCCCGGGCGAGACCGGCGTCGCCACCCTGCACACGGTCGCCAAGGGCGTCTCCGACCGGCCCTGCCGCCCACCCGCCTCGCGCATCACGGTGTACGCCCCGGGTGAGACGGCGGCGCTCAGCACCCCGGCCCGGTCCTTCCAGGTATGCGGCGAGGTCTTCGAGGTGAGCGCGGTCGTCCCGAACTGAACGGGGCATACACCGGTCCGGTAGGGACCGCCTCGGGGCCGTGCGGTCCGTACGCGCCCGCTACCGCGCGCTCGACCTGGACCCGCCGACGCGGTCAACCGGCCGTCCGGCGGCGGACCAGCCAGAGCGTGGCCGCCGCCAGGCAGGACGAGCCGACGAAGGTCAGGGGGAGGAAGAGCCCGGGGCCGCCGTCCGTGTGCGGCGCGGCGGCCGTGGTGACGGGGGACGGGGAGGCCCGGCGCGGCGGTGCGGCGGGGGCCGCCGCGCCGACCGGGGCGGCGGGGGCGCGCGGGGGGAGCAGCGAGCCGACCGGCGGGACACGGGGCGCCGCCGCGAATCCCCAGTCGAGCAGCTGCCTGGCCTCCTCGTAGACCGCGTACGGACCGCCCCGGCGCGGGTTCATCACCGAGACGACCAGCGTGCGCGGGCCCCTGCGGGCGGCGGCGATCAGGGTGTGGCCGGCGTTGCTGGTGTAGCCGTTCTTGATCCCGAGGATCCCCGGGTAGCGGCCGACCCCGTCGGCGCCGGTCAGCAGCCGGTTGGTGTTGCGGATGCCGAAGGTCCACCGCCCGGCGGGGAACCGGGCGTACGGCGTGCCGGCGTAGCGGGCGAAGTCCGGGTTCGCCAGCCCGGCCCGGCCGAAGACCGCCAGGTCGTACGCGGACGAGACCTGGCCGGGCGCGTCGTACCCGTCCGGGGACACCACCCGGGTGTCGCGGGCGCCCAGCGCCAGGGCGGTGGCCTGCATCTCGCGGACGGTCGCCTCCCAGCCTCCGTTGAGGCCCGCGAGGACGCGTACGGCGTCGTTGCCGGAGCCGAGGAAGACCCCGCGCCACAGGTCGGCGATCCGGTAGGTGACCTCGGGGCGTACGCCCACCATGCTGCTGCCCTCCCCGATGCCCCGCAGCTCGTGTTCGCTGACCGTGTGCTGTCGCGCGGCGGACAGGTCGGGCAGCGCGGCCAGCGCGAACAGCGCCTTGAGCGTGGAGGCGGGCGGCAGGCGCCGGTGCGCGTCGTGAGCGGCGAGGACGTCGCCGGTACGGGCGTCGGCGACCAGCCACGACCGGGCCGACAGCCGGGGCGGGGCCTTCACCCCGCGCGGCAGCCGGACCTGCGTACCGGGGCGGTGCAGGAGCGCCGGGGCGGCGACCGCGGGCACCGGCGGCGGCATGGGCTCGACGGGCCGGGGGGCGGCGGCCGCGACGGGGGACGCGGACACCACCAGCAGCAGGACGGCAGCGAGAGAACTGACGATCATTCAGCCACCGTATGAACGGGGCCTGCCGCCCGCTTGCGGTGTGCGGCCGACCGGAGTACCGGCAGCACCCCCAGGCAGGTGCGGACGAGCCATACGAAGAGCGGGCATAGGCCATATGCGGCACATCCCACGCGTCCCGCCCAGCCTCCCGTGCCCCCCGCATTTCTGCTGGTTCCCGGGGCACTGGAAAGGGGGTTCCGTCACCAGCCAGCACCCCCTGGAGGAACGACATGGACGCGGTCCTGCGCGACAAGATCTTCATGCGGCTGCTCTCGCCGGACGGCCATGAGATCCCCGTACTGGCCCACCTCACCTACGACCCGAGCGATCCGTACGCGGTCACGGTGGGCTTCACACACGGCGGCTTCGTGTACGCCGAGTGGCGCTTGGACCGCGACATGCTGCGGGAGGGGATGCGGCAGCCGTTGGGCGAGGGTGACGTCCGCGTGTGGCCGTACCTCAACGGCACCCGTGAGGAACTCCGTATCGAGCTGCTGCACACCGCCCTGTTCACGGTGTGGGTGCCGTCGCTGTGGCGTTTCCTGGAGCGGACGTACAAGGCGGTGCCGGCGGGCGAGGAGCGCCTGGAGGAGCTGGACGCGTTCCTGGCGGAGCTGCTGGCCGCCGGCTGAGCCACGCGCCCGTACCAGGGGTCAGAGCAGCCAGAACCCCGCCGCCGTCGCCGCGCCCAGCGACGCACCGGCGACCGTCTGCGCCACCGTGTGGTACCGCAGCGCCACCCGTGACCAGCACACGGCGACGGTCATCGCGTACGCCGCCAGCCACCAGGGCGAGTGCACCACCGAGAGCAGCGCCACCACGGCCGAGGCGACCGCCGAGTCCACCGACTGGTCGGGGAAGGCGGCCATCAGCTCGCGCCACAGCGGATGCAGCCTCGCCTGCGCCCGCCACAGCCTCACGCGCCGCCACCCCTTGCTGAGCGCCGGGATGGACGCGCCTGGACGGTGGCGCCCGAGTCGAGCACCCGGGAGATCAGCGAGGTGTCGAACACGGTCAGGAGGCGGCGCAGTTGGGCGGCGTCGAGCGTCGTACCGTGGTCGAACCACTCGTGGCACAGCTCGTGCAGGATGACGTGCTGCGTCTGGTACGCGGTGGGCCGGCGGCGGTACAGGACGACGCTGGTGCCGCCCGACGTGAGGCGCAGCCCGCAGGCGGCGTTGACCCGGGCCAGGTGGTCGGGCAGTTCGCGCAGCACGATGGTGCGGCCCCGGGCGGCCTCCATGTTGGCGACCAGGCCTCGATGCTGAAGGGCGCGGGGATGGGCAGGTCGGCGAGACCGGCTTCGCACTCTCTCCGCAGCTGGCGCATGGGCCTCTTGACTCGTGATGATCAGCGAGTTCACCGGCCGGGTTCCGCGCCGCCGGGGTCCGTCCGGAGGCCCTTGGGCTCCTTGTTCCCCTTGTTCTCCTCCAGGAGGGAGAGGGCGTACCGGAGGAGTTCGGCGGGAAGCCCGTCGTCGTCATTGCCACGGGCGGCGACGCCGCTGATGTCCCCGGTGCGCCGTCTCGCGAGGAATTGCAGGCCCGCGACGACATCGTCGACGATTTCCGATTCATCCTTGAAGAAGCGCCAGTCGACGCCGAAGCCGAGGCCGAGCGCCTTGAGGATGTCCTCGGAGGGGTGGGTGACCTTGCCGGCGAGGATGTTGGAGAAATAGCTGTGCGAGAGGGAGCCGCCGCGCTGTTTGACCAGGTCGGCGAAGACCCGGCCGGAGACCTTCTGACCCGGGAAGGTCTTCTCGACCATGTACTCGACCTTCTGCCGCAACGTCCGCAGTTCGGGCGTGCGCTCTTCGGCGTTGTCCATCCGGTCCCCACGTTGCGCGATGTTCGAGTCGGTCAACGGGCTCGTACTGTAATCGACACAGAACGTTGGCGTCTTTGCATCAGCGACAAAGGGAGCATCCCGCGCCGGCGTCAGGAACAGACTTGCGCAAGCACTCTACGTCACTGTTAACTCGAAAAAACACGGGCAGGGGGTCACGAGGGGAGTCCCTTGCCCGTGTGCCGCACGGCCGTTGGCGTGTACGGACAGGGGTGTAGCCCACCGCGACGGGGGATGCACGATGGGCTACGTTCGCATTATGACACCTCGTCAACCGGTTCGGCGAGCGGACCGGGGTAGGGCTCGTTAGCGTGGCAAACGTGAGAAACGTGAGAACTGCGTGACAAGCGTGAGAAGTGCGGAAAAGGTGCGAAACCGGACCGCGACCGCGACCGCGACCGCGACCACGACCGCGTAACGAGTGCGAAAGAGACGAGACCATGGCTGGACTACCCGAGGGCATGCCCTGCTGGGCGGACGCGATGTTCACCGACGTGGAGGGCGCGAAGAGTTTCTACGGTGACGTGCTGGGCTGGACCTTCGGCGAGGCGTCGTCGGAGTTCGGCGACTACACGGAGGCGTACGCCGACGGCAAGGCGGTCGCGGCGGTCGTGCCGCCGATGCCCGGCGCCGAGGACCAGTCGGCGTGGTGCCTGTACCTCGCCTCCCCCGACGTGGCGGCCACCGCGCGGAAGATCCGCGAGAACGGCGGCGAACTGCTGATGGAGCCGATGCAGGTCGGCGACTTCGGGTCCATGGCGCTGGCCCGTGACCCCAGCGGCGTCGTCTTCGGCCTGTGGCAGGCGGGCGCCCACGAGGGGTTCCAGGCGAAGGCGGTGCCCGGGGCGTACTGCTGGGCCGAGATCTTCACCCGGGAACCGGAGAAGGCGGACGCCTTCTTCCCCGCCGTCTTCCCCTACCGGGCGAAGACGATGGAGACCCCAGATGAGGTCGACTTCAGGGTCTTCAGCCTGGGGGAGGACCCGGTCCTCGGCCGGATGAGAATGACGGACGAATTCCCGCCCGAAGTCCCCCCGTACATGAATGTGTACTTCACCGTCGACAACTGCGACGCGGCGGTGGCCAAGGCCACCGAGCGCGGCGGTGTGCTGCGCTTCGGCCCGATGAGCAGCCCGTTCGGCCGGTTCGCCGCGCTGAGCGACCCGCAGGGCGCCCTGTTCTCGGTCATCGACATCACGACCACCGAGGGCGAGATGCCCCAGCTGTCCGACGCGCCGTAAGGGCCGCACTCCCCCGCGCGGGGGTCATTGCCCGCCGGCGGCGCTCGGGGTGACCGCGACTTCCATCCGGGGCGTCTCGGCGGAACTGCTGTCGGGCGAAAACAGCGCCATGCCGATCAGTACGGCGGCGAAGAAGGCCACGGTCCCGGCGATGGCGCTCGCCACGCGGGGCCGCCGCCTGACGAACTCCCGGGCGCTGCCGCCGCGCGGGGCGGTGGGCAGGGAGCGGCGGCCCCGGCCCTGTCGCGGGGTGGTCGGCAGCATGTACGTGGTCGCGGAGGCGGGAGGCGCCGGTACGGGAAGCGCCGCGGGGGCGGCGGCCGGCGCGGAGCCGCGGGCGCGGCCGGGAGCG